>NZ_JBNYXG010000005.1:0-329705 GCF_050880345.1 Nocardioides sp. GXQ0305
AGTACCTCCGCGACCACACCGGCACCCGCGACGTCTCCGTCGACCGCCGGCCACCACCCCGAGATTGACCCCGCCCCGCACCCCGCCACCCGGGCGGGGCCAGTGGCATGCGAGCGGCCGCGGGCATCTGGCGACCCGGCATCGCACCCAGCGCCGCTCCTAGACTCTGCGCGTGTACCACGCGGAAGCATGGAGTGACTTCGGAGTCGCCGTTGCCGGCGCGGCGGCTGCACTGACCGGGTTGTTGTTCGTCGCCGTGTCCATCAACCTCGAACGGATCCTGCAGTATCCGCGTCTGCCAGCCCGGGCGGCCGCCACGCTGGGCACCCTGGTGGTGGTCCTCGCGATCGCTTTGTTCACCCTCGTCCCGGGACAGGGCCGCAGCGCCTTGGGAGTAGAGACCGTGGTCGCTTCTGGAGCCCTGGCAACGTTGATCCTGGTCAGCCACCTTCCGATGAAGAGGGCTCCCGGCGATCCGCTGCACTGGTTCCTGTTCCCGATCGCGATCCTCCTGGCCCCCGCCCTCCTGCTGCTGCTGGGTGGGGTCAGTCTCGTCCTCGGGACCGGCGGCGGGCTGTACTGGGTCCTGGCCGGCGTCGTCGCAGCGTTCATCGCCTGCACCTTGAATGCCTGGGTCCTCCTGATCGAGATCCAGCGCTGAGAACCGTGCGGAGGGGCAGGGTCCGCCGGTCAGAGCTGCTTCGACAGGACCAGGTTGGACCCGTGGCTGGTGTCCTCACGCCCGGTCTCGACGAATCCGAGCTTGGCGAGGACGGCGCGAGAAGCGACGTTCCAGTCCCAGACCGTGGCCTGAGCCGCTCGTGCCCGGACGATCTCGCCCAGTCCAGCACCGCCCGCGACGCCTCGGGACCGGGCAGCCGTCGTCGGCCGGGCTGCTGGCGGACGTCGCGGCCCTCGGTCTCCGAGCGCCACACGTCGGCGATGACGAAGCCATCGCCTTCCGGATGGACCACGTGGGACATCAGTCCGGCAGGTGGTCCTCCGGCGGATGACATGGCGTCGCCCACCAGGTCGTCCAGCGCGTTGAACTGCTCCCGAGTCGCGGGCGACACGGTGAGTCTGAGGACGACGGCCATGGGTGCAGTCTGGCGCCGTGGCCACCCGGGGGGAAGGGGGCCCTCGGCGGCTCAGCCGGGATCGCCGTCGGGGGGAGGAGGGGAGGTGCCACCGTCGCTGCCGCGGAGCGGCGAGCCGTCGGTGATCGACCTGAACCACTGGAACTGCGTCCCGGGAGCGTCCCCGTCGAGGTCGGGGGCGCCACGTCCGTGCGCGAGGTCGTCACTGTTGATCGTGCGCAGCTCCGCGCTCACCCGGGTTCCTGCCGAGGTGTTCGGGACGCTCGCGTGCAGGTGGGCTCCGGAGAAGCAGAGGAGGTCACCGGGCTCCAGCACCACCCTGAGCTCGGAGTCGGTGCGTGGCGGCGTGGTCGGTGACGGGACGATCGGCAGGTCTCCGAGCGGCAGCCCGGCGCGTCGGCGTTCGCGGATCGCGGCGAGGTCCCAGTCGGCGCTGGTGTTCGCGATCGGCTTCGACCAGTACTCGGGATAGAACGCGATGGTGCGCTCGTGGGTGAGGGGGCGCAGCGGGAGCCACCAGTTGGTCTGGGCGAGCAGGTTGGAGCCCCAGGTGTCCCGGTGGAAACCGATGGTCCCGACCTCGCGATCGGTGGCCGGCGGGACGATGCGCAGCCGGGGCCGGTCCCAGTAGGTGCGCGCGGGTTCCAGACCCACCTGTTCCAGGGCGACCCGGACGAGCCCGACGACGCGCGGGTTCCGTCGGAACTGGTCCTTCACCTGCTCGATGTCGGTCTCCCGTACGGGGTCCGGGATCACCTCCTGGCTCAGCTCCGCCAGCTCGACGAGGGCGGGCACGCTCGTGAACACCAGCAGGTGACCGTCGAAGACCAGAGCGCCGCGCCGCTCGTCGTCGAGGGGCCCGGACAGCACCTGGACCGACGTGGTCACCGGGACTCCGCCGCGCCCGCGGTGAGACCACGGTGGCGGTCGTGGTAGCGAGCCATCAGCTCCCAGTACGCCATCAGCAGCCCCATCTCCAGCACCGTGGCCGCGGTGGCCGCCCTCGCGCGGTGCCGGTGGGCGGCGACCAGCGCGACCAGCCCCGCCGCGGTCGCGGCGGCGTCGACTGCCAGGGCGACGTCGATCGGTCGCTCGGCGATCCACTGCTCCTCACCGAGGATCGCCCGGGTCGCCCACGCCCGCTCGTCCGCGGGCGGGCTGAACACCACCGGGTTGGCCGCCATCCACACGCCGACCAGCGCCGCGTCGCGCCAGCTGTGTCGCCACACCGGGAGGAGCAGCAGCGGCGTGCTCGCCCACCTCGTCCATGCGCTCCAGGGATTGCTGTGCCGGGCGAACACCGCCCGCGTGACCCTCCGCCAGTCGTCCATCGGCGGCTCCCTCGTGGCCCGTGTGCCGTGCTCGGGACCGAAGTCCACCATGGTGGGTCGGTCTCGCGGCCAACGTAGCCGAGCCTCGGGGCGGGGATGATGGGGCGATGACGACCTTTTCCGCGACCCGGGAGTTCGAGGGCGCGACGTTCGTCAGGTCGAGCCTCAAGGGCGCGACCGTGCGGTTCTCCGACGTCAGCGGGGTGACGATGCGCGGCGTCGACGTGGACGGACTCGACATCGACAGCCACGACCTGTTCCAGGGCAGCCTCGTCGTCAACGGGGTCGACGTGGTGCCGCTCGTCGACGCCGAGCTCAACCGGCAGTTCCCGGGTCGCGAGCTGCAGAGGGCGCAGACGCCCGACGGCCTGCGCGAGGGGTGGGTCGCCGTCCGGGCCGCGTGGCGGACAACCGTGGCGGACACACCCCGGGAACTGGTGGACGCCCAGGTGGACGACGAGTGGTCGCTGGCCCAGACCCTGCGCCACCTCGTCCTGGCGACCGACGCCTGGCTCCGCGGCGGGATCCTGCGGATCGAGCAGCCCTTCCATGAGATCGGCCAGATCTTCACCGGTGCCGAGGAGATGGGCTTCGACCTGTCGGTCTTCCGTGCGGACCAGCCGACGTACGACGAGATCCTCGCCGTGCGGGCCGAGCGACAGCAGCTGGTGACCGACTTCCTGGCCACGGTCACGGCAGAGCTGCTCGCGGAGGAACGCGAGGACCCGTGGGGCTTCGGCTGGCGTCCGAGCGTCGGCGACTGCCTCCGCGTGATCCTGGAGGAGGAGTGGGCGCACCTGCGCTACGTCCGACGGGACCTCGCCCGGATGCGCTGAGCCCTTGGGCGCGCTCAACGACCCTGCCGGTCCAGCCACTTGTGGTCGTCGCGCCACACGATGACGAGCGGCACGACGGCAGCGATCGAGACCAGGGCGCACACGGCGATCAGGAGCGCTTCGCGGACGGTGTCCACGCCTCCAGTGTGCTCCTGCCCGCGATCCGCGGGAAGAGCTGCTCTCTGGCAGAGTCGCACCCGTGCGCCACCGCTACGAGTGCCCGATGCGCTGGGCCGACCTCGACCTGCTCGGCCACGTCAACAACGTGACGTACGTCGACTACCTCCAGGAGGCCCGGGTCGACCTGCTGCGCCACCACGGACCGCAGGCGACCGCCGAGGGCGGGCTGGTCGAGGGCGTGGTGGTCGTCCGACACGAGGTGTCGTACGCCGCGCCCCTCATGTTCGGCCGGGAGACCGTGAGCATCGAGGTGTGGGTGACCGAGATCCGGGCCGCGTCGTTCACGCTGGCCTACGAGATCTTCCACGACACCGACGACGGCCGACGTGTCTATGCCCGCGCCAGCACGGTGCTGACCCCGTACGTGTTCGCCACCGAGCGGCCGCGGCGCATCTCGGCCGAGGAGCGGCAGGCGCTCGAGCGCTACCTCGAGACCGGCGAGCCGGTGCGGTCCCGGCGGGTCGACCCGGTCCGGGACGAGCTCGGACACTACCCGGTCCACGTCCGGTTCTCCGACGTGGACGTCTACGGCCACACCAACAACGTGAAGTACTTCGAGTACTTCCAGGAGTCCCGGATCCGGCTGTTCGGACGACTGTGGGAGGGGCTCGGCGACGAAGGCCGTCCGCCGCCGGTCGTGGTCGCCCGGATCGACGTCGACTACGCGGTGCCGATCCTGTTCCGGCCCGAGCCCTATGACTCCTGGTCCTGGGTCTCCGACGTCGGGTCGACCTCGATGACCGTGCAGGGCGAGATCTGCGACGGCGACACCGTGCTGTCGCGGGCCCGCGTCGTGGTGGTGTTCGTCGACCCCGCCACCGGGAAGCCGGCGAAGCCGGCCGACGACTACCGCGAGCGGCTCACTGCGGCTGTTCGAACGTGTTGACCATGAACTGGGCGGCGTGCGTGACGTAGTCCCAGAACCGCGCGTCCTGCTCCGGGGTGAGGTCCACCGAGTCCAGGCCCTCGCGGAAGTGCACCAGCCACCGCTGCGCCGCCTCCGGCGTCACCGCGAACGGCGCGTGCCGCATCCGCAGCCGCGGATGACCGCGGGTGTCGGAGTACGTCGTCGGGCCACCCCAGTACTGCACGAGGAAGAGCAGGAACCGCTCCTCGGCCGGGCCGAGGTCCTCCTCCGGGTAGAGAGCCCGCAGCACCTCGTCCTCGGCCACGCCCTCGTAGAAGCGGTGGACGATCCGGCGGAACGTCTCGAACCCGCCGACCTCCTCGTAGAACGTGGTCACCGGCTCATTGTGCCGGGCGGTCACGCGGACGGCTCCGCGGTGGTCGCGGGCGCGGGCTCGCCGTCCTGGTCCGCGGTCGAGCGGTGCCAGACCATGCGCTGCGGGAACGGGATCTCGATGCCCTCGTGGTCGAAGCGGGTCTTGATCCGCATCCGCATCTCGCGGGCCACCGCCCACTGCTCGAGCGGCGCGGTCTTGAGCGCGACCCGGACGACGACGCCGTCGATGCCGAGCTCCTGGACCCCCCACACCGAG
Source organism: Nocardioides sp. GXQ0305 (assembly GCF_050880345.1). Lineage (NCBI taxonomy): Bacteria > Bacillati > Actinomycetota > Actinomycetes > Propionibacteriales > Nocardioidaceae > Nocardioides > Nocardioides sp. GXQ0305. The sequence goes on from NZ_JBNYXG010000005.1 coordinate 4,944, forward strand.
GGCTCCTCGATGATCCGGCCCTTGAAGTCCTCGTCCTCCCACATGTCGTGCGCGACGTCCTCGAGGACCCGCCGCACCCGGGCGAGGTCCTCCTGGTAGCCGACGCTGACGTCGAGCACCGTGCGGGCCCAGTTCTGGGACATGTTGCCGACGCGGACGATCTCGCCGTTGCGGACGTACCAGACGGTGCCGTTGACGTCGCGCACCCGGGTGACCCGCAGGCTGACCGCCTCCACGGTGCCGATCGCCTCGCCGAGGTCGACCTCGTCGCCGACGCCGTACTGGTCCTCGAAGACCATGAACACGCCGGCGAGGTAGTCGCTCACCAGGCTCTGCGCGCCGAAGCCCAGCGCGATGCCGACGATGCCGGCGCTGGCGATGATCGGCCCGACGTTGACGCCGACCTCGGCCAGCACCATGGTGCCGATCACCGCGAGCAGCACGCCGGTGATGACGCTCTTGAGCAGCGAGCCCATCGCCTTGGCCCGCTGGACCCGCCGGGTCGCGGTGGCCAGCTCGGTCGGGCTGGGCGCCTTGGCGCGTCCGGCGCCCAGCGAGAGCCGGCCGACCTTCGCGGTGAGCGCGCCGGACTCGGCGCGCTTCACCAGCCGGTCGACGAGGCGGTTGAGGGCCCAGCGGAGCACGAAGAAGAGGAGGATCAGCCCCGCGACCGCGAGCGGGCTCCCGATCAGGAACTTGGCGACCCACGCCGCCTGGTCACTGCCCGTGGTGTCCCTCACGTAGTTGCACACCGCCTCGTCGGTCGCGCAGGGGTTGGTCGTCGTGAGCTGCCACATGGAGACCCAGTATTGCGATCTCGCGCGGCATCCAAAATCGGTGCACGCGGGACGGCGGACAATGTGACGGAGTCGACGTCGGGACTCCGCCGGAGACTCGTCGGGGTGCCCCACGACGGGTCCTCCGTCCGCGGTGCCGGCTTCCGATATCCTCGGCGCGTGACCCCGACGACGACCCGCCTCGCCCGCCGGACCGGTGTGGTCCTGACGGCCGCCGTGCTGTCGCTGCTGGCGGCGGCCCCCGCCCACGCCGAGGTGCCCGAGGGTTGGAGCACCCCCGACGACGTGAGCCTGCTGCAGATGCTGACGGTGATCTTCGCCCTGCCGGCGGTGCTCTTCGTCGTCATCGTCGGCCTGGTGCTCACGCCGGCGCTGGCCAAGGGCGAGAAGCTGCTGCCCACCACCTCGACACCCGACCAGTGGTTCGGCGGCCCCGACCGCCCCGCCGGTGAGCTCGAGAGCACACCACCGCGCGAGCTCGGACCCACGGGTGGTGCCAGTGGCAGCTGGTGAGCTCCGCGACTCCGACCGTCACGAGATCGACAAGGCGATCCGGGCGGCCGAGCAGGCCAGCCGCTACGAGTTCTCGGTGTTCGTCGGGCGCGCCGAGGGCACGCCCCGCGGCTTCGCCGAGCGGCTCCACAGCGCCTCCGTGGCGCCCGACCGCAGCGTGCTGGTGATGGTCGACCCGCGGGCGCGGGCGATCGAGGTGGTCACCGGAGCCGACGTACGCCGGGTGCTCGACGACCAGTCGGTCGAGCTCGCCGTCCTCCAGATGCGCTCGGCGTTCGCCGAGGGCGACCTGGTCGGCGGGCTGGTCCGTGGCGTCGCCCAGCTCGCCGAGCACGCCCGGGCGCCCCAGACTCGTCACGTGTGAGCGCTGGGTCGTCGCCTCAGGCGCGGGCGTCGCGCTCCTGCGCCGCGAGAGCTCGCGCGGCGTCCGCGCGCCCCTCGGCGACGTAGCGCCGGGCCCCGGCCTTGGCCGGGGTGGTCGCGAGCCACGCGTCCACCCGCTCGAGCAGCTCGGGAGAGGCCAGCGGCCTCGGGAAGATGTGCTCCAGGACCACCGACGCCTTGTGGGTGCCGAGGGTGTCCCAGATCGTCTCCGCCGCCTCGAGGTAGGCCTCGAGGTACGGCGCCAGCACGTCGGCCTGGCCGTGGCGCATGAACGCGAGCACGATCGAGCGAGAGGTCTCGTTCGGGGTCTGCTGCTGCATGACCGTGTCCCACGCCTCGGCCTTGGCCTCGGCCGTGGGGCGTGAGGCGCGCACGGCCGCGGCGCGCTCCTGTCCGACGATCGTCCCGTCCCGCTCCTGCTCGGCGAGGATCTCGGCGTCGTCGACGCGGTCGTTGCGCGCCAGGCCGGTGAGCAGCGTCCAGCGCAGGTCCTGGTCGACCTGGAGCCCCTCCGGCGTCCACGAGCCGTCGAGCAGCGCACGCAGGTCGCCGACCGCGCCGTCACTCCGCGCCGCCAGCGCGTAGTGGCGGACGAACGTCAGCTGGTGGTCGGTGCCCGCCGCGGCCTGCTCGACGAGCGTCCGCAGGCCCTGCTCCCACTCGTCGAGCAGCTGCTCGCGGTGCGCCGGCGCCGAGTAGGCGTGCGCCGCGAGGACGGCGAACCTGGGCAGCGTCGAGAGGCCGGACGGATCGGTCTCGGCGGCGATGTTGCGCAGCACCAGGTGGACGAAGTCGGTGGCGCGCATCTGCGCGTCGCGGGTCATGTCCCACGCGGCGCCCCAGACGACGGCGCGGGCGAGCGAGTCGTCGAGCCGTCCGAGCTCCTCCACCGCCGTGGTGAGGGAGCGCTCGTCGAGCCGGATCTTGGCGTAGGCGAGGTCCTCGTCGTTGAGCAGCAGCAGGTCGGGCTGCCGGTGGCCGACGAGCTCGTCGAGGGTGGTCAGCTCGCCCTGGACGTCGACCTCGATCCGGTCGCGGCGTACCAGCGACCCGTCGACGTCGTCGTAGAGACCGATCGCGATCCGGTGGCGTCGCAGCGTCGGCCAGTCGGGGTGGGCGGTCTGCCGGACGGCGAACGTCGCGTAGCGGCCCTCGTCGTCGAGCTCGAACTCCGGCGCGAGCGTGTTCACCCCGGCGGTCTGCAGCCACTCGGCCGCCCAGCCGTCGAGCTCGCGGCCCGAGGAGGCCTCGAGCGCCGAGAGCAGGTCGGCGAAGGTGCTGTTGCCGTAGGCGTGGTCGCGGAAGTACTGGTGCAGGCCGGTGAGGAACGGGTCGAGCCCCACCCAGGCGACCAGCTGCTTGAGGACCGCGGCGCCCTTGGCGTAGGTGATCATGTCGAAGTTGACCTCCACGGCGTGGAGGTCGACGTTGTCGGCCGCGATCGGGTGCGTGCTCGGCAGCTGGTCCTGCCGGTAGCCGGTCTGCTTGCGGGAGTTGGTGAACCCGGTCCACGACTCGGTGAACTCCGTGGCCTGCACAGCCGCGTGGTAGCAGGCCCACTCGGCGAACGACTCGTTGAGCCACAGGTCGTCCCACCACTTCATGGTCACCAGGTCGCCGAACCACATGTGGGCCATCTCGTGGAGGATCACCGCGGCGCGGAACTCGTAGAACGAGCGGTCCTGGCGGCTGCGCGGGAGGTACTCGTCGCGGAGGGTGACGCACCCGGCGTTCTCCATCGCGCCCATGTTGTACTCCGGCACGTAGAGCTGGTCGTACTTCTCGAACGGGTACGGGTGGTCGAAGGCCTCCTCGAAGAACTCGAAGCCCTGCCGGGTCAGCAGCAGCACCTCGTCGAGGTCGAGGTGCTCGACCAGCGACTGCCGGCAGTAGTGGCCGAGCGGGATGGTGCCGTGCTTGCCCTCGTAGCCGGCGAGCTCCTCGTGGTACTCGCCGGCGACGACCGCGGTGACGTAGGTCGACATCGGCCGGGTCTCGGGGAAGTGCCACACGGCCGAGCCGTCGCCCGCCGGCTTGGGCTCCGGGGTCGGTGCGTTGGAGACGACCTTCCAGTGGTCGGGGGCGGAGACGGTGAAGGTGAACCGGGCCTTGAGATCGGGCTGCTCGAAGGTGGTGTAGACCCGACGGGCGTCGGGCACCTCGAACTGGCTGTAGCAGTAGACGCGACCGTCCACGGGGTCGACGAAGCGGTGCAGGCCCTCGCCGGTGTGGCTGTAGGTGCAGTCCGCGACCACGACCAGCTCGTTGTCTGCGGCCAGGTCGGGGAGCGCGATCCGGCTGTCGGCGTACGCCGTCGCCGGGTCGAGCGCGTGCCCGTTGAGGGTGATCGACTGCACGGTCGCGTCGACCAGCTCCGCGAAGGTCTCGCTCCCGGGCTCCCTGCAGGTGAACCGCAGCGTCGTCGTCGAGCGGAACGTGTCCGGCCCGGTCGTGAGGTCCAGGTCGACGGCGTAGGTGTGCACCGCGAGCAGGTCGGCGCGGGTCGTGGCCTCGTCGCGGGTGAGGTTGGTGCCGGGCATGGCGGCGATCCTCTCACCGGCGCCGCCGGCGACCGGAATCGGGACAGGTCAGGGGGCGGCCAGCGAGACCCGCGAGCTGTCGAGCATCTCCGGCCCGCGCCACAGCTCGCCGGTCGCCACGTCCCACGCGACGGTGCGCAGGGGATTGCCGCCCGGCCCGGGCATCGCCAGCACCACGACGGTCTCGTCGACCCAGCCGACGACGCGGCCACCGCCGCCGTTCTGGTCGACCCCGCGGACGGGCAGCATCGACATGACCTCTCCCTGCGGGTCCAGCGCCACGAACCCGCTGCGGTCCCAGGCCCGGTCCGGCCACCTGGCCGTGAGCTCGCGCCGGGCGACCACCAGGTCGCCGTTCGCGCTGAGGCCGTCGAGCACACCGAGCAGGTCGGTGGAGATGTCCAGCGACGTCGCGCTCCCGGGGGAGTGGTGCTCCCACTCGTGGCCGGCGCGGACCGACCAGTGGTCGGCCAGCACGCTGCCGTCGCCCAGGAGCGCGGCGTGCTCGGGGTCGAACGGCACCCGGGACACCTGGCCGTCCGCGAGGTCCACCCGCCACCCGTCGGGGTAGGCGAACGTGGCGTCGTTGCCCGACGTCCAGTAGCCCCGCGACATCAGCACCGCCTCGCCGCCCGGCTCCCAGAAGACGTACCGGCCTCCCCACACCGGGCCGAGGCCCGCGACCGGGAAGGTCGTGGTCCGGGCGGTGGTGAGGTCGACGACCGCGACGCCGTCGGCCACCCCGAGGGCCAGCCGGGTGCCGTCGGGGGAGAGCGACCCCCGGTGCAGCCCGAGCACGCCACCGTCGCGATCGTCGAGGTCGAGGCCCGAGACGTCGAGCGAGCGCCAGCGGCCGTCGTCGCCGATCACCACGACGTTCGCGGCGCCGCCGAGGTCGTACTGCAGGGCGGTCGTGGCGCGGGCCACCGGGTCGTCGGCGAGCGGCACCGGCCGCTCCGGCGAGAGCCAGTAGCCGAGGTCGCGCGGGTACGCCGGGAGGTCCGCCCAGTCGATCGGGTCGGTGGCCGGCAGCAGCTGGGCCCGGTTCACCACGCCCACGGAAGCCGTGTCGTCGAGGCTGGGCGTGGACGTCGGCGTACGCGTCGGCGGGGCCGGCGTCGGGTCGGGCGTCTCGGGGGTGCCGGCGAGTCCGGCCGCGACCGCCACGACGGCGGCGACCGACGCGGCGGCCGTGCCGACGGCCACCAGGGCGGTGCGGCGACGCCGGACCCGCGCGCGCTCCCAGACCTGCTCCGGCTGGAGCGCCGACGCGACGTCCTCGGTCGCCTCACGCAGGGCGCGGGCGAGCTGCTCGGTCATGGTCGGGTCTCCTCTCCGACGAGGTCGCGCAGCTCGCCGTGCGAGCGCAGGCGGGTGAGCGCGGCGTGGGCCTGGCTCTTGACGGTGCCGACGGACACTCCGAGCAGATCAGCGGTCTGGCGCTCGGTGAGGTCGTCGAAGTAGCGCAGCACGATCACGGCGCGCTGCCCCGGCGGCAGGCCGGCCAGGACGCCGAGCAGCACGCTGCGCTGCTCGTGGTCGGGCCCGGGGAGCGGCCGGTCCTGGTCGACGGCCGTCGGTGTCTCCCGGCGCCTGCGCCACCAGCTGGCGTGGTCGCGGTAGAGGATCCGCCGCGCGTACGCCGTGGGTTGCTGGTCGCGCAGCCGGTCCCAGCGTGCGGCGACCTTGATCGCCGCCTCCTGCACCAGGTCCTCGGCCGCCGCGAGGTCACCGGTCAGCAGCAGGGCGGACCGGAGGAGCGCCGAGCGCTGCCCGATCAGCCAGTCGGAGAAGTCCTCCGGAACCGCCATGCCACCCCCTCGGGCTCGTCATCCTGCCCCTCCAACGCCGTGGGGGCGGGAAAAGGTTGGGAGACACGCGAGGGACGCCTGAGTCGGATGAGAATCTTGTGGTTTTTGTGGCGCGCCGCCTTGACATCAGGTTGAATGCCGTCCCGTGACCTCGCCCCCCACGTCTCGACGCGCGCGCCTGCTCGCAGGTGTGCCGCTGGGCGTGCTGCTGGCGGTGGTGGTGTCGCTGCTCGGTCCGCTGCCCACGTCGCAGGCCTCGATCACCTACCTGTGCACCGGCTACGACCGGTGCAAGGACGAGGGCTACGGCCACGCCGGCTACAAGCGGGCCGGCCACCGGATGTACTGGCGGATGTACTCCGGCCACAACTGCACCAACTACGCCGCCTACCGGATGGTCAAGGGGGGCATGGACAACGAGCGGCCGTGGAGCGGCAGCGGCAACGCGATGTACTGGGGCACCGAGATGCGCCGGATCACCGACGACAAGCCGATGGTCGGCGCGGTCGCCTGGTGGCGGGCCAACGTCTCCGGGGCCGGCTCGGTCGGTCACGTGGCGTACGTCGAGAAGGTCGTCTCCCGCCGACGGATCATCGTCTCCGAGGACAGCTGGGGTGGCGACTTCGGCTGGAAGGTCGTCACCCGCGGCGGCAGCGGGTGGCCGTCGGGGTTCATCCACTTCAACGACAAGGCGGTGCGCGCGACCACGGCGCCGGAGATCGTCGGCACCCCGGCCGTCGGCGACGCCGTCCGCGTGGACGTCGGCCGCTGGACCCAGGACGCCTCGGTCACCGTGCAGTGGCTGGCGGGCGGCGAGCCCATCGCCGGGGCGACCACGAAGTCGTTCACGCCGACCCTGGCCGAGCGCCGCAAGCGGCTCGCCGTCCGGGTCACCGGGAAGGCTCGCGGCTACGAGGCCGGAGTGGTCAAGACCGCGCTCAGCCCGCGCGTGGGCCGCGGCACCCTGACCACCGACGTCGCCCCGACCGTGTCCGGGACGCCGCGCGTCGACGAGGTGCTCCAGCTGCGGGGCGGGTCGATCTCCCCGTCCGCCGACAGCCGCGCCTTCCGCTGGTACGCCGACGGGGAGCGGATCGTCGGGGCCGACGGGCTCCGGCTGCGCCTCACCCAGGAACACATCCGCAGCCGGATCACCGCGGCGGTGGTCTCGCGTCGGGAGGGCTACCACCCGCTCGTCGTCGAGACCGAGCCCACGACCCCGGTCGCGGCCGGCCGGTTCGAGGTCACCAGCCCCTTCACCTTGGAGGGCCGGCCGCAACGCGCCCACCGGCTCACGGTCGTGCCCGGCACGTACACGCCCGACGACGCTGAGGTCCGCTACCGCTGGCTGCGGGACGGCGAGGCGATCCCGGGTGCCACCGGGACGACGTACGACGCCACCGTCGACGACGTCGGGCACCGGCTCTCGGTGCGGGTCGACCTGAGCCGGACCGGCTTCCGCGACCGCTCGGTCACCGTGCCGGCCGAGGGCCGGGTCACCACCGAGCCCACCCTGCGCGTCCAGACCGCCGGTCGGCCCCACCGCGCGGTGGTGCGGCTGCGGGTCGCGGCGCCGGGTGTCGACCACCCCGGTGGCGAGGCCACGGTGAGGGTGGGGCGGAAGTCGGTGACCGGAGACGTCGTCGACGGCCGGCTGCGGGCGGTCGTGCGCGGCCTGGGTCGGGGACGCCACGACGTCCGGGTCTCCTACGCCGGCACGTCGGTCGTCCTGCCCGGCAGGGCGACCACCAGCGTCCGGGTCCCGCGGCGCTGACGCGCCCGGACGGAATAGCAGCCCCGGTCGGGGAGTTCTGGCTCCACATGACCAATGCCGACTTCTGGTTCGACCCTGCCTGTCCGTTCGCCTGGATCACCTCCCGCTGGATCCTCGAGGTCGAGAAGGTCCGCGACATCTCGGTGACCTGGCACGTGATGAGCCTCAGCTACCTCAACGAGCACAAGGACATCCCCGACTCCTACCGCGCGTCCCTGGCCGACAAGTGGGGCCCGGTGCGCGTCTGCATGGCGGCCGAGCAGAGCGTCGGCAAGGAGTCGCTGCTCCCGCTCTACACCGCGCTGGGCACGCGACGGCACCACGACGGCCGCGACTTCGACAGCGCGATGATCGAGGAGGCGCTGGCCGAGGCGGGGCTCCCGACGGGACTCGCGGATGCGATGGACGACGACTCCTACGACGACGCGATCAGGAAGTCGCACCACCTCGGCATGGACCAGGTCGGTGACGACGTCGGGACCCCCACGATCGCCTTCGACGGCTACGCCTTCTTCGGCCCGGTGCTGAACAAGGCCCCGCGAGGCGAGGACGCCGGCAAGGTCTGGGACGGCTGCGTGGCCCTCGCCCAGGTGCCCCACTTCTTCGAGCTGAAGCGCAGCCGGACCCGGGACCTCGACTTCACCTGAGGACCCCCGTCCGAGCGCCCGGGGTCGACGTTCGGGACGGGTGTGACGCATGATGCTGGTGTCATGCGACGTCCCTCCGCCCCCCACGACCGCGCCCGCGACCTGCTCGCCGGCGCGGTGACCCTGCTCGTCCTCCCGGCCGCGGTCGGCGCGTCCGCCGTGGCCACGCCCGCGTCCGGCGCGCCGGCCGAGCCGCGCGCGGACCGGACGGTCCGTCTGGCCCCCGACCCGGGCGCGGCCGTCCGCGCCGCCGAGGTGGGACTGCCGACCGGCACCGGCCGGCTGGAGACCACGGCGTACTCCATGGTGGGCGCGACCTGGCGTGGCTCCGCCCCCCGGATCGCGGTCCGGACCGCACCCGGGGAGGCGTGGCAGCGCCTGCCGGAGCTGCACGACGGGCCCTCCCTCGGTGTGGGCGAGGGCGTGTCCGGCCTCCACGGCACCGACCTGGTGTGGACCGGCGAGGCCACCGACATCGACGTCCGGGTCACGGGGACCGGTCACCGCGACCTGCAGCTGGTCCTGATCGAGCCCGACGAGCTGGCCTCCGACTCCGAGGCGGCGGCGCCGGCCCTGCGGCAGCGAACGACGGGGTCCACCGGCACCCTCGAGGAGGCGGACCGGGCACCTCGCCCCGACCTGTTCACCCGGCGCGACTGGGGCGCGAACAACCGCTGGCGCAACGGCCGCCCGCACTACAACGACCGCCTCAAGCAGGTGCACGTGCACCACACCGCGACCGGCAACTCCTACAGCCGCTCGGACGTGCCGGGGCTGATCCGGGGGATGTACCGCTACCACACCCAGAGCCTCGGCTGGTTCGACATCGGCTACAACTTCCTCGTCGACCGCTTCGGTCGCACCTGGGTGGGCCGCTCCGGCGGCCCCAGCCGGCTGGTCCGCGGCGCCCACACGCTCGGCTTCAACCACCAGTCCGTCGGCGTCGCGATGATCGGGACCCTCAGCTCCCGGAAGCCGTGGCCGCGTGCGGTGACCGCGCTGGTCCGGGTGGCGGCCTGGAAGCTCGACCGGCGTGGTCGCGACGCGGTCGGGCGGGTCCGTTCGACGTCGACCGGCAGCGACAAGTACCGGGACGGCGAGAAGGTGCGGCTCCCGGTCATCGACGGCCACCGCGACACCAACGACACCGCCTGTCCCGGCCAACGGCTCTACCAACGCCTCCCGTCGATCCGCCAGCGGACCCAGCGACGGATCGACCGCTTCGACTAAGGCGCGGCAGCCGCCGCCGGAGCCGTCTCCACGCCGCGAGCCTCGGTGGTGCCGCAGTCCGCCCCCCTGAAACCGGATGCCGACGGTGCACCCGCGCCACCTAGGATCACCCGCATGACGCATGTCCTGTCCGCCGTCGCCTGGCCGTACGCCAACGGTCCGCGCCACATCGGCCACGTGGCCGGGTTCGGCGTGCCCTCCGACGTGTTCAGCCGCTACATGCGCATGGCCGGTCACGAGGTGCTGATGGTCTCGGGCACCGACGAGCACGGCACGCCGATCCTGGTCGCCGCCGACCAGCAGGGCGTGACCGCGCGCGACCTCGCCGACAAGAACAACGCGGTGATCGTGCAGGACCTGGTCGACCTCGGGCTCTCCTACGACCTGTTCACCCGGACCACGACCGGGAACCACTACCGGGTGGTGCAGGAGATGTTCCGCACCTGCCACGCCAACGGCTACATGGTCGAGCGGACCACGCAGTCGGCGATCAGCCCGTCGACCGGTCGGACGCTGCCCGATCGCTACATCGAGGGCACCTGCCCGATCTGCGGCTACCCCGAGGCCCGCGGGGACCAGTGCGACAACTGCGGGAACCAGCTCGACCCGACCGACCTGATCGACCCGCGGAGCAAGATCAACGGCGAGACGCCGCAGTTCGTCGAGACCCAGCACTACTTCCTCGACCTGCCCGCCCTCGCCGGCGCCCTGGGGGAGTGGCTCGACGAGCGTGAGGCGTCCGGCACCTGGCGGCCCAACGTCATCAAGTTCAGCCAGAACATCCTCGAGGAGATCCGGCCGCGGGCGATGACCCGCGACATCGACTGGGGCATCCCGGTCCCCGGCTGGGAGGACCAGCCGACCAAGCGGCTCTACGTCTGGTTCGACGCCGTCATCGGCTACCTGTCGGCGTCCATCGAGTGGGCCCGCCGGCTCGGGGAGCCGGACCGGTGGCGGGAGTGGTGGAACGACGGGTCCGCCGAGGCGTTCTACTTCATGGGCAAGGACAACATCGTCTTCCACTCCCAGATCTGGCCCGCCGAGCTGCTGGCGTACGGCGGCAAGGGCGACCGCGGCGGCGAGCCCGGCGAGTACGGCGAGCTCAACCTGCCGACCGAGGTGGTCTCGAGCGAGTTCATGACCATGGAGAGCAAGCAGTTCTCGACCTCGCGCGGCCACGTGATCCTGGTCGGCGACGTGCTGGCCCGCTACGGCCCCGACCCGCTGCGCTACTTCATCTGCGCAGCCGGGCCGGAGACGTCCGACGCCGACTTCACCTGGTCCGAGTTCGTGCAGCGCAACAACTCCGAGCTGGTCGCCGGATGGGGCAACCTGGTCAACCGCACCGCCACCATGCTCGCCAAGAGCTTCGGCGAGATCCCCGCCGCGGGCCCGCTCGAGCCCGTCGACGAGGCGGTGCTCGACGCGGTGCGACGCGGCTTCGACTCCGTCGGCGAGGCGCTCGGCCGGCACCGGCTCCGGGCCGGCATCTCCGAGGCGATGCGGGTCGTCGGCGAGGTGAACAGGTACCTCACCGCCACCGAGCCCTACAAGATGAAGGACGAGTCGCAGCGGGAGCGGCTGGCGACCGTGCTCCACGTCGCCGCCCAGTGCGTCAGCGACTGCAACACGCTACTGGCGCCGTTCCTCCCGCACGCTGCCAACCGGGTCCACGCGGTGCTGGGCGGCGAGGGCGAGCTGGTCCCGATGCCTCTCGTCGAGGAGGTCGACGAGCTCGACCCCGGGTACGGCGCGGGGCTGACGACGTACCCCGTCATCACCGGCGACTACTCCACGACCCCGCGCTGGGAGTCGCGGGCGGTGGTCGTCGGGACGCCGATCGGGAAGCCGACTCCGGTGTTCACCAAGCTCGACCCGTCGGTCGTCGACGAGGAGCTGGCCCGGCTGGGCTGACCATGACCCGCGAGCCGTCCGTCGTCAGCGAGCAGCTGCTCGCCGAGCTCGCGCGCGAGCGGGCCGAGGCGCGTGCCGCGGCTGAGGCCGAGCCGAAGGTCCCGGTCGCCCGGGTGGACGACGTTGACGCGGGCGGCGTGCCGGCCCGGCTCTACGTGCCCGACGACGCCCCCGGCGCGGTGCTCTACCTGCACGGTGGCGGCTTCGCGATGGGAGACCTGGTCACCCACGACGGCTTCGCCCGCCGGCTGTCCGACCGCACCGGGTGGGCCGTCCTGATGCCGGACTACCGCCGCTCGCCCGAGCACCCCTGGCCCGCGGCCGCCGACGACGCGGCGGCGGCGTCCGACTGGCTGCACGAGCGGGGCTTCCCGCGGCTCGCCGTGGTCGGCGACTCGGCCGGGTCGGCTCTCGCCATCGGCGAGGCGCTGCGCCACCCCGACCGCTGGGTCGGCCAGGTGCAGGTCTACCCGTTCGTCGACCCCTCCTGCGCCTCGTACGACGACGCGCTGGTGGACCCGGACCTGCCGATCGAGCGGTGCCGGCTGTACTGGGACCTCTACCTGCAGGGCGCCCACGGTGACGAAGCGCTGCACGTGCTGGAGCGCGAGAGCCTGGCCGGGCAGCCGCCCGCACTGGTGCAGCTGGCCGAGATCGACGTGCTGACCCCGACCGGTCGGCGCTACGCCGAGCGGCTGGCCGCCGACGGGGTGCCGGTCGAGGTCGAGGTCTATCCCGGGGTGCAGCACGGCTTCTGGCGGCACACCGACAACGACCAGTCGGATCCCGCCCTGGACGCAGTGGCGGCGTTCGTGTCCCACATCCTGAAACCGGTTACATGACCGTCGTGCCGCCGTCACGCTAGGTTCGCCCGGGCGTCACCGCGGGTCCGTCGGGGGAGACCAGGGTGGGGCCCGTCCGACCGGCCGCCGGCCGGCACGAGTCTCGGGAGAACCCTCATGCGCACGTCCACCCCCGTCCGTCCTGGCCGCCTGCCCCGGCTGGCCGTCCCCGTGGTCGCAGCCCTCGTCGGGCTCGGCGTCGCCGTCGGGCCTGCGCCCGCTGCGCTGGCCGCCCCCGACCGCGACGCCGTCGACGTCGTCGCCCACCGGGGGTCGTCGGGCGCGGCCCCGGAGAACACGATCGCCGCGGTGCAGCTGGCCCTCGACCACCGCTCCGACGTGGTGGAGAACGACATCCAGCGCACCCGCGACGGCGAGCTGGTGATCCTCCACGACGTCAGCCTGGCCCGCACGACCGACGTCGAGGAGAGGTTCCCGGCCCGCTCGCCGTGGAACGTCGGCGACTTCACCCTCGCCGAGATCCGCACCCTCGACGCGGGGTCGTGGTTCGACCCGGGCTTCGCCGGGCAGCGGGTGCCGACCCTGGCCGAGTGGGGTCGCGCCGTCGGTCGCCGGGCCGGGATGCTGCTGGAGGTCAAGCAGCCGCAGCTCTACCCCGGCATCGAGCAGGACGTCGTCGAGGAGCTGCGCACGCCCGTGTTCCGGACAGCGCTGCGACGTGACCGGCTCGTCGTCCAGTCCTTCGACCACGCCTGGCTCCGCACCTTCGACGGCGTGGCCGCCGATGTGCCGGTGGGCCTGCTGTTCGCCGGCGGCCCGCCGTCCGAGGCGCAGCTCGCCGACGCCGCGACGTGGGCCGAGCAGGCCAACCCCGCGCTCGGCGACATGACCGAGGCCACGGTCGACCAGATCCACTCCCACGGCCTGGAGACCCACGTGTGGACGGTCAACGACGGGCAGGGGATGCGCCGGGCGATCAGCTGGGACGTCGACGGCGTGATCACCAACTACCCGCAAGTGCTGCGCGACATCCTCCGTCGCGGCTGACTCCCGCGGGGGATCTGAGGCTGTCGGCCCGCGATCTGAGGCCGACTCCCCATGCGTCCCGAGGGTGGGGCTCCCTAGCGTCGTCGACGACGAGGGGAGACACCATGACCTACTACCGATGCAGCTGCGGCCAACCGCTGGCCGTGTTCGTCAGCGACGTCGCCGGGATCGGCCTGCCGGTCCCCGCGCCGGAGCACGTCGCCGAGCGCGTCCGGGCCAGCCTCGAACGGCACCTGGGCGCGCTCTCGACGGCCGAGGACGAGGCGATGCACTTCGCGTACGAGGCCGCCTGACCGGGCGGTTCACGGGTTCGGCACCAGCTCGCGCACGAAGCGCAGCTGAGCCAGCGCGTTGACGACGACCGAGAACACGAGGAGGGCGGCCGCCCAGCCCGGGTGACCCGCCAGCCACAGGCCGGCGGACGCCGATCCGAAGACCAGCACCTTGGCGACGGGCCGGGCGACCGGCCCGCCCCACCGCGCCTTCGGCGACGCGAACGCCCACCACACCGACACGGCCACCAGCGGCGCCACCACGGCGCCCGGGAGGCCGGCGGCCGCGTGACCGGCCACCCCGGCGGCGACGACCGCGAGCACCTCGTCGACGAAGACGAGGGTGAGGACGACCCAGCCGAGGCCCGCCACGCCTCAGAAGCCGATCGCGGCGGTGGGTGGCAGGTCGGTCCGGAACGCACGCCACAGCTCGGCGACGGCACCCGCGCGCACCTCGGGCAACAGTCCGGCGCGGTGCATCGCGATCAGGTTGGTCCCGCCGAGGTACGCCGCACCCAGGGCGGCGACCGGGAGCGACGCGTCGGCCGCGGCGTCGGTGCGCTCCGCCCGCCCCTCGCCGCCCTTGACCACGATCCGCCACCGGCCGGCCTGCCACGGGGCCAGCGGGTCGACCAGGTCGACCACCACGTCGCACTCCCCGTCGTACGACCGCAGCGGCAGGGCCGCCTCGAGGTCGACCACCCGCAGCCAGAGGTTGTCGACCGGGACCACCTCGCCGGCCGCGCGCGGGCCGAGCCACTGCCAGACCGGGTCGTCGAGGGCGGCGTCGGGCAGCTTGACGGTGCCCATCAGGTCGAAGTCGACCAGCCGGCGCAGCAGGGCGAGGCGGGCCGCGGGCTCGCCGATCAGGACGATCACCTCGAGGGTGCCGTTGGGGCGGTGCTGCTCCCACTTGTGCGTCCGGCGGAACGCCGCGAGGCCGACGTCGACCCCGTCCCGGACCGCGAACAGGGTCCGCCGCGGCTCCTTGTCGCGGAGCTGCTGGGGCGTCTCCCGCAGCACCGCCGTGTAGAAGCCCTCGGCGCCGACGACCGAACCCGGGAGCGCCTCGGCCACCCGCAGCTCGGTGGCGAGCACCCGCTGGACCAGGTCGCGGCCGGACTCGGAGCCGAGCCGGGTCTCCATCGCGCCGGCCTCGTCGTCGAGACCCGGGGCGGTGAACGTCGTCCCGCGGCTCACCGAGAGCGTCGCCGACTGCGACGCGAGCCCGTAGCCGTAGCGCCCGTAGATCACCGGCTCGCTCGCGTGCAGGCCGGACAGGGCGAGGCCCTCCCGGTGGGTCTGCTCGACGTGGTGGCGCATCATCGCGGTCAGCACGCCTCGCCTCCGGTGGTCGGGGTGCACGCCGACCCAGGTCAGCCCCGCCATCGGCACCAGCCGGCCGCGCGTCCCCGCCGGCACCGAGAGCTGCATCGGCCGGACGCCGTAGATCCCGGGGAAGGTGTCCGGCGCCGAGCCCGGCCGGTCGGCGGCGAACCGCTGCTCGGGTGGTACGCCGACCATCTGCTCGGCCACGGGCAGCTCGTCGGGCTCCTCGAACCACACCAGCGCGTCGGTGGCGACGAAGCGCTCGTGGTCGGTGGCGAGGGCGACCTGCACGTCGGACTCGGACATGGCACCAGAGTGCCGGTCCTGCGGGCCCTCGGGCCACCGGTTTCCGGGTGGACGGGCTCTGGGAGGATCCCCTCATGCGCGTGCACCTGGGCTCCGACCACGCCGGTCTCGACCTCAAGGACCACCTCACCGCCTGGCTCACCGACCACGGTCACGAGCCGGTCGACCACGGTCCGTTCGTCCACGATCCCGACGACGACTACCCGTGCTTCTGCCTCCGCGCCGCCGTCGGCGTCGCCGAGGACCGGGAGGCGGGGCTCGACAGCCTCGGCGTGGTCATCGGCGGCTCGGGGAACGGCGAGCAGATGTCGGCCAACAAGGTCGCCGGGATCCGCTGCGCGCTGGTGTGGTCCGACGAGACCGCGGTCCTGGCGCGCGAGCACAACGACGCGAACATGGTGTCCGTCGGTGGCCGGATGCACGAGCTCGAGGAGATGACCCGGTTCGTCGAGAAGTTCCTCGCCACGCCGTTCAGCGGCGAGGCGCGCCACGTCCGGCGGATCGACCAGCTGACCTCCTACGAGGCCACGGGTGTGCTGCCGCCGCTGCCCCCGTCGGCCGTGGGCCGGGGCGATGCCTGAGGGGCACGCCCTCTTCCGGGTCGCCCGCGACCTGCGCGAGGCGTTCGCCGGGCTGCCGACCCGGGTCAGCTCGCCCCAGGGCCGGTTCGCGGCCGACGCGGCGCTGCTCGACGGGGCGGTCCTGCTCGGCGCGGAGTCGGCCGGGAAGCACGTCTTCGTGGAGTTCGAGGGCGACCGGCTGGTGCACGTCCACCTCGGCCTGATCGGGACCTTCGACGTCGTCACCGGCGCCACGGACCTGCCACCTCCGGTCGGACAGGTCCGGATGCGGCTCGCGGGGCAGCGCCCCGACGGGACGGCGTACGCCGACCTGCGCGGCGCGATCACCTGCGACCTGGTCGACCCCGCGCGCCGGGACCGGGTGATCGGCGAGCTCGGCCCCGACCCGCTCCGCGACGAGGCCGACCCCGACCGTGCGTGGCAGCGGATCCGGCGCAGCGAGCGGCCGATCGGCGCGCTGGTGATGGATCAACAGGTGCTCGCCGGCGTCGGCAACGTCTACCGCGCCGAGGTGCTGTTCCGGCACCGGATCCACCCGTTCCGCCCCGGCCGGACGCTGCGGGTCGGTCAGTGGCGGTCGATGTGGGACGACCTGCGCGTGCTGCTCGCCGAGGGCGTGCGGGTGGGGCGGATCGACACCGTCCGGCCCGAGCACACGCCCGAGGCGATGGGGCGTCCGCCGCGCGCGGACGACCACGGCGGGGAGGTCTACGTCTACCGCCGCACCGGCCAACCGTGCCTGGTCTGCGGCCGTCCGGTGCGCACCGCGGAGCTCGCCGGACGCAACGTCTTCTGGTGCACGCGTTGTCAGCCGAAGTACCGCTCCCGGGCCGTACAGTGACCCACCTGATGACTGAGACGACCCGGCGGCCGAGCCGGTCCCCCCGCTTGCGCGACGCGGCCAACGCCGCCCTGCGCCGCAGCTCGTCCGAGGGCGACGACCGTGCCCTGCTCTCGCTGGTCGTGCTGACCCTCGTCCTCGCGATCCCGGGCTGGATCTACCCCGAGTACGTGCCGGTCACGGCGCTGGTGCTGCCGCTCATCCTCGGCAGCCTGATCCTGGGGCCGCGCCACCTGCCGTGGTTCATCGTCTTCGTGCTGCTGTGCATCGTCGGCACCATGTCCCAGCTCACCGACATCACCCCGCGGGTGGTCGGTGGCGTGGTGGTGCTGTTCATCGCCGGCTTCATCATCCTGCTCACCTCGTTCCGCCGCACCCGGCTCGGCGTCGCCGGCGCCCGCGGCGAGTCGATGCTGGTCGACCTGCGCGACCGGATCCAGAGCCAGGGCACGATCCCCACGCTGCCCGTGGGCTACCACGCCGAGTCCGCGCTCCGACCCGCCGGCGGTACGCCGTTCGCGGGCGACTTCGTGGTGATCGCCGGCCCACCGGACAACGAGCGGCTCGAGGTTGTCATGGTCGACGTCTCGGGCAAGGGGGAGGGCGCCGGCACCCGGGCCCTGCTCCTGGCGGGGGCGTTCGGCGGGCTGCTGGGCGCGCTGCCCCCCGCCGACTTCCTGCCGGCCGCCAACCGCTACCTCCTGCAGCAGCACTGGGAGGAGGGCTTCGCCACCGCCGTCCACCTCTCGCTCGACATGAGCTCGGGGGTCTACGAGATCCGCAGCGCCGGCCACCCGCCCGCCGCCCATCGCATCGCGAGCACGGGGCGCTGGGCGGTCCACTCCGGCGAGGGCCCGGCGCTGGGCCTGCTCGACGACGTGGAGTTCCCGGCCGTCTCGGGACAGCTCCGCCCGGGCGACGCGATCATGCTCTACACCGATGGCCTGGTGGAGACCGCGACGATGGACATCGCCGTCGGCATCGACAAGATGCTCGGCCAGGCCGAGGTCATGCTGCGGGGCAACTTCGACGGTGGCGCGCAGCGGATGATCGACACGCTCGGGTCCCGCAGCGACGACCGGGCGCTGGTGCTGGTCTCGCGCCGCTGAGTCCGTCGGGGCGGTCGCCTCGGTTGGAGTCGTCCGAGGCCGGTGTGGCACCATGTCAGCCGCACATTTCCCGGCGCCCGAGCGGTGTGGAGTGAGCGCGCGGATGTAGCTCAATGGTAGAGCCCCAGTCTTCCAAACTGGCTACGCGGGTTCGATTCCCGTCATCCGCTCCCAGGGGTCGACGGCCGAGCGGATGACCGGTCGTCGGCTGCTTGGCGGGGCGTAGCGTAGTGGCTAGCGCGCCTGCTTTGGGAGCAGGAGATCGCAGGTTCGAGTCCTGTCGCCCCGACCCGTCCCCCGTGACCCCTCATGCACTGGGATTTCGGGGGGAGTGCGCCCGGCCAGTAGGCTGGCAGACGGCCTCTGCAGCACCCGTCCGCCCTCGCGTGCCCACGCGTCCGTGCGGTCTGCCGCAGTCGGCCTGCCCGGAGCCAGACGGGCCCACGGACATCAGAGAACGACTCGCAGAACGACTGAGGAGACAACCTGTGAAGAGCGCCGTCGAGACCTTGAGCCCGACCCGGGCCAAGATGACTGTCGAGGTGCCCTTCGAGGAGCTCAAGCCGAGCCTCGACGCGGCGTACCGCAGCATCGCCCAGCAGATCAACGTCCCCGGTTTCCGCCGTGGCAAGGTCCCGCCGACGGTGATCGACCGCCAGGTCGGCCGGGGCGCGGTCCTCGACCAGGCGATCAACGACGTGGTCCCCCAGAAGTACATCGAGGCGCTGCAGGAGAACTCGCTGGAGCCCCTCGCGCAGCCCGAGATCGAGATCACCCGGCTCGAGGACAACGACAGCCTCGAGTTCACGGCCGAGGTCGACGTGAAGCCCGAGATCGAGGTGCCGTCGTACGAGGGGCTCGAGGCCCAGGTCGACGACATCGAGCTCACCGACGCCGACGTCGAGGAGCAGGTGCAGGCGCTGCGCGAGCGGTTCGCCACGCTGACCGAGGTCGAGCGGCCGGCCGCCGACGGCGACTTCGTCACCATCGACCTGGTCGCCACCCAGGGCGGCGAGCCCGTCGAGGGCGCCGAGGTCTCCGGCATGTCCTACAAGGTCGGTCGCGGCGGCATGCTCGACGGCCTCGACGAGGCCCTGGTCGGCCTGTCCGCCGGCGACGAGAAGGCCTTCACCTCCCAGCTGGTCGGCGGCGACCTGGTGGGCGAGGACGTCGAGGTCACGGTGAAGGTCTCCCAGGTCCAGGAGCAGGAGCTGCCGGACCTCGACGACGACTTCGCCCAGATGGCCAGCGAGTTCGACACCGCCGAGGAGCTGCAGGCCGACGTCCGGGAGCGGCTCGGCCGGGGCAAGCGCCTCGAGCAGGCCGCCGCCGCCCGCGACGCCGTCCTCGAGGTGCTGCTCGAGAAGGTCTCGGTGCCGCTGCCGGAGACGATGGTCACCGACGAGCTCAACGCGCGCCGGCAGTCCGTCGAGCAGCAGCTGGTGATGGCCGGCCTCACCATGGAGAAGTACCTCGAGGACGAGGGACAGACCCAGGAGGAGTTCGAGGCCGAGCTCGAGCGCCGGGTCCGCGACGCCGTCACCGCGCAGTTCCTGCTCGACGAGGTCGCCAAGCAGAACGAGTACGGCGTCGACCAGTCCGAGCTCTCCGAGCACCTGGTGCGCCGCGCCCAGCAGTCCGGCCAGGACCCGCAGGAGTTCGCCAACCACATGTTCGAGCACAACCACGTGCCCGAGCTGGTCCAGGAGATCCTGCGCGGCAAGGCCCTCGCGGCGATCGTCGAGTCCGCCACCGTGACCGACGCCTCCGGCCACGAGGTGGAGCTGAAGAACCTGCGGCGCGACGGCACCATCGGCGAGCCCGAGGACGAGGCCGCCGACGACGAGGCTGCGGACGCCGGCACCGAGGACGCCGACACCGAGGACGCCGCGGAGCCGGAGCCCGAGAAGGCGTGAGCACCGTCGGTTTCCCCGCCTGAGCGGGGAAACCGGCGCCTGGCGGGGGAAACCTCCACCGCCAGGCGCAGGACTCGCCCACGAGGCTCGACCCGCCACCCCCGCCCGAGGACTTCGGTGCACATCTGTGCACCGAACCGTTAGGCTGGCCGCCATGGTCACCACCCGGGCCGGGGTCGTCCACGCACTGTCCCTGCTCGCGGAGGTCGCCGACGAGCTGGTCGTGCGCACCGTCCGCGACACCCACGTCGCGGTCCTCGACCGGGTCCACGGTGCCCGCCGACCCGGCAGGGCCGCAGCGCGCGGCGTGGGGGAGCGGGTCCACCGCGGCGTCGCCGGTGGTGTGTACGGCGGCCTCGGACGGAGCCTCCGGGGCGCGTCGTGGGCGCTCGACCGGCTGGCCGAGAGCCACGCCGGTCCACCGCTGGACGCCGACCCACGCGGGCGGTTCCTCAGCTCGGCCGTCAACGGCCTGATCGGCGACCGGCTGCTGCGCGAACGCCCTCAGCTCGCGATCCCGATGGCGGTCCGCGCGGACGACCGCGACGTCGTGCTCGACCGGGCGGGACTGGCCGCGGCGTTCCCCGGGGCGACCGGCCGGGTCGTGGTGTTCCTGCACGGGCTGTGCGAGAACGAGACCCACTGGAGGCGTCACCGCGACCGGCACGGCACGACGTACGCCGACACGCTGGCGGCCGACGGCTGGACGCCCGTGCTGTTGCGTGCCAACACCGGGCTGCCGCTGCGCGAGAACGGCGTCGCGCTCGCCGCCCTGCTCCACGACCTGGTCCAGGCCTGGCCGCTGCCGGTCGAGCGGGTCGCCCTGGTCGGGCACTCCCTCGGGGGCCTCGTGATGCGGGCGGCGGCTGCGGTCACCACGCCGGACGACCGGCCCTGGACCTCACTGGTCACCGACGTGGTCACCCTCGGGACGCCGCACCTGGGCGCGCCGCTCGCCGGCCAGGTCGGGACCGGGAGCTCGCTCCTCGGCAGGCTGCCGGAGTCCGCGGCGCTGGGCCGGATCCTCGACCAGCGCTCGGCCGGCGTGCTCGACCTCGTGGCCGGCCTCGCGGAGGACGTGCCGCCCCTCCCGCACGCCCGCTACCGCCTGGTCGCCGGCACCGTGACCGGGTCCCCCCGACACCCGGTCGGCGCGTGGCTGGGGGACGGGCTGGTGCGGCCGCCTTCGGCGTACGGCCGGGGGCGGGGCGTCGACCTGTTCCCCGGTGCCGAGGTGCTGCACGTGCCCGGGGCCGGCCACTTCGACCTGCTCAACCACCCGCGTGTCGGGGAGGCCCTGCGCGCGTGGCTGCGATGACTTCCTAAGGTGGGCCGGTGGGTGACTCCTTCCGGCGCGGCCTGCGCCTCGGCGTTCCCTTCGCCACGGTCGCGACCGTGCTCTCGGTGTCCTTCGGCGCGCTCGCGGTCCAGGTCGGCTTCACGCCGCTCCAGGCGGTCGCGACCTCCGCCCTGGTCTTCGGCGGCTCGGCCCAGTTCGGCGCCCTCGCGATCGTCGGCGCGGGCGGCGGGGTCCCGGCCGCGCTGGGTGCCGCCACCCTGATGCACTCGCGCTTCCTGGCGATGGGCATCGCCCTGGCCCCCTCCCTGGAGGGCGGGCCGCTGCGCCGGGCGATCGAGGGCCAGGCCACCGTGGACTCCTCGTGGGCGATGGGCGCCCGAAGCGACGGCAGCTTCGACCGCAGCCTGGTCTTCGGCATGACGCTGCCGCAGTACGTGGGCTGGGTGCTCGGAACCGTGGTGGGCGCTTCCGCCGGAGGGATGCTCGGCGACCCGGAGCGGTTCGGCCTGGACGCGCTGTTCCCCACGTTCTTCCTCGGCATCCTGATCGGCGACCTGCGACGCCCCCGGGCGCGGACCGCGGCCCTGCTCGGAGGGGCGATCGCGCTGGTGCTGGTGCCGTTCACACCCCCCGGCGTCCCCGTCCTGGCCGCGAGCGCTGCCGCCCTGATCGGCCTCGCTCGGCCCGAGGGGAGCCGGGCGTGACGCTCTCGGAGACCCAGGTCTGGCTGCTGATCGCGGCCCTCACCGTGATGGGCCTGCTCGTGAAGGGGATCGGTCCGGCGTTCGTCGGTGGCCGCGCCCTGCCCCGGAGGGCCAGCGGCGTGATCGCCCTGATGGCGCCGGCCCTGCTGACGGCCCTGGTCGTCACCTCCGTGCTCTCGGACGGACGGCAGCTCTCGGCAGGTGCGGACACCGTCGGTGTGGCGGTCGCGGGCTGCCTGCTGCTGCTCCGGGTGCCGCTGCTCTGGGCCTGCCTCGCCGCGGTCGTCGTCACCGCGGGGCTCCGACTGCTCGTGGGGTGAGCCGGCGCGGTCCCGGACCCGGTCCGGACCGGCTTCCGCTGTGCGCGAACAGGGGCGCCTCCCCCGTGGAAGTGACGGTCCTTGCGGCTAGGGTCGCAGGCGTGAACCAGAACTCCAGCCACTCGCTCCCGGAGGCCAACGGCTCCTCCAACTCGATGTACGGGCTCGACGACCACATCTACCAGCGGCTGCTGCGCGAGCGGATCGTCTTCCTCGGCTCGGAGGTGCGCGACCAGAACGCGAACGCGATCTGCGCCCAGCTGCTGCTGCTGTCGGCCGAGGACCCCGAGGCCGACATCTTCCTCCACATCAACTCCCCGGGCGGCTCGGTCGACGCGGGCATGGCGATCTACGACACCATGAACTACATCCCGAACGACGTCGCCACGGTCGGCATGGGCCTGGCCGCGTCGATGGGGCAGTTCCTGCTGTGCGCCGGCACCAAGGGCAAGCGCTACGCGCTGCCCCACGCGCGGATCATGATGCACCAGCCGTCGTCCGGCATGGGCGGCTCGGCGTCCGACATCAAGATCCAGGCCCAGCAGTCGCTCCACATCAAGCAGGTGCTGCTCGAGCTGATCGCCCAGCACACCGGCCAGGACCTCGAGCAGGTCATCACCGACGCCGACCGCGACCGCTGGTTCACCGCCGACCAGGCGCTCGAGTACGGCCTGGTCGACCAGGTCATCAAGAGCGCGCGCGAGGCGGCCGACCAGGGCCGGCCCGCCCACTCCGACGAGAAGAAGTGACGAGGACAGACATGAACTACTACATCCCGCAGTGGGAGGAGCGGACGTCCTACGGCTTCCGCCGCATCGACCCCTACGCCAAGCTGTTCGAGGACCGGATCATCTACCTCGGCACCCCGATCTCCGACGACGTGGCCAACGCGGTCATCGCCCAGCTGATGTGCCTGGAGTCGATGAACCCCGACCAGGACGTGCAGATCTACATCAACTCCCCGGGCGGCTCGTTCACCGCGCTCACCGCGATCTACGACACGATGAACTTCATCAAGCCCGACGTGCAGACGGTGTGCATCGGCCAGGCCGCCTCGGCCGCGGCCATCCTGCTGGCGGCCGGCTCGCCCGGCAAGCGGACCGCGCTGCCCAACAGCCGGATCCTGATCCACCAGCCCTACACCGAGGGCACCTTCGGGCAGACCTCCGACATCGAGATCCAGGCCAACGAGATCCTGCGGATGCGCGAGCTGCTCGAGCAGATGATCGCCGACCACAGCGGTCGTGACCGCGAGCAGGTCAGCCAGGACATCGAGCGCGACAAGATCCTGACCGCCGAGCAGGCCGTCGAGTACGGCCTGGTCGACGCGGTGATCCAGCCGCGCAAGGGCGCCCCGGCGCTCGCCTGACCCGGCACCCGAACATGGTCCGACACGGCGCGTTCCTCGTGTCCCCCGCCCTCGGGTGGGTGACACGGGGTACCGTCGTCTGGCCGCGCGACCCCGGGCACCCGGGGATCGGCGGCGCGATCGAGTCGAGCAGCATCCGGCGTACTCCGGGCGCCGGACGGGAGTGGAGGATGGTTCCCTGTGGCACGCATCGGTGACGGCGGTGACCTGCTGAAGTGCTCCTTCTGCGGGAAGAGCCAGAAGCAGGTCAAGAAGCTCATCGCCGGCCCCGGCGTCTACATCTGTGACGAGTGCATCGACCTCTGCAACGAGATCATCGAGGAGGAGCTCAGCGAGGGCTCCGACGTCGAGCTCGCCAACCTCCCCAAGCCGCAGGAGATCTTCGAGTTCCTCAACTCCTACGTCATCGGCCAGGAGCAGGCCAAGAAGTCGCTGGCCGTGGCGGTCTACAACCACTACAAGAGGGTCCAGGCCGGGCTGCAGCCCTCCGTCGGCAAGCACGCCAAGGAGGAGGCGGTCGAGGTCGCCAAGTCCAACATCCTGGTGATCGGCCCCACGGGCTGCGGCAAGACCTACCTCGCCCAGACCCTGGCGCGGATGCTCAACGTGCCGTTCGCGATCGCCGACGCCACCGCGCTCACCGAGGCCGGCTACGTCGGCGAGGACGTCGAGAACATCCTGCTCAAGCTGATCCAGGCCGCCGACTACGACGTCAAGAAGGCCGAGACCGGGATCATCTACATCGACGAGATCGACAAGGTCGCCCGCAAGGCCGAGAACCCCTCGATCACCCGGGACGTCTCCGGCGAGGGCGTGCAGCAGGCGCTGCTGAAGATCATCGAGGGCACCACCGCCTCGGTGCCCCCGCAGGGCGGCCGCAAGCACCCCCACCAGGAGTTCATCCAGATCGACACCACCAACATCCTGTTCGTGGTGGGCGGGGCCTTCGCCGGACTCGAGAACATCATCGAGCAGCGGGTCGGCAAGAAGACCCTGGGGTTCACCGCGGAGGTGCGCGGGGCCGCCGAGCGCGAGGCCGACGACCTGCTCGCGCAGGTGCGGCCCGAGGACCTCACCAAGTTCGGCCTGATCCCCGAGTTCATCGGTCGGCTGCCCCTGATCGCGAGCGTCAGCAAGCTCGACCAGGAAGCCCTGTGCCAGATCCTCACCGAGCCGCGCAACGCGCTGGTGAAGCAGTACCAGAAGCTCTTCGAGCTCGACGGGGTCGAGCTGGAGTTCACCGACGACGCCGTGAAGGCCGTGGCCGACCAGGCCATGGAGCGGGGGACCGGCGCCCGCGGCCTCCGCGCGATCATCGAGGAGGTCCTCCTCCACGTCATGTACGACGTCCCGTCGCGTGGTGACGTCGCCAAGGTCGTGGTGACCGGCGAGGTCGTCACCGACGAGGTCGCGCCGACGCTGGTCCCGCGCGAGGCGGAGACCAAGAAGAAGAAGTCGGCCTGATCCGACACGCCGATTAGCCATCCCGGTCTAGTCACTTCGAGTCATTTCGGCTCAGGGGTCTGGTCCTGTGCCTCGCGGGCCGGGACAGTTGTCCCTGGAGCACTCGGGGAAGGGGCCCAGCATGAGGATCGAGCACCGGCGACCACTCGTCGCCTTCGTCTGCGTGACGCTGCTGTGTGCCCTCGTCATGGTCCAGACCATGCTCTACGTGGTCCGCTCGCCGCTCGGACAGGGCGTCGGCACCGCCCGCGGCGCGTTCGCGGACGTCCTCGCAGACAATGCAGCGACGTCGGTGGTGTCTCGCCTCGTCGGTGGGACCAACGTCCTGGAGCTGCCCGGCGGCCAGAACGGGATGACCAGGTTCACCGAAGGCGCTCCCGCCCTGCTCGCGGTGCCCGACCTCGCGGCCGCCGCCGCCGCTGGTGCGGCCGCCGCGGCCGTTCCCCCGCCCTCGACCGGCGGGGCGCCGGCCGCGGACGACGGGGGCCCGACGGCCGGCAACGGCGCCGGCGGGAACGGCGACGGCGGCAACGGCAACGGCAACGGGGGGAACAGCCAGATCGATGGCGGCGGACCCGGCGGTGGGCCCGGGGGCGGCAACGGCGGCCCCGGGACGGACCCGGGCACGGATCCCGGCACCGACCCGGGCGCCGAACCACCTCGCGGTCGCGAGGTGCGCCAGGTCGCGCGGCTGATGAGGCTCGCCAAGAGCGACGCGCTCGCCGACTACGTCGAGGACCCCGCGACCGCCCCCGCGCTGGTCGCCCTCGCCGAGCTGATCCAGGCGTCTGTCGACGCAGAGACGCCGCTGTCGGCGGTCGAGCTGGCGGGCATGGTCGACTCGGTCGAGGTGCGGGCGCTCAACGAGGTGGTGGAGCAGGCCGGCAACCCGCCGGAGCCGGAGGAGCCCGGCACCGACGAGCCCCAGGACCCGAAGGACCCGAAGGACCCGCAGCTCCCCGAGGACCCCGAGGACTCGGCCGATCCGCTCGAGCCGGCGGGCGACGGTCCGGCGAGCGACGCCGACGACCGGCAGCTGCAGGACGCCACCGACGAGGCGACCGACCAGCTCCAGCCGGGGCAGCGCGACCTCGAGCAGACCGACGAGACTCAGCAGCGGCCGCGCCACAGCGACCGGAAGGCGCAGGCCGACCAGGAGACGCCGGCCGCGCCCGCGGCTCCCGAGCCCGAGCCGGCACCGGCCCCGGAGCCCGCACCGGAGCCCGAGCCGGCACCGGCCCCTGCGCCCGAGCCCGCACCCGCACCGGAGCCCGCACCCGCCCCTGAGCCCGCGCCTGCCCCTGAGCCCGCGCCTGCCCCGGAGCCGGAGCCCGCCCCTGAGCCGGAGCCCGCACCGGCACCCGAGCCGGCAGACCCGCCGCAGGAACCGGCGGTCGAGCAGCCCGCGTCACCTGCGCCCGCGGCCGCCCCGCCTGCCCGCGCCGGTCACGACGACCCCGCCTGAGCGGGTCCGCTCACCCGGGCTGGTCGGCCTCGGCGAGCTCCGCGGTGACGGTGATCTCCTCGGCGCCCGCCCGCGGTGAGAGCACCAGGTCACCGGTGATCCGCCCCGACGCACGCAGGTCGGAGGCGGCCCGCTCGACGGCCGCCACCTGGTCGGCCGGCCCGGTGATCTCGACGCGCGAGAGGGGTGCCTTCATGGACACCTTGGCCTGCGACTTCGCGCCGCGGATGCCGATCAGGGCGGCCGCGACGGCGTCGATGAGCGAGGGGTCCGCGGCGGCCGCGGAGCCGAGGTCGGCGCTGGTCGGCCACGGGGCCAGGTGGATCGACCCGTCGTGCCACCACGACCACACCTCCTCGGTCACGTAGGGCAGGAACGGCGCGAGCAGCCGCAGCTGCACGTCCAGCGCGATCGCCAGGGTGGCGCGCGCGGACGCGGTGCCGGGGCCGCCGTCCTCGGCGTACGCGCGGTCCTTGACCAGCTCGAGGTAGTCGTCGCAGAACTCCCAGAAGAACTTCTCCACCGTCTCGAGCGCCGTCGTGTAGTCGTAGGCGTCGAACGCGTCGGTGGCCCGGCCGACCACCACCTCGAGGCGCCCGAGCAGGGCACAGTCGACCGGGTCGCTGACCGCGGCGTGGTTGAGGTCGGGCCCGGCCATGCCGAGCACGAACCGGGAGGCGTTGAGCACCTTCATCGCCAGCCGTCGGCCGACCTTCATCTGACTCTCGTCGAACGGCGAGTCCAGGCCCGGACGGGCCATGGCCGCCCGCCAGCGCACGGCGTCGGCGCCGTACCTGTCGAGGATCTCGGAGGGCACCACGACGTTGCCCTTGGACTTCGACATCTTCTTGCGGTCGGGGTCGACGATGAAGCCGGAGATCATGGCGTGACGCCAGGGCGCGGTGTGGTTCTCGAAGTGGGCCCGGACCGCCCGGGAGAACAACCAGGTGCGGATGATGTCGTGGGCGTGCGTGCACAGGTCCATCGGGAACACGCGCTGCCACAGGTCGTCGTCGGTCTCCCACCCGCCGGCGATCTGCGGGGTGAGCGACGACGTGGCCCACGTGTCCATCACGTCCGGGTCACCGATGAAGCCGCCGGGCCGACCGCGCTGGGCCTCGTCGTAGCCCTGGGGCGCGACCGTCGAGGGGTCCAGCGGCAGGTCCTCCTCGCGGGGCAGCAGCGGGTGGTCGTAGTCGGGATCGGCGTTGTCGTCGAGCGGGTACCAGACCGGGAACGGGATGCCGAAGTAGCGCTGCCGCGAGATCAGCCAGTCGCCGTTGAGGCCGCCCACCCAGTTGTCGTAGCGATGGCGCATGTGACGTGGGATCCAGTCGATCTCGGAGCCACGCGCGAGCAGGTCGTCGCGCAGGTCGGCGTCGCGCCCGCCGTTGCGGATGTACCACTGCCGGGTGGCGACGATCTCGAGGGGCTTGTCGCCCTTCTCGTAGAAGTTCGCCATCCGCTGCGTCGGCGTCGGTTCGCCGTCCAGGTCGCCGCTCTGGCGCAACGCGGCGACCACGGCTTCGCGGGCGCTGAAGACGGTCTTGCCCTTGAGGTCCTCGTACGCGGCGGCGGCGTCGCCGGCGAGCCACTCGGGCGTCTCGCGCGACATCCGGCCGTCACGACCGATCAGGGTACGGACGGGCAGGTCGAGCTCGCGCCACCAGGTCACGTCGGTGAGGTCGCCGAAGGTGCAGCACATCGCGATGCCGGCGCCCTTGTCCGGCTCGGCCAGGTGGTGGGCCACGACGGGGATCTCGACGCCGAAGACAGGACTGGTGACGGACGTGCCGAAGAGGCCGGCATACCGCTCGTCGTCCGGGTGGGCGACCAGCGCGACCACGCTCGGGATCAGCTCGGGCCGGGTGGTCTCGATCCAGACCGGCTCGCCGTCGGGACGGTGGAACGCGACCCGGTGGTAGTGGCCCGCATATTCGCGAGCCTCCAGCTCGGCCTGCGCGACCGCCGTCTGGAAGGTGACGTCCCACAGCGTGGGAGCCTCGGAGAGGTAGGCCTCGCCGCGGGCGAAGTTCCGCAGGAACGCCTTCTGGCTCACCAGCTGCGCCTTGGGCCCGATGGTCGTGTAGTGCTGCTTCCAGTCGACCGAGAGGCCGACGGTGCGCCAGAGCCGCTCGAAGACCTCCTCGTCCTGCTCGACCAGCTCCTCGCAGAGCTCGATGAAGTTGGGCCGGCTGATCGGCACCTGGCGCTTCGGGTCCGGCTTCTCCGGCGGGGTGTAGTCGGCCTCGTAGGGGAGCGAGGGATCGCACCTGACGCCGTAGTAGTTCTGGACCCGGCGCTCGGTCGGGAGACCGTTGTCGTCCCACCCCATGGGGTAGAAGACCGCCTTGCCGCGCATCCGCTGGAACCGCGCGATCAGGTCGGTGTGGGTGTAGGAGAAGACGTGGCCGACGTGCAGCGATCCGCTCACGGTCGGTGGCGGCGTGTCGATGGAGTAGACGTCGGCACGCTCACGGGACCGGTCGAAGGCGTAGGTGTCGTCGGCGCGCCACTGCGCGGCCCACTTCTCCTCGAGCCCCTCCAGCGCAGGCTTCTCGGGTACGACGACGGCGCGCCGTTCGGCCGCCGGGGTGGTCGTCGCCTGCTCGGTCTGGCTCATGACCGTGGAGTCTAGGAGGGGCCCTCCAGACCCGGGAAACCAGTTCCGGGCAGGCGTCGCGGGCCCGACGCCCGGTGGAACGAGCGCATCGCGGGGTCCGTGCGTACCTCGCCGCCGGTCAGGCGCCGGTCGAGGGGCACCGCGAGCTCCACGAGGAGCGTGCGCAGCTCGGGGACGAGGTCGGGGTCCTCGACCACCATCCGCGCCACCCGGGCCGGGTCGAGGGAACCGCCGTCCGCGTCCACCACGTCGATCCGCCCGGACCACGCCGCCGTCACCCGACCGGCGCCGGCGTCGGCCAGGGCCTTCGCCAACAGCCCCGTGAGCAGGAAGCAGCCCAGCTCGTCGGTGTCGGCCTCCGGGCTGCGGACGACGTCGCGCACCCACCCGGCGAGGCGCTTTTCGGCGACGCCGCGCAGGACGGCGTCGAGGTCGGGGGCGCGCTCGCCCAGGATCGTGGCGCAGCTCTGGCTGGTGCGGACCGCCCACGCGTCCAGCGCGTCGGCCCAGGTCCGGGGACGCTCGGTGTGGCCCAGCGAGGCCTCGGCGACCTGCTCGAGCACCGTGGATGGCGCCCGGACCAGCTCGGCCGCCGGCTTGCCGGGCAGCAGGTCCGGCACGAGGGCCCCGGTCTGGAGCTGGTAGACCCGGTCGGCCACGCCCGGGACCGAGCCGTCGCCGTTCGGCAGGCCGGAGCTGACGGCGTGGTAGAGCTGCCGCTGCCGGCCCGGCTCGCCGAGCAGCGACTCCAGACCGGGCAGCAGCGGACGCGGCTGCCCCTTCTGCAGGAGCTCCGGCACGACGTACTCGTCGAACCACCAGAGGGTGGCTGCGTGCACGACATGGGCCCACGCCAGGGCTCGGCCCACGGTGGGCCCGCCCGCGACCCGGGTCGCGACGTCGTCGGCCTCGAGGATGCCCTCGGCGCGCTGGCGATCCAGCCGACGCAGGAGCTGGCGGGCGACACCGCTCGGCAGCTGTCGCCCGGAGACGCCCTGGAGCAGCCAGCGGAACCGGTCGACCGGCTCGGCCGCGTCGGTCCACCCGGACTCGGCGACGGCGAGGGCCCGGGCGACCAGCGCGCCGACCGCGGCCGGGTCGAGCACGAAGAGGACCGGGACCCCGAGGTCGAGGCGGGTACGCCGACGCGGCCAGGCGACCACGTGCCCCACGGCCGTGAGGCGCAGCTCGTCGGGCGGTTGCACGCCTGCGTGGCGGGCGGCGTCGCGGACCATCCGCCAGAGGTCGGGCTGCTCCTCCGGCGTGACCACCACCCCGGCCTCGTGCTCGTCGGGATGGTCGACGGCGCGCGGCCGGCGCCGGCCCGCGCTGAGGACGCCCCACGCGAGGTTGCCGACCCACAGTGCGGTCAGCAGCCACGTCAGCGGAGACAGGATCCGCACGGGCTGGACCGCCAGCAGCAACGAGGCGGCGGCGAGCCAGACGATGGGCGTGAGCAGCAGGATCCAGCCGCCTGAGACCAGACGGCGTGCACGCTGAGCTGAACCGGCCACGGCGTTCCTCCCCCGACACGACCGGCCCCCACGACCAGGCGTGTGGTGGCGAGAGTAGACCCGCGCGGGCCGCCGCAGCGCCGGGCGACCCGATTCTTTGCCAACCGGTCTGGACGGGTCGGTGCCCCGGAAACTCGGTGTCGGTGGACGCCCGGCGCCTCCTACCGTGGTGCCGTGCCGGCGCCGACCCTGACCTTCCACGACGACCCGGCCGCGTTCCTGCGCGAGGCGGGCGCGCACCTCGCGGTCGACCCGGTGGTCAACACGGTGCTGGCCACGATCGCCGAGCGGGCGGCCTCTGACGACGCGGCCGGCGTGCCGGCCGACCCGGCGACGCCGTACCGATGGTGGGTCGTGGTGCGGGACGGCGACGCGGTGGTCGGGGCCGCCATGCGGACCGCACCCTTCGAGCCCTTCCCGCTCTTCCTGCTCCCGATGCCCGAGGACGGCGCCCGGGCGCTGGCCCGTGCGCTGCACGCCCGCGGCGAGCCCGTCCGCGGGGTCAACGGGGCCCGGCCCGCGGCCGACGCGTGCGCGGCCGAGCTGGCCGCGCTCACCGACGGAGTCGTGCGCGAGGGGCTCCACACCCGGCTGCACCGGCTCGACCGGGTGGTCCCCCCGGGTCCCGCCCGCGGGTCGCTGCGCCCGGCCGCCGCCGGTGAGGTCGACCTGGTCGTCGCGTGGTTCAACGCCTTCGCGGCCGCCGCCGACGAGCAGGCCGGTCGGCCCCCCGGGTCGCTGCACCGGGGCACCTCGAGCCCGGAGGACCTGGCGCGGCGGGTGGCCCAGGAGCAGGTGTGGCTCTGGGTCGACGAGGACGGCGTCCCGGTGCACCTCAGCGCGATGCACCCGCCGTCGTTCGGTGCCGCGAGGATCGCGCCCGTCTACACCCCGCCCGGGCACCGCGGCCGGGGGTACGCCGGCAACACGGTCGCTGCCCTCTCCCAGCGGATCCTGGACGCGGGGGCGGTGGCCTGCCTCTACACCGACCAGGCCAATCCCACGTCCAACCGGCTCTACACCGCGCTCGGCTACCGGCCCGTCGTCGACATGGTCGACCTCGTGGTCGCCTGACCGGCTCTCTACACTCGACGCCGATGAGTGAGAGCCCCGTCGCGCGCCCGGCCGAGACCGTCGAGGAGGTCGAGGACGCGCTGCTGTCCCGCTGGCCGGAGACCCGGCTCGAGCCGTCCCTCGACCGGATCCGCGCCTTCACCGAGCTGCTCGGCGACCCGCAGCGCAGCTATCCGGTCATCCACCTGACCGGCACCAACGGGAAGACGTCGACCTCCCGGATGATCGACACCCTGCTGCGGGCGGCCGAGCTGCGGACGGGCCGGTTCACCAGCCCCCACGTGGAGCGGATGGGGGAGCGGATCTGCATCGACGGGCAGCCGCTCACCGACGAGGAGCTGGTGCGCGCGTTCAACGACGTGGCGCCGTACACCCACCTCGTCGACGAGTCCGAGGCGCACCCGCTGTCGTTCTTCGAGACCATCGTCGGCATGGCGTACGCCGCGTTCGCGGACGCTCCGGTCGACGTCGCGGTCGTCGAGGTCGGGATGGGTGGGTCCTGGGACGCGACCAACGTCGCCGACGCGGCGGTGGCCGTGGTGCTGCCGGTGGCGGTGGACCACGCCGCCTACCTGGGGGACCGTCCGATCCAGATCGCCGTCGAGAAGGCCGGGATCATCAAGCCCGGCGCGACCGCGGTGATCGCCCGGCAGCAGCCCGACGTCGAGGAGCTCCTGCTCGCCCGGGCCGCGGAGGTGGGCGCGTCGGTGGTGCGCGAGGGCGTGGACTTCGAGGTGTCGTCGCGGACCCCGGCCGTCGGCGGCCAGGTGGTGTCGCTGCGCTCGCTGCGGGGCACGTACGACGACCTCTTCCTGCCCCTCCACGGCGCCCACCAGGCGCAGAACGCCGTGGTGGCGCTGGCCGCCGTCGAGGCCTTCGCCGGAGACCGGCCGCTGGACGACGAGCTGGTGGCGGGCGCGTTCGCCCAGGTCACCTCGCCGGGGCGGCTCGAGGTGGTGCGCCGGAGCCCCACCATCGTGCTCGACGCGGCCCACAACCCCCACGGCGCTGCCGCGACCGCGGCGGCGCTCGAGGACTCCTTCGCGTTCGACCCGCTGGTCGGCGTGCTCGGTGTGATGGCCGACAAGGACCACGAGGGGCTGCTCGCGGCGTTCGAGCCCCACCTCTCCCACGTCGTCTGCACCCAGAACTCCACCCACCGCGCGCTGCCCGCTGAGCAGCTGGGCGCCGTGGCCCGCGAGATCTACGGTGACGACCGGGTGAGTGTCGTGCCGAGACTGGCGGACGCGATCGACGTGGCCACCGGGCTCGCCGAGGCGGCCGACACCGGCAGCTCGTTGTCGTCGGGCGCGGTGCTCGTCACCGGCTCGGTGGTCACGGTCGGCGAGGCCCGCACGATGCTCCGGCGTACCTCATGAGCGCCACCGCACCGGGCGCCGCCCGCTCCCCTCGCCGCGGCATGTGCGCGGCAGTCCTCGCGCTCGAGGGCATCGTGGTCGCGCTGTCGACGCCGGTCATGATCGTCGTGTCCGACGTCCCGATGGGCACCGCGCTGGCGGTGGGACTCGGCGTGGCCGTCGCCTGCCTGCTGCTCGCCGGGATGCTCCGCTCCGAGGCGGCGTACGTCGGCGGCTGGGTCGTGCAGGCCGCCGCGATCGCACTCGGGGTGCTGGTCCCCACCATGTTCTTCCTCGGCACGGTGTTCGCCCTGCTGTGGGGCACGGCGTACTTCCTGGGGCGCAGGATCGAGCAGGAGCGGGCGGCCGCCTACGCCGCCCACGAGGCCCGCGACGCCGAGGAGTGATCAGACCGACGCCGGCTGCGGCCGCCGTCGCTCGGCGCGGAGGGCGGGCAGGTAGAGCAGCGCGCCCAGGATGCTGAACGACCCGGCCGCGACCATGGCGACCTGGGTGGTGGTCGCCTCGGCGAGCAGGCCGACCGGTGGCGCCACGATCGAGAAGGCGACGAAGAAGACCATCGAGTTCATCGAGAGGACGGTCGCCCGGTTGCGGGCCTGGGCCTCGCGGTGGAGCAGCGCGGAGTGCATCGGGCTGCCCGAGCCGTGCAGCCCGTAGGTGAACAGGTAGGCGGCGATCAGCCCGGCCGGCCCGGTGACCAGGCCCATCACGACCGCACCGAGCCCGTTGAGGACCCGCGCGAGGATGGCGGTGCGCGCGACGCCGATCCGGCGGCTGGACCGACCGGCCAGCGCCGACCCGAGGGCGAAGACACCCCACCCGGCGGCCGCGATGGGCCCCATCAGGGCGCCGGCCTGCTCCTCGCCGCCGACGAGCTCGGCGAGCCGCACGGGCTGGAAGGTCTCGAACACCACCAGCGCGCCGATCCAGAACACCTCGACCAGCACCAGGGACAGCAGCACCCCGTTGTGGCGGAGCAGCCCGAGGCCGTCGCGGACCACGCCCGGCGCCTCCCGCGCCGAGAGGGCGGCGCGTCGCAGGCCGGTCGCGTCGACGTGGGTGCGGGGCTCCTTCATCAGCACCAGCAGGCCGGCCAGGTAGAGGACGTTGAGCGCGACCCAGCAGGCCATCGGCAGCAGCAGCGCCGTGCTGGCGGGGAGCGGGTCCCAGACGATCAGGCCGCCCGAGACCACGGCGCCGATCGCCATCGACGCACCCATCACGCTGCCCTCCGTCGCGAGCGTCTGGTCGACGTCGGCGTCCGGCTCGGTGGTGTGGACGGTGTCGACGTACCAGGCCTCCAGCGGTCCTGAGTCGAGCGCCCGGAAGACCCCCTGCAGCGCCGCGCCGAGCGCGAAGACCCAGAACGAGGTGCCCAGGATCAGCACGGTGCCCGCGACGATGTTGACCGCGGCCGCGGCCAGCAGGACGGGGCGTCGCCCCATCGCGTCGGCCAGTCCGCCGGTCGGCAGCTCGAGGGCGAACACGACCACCCCGGTGACGGCGAACATGACCAGGGCCTCGGAGACCGTCAGGCCGCGCTCGAGGAACCAGAGCGTGAAGATCCCGACCACCAGTCCGACCGGGAACCACCGGGCGACGGTGAGCAGCAGGAAGGCGCGACGTGCCGCGGCGGGCGAGAGCACGTCGGTCACGGACCCCTCCACGCGGACGGCACCCGCCCAGTCGGCAACAGGTGATCCGCTGGCTCGGACCCCCGAGAGCGCCGACCGTACCCGGCGCCGGAGGTCACCGTAGTGCTTTCCCGCCCGTTTCCACAGCAGTCGCGGTGCTGAGCCGCTCGGCGTGCAGGGCCGGGAGGTACAGCAAGGCCCCGAGCACGCTGAACGCCCCCGCGCTCACCATGGCGACCTGGACGGTGGTTCCGTCGGCGAGCAGGCCCAGCGCGGGCCCCACCACGGCGAAGATGCCCATCCCGACCATCGAGTTCATCGAGAGCACGGTGGCGCGGTTGTCGCGGGTCGCCTCGCGGTGCAGCAGCGCGTCGTGCACCGGGCCCGCGGTGCCGTGGAGACCGTAGGTGAACAGGTACGCCGCGATCAGCGCGACCGGCCCGGCGACCAGGCCCATGACGACGGCGCCGAGCCCGTTGAGGACCCGCGCGAGGATGGCCGTCCTCGCCACCCCGATCCGGCGGCTGGTCAGCCCCGCCAGCGCGGAGCCCAGCGCGAAGACCCCCCACCCGACCGCGGCGACCGGCCCCATCAGCGCGCCGGCCCGCTCCTCCCCGCCCACGAGCTCGGCGAGGCGGATCGGCTGGAAGATCTCGAAGACCACCATGCCGGTCGACCAGAACACCTCGACCAGCACCAGGCACCGGAGCACCCGGTTGCTGCCGAGCACCCGGAAGCCGTCGCGGACGACGGCGGGCGTCCGCCGCGCGGAGGCCAGGGCCCGTCGTACGCCGCGGGTGTCGACGTGGGTGACCGGCTCCTTCATCAGGACCACCACGCAGACCAGGTGCACGACGTTGAGGACGGCCCACGCCACGAAGGGGAGCAGCAACGCCGAACCCGCGGGGAGCGGGTCCCAGGCCACCAGGGCGCCGGAGATCGCGGACCCGACCGCGATCCCGACCCCCAGCACGGTGGCCTGGGCCGCCAGCTGGCCGTCGACGTCGGCCCCCGGCTCGGTGGCGTGGACGGTGTCGACGAACCACGCCTCGAGCGGACCCGAGTCGAGCGCGCGGAAGACCCCCATCAGGGCCGCGCCGAGGGCGAACACCCACAGCGAGTCGGCCACGACGATGACCACGGAGGAGACGACGTTGACGACAGCGGCCGCGATCAGCACGGGACGGCGCCCGAGCGCGTCGGCGAAGCTGCCGGAGGGCAGCTCGAGCAGGAAGACGACCAGACCCTGGAAGGAAAACGCCAGCAGCGCCTGGGCCACGGAGAAGCCGCGCTCCAGCAGGATCAGGGTGATCAGGCCGCCCACCAGCCCGACGGGGAACCAGCGGGTGAAGGTCAGCAGCAGGAAGACCCGCCGGGCGTGGACGGGGGAGAGGGCGCCGGTCATCGGCCGGCGCCCGTCGGCGGGGTGTCGTCGACGGGGAGCAGGTGGGTCCAGACCAGGACCCGGATGGCGTCGGGGTCGTCGGCCCCGGCCTCGCGGTAGCGCCGGGTGACCTCCTGGATCTCGTCCCACATGGCCCGGGCCTGGTCGGATGTCACCCGGACCCCGTCGTCACCCGAGCCGAGGGTGTCGCGCCAGGCGGCGGGCCACTGCGGGCTCACCTCCGCCCACCGCTCGACCCGCTCGGCGAGCGTGTCCTGGTAGTGCCGGGTCAGCCACGAGAGCGACGCCTCGGCCTCCACGTCGCCGATGAAGTCGCTCGGCGTGTACTGGTGGCCACGGGTGGAGGCCTCCCACACCCGGCGCTTGCCCTCGCCGGTGCCGGTGTCGGTGACCAGGCCGACCGACTCCAGCTTGCGCAGGTGGTAGCTGGTGGCCCCGGTGTTGGTCTCGAGGACCTCGGCGAGGTCGGTGGCCGTCGCCGGGCCGTGCAGGCGTAGCTGGGAGAGCAGCCGGGAGCGCAGGGGGTGGGCGAGGACCCGCAGGGCGGTCGCGTCGAGCCGGAGCATCTCGGTCATGCGTGCACAATACTTCTGCACAACTTCTTTGCACAAGTTCTGTGGAAACCCGGATGTGGCTGGCCCACGCGTCGTGGCTAGGCTCCGCGCCATGGCAGACCCCGCAGTCGAGCGCACCCTCGTCCTCGTCAAGCCCGACGGCGTACGCCGTGGCCTGACCGGCGAGGTGGTCCGGAGGATCGAGGCGAAGGGCTACACCCTGGTCCGCCTCGAGCTGCGTTCGGCGACCCCCGAGCTGCTCGCCGAGCACTACGCCGAGCACGAGGGCAAGCCGTTCTACGACCCGCTGGTGGAGTTCATGCTGTCCGGCCCGGTGGTGGCCGCGGTGGTCGAGGGCCAGCGGTGCATCGAGGGCTTCCGGGCGCTGGCCGGCGCCACCGACCCGACGGTGGCGCTGCCGGGGACCATCCGCGGCGACCTCGGCCGCGACTGGGACCTGAAGGTGCAGCAGAACCTGGTCCACGGCTCCGACAGCACCGAGTCGGCCGCCCGCGAGATCGGCATCTGGTTCCCCGAGCGCAGCTGACCCGCCGCAGGCGGTCAGCGTGGCGCGAAGTCCGGGGAGTCGGCTTGTGGATGAATTCTTCCCCGCCCCCACGCTCGCCTGATCCACGACATCCTCCTCGGGAGAGGAGGCCCCGTGGAGCTGTCGCCCGACGAGCTGTCCGCCGCTGCGCGCCGCTGGGACGCGCTGGCCGTCGACCTGGCCGACGCGGTCGCGTCCGTGCGCGGGGGCCCGGTCGGTGGCCCGGGCGACGTCGCGGGTGAGGTGGCGCAGCTGCGGGAGGTGCTGGAGCGGACGGCGTCCGGCATCGAGGCAGACCTCGACACGTTGGTCGAGGGGCTGCTCGTGACCGTGAGGGCCGTCGCCGCCGCCGAGGACGCCGTCGTCTCCGGTCTCGCCCGGCGGGACGGGCCGCCGTGACCTCCGCACCCGCTCCGGGCGACCTCGCGGCGCGGCTGAGGGGAGTGGCCGACGTCCTCGAGCGGATCGCGGCCGGCCCCGGGGCGGTCCCGGCCTGGAGCGGCGCCGCCGCCGACGCGTACGGCGCCGCGTCGACCCGCCTCCGCAGGCGAGCCGGTGCCGTGGCCGACGTCCTCGACGACCTGGCCGGGCGGCTCGAGCTGCACGCGGCGCTGGCGCCCGGCCCCGGTCCGGAGCTCGCCCAGGACCTCGTCGACGCCCGGCTGCGGCTCGAGGTGGAGCAGGACCTGGCGACACCCGGCTCGGCCGACGCGGCGGCCGCGCGCGCCACCCGGCAGGCCCTCGACCGGATCGCAGCGGCGACCGACCCGGTCACGGGCCGGCCGGTCGAGGCCCACCTGCTCGCCTACGACCCGCGCGCGTTCGGGGGCGACGGGCGGGTGGTCGTCGCGGCGGGCGACCCGGCCTCCGCCGGCGACGTCGCGGTGCTGGTCCCCGGCCTCGGCGCCGACGCCACCGACGCCCCGACCCACGCGCGCCGCGCGCTCGACCTCCACCTGGCCGCGCGGCAGGCCGACCCCGCCGACGGCAACGCCACCGTCGCGTGGATCGGGTACGACGCACCCGACGGGATCGGGGTGCTCTCGGAGCAGATGGCCGAGGAGGGCGGCGGGCTGCTCGGCGACGCCGTCGACGACCTGCGGGCCGGTCGCCACGGCGACCCGGCCCACCTGACCGTGGTCGGCCACAGCTACGGCGCCACGACCGTGTCGCTGGCCGCGACCGGTCCCGGCGGGCTCGACGCCGACGACGTCGTGCTCGCCGGCAGCCCGGGGGCCGGCGACGCAGGGTCCGCGGCCGACCTCGGAGTCCGGCCCGGCCACGTCTGGGTGCTGCGCTACAGCCTCGACCCGGTCGCGGCGCTCGGATCGGGCGGCCCGGTCGGCCTGGGCGAGGACCCCGCCCTCGACACGTGGGGCGCGACCAGGTTGCGTGCCGAGACGGGCCACCCCGGCCCCGGGCCGGGGTGGCCCGTCGGAGCCCACGCGTCGTACTTCGTGCCCGGCGGGGAGGGGCTCGGCAACCTCGCCCGCGTCGTCGCCAGCCAGCACGACCGGGTGACGACCGCCCCGCCGCTGCACGACCCGTGGTGGGCACCACCCCTGGACCCCGAGCTCGGCCGCCGCCCACCCCCCGGTTGAGCTGGGCCTCCCTCGGGGTTGAGCTGGGCCTCCCTGCGGGTCGAGATGGGCCTCCCTGCGGGTCGAGATGGGCCTCGCCGCGCGTCGAGCCCGGCGCACGCCCCGCCTCGCCGTCTGGCGTGTCCTGCCGGGCTCCGTGCGCGCGCGAACCTACCCTCGGTGCAGGACGCGTCGTCCCATGCGTCCCTTCTTCCCCACGTACGACGAGCGAGCGCGAGGCATTCGAGCGATGGCGAACAGCTTCATCGGCCGCGACATGGCGGTCGACCTCGGCACGGCCAACACGCTGGTCTACGTGCGCGGCAAGGGGGTCCTCCTCGACGAGCCCAGCGTCGTCGCGCTCAACGACGCCAACGGCGAGATCCTCGCGGTGGGCCACGAGGCGAAGCGGATGATCGGGCGCACGCCCGACAACATCACCGCCATCCGCCCGCTCAAGGACGGCGTGATCGCCGACTTCGAGGCGACCGAGCAGATGCTGCGCTACTTCATCCAGCAGGTCCACCGGCGCCGCTACTTCGCCAAGCCGCGGATGGTGGTCTGCGTCCCGAGCGGCATCACCGCCGTCGAGCAGCGGGCGGTGAAGGAGGCCGGCTACCAGGCCGGCGCGCGTCGGGTCTACATCGTCGAGGAGCCGATGGCCGCCGCGATCGGCGCCGGGCTGCCCGTCCACCAGGCCACCGGCAACATGGTCGTCGACGTGGGTGGCGGCACCACCGAGGTCGCCGTGATCAGCCTCGGTGGCATCGTGACCAGCCTCTCCATCCGCACCGCGGGCGACGACCTCGACCAGGCGATCGTCGCGTGGATGAAGAAGGAGTACTCCCTCATGCTCGGCGACCGCACCGCCGAGGAGGTCAAGATGACCCTCGGGTCGGCGTTCCCGCTGCCCGACGAGCCGGAGGCCGAGATCCGCGGCCGCGACATGGTCTCCGGACTGCCCCGCACCGTCGTCGTCTCGAGCGCGGAGATCCGCCAGGCCCTCGAGGAGCCGCTGCACGCGATCGTCGACGCGGTGCGCGCCACCCTCGACCAGACCCCGCCCGAGCTCGCCGGCGACATCATGGACCGCGGCATCGTGCTCACCGGCGGTGGCGCCCTGCTGCGTGGTCTCGACGAGCGGCTCCGCCACGAGACCGGCATGCCGGTCCACGTCGCCGACGAACCGCTGGTGAGTGTCGCCCTCGGCGCCGGCAAGTGCGTGGAGGAGTTCGAGGCCCTGCAGCAGGTGCTGGTCTCCGAGCCCCGGCGGTACTGATGGGGGACTTCCGCAACCGGGAGCGCCGGTGGCGCAGCCTGGGCGACCTCGACGGTGACCGCCGTCGACCGTCGCGCGCCCTGCTGGTGGCGCTGCTGCTCGCCTGTGCCTCGCTGATGACCCTCGACCACCAGGGCGGCGACGACTCGCCGCTCGGGGTCGCCCGGGAGGCCGCCGGCGAGCTGTTCGGGCCGCTGGAGGCGGGCGTCTCGGCGGTCGCCCGGCCAGTCGGTGCCGTGCCCGGCTGGTTCCGCTCGCGCGACGACCTGCGGGCCGAGCTCACCGCGCTGGAGGCCGAGAACGCCCAGCTCCGCTCGAAGGTCGCGACCTCCGACTTCGACCGCAACCGCCTCGAGGAGTACGACGGCCTCACCACCGCCGCCGAGAACCTCGGCTACGCCCTGGTCCCCGCCCGGGTGATCGCGGTCGGGCCCTCCCAGTCGTTCTCCCGGACCGTCACCATCGACGCCGGCTCCGACGCCGGGCTCTACGCCGACCTCACGGTCGTCAACGACGACGGGCTGGTCGGCCGGGTGCTGCGGGTGACCCGCGACACCGCCACCGTGCTGCTGGTCATCGACTCCGGGTCGGTCGTCGGCGGCCGGGTGGGCTCCTCGATGGAGATGGGCTTCCTCGAGGGCCGGGGCGCGGTGGGCGACAGCGGACTGCTCGACCTCGAGCTCGTCGACCAGGCCGAGGTCCCGGCCAGGCACGACGTCGTGGTGACCTGGGGCAGCGACGGCGGTGCGCCGTACGTCTCGGGCGTCCCGGTCGGTCGGGTGACCGCGGTCTACTCCAGCCTCCGCGAGACCGCGCAGCGGGCCGAGATCGAGCCGTTCGTCGACTTCGGTGCCCTCGACCTGGTCGGGGTGGTGGTGCCGTCCGGCACCGCCAGCGACCGCGCGGTCATCGAGGCGGACGGGAGCCTGCGATGAACGTGGTCCGGGCCCTGGTCGCCCTCGCGGCGGTGCTGGTCGCGCTGGTGCTGCAGGTGACGGTCTTCCCGCAGCCCGCCTGGTACGGCGTGGTCCCCAACCTGGTGCTGCTCGTCGTGGTGGCGGCCGCGCTGACGCGCGGCGCCCAGTTCGCGGCGGTGCTCGGCTTCGTGGCCGGGGTGCTGCTCGACCTGGCTCCGCCCGCCGACCACGTGGCCGGGCAGTGGGCGCTGGCCCTGGTGCTGGTCGGGTACGTCGCGGGGCGCATGCAGCAGCAGGAGGTCCGGCCGGCCGCCACCGCGGTGGTCGCCACGGTCGCCGCGTCGTCCTTCGTCGGGACCAGCGTGTTCGCCCTGCTCGGCATCGTGCTCGGCGAGATCAGCATGGACGTCTCCTCGCTGCTCGGCGTGATCGCGCTGTCGGTGCTCTGGGACGTCCTGCTGACGCCGTTCGTGCTCCCGCTGCTGATGGGGATGTTCCGCCGTCTGGAGCCCGAGCGCGAGCGGGTCCCGGCGTAATGGCCACCGCTTCCGACACGCGCAGCCGGCTGCGCCTGCTGGTCATCCAGGCGCTGGTGTTCTCGCTGTTCGCCACCCTGTTCGCCCGGCTCTACTACCTCCAGGTGATCACCGGCGCCGACTACCGCACCCAGGCCGCCTCCCAGTCGGTGCGCGAGGTCGTGGTGCAGCCGCAGCGCGGGCTGATCGTCGACGCCCAGGGCCGGCCGCTGGTGGCCAACCGGATGTCGTGGGTGATCTCGATCGACCGGACCCTGCTCGGCAAGATGCCCGAGCGTCGCCAGGACGCGCTGCTGGAGCGGATCGGCGACGAGGTCCACCTCGCGCCCCACAAGATCCGCCAGCAGCTGGTCACCTGCGGCGACGCCGGCAGCGTCCCGGGCGTCTGCTGGAACGGCTCGCCCTACCAGCCGGTGCCGATCGCGCGCGACGTGCGCGAGCCGGTGGCGCTGCGGGTGCTCGAGCAGCCGGAGGACCACCCGGCCGTGGTGGCCGAGCAGCAGACCGTGCGGGCCTACCCCCACCCGCTCGGCATCAACGCCGCCCACCTCCTCGGCTACCTCAGCCCGATCACCGAGGGTGAGTACGACCGCGCCCGCGAGAGCGGCGACCGGTCGGTCAACGGCGCCTCGTCGGTGGGCCGCGCCGGCGTCGAGAGGCAGTACGACGCGTGGCTGCGCGGGATGCCGGGCTATCGCCGGGTCGCGGTCGACTCGATGGGCCGGGTGCTGGGCGAGGAGAGCGAGATCCCCGGCCAGCCGGGCGACACCCTGGTCACCTCGATCGACGCGAAGGTGCAGGGCGTCGTCGAGCAGCAGCTCGCCCAGACGATCCGCACCGCGCGCGGGACCTTCGACGAGGTGACCGGCCGCAACTACGTCGCCGACGCCGGCGCCGCCGTGGTCATGGAGGTCGACACCGGCCGGATCGTCGCCATGGCCAGCCAGCCGACGTACGACCCGGAGGTGTGGGTCGGCGGCATCAGCAAGTCCCAGCTGGCGAGGCTGTACTCCGAGAAGGCCGGCACCCCGCTGCTCGGGCGCGCCACCCAGGGGCAGTTCGCGCCGGGCTCGACGTGGAAGCCGTTCATGACCGCCGGCGCGCTCACCCACGGCTACACCACGGACACCCAGCTCAACTGCTCCTCCGGGTTCCCGGTCGGCAACCGGGTCTTCAAGAACTACGAGTCCGGGGCCTACGGCTACATCACCTTCGCGAAGGCGCTCGAGGTCTCCTGCAACACCTTCTTCTACCGGGTCGGCTACGACTTCTGGCAGCGGCTCGGCTCCGACGTCGACGACGTCGACGCCCCCGACCCGCTCGTGCAGGAGGCGAAGACCTTCGGCTTCGGCGACGAGACCGGCATCGACATCCCGGGGGAGGCCTCCGGCCGGATCGCGGACAGGAAGTGGAAGCGCGCCTACTGGCAGCAGATGAAGGACTACTACTGCGACATCGCCGCCAAGCCGCAGGACGGCGAGACCAGCGACTTCGTCTACCGCTTCGCCGGCGAGTTCTGCGTCGAGGGGTTCGCCTACCGGGCCGGTGACGCGGTCAACTTCGCAATCGGCCAGGGGGACACCATCGTGACGCCGCTGCAGCTCACCCGTGCGTACGCCGCCATCGCCAACGGCGGGACCCTCTGGAAGCCGCGCGTCGCCAAGGCGATCGTGAGCCCCGACGGCACCGTGCTGAAGCGGATCAGGCCCGAGAAGTCCGGCGACGTCCGCCTCCCCGACAGCGTCCTCGGCTACATCGACGCCGCGCTGAAGGGGGTCGCCCTCCGCGGCACCATGAGCTGGCGGCTGCTGGAGTTCCCGCTCGACCAGGTCCAGATC
The DNA here is from genome assembly GCF_050880345.1 of Nocardioides sp. GXQ0305. Classification (NCBI taxonomy): domain Bacteria; kingdom Bacillati; phylum Actinomycetota; class Actinomycetes; order Propionibacteriales; family Nocardioidaceae; genus Nocardioides; species Nocardioides sp. GXQ0305. The sequence continues at coordinate 48,260 of NZ_JBNYXG010000005.1, forward strand.
AGGGCCAAGACCGGCTCGGCGGAGGTCTACGGCAAGCAGTCGACCTCCTGGGTCGCCTCCTACACCGACGACTACGCGGTGGTGATGATGGTGAGCCAGGGCGGCACCGGCTCGGGCACCTCCGGCCCGGCGATCCGCAAGATCTACGAGGCGCTCTACGGCATCAAGGGCATGGACGTCGACCGCGAGCGTGCGGCCGTCCCGGGCGTGGTCGCCCCCGACGAGCTGCCGGCGTTCAAGCGCGACGGGTCGATCCTGCCGCCGAAGCCGCAAGGTGCGCGGTGAGCGGCCGCACGCTGTGGACCGGCAGCCGGTCCTCGACGACCCGGCGGGTGCCCGGCCTCGACTGGATGCTGCTGGCCGCCGTCGCCGCACTCCTGGTCATCGGCACGTTGCTGGTGTGGTCGGCCACCTCCGCCCGCGAGGGGCTCACGACCGGCGACTCCGCGGCCTACCTGCGCAAGCAGCTGGTCAACGTCGCCATCGGCCTGGTGCTGATGGTGCTGGTGACGGCGACCGACCACCGGTGGGTGCGGATCGTGGCGCCGGTCGCCTACCTCGCCTCGATCGTGGGCCTGGTGCTGGTCCTGACCAACGGAGCCACGATCAACGGGTCCCGGTCGTGGATCCAGCTGGGTGGCATGTCGATCCAGCCGTCGGAGCTCGCCAAGCTCGCCGTCGTCATCGGCATGGCGCTGGTCGTGGCCGAACGCGCCGAGGGGCGGCGCCGCCGTACCGTCGACTGGGTCGACGTGACGCTGATGCTGCTCATCGCCGCGATCCCGGCCTCGCTGATCCTGCTCCAGCCCGATCTCGGCACCATGCTGGTGCTCGCCGCCACCGTCTTCGGGGTGCTGGCGGCGTCGGGCGCCCCGCGCCGCTGGCTGGCGCTGCTCGCGGGCGCCGGCCTGGTGACCGCGTCGGCCGCCGTCTGGGCGGGGTTGCTCGCCGACTACCAGGTCGACCGCTTCCTGGCCTTCACCAACCCCGACCTCGACCCGCGCGGCGCCGGCTACAACACCGAGCAGGCCCGGATCGCGGTCGGCAACGGCGGCCTGTTCGGTGAGGGGCTGTTCAACGGCTCCCAGACCCGCTCGGGCTTCGTGCCCGAGCAGCACACCGACTTCATCTTCACCGTCGCCGGGGAGGAGCTCGGACTGGTGGGCGCCGGGGTGCTGATCGGACTGCTCGGGGTGGTCGTGTGGCGGGCCCTGGTGATCGCCTCGCGCACCGACGACGTGTTCGGCCGGATCGCCGCCGCCGGGATCGCCTGCTGGCTCGGCTTCCAGGCCTTCCAGAACGTCGGCATGTGCCTCGGCATCATGCCGGTCACCGGCGTACCCCTGCCCTTCGTGTCCTACGGCGGCAGCTCGATGTTCGCGGTCCTGCTGGCGGTGGGGCTGCTGCAGAACATCCACCTGCGCGCCTCGGCGTCGCCGGCGCGGTTCCTGGTGCCCGACCGGGTGCTCGTCCGCCGCTGAGCGCGACCCGTCACTTGTGCACCCGTCAACACCGCCGACCCGTCAGTTGTGCAGGCTCAGAAGGTGCCGACCCGTCAGTTGTGCAGGTCCAGAACTGGCTGAGCCGTCACATATGCGCACACGGCGGCGTGTTCAGACCACCTGCTGGCCGCGCACCCACACGGCGGCGGGTCGGCCGAGCGCCTCGGCGTCGGTGCGCAGGTCGCCGTCGACCACCAGCAGGTCGGCGGCCAGCCCGGCGGCGAGCCGGCCGGTCTCGTCCTCCACCCCGCAGGCTGCGGCAGCCCCCGACGTCGCGGTCGCCAGTGCCTCGGCGACGTCGTAGCCGCCGTCGGTCAGCTGCAGGACGGCGCGCCACTGGATGCCGTGGTCCTTCATCGGCCCCACCCCGCCGTCGGTGCCGGTGATGACCACCACCCCGTGGGAGCGGAGCAGCGCCATCTGGAGGCCCCGGGTCCGGAAGAACTCGTCCGGCTCCAGGCCGTACCGCGTCATCAGGTCACGGATCTGCGGCGGCACCAGCTCCGGGGGCGGGAGCTGGTCGAGGTCGGCCCCGAGCGTGGGACTCACGACCACGCGTCGTGCGGCGAGCTGCGGCAGCAGGTCCTCGGGGGTCCGGATGCCGTCGGGGGTGAGGCACGTGAAGTGCTCGATGCCGTCGACCCCCGCGTCGAAGGCGTGCCGGGCCGCGGCCTGCGAGTGCGCGTGGGCGACCACGGGGAGACCGGCGGCGTGCGCCAGGCGTACGGCGAGCGCGAGCTCGTCGGCGGAGAACTGCGTCCCCATGATGTCGGTGTTCGGGGTGACCATGCCGCCGCTGGCCATCACCTTGACGACGTCGACACCGCGCTCGACCCGCTCCTGCACGGCGGCGGTGACACCGGCCTCACCCTCGGCGGAGCCGCCGAGGAAGTGGCAGTGCCCCGCGGGCACGGTCAGCGGCGGCCCGGCGCACACCACGCGCGGGACACCGGGCGCGGAGCGGTCCCGCACGGCCAGGGTCCGGTAGGCCCGGTCCCCGAGGTCGCGGACCGTGGTCACGCCGGCCGCCGCCTGCCGGGCCAGGCTCGCCGACATCACGGCGTCGAGCTCGTCGTCGGCCAGGGTCGGCGTCCGCTCCAGGCCGCCGAGCGTGCCGTCGGCCACCAGGTGGACGTGGGTGTCGACCAGCCCGGGCAGCAGCGTGCCGTCGTACGCCGTCACCTCGCAGCCCTCCGGCGGCTCGTGATGAGGGCCCTCGACCCCCGCGATGCGGCTGCCGTCGACCAGGACGGTCACGCCGCCGTCGAGGAAGCGGCGTCCGTCGAAGGCGCTCGTGGCCCGGATCGCGTGCATGGCTCAGTGTGCGGTGTCCCCGTCCGGAGCCGCCAGCGCTGCCCCGACCGCGTCACCTGTGCACGAGTGACGGGTCGGCCGGTTCCGAACCTGCACGAGTGACGGGTCGCCCGGTTCCGAGCCTGCATGAGTGACGGGTCAGGGCGCGATGGTCAGGAACACGAACGCCGCCAGGATCGCCAGGTGCAGGCCGCCCGCGAGCGGCTTGGCGCGGCCGGGGACGACGGTCAGCACCCCCACCACCGACGACAGCACGAGCAGCACGATCTCGGTCGTACCGAGGCCCAGCTCCAGCGGTCCGTCGAGCCAGATCGACGCGACGGCCAGGGTCGGGATGGTCAGTCCGATCGAGGCCATGGCCGAGCCGTAGGCCAGGTTGAGCGCGATCTGGGTGCGCCGCCGCAGCGACGCCCTGACCGCGGCGATCGACTCCGGCAGCAGCACCAGCAGCGCGATCACGATGCCGACCACCGCGTGGGGGAACCCGAGCGCGGCGACCGCCGACTCGATCGCGGGTGACTCGACCTTGGCCAGCCCGACGACCGCCACCAGCGCCACCAGCAGCACGCACAGGCTGGCGAGCGCTTCGCGACCGGTCGGGGGGTCGGCGTGACCGTCCTGGTCGGCGTCGGGAGCCGGTCCGCCGTCCTCGACCGGGAGGAAGAAGTCGCGGTGCCGGACGGTCTGGGTGAACACGAACATGGCGTACAGCGCCAGCGACGCGACCGCGGCGAAGGCCAGCTGGCCGGGGGTGAACTCCGGGCCCGACTCCGAGGTGGTGAACCGCGGCAGCACCAGGGTGAGGGTCGCCAGCGTGATCACCGTGGCCAGGGCCGAGCCGGTCCCTTCGGGGTTGAACACCGCCAGGTGGTGGCGCAACGCACCCACGACCAGGGAGAGGCCGACGATGCCGTTGACGGTGATCATCACCGCAGCGAAGACGGTGTCACGGGCCAGGCCCGCGGTGTCGTCACCGCCGCTGACCATCAGCGTCAGGATCAGGCCGACCTCGATCACGGTGACGGCGACGGCCAGCACCAGCGACCCGAACGGCTCGCCCACCCGGTGGGCGACCACCTCGGCGTGGTGGACGGCGGCGAGGACCGCCCCCATCAGCAGCACCGCCACCACCACCAGTACCACGTCGCCGGGCTTGCGGCCCCACGTCGCCAGCAGTGCGAGCATCGCGACCGCCGGGACGGCGACGGTCCAGCCGAACCGCCCGCGCACCACCTCGCCGCTCATGTGGGAACCCTAGGGGTCCCCGCCAACGACGGTCGGGTCACGCAGCCGGCAGCGTGAAGTCGAAGACGGTGCCGGAATCGGGGTCGTTGTAGGCCCGGATGGTCCCTCCGTGCCGGACCACGATCTTCCGGCAGAGGGACAGGCCGAGCCCGGTGCCGGTGTAGTCGGCGGCGTGCTCCGGCGCGCGGTGGAACTCCTGGAAGACCCGCTCCTCCTCGCCCTCGGGGAGCCCGATGCCACGGTCGGCGACGGTGACCCGCACGAAGCCCGGCTCGTCGTCGGGCACGGAGCGGATGGTGACCTGCGGCCGATCACCGAGCGGGGTGTACTTGACCGCGTTGCTGACCAGGTTGGCGAACAGCTGCCGGGTCAGCGCCGGGTCGGCCTGCACGCTGTCGTCGACGTCGATGTCGAACACGGGGGCCAGGTCGTCGCCCGCGGACGCGAACGGCGCGACGACCGCCGCCACGAGTGGCTTGAGCGCGACCTCGGCGGGGGCCAGCAGGCCGTCGCGCTGCACGGTGTAGCTGAGCCAGTCGTCGATCACCTGGTGCATCCGGTCGCCGCTGGTCCGCGCCCGCCGTACGAACGAGGACGCGGCGGCCGGGTCGGCCTCGTCGAGCGCGTCGTCCGCCATTTCCAGCCAGCCGGACAGGCTGGACAGCGGGCTGCGCAGGTCGTGGGCGACGACACCGGCGAAGCTGGCGAGCTCGCCCAGCCGCTCGCGCTGGGCGGTGACGTCGGAGAACAGGACCACGGTGCGTCGGTCGGGCCCCGGCAAGGGCCAGGCACCGACATCGAGCACCCGCTCCCCGTCGTCGAGCGGGACGACGACCTGCTGGGTGTGGCCCTCGTCGGCCTCGTCGAGCCCGTGCAGGTCGACGTGGGGCGCCAGCCGGAGCTCCTGGCCGAGGGGGATCCGGTGACCGAGCAGCTGCCGCGCTGCGGAGTTGTGCATGACCACCCGCCGCTGCGGGTCGAGCACCACCAGGCCGTCGGACATCGTGTCGAAGACGGTCGCGAGCAGGGCCGCCTGCTCCCGGGCGTTGCGGGTCTGCCGGTCGAGCTCGAGGGTCGCGACCGCGCGCTGGTCACGCAGGATCGCCAGCTGAAGGGTGATGAACGTCGAGGCCGTGAGCAGCAGGTCGATGATCAGCGAGCCCGGCAGGAACCCCTCGTAGTCGAACTGGTTGATCGGGTTGAGGGTCGCCAGCGCGGCCCCGGCGGCCAGGCCCAGGGCGTAGGCGGCGGCGCCGCGCGGGGTGAGCATGCTGCCGGCGACGATCGCGGGCAGCAGCAGGAACCAGGTCAGCGGGAGCCCGGGGTCGAGGTAGGTCACCCACAGGCAGGCGGCCCCGAGGGGGACGAGCAGCACCACCGCCCAGCGCGGGGCCCGCTGCTCGACGGGTCGTCGGGGTGCGAAGAACAGGACGAGGAAGGTCACCCCGCCGACGTACGCGAAGACCGTGTTGCGGATGACCCACCACAGCTGCAGCCGCTCGACGGTGCCGATCTCGAGGTGGGGGAAGCCTCCGAGCAGCGCGACGACGGCGCCCGCGAGGACGGCGGAGGCCAGCAGGCCCACGTGGGCCACCGCGGTGGCCGGCGCCCAGTCGGCCTCCGGCCGGAACCGGGTGTAGACGACCGCCATCAGGACGCCGCCGCCCACGTTGGTCAGCGCCATCCAGGTCGCGTCGGCCGGGTCCCAGCCGAAGCCCGCGGCGATCCCGACGAACAGCACCACCTGGGCGAGCAGGTGGAGCACCAGCTCGCGGCCCGGGGTGGCACGGCCGTCCCAGACCAGCGTGGTCCAGACGAACGACGCCGCCAGGCTCGGCCACAGCTCGGTCGGGGTGTCGGCGGGCGGGATCTCGAACAGCGCGAGGATCGTGCCGACCACCGTCACGAGGGCGACCACGGACACCCGGCGCTCGCGCAACCGGGTCTCGCGTCCCCGCCGGGGCGTCGCAGTCTGAGAGGTGCCCACGGAATCTCCCCCTTGCCCGGTCAAGGGTAGGGGCTCGCGGGGACACCCGTGGCCGTTGTGCGGAATCGGTCCAGACCCCTCCGCGACGTACGATGAGGCCTTCCCCAACAGCGTCTGTCGAGGAGTCCCGCGTGTCCGTCGCATCGGTCTTCCCCCGGCTCGAGCCGAGGCTGCCGTCGGTGCAGAAGCCCATCCAGTACGTCGGGGGCGAGCTGAACTCGACGGTCAAGGACTGGGACTCCGTCGCCGTGCGCTGGGCGCTGATGTACCCCGACGCCTACGAGGTCGGGCTCCCCAACCAGGGTGTGCAGATCCTCTACGAGGTCCTCAACGAGCGCGACTGGATCCTCGCCGAGCGCACCTACTCGGTGTGGCCCGACATGGAGCAGGTGATGCGCGAGGGCGACGCCGACGGGCCGATCCCGCAGTTCACCGTCGACTCGCACCGACCGGTGCGTTCCTTCGACCTGCTCGGGGTCTCGTTCGCGACCGAGCTGGGGTACACCAACCTCCTCACAGCGCTCGACCTGGCCGGCATCCCGATCCACGCCGCCGACCGCGGCGACGACGACCCGCTGGTCGTCGCGGGCGGGCACGCGGCGTTCAACCCCGAGCCGGTCGCCGACTTCCTCGACGCCGCCGTCCTCGGTGACGGCGAGGAGGTCGTGCTCGCGATCTCCGACGTGGTCCGCGAGTGGAAGGAGGAGGGCCGCCCCGGCAGTCGCGCCGAGCTGCTGCGCCGGCTCGCCGTCAGCGGCTCGGTCTACGTGCCGGGCTTCTACGACGTCTCGTACGACGCCGACGGCGGCATCGCCGCCGTCGTGCCCAACCGTCCGGGCATCCCCTACCGCGTCCGCAAGCACACGCTGATGGACCTCGACGCGTGGCCCTACCCGGCGAAGCCGCTGGTGCCCCTGGCCGAGACGGTCCACGAGCGCTACAGCGTGGAGATCTTCCGGGGCTGCACCAGGGGCTGCCGGTTCTGCCAGGCCGGGATGATCACCCGGCCCGTCCGCGAGCGCTCGATCAACACCATCGGCGACATGGTCGAGAACGGCATCCGGAAGTCCGGCTTCGAGGAGGTCGGGCTGCTGTCCCTCTCGAGCGCCGACCACACCGAGATCGGCGACGTCGCGACCGGCCTGGCCGACCGCTACGAGGGGTCGAACGTCTCGCTGTCGCTGCCCTCGACCCGGGTCGACGCCTTCAACATCACCCTCGCCAACGAGTTCTCCCGCAACGGCCGGCGCTCGGGCCTGACCTTCGCCCCCGAGGGCGGTTCGGAGCGGATGCGCAAGGTGATCAACAAGGCGGTCACCGAGGAGGACCTGATCCGCACGGTCGCGACGGCGTACTCCCACGGCTGGCGACAGGTGAAGCTGTACTTCATGTGCGGGCTCCCGACCGAGACCGACGACGACGTGCTCGAGATCGCCGAGCTGGCCAAGAAGGTCGTCGCCAAGGGCCGTGAGGTCTCGGGCCGCAACGACATCCGGTGCACAGTCTCCATCGGCGGGTTCGTGCCCAAGCCGCACACGCCGTTCCAGTGGGCCGCCCAGCTCGACCACGAGACCACCGACGATCGGCTGCGCCGGCTCCGCGAGGCAGTCCGCGCCGACAAGCGGTTCGGCCGCGCCATCGGGTTCCGCTACCACGACGGCAAGCCCGGCATCGTCGAGGGACTGCTCTCCCGCGGCGACCGACGCGTCGGGCGGGTCATCGAGCAGGTGTGGCGCGACGGCGGGCGCTTCGACGGCTGGAGCGAGTACTTCTCGTACGACCGCTGGATGGAGTCCGCCGCCACGGCGCTCGTCGGGACCGGTGTCGACGTCGACTGGTACACGACCCGCGAGCGCGACGTCGACGAGGTGCTGCCCTGGGACCACCTCGACTCCGGCCTCGACAAGGACTGGCTGTGGGCCGACTGGGAGGACTCCCTCGCCGCCGCCGAGGACCCCGACGGCGTCGAGGACGTCGAGGACTGCCGCTGGACCCCCTGCTACGACTGTGGCGTCTGCCCCGAGATGGGCACCGAGATCCAGGTCGGCCCCACCGGCCAGAAGCTGCTCCCGCTCTCGGTCGTCTGACCTCCGGCGAGAGTCCGGCCGGGGTGGTTTCGAGACGGTCGCTGCGCGACCTCCTCAACCACCGGCGGCCCATACGCCGAGTGGTGGTGCCGGTGTCGGTGGTTGAGGAGGGCCGTCCAGGCCGTGTCGAAGCCCGCGGTGCGGAGTGGTGACGCCCGGAGAAGGGCAGGTGGGACGGGCGATGACCTCGATACGCTCCCCCCATGGGAGCCGAGGCGTTCGTGCCGACCGACTTCGAACCGCCCACGTCGCTGACGACCGACCGGTTCGTGCTCGAGCCGCTGGGACCCCAGCACAACGAGGCGGACCTCGCGGCGTGGACCTCCAGCATCGAGCACATCCACGCCACCCCCGGGTACCCGGACGACAGCTGGCCGCCGGTCGGCGGGATGTCGCTCGAGGCCAACCTCGCCGACCTGCGTCGCCACGCCGACGACTTCGCTGCAGGCAGGGGATTCACGTTCACGGTGCTCGACCCGGCCGACCGCACTGACGTCATCGGCTGCGTCTACCTCTACCCGCCGGAGCGCGGCGGCGACGTCGTCGTCCAGTCGTGGGTGCGCGCCGACCGGGCCGACCTCGACGAGCCGCTGGCCGACGCGGTGGCCGCGTGGCTCGCGACCGACTGGCCGTGGCAGCAGCCGGACCGCTGCGGTCGCTGAGCGAGGGGTGAGGGTTGGCCGGGCAGCAGGTGCGCCACCGGACGCTCACGAACGGGATGGAGGTCCAGGCCTGGGGGAGCGGGCCGAGGACGCTGCTGTTCATCCCGGGCGGTCCGGGGAGCGGCCTGCCCCGGGGGATGTCGGGGCGGCTGGCGCGTCGGTGGTTCGCACCCTTCGTGCAGGCCGGGTACGCCGTCCACTACGTCACCCGGCGCAGGAACATGCCGAGCGGGCACACCGTCGCCGACATGGCCGACGACTACGCGCAGGCGATCGACGAGGACCTCGACGGACGCGTCGACCTCGTGGTGGGCGAGTCGTACGGCGGGATGATCGCCCAGTACCTGGCCGCTCGCCACCCCGACCGGTGGCGTGACCTGGCCATCGTGGTGGCCGCCGCCGAGGTGAGCGAGTGGGGGAAGGACGTGGACACGCGGGCGGCTGCCGCCCTCGCCGCGGGCGACCCGGCACAGGCAGGCCGGATCTTCGCCGAGTACGTGCTCCCGGGTGAGCGAAGCCGGTGGGTCCGTCGCCTGGCCGGGCCGTTGGTCGCACGCAGCTTGCTCTCGGGCGCCAGCTACCCGCCCGCCGACGTCCTGGTCGAGACCCGGGCGGAGCTGGCCTTCGACGCCCGCCCGGTGCTTGCGGACATCGGGTCGCGGGTCATCCTCCTCTGCGGTGACCGCGACCAGTTCTTCCCGATCGACCTGGTCGAGGAGACCGCGCGGCTCATCCCGGAGTGCACCCTGGTGCGCTACGAGGGGCAGGGGCACATGAGGGTGGCGAGCAGCCGGCGCGTCGTCCACGACGTGCTGGGCTTCGTGGCCCGACGCTGAGCCGGTTCAGCGGATCGGGCCCCGCATCTGCTCCTCGGAGGCCAGCTGCAGCATGCAGACGGCGTTGTCCCGCTGCGTTGCCCGGGCGGCCGGGAGGTAGTAGGCGAGGATCTTGTTGCGCAGCAGCGCCCGGTCCTGCGACCACTCCTCGCGCAGCCGCTGCACGCACCCCTGGTGCACGACCTTCCGGAGCGCGTCGTCCTCCGAGTAGTCGCGATCGGGGACGGTGAACGCGGCGGTCACCTCGAAGTCGTGGCGTTCCCCGCACGGCACCACGTCGACGGTGGAGCTGGTGGCCTGCAGGTCGTCGCCGAGCGCGAGGTCGCGCAGGGCCGCGTCGTTGACGCAGTCGCCGGGCCGGAGCGCGTTCTTGCTGACCGTGGCCTGCTCGAGGATCCGGCCGGTGTCGTCCCGCCGGGCGTCGTCGGGCGCCTCGAGGAGCGGGACGACGGCCACGACCAGGGCCACGACCACGCCCACGACCAGGACCATGCCCGCCAGCACGACCACCAGGATCCGGCCGGCGCCCCACTGCGGTCGCCGTGGGGGAGGGGGCGGTTGTCCGACCGGCGGTCCCCACCCCTCCGGCGGGTACGCCGGAGGGCCCGGCGGCTGCTGGCCGCCGTACCCCGGGTGCTGCGTCATGGTGTCTCCCCGTCCCGGACGCGCCCACGCGTCGTCCGCGCATCGTAGGCGCCCGGACCCGCTCGCGCCCCGGTGTCGGGGGAATCGGGCACGATTCCCCCATGGACAGCCCGGCCCGGCAGGTCTCCGACGGCGAGCGCCGCGCACGTCTCGTACGCCGCCACGCGATCGGCCCCGACCACCGCGTCGCCGACGCGGAGGCGGCCGCGCGGGCCGTGGTCGTGCTCCACGCCACCGAGCCGGCCACGGTCCACCTGTCGGTGGCGGCCCGCACCGAGGGCGTCTCCGTGGCCGACATCGACTCCGCCCTCTACGACGACCGCGCGCTGGTGAAGCAGCTCGCGATGCGCCGAACCCTGTTCGCGTTCCCGCGCGACCTGCTCCCCGCGGCGTGGGGCAGCGCCTCGAGCCGGGTGGCCGAGGCCGAGCGGAAGCGGGTCGGCGGCAACGTGGTGGCGGCGGGTCTCGCCGACGACGGCGACGCGTGGCTCGACGACCGGCGCCGGGAGGTGCTCGGGCTGCTGGCCGCCGAGGGCCCGATGGGAGCCCAGGCGCTCCGCGAGCGGCTACCGGCGCTCGACGTCAAGATCGCCACCTCACCCGGCTCCAAGTGGGGCGGGCCGATCCCCGTCGCTCCCCGGGTGCTCGGGTGGCTCGGTGCCCGCGCCGACATCGTGCGCGGCGTCAACGGCGGCCACTGGCGGCTGTCCCGCCCCCGCTGGACGCCGATGCCCGACTGGCTGGGGGAGCAGCCGCAGCCGTCGTCCGAGGCCGACGGCTACACCGAGCTCGTGCGGCGCTGGCTGGCGCGCTTCGGACCCGGCACCGAGGCCGACCTGGTCTGGTGGCTCGGCGCGACCAAGGGCGCCGTACGCCGGGCCCTGGCCGAGCTGGGCGCGGTGCCGGTCTCCCTCGACTCCGACCGGAGCGGCTGGCTGCTGCCGGACGATCTCGACGTCGAGGAGCAGGTCGACCCGGCCGCCGCGCTGCTGCCGACGCTCGACCCCACGACCATGGGCTGGAAGGAGCGCGACTTCTACCTCGCCCCCGACGACGTCCCCTACCTCTTCGACTCGGTCGGCAACGCCGGCACCACCGCGTGGTGGGACGGGCGGGTCGTGGGGTGCTGGGTGCAGGCCGACGACGGCCGGGTCCACGTCGTGCTCCGCGGGGACCCGGGAGCGCCGGCCAGGCGCGCGCTGGAGGCCGAGGCGGAACGGCTGACGGCGTGGCTGGGTGGCGAGGTGGTGGGCAACGTCTACAAGTCGCGGTTGATGAAGGGGGCGACCCTGCCGTGAGCGGGCCGACCGGTCAGCGGACGCCGACCTGCAGGTTTGTGCGATGCACGAACCTGTCGCTGCCCAGCGGCCCCTCCCGCGGCTAGGTTCGACGTCGAGCCAGCAACCGCTGGTCGACGATCCTTCTCGGGAGACATCGCATGACGACCCATGCCCTCGCGCGCCGCCGGCGTGCCAGCACCGCCACTGCCGCCACCGCGGCGGGAGTTCTCGCCCTCGCCACCCTGGCTGTGGCCGCACCCACCTCCGCCGCCGCGGGGGAGCCCGCGGCCCCCCTGTACGGGGCGCAGCAGTCCTCCGCGATCGACGGCCGCTACATCGTCGTCCTCGACCGGGACGCCACGAACGCCGACGAGAAGGCCGTCGTCGCCGAGGCGCGTGACGCCGGTGCCAGCGACGTCGACCGCTACGCCACCGTGCTCGACGGGTTCTCCGGCGAGCTGAGCGGCGAGGCCCTCGAGCAGGTGCGCAGCCACCCCGACGTCGCCTACGTCGAGGCCGACCAGGAGGTCACCGCCGCCGCGACCCAGTCGCCCGCGACCTGGGGCCTGGACCGGATCGACCAGCGCAACCTGCCGCTGAACAACGCCTACACCTACGACCGCACCGGGTCGGGCGTGACGGCGTACGTCATCGACACCGGCATCAACGCCACCCACAACGAGTTCGGCGGCCGGGTCACGCCGGGCGCCACCGCGATCAACGACGGCCGCGGCAGCAGCGACTGCAACGGTCACGGCACCCACGTCGCCGGCACCGTCGGCGGCTCGACGTACGGCGTGGCCAAGGCGGTCACCCTCGTGCCCGTCCGGGTCCTCGACTGCAACGGCTCCGGCTCGACCTCCGGCGTGATCGCGGGCGTCGACTGGGTCACGAGCAACCACACCTCCGGCCCGGCCGTGGCGAACATGAGCCTCGGCGGCGGGGTCTCCACGACCCTGGACAACGCGGTCGCCCGGTCCATCTCCGACGGCGTGACCTACGCCGTGGCCGCGGGCAACGAGAGCACCAACGCGTGCAACGGCTCACCCGCCCGCGTCTCGTCGGCGCTGACGGTCGGCGCCACCACCAGCAGCGACACCCGGTCCAGCTTCTCCAACTACGGCTCGTGCGTCGACCTGTTCGCGCCGGGCTCGGGCATCACCTCGGCCTGGTACACCAGCAACAGCGCCACCAACACCATCTCCGGCACCTCGATGGCCTCCCCGCACGTGGCCGGCGCCGCGGCGCTCTACCTGCAGGGACACCCGAGCGCCTCCCCGAGCGCGGTCGGCAGCGCCCTCCTCGGCGGTGCCACCACCGGCGTGGTCTCCAACCCGGGCAGCGGCTCCCCGAACCGGCTGCTGTACTCCCGCATCAGCTGACGCGAAGGCACGGTTGAGCCGGTCATCGGCTCAGCTGGTTTCGAGACGGCCTCGCTCAGCCCGAGCGCGCTCGGTCTGAGCGGGGCCTCCTCAACCTCCTCGCCCTGTCTGCCCCCTCGCCAACTCGGGGCCAGAGGCTCGGACCTACCCTGTCCGGGTGCGTGAGCAGCCCGAACAGCAGGCACCCCCGGTCCAGCGGCTCCGCATCCGGTACGCGAAGCGCGGCCGTCTCCGGTTCACCTCCCACCGCGACTTCTCCCGCGCGTTCGAGCGGGCCCTGGTCCGCGCGCGGGTCCCGATGGCCTACTCCTCGGGCTTCAACCCCCACCCCCGGATCTCCTACGCCGGCGCCGCCCCGACCGGGGCGGCCAGTGAGGCGGAGTACCTCGAGATCGGGCTCGCGACCCGGACCGATCCCGACGACGTACGCCGCGAGCTCGACGCGGTCATGCCCGACGGCCTCGACGTGGTGGCGGTGGCCGAGTCACCGGGCGGCGCGCTCGCCGACCTGCTCACCGCCAGCCGCTGGCGCATCGACACCCAGGCCGACCCCACCGCGCTGGCGGAAGCGGTGCCGGTGTTCCTCGCGGCCGACTCCGTGCTCGTGGAGCGGATGACCAAGAAGGGGATGCGGGAGTTCGACTGCCGGGCGGCGGTGCACGACCTGGCCGCCGACGGCTCCTCCCTGGAGCTGGTCCTGCACCACACGGTGCCGGCCGTCCGGCCCGACGACGTGCTGTCCGGGCTGCGCGGGCTGACCGGGCTGGAGGTTCCCGGCGCACCGTTGCTCACCCGGACCGGGCAGGGAGTGCTCGACGTCGGCAGCGGGGAGCTGGCCGACCCGCTCGGCTGAGCGTGCATGCCACCTGCAGGCGGCACGTGTGCGATACTCGGCCACGGTCGGCGTCCGCGCCGGCCCGACGACGTTCTCGCCGGCCGCGCCCCCTGCGGATCGGCACGACGGACGGACGTTGCCAGCCAGACCGCGACGCGGCCAGCCGGAGAGGGTGACAGCCCTCCGGCACCAGGCCCGGCGACCGCGGCAGGTCGGTGACCGAGGTCCTTCGACGCACCGCGGAGGGTGTCGTCGCCACTGAAGGCTTTGTGCCGCTCCCGGCTCGCCGGGCGCCGGCGCCGACCGCCCGGTCGCACGAACGGCCGGGCAGAGGGAGCAGGGATGCTCGAGGACACCCCGGGCCAGGAGCCCGCCACCGAGACCGCCACCGCGCAGGCCCCCGTCGCGGAGACCGCGCCGGCGAAGAAGACCGCGGCGAAGAAGGCGGCGGCCAAGAAGACCGCGGCGAAGAAGACGCCGGCCAAGAAGACCGCCGCCAAGAAGACCACGACGAAGAAGACGACCGCCAAGAAGACGACCGCCAAGAAGGTGACCCAGGCCGACGGCGACGCCCCCGAGCCCGTCACCGATGCCACCGACGCCCCACCCGCCAGGAAGGCGGCCTCCCGCAGCCGGTCGACCAAGAAGCAGGCCCCCCGGACCGAGGAGTCCGACGACGCCGCCGGCGACGAGGTGTCGAACGGGACCGTCCCGCTGTTCCAGGCCCCGGACGCGGCCCGGGCCCCGGCCCCCCAGCGACGCTCCCGCACGAAGGCTGCCGACCGGGACGGCGCCGCCGACCAGCCGGCCGACCAGCCGGCCGAGCAGCCGGCTGCCGCGAGCGAGGCCGGGACCCAGCCGTCGACGCCTGACGCCGAGGAGGCGCAGGGCGGGTCGGAGGCCGGTGAGGGTGGCGAGTCCGCCGGTCGTCGTCGGCGTCGCCGCGGGGGCCGCCGCCGCCGCAAGCCCAGTGGCGAGGGCGGGTCCGCCGACGAGCAGCAGGACCCACCGGACGAGAAGGCCGGGTCGACGACCTCGCAGGGGAAGAAGAAGTCCGGCGGGTCCGAGAAGCCGGACCAGGACGAGAAGTCCGACGGCGACAAGGAGGGTGGCGAGAGCAGCTCGTCCCGTCGGCGTCGTCGGAGGCGGCGGGCCGGCGACGAGGGTGGCTCCGGCCAGGGCACCGACGACCCGCAGAACACCGTCACCAAGGTGCGCCAGGGCCGGTCCGCGGAGGACCAGATCACCTCGCTGAGCGGGTCCACCCGCCTGGAGGCCAAGAAGCAGCGCCGTCGCGAGGGCCGTGAGGCCGGTCGCCGTCGTGCGCCGATCGTGAGCGAGGCGGAGTTCCTCGCCCGCCGTGAGTCCGTCGACCGGGTGATGGCGATCCGGCAGCGCGACGACCTCACCCAGATCGCCGTCCTCGAGGACAAGGTGCTGGTCGAGCACTACGTCGCCCGCGAGTCGCAGACCTCGCTGATCGGCAACGTCTACCTCGGGCGCGTCCAGAACGTGCTGCCGTCGATGGAGGCCGCCTTCATCGACATCGGCAAGGGCCGCAACGCGGTGCTCTACGCCGGCGAGGTCAACTGGACCGCGCTCGGCCACAAGGACGGTCAGCCCCGCAAGATCGAGTCGGTGCTGTCCTCGGGCCAGACCGTGATGGTGCAGGTCACCAAGGATCCCGTCGGCCACAAGGGTGCGCGGCTCACCAGCCAGATCAGCCTGGCCGGTCGGTTCCTGGTCTACGTCCCCGACGGCACCAACAGCGGGATCTCCCGCAAGCTGCCGGACACCGAGCGCAACCGGCTCAAGACCCTCCTCAAGGAGATCGTCCCCGACGGCGCGGGCGTCATCGTCCGCACCGCCGCCGAGGGAGCCAGCGAGGAGGAGCTGACCCGCGACGTCGAGCGGCTCACGGCACGCTGGGCCGACATCGAGAAGAAGGCCAAGGGGAGCGCCCCGCAGCTGCTGTACGGCGAGCCGGACCTGATGCTCAAGGTGGTCCGCGACCTGTTCACCGAGGACTTCGCCAAGCTCGTCGTCCAGGGTGACGGGGCCTGGGAGACCGTCCACGGCTACGTCACCCACGTCGCCCCCGACCTCGAGGAGCGGCTGGAGAGGCACGACGGCGAGAAGACCGACCTGTTCACGACGTACCGGATCGACGAGCAGATCGCCAAGGGCCTGGACCGGAAGGTCTGGCTGCCGTCGGGTGGCTCGCTGATCATCGACCGCACCGAGGCGATGACGGTCGTCGACGTCAACACCGGGAAGTTCACCGGTTCCGGGGGCAACCTCGAGGAGACCGTCACCAAGAACAACCTCGAGGCGGCCGAGGAGATGGTGCGCCAGCTGCGGCTGCGCGACATCGGCGGGATCATCGTCATCGACTTCATCGACATGGTCCTGGAGTCCAACCGCGACCTCGTGCTGCGCCGGCTGGTGGAGTGCCTGGGCCGTGACCGGACCCGCCACCAGGTCGCCGAGGTGACCTCGCTCGGACTGGTGCAGATGACGCGCAAGCGGATCGGCACCGGACTCCTCGAGGCGTTCTCGGAGACCTGCTCGCACTGCCAGGGGCGCGGGCTGCTGGTGTCGGACATCCCGGTGGAGCCCGCCAAGGCCGACGAGGAGCCGCGCCGCTCCCGTCGTTCCCGCGGCGGCAAGGGCCGCGGCGGCGACTCCGGCAGCAAGCAGGAGTCCAAGCCGACCGCACCCCCGTCACCCAAGGACGTCGCCGCCATGTCGCGCCCGCACAAGGACGACGCCGCGTCGGCCGAGGTGGTGACGGAGGAGCCGGTCGGTGAAGCCGCGGAGCCCACCGTCGAGGCTCCCACACCTGCAGAGGTGCAGGCCACCGGCGAGACCGCCGTCGAGGAGGCGCCTGCTCGGGAGAAGGCCGCCGACGAGAAGCCGGCCGACGAGGCGCCTGCCGCCGAGACGCCTGCCGAGGAGGTGCCGCTGGACGAGCCGCCGGTCGACGAGGCGCCTGCCGAGGAGGTGCCGCTGGACGAGCCGCCGGTCGACGAGGCGCCTGCCGAGGAGGTGCCGGTGGACGAGGCGCCGGTGGACGAGGCGCCGGTGGACGAGGCGCCGGTCGACGCGCAGCCCGTCGAGGAGGAGACGGAGGCGCCCCGCCCGGCGGTCGTGACCCGGTCCCGACGGCGGAGCGCACGACGCCCCGCCGGCCCGCCCACGAGCGCCTCGCCCGCCGCGACGCCGCCGCCCGGAGCCGTGGGGTCGGTCGGCGAGCCACCGGAGTCGGGCACGGTCGAGCCCGGCACGGCCGGGGCCGAGCCGGCTGCGGTGGAGCACGTCCCGGTCAAGAAGCGCGGGTCGCGCAAGCGCTGAGCCGACGGCGCCGCTCTTGACGCCACCCGGGGGCGGCAGGATCCTGAACGTGACCGGCCTCACACGACGGCCGGACAGGGCTGCGAACACCCGGGACGGACACCCCCCTCCGGTTCCTCCACCTCGGGTCGGCGGCGGGCGGGAGGGACCACGATGGCCGAGCTCGACGAACGCACCGACGTCGATTCACCGCCACCCGCACGCGGCGGCGGCTCGATCGACACGGTCGTCTTCGGCGTGGCGGCCGCCCTGTCGGTTGCGTTCGTCCTCGTCGGGGTGATCTGGCCCGAGGACATGGCGACCACCACGGGCGAGGCGCTGACGTGGGTGACCTCGAACTTCGGCTGGCTGTTCGTCCTCACCAGTGCGGGGTTCGTGCTGTTCTCGGCGTACCTCGCGGTGACCCGCTACGGCAACATCAAGCTCGGGCCCGACGACTCCGAGCCGGAGTTCTCGACGGTGTCGTGGGTCTCGATGATGTTCGCGACCGGCATGGGCATCGGGCTGATGTTCTGGGGCGTCGCCGAGCCCCTCACCCACCTCAACACGCCGCCGCTGGGCGAGGCGGCGCCCGGTTCGGCCGCGGCTGCCGAGCTGGCGATGCAGTACTCCTTCTTCCACTGGGGCTTCCACCCCTGGTCGATGTACGCCGTGATCGGTCTGGCGATCGGCTACTTCGCGTATCGCCGGGGCTACGGCAACCTGGTGTCGGCCACGTTCCGGCCGCTGCTCGGCGACCGGGCCGCGGGCGGCACCGGCAAGACGATCGACGTGATCGCGATCTTCGCCACCCTGTTCGGGTCCGCCACCTCGCTCGGCCTCGGCGCGCTGCAGATCACCGGTGGCCTCGACGACGTCTTCGGCGGTGGGGCCGACAGCAAGGTGCTGGCGGTCATCGTGATCGCCGTCCTCACCGGCTGCTTCGTGCTCTCCGCCGTGTCCGGGGTCGAGCGCGGGATCAAGTGGCTGTCGAACGCCAACGCGGTCGCAGCGGCCCTGCTGGCCCTCTTCCTGTTCGTGGTCGGCCCGACGGTGTTCATCCTCGGCACGTTCACCACGACCATGGGCGACTACCTCACCCACCTGCCGGCGATGGCGTTCAACACCGGCGTCTACAGCTCCGAGGCGAGCAGCTGGCTGGGCGGCTGGACCATCTTCTACTGGGCGTGGTGGATCTCCTGGACGCCCTTCGTCGGCATGTTCATCGCGCGGATCTCGAAGGGTCGGACGATCCGGGAGTTCGTGATCTACGTGATCCTGATGCCGAGCCTGGTGTCGTTCATCTGGTTCGCGATCATGGGCGGGACGGCGATCAACCTGCAGCTGAACGAGGGCTGGTCGCCGCCGATGGTCGACGGCTCGATCGCGCTCGAGGCCACGCTGTTCGACGTCCTGCGGGAGTACCCGCTCTCGTCGATCACCGTCGCCCTCGCGGTGTTCCTGATCGCGATCTTCTTCGTCACCGGAGCCGACGCCGCCTCGATCGTGATGGGCATGCTCAGCCAGAACGGCGAGGAGGAGCCTCGCCGCCCGCTGATCATCTTCTGGGGTGTCGCCACCGGCGCGGTCGCCGCTGTGCTGCTCTGGGCCGGCGGGCTCTCGGCGTTGCAGACCCTGGTGATCCTGGTCGCGGCACCGTTCATGCTGATCCTGATCGGCATGTGCGTCTCGCTGATGAAGGCGCTGCGCGAGGAGCGGTTCGAGTCCACGATGGAGCGGCGCAGCCGGCGAGCCTGGGAGCACGCCGAACGGTTCCCCCAGGGGCCGTGACCGGGGTCAGCGGGCCTTGAACCAGGCGTTCGCGTCCGACCTGAACAGGAACACCACCGCGGCAATGCTGAGCACGGCCGACAGCAGGCCCAGGACCAGCAGCAGCACCGGCTGCGAGCCGATGCCGAAGAGCGACAGTAGGACGCCGATCGCGACCAGCACCGTGTAGACGATGCGGGCCCAGTTGTGACCCTTGCCGATGAAGATCGCCAGGAGCGCCGTGATGCCGACGCTGATGACCAGCCCGAAGACGGCGCTGGCGAGCACGATGCTGCGGATGCTGCCCTCGTCGAGCGTGACCCCGGAGGCCTCGAGCTGCTGGTCGATGAGCGTGTCGATCAGCACGAAGGTCACCACCGCGCTGACCAGGCTGAGCACGATCGTGGCCCAGATCAGCTTGACGGCCGTGTCGACCGACGTCGGCCGGGGCCCGCGGGCGGCGGGTGCGCCGTACGCCGGGCCTCCGGGCTGCTGGCCGGGTTCGGTCGGGTACTGCGGGTACTCGGACAAGTCTCCCCCTCGGAGTCGGTCGGTCGCGCCGACGGTACCGGGGGTACGACGTTTTGCGGCGGCACCGCGCCGTCCGTACTATTGACCGTCGGTGCGCTTCCGCGTGCCTTCCCTGCTCGGCATCCCGGTCCCCCGTACCGGTCCGAGGCGTGCCGCAGGGCCGCAGACCAAGCAATGACGTGAAGGAGACCGCGGTGTACGCGATCGTGCGCGCAGGCGCCACCCAGCACAAGGTCGCCGTGGGCGACGTCCTCGAGATCGACCAGGTCTCGACGCCCGTGGGTGAGACGCTGACCCTGCCCGTGGTCATGACCGTCGATGACGACTCGGTCACCACCGACGGCGCGAAGCTGGACAAGGCCACGGTCACCGTCGAGGTCCTCGGTGGCACCAAGGGCCCCAAGGTCGTCATCCAGAAGTACAAGAACAAGACCGGCTACAAGAAGCGCCAGGGTCACCGCCAGAAGTACACCCAGGTCAAGGTCACCGACATCTCCCTCTGAGCCTCGGCTCGAGGACTTCACGCGAAGGACTACTCACATGGCACACAAGAAGGGCGCGGCCTCGACCAAGAACGGTCGCGACTCCAACGCGCAGCGCCTCGGCGTCAAGCGGTTCGGCGGCCAGGTCGTCGGCGCCGGCGAGATCATCGTCCGCCAGCGTGGCACCCACTTCCACCCGGGCTCCGGCGTGGGTCGCGGTGGTGACGACACCCTCTTCGCCCTCGTCGGCGGGGCCGTGGAGTTCGGCACCAAGCGCGGCCGCAAGGTCGTGAACGTCGTCCCCGGCGAGTGACCTGACGTCACGCACACCAGCATCCGAAGGGCGTCCCTGAGATCGGGGCGCCCTTCGACGTTGACGGGGTGTCGGTTTCCCCGCCCAGGCGGGGAAACTGGCGCCTCGTGTACGAAGTTTCCCCCTCCAAGCGCAGGTTTCCCCGCTCAGCCGGGGAAACCGACCAAGGCAGAGTGACCAGATGGCCATCCCCTCCTTCGTCGACCGGGTGACGCTGCACGTCGCCGCGGGCCGCGGCGGCAACGGGGTGGCCTCGGTCCACCGCGAGAAGTTCAAGCCGCTCGGCGGCCCCGACGGCGGCAACGGGGGTCCGGGCGGCTCGGTCGTGCTCCGCGTGGAGCCCGACGTGACCACCCTGGTCGACTACCACCACAGCCCGAAGCGGCGGGCCGAGCACGGCGGCCACGGCGCCGGCGGCCACCGCAACGGTGCGCACGGCGCCGACCTGGTCCTGCCGGTCCCCGACGGCACGGTCGTCTCCGACCCGCAGGGCCGGGTGCTGGCCGACCTGGTGGGTCCGGGCTCGGAGCTGGTCGTCGCCCAGGGCGGCCGGGGCGGCCTCGGGAACGCCGCCCTGGCGTCGTCGAAGCGGAAGGCTCCCGGCTTCGCGCTGCTCGGCGAGCCGGGCGACGAGCTCGACATCGTCCTCGAGCTCAAGGTGGTGGCCGACGTCGGCCTGGTCGGCTTCCCGAGCGCCGGCAAGTCCAGCCTGATCGCCGCGATGTCGCGCGCCCGGCCCAAGATCGCCGACTACCCGTTCACCACCCTGGTGCCGAACCTCGGGGTCGTGACCGCGGGCGAGACGACGTTCACGGTGGCCGACGTGCCCGGCCTGATCGAGGGTGCCAGCGAGGGCCGCGGGCTGGGCCACGACTTCCTGCGCCACATCGAGCGCTGCGCCGCCCTGGTCCACGTCGTCGACACCGCGACCATGGAGCCCGGCCGCAACCCCGTCGACGACCTCGACGTGATCGAGAACGAGCTCGCCCGGTACGGCGGGCTGGAGGACCGGCCGCGGCTGGTGGCCCTGAACAAGGTCGACGTCCCCGACGGCCGCGACCTCGCCGACATCGTGACCGACGACCTCGAGGCGCGCGGGCTCCGGGTGTTCCCGGTCTCCGCTGCGTCGGGGGCGGGACTGCGCGAGCTCACCTTCGCGATGGCCGGGATCGTGCAGGAGGCGCGGGGTCAGCGCGAGGTCGTCGAGGCGACCCGGATCGTGCTCCGGCCCGCCGGCGTCGACGGTGGCGCCGACTTCACGGTCAAGGAGACCGGCGAGGGCTGGCGGGTGCGGGGGGAGAAGCCCGAGCGCTGGGTCCGGCAGACCGACTTCAGCAACGACGAGGCCGTGGGCTTCCTCGCCGACCGGCTCAACCGGCTCGGGGTCGAGGAGCGGCTGCTCGAGCTGGGCGCGGTCGAGGGCGACACCGTCCTCATCGGCCACCCCGACGACGCCGTGGTGTTCGACTTCAAGCCGGGTGTCGACGCCGGTGCCGAGAACCTCGCCCGCCGCGGCGAGGACTCCCGCTTCGACGAGTCGCGGCCCGCGGCCCGGCGTCGGCGCGACATCCAGGCCGGCATGGCCGGTCGTGAGGAGGGGGAGACCCGGGCCGACGTCGCCCGACGGCTGCGCCAGGAGGACCCCGAGGGCCGCCCGGCCGGACCCACGTCGTACGAGATCGGCGGCGCCGACGACCCCGACGCGGACCCCGAGCGGTGACCCGCGAGGCGGTGACCGCCGCCCGACGGGTGGTCGTGAAGGTCGGGTCGTCGTCGCTCACCACCGCCGCCGGAGGCATCGACCCCGGGCGGCTGCGCACGATGGTCGACGTGCTGGCCGCCGTCCGGCGTCGCGGGACCGAGGTGGTGCTGGTCTCCTCCGGCGCGATCGCCGCCGGCCTCGCGCCCCTGGGGCTGCGCCGGCGGCCCCGTGGGCTCCCCTCCCAGCAGGCGGCCGCCTCGGTGGGCCAGGGGCTGCTGGTGCACCGCTACACCGAGGAGCTGGCGCGGCACGGCCTGACGACCGGGCAGGTGCTGCTGACCGTCGACGACGTCACGCGCCGTTCGCACTACCGCAACGCCTACCAGACCTTCGCCAAGCTGCTCGAGCTCGGTGTGCTCCCGATCGTCAACGAGAACGACACGGTGGCCACCTCCGAGATCCGGTTCGGCGACAACGACCGGCTCGCCGCGCTGGTCGCCCATCTGGTCCACGCGGACCTGCTGGTCCTGCTCAGCGACGTCGACGGCCTCTACGACGGCGACCCTGCCCGGCCGGACACCGTCCTGCTCCCCGAGGTCGGCGCCGACGACGACCTCGCGTGGGCGCACCTCGGCACCGCCGGGTCGGCCGGCGTCGGCACCGGCGGCATGCGCACCAAGGTCGACGCCGCCCGGATCGCCGGAGGCGCCGGGATCCCGGTCGTGCTCACGTCGGCGGGGCAGGCGGGGCCCGCGCTGGCCGGTGACCCCGTCGGGACGCTGTTCCACCCCACCGGCAAGCGGCGCCCGACCCGGCTGCTCTGGCTGGCGCACGCCACCGAGCCGCTGGGGCTGCTCCGACTCGACGCGGGTGCGGTCCGGGCGCTGGTCGACCGGGGTGCCTCGCTGCTGGCTGCCGGTGTCACCGGCGTCGAGGGCAGCTTCGTCGCCGGCGACCCGGTCGACCTCACCGGCCCCGACGGTGTTGTCGTGGCCCGTGGCCTCGTCAACTTCGACGCCGAGGAGATCCCGGCCCTCATCGGCCGATCGACCCATGAGCTCGCCCGGGACCTCGGCACGGCGTACGAGCGGGAGGTCGTCCACCGCGACGACCTGGTGCTGCTCTGAGCACGTCGACCACCCGGTCGGGCGGTTGAACGCGCCCCCGGTCCCGCGCAGGGTGGGACCCATGAGCGACGAGAAGCGGATCACCGTCCAGCGCACCATCGACGCCCCGACCACGGCCGTGTTCGACGTGCTGTCCAACCCCGAGCGGCACCCGGAGGTCGACGCCTCCGGCTTCGTGGTGAGCGACGAGAAGACCGATCGCATCACCGGGACCGGCCAGGTCTTCCGGATGAACATGACCGGCGACCACATGGGTGGTGACTACCAGACCGACAACACGGTCACCGGCTTCGACCCGAACCACCTGATCGCCTGGCATACCGCGCCCGCGGACACCGAGCCCCCGGGCTGGGAGTGGACCTGGGAGCTCACCGCGCAGGGCTCCGACGCCACCGACGTGGTGCTCACCTACGACTGGAGCAAGGTGAGCGACCCCACGACCCTGCAGCAGGTGGGGTTCCCGCTGGTCAGCCACCAGCAGCTCGAGGCCAGCCTCGGCAACCTGGCCGCGGCTGCCGTCCGCTGAGCCGGATTCCGGAGCGGGCGCCGGCACGCCGTACTCTGGACCAGCCATGAGCGCGCCCACCCCCGTCTACCTCGACCACGCCGCCACCACGCCGATGCTGCCGGTGGCCGTCGAGGCGATGACGACCCACCTCGCCGACGTCGGCAACGCCAGCTCGCTGCACGCCAGCGGCCGGCGCGCGCGTCGCGTCGTGGAGGAGTCGCGCGAGACGATCGCCCGCGCCATCGGCTGCCGGCCTGGCGAGGTGGTGTTCACCTCCGGCGGGACCGAGGCCGACAACCTTGCGGTCAAGGGCGTCTACTGGTCGCGCCGCGACGCCGACCCGCGCCGTACGCGGGTCCTCTCGACCGCCGTCGAGCACCACGCCGTGCTCGACCCCCTCGACTGGCTCGCCGAGCACGAGGGCGCCGAGGTGGAGCTGCTCCCGGTCGACGAGCGCGGCCGGGTCAGCGTCGACGCCCTCCGGGAGAGCATCGAGCGCGACCCGGACTCGGTGGCGCTGGTCACCGTGATGTGGGCCAACAACGAGGTCGGGACGCTGCAGCCGATCACCGAGGTGGTCCAGGTCGCGGCGGCACACGGGATCCCGGTCCACACCGACGCGGTGCAGGCGGTCGGCACGGTGCCGGTCGACTTCGCCGGCTCGGGCGTCGACGCCCTCACCCTCACCGGCCACAAGCTCGGCGGTCCCTACGGCGTGGGCGCGCTGGTCGTCCGCCGCGAGCTGTCCGTGACCCCGCTGGGCCACGGCGGGGGCCAGGAGCGCGACGTGCGCAGCGGCACGCTCGACACCCCCGGGATCGCGGCGTTCGCGGCCGCGGTGGAGGCCGCGGTGAAGGCGCAACCGGAGTACGCCGACCGGGTGCAGGCGCTGCGCGACGACCTGGTCCGCCGGGTCGTCGAGGCGGTGCCCGGCGCCCACCTCCACGGCCCCCAGCTCGAGCGCGCGGCCACCGACCGGCTGCCCGGCAACGCCCACCTCGGCTTCCCCGGCTGCGAGGGCGACTCGCTGCTGATGCTGCTCGACGCCCGCGGCATCGAGTGCTCCACGGGCTCGGCCTGCTCGGCCGGCGTCCCGCAGCCCTCCCACGTGCTGCTCGCGATGGGGTGCGACGAGGAGCAGGCACGGCACTCGCTGCGCTTCTCCCTCGGCCACACCTCCACGCCCGCCGACGTCGACGCGGTGGTCGACGCGATCGTGCCGGCCGTCGAACGCGCGAGGGCAGCGACACGATGATCCTCATCGTGTCCCTCCACCAGGCGCCTGCTGCGCGGCGCCCCGCGGGCCCCTCGCCGCGTTGTCGTCAGTCGTCATGACTCCGTCATGCCTCCCTCCTCCGCCTTGCGACGCGCTCCGCGGATACACCGCTCGCGACGGCGCTGACGGAGCGACACGATGAGAGTCGTCGCTGCCATGTCCGGCGGCGTCGACTCCGCGGTCGCTGCGGCGCGGGCCGTCGAGGCCGGGCACGACGTCACCGGCATCCACCTCGCGCTGTCGCGCAACCCGGCGTCGTACCGCTCCGGGGCCAGGGGCTGCTGCACCATCGAGGACAGCAACGACGCCCGCCGCGCGGCCGACGTGATCGGGATCCCCTTCTACGTCTGGGACCTCTCCGAGCGGTTCCACGACGACGTGGTCGAGGACTTCATGGACGAGTACGCCGCCGGCCGGACGCCCAACCCGTGCCTGCGGTGCAACGAGAAGATCAAGTTCGCGGCGGTGCTCGACCGGGCGCTCGCCCTCGGCTTCGACGCGGTCGCGACCGGCCACTACGCCCGGCTGCGCACTGGTGACGACGGGCTGGTGGAGATGCACCGGGCGGTCGACCACGGCAAGGACCAGTCCTACGTGCTCGGCGTCCTCGACCAGCAGCAGCTGCGCCACTCGCTGTTCCCGCTCGGCGACACCGACAAGGCGTCGGTGCGCGAGGAGGCGGCCCGGCGCGGGCTGCTGGTGGCCGACAAGCCCGACAGCCACGACATCTGCTTCGTGGCCGACGGCGACAACGCCGGGTGGCTCGCGGAGAAGCTCGGCGAGCGCTCGCCCAACCACGGCGGCGAGATCGTCGACTCCGCCAGCGGCGAGGTGCTCGGGACGCACGAGGGGACCTACGGCTTCACCGTCGGCCAGCGGCGAGGCCTGCGGATCGGTCGGCCGGCCGCCGACGGCAAGCCGCGCTTCGTGCTCGACATCGAGCCGGTGTCGGGCACGGTCACCGTCGGCCCCCGCGAGGACCTCGCGGTCGACCGGATCTCCGGCATCCGGCCCCGCTGGTGCGGCACCGTGCCCGAACGGCTCGACGGGACCGTCCAGCTGCGCGCCCACGGGGCCGAGCACCCGGCCGTCGTCGCCGTCACGGACGGGACCGTGGAGATCGAGCTGCTCGAGCCGGCGTACGGCATCGCACCCGGCCAGGCCGCCGTCGTGTACGACGGCACCCGCGTGGTCGGGTCGGCCACGATCAGCGGCACCTCGAGGGCGTCGGTTTCCCCGCCTGAGCGGGGAAACCGGAGCCTGGCGCGGGAAGCTTCCCCCGCCAGGCGGCAGACTCGCCCACCAGCCTCGGGGGAGGGCCGGTGACGCTCGCCACCGGCATCGGGTCCCACCCGGGGGACGACGCGGCGGCGTACGTCGAGGCGGTCAAGGTCGTGCTCGGCGAGCTCGCCGGACACCTGCCCTACGTCCCCGAGCTGCCGGGCCGCGGCGCGACGGCGACGATGACCGGTCGGGCGGTGGCGGTCGCCACGGACCTCGCCTTCGACCTGCAGCCCGCGGGCTGGCGGCTCACCGACGCCGAGGGGGTGGACCAGCGGCGGGCTCGCAGCCTGCTCGCCCAGGACCTCGACCAGGTCGAGGAGCAGGCCCAGGGCTACGAGGGGGCCTTCAAGGCCCAGCTCACGGGTCCGTGGACCCTGGCGGCGACCACCGAGCGGCCGCGCGGCGACCGGGTGCTCGCCGACCACGGCGCCCGGCGTGAGCTCGCCCAGGCGCTCGCCGAGGGCGTACGCCGACACCTCGCCGACCTGCGCCGGCGACTCCCCGGCGTCGACCGGTGGGTGGTGCAGGTCGACGAGCCCGCGCTGCCCGGCGTGCTCGCCGGCGCGATCCCGACGGCGTCGGGCTTCGGGAAGCACCGGGTCGTGCAGCCGCCCGAGGCGAGCGCCGCGCTCGGCTGGGTCCTGGAGGCCGTCGCGGAGGCGGGCGCCGAGCCTTGGGTCCACTGCTGCGCCGCCGACGCGCCCCTCGGGCTGGTCCGCGGCGCGGGCGCCCGTGGGCTGGCCGTCGACCTCACGCTCGTCGGTGCGGAGGGGCACGAGGTGCTCGCCGGCACCCTCGAGGCGGGGGAGACCGTCGTCCTCGGGGTGGTGCCGACGTCGGACGACGCCTCCGAGGCCGCCGTCACCGAGGCGGCGTCCCGCTGGCTCGAGATGGTCGGCCTCGAGCCGGGCGACGGCCTGGTCCTCAGCCCGTCGTGCGGGCTGGCGGGCGCCTCACCCGCAACCGCCCGGCGGGTGCTGGAGCTCGCCCGGGCGGCCGCCTCGCACCTGTGAGGTGACCGCCCTTGGCTGCCGGTCACCCGACGTGGACGCCCTCGGCCGGCGCGTCGGTGGCCAGCTCCTCGTGCTTGACGTCGAGGAAGAGCCAGACGATGGCGGAGGCCGCGACCATCATCAGGCTGCCGACCAGGAACGCCGTGGTGGCACCATCGGCGAACGCTCCGAGGTTCGACAGCTGGCCGATCATCTGCTGGAAGTCGCCCGCCGGCATCGCCCGGTCGAGGCCGGCCGCGGTGGCCGCCTGCGTGACCCCCGGGGCGAGCTCCTCGGCCCGGCTCTGCGAGACGTGCAGGGCGACCGTGCTGAGGGTGGCGAGGCCGAGCGCCCCGCCGACCTGCTGCATCGTGTTGAGCACGCCCGAGCCCACGCCGGTGTCCTCGCGGCGCAGGTGGTGCACGGCCACCAGGGTGAGCGGCACGAAGTTCAGGCCCATGCCGAACGCCATCAGCACCACGAAGGGGAGCACCTGGGTCCAGTAGTTGACGTCGGCGCCGAGCTCGAGCCCCTGGCCGCCCATGCTGGTCGGCAGGGTCGCGAGCAACGACCCGCCGTCGGACGGGACCGTGATCAGGTGGAAGCCGTAGAGCGCGCCGGCCGAGAGCAGCGTGCCGATGCCGGAGAGGAACCGGGGGTCGACCCGGGTGATCAGCCTGGAGGCCGCGGTGGCCGAGATGATCATCGCCACCGAGAACGGCAGGAACGCCACACCCGTGTGGAGCGGGGAGTACCCGACGACCAGCTGGATCAGCAGGCTCAGGAAGAAGAACATCGCGAACATCGCCGCGGGTGCGATCATCATGACCGCGAAGGCGACCGCACGGTTGCGGCTGCGCAGGATCCGGAACGGCAGCAGCGGGTGCTCCACCCGTGACTCGATCAGCAGGAAGATCCCGAGCAGCGCCGCTCCGACCACCAGGCTGGTGACCGTCCACTGGTCGCCCCAGCCGTAGCGCGCGTCTCCGGCCCGGGAGAGGCCGTACACGATCGCGAGCAGGCCGCCGGTGCCGAGGACGGCCCCGGGGACGTCGAGCTGGCCGTCGTGGCGCTCGGACTCGGGGAGCAACCGCGGGGCGAAGAACGCCGCGGCGAGGCCGATCGGGACGACGATCAGGAAGGTGTAGCGCCAGCCGGCGATGCCGAGGGGAGAGTCGAGCCCGGTCAGCCAGCCGCCGAGGACCAGGCCCACCGCGGCGCCGACGCCCGCCATCGACGCGAACACGGCGAAGGCGCGGTTGCGTTCCCGGCCCGCCGGGAAGGTGGTGGTGATCAGCGCCAGGGCGGCGGGGGAGGCCATCGCGGCGCCGAGACCCTGCAGGCCACGGGCGCCGAGCAGCACGGCCTCGGACTGCGCCGTACCGCCGACCAGCGAGGCGGCGGCGAAGACCAGCACGCCCGTCATGAAGACCCGGCGACGGCCCCAGAGGTCGGCCAGGCGGCCGCCCAGCAGGAGGAAGCCGCCGAAGGTCAGCGCGTAGCCGGTGACGATCCAGGACAGGTCGGCCTGGTCGATGTCGAGGTCGGCGCCGATGTAGGGCAGCGCGATGTTGGCGATGGTGCTGTCGAGCACCACCATCAGC
Source organism: Nocardioides sp. GXQ0305 (assembly GCF_050880345.1). NCBI lineage: Bacteria > Bacillati > Actinomycetota > Actinomycetes > Propionibacteriales > Nocardioidaceae > Nocardioides > Nocardioides sp. GXQ0305. Next base: position 76,957 of record NZ_JBNYXG010000005.1, read on the forward strand.
TGCGCGAGGGAGAGCAGCACCAGGGCCCAGGTGAGGCGGCGGTGCTGGGCCGGGGTGACCTCCCGCTCGGTGAGGGTGGTGTCGGACATGGGTTTCCTTCGGACGTGTGCTGCGGTCAGGGTCGGTGGGAGACGGCGGGCAGGATGATCTCGTCGATCACCTGCGTCACCAGGTCGGGAGTGGCCTCGTCCCCCAGCAGGAAGACGCGGTGCAGGACGATCCCCGGCAGCGCCGGGGCGACCAGGTCGAGGTCGACGTCGTCGCGGATCTCGCCGCGTGCGCGGGCGCGCTCGAAGATCGTCCGGGCTGCGGCCAGCTTGGGGCCGAGGAAGTCGCGGCGGTAGGTCGCCGCGAACTCGGCGTCGCGGGCCATCGCGGTGACGACCGCGGCCTGGACGGCGAGGGCGCGCGTGTCGTTGAGCCCGCCCATCCCGCTGTGTGCGGCGAGCAGGTCGCCGCGCAGGGAGCCGGTGTCGGGGATCGCCGGGTGCACCTTGTGGGAGCAGACCGCGTCGACGACGAGGGCGGGCTTGGAGCTCCAGCGGCGGTAGAGGGTCGCCTTGGACGCCTTGGCCTCGGCGGCCACCGCGTCCATGGTGAGCCGGTCGTAGCCGGCGTCGGCGAGCACGGTGAGCGTGGCGTCGAGGATCTCCTGCTCGCGGTCCCCCTCGACGCGGGGGCGGGTGGTGGCGGGGTCGGGCACCAAGGCGGACTCCTGCGGACGGTACGAAACGGTTTCGTTCCGAACAGTAGAACGAAACCGTTCCGTTTCGCAAGTCCCGTTGACCCGGAGCTTCGTGCGCGAGTCAGGAGGTTGGCGCGGGAGGTTTCCCGCGCCAACCTCCGGTTTCCCCGGCCGGGCGGGGAAACCGCCGCCCCTACCTCAGCAGCGCCAGGACGTGGTGCAGGGCGGTCCGGTTCCAGTCACCGGCGTGGCGGAGCAGGTAGTGCCCGACCGGACCCATGTCGACGTACGCCGCGTCGGCGCCGGCCGCGCGGGCGCGCTCGACGTACGCCCGGGTGGCGCGGGGGGAGGTGATCCGGTCGCGGCTGCCGTGGGCGGCGACGAGTCCTCGGCCCACGAGCGCGGCGACCGGCTCGTCCGGGGGCAACCACGGCGCCAGCGCGACCACGCCGCGGACGGCCGGGTCGTCGGCGACCCGGACCGAGGTGCGTGCGCCCATCGAGTGCCCGAGCAGCACCACGGGCACGCCGGCCAGGCGCTCCCGTGCTTGCGCCAGCGCCCACCGGGCGTCCTCGACGGGCCCGGTGCCACCGTTCCAGCCGCGGTGCCGGTAGCGCAGCAGCCACACCGCCACGCCGGCCTGGGCGCAGCCCCGGGACAGGGCGTCGGCCATCGCCGCCGAACGACGCCACGAGGCGCTGCGGCCGTCGACGACGGACCAGCCGCGGTCCTTGCCGCCGTGCAGCATCAGCACCAGCCCGGACGGGTCGGCCGGGGCGGCGTGCTCGGTCAGCGTCGGGGCGTGCTCGGGCACCGGTGAGGTCTCCTCCACGGAGGGTGTTTCGGCACCAGCAGCCTGTCAGATGGCTCCTCGTGCGTCGGGCGGCTCCGACGGCGGTCGTCCGCTCCGGTTCGGGTCGAGCCTCCTCAACCCCCTCGCCCTGCCTGTCCCTTCGCAGATTCAGGGTCAGGGGGCTCGGGTGCTTCGAGACGGCTCACTCGGCCCGTCGCCCGCTCCGGTCCGGGTCGAGCCTCCTCAACCCCCTCGCCCTGCCTGTCCCTTCGCAGGCTCAGGGCCAGGGGCTCGGGCAGGATAGGCGCATGACCGACGTCGAGCCCGCCCGCGCTCCCGCACCCGCGTCGCCCGAGGCCCGCGACCGCCACCAGGCGCTGGTCGAGCAGGTCGAGGAGGCGCGCTGGCGCTACTACGTGCTCGACGACCCGACCCTGTCCGACGCCGACTTCGACGTCCGGATGCGCGAGCTCGAGGAGCTCGAGGACCACCACCCCGAGCTCCGCACCCCCGACTCGCCGACCCAGAAGGTCGGCGGTGCGGTGTCCACCGAGTTCACGGCGGTCGACCACCTGCGGCGGATGGAGAGCCTCGACAACGCCTTCACCCACGAGGAGCTCGAGCGCTGGTACGCGCGGCTCGCCCGCGACGGGGTCGAGTCGCCGGCGCTGTTGTGCGAGCTCAAGGTCGACGGCCTGGCGATCAACCTGCTCTACGAGGAGGGGAGGCTGGTCCGGGCGCTGACCCGCGGTGACGGGACCACGGGCGAGGACGTGACCCCCAACGTCAAGACCATCGACTCGGTGCCCCACCGGCTCACCGCGACGGGGGAGTTCCCGGCGCCCTCGCTGCTGGAGGTCCGCGGCGAGGTCTTCCTCCCCGTGACGGCGTTCGAGCGGCTCAACGAGTCGATGACCGACGCCGGCAAGCCCGTCTTCGCCAACCCGCGCAACGCCGCGGCCGGGTCGCTGCGCCAGAAGGACCCCCGGATCACCGCGACCCGCGCGCTCGGCATGGTCTGCCACGGGATCGGCGAACGGAACGGGTTCGAGCCGGAAGCCCAGTCGCACGCCTACGAGGCGCTGGCGGCCTGGGGGCTCCCGACCAGCGACCAGGTCCGCGTGGTGCCGACCCTCGACGACGTCCAGGCCTACATCGAGAACGCCGGCGAGAATCGCCACTCGATCGTCCCCTACGAGATCGACGGCGTGGTGGTGAAGGTCGACGACGTGGTGCTGCAGCGACGGCTCGGCTCGACCAGCCGCGCGCCCCGCTGGGCGATCGCCTTCAAGTACCCGCCCGAGGAGGTCAACGCCCGGCTGCTCTCCATCGAGGTCAACACCGGTCGCACCGGTCGGGTCACGCCGTTCGGGGTGATGGAGCCGACCCGGGTCGCGGGGTCGACGGTGGAGCGGGCGACGCTCCACAACGCCCACGAGGTGAAGCGCAAGGACGTCCGCCCCGGCGACACCGTCGTGCTGCGCAAGGCCGGCGACGTGATCCCCGAGATCGTCGGTCCGGTGCTGCCGCTGCGGCCCGAGGGGCTGGCCGAATGGGTCATGCCGACCGCCTGCCCGTCGTGCGGCACGGCCCTGGTGCAGCAGAAGGAGGGGGACAAGGACCTGCGCTGCCCCAACCACCGCAGGTGCCCCGCCCAGCTGCTCGACCGGGTGTTCCACGTCGCCGGCCGGGGCGCCTTCGACATCGAGGGACTGGGGTCCGAGGCGGCCCATGCCCTGCTCGAGGCCGGCGTCATCGACGACGAGGGCGACGTGTTCGACCTCGACGAGGCCAAGCTGTTGCAGACCGACCTGTTCACGCGCGCCGCGAAGAAGGCCGAGGCCGGCCGGGCCACCGACGGCCGGGTCCTCTCGGCCAACGGCGAGCGGCTGCTCAGCCTGCTCGACCAGGCCAAGGACGTGCCGCTGTGGCGGGTCGTGGTGGCGCTCTCGATCCGGCACGTCGGGCCGACCGCGGCCCGGGCCCTGGCGACCAGGTTCGGGTCGATGGCGGCGATCCGCGACGCCGAGGAGGAGCTGCTCGCCGACACCGAGGGGGTCGGCCCCACCATCGCCGCCGCGGTGCGCGAGTGGTTCGACGGCCCCGACTCAGCGTGGCACCAGGCGATCGTGGACAAGTGGGAGGCCGCCGGCGTCCGGATGGCCGACGAGCGCGACGAGTCCGTCGCCCGGACCCTCGAGGGGCTGACGGTCGTCGCCACCGGGTCGCTGCAGGACTTCACACGTGACTCGGTCAAGGAGGCGATCATCAGCCGCGGCGGCAAGGCCTCCGGGTCGGTGTCCAAGAAGACCGACTACGTCGTGGTCGGCGACAACGCGGGCTCCAAGGCCGAGAAGGCCGAGCAGCTCGGCGTACCGACGCTCGACGAGGCGGCGTTCAAGAAGCTGCTCGAGGGCGGGCCCTCAGCCCTCTGAGGTCGCCGCCAGCCGGTCGCGGTGGCGGTCGGTCAGGTCGCGCATCGCGTCGAGCAGGGTGCGCATCGCGGCCAGCTCGTCGGCATCGAGGTCGGCGAGCAGGTGGTCGCCCTCCGCGACCAGCGGTCCGTAGCACTCCCACGTGAGGGCGGCGCCCTGCTCGGTCATCTCGACGAGGACCTTCCGCCGGTCCGCGGCGCTGGGTGCCCGCCGGACCAGGCCACGCCCGGAGAGCCGGTCGACCAGGGCGGTGGTGGCGGCCGGCCGCAGCCCGGTGGCCTCCGCGAGCTCGCCCACCGACTTGGGCCCGTCGGCGAGCCAGTCGAGGCACCGCAGGTCGGTGGGGTTGAGCCGCAGCGCCCGTCCCACGGCGTCGTCGAAGGCCTGCACGCTGCGCTGGTAGCGCTGCAGGGCCACGCCGAGCTCGGTCACCAGCGCTTGACGGGGTTGGCTCATTCGACTACCTTTCGAATATCGAAATATCTGGAAATCAGACAACGATGGTGATCGAAAGGATAGCGGGATGAAGGCTCTGGTGGTCGGAGGGGGAGTGGCGGGTCCCGCCGTGGCGCTGGGCCTGCAGCGCGTGGGCGTCGACGCCGTGGTGCTGGAGGCCAGGACCGAGGCGCAGCTGCGGGCGGGGTCGTACCTCACGCTGTCGCCGAACGGCGTGCACGCGGCCGACCAGCTCGGCGTGGCGGCGGAGCTGCGTGCGGCGGCGTTCCCGACCCGGCGCAACGACCTGGTGTCCGGCACCGGGCGCGCGCTCGGCTCGGTCCCCCTGGGGAGCCCGTTGTCCGACGGTACGACGGGACTGACGCTGAAGCGCCCGGCGCTCGCGGAGCTGCTCGCCACTGCCGCCTCCGCGCGCGGGACCGAGGTCCGGTACGGCGCCCGTGTGGTCGCCGTGCACGACGGGACGGACCGGGTCGAGGTCGAGCTGGACGACGGCAGCCGGGTCGGCGGCGACCTGCTGGTCGCGGCCGACGGCGTACGCTCGCGGGTCCGCAGCCTCGTCGACCCGTCGGCACCCGAGGGGCGCTACGTCGGCCTCACCAACTTCGGCGGCATCACCCGCGACACCCCGCGGGCCGAGGAGCTTCCCCGCGAGGCGTGGCAGATGGTGTTCGGCGCCCGGGCGTTCTTCGGGGCGCACCGCACGCCGGAGGGGGACGTGGTCTGGTTCGCCAACGTGCCGCGCCCGGCGATCGGGGCCGACGAGCGGGCGGCGACGAGCGACGAGCAGTGGCAGGGGTGGCTGGCCGACCTGTTGGCCGACGACGCGGGCCCGGCCGCAGAGCTGGTCCGCACCGGCCGGCTGGAGCTGGCGGGCGACAGCACCTACGACCTGGGACACGTGCCCGTGTGGCACCGCGGACGCGTCGTCCTGGTCGGCGACGCGGCCCACGCCCCGGCGCCGAGCTCCGGTCAGGGGGCCTCCATGGCGCTCGAGGACGCCGTCGAGCTGGCCCGGTGCCTGCGCGACGTCCCGTCCGGGGTCGAGGACGCGTTCGCGGCGTACGAGGCGCTGCGCCGCGAGCGGGTGGAGCGGATCGTCGAGGCCGGTGCCCGGAGCAGCAGCAGCAAGGTGCCGGGCCGGGTGGGCCGCGTCGTCCGCGACGCGATGCTGCGCCTGGTCTTCCGGTACGTCGTCACCGACCGTTCGGTGGCCTGGATGAGCGACCACCGGGTCAGCCTCGACTCCCCGGTCCCGGCACCGACGGGTCGTGGCTGAGCACCTCGGCCCGGACTCCGGGGAGGGCGCTGGCACCCCGCGCATCGGCGTAGGGTCGGGGCGTGGACGGGGGCACGGGACCTCTGCGGACGGGCGTCGAGGCCACCCTGTGGCCACGCGTGGAGCGCTACCTGGACGCCCACGAGGCGGCGGGCGTGGCCGTGGCGGTCGTGTGCGACGACGAGGTCGTCGCGCGTGGCTTCGGGGTCCGCGACGCCGGCTCCGGGGCGCCGGTCACGCCCGAGACGATGTTCCACCTGGCGTCGGTGTCCAAGCCGTTCGTCGCCACCGCGATCGTCGGGCTGGCCACCACCTCCCCGGGCGCCGGTCGGCCGACGGTCGACCTGGATGCCCCGATCGTCGACCGGGTGCCCGAGCTCACCCTGGCCGACGGGCGAGAGGGAGAGGTCACGGCGCGGGGCCTGCTGAGCCACTCGAGCGGGCTCCCGGACGTCTCCGAGTACGGCTGGCACGATCCGCAGCTGGGGGACGACGCGCTCAGCGACTTCGCCCGCAGCCTGTCCGGGTTCCGCCTGCAGGCAGAGCCGGGCTCGACGTTCTCCTACTCGAACGCCGGGTACGAGCTGCTGGGGCTGCTGCTGTCGCGGGTGGTCGGCACGACGTTCGAGGCCGCGATGCGCGAGCTGGTCCTGGACCCCCTGGGGATGCACGCCAGCACCTTCCTGCGCGCCGAGGTGCCGTCCCGCCTCGCCGCGTCACCGCACGTCGGGATGCCGCTGACCGTGCCGGACGGCGCCTACCCCTACACCCGGCGCCACGCGCCCAGCTCGACCCTGCACTCCAACCTCGTCGAGATGTGCCGGTGGGTGCGCGCCCTCCTCGGACCACCGGCCGGCGCCACCCCTGGCGGGCCGGCGCCGCTGGACGCGGGGCTGCGGGACCTGATGTGGCGGCCCGTGCAGCCGGTGGGTGATCCCCCGTGGGAGGAGGCTGTGGGGCTCGGCTGGGCCGTGGGCCGGTACGGCGGGCACCGCGCGCTCAGCCACAGCGGCTCCGACCCGGGGTTCGGGTCGCAGCTGGTGGTGCTGCCCGAGCGGCGGACCGGGGTGGTCGTGCTGGCCAACTCCAACACCGTCCCGACCGGGTACCTCGCGACGGCGGCGCTCGACGTCGCGCTGGCCGAGGACGGCGTCCCGGTGGCGTCCGGCTCGTCACCGGGTGACCTGGGTGCGGGCGTCGCGGCGATGGACGCGCTGCTGCCTCCGGTCGTCGGCCCGGTGGCCCGGGCGCTCGGCACCGACGGTCCGGACGCCGCGGTGGCGACGTTCCACCGGCTGGCTGCGGCCGACCCGGCCGAGCACGACCTCGACGACGAGGTCTTCGAGGACGCGGTGTGGGGAGCCGTCGAGCTGCACCGCACCGACCTGGCCTGGCCGCTCCTCAGGGTGTGGGCCGACGTGCGTCCGCACTCGTCCGCCGCGTGGACGATGACGGGGTGGGCCCACCAGGTCGACGGGCGTCCGGAGCAGGCCAGGACCCTGCTGCGGCGCGCCCTGGAGCTCGACCCCGGGAACGACGACGCCGCACTCATCCTCGGCACCCTGCCGCCGGCCTGACCGGCGAGACGTGGGGCGTGCCCCGACGGACGTCGCCCCGCATGGCAGGGTGGCGACGTGCACGTCGCACGGATCGGGTTCACGCCGGTCAAGGGAGCCCGCCACCGGACCCACGCGTCGGTGTCGCTGACCCGGGAGGGGCCGCAGGGCGATCGGGTGTTCTGCCTGGTCGACCCGGTGACCGACCGCTGCCTGCGCACCGTCGAGAACCCCACGCTGCTCCGGGCGTGCGCCTCGTGGGACGGGACGGTGCTGTCCGTCGACCTGCCGTCCGGCACCGTCGCCGGTGAGCCGGGGCGGACCGGCGAGGTCCGCCGCGTGGACTACTGGGGCCGGGCCACCGACCTGGAGGTCGTGCAGGGTCCGTGGGCTGCGGCGTACTCCGCCCACCTCGGCCGCGACGTCGTGCTGGCCGCCGGCGCGCCGGGTGCAGTGGTCTACGGAGGCGCGGTCACGCTGGTGACCAGCGCCTCGCTCGCGCGGCTGGCCGAGGAGGTCGGCGCGCCGGTCGACGGCGCCCGCTTCCGGGCCACGTTCGAGCTCGACAGCGGCGAGGTGGGTCCGCACGTCGAGGAGGAGTGGGTCGGCCGTCGTCTGCGGATCGGCACGGCCGAGGTGCGGGTCCGCCGCGTGGTCCAGCGCTGTGCGGTGATCGACCTGGACCCCGCGTCCGGCGTCCGCGACCTCGGCCTGCTGGCAGCCCTCGCGCGGTACTGGCCGGCGCGGGGTGAGGTGGCCTTCGGCCTGGACGCCGAGGTCACGGTGCCCGGGGAGGTCGGGACCGGTGACCGGGCCGTCCTCGGCCGGCCCTGACCGGGCTGCGGACCCAGGCTCCCGACCGGCAGGGATCAGCGGTCCACCGCGGCCAGCACCAGGTCCGCGACGGCCTGCTGGCCGGCCGGCAGCGGGTGGAACGGGATCGCGCCGCCCGGCACGCCGGTCTGGCCGTTGACCCAGGGCTGGTCGGCACAGATGTCGTGGCCCTGGCTGGCACGCCAGACGTCGACGTACGTCGTCCCGGTTCGCTCGGCGGCCCGCGCGAGGTTGTCGGTGAGGGACTTGTTGACCTCGCGCGCGAACGGGAGGTCGCCGCTGGCGAGCGGCAGCAGCTCGGGGCAGCCGCCGCGGGCGGGCGCCAGCTGCGGGTAGCCCACCACGAGCACCTCGGCGTCCGGCGCCCGCCGGCGCACCTCCTGGATCGCGCGGACGAGCCGACCCTCGATCCTCGCCTGCGTCTCCGCGAGCAGGTCACCCTGCTCCTGCGCGGCGTCCCGGCACGGCGAGCCGGACGGGTCCTGGGCGGCCAGCGACACGCACCCGCCGACGAGCTGCAGGAACACGCCGAAGTCGTTGCCGCCGATCGACAGGGTCACCAGGTCGGTGTCGCGGTCGAGCGCGTCGAGCTGGGGTGGGAGCGGCGTACGGCCGAAGGTCTGGCTCGAGCCCAGGCTGCTGGTGTCGGCGCCGCTGCAGCTGCGGTCGGAGAGGTCGACGTCGTAGTCGGCGCCGAGACGGTCGGCGACGAGCGACGGGTAGTTGCTGGAGGACCGCAGACAGCCGTCGGAGCCGTCGGTCCGGGGGATCCCGGGCGCGGCCGTGAACGAGTCGCCGAGCGCGACGTAGAAGAACGTCGGCTGCGCGGGACCCGACGTGGGGTCGGCCGCGGGCGCGTCCGCCGGGTCCCCGCCGCCCGCCGTGCACGCGGCGAGCAGCAGCACGCCGGCGAGGGCGGCGGCGAGGAGCGGACGGCGCGACATGGGTCTCACGGTGGCACGCGGGCCCAAGCGGTCAGTCCAGCAGCGCCAGTGACGCCGGGAAGTCGTGGAGCTGGTCGCGCAGCTGCTTCCACAGCAGGTCGGTGACGTCGTCCGGCGCACCGCGGCGACGCAGCACGTCGTCGAGCCACGTCCGGGCGGCGGTCGGGACGGTCGGGTCGGCGGTGGCGACGCCTCCGGCGACCGCGGCCACGAGGTGGGGCGTGAACGTCGCGAGGACCACCTGCCAGTGGTCGGGGTTCAACGCCTGGGGCTCGACGTGGAGCTGGGACTCGGTGGCCTCGAGCACCCAGCGGGCCATGGTGTCCGACAGCGCGGCCAGCCGGACCGCCTCGGCAGCGAGGGTCACCGGTTGCGGGATCACGATGTCGGGCAGCCGGCCGAGCAGGGTGCGCGCCTCCTCGGGGGACGCCCCGTAGCCGCTGGCCCCGAGACGGCCGGCGCGGAGGCCGCCCTCGTCGAAGGCGGCGCCCCCCACGATGACGGGGGTACCGGTGGCGGCGACGTCGGCGATCTGCCGTGCGACCCGGGTGAGCGAGGACGACAGCGAGGCGCTGACCAGCACCGCGGCGGGAGGAGCGGCCCCGAGCCGGCGGAGCAGCCGTTCGCGGCGGGTGTCCGGGCCGAGGTAGTCGGCCGGCCACCCCCACGAGCGCAGGGAGACGGCGACCACCTGGGCGGCCAGGCTGTGGAACTCCCGCTCGGCGCAGATCACCAGCACCCGCGGCCGGTCCGGGTCGGGAGCCGGGAGGCTCTCGCCGACCCACGAGACCACCTGCTCGCTGACGGCCGTGGCGGTGTGCTCCTGACCGACCGTCCAGTGGCCGGCGGCCCAGGAGTCGCCGATCCGCTGCTGGTTGTGGACGACGATCCCGGCCAGCGCCTCGGCGGGGTGCACCCCGGCGTCGATCACCCGGCCGACCACGCCGATGGCCGCCTCCACGTCGTTGCGCACCAGCGTCGACCAGTAGTGGTCCGCGGCAGGGATGAGCTGCGGTTGCAGGCGCATGACCCCTCAATCGTAGGTCGCGGCCGCGGAGCCGTCACGACCCGAAAGGGGGATCAGAGGGCGCCGCTGTCCCTCAGGATCCGCCAGACCTGCCGGCGCCGGCTCTCGGCGTACTGCGCCGTGACGTGGTGGTCGTCGCGCCACACCACCTCGTCGTCGACCACGGGCAGGCAGACCGGGGCGTCGGGGCAGAACGCCGGGTTGAGGTCGAGGGTGTCGACCTTCCGTGACGTCGCCGCCTCGGTCACCGAGAGCCCGTCGGTGACGCTCTCGCCGGCCGTTACCGGGACGGCGCAGCGGTCGGCGTCCTGCTCGGTGGTGAGGCACGAGGCGGGGTCGAAGGTCTCCGGCATCACGAGCCGCTCCACCAGCAACGTCCGTGGCACGGTGCGGGTGATGTCGCGCAGCGTCCGCCGCGACTCCTGCACGGTCATCTGCGCCAGCGGTTGCCGTACGCCGTCGCGCCGGCGGACCACACCGGACCAGGCCTGAGCGTCGTCGCGCGGTCGGGACATGATCACCACCACGTCGGGGTCGAGCTCCGGCAGCACGTCGTCGTACCAGCCGACACGCGCGTCCTCGCAGTTCCGCTGCTCCTCGTCGGAGGACTTCCCGTTGGCGAGGCGCTCCTGCCACAGGCAGCCCTCGACCACGTTGAGCGAGAGCGTGAGGTCGTGCTCGCGGGCCAGGGTGCGGAACATCGGCACGAGCGACTGCGCCTGGCTGTCGCCGACGAGCAGCACGTGCGGGCCGGAGCCCTGCTCGACGGTGCACGCCGACGGGTCGTCGGCGGTGCACCAGCCGGTGTCGCCGTAGTCGGTGGTGACGGCCTCCCAGTCGACGTCGGCGGGGATCTGCACGTTGCTGCGGCTGACGACGTCCGACCGCTCCGCGTCGACCGCCGCGAGCGAGGGCCGGCGTTCGGTCTGCAGGGTGAGGGGGACGACCGTGGCCGCGAGGAGCGCGCTGGCGGCCACGCCGACCACGGCGGGCGACCAGCGCAGCCCGTCGAGCCGGCGCGACTTGCGGACCGGCATCTCCAGCACCTCGTACGACGCCGCCGCGAGGCCGGTGCTGAGCGCCACCGCGAGGACCGCCACGACCGCCGGGCCGACGTCGAGGACCTGCTCGAGCACCAGGATCACCGGCCAGTGCCACAGGTAGGTGCCGTAGGAGACCCGGCCGAGGAACACGGGGACCCGCCGCGACAGCAGCCGCGCCAGCGGTGAGCCGTCGGCCAGCATGAGCGACCCGACGAGGGCGATCGAGGCGGCCGTGGCGGCGAGCCCGCGCACCGAGGGCGAGGCCGGCAGCAGGCCGCTGCAGAGCACCACGAACCCGACCAGCCCGGCCCACGCCACGACGCCCGGGCGGAGCCGCGCGGCGTGGGGCTGCAGGCGGTGCAGGACCAGGGCGAGCAGCGACCCGGCGAGCAGCTGGTAGAGCCGAGCGTCGGTGCCGTAGTAGGCGTGGTCGGCGTCGACCTGGGCCCACACCAGCTGGCTGGCGACCGACGCGGCGAACAGGGCGGCCAGCACGGCGACCACCCACCGGCGGCCGCGCCGGCTCAGCACCAGGAGGAGCACCGGGAAGAAGACGTAGTACTGCTCCTCGATGGCCAGAGACCAGAAGTGGAGGAACGGGCTCTGCGCGGCGTCGGCCGCGAAGTAGTCGCCGGACTGGGCGAGGAAGTTCCAGTTGGCGACGTAGAGGAGGGCGCTCTGGGCGTCGCGGACCAGCGACAGTCGCTCGGAGACCGGGGCGACCAGGACGTACACCGCCGCCGTCGCCACGACGACCACCGCGGCCGCGGGCAGCAGCCGGCGTACGCGGCGGGCGTAGAAGTGGCCCAGGCGCAGCGACCCGGTGGCCTCGATCTCGCTCACGATGACGCTGGTCACCAGGAAGCCCGAGAGCACGAAGAACAGGTCGACGCCCACGAACCCGCCCTCGGCCCACGGGTGCCCGGTGTGGAAGAGCAGCACGCTGTAGACGGCCAGGGTCCGGAGCCCGTCGAGGGCAGGACGGTAGGACCAGGGCGAGCCGCCCGGACGGGACCCAGACATGCCCGCGAGGATAGGCACGGAGGGCGGGCACCCCGGAAATCGGCGAGACCGCTCACGCCTAGGATGGCGGCCATGCCCGACACCCCTGGTGCGTCCCTCTCCCGGGAGCAGGTCGCCCACTTGGCGGACCTCGCCCGGATCGACCTCTCCGACGCCGAGCTCGACCACCTCGCCCCGCAGCTGGAGGTCATCCTGGAGTCGATCGCGTCCATCCAGGGGGTCGCCGGTGATGACGTCCCGCCGACCTCGCACGCCCTCCCGATGAGCAACGTCTTCCGCGACGACGTCGTCGTGCCCGGCCTGACCGCCGAGGAGGCGCTCGCCGGGGCGCCCGAGGCCGAGGACCAGCGGTTCAGCGTCCCCCGGATCCTGGGGGACGAGCAGTGAACGCCGGGGGTACGGCGACCACCGCCGCGTGGCTCGCAGACGAGCTCGCGGCCGGCCGGGTCACCTCCGTCGACGTCACCCAGCGGCACCTCGACCGGATCGCCGACGTCGACGACCGGGTGCACGCGTTCCTCCACGTCGACGCCGAGGGCGCGCTCGAGGCCGCAGCAGCGTCCGACGAGCGCCGCGCGGCGGGGGAGCCGCTGTCGGTGCTCGACGGCGTGCCGATCGCGGTCAAGGACGTGCTGACCACCAAGGGGATGCCGACGACCTGCGGGTCGAAGATCCTCGAGGGCTGGGTGCCGCCCTACGACGCCACGGTCGTGCGGCGGCTCCGCGAGGCGGGCCTGCCGATCCTCGGGAAGACCAACATGGACGAGTTCGCGATGGGCTCCTCCACCGAGCACTCGGCGTACGGGCCGACCCGCAACCCGTGGGACCTCGACCGGATCCCGGGCGGCTCCGGCGGCGGCTCCGCGGCGGCCGTGGCGGCGTACGAGGCGCCGTTCGCGATCGGCACCGACACCGGCGGCTCGATCCGGCAGCCGGGCGCCGTCACCGGCACGGTCGGCGTGAAGCCGACGTACGGCGGCGTGAGCCGCTACGGGCTGGTCGCGCTCGCCAACTCGCTCGACCAGGCGGGGCCGGTGACCCGCACCGTGCTCGACGCGGCGCTGCTCCACGAGGTGATCGGCGGCCACGACCCGCTCGACTCGACCAGCATCGACCAGCCGCTGCCGGCGCTCGTCGACGCGGTCCGGCGGGGCGAGTCGGGCGACCTCACCGGCGTCCGGATCGGCGTGGTGACCGAGCTGGGCGGCGAGGGCTACCAGGCCGGCGTGCTGCGCCGGTTCCAGGAGTCGGTCGACCTGATGGTCAAGGCCGGCGCCGAGGTGGTCGAGGTGTCCTGCCCCCACTTCGTGCACGCGTTGGCGACCTACTACCTCATCCTCCCGGCGGAGGCCTCGAGCAACCTCGCCAGGTTCGACGCGATGCGCTACGGCCTCCGCGTCGTCCCGGACGGCAGCCCCAGCGCCGAGGAGGTGATGCGCGCCACCCGCGACGCCGGTTTCGGCGACGAGGTGAAGCGGCGGATCATCCTCGGCACCTATGCCCTGTCGAGCGGCTACTACGACGCCTACTACGGACAGGCCCAGAAGGTGCGGACGCTGATCACGCGGGACTTCGAGGCCGCGTTCGAGCAGGCCGACGTCCTGGTCTCGCCGACCGCGCCCACCACGGCGTTCCGGATCGGCGAGAAGGTCGACGACCCGCTGGCGATGTACCTCAACGACCTGGCCACCATCCCCGCCAACCTCTCCGGCGTGCCCGGCATCTCGGTGCCCAACGGGCTGGCCGACGAGGACGGCCTGCCGTCCGGCGTCCAGGTCCTCGCCCCGGCGATGGCCGACGACCGGGTCTACCGCGTCGGCGCTGCCCTGGAGACGCTGCTCACGCGCGAGTGGGGTGGCCCCCTGCTCGACCGGGCCACGGGTCTCGAAGGAGGTGCAGCGTGAGCACCGACACGCTGCTCTCGTTCGAGGAGGCGCTGGAGAAGTTCGATCCCGCCCTCGGCCTCGAGGTCCACGTCGAGCTCAACACCGCCACCAAGATGTTCTGCGGCTGCCCCACCGGGTTCGGCGCCGAGCCGAACACCCAGGTGTGCCCGACCTGCCTGGGCCTGCCGGGCGCGATGCCGGTGGTCAACCGGGTCGCGGTGGAGTCGGCGATCCGGATCGGGCTGGCGCTGAACTGCTCCATCGCCGACTGGTGCCGGTTCGCGCGGAAGAACTACTTCTACCCGGACATGCCGAAGAACTTCCAGACCTCCCAGTACGACGAGCCCATCGCCTTCGACGGCTGGATGGACGTGGACGTGGAGGGTGAGGTGGTCCGGGTCGGGATCGAGCGTGCCCACATGGAGGAGGACACCGGCAAGTCGACCCACGTCGGCACCACCGGCCGGATCCACGGAGCCGACTACTCCCTCGTCGACTACAACCGCGCCGGCATCCCCCTGATCGAGATCGTCACCAAGCCGATCACCGGCACCGGCGCGAGGGCGCCCGAGGTGGCCCGGGCCTACGTCCAGCAGCTGCGCGACCTGATCGTCGCGCTGGGGGTGTCCGAGGCACGGATGGACCAGGGGAACCTGCGCGCCGACGTCAACCTCTCGCTCGCGCCGAAGGGGGCCGACGCCCTCGGGACCCGGACCGAGACCAAGAACGTCAACTCGTTCCGCTCGGTCGAGCGCGCCGTACGGTTCGAGGTGCAGCGGCACGCGGCGATCCTCGACGGCGGCGGCTCGGTGCTGCAGGAGACCCGCCACTGGCACGAGGACACCGGCATCACCACCTCCGGGCGCGAGAAGTCCGACGCCGAGGACTACCGCTACTTCCCCGAGCCGGACCTGGTGCCGGTCGCACCCTCCCGCGAGTGGGTCGAGGAGCTGCGCGGCACCCTTCCGGAGAACCCGACCGCGAAGCGGACCCGGCTGCAGGCCGAGTGGGGCTTCTCCGACCTCGAGATGCGCGACACCGTCGGTGCCGGCGCGCTCGGCCTGGTCGAGGAGACGGTGGCGGCGGGTGTCGCGCCCCAGGCGGCGCGCAAGTGGTGGCTGGGCGAGCTCGCGCGGCGCGCCAACGACGCCGGGAGCGACCTCGCCGACCTCGGCGTGACCCCCGCCCAGGTCGCCGAGGTGCAGGACCTGGTCGACGCCGGCACCCTCAACGACAAGCTGGCCCGCCAGGTCTTCGACGGCCTGCTCGCCGGGGAGGGTACGCCGCAGGAGGTCGTCGAGGCCCGCGGGCTCGCCATCGTCTCCGACGAGGGGGCGCTGTCGGAGGCCGTCGACCACGCCATCGCCGGCAACCCCGACGTCGCCGACAAGATCCGCGACGGAAAGGTCGCCGCCGCCGGCGCCCTGATCGGCGTCGTCATGAAGGAGATGCGCGGCCAGGCCGACGCGGCCCGGGTGCGCGAGCTGATCCTCGAGAAGCTCACCTGACCTCGACCCGTCACTTCTGCAGCCTGGAGAGGGCGCGAGCCGTCACTTCTGCAGGGCCGAACCTGCACGAGTGACGGGTCGCGGGGTCGTGAACCTGCACGAGTGACGGGTCGGCGTCAGGGGACCAGGCCGCCGCGCACCGGGGGCAGTCCGGGGGTGGGTCCGAGCTCGACGAGCCGGAGGACGGCGTCGAGGTCGAGGTGCTCCTCGACTGCGTCGGCGATCGCGTCGATCCTGGCCTCGCGCGCTGTGGCGAACGAGGTCTTCCCGACGTCGGGGAGCTCGTGTCCCGCCGCGCCCGCGGCCTCCCGCAGCCAGGCCGCCCGGAAGCGGTCCCCCTCCAGGCAGGCGTGCCACATGGTGCCGACGACGGCGCCCGACCGGACGCCCCCGGGGAAGGCCTCACCCGTGCCCACGTGCACTCGCCCGTGGTGGATCTCGTAGCCGCTGATCGGCACGCCCCGTGCGGTGCCGGAGGGGGTGCCGAGCACCTTGTCGCTGCCGAACGTGGTCGTGACGTCGAGCAGGCCGAGGCCGGGCGCCCGCGCGGCGGGGTCGCCCTCGACGCCGTCCGGGTCGGACACCTCGCGGCCCAGCATCTGGAACCCGCCGCAGATGCCGAGCACCGCCCCGCCCCGCGCCGCGTGCTCGCACACCGCGTCCGCCAGACCGAGCTCGCGCAGCCACGCCAGGTCGGCGATGGTCGCCCGGGTGCCGGGGACGACGACCACGTCGGCCGAGCGCACGTCCAGCGCGTCGTCGGTGAAGGCGACGTCCAGCCCGGGCTCGAGGCAGAGTGCGTCGACGTCGGTGAAGTTGCTGATCCGCGGCAACCGCACGACCGCCACGCGCAGCGGTCGTGTGCCGCGGCGTGGGGCGGGCCGGTCGCGGACCGACAGCGAGTCCTCGGAGTCCAGCCACAGCCCGGACAGCCACGGCACCACGCCGAGCACCGGCCGATGGGTCAGCCTCGCCACGTCGTGCAGCCCGGGCCGCAGCAGCCCGACGTCTCCCCGGAACCGGTTGACCACCAGCCCGCACACGAGTGCCTGGTCGGCCTCGTCGAGCAGCGCGAGGGTGCCGTGCATGGCGGCGAACACCCCGCCGCGGTCGATGTCGCCGACCAGCACCGACGGGATCGAGGCGTGCCGGGCGAGGCCGAGGTTGACGTAGTCGTGGGCGCGCAGGTTGATCTCGGCCGGTGAGCCTGCACCCTCGCAGACCACGACGTCGTACCGGCCCGCCAGGTCGTCGAAGGCGTCGTACGCCGCACGGGCGAGCGCCGCTCGCCCGCCCGCGAACTCGCCGGCGTCGAGCGTGCCGGCCGGGCGGCCCATCACCACGACGTGGCTGCGCAGGTCGCTGCCCGGCTTGAGCAGGACGGGGTTCATCGCCGCCTCGGGCTCGGACCGCGCGGCCACGGCCTGGATCCACTGGGCGCGCCCGATCTCGGCCCCGTCGGCGGTCACCATCGAGTTGTTGGACATGTTCTGCGCCTTGAACGGCGCCACCCGCAGCCCTCGACGTGAGAGCGCCCGACACAGTCCGGTCGTGATCACCGTCTTGCCCGCGTCGGACGTCGTTCCGAGCACCATCAGGCTGCCGCTCACCCGAGTGACCCTAGAGGGCCGGGGTGGCGGAGGAATCGGCGCCGTGGGCTAGAGTGCGAGACGCTTCCGCCCGATGCGGGAGTGCCACGACGCTTCAGTGAAATCCGGTGCGAACCCGGTGCTGTCCCGCAACTGTGAAGCCGGTCCCCAGGGCCCGGACGAGCCAGGTCACCTGGCCCGTGGCCACGCAACTAGCCTCGGACGAAGGGTAGTTCGTGCAGCAGCGGGTCCCGGGCCCGTGGCGGCCCGAAGACTCTCGTCCTCCGAGTCCGGAGGATGCTGTGCACCACATCACCACCTCGCGCCGCCGTCGGCGGCGCCTCCTGCTCTTGTCCTTCACCCTGCCAGCTCTCGTGCTGGCCGGCTGCGGGAACGTCGACACCGTCGATGAGTCAGCCTCGGAGGCCTCACCGTCCTCGTCGACGGACCCGGAGTTCCCCGTGGCGGTCCTGTCGGGCCCGATCGGCGGCGACACCGAGGTCACCATCGAGGCGGAGCCCGTCTCGATCGTCTCGCTCAGCCCGACGGCGACGGAGATGCTGTGGGCGGTCGGCGCCGGCGACCAGGTGGTCGCCGTCGACGACCAGTCCGACTTCCCCGAGGACGTCCCGACGACGAAGCTGTCGGGCTACCAGCCCAACGTCGAGGCGATCCTCGCCAAGGAGCCCGACCTGGTGATCGCCTCGGACGACACCGGTGACCTCGTCTCGGGGCTGGAGAAGGCACGGGTGCCGACCCTGCTGATGCCCGCAGCGGCCGACCTCGACGAGACGTACTCCCAGATCGAGCGGATCGGCGCAGCCACCGGTCACGAGGAGGAGGCCGGCCAGCTGGTCGAGGAGACCCGCATCGGTATCGAGCAGGCCGTGGCGGACGCCCCGCCGACCGACGGCGTCAGCTACTTCCACGAGCTCAGTCCCGACCTCTACACCGCCACGAGCGACACCTTCATCGGCGAGGTCTACGGGCTGTTCGGCCTCGAGAACGTCGCCGACGAGGCCAAGGGGGGCGACGACTACCCGCAGCTCTCGAGCGAGTACGTCGTGGGTGCGGAGCCCGACCTCGTGTTCCTGGCCGACAGCCAGTGCTGCGGGGTGGCTGAGAAGGACGTCGCGAAGCGACCGGGCTGGGAGCAGGTCCCCGCCGTGGCCGAAGAGCAGGTGCACGTCCTCGACGAGGACATCGCCAGCCGCTGGGGACCACGGACGCTCGACTTCGTGCAGCAGGTGAGCCAGCTGCTGCAGGAGCGCGAGGACGCGCTCCCGGGCGGCTGACCGGCCATGGCTCTCGACCTGGCCAGCGGGCGCCGCGGATCGGCGGCGGTCGCGCGGGCGCGCGCGCTGCGGGAGCTGGCCGCGCGGCCCGGCCTGCGTCGCACCAAGATCGCCATCGGCGTCGTGGTGTGCCTGGGCGCGGTGCTGGTCGGGTGTCTGGTCGGCCCCGCCGGGCTCGAGGTCCGGGGCGTGCTGCTGGAGCTGCTCGACGCCGTACCCGGCATCGAGGTGGACTCCGGCATGTCGGTCACGCAGCAAGCCATCTTCTGGGAGATCCGCCTGCCGCGCGTCGTGCTCGGCGTCCTGGTCGGAGCGATGCTGGCCGTGGCCGGAACGGCCTACCAGGGGGTCTTCCGCAATCCGCTGGCCGACCCCTACCTGCTCGGGATCTCCAGCGGCGCGGGTCTCGGCGCCACCCTCGGCATCGTGGCCGGCGGTGCGGTCGGGCCGGTCGGCATCCCGCTGCTGGCGTTCGTCGGAGGCCTGCTGGGGGTGGCGGCGACGTACACCCTCGGCAGCACCGTGGGCGGTGGTCGTGGGGCGGTCGTGATCATCCTGGCGGGCGTCGCGGTAGGGGCGTTCTTCAACGCGATCCAGAACTTCGTCCAGCAGCAGTACGACGACTCGCTGCTGTCGGTCTACTCGTGGATGCTGGGCAGGCTGAGCACCGACGGCTGGTCCGACGTGGTCGTGGCCCTTCCCTACGTCGTGGTGTCCTGCGCGGTGGTCCTCGGACACCGACGACTGCTCGACGTGATGGCCGTCGGCGACGTCGAGGCGGCCAGCCTGGGGGTCGACCCCGCTCGCGTGCGGCTCCTGCTCGTCGTCACTGCCACGCTCGGCACCGCCGCTGTGGTCAGTGTCAGCGGGCTGATCGGCTTCGTCGGCATCGTGGTGCCCCACGCCGTCCGGCTGCTCTTCGGGGCCGGCCACCGCACCTTGCTGCCGCTGGCGCTGCTGCTCGGAGCGGCGTTCCTGGTGCTGTGCGACGTGGTCGCCCGGACCGCCCTGGCGCCGGCGGAGGTGCCCATCGGTGTGGTCACCGCCCTGGTCGGAGCGCCGTTCTTCCTCGTCGTGCTGCGCCGTCACAAGGGGGCGCTGTGACCGCGCCCGTCGAGTGTCGAGGCGTCTGCGTCGACCGTGGGGGCGTCCAGGTCCTCACCGACGTCGACCTGGTCGTCGAGCCCGGTGACTGGGTCGCCGTGGTCGGACCGAACGGAGCCGGCAAGACCTCGCTGCTCCATGCCGTGGCCGGCCTGATCCCCGCCACGGGGTCGTTGTCCGTGTGCGGTCTGGATCCGGGGCGGACGTCGCGCCGGCGGATCGCGCGGGTGCTCGCGCTCATGCCGCAGCGACCCGTGGTGCCGGAGGGGATCACGGTGCGGGAGCTCGTCGCGCTCGGCCGCACTCCCCACCTGCGCCGCTTCGGCACCGAGACGGCCTCAGACCGGGACGCGGTGGAGCGGACCCTCGACCGCCTGGACCTGCTCGGGCTCGCCGAGCGTCCAGCGGCCGGTCTGTCCGGCGGCGAGCTGCAGCGGGTCGTGCTCGGCCGCGCGCTGGCCCAGCAGCCACAGGTCCTCCTGCTGGACGAGCCGACCAGCGCCCTGGACATCGGGCACCAGCAGAGCGTCCTCGACCTGGTCCACCGGATGCGGCTGCAGGACGAGCTGACCGTGGTCGCCGCGATGCACGACCTCACGTTGGCGGGGCAGTACGGCCGTCGCGTCGTGCTGCTCCACCAGGGTCGCGTGGTCGCTGACGCCAGCCCCACGGAGGTGCTGCAGCCGGCTCGTCTGGCCGAGGTCTACGGCGCCCGCGTCGAGGTGCTGGAGCGCGACGGAGGTCCCGCGGTGCTGCCGGTGAGGGCCGACCGGTGAGCGCGGGGGCCGCGCCCCTGGCGCACCGGACCTTGATCCTGGGCGGGGCGCGCTCGGGGAAGTCACGGCACGCGCAACGCCTGCTGTCCGAGGTGCCAGCCGTGCTGTACGTGGCGCCCGGGCCGGTGCCCGACGGCACCGATGTCGAGTGGGATGCCCGCGTCGCCGCCCACCGGCGCGACCGCCCGGCCGGATGGACCACGCTGGAGACGACCGACGTGGCGGCCGCGCTCCAGGCCGCCGACCGGCCGGTGCTCGTCGACTGCCTCGCCACCTGGCTGGCCGCGACGATGGGCGGAGCAGGTGCCTGGGAGTCCGTCGAGGGGGACACCGCCTGGCTGCCCCGGCTGGACGACGAGGTCGACCGACTGCTCGGTGCCTGGCGCTCGGCGCGGGTGCCGGTGGTGGCCGTCAGCAACGAGGTGGGCTCCGGAGTGGTGCCCGGCACGCGGTCGGGTGTGCTGTTCCGGGACGCCCTCGGCCGACTCAACACGCGGGTCGCCGACCTGACCGACGACGTCCGCCTGGTGGTGGCCGGACGAGTCATCCGACTGGACGGAGAGCGGGCGTGACCAGAGTGAGGACCATCGACGAAGCAGCCCGGGAGGGTGCCCGCCGTCGCGTCGACGGGCTGGCCAAGCCGCTCGGTTCGCTGGGACGGCTGGAGGAGCTGGCCGTGTGGCTCGCCGGCGTCCAGGGCACCGCGGAGCCGCGAGCGCCGCGAGACGTGTCGGTGGTGGTGTTCGCGGGTGACCACGGCGTCACCAGCGACAGCTCGGTGTCGGCGTACCCCCGGGCGGTGACGGCGGCCATGGTGCGCGAGTTCCTGCGTGGTGGCGCGGCGGTCAACGTGCTGTCCGGTGCACACGGTGCCCGGGTGAGGGTCGTCGACATCGCCGTCGACGACGACCTCGCCGACACGCCCGCCGAGGTGCGGCGCCACAAGGTCCGGCGTACGTCCGGTCCGATCCACCGCGAGGATGCCCTGGCGCCCGGCGAGGTCGAGGCCGCGCTCGCGGCCGGCCGGGCGGTCGCGGACGAGGAGATCGACGCCGGCGCCGACCTGCTCGTGCCCGGCGACATGGGGATCGGCAACACGACCGTCGCGGCCACGCTCGTCGGTGCCGTCCTCGGGCTCGACGCCGACAACGTCGTCGGGCGGGGGACCGGTGTCGACGACGAGACGTGGAGGGTCAAGCGGGACGTCGTCGCAGCGGCCCTCGAACGCGCGCGTCCGCACCGCGCCGACGCTGTCGGGCTGCTGCGGACCGTCGGGAGCGCGGACCTGGCGGCCGCGACCGGCTTCCTCGTCCGGGCGGCCGAGCGCGGAGTCCCCGTGCTGCTCGATGGGGTCGTGTCGGGGGCGTGTGCCCTGCTGGCCGAGCAGTTGGCGCCCGGCGCCGTCGCCTGGTGGTACGCCGGCCACCGCTCGACGGAGCCGGCACACCGGCTCGCGCTCGAGGCGCTCGACCTGCTGCCGCTGCTCGACCTGGAGCTCCGCCTCGGCGAGGCGAGCGGCGCGTTGGCCGCCCTGCCGCTGCTGCGGACCGCGCCGCTGCTGCTGGCCGGGATGACCACCCTCGACTCGGTCACGCTCCCCGAGCCGGAGTCGGTGTGAGCGTTGCGGGGGATGCGGCCCGGCTGGCGGTGGGCACGCTGACGGTGCTGCCCGTCGCGCCGCCGCGGCAGCCCGTCGGAGGCCGGGTGGCGGGAGTCGCCATGGCTCTCGCCCCCGTGGCCGTGCTCCCGCTCGCCGTCGTCGCGGGACTCGTGGTGTGGGCAGGTGACGCCGTGCTCGCCCCGCCCCTGCTCATCGGCGCGCTCGCGGTCGCGGTCCTCGCGCTGGGCTCGGGAGGGCTGCACCTCGACGGCCTGGCCGACACCGCTGACGGGCTCGCGGTGCCCGGCGACGTCGGCCGACGGCTCGACGTCATGCGCTCGGGTGACGTGGGCCCGGTCGGGGCGGCGACGGTGGTCCTGGTGATCCTGCTCCAGGCCTCGGCGATCGGTGGCGTGCTCGATCGCCACACCGGGCCCGACGCCGCGATCGCCGTCGGCGTCGCGGTCGTCGTGAGCCGGGGCTGCCTGTCCATCGGCTGTGCCCGTGGCGTCCCGGCGGCACGAGTCGAAGGGCTGGGCAGCGCGGTCGCCGGCACGGTCCCCGTGGCCGGCGTCGCCCTCGTCGTGCTGGCGCTCGCCGCGGTGGCGCTGCTGCTGGACGGCGGTCGGGGGCTGGCCGGCGTGGTCCTGGTGGTCGTGTCCGCGGCGCTGGTGGTGCTGACGGCCTGCCGCCGTCTGGGTGGGGTGACCGGCGACGTGCTGGGTGCCGTCGTCGAGGTCTCTCTGACGGCCTTCCTGGTGGTCCAGGCAGTCGGCCTGCAGTGACTCACCGGCTGCCGGGCCGCACCACCAGGATCCGGTCGTCGTCGCCCGACGGGGCCCCTCGGCCGTCGCGGTTGGACGTCGTCACCCACAGCATCCCGTCGGGGGCGACCTCGACGGTGCGCAGCCGCCCGTAGTCGCCGACCAGGAACGGCGTCGGGTCGCCGGCCCGGGGGCCGTCGGTCGTCACCCGCCAGAGCCGGGTCCCCCCGAGCGCGGCCATCCAGACGTGGTCCTCGGTCCAGGCGATGCCGGAGGGGGAGGCCTCGCTGGTGCTCCACACGACGAGGGGGTTGACGAACTCACCGGCGTCCCCCCGCCCCTCGACCTCGGGCCAGCCGTAGTTGCGGCCCTTCCGGACCAGGTTGAGCTCGTCGTACGTCGACTGGCCGAACTCGCTGGCCCAGAGCCGGTCGCCGTCGTCGAAGGCGAGCCCCTGCACGTTGCGGTGGCCCCACGTCCAGACCGGCGAGTCGGGGTCGGGGTTGCCCGGGGCGGGGTCGCCGTCGGGCGTGATCCGCAGGATCTTGCCGCCCAGCGACGACCGGTCCTGCGACTGGGCGCCGTCGCCGGTCTCGCCGGTGGACACGTAGAGGTACCCGTCGGGACCGAACCGGAGCCGGCCGCCGTTGTGGATGAACCCCTTCGGGATCCCGTCGAGCACCGTCTCGAGGGAGCCGAGCCGGTCGTCGCGCCCCAGCCGTGCCCTCAGCACCGCGTTGTCGCTCGCCCGGGTGGCGTAGAAGTACAGCATCCGGTCGCGGGCGAAGTCGGGGGAGACCGCGACCCCCAGCAGCCCGCCCTCGCCCTCGGGGACCGCCTGCTCGACGACGCCGACGGTCTGGGGGTCACCGCCGTCGGGGTCGACCACCAGCACCTCACGGGTGTCGCGCTCGGTCACCACCGCGCGGCCGTCCGGGAGGAAGCCGAGCCCCCACGGGACCTCCAGCCCGGTGGCGACCGTGTCGACGACCTTCACGGTGCGCCCCTCACCGGGCCCCGCCGAGGGGCCGCGCGGCGACGGGCTCCCGGACGGCGGCGAGCTCGGGTCGCTCGGGGACCCCTCGTCGGTCGGCGCGGTCACGGTGTCCGGGCCGGGACCGTCGTCACCGTCGCCGGAGCAGGCGCCCAGTCCGAGGACCAGCGCGAGTCCCAGAGACAGGCCCAGGCCCTGCACGGCGGTACGGCGCATCAGCCGACCCGCTCCACGAACTCCAGCAGCAGCGCGTGCACCTGGTCGGGCTGCTCCATCGGCAGGAAGTGGGTGCCGTCCAGCTCGACGTACGTCGCGTCGGCGAGCCGCTCGGCCGCCGTGAACATGTCGCGGGCGCCGCTGAGGACGTCCCACCGCCCGGCGACGAAGAACGCGGGCGCCGTCACCCGGCTGAGCCGGACCCGGGCGTGCTCGGAGGTGCGCAGCGCCATGTGGCAGTACCAGTCGACCGGGGTCCGGAGGAACTCCCGCACCGCCGTGGCCGCGAGCTCGGCGTCGGCGACCGGGAGCATGAAGCCGGTCCGGCCGAGCAGGGCGACCGTGCGGGGACCGACCGGGATCCGCGTCGTGAGCGGTGTCAGCACGCGGCCCCCGCGCTCCAGCAGCCGGGCACAGCCGACCGCGACGGCCCCGGCCACGACGTGGGGGAGGTGGAAGGGTCCGAGCATCGTGGCGAAGGTCCCACCGGGGACGCCGGCCACCGCGAACAGGCCGCGCACCCGCTCGGGGTGGCGGGTGGCCAGCTCGAACATGGTGTTGACGCCCATCGACCAGCCCATCATCACGGCGTGGTCGACGCCGAAGTGGTCCATCACCGAGAGCGCGTCCTCGACGAACTCGTCGATGCCGACCCGCTCCGGGTCCTCCGGCCGGGCCGAACCGCCGGTGCCGCGGTGGTTCCAGCTCACCACGCGGAACCCGCAGTCGGGCTCGAGCAGCGCCGGCCAGGCCCAGGGGTTGGTCCCGAGCCCGTTGCACAGCACCACGGTCGGGCCGTCGATCGCACCGTCGGGGTCGTTGGTCCACGCCCGGAGCCGGGTGCCGTCGTCGGAGAGGAGGTCGGTGAAGGCCAGGCGGGGGTGGCTGGTCAGGGCCTCGGTGGCGGGGCCGGCAGGGGGTGCCATGGCGACAGTGTGCCGGAGCGGGCCAGCCCGGCCGTGGCCGAACCGCCCGTGGAGGGTGGCGCGACCGGAGAGGCGGCCGCGCCACCCGACTCACTGCGAGAGCGCCAGCTCGGGCTGCTGGTCGGCCGCCCGCCGTACGCCGCGCGCGGCGAGGAAGTCCTCGACCTCGCGGGACTCCGCCCGGCGCTGCGTGAGCACCGTGGCGGCGACCATGGCGTTGCGGCAGGACCGTTGCTGGGAGGCGACGGCCCACCGGTCGACCCACTGGTCGAGGCGGACGACGGGCGGCAGGTGCATGGCGGTCCTGGGTCGGAGAGCTGCGACGCGGGCGACGCTAGGCCGGGAGTCTTGCGCTCGCGTCAACCGTGTGTGACGGCCGTGTGAACGATCCGGCCCCGCTCAGTCCGGCGCCGGCTCGGTGAGCCCGCGGCCCGAGCGGGTGGCACCCACCGAGGCGACCACCACGCAGGCCATCGCCACCCACTGGGCGGGGGTGAGGAACTCACCGAGCACGAGGATCGCGACCAGGGCCGCGGCCGCCGGCTCCAGGCTCATCAGGATCGAGAACACGGCCGGCCGCAGGCGACGCAACGCCATCATCTCGACGCTGTAGGGCACCACCGAGCTGAGCAGGCCCACCGCGGCACCGATGGCGAGGATCCGGGGGTCGAGCAGGGTGGCGCCGGCACTGACCACGGCCGCGGGTGCGAGCAGCACCGTGGCCACGACGCTGGCCACCGCGAGGCCGTCGAGCCCCGGCCACCGGGCACCGGTCTGGGCGCTCAGCAGGATGTACGCCGCCCAGGCGGCCCCGGCGAGCAGCGCGAAGCCGGCGCCGACGAGGGTCACCTCGCCCGGCTGGATCCCGAGCAGCAGCACGCCGGTCCCCGCCAGGCCCACCCAGATCAGGTCGCGTGCCCGGCGCGAGCCGAGCACCGCGATGGTCAGGGGCCCGACGAACTCGATGGTCACGGCGACGCCGAGCGGGATCCGGGCGAAGGCCTGGTAGATCGACCAGTTCATCACGCCCAGGGTGACGCCGAAGCCCACGACCACCGCCCAGTCGGCGCGGGTGCGGCCTCGCCAGGCGGGGCGGGCGACCAGCCCGAGGACCAGTGCGCTGGTCACCAGGCGCAGCCACACCATGCCCGTCGGAGGGATCTCCCCGAACAGCAGCTTCGCGACCGCGGCGCCGAGCTGGACGGAGAGAATTCCGAGAAGCACCAGCCAGACCGGTGAGAATCGGGGCGCCACCCGGTCAATGTAGGACGTGCGGTGCGACGCAATTCGGATGACCCTGTCAGTGGGCAGGGCTAGCGTCGCCTCCACAGGCCGACGACCATGCAACGGGGAGGACCACGCGTGACCACCACGGCAACCGGGACGAGTCAGGGCGCAGTGACGGCGGGCCCGGCGATCGAGGCCGAGGAGCTGGTGAAGCACTTCGGCGAGACGGTCGCCGTCGACGGGGTCAGCTTCAGCGTGCCCCGCGGCTCGGTGCTGGGCCTGCTCGGGCCCAACGGCGCAGGCAAGACCACGACCGTCCGCATGATGACGACGCTGACGACCCCGACGAGCGGCACCGCCCGGGTGGCCGGTCACGACGTCCTCCGCGAGCCCGACGCCGTACGACGGGCGATGGGCCTGACCGGCCAGACCGCGACCGTCGACGAGCTGCTGACCGGTCGGGAGAACCTCTGGCTGATCGGCAGCCTCTACGGCCTCGACCAGGCCACGATCCGGCGTCAGACCGACGAGCTGCTGGAGCGGTTCTCGCTGTCCGACGCCGGCGACCGCATCATCAAGACCTACTCCGGCGGCATGCGCCGCCGGCTCGACCTCGCGGTCAGCCTGATCGCCACCCCACCCGTGCTGTTCCTCGACGAGCCCACCACCGGGCTCGACCCCCGCAGCCGGGTGGAGCTCTGGGAGGTGCTGCGCGACCTCGTGCGCGACGGCACCACGCTGCTGCTCACGACCCAGTACCTCGAGGAGGCCGACCAGCTCGCCGACGACATCGTCGTCATCGACCACGGCACCGTGATCGCCCACGGCACCCCGCTCCAGCTCAAGGACGCCTCCGGCAAGGCGGCCCTGGTGGTGACCGTGTCACGACCCGACGACCTCGCCCAGGCGGCCGACCTGCTGCGCCCGGCCGTCCCCGAGCTCCACGTCGACGAGGCCGCCCGGACCCTCACCGCCCCCGCCGACGGTCTCTCCGACGTCACCCGCGTGGCGAACCTGTTCGACGGCTGCGGCATCGACCTCGACGACCTCGGGCTGCAGCGGCCCAGCCTCGACGACGTCTTCCTCCACCTCACCGGCCACCGCGCCGAGGAGGAGCCCACCGACGACCAGGAAGAGGCTTCGGCATGACCACCACCCGCAGCGACCTCGCCCACCACCCGTCCCTGGCGCGGCCCGAGATCCGCCGCACCGGGCTGCTGCGTCAGTCCTGGACGATCACGCGTCGCAACCTGATCCACATCCGGCGGATGCCCGAGATGCTGATGGACGTCACCATCCAGCCGGTCATGTTCGTGGTGCTGTTCGCCTACGTCTTCGGCGGCGCGATCGCCACCAACGCCCCGGCCGGCTACAAGGAATGGCTGATGGCCGGCATCATGGGCCAGACCATCGCCTTCGCCTCGTTCATCGTCGCCGTCGGACTCACCGCCGACATCGACAAGGGCATCGTCGACCGGATGCGCTCGCTGCCCATCCACAGCGCCGCGGTCCTGGTCGGTCGCAGCATCTCCAGCCTGATCCACTCCAGCATCGGCATCGTCGTCATGTCGCTGACCGGTCTGGTCATCGGCTGGCGGATCAGGGGCACCGTCCTCGAGGCGGTCGCCGGCTACGGGCTCCTGCTGCTGTGGGGCTTCGCGATGATCTGGCTGGGCATCCTGGTCGGCGCGTCGATGCGCTCGGTCGAGGCGGTCCAGGGCGTGATGTTCACGACCATCTTCCCGCTCACCTTCCTCTCCAACGCGTTCGCACCGACCGAGGCGATGGGCACGGTGCTCCGGACCATCGCCGAGTGGAACCCGATCTCGTCGTTGGTCCAGGCGCTGCGTGAGCTCTGGGGCAACACGGTTCCGGCGCCCCCGGACGCGGCGCTGCCGCTGCAGTACCCCGTCGTGGCGACCCTGATCTGGACCTTCGCCCTGACCGCGGCGCTGGCGCCGCTCTCGATCCGTGCGTTCAAGAAGCGCACCCAGCAGTAAGGAGTCCTCATGGCACCCGCCACCCTGCTCATGATCGGCACCCGCAAGGGGCTCTGGCTGGCGACCTCCGACGCGGAGCGCCGCGACTGGGAGGTGACCGGACCCCACTTCCCCATGGAGGAGGTCTACTCCGTCCTCCTCGACGCCAGGGGCGCGCAGCCGCGGCTGCTCGCGGGCTGCTCCTCGAGCTGGTTCGGCCCCCAGGTCCGCCGCTCCGACGACCTGGGCGCGACCTGGGACGAGACCCCCAACGGCGCCCTGCGGTTCCCCGACGACACGGGAACGGCGCTCGAGCGGGTGTGGCAGCTCGTCCCCGGGGTCGACGACGGCGTCGTGTGGGCCGGCACCGAGCCCGGGGCGATCTTCCGGTCCACCGACCGCGGCGAGACCTTCGAGCTGGTCCGCGGCCTGTGGGACCACCCCCAGCGCGCCGAGTGGGGCGCCGGGTTCGGTGGGCAGGCCTTCCACACGATCCTCCCGCACCCCGACGACGCGCAGTCGGTCCTCGCCGCGATCTCCACGGGCGGCGTCTACCGCACGTCCGACGGGGGCGAGTCGTGGTCGGCGTCCAACTCCGGCGTCAAGGCGGAGTTCATGCCGGGGGAGCGGAGCTACCCCGAGTTCGGGCAGTGCGTGCACAAGGTCGCCCGTGACTCCGGTGACCCCGACCGGCTGTTCCTCCAGAACCACGGGGGCGTCTACCGTTCCGACGACGGCGGCGGCACCTGGAACGACATCGCACCCGGTCTGCCCACCGAGTTCGGCTTCGCGATGGTCACCCACCCGCGCCGGACCGGCACCGCCTACACCTTCCCGATCAGCGACGCCGGCGCCCGCTGGCCGGTCGACGGTCACGCTCGGGTGTGGCGCACTGACGATGCCGGTGCCTCCTGGCAGGCGCTCGGCGACGGCGACCTGCCCGATGGCTACTTCGCGGCGGTGATGCGCGACGCGATGTGCGCCGACGCCCACGACCCGGCGGGCCTCTACTTCGGCGGGCGCAACGGCGCGGTGTGGGCCTCACCGGACGAGGGTGAGACGTGGAGCGAGGTCGTCTCCGGGCTGCCCGACGTGATGGTGGTGCGGGCGGCCGCGCTCTCCTGACCGCGGTGATGTCAGCCGTCGGGCGACGAGGGTTCACCGGCGTGTCACCCGCGCGACGCCCGGCTGCGCTGGGCTGCCCGCATGGATTCGACTCGGAGGACCCTGTTGCGCGGTGGCGCCCTCGCCACCCTCGTGCCTGCCGGCGCGCTCGCCGGCACCCGACCCTCGGCGGCGGCGCCCCCGCTGCCGGCCGACCCCTTCACCCTCGGCGTCGCGAGCGGAGACCCCGGCCCCGACGGCTTCGTCATCTGGACCCGGCTCGCGCCGGACCCGCTGGCCGACACCGGTCTCGGGGGGATGCCAGCGCGCGACCACCGGGTGGCCTGGCAGGTGGCGACCGATCCCGGTTTCCGGCGCGTGGTGCGCCGCGGCGTGGCGGTCGCCCGGCCCGAGGGTGCCCACAGCGTCCACGTCGAGGTCGGTGGCCTCCGGCCCGGCCGGGAGTACTGGTACCGGTTCCGGTGCGGACGCTGGCGCTCACCCGCGGGCCGCAGCCTGACCACGCCCGGAGTCGGCGACCGGGTGTCGTCGCTGACGATGGCGTTCGTCTCCTGCTCCAGCTACCAGCACGGCTACTTCACCGCCTACCGCCACCTCGCCGACGAGCAGCCCGACGTGGTGCTGCACCTCGGCGACTACCAGTACGAGGGTCCCGCCAACAACGGCGAGCGGTCCCACATCGGTGGGGAGACCGTCTCGCTGGCCGACTACCGCCGCCGCTACGCCCAGTACAAGACCGACCCCGACCTGCAGGCGGCCCACGCGACGTCGCCGTGGCTGCCGGTCTGGGACGACCACGAGCTCGACAACAACTACGCCGACGAGATCTCGGAGAACCCGAGCGAGCAGGGCTCCTTCCTGCAGCGTCGCGCCGACGCCTACCGCGCCTACTACGAGAACATGCCGCTGCGGCGCCGCTCGGTGCCCCGCGGCATCGACCTCCAGCTCTACCGCAGGGTGTCCTGGGGTCGGCTGGCCAGCTTCCACATGCTCGACACTCGTCAGTACCGCGACGACCAGGCCTGCGGCGACGGCTACCAGGAGTGCCCCGACGCCTTCGCGCCCGGTCGCAGCCTGCCCGGGTGGGAGCAGGAGCGTTGGCTGCTGGACGGTCTCCGGAGGTCGACGGCGACCTGGGACGTGCTCGGCCAGCAGGTCTTCTTCGGGCGCCGCGACGCCAACGCCGACCCGGCGGTCGAGCAGGTCTCGATGGACGCCTGGGACGGCTACCACGCCTCCCGCGACCGGATGATCGCGGGCATGGAGACCGGCCGGGTGCGCAATCCCGTGGTCGTCACCGGTGACGTGCACGCCCACTGGGCCTCCGAGGTCTTCCGCGACCAGGACGACCCCGACTCCGGAATCGTGGCCTCGGAGTTCGTCACCAGCTCGATCACGACCGGGGGCGACGGCTACGACAAGCCCGACGGGCAGCACCCGTGGGCGGCGTACAACCCGAACCTGAGGTTCTGGACCAACTTGCGCGGCTACGTCAGCACCCGGATCACGCCGAGCGAGATGACGGTCGACTACCGTTGCGTCAGGTTCGTCCAGCAGCCGAGGTCCGAGGTCTTCACCCGCGCCAGCTACGTGGTGGAGGACGGGGTGCGCGGGATGCAGCAGACCGCCGACAACCCTCTGGTCTCGGCCCGGTTCGCACCCCCCTCGGACCGGCAGATCATCGAGGACACCTTGCGGGAGGAGACCGGCCGTCCCCAGGGCTAGAGTCGGAGTATGGCCGGCTACACGATCACCCGCTCCATCGACGTCGATGCGGAGCCGAGCACCCTGCACGCCCTGGTCGACGACTTCCACGAGTGGACCAAGTGGTCCCCCTGGGAGGACGTCGACCCGGCCCTGCAGCGCACGTACTCCGGCGCGGAGCGCGGCGTCGGCGCCCACTACGCCTGGTCCGGCAACCGCAGGGCCGGCCAGGGGTCGATGGAGATCGTGGGCTCCACCCCCGAGCAGATCGCGGTGAAGCTGGTGTTCGAGAAGCCGTGGAAGGCCGAGAACCCCGTCGAGTTCAGCTTCGCGCCGACCGGCGCCGGCACCCGCGTCACCTGGACGATGAGCGGTGAGAACACGGGCATGGCCGCGGTCTTCGCCAAGGTGTTCAACATGGACAAGATGCTCGGCAAGGACTTCGACAAGGGCCTCGCCCGCCTCAAGGCCGTCGCCGAGGAAGGCTGACCCGCCGCCCACCGCCCCGCCGCCCGACCCCTCTTCCTCGCGCTGTGACCTGCCTCGCTGAGCGACCCAGGTTCGACCTGCCTCGCTGGGCGACCCAGGTTCGACCTGCCTCGCTGGGCGACCCAGGTCGCAGGGGACGACGAGCCCCGATCTGCCGGCCCCAGAAACCCGCCTGGCGGCGGCACCACCTGGCCGGGACGGGTGCCCACCTGTGGAGTACGAACGGGCAGCCCCCGCCACGCCCCGACGACGCGTTGGATGGGAGGCACCATCACCAGCCGACGGAGACGGAGTAGTGCCACCCCTCACCTCACCCACCCGCCGCTCCCGGCTGCCGGACCTGGTCCGGCGGGCCCGACGCCTGACGGGCCTGTCCCAGCGTGGCCTCGCCGACCGGCTCGGGATCAGCCACTCCACGGTCGCCCGCTGGGAGACCGGCGTCACCAGTCCCGACCTCGCCACCTTCGAGCGGCTCGCGGGCCTGGCCGGGCTCCGGCTGGTGGCCGTCGACGCCGAGGGTGAGGTCGTGGAGCCGATGCGGGCCGACGCCGCCCGCGACCGCGCCGGACGCCGCTACCCCTCGCACCTCGACCCGCACGCACGCGAGTGGCGCGTACCGCCCGGGGTCCACATGACAGGGGAGTGGGCCGAGGCCTGGCGACGGGCCGCGGAGGAGCAGCGGCCCCGGGTGCGCTTCGAGCACGCCGCGTGGCGGGACCTGCTCCGCGGCCTGCTCGGCGTGCCGCCCGACCACCCGACCCGGGCGGCGCTGGTGGCCGAGGTCCGCGCCTGGCTCGGTGAGACGTCCCACGACGAGCCGGAGGCACCCGACTAGCCTCGGCTGCATGACCCACGCCGCGGAACCCAAGGTCGACCTCAAGCCCCGCTCGCGGGACGTCACCGACGGCCTGGAGAAGGCCGCCGCCCGGGGGATGCTGCGTGCCGTCGGCATGGGGGACGACGACTGGGAGAAGCCCCAGATCGGGGTCGCGTCGAGCTGGAACGAGATCACGCCCTGCAACCTGTCGCTGCAGCGGCTCGCCCAGTCCGCCAAGAACGGCGTCCACGCCGCCGGCGGCTACCCGCTGGAGTTCGGCACCATCTCGGTCTCCGACGGCATCTCGATGGGCCACGAGGGCATGCACTTCTCGCTCGTCTCGCGGGAGGTGATCGCCGACTCCGTCGAGACCGTGATGATGGCCGAACGGCTCGACGGCTCGGTGCTGCTCGCCGGCTGCGACAAGTCGCTGCCGGGGATGCTGATGGCGGCGGCACGACTCGACCTCGCCAGCGTCTTCCTGTACGCCGGCACCATCCTCCCGGGCCAGGTCGACGGCGAGGACGTCACGATCATCGACGCCTTCGAGGCCGTCGGCGCCTGCCTGGCCGGCAAGATCTCCCGCGAGCAGGTCGACAAGGTCGAGCGCGCGATCTGCCCCGGCGAGGGTGCCTGCGGCGGCGCCTACACGGCCAACACGATGGCCAGCGTGGCCGAGGCGCTCGGCCTGGCGCTGCCCGGCTCCTCGACACCACCGGCGGTCGACCGTCGCCGGGACGGGATCGCCCACCGCTCGGGGGAGGCCGTCGTGGAGATGCTGCGGCGCGGCATCACCGCCCGCCAGATCCTCACCCGCGAGGCCTTCGAGAACGCGATCGCGATGGCGATGGCCCTCGGCGGCTCCACCAACTCGGTCCTGCACCTCCTGGCCATCGCCCGCGAGGCGGAGGTCGACCTGACCCTCGAGGACTTCACCCGGATCGGCGAGCGGGTGCCCCACCTCGCCGACATGAAGCCGTTCGGACGCTACGTCTGGGTCGACTTCGACCGGGTCGGTGGGATCCCCGTCGTCATGAAGGCGCTGCTCGACGCCGGCCTGATGCACGGCGACGCGCTCACGGTCACCGGGAAGACGCTGGCCGAGAACCTCGCCGAGATCGACCCGCCCTCGCTCGACGGCCGGATCGTGCGGTCGCTCGAGAAGCCGATCCACCGCACCGGCGGCCTCACCATCCTCAACGGGTCGCTGGCGCCCGAGGGTGCGGTCGTCAAGAGCGCCGGTTTCGACGACTCGACGTTCACCGGCACCGCCCGGGTGTTCGACGGCGAGCGAGCCGCGCTCGACGCCCTCGCCGAGGGTGCCATCGTCGCCGGCGACGTGGTGGTGATCCGCTACGAGGGTCCCAAGGGCGGGCCGGGCATGCGCGAGATGCTCGCGATCACCGGTGCCATCAAGGGAGCCGGACTGGGCAAGGACGTGCTGCTGGTCACCGACGGCCGGTTCTCCGGCGGGACGACCGGCCTGTGCGTCGGGCACATCGCGCCGGAGGCGGTCGACGCCGGTCCCATCGCGTTCGTCCGGGACGGCGACCAGGTCACGCTCGACGTCGCCCACCGCAGGCTCGACCTCGACGTCGACGCCGAGGAGCTGGAGTCTCGCCGCGAGGGGTGGGAGCCGCTGCCTCCCAAGTACACCCGTGGGGTGCTGGGCAAGTACGCCCAGGTCGTGCAGTCCGCTGCCCACGGGGCGGTCTGCGGCTGACCCCGGCCGGCGCCCGTCAATGCAGGTGGGAACGCCAGTCGGACGGCACCCGGTCG
The DNA here is from genome assembly GCF_050880345.1 of Nocardioides sp. GXQ0305. Classification (NCBI taxonomy): domain Bacteria; kingdom Bacillati; phylum Actinomycetota; class Actinomycetes; order Propionibacteriales; family Nocardioidaceae; genus Nocardioides; species Nocardioides sp. GXQ0305. Next base: position 110,810 of record NZ_JBNYXG010000005.1, read on the forward strand.
GCCGGGCCTGGTGACGGCTGGTCCCCGGGACGCGAGGTCGGCGGGGCCAGCGGAGGCAGCAGCACGCGCACCTCGCGGGCGTAGTCCCACCCCCAGTCCTCGCCGGGCTCGAAGCTCTGGACCACGGGGTGCCCGCTCTCCCGGAAGTGCGCGGTCGCGTGCCGGGCGGGTGAGGAGTCGCAGCACCCGACGTGGCCGCACTCCGTGCAGCGACGCAGGTGCACCCACCAGCCGCCGGCGGCGTCGCACTCGGTGCAGCCGGTGCCGCTCGGCGGCACCTCGGGGTCGACGTGCTCCAGGGCCATGCGGCCAGTGTGCCGCAGGGCGGGCCGGTTCAGACAGGCCGTGCTGGATGCAGTCCGCGCCGGCGGCGGAACCACCACCCCGTGCCCGCGAGCAGCCCCAGCCCGACCAGCACCGCCGACCCGGTCACCACCAGGGCCAGGCCGGGCGACGACGTGGGCGGAGTCGCTGGGGGAGACTCGGCCGCCACCGCGGCGTCGGCCCCGTCGACCGGGTCCGCGGCGCCGGCCGGCTCCGTCGCCCCGAGCGAGACCAGCTGCCGCGTGAGCTCGGTGCCGCCGGCCCACCAGCCGGCCGCGAGCGGCTCGCCCCACAACCGCTGTCCGTCCGGCACCTCGGCCCACGCCCCTCCTTCGGCGAACGGGTACGCGTGGCTCACGATCATCAGCGTGTCGCCCTCGTACCAGGAGAGCGTGTACCGCGGGCCGAGGTCGGCGGACGTCAGGTCCGGGTGGTCGCCGAGCTGGCCGTCGCCGAAGATCCCGTAGATGCCGGCGGCCTCCGACAGCGAGCCGACGTCGACGTCGTCGGTACGTTGCGTGAAGCCGAGCCGGCGGTCGTCGATCCCCGGTCCCGTCACGGTGACCTCGGTGGCGCCCTTGGCGAAGGCCGGGGCGGTGGTGGCCGGCACGGCAAGGATCGCCAGCAGCAGCGAGAGCAAGGTCAGGAGTCGTCTCATGACCCTGCTACACCGCCGGTCGTCAGCCGGTTCCCTCGACCGGGTTGACGGACCTCGCGACGGCGACGGCCTGGCGCCGGGTGAGCTGCTCGCCCTCGAGCCGGAGGGTGACGCCGTCGACGCTCTCCCAGAAGAGTGTCCTCCCCGCCAGCCGCGCGGTGGCATGGACGACCTCGCCGTCCCGGTCGACGTACATCAGGTCGTGGGGTTCCGGGATCCACCAGCCGGGCACGCCGTCGAGGTCCACGGTGACCACGTCGACCTCGCCGACCTGCTTCTCGAACACCGGGCCGACGGTGCCGTCGAACTGGTCGAGCACCAGGCGGCCGTCGCGCCACTCCATCGACACGACCCGCCCCTCGTCGGCGACCCGGAGCTGCTCGGGCTCCGCGAGCGCGTCGGGGGCCGACAGCGGGAAGGCGGCCTCGGCGGCCGCGCGGCTGAGGTCGGTCGCGTGGGTACCGGGCAGCGGCTGCTCGGGCTCGGGGGCGGAGTCGGGCCGGTCGTCGGAGAGCTCGATCCCGGCGAGCTCCAGCAGGTCCACGGCCACCGCGCGGACCTGGGGAGAGAGGGCCAGCCCGGCCACCAGCACCGCGGCGGCCGCTACGAGGACGACCAGGCGGCGACGTGGAGGTGTCGGGGCGTCGAGCCGGGCGAGCACGACGTCGGCCAGGTCGGTGCGGACCGGCGGTGCGACCCGCTCGGCGACCCTCGTCAGCTCATCCTCGAGCATCGTCCACCTCCAGCTCGGTGAGGGCGGTGCGCAGCCGGGCGAGGGCGCGCGAGGCCCGGGACTTGGCGGTGCCGCGCGGGATGCGCAGCGCCGCCGCGGTCTCGCGCTCGTCGAGCCCGAGGAACCAGCGACAGACGACGACGTCGCGTTCGGCCGGCCGGAGGGTCCGGACGGCGGCGAGCACGGCGCGCTCCCGCTCGTGCGCCTCCGCGTCGGTGGTGGGGTCGGTGGACGCGCTCGGCTCCAGGGCGCGGAGCGCCCGGGCGTCGCGGCGGGAACGCGAGCGGACCTCGTTGCGGGTCCGGTTGACCACGATCCGCAGCAGCCAGGGACGGAACGGCGCGTCGGGCCGGAACCGACCGATCGCCCGCCATGCGCTCACGAACGCCTCCTGCACGACGTCGTCGGTGTCCGGCCCGGCGCCGAACCACGCCGCGGCCCGGGTCGCGGCAGCACCGTGCCGGGCGACCAGTCGCCCGAACGCGTCCCGGTCACCTGCCTGGGCCAGGCGTACGTCCGCCGAGTCGCGGTCGTCCGCCGTGGTGGTCTCCTCGGTCGTCGTACTGCTCCTACACCGCCGGGCGCCTCGTGGTTCCCGAGGCGGTGGCACCGGCACGATCACAGCACACCCCGGCGGGCGCAGGGAGGCGTCGGCCGGCCGTGGTGGGTCCACGGTGCGGCCATGGGGTAGACAGTCCCCGTGGACGCCGCTTCCCTCGACGCCGCCGACCCGCTGGCGCACCTGCGCGACCGCTTCGTCGGGGCGGAGACCGACCTGGTCTACTTCGACGGCAACTCGCTCGGGCGTCCGCTGCGCAGATCCGGGGAGAGCCTCGCGGGGTTCGTCGCCGGGGCGTGGGGGAGTCGCCTGATCCGCGGCTGGGACGAGGAGTGGTTCGACCTGCCGCTGACCCTGGGCGACGAGATCGGCCGGGTGGCGCTCGGAGCCGCCCCCGGGCAGGTGGCGGTCGGCGACTCGACCACGGTGCTGCTGTACAAGGCGATGCGCGCGGCGGTGGCCGCCCGACCCGGCCGGACCGAGATCGTGCTCCACCGCGACGAGTTCCCCACCGACCGCTACGTCGCCGACGGGGTGGCGCGCGAGTGCGGCCTGACCGTGCGCTGGATCGACACCGACCCGGCCGCAGGGGTGACCCCCGACCAGGTCGCCGAGGCCGTCGGTGAGCAGACCGCGTTGGTGTCGCTGAGCCACGTGGCCTACCGCTCGGCGTGGCTGGCGGACGCGGAGGCGGTGACCCGGGTCGTCCACGACGCCGGGGCGCTGATGCTGTGGGACCTCTCGCACGCGGGCGGGTCGGTGCCGGTCGAGCTCGACGCGTGGGGTGTCGACCTGGCGGTCGGGTGCACCTACAAGTACCTCAACGGTGGCCCGGGGTCGCCCGCCTACGTCTACCTCGCCACCCGCCATCACGAGGCGCTGACCCAACCGGTCCAGGGCTGGATGGGCTCGACCGACCCGTTCGTCATGGGGCCGGCGTACGCACCGGTCGCCGGTGTCCGCCGTTTCCTGTCCGGGACGCCGCCGGTCCTGGCGATGGTACCGCTGCGGGACATGGTGGCGATGCTGGCCGAGGTCGGGATCGACGCGGTCCGCCAGAAGTCGGTGGCGCTGACCTCGTACGCCGTGGCGCTGGCCGACGAGCAGCTGGCCCCGCTCGGCGTCGAGGTCGCCTCACCGCGCGACCCCGCGCGCCGCGGCGGCCACGTCACCCTCGCGCACCCCGCGATGGCGCAGGTCGTTGCCGCGCTGTGGCGACGCGACGTGATCCCGGACTACCGCGAGCCCGGCGGCCTCCGGGTCGGCCTCTCGCCGCTGTCCACCTCGTTCGCCGAGGTCCACCGCGGGATCGCCGCCGTGCGCGAGGAGCTGGAGCGGCAGGCCTCGGCAGCCAGAGGCAGCTAGCCGGCGGCGCGGCGCCGGTAGGCGAGGTGGCCGGCCACGGCGTCCCAGATGCTGATCGCCACCACGGCCAGCGTCACCAGCAGCACGATCGACTCGGTCGTCGTGGCCGCCGCGGCGGGGTCGTCGGCCCGGACGAAGAGCTCGGGGTTGGCGAGCTGCTGGGTGTCGACCAGCACCGCCATGAACGCCCCGATCACCAGGTCGAGGGTGACCGAGAACGTCGTCACGGCCGTGGTCCAGTTGCCGACGGCGTACTTCACGACCTCCAGCACGAGGCAGGCGACCATCAGGCCGACGAGCACCCAGAGCCAGTCGGCCCACAGGGCGGGGTTGAGCATCGGCACCGGCTCGCCGTCGACCCCGTCCACGGGGGACCGGAACTGCTGCCACGGGAACCAGAGCAGCACGATCAGGACCAACCCGAGCCCACTCACGAGCTCGGTGACACCGAGCGTCCGCTGCTTCGGCAGCGCCGGGAGCCGGTCGACCGTCCAGGGTTCCCCGCCCCCTTCGCCGGGGGCGCCGGCGCCGCTGCGCTCGAGCAGCCAGAAGACGAGCGTCAGCCAGAACGTGATCTGCACGCCGACCGCGAACGCGGTCCCGACCCCGTCGACGACGACCGCGGCCGTCTTCTGGTCGCCTGCCCAGAGGCCGGCGGCGATCGAGGCGACGCCGACGATCGGCGGGACGATGAGGAGCAGGGTGCGGAGCACCTGCCACCACGCGTCGAAGAAGGCCGGCCCGACCAGGTACCGGGGTCCGGCGTGGTACTCCCGTGACAGCGCTGCGGGATCCCCCAGGCCGGTCAGGACCTCACGGACGACCGTCTCGCGGTCGGCCCCGGGGGACGCGGCCTGCCGGTCCTCGACCTGGTCGAGGATGCTCGCCCGCAGCTCGTCGGCGACGTCGTCCCGCTGGTCGGCCGGCAGCCGCGACCCGACGGCGGCGACGTAGCGCTCGACGAGCGGGTCGGTCAGGGTGGTGGTCATCGGGTGCTCCCTTCCAGGGCCGCGCGGACGCGGACGTCGAGGTCGGTCCACTCCCGCGCGAGCGCGTCGCGCGCGGCGTGGCCGTCGTCGGTGAGGACGTAGAACTTGCGGGGTCGCGCCTCGTCGGTGTTCCACTCGCTGGTCAGCAGGCCCTTCCTCTCGAGGCGCCGCAGCAGCGGGTAGAGCGTGTTCGCGTCCACCTCGAACCCGGCGTCCTCGAGCGTGCTGAGCAGTGCGTAGCCGTAGCGGGGCTCGCCCATCAGGCAGAGGCACGCCAGCACCACGGTGCCGCGTCGCAGCTCCGCGACGTGGGTGGCGATCAGCTCGCTGTCCATGCCAGGCACAATAGTGTGTGACACACACTATTGCAAGGTCGCACGTCACCGTACGTCGTGCCATCAAGCGCGCCGGTTCGACATGACAGGCTCGTGGGCATGGATCCGCGCGTCTCGTTCGTCACCCTCGCCGTCGCCGACCTGGCCGCGACCCGTCGGTTCTACGTCGACGGGCTGGGCTGGGAGCCGGACTTCGAGCACGAGGACGAGGTCCTGATGTTCGAGGTGGCCGACAAGGTGGTGCTCTCGCTGTGGGCCGAGTGGGGCTTCGAGGCCGAGGTCGGTCCGGTGCGCCGGGGGAGCGGCATCGTGCCGATCACCCTGGCCCACAACCTGGCGACCAGGCCGGAGGTCGACGGGGTGCTGGCCGTCGCCCGCGCGGCCGGGTCGCCCGAGGTCTCCGACGCCGTCGAACGCGAGTGGGGCGGCTACACCGGTTACTTCGCCGACCCGGACGGCTTCCGGTGGGAGGTGGCCCACAACCCCGGGCCGATCGGCCAGCGGGTGCTGCCCGACTGAGCCAACATGTGGGACCGGCGTCCTGCGATCCGAGACGCCTGTCACACTCGGGTGACGGGCCGACGAGCCGCGGCGTACGCTTCCGGCATGCTGCACCAGCTTCTTGTACGCCACGGACGCGCCGACTGATCGCACGATCCGCCGACGCGTCACCCCTCGTTGCCTGGCAACTGAGGGGCCTTTTCATTTCTGCACCGTTTGTTGGCCACGAGGGACGAGGGACAGGGCACCACACATGACCGAGATGACCGGCGCGCAGAGCCTGATCGCGTCGCTGGAGGCGGCCGGGGCCGAGCACGTCTTCGGCATCCCCGGCGGCGCCATCCTGCCGGCGTACGACCCCCTGATGGACTCCACGATCCGCCACGTGCTGGTTCGCCACGAGCAGGGCGCGGGCCACGCCGCCCAGGGGTACGCCGTCGCCACCGGCCGGGTCGGAGTCTGCATGGCGACCTCGGGCCCCGGCGCGACCAACCTCGTGACACCGATCGCGGACGCCCACATGGACTCGGTGCCGATCGTCGCCGTCACCGGCCAGGTCGGTGCGGCCGCCATCGGGACCGACGCCTTCCAGGAGGCCGACATCCGCGGCATCACGATGCCGATCACCAAGCACAACTTCCTGGTGACCGACCCGGCCGACATCCCACGGACGGTCGCCGAGGCGTTCTACATCGCCGCCACGGGGCGTCCCGGCCCGGTGCTGGTCGACGTGGCGAAGTCGGCGCTCACGGCGACCACGTCGCACGCGTGGCCGGGGGAGCTGCACCTGCCCGGCTACCGACCCGTGACCCGACCCCACTCCAAGCAGATCCGCGAGGCGGCCCGGTTGATCCTCGAGGCCCGGCGGCCGGTGCTCTACGTCGGCGGCGGCGTCATCCGCGCGCGGGCCACCGCCGAGCTCGCGCGCCTGGCCGAGCTCACCGGGATGCCGGTGCTCACGACGCTGATGGCTCGCGGCGCGTTCCCCGACAGCCACCCGCAGCACCTCGGCATGCCGGGGATGCACGGCACCGTCGCGGCGGTCGCCGGGCTCCAGAAGAGCGACCTGATCATCAGCCTCGGCGCCCGGTTCGACGACCGGGTCACCGGCAACCTGGCGTCGTTCGCCCCGGGTGCGCAGGTCATCCACGCCGACATCGACCCGGCCGAGATCGGCAAGAACCGGCACGCCGACGTCCCGATCGTGGGTGACTGCCGCGAGGTGATCTCCGACCTGGTCGTCGCGCTGCAGGCCGAGGCCGAGCAGGGGCGGACTGGCGACTACGAGTCCTGGGTGGCGTTCCTGGCCGGGGTGAAGCAGCAGTACCCGCTCGGCTACGACGCCCCGGCCGACGGTTCCCTGGCCCCCCAGCTGGTGACCGAGCGGCTCGGCGCGATCGCCGGGCCGGACGCGGTCTACTGCGCCGGGGTCGGCCAGCACCAGATGTGGGCGGCCCACTTCGTGGGGTACGAGAAGCCCAACACGTGGATCAACTCCGGCGGCCTCGGGACCATGGGCTTCGCGGTCCCGGCCGCGATGGGGGCCAAGGTCGGTCGCCCCGACGCGACCGTGTGGGCGATCGACGGTGACGGGTGCTTCCAGATGACCAACCAGGAGCTCGCCACCTGCGCGATCAACGACATCCCGATCAAGGTCGCTGTCATCAACAACGAGTCGCTGGGCATGGTCCGGCAGTGGCAGACGCTGTTCTACAGCGAGCGCTACTCCAACACCGACCTGCAGCGCGTCGGGGAGCCCGTCCGGATCCCCGACTTCCCCAAGCTGGCCGAGGCGTACGGCTGCGTCGGGCTGTCCTGCGACGACCCCGACGACGTCGACGCCACCATCGAGAAGGCGATGGAGATCGACGACGTCCCGGTGGTGGTCGACTTCCGGGTCCACCGCGACGCGATGGTGTGGCCGATGGTCGCCGCTGGCGCCTCCAACGACGACATCCAGTACGCCCGCGACCTCGCCCCCGACTTCGAGGAGGACGAACTGTGAACGGGCCCACGACCCACACGCTGTCGGTCCTCGTCGAGAACAAGCCGGGTGTGCTCGCCCGGATCGCCGGGCTGTTCAGCCGCCGCGGGTTCAACATCCACTCGCTCGCGGTGGGGCCGACCGAGCACGCCGCGATCTCCCGGATGACGATCGTGGTCAACGTCGACGAGTCGCCCCTCGAGCAGGTCACCAAGCAGCTCAACAAGCTGGTCGAGGTGATCAAGGTCGTCGAGCTCGACGACCCCGCCTCGGTCAACCGCGAGCTGCTGCTGGTCAAGCTCCGCGCCGACACCGCGACCCGCGGCCAGGTGCTGGACGCCGTACAGCTGTTCAAGGCGCGGGTGGTCGACGTGGCCCCGGACGCAGTGACCGTCGAGGTGACCGGCAACGCCGACAAGCTCGCCGGTTTCCTCAAGGTGGTCGAGCCGTTCGGCATCCGCGAGCTCGTCCAGTCCGGGATGGTCGCGATCGGTCGGGGCTCCCGCTCGATCTCCGAGCGCACCCTGCGACCGGTGCCCGTCCCGGCCCCACCGCCCGGCCGCAAGGCCGCTCCCGCCGGCTGACGTCGGCCGGCCCGCACCGGAGGTTGAGGTGCGAGGGCCGTACCCCCGACGGAGGTTGAGGTGCGAGGGCCGTACCCCCGACGGAGGTTGAGGTGCGAGGGCCGTACCCCCGACGGAGGTTGAGGTGCGAGGGCCGTACCCCCGACGGAGGTTGAGGTGCGAGGGCCGTACCCCCGACGGAGGTTGAGGTGCGAGGGCCGTACCCCCGACGGAGGTTGAGGTGCGAGGGCCGCCAGGCCCGAGCCTCGAAACCCCGGGAGACAGCAGCAGACCAGAACCAGACCAGAACCAGACCAGGCCAACAACCAGAAGGAGAGCCACCCGTGGCTGAGATGTTCTACGACGACGACGCCGACCTCGCCCTGATCCAGGGCAAGAACGTCGCGGTGATCGGCTACGGCAGCCAGGGTCACGCGCACGCGCTGTCGCTGCGCGACTCCGGGGTCGACGTCCGGGTCGGGCTCAAGGAGGGCAGCACCTCGCGTGCCAAGGCCGAGGCCGAGGGACTGCGCGTCCTCACGCCTGCCGAGGCCGTGGAGGAGGCCGACGTCGTGGTGATCCTCGCGCCCGACCAGGTGCAGCGGAACCTCTACCGCGACGAGATCGAGCCCCACCTGGCGGCCGGCGACACCCTGGTCTTCGGCCACGGCTTCAACATCCGCTTCGGCTACATCACCCCGCCCGAGGGGGTCGACGTGTTCATGGTCGCGCCCAAGGGTCCCGGCCACCTGGTGCGGCGCGAGTACGTCGACGGCCGGGGCGTGCCGGTCCTCGTCGCCGTCGAGGAGGACGCCTCCGGCCAGGCCTGGGACGTCGCGCTGTCCTACGCCAAGGCGATCGGCGGCCTGCGGGCCGGCGGCATCAGGACCACGTTCGCCGAGGAGACCGAGACCGACCTGTTCGGCGAGCAGGCCGTGCTCTGCGGCGGCGCCAGCCAGCTGGTCATGTACGGCTTCGAGACGCTCATCGAGGCCGGCTACCAGCCCGAGGTCGCCTACTTCGAGTGCCTCCACGAGCTGAAGCTGATCGTGGACCTGATGTACGAGGGCGGCATCGCCAAGCAGCGCTGGTCGGTCTCCGACACCGCCGAGTACGGCGACTACGTCTCCGGCCCGCGCATCATCACTCCGGACGTGAAGCAGCACATGCAGACCATCCTCGGGGAGATCCAGGACGGCACCTTCGCGCAGCGCTTCATCGCCGACCAGGACGCCGGCGCGCCCGAGTTCGCCGAGCTCCGCAGGAAGGGCGAGCAGCACCCGATCGAGGAGACCGGTCGCGAGCTGCGCAAGCTGATGGCCTGGGTGAAGTCCCACGACTCCGACTACGTCGAGGGCACCGCCACGCGCGGCTGACGCGCCGGGGCCCGGGTCGCACCACGGACGCCGGACGCGGGACCATGAGGGCATGAGCGACCTGCAGGCGACCCGGCGGCTCGGCGTGGAGCGCACGGGGATCGAGATCGTCGAGGAGGCGCAGCGGACCGCGCGTCCGGCCGACCTCTTCTGGCCGTGGTTCGCGGCCAACGTCAGCGTCTTCGGCCTGAGCTACGCCGGGTTCATCCTGTACTTCGGCATCTCCTTCTGGCAGGGCGTCCTCGTGGCGCTGCTGGGGATCGTCGCGTCGTTCGCGCTGTGCGGCGTGATCGCGCTCGCGGGCAAGCGCGGCTCGGTGCCGACGATGGTGCTCAGCCGGGCGGCGTTCGGCGTCGACGGGCAGAAGGTCCCGGGCGTGGTCTCCTGGCTGGTCTCCATCGGCTGGGAGACCTTCCTGGCGATCGCCGCCGTGCTGGCGACGGCGACGATCTTCGACCGGCTCGGCTGGTCGTCCGGCACCGGCACCAAGGTGGTGGCGACCGTGGTGGTCGCCGCCCTGATCGTCGGGGCCAGCGCCGCCGGCTACCACCTGATCATGAGGTTGCAGTCGGTCCTCACCTGGCTCACCGGCTTCGTGACCCTGGCGTACGTCGTCCTCACCGTCGGCGACGTCGACTGGTCGGCGGTCTCGGCCGTGCCGAGCGGCTCGCCGCAGGCGGTGCTCGGCGCGCTCGTCCTGGTGATGACCGGCTTCGGCCTCGGGTGGATCAACATCGCGGCCGACTGGTCCCGCTACCAGCGACGTGACGCGTCCGGGGCCGCGATCGTCGGCTGGAACACCTTCGGCGGCGCGCTCGCCCCCTGTCTGCTCGTCGTCTTCGGCCTCGCGCTCGCCAGCTCCTCCCAGCCGCTGCTCGACGGCATCGCCAACGACCCGATCGGCACCCTCGCGACCCTCCTCCCGACCTGGTTCCTGGTGCCGTTCCTGGGGGCGGCCGTGCTCTCGCTGGTCAGCGGCGCGGTGCTCGGCATCTACTCCTCGGGCCTGACCCTCATCTCGCTCGGGGTGCGGATCCCGCGGCCCACGGCGGCGTTCGTCGACGGGGTCATCCTCACGGTCGGGACCATCTACGTCGTCTTCGTCGCGCAGAGCTTCCTCGGTCCCTTCCAGAGCTTCCTGATCACGCTCGGCGTCCCGCTCGCGGCGTGGGCGGGGATCATGATCGCCGACATCGCCTCCCGGCAGCGCGACTACGACGAGGCGGCACTGTTCGACCGCACCGGTCGCTACGGCGCCTTCGACGTCTCGTCGCTGGTGATCATGGCGGTGGCGACCGTCGTCGGCTGGGGGCTGGTGGTCAACCTGTTCTCCGCCGAGGCGTCGTGGAACAACTGGCAGGGATACCTGCTCGGCCCGCTCGGGCTGGGTGGTCGCGACGGCCCGTGGGCGTTCGCCAACCTGGGCGTGCTCGCGGCGCTCGCGATCGGGTTCCTCGCCGCCCTGCTCGTACGCCGCCCGGTCATCGCCCGGCAGGAGACGCACGCCACACGTTCAGGTTAGCCAAACCTAAGTCTCCGGCGTACGCTCTCGGCTTGTGCTGGCGAACTACCTGATCGGCCTCCGGGAGGGTCTCGAGGCCGCCCTGGTGGTCAGCATCCTCGTGGCCTACCTGGTCAAGTCGGGCCGTCGCCACCTGCTGCCGCGGGTGTGGGCCGGGGTGGGGATCGCGATCCTGATGAGCATCGGCGTCACGCTCGGACTGGGGTTGCAGAGCCGGCAGCTGACCTTCCGCACCCAGGAGCTGGTCGGGGGCGTGCTGTCGATCGTGGCCGCGGCGTTCGTGACCTGGATGGTCTTCTGGATGGCCGGCGCGGCGAAGAGCATCGCCGGCGACCTGCGGGGCCGCGTGGACGCCGCGGCCGAGAGCCGGTGGGCGCTGGTCCTCGTCGCGTTCCTCGCGGTCGGCCGCGAGGGCCTCGAGACGGCGCTGATCCTGTGGACCGCCACCCGGACCGCCACCGGCCGGGACCTGCCGGACACGGCGGCCACCACCGCCGGGCCGCTCCTCGCCGCCGTGCTCGGCATCGCCACCGCGGTCGCGCTCGGCTACCTCATCTACCGGGGCGCGATCCGGATCAACCTGACCCGCTTCTTCACCTGGACCGGGGTGCTGCTGGTGCTGGTGGCCGCCGGCGTCCTCTCCTACGGCGTCCACGACCTGCAGGAGGCCGGCGTGCTCCCCGGCCTGAACAGCACGATGTTCGACGTGAGCCACGTGCTCGAGCCAGGCTCGCTGCTCGGCACCCTCCTCAAGGGCATCTTCAACTTCTCCCCGGCCACGACCTGGCTGGAGGGCCTGGTCTGGCTGGCCTACGTCGGCACCGTGCTCCCGCTCTTCCTCCTGACCATCCGCCGCCGCGAGGCGACGCCCCGCCCGGCGGCCACGCCGACCGGGTCCTGATCGCACGAACCACCGAAAGGCTTTCCATCGATGAACCGCACGTCCGTGCTCGCCGCCACCACGGCCGTCCTCGTCGGCACCACCCTGTCGGCGTGCGGCACCGAGAGCACCCGCCCGAGCAGCGACGGCGGATCGGGCGACCCGCGCTCCCTCACGGTGGAGTCCTCCGCCGACGCCTGCTCGCTGTCGGGCACCGAGGCGCCGGCCGGCACGCTCACCTTCGACGTCACCAACACCGGCGACCAGGTGACGGAGTTCTACCTGCTCGGTGAGGACGGGCTGCGCATCGTCGCGGAGGTCGAGAACATCGGTCCCGGGATCACCCGCCCGCTCACGGTCAGCGCTCCGGCCGGCGACTACGTGACCGCGTGCAAGCCCGGGATGACCGGCGAGGGCATCCGGGGCGAGTTCACCGTCACCGAGTCCGACCAGGACGTGGAGGTGAGCGCCGACGAGCAGGAGCTGGTCAAGCAGGCCCAGGCCAACTACGCGGCGTACGTCGAGGACCAGTCGGCCCAGCTGCTCGTCAAGACCGAGCGCTTCGTCGACCTCTACACCAGCGGCGACGACGACGCCGCCCGGACGCTCTACCCGGACGCCCGTCAGCACTGGGAGCGGATCGAGACCGTGGCCGAGTCCTTCGGCGACCTCGACCCGCTCATGGACGCCCGCGAGGCCGACCTCGAGCCCGGCCAGGAGTGGACCGGGTGGCACGTGATCGAGAAGGACCTGTGGCCGCAGCGCGCCGAGGACTACACGCCGCTGACCGAGCGCGAGCGCACCTTCTACGCCGAGGACCTGCTCGACAACACCAGCGAGCTCGACGTCCGCGTCCAGGAGCTCCGCTACACCATCGACAGCATCGCCAACGGGTCCCGCGGGCTGATGGAGGAGGTCGCCACCGGCAAGGTCACCGGCGAGGAGGAGTACTGGTCGCGGACCGACCTGTGGGACTTCCAGGCCAACGTCGACGGTGCCCGGGTGGCGTTCGAGGGGGTCGAGCCGATCCTGGAGCAGAAGGACCCGGAGCTCGCCGAGCAGCTCTCGACCCGGTTCGACGAGCTCCAGGCGCTCCTGGACCAGCACCGCGAGGGTGACGGCTTCGTCACCTACGACGAGCTGACCCCGGCCGAGGTGAAGCAGCTGGCCGATGCCGTCAACGCCCTGTCCGAGCCGCTCTCGCAGCTGACCGCGGCGGTGCTGTCCTGACCACCCCGCCCTCCTCGTCGTCCGGTCCGCGACTCAGTCGCCGCGGACTGATCGGTGGTGGCGCCGTCCTGGCCGGTGCGGCCGGCGCCGCCGCCGGCGCGTACGCCCTCACGCAGCCCGCGGGCGAGCAGGCGAGCGCCTCCACGGCTCGGGCCGCGACGTACCCGTTCCGGGGCGAGCACCAGGGGGGCATCGTCACCCCCGCCCAGGACCGGCTGCACTTCGCGGCCTTCGACGTGGTGACCGACTCCCGCGAGGAGCTGGTGGCGCTGCTGGAGACCTGGACGGCCGCCGCCGAGCAGATGACCCGCGGGGAGCCGGTGGGCGACACCGGCGCGGTCGACGGGGCCCTGGCGTCGCCGCCCGAGGACACCGGTGAGGCGCTGGGCCTCCCGGCGAGCGGACTCACCATCACCATCGGCTTCGGGCCCTCGCTCTTCCGCGACGCAGAGGGGCGTGACCGGTTCGGGATCGCCGACCGACGTCCCCGGGCGCTGCGCGACCTGCCGCACTTCCCCGGCGACGTGCTGGTCCCGGAACGCTCGGGAGGCGACCTGTGCGTGCAGGCCTGTGCCGACGACCCCCAGGTCGCCGTGCACGCGGTCCGGAACCTGGCCCGCATCGGCTTCGGGACGACGGCGGTGCGGTGGTCCCAGCTGGGGTTCGGCCGCACCTCGACCACTTCGACCTCCCAGTCGACGCCCCGCAACCTCTTCGGCTTCAAGGACGGCACCGCCAACGTCAAGGCGGAGGAGACCGAGGCGCTCGACGAGCACGTCTGGGTCGGTGCCGACGACGACCCGCAGGCGGCCTGGCTGGCCGGCGGCTCCTACCTCGTCGCGCGCCGGATCAACATGACGATCGAGGTGTGGGACCGGCAGCCGCTGGGCGAGCAGGAGGGGTTCGTCGGCCGCACCAAGGGCGAGGGCGCCCCGCTGTCCGGGGGTGAGGAGTTCACGCCGCCCGACTTCGCGATGCCGGGGAGCAACGACGAGCCGGTGATCCCGGTCGACGCCCACGTCCGGGTCGTCCACCCCGACCAGCACGACGGCGTGCGGATGCTCCGGCGGGGCTACAACTTCGTGGACGGCAGCGACACGCTCGGCGGGCTGGACGCCGGCCTGTTCTTCCTCGCCTACGTCCGCGACCCCGGCACCCACTTCGTCCCCGTCCAGACCGCGATGTCACGTGTCGACGCGCTCATGGAGTACCTCGAGGTGACCGGGTCGGCGGTGTTCGCCGTACCGCCGGGGAGTGCCGACGGCGAGTTCGTCGGTCAGTCGCTGTTCGCCTGACGGTTCACTGCGACCGTTCGCCCCGCGCGGCGCGCGCGGCGGTCTCCGTGACCCGGGTGGCGCGGGTCCCCGGCCTCTTCGCCAGCACGATCCAGGCCAGCATCTGCTTGCGGGCCGACGGCGGGAACCCCTCCCACGCCTCGCGCGAGCCGGGGTGGGCGTCGAACGCCGCCGCCAGGTCGGCCGGGACGACGAGGTCCTCGACGTCGTCCATCAGCGTCCACATGCCACTCGCCCGGGCGGCCTCCACCGCCGCCGCGCCGGGGGCCTCCATCCGTCCCTCGGCCTCGAGCCGCGCGACCCGTTCCTTGTTGCGGCGGGTCCAGATGCTCCCGCGTCGCCGCGGGGAGAACCACTGCATCGACCGCCCCTCGTCGAGCGGGCGCTGGGTGGAGTCCACCCAGCCGTAGCGCAGCGCCTCACAGACTGCGGGCTCGTAGCCGACCGCCCGGTCGGCCTCCCGCCGTGGCGAGACCAGCCAGACGCCCGCGGTGTCGGCGTGGTGGGCGGCGAGCCAGGCCGACCACTCCTCGAGAGTGGCCGGCTCGACCCGCTCCGCCTCGTCCTGGACGCCCACGCCCGCGAGCGTAGGGCACGCCCCGTGACTACTTGACCTCCGAGCGGAGGAGCATCACCAGCCCCACCACCAGCGGGACCACCAGCCAGATCAGGCCCGCGACGCCGAGCTGGGCCCAGTTCTCGCCGGTCATGGTGTTGTCGTACAGCCGGGTCGACGAGTAGTTGAAGTCCACCCACGGCTGGAGGTCGCGGAACCAGTCCTGGAAGGCGGCCAGCATCCCGAACACCGTCGGCAGCAGCAGCGAGTACACGAAGTAGGCGACGATCGCGCCGGCCGAGTTGCGGATCAGCACGCCGAGCATGAACCCGACCATCATGCCGAGCACCTGCGCCAGCACGATGTTGGCGAAGGCCGACGCGCCCAGGTCCCACGTCGTCGGCGCCCCGGAGATCGCGGTGCCGACCAGGTTGCCGAGGGAGCCGATGCCGAGGGCCACCAGCATCGACACCACGCCCACGACGACGGCACAGAACGCCTTCGCCGCGATCACCCGGCCACGGTGGGGGACCTGGGTGAAGGTGGTGAGCCCGCTGCGCTGGCTCCACTCGCTGGTCACCGACAGGATCGCCACCATCGGGAGGATCACCGCCATGGGGAACCCGAACGCCGTGGCGTAGGTGTCGAGGGTCTGCGCCTCGTCGGGCGCGAACGCGATGACGGCGACCGTGGCGAGCACGGCCAGGATGCCGATGCTCGCCATCAGCCAGAAGCCCGCTCGGGTGTCGAACATCTTGCGGAACTCGACCTTGACGATCCGGCTGGTCGGGATCGGGTCCGGCTTGCGACGCGGACGCGGCGCGACGGCCGTACCGGCGTCGTTCACGGTCAGGGTGCTCATGCTGCTGCTCCTTCGGTGCGATCGGTGTGCGCGCTCTCGCGCTGGGACTCCGCGGTGAGCTCGAGGAACATCTCCTCCAGGCCGGCTCCGTCCGCGGCGCGGAGCTCGGTCAGCGCGATCCCCGCCTCGAGGGCGATCCGCCCGACGACGCCGGCGCTCGCCTCGGTCAGCAGCGAGCTGCCGGCCGTGCCGACGGTGACCCCGGCCTCGGCCAGGGCGGCGCCGAGGCGGACGTCGTCGTCGGAGGAGACCAGGGTGCCGGCACCGGCGAGCAGCTCCTCCTTGGTGCCCTGCGCGACGATCCGGCCGTTGCCGATGACCACGATGTCGTCGGCGATGACCTCGATCTCGTGCAGCAGGTGGGACGAGAGCAGCACGGTGCCGCCCTGGTCGGCGTAGGACCGGAGCAGGTCGCGCATCCAGCGGATGCCCGCCGGGTCGAGGCCGTTGGCCGGCTCGTCGAGGATCAGCACGGCCGGGTCACCGATCAGGGCGGTGGCGATCCCCAGCCGCTGCCGCATCCCCAGCGAGTAGTTCCGGACCCGTCGGTCCGCCTCGGTGTCGGTGAGCGACACCGTCCGGAGCATCTCCGGCACCCGGGACGTGGGCAGCCCCATCGTCAGCGCCGCCACGGTCAGGATCTCCCGGCCCGTGCGACCCGCGTGCTGGGCCGAGGCGTCGAGCAGGACGCCCACCTCGAGGCCGGGGTTGGGCAGGTCGGCGTAGCGGCCGCCCAGCACCTCCACGGTGCCGGAACCGGCGGGGGTGAGGCCCACCATGATCCGCATCGTCGTGGACTTGCCGGCGCCGTTGGGTCCGAGGAAGCCGGTGACCCGCCCCGGTCGGGCGGCGAAGGTGATGTCGTCGACGGCGGTGACGCCGCGATAGGACTTGGTGAGTCGGTCAACAGTGATCATGGTCCGCAGCCTCGTCGCCTCCGCCGGTCCGGCACATCCGGGACGGACCCCCGCACGACCCCGGGCCGACCCCGGGACCGGTCTCGGGGTCGGCCCGGGGAACACCGGCCGAGGCGCCGCGGTTGGGCGGGCATGCAGATCGAGATCTGGTCCGACGTGGTGTGCCCCTGGTGCTACATCGGCAAGCGACGGCTGGAGTCCGCGCTCGCGGGCTTCGAGCACGCCGACGAGGTGGAGATCGTGTGGCGCTCCTTCCAGCTCGACCCCGACGCACCCCGCGAGGCGACCGAGACCATCGCCACCCACCTCGGCCGCAAGTACGGCGGCGGCCCGGAGGCCGGCCGGCAGATGATCGACCGGGTCACCGGCATCGCAGCCGGCGAGGGTCTGGCCTTCGACTACCACGACGCCCAGCGCGCCTCGACGGTCGACGCCCACCGGTTGCTCCACCTCGCGCTCGCCGAGGGCGGTCCCGCCCTCCAGGGCGAGCTCAAGGAGCGCCTGCTCGACGCCTACTTCGTGGACGCACGCAACCCGGCGGACCGGGCCGTCCTCAGCGAGGCCGCGGTGGCGGTCGGCCTCCGCGAGGAACGGGTGGCGGCCGTGCTCGACTCCGACGAGTACGCCGACGAGGTCGCTGCCGACGCGGCCCAGGCGGCGGCGTACGGCGCGACGGGTGTGCCCTTCTTCGTCGTCGACCGGAGGTACGGCGTCTCCGGCGCGCAGCCCAGCGAGCTGTTCGGCGAGCTGCTGGAGCGGGCGTGGGCCGACTCGCACCCGCTGGTCCAGGTCGTCGGCGGTGACGACGCCGAGGCGTGCGGGCCGGACGGATGCGCGACCTGAGGCCCCGCCGGCCGACCCGCGACACCGAATCGGCGGCGCCCGGACCGCGGGGTAGGGTGGAGCCGCACAGCGTCGTGCACCTCCCCGTCCGATCGTTCCCAGATCCCCACTGCGAGGACCCGCTGTGACCACCGCGCCCCACCCAGCACGGCCCGTCGTACTCATCGCCGAAGAGCTCAGCCCCGCCACCGTCGAGGCGTTGGGGCCGGACTTCGAGATCCGGCACTGCAACGGCGCCGATCGTGCCGAGCTGCTGCCCGCGATCGCCGACGTGGACGCCGTCCTGGTCCGCTCCGCGACCAAGGTCGACGTCGAGGCGCTGGCCGCCGCACAGCGGCTCACGGTCGTCGCCCGTGCGGGCGTCGGCCTCGACAACGTCGACGTCAAGGCCGCCACCCAGGCCGGCGTCATGGTCGTCAACGCGCCGACCTCCAACATCGTCTCGGCCGCCGAGCTCGCCGTCGCGCTGATGCTCGCCGCCGCCCGCAACCTCAGCCCGGCCCACGCCGCGCTGAAGGAGGGGGAGTGGAAGCGGTCGAAGTACACCGGCATCGAGCTCTACGAGAAGACCGTCGGCATCGTCGGTCTCGGGCGCATCGGGGTGCTCGTCGCTCAGCGGCTGAGCGCCTTCGGCATGAACGTCATCGCCTACGACCCCTACGTGCAGGCGGGCCGCGCCGCGCAGATGGGGGTCCGGCTGGTCGACCTCGACACGCTGCTCGCCGAGGCCGACTTCATGAGCGTCCACCTGCCCAAGACGCCGGAGACCCTCGGCCTGATCGGCGCCGACGAGCTGGCGCGGGCCAAGCCGCAGCTGGTGCTGGTCAACGCCGCCCGCGGCGGGATCGTGGACGAGGCGGCCCTGTACGACGCCCTGAAGACCGGCCGGATCGCGGCGGCGGGCCTCGACGTGTTCGCCTCGGAGCCGTGCACCGACAGCCCGCTGTTCGAGCTCGAGAACGTGGTGGCCACCCCTCACCTCGGTGCCTCCACCGACGAGGCCCAGGAGAAGGCCGGGGTCGCGGTCGCCCGGTCGGTGCGGCTCGCGCTGTCCGGTGAGCTGGTGCCCGACGCGGTCAACGTCCAGGGGGGCGCGATCGCCGAGGACGTGCGTCCCGGGCTCCCGCTGACCGAGAAGCTCGGGCGGGTCTTCACCGGACTGGCCGGCGAGGTCGCCCAGCAGCTCGACGTCGAGGTCCGCGGCGAGATCACCGAGTTCGACGTGAAGGTGCTCGAGCTGGCGGCCCTCAAGGGCGTGTTCTCCGACATCGTCGAGGACCAGGTGTCCTACGTGAACGCGCCGCTGCTCGCGGCCGAGCGCGGCACCGCCGTACGCCTGGTCACCGACCCGGAGAGTCCTGACCACCGCAACCTGATCACGATCCGCGGCACCCTCGCCGACGGGTCGCAGGTCTCGGTGAGCGGCACCCTGATCGGGATCAGCCAGAAGGAGCGGCTGGTCGAGGTCAACGGCTTCGACATCGACGTGGAGCCGACCGACCACCTGGCGTTCCTCACCTACGAGGACCGTCCGGGCATGGTCGGGACGGTGGGCCGGATCCTCGGTGACGCGCAGGTCAACATCGCCGGGATGCAGGTCTCGCGCGACACCAAGGGCGGCTCTGCCCTGGTGGCGCTGTCGGTCGACTCGGCCATCCCCGCCGACACCCTGGTCGAGATCGAGTCGGCCATCGACGCGCACGCCGTCCGGGCCGTCAGCCTGGTGTGACCACCCGGCCGCCGCTCGCCGACCTCGGCCCGGTCGCCCAGCTCCGGGCGGGTCGGCTGCCGCGGCGACTGGTCCAGCTGTACGTCGGGCTGGTCCTGTTCGGCGCCTCCCTCGCGCTGATGGTGCGCGGCGACCTCGGCCTGGCGCCGTGGGACGTGCTGCACTCGGGCTTCATCCAGCACGTGCCGATCACCCTCGGCCAGGCGGTGATCCTGTTCAGCGTCGTGGTCCTGCTCCTGTGGATCCCCCTGCGCGAGCAGCCCGGCCTCGGCACGGTCTCCAACGCGATCGTGGTCGGGCTCGCCGCCGACGCGACGCTCGTCCTGCTCGAGCCCCCCGACGCGATGGGGGCACGGGTCGCGCTGATGCTGGGCGGGATCGCGCTCAACGGACTGGCCACCGCGATGTACATCGGTGCCCAGCTCGGCCGCGGGCCCCGCGACGGGCTGATGACCGGACTCTCGCGCGTGACGGGCCGGTCGCTCCGGCTGGTGCGCACGGGCCTGGAGGCCACCGTGGTCCTGGTCGGACTGCTGCTGGGCGGCGCACTGGGAGTCGGGACGGTGCTGTACGCCGTGCTGATCGGTCCGCTGGCCCAGGCGATGCTGCCGGCGTGGGTGGTCGACCTGGACGATCCCGGCCGGACTGTCTGACGCCACCGGCATGATGGGCGCCGTGCCCCTGGATGCCGAGCTCGCCGAGATCCGCGACTTCCTCGCGTCCCGGGGCGTCGACGTCCCCGCTGATCGCCTCGCCCTGACGTTCCGCCCGCGTGGCAGCCGTCTCGCGCCGACCGACGAGGTGGTGGCCGTGAGGTCCGGCGCCGTCGGTGGTGGCCTCGTGGTCACCGACGACGCGCTGCTGGTGGTGCGCCCCGCGCCCGTCTCGCCGGAGGTGCTGCGGCTGCTCGCCGTCGACGTGGAGACGACCGGTCTGGTCGCCGGGCACGACCGCGTCGTGGCGGTCGGCTGGGTGCCCGTGGACGGCGACCGGCTCGACCTCGCCGGGGCGCGCCGGTTCGTCGTGCGCGGCGACGACCCGGGTGCCGCGGCCGGCATCCACGGGCTCACCCACGATGACCTGGCGACCGGAACACCGCTGCGTGACGTGCTGCGCGAGCTGCGGGCAGCCCTCGACGGACGCGCGCTGCTGGCCCACCACGCGACGTTCGACCGGGGGTTCCTGCGCGCGGCCTACCGCGAGGTGGGGGAGCGGATGCCCCGGCGCCCGGTCGTGTGCACCCTGACGCTGCAGAAGCGGCTGCTCCGCGGCGACCACCTCGCCGAGTGGCCGGAGGGTGCGCTCAAGCTCTGGGTCGCACGCGAGCGCTACGGCCTCCCCTCCGGGCGCGAGCACGACGCGCTGGGTGACGCGTTGGCCTGTGCCGAGCTCTACCTCGGCCAGGCTGCCGAGCTCGGTCGCGGGCGCCGGCTGACGCTCCGCGACGTCCGGATGCCGACCGGTTGGCCACACCGCGCCCGTCGCTGGATGCGTCGCCGGTGGTGGCGCGCCCGACGCCGGGCGCTCGGGGTCAGCTCCGCGTCGCGATGAGGGTGGCGGCGTCGGCGGCCACCATCACCTCGACGGTCGTGAACCGCTCGTCGGTGAGCCAGTGCTCCCGGAGGGTGTCCACGCGTCCGTGGAAGACCGGCGGCCACTGCTCGCACGGCGTCAGGTCGTCGAGCACGACGATCCCGCCCGGCTCGACCAGGTCGGCGACCGCGTCGACCCGTACGGCGTCCTCGTCGCCGGCGTCGAGGAAGAGCAGCGAGAACGGCCCCTCCTCCTTCAGGGTCTCCCAGTCGGCGGCCCTGACCTCCACCTGCGGGTCGTCGGTGAAGATCTCGGCGGCGGCGCCGGCGAGCTTCGGGTCGAGCTCGGCGGTGAGGATGCGGGCGTCGTCCCGGACTCCCGAGCGCAGCCACGCCGTCCCGACGCCGGTGCCGGTCCCGAACTCCGCGAGGGTGCCCCCGCGGGTGGCCGCGAGGGTGGCCAGGAGCCGGCCGGTCTCGTTGCGGCAGAACGACACGTATCCCGCACGGCGGGTCACGTCGAAGGCGCGCCGGACGATGTCGGGCAGCTCGGGGGGTGCGCTCACAGGTCCACCTTCATGGGGGGAGTCTCTCATCGCGGTCCGGATGTCTCGCATCCCGGACGGTCCGTGGAAACCGGTCCCACACCCGCGGGAGGCCACGTACGGTGGTCCCATCATGCGGAGCGTGTTCGTACTCATCGAGCGCCGCGGCGAGGCCTGACGAGCGGGCCACCTCGCCGCGGAGTTCGGCGTTGCGTGGCCCCTCACCACCTGCAGACGACTCAGCCCCGCGGCGGGACCTCCGGACGTACCGCGCAACCCGCACACCTCTCCTGGCACCGCCGACGCCGACGGGCACGCGATCCGTGACCGGCTGGCGTGGCGTCCGCCGCGGGGACGTCAGCCCACTGACGACCACACCAGGAGAAAGACCCATGTACGAGATGTACCCCGACTGGGGACCGGCAGCCCACGACCCCGAGAACCCGCGCAGCCACGAGGCGATCCAGGCCTCGCTCGACCTGCGGGACAACGGTGGGCCGCGACCGGACGACAACTAGCCTCGGGCCCCATGACGCCCCCACAGAGTGCCGGCCACCGGATCGCGGTCATCGGCGGCGACGGCATCGGCCCCGAGGTCACCGACGAAGCCCTGAAGGTCCTCGGGTCCGTCCCGGACACGACCTTCGAGCCGACGCGCTACGACCTCGGCGCCGAGCGCTACCTCGCCACCGGTGAGGTGCTGCCCGACTCCGTGCTCGCGGAGATCCGCGAGCACGACGCGATCCTGCTGGGGGCCGTCGGCGGCAGGCCCGGAGACCCGAACCTCCCGCCCGGCATCCTCGAGCGGGGGCTGCTGCTCAAGCTGCGCTTCACCCTCGACCACTACGTCAACCTGCGGCCGTCCCGGGTCTTCCCGGGCGTGCCGACCCCCTTGGCCGACAGCGTGCTGGCCCAGGGCGACATCGACTTCGTGGTCGTCCGCGAGGGCACCGAGGGGCCCTACACCGGCAACGGCGGCACGATCCGGGCCGGCACCCGTCAGGAGGTGGCCACCGAGGTCTCGCTGAACACGGCGTTCGGCGTCGAGCGGGTGGTCCGGGACGCGTTCGCGCGGGCCCAGTCCCGGCCGCGCCGGAAGCTGACGCTGGTCCACAAGACCAACGTGCTCGTCCACGCCGGTGCCGTCTGGTCCCGGGTCGTGGCCGAGGTGTCCCGGGAGTTCCCGGAGATCGAGGTCGACTACCTCCACGTCGACGCGGCCACGATCTTCCTGTCCACCGACCCGGCGCGTTTCGACGTGATCGTCACCGACAACCTGTTCGGCGACATCATCACCGACCTGGCGGCCGCCGTCACCGGCGGCATCGGCCTCGCAGCGTCCGGCAACGTCAACCCCGACCGCACGGCCCCGTCGATGTTCGAACCGGTACACGGCTCGGCGCCCGACATCGCCGGCCGGCAGAAGGCCGACCCGACGGCCGCCATCCTGTCCGCGGCACTGCTGCTCGACCACCTCGGCCACACCAAGGCGGCCACCCGGGTCGAGGAGGCCGTCGTCGCCGACCTCGCCGAGCGAGTACCGGGGGCGTCCCGGCGTACCTCCGACGTCGGCGACGCCATCGCGGCGCGCGTCGCGGGCTGACGGTTTCCCCGGCTGAGCGGGGAAACCGGAGCCTGGCGCGGGAAGTTTCGCCCGCGAACCTCCAGTTTCCCCGCCTGAGCGGGGAAACCGACCTCGGATAGGTTGGCCCCATGCAGATCAGCACCACCCGCAACGAGCGGCCGGTCGCCGACGACCGGCTCGCCGAGATCCTCGCCGACCCCGGCTTCGGCACCCACTTCACCGACCACATGTTCACGGTCGAGTGGACGCCGGACGCGGGCTGGCACGACGCGCGGATCACGCCGTACGGCCCGCTCACCCTGGACCCCGCGACGGCCGTGCTGCACTACGCGCAGGAGACCTTCGAGGGGATGAAGGCCTACCGGCACGACGACGGCTCGGTGTGGACCTTCCGGCCGGAGGCCAACGCCCAGCGGATGGTGCGCTCCTCGCAGCGGCTGGCGTTCCCCGAGCTGCCGGAGGCCGACTTCGTCGAGGCGGTCGACGCGCTGATCGCCCAGGACGAGCGGTGGGTCCCTGACAGCACCGGCGAGAAGTCGCTCTACATCCGCCCGTTCATGATCGCCTCCGAGAAGTTCCTCGGCGTCCGTCCGGCCCAGCACGTCACCTTCATGGTGATCGCGAGCCCCGCCGGCGCCTACTTCAAGGGCGGCGTCAAGCCCGTGACGCTGTGGCTGACCGAGGAGTACACCCGCGCCGGCCGCGGCGGGATGGGCGCGGCCAAGACCGGCGGCAACTACGCCAGCTCGCTGGTGGCCCAGCAGGAGGCGATTGCCCAGGGGTGCGACCAGGTGGTGTTCCTCGACTGCCTGGAGGGGAAGTACGTCGAGGAGCTCGGCGGCATGAACCTCTACTTCGTCCACGCCGACGGTCGCATCGTCACGCCCGAGACCGGCACCATCCTCGAGGGGATCACCCGGGCCAGCATCATCGAGCTCGCCGGCAAGCTCGGCCACCAGGTCGAGGAGCGGAAGTTCTCCATCGACGAGTGGCGCGACGGGGTCGCCAGCGGCGAGATCGTGGAGATCTTCGCCTGCGGCACCGCGGCGGTCGTGACGCCGGTCGGCAACCTGTGCT
The DNA here is from genome assembly GCF_050880345.1 of Nocardioides sp. GXQ0305. Lineage (NCBI taxonomy): Bacteria > Bacillati > Actinomycetota > Actinomycetes > Propionibacteriales > Nocardioidaceae > Nocardioides > Nocardioides sp. GXQ0305. The sequence goes on from NZ_JBNYXG010000005.1 coordinate 134,770, forward strand.
GGAACGGCGGGGAGGCGCCGGCTCCCGCCAGCACCGACCTGACGCTCCGGATCCGGCAGTCGCTGGTCGACATCCAGTACGGCCGGGCCGAGGACACCTTCGGCTGGATGCACCGCGTCTTCTGAAGCCCGCGTCAGCGGGCTGAAGCGGACGCGGCCCTCCGGTGGCTGCTGAGCGCGTTCGCGATCGGGACGCCGGGTGGTGGCACGGCGTGGGCCGGAACCAGGAGGGGCTGGTCTGGACGTGGTGCGACAGGTTGTTCCACCACGTGTGGCAGCACCCCCTCCGGTTCGTGAACACCGCGTGCCGCATCCGGTCAGGGGGCGGGTGACCGCGCCGGGTGGTGGCACGGCGTGTACCGGAACCAGGAGGGCCGGGTCCCGGCGTGGTACGACAGGTTGTTCCACCACGTGTGGCAGCACCCCCTCCGGTTCCTGAACACCGCGTGCCGCATCCGGTGCCAGTTGCGGTCCGCGGGCGGCTCCGACAAGTAGCCTTCAGGCGTGACGTCCCCGCGCCCCGAGCACGCCCCGACGCTCCACGTCGGCGGCTACCGCCTGCTCGCCCGGCTCGGTGAGGGCGGCATGGGCGTGGTCCACCTCGCCCGCCGCGGCGAGGGACCTCGGGTGGCGCTCAAGGTGCTGCGGCCCCACACCGTCGGCGACGAGGAGGCCCGGCAGCGTCTCGACCGCGAGGTGCACTCGCTGTCGCTCATCCGCAGCCGCTGGGTCGCCGAGATCGTCGACGCCGACCCGTGGGGCGAGGTGCCCTACGTCGCGACCCGCTACGTGCCGGGTCTCTCGCTGCACGAGCTCGTCCAGGAGGAGGGGGCGGTCACCGGCGACGACCTGCGGTGGCTCGCCGACTGCCTGGCCGAGGGGGTCGCGTCGGTCCACGCGGTGGGAGTGCTCCACCGCGACGTCAAGCCGTCCAACGTGCTCATGGAGGGTCGGACGCCGATCCTCATCGACTTCGGCCTGGCGCGTGTCGCCGACGACCCGCGGCTGACCCATACCGGCTGGTTGCTCGGCACCCCCGGCTACCTCGCCCCGGAGATCCTGTACGGCGACGACGCCACGACCGCCTCCGACGTCCACTCGTGGGCCGCGACCGTCGCCTACGCCGGCACCGGCCGGCCGCCGTTCGGCCGCGGCCCCGCGATGGCGGTGATGGACCGCGTCCGACGCGGGCAGCACGACCTCTCCGGGCTGCCCCACGACCTGGCCGCGGTCGTCGAGCAGGCGCTCGATCCCGACCCGCGGCGCCGTCCCACGCTCGACCAGGTCCGCGACGCGCTCGGCGGCGGGCCGATGCCGACGGTGGTCACGCCGGGTCCCGACCGCGACCTCGACGACGACCCGTACACGGCGCCGCTCGCGATCGCTGCCGCCGGCCGCCAGCCGACGATCAGCCTGTTCGAGGACGACGAGGAGGAGGCACCCGGCGCCACCCGCTACCTCGACGAGCCACCCGCCCCCCGGACACCGTTCGCCGAGCGGCTGCGGCGCGGGGTGCTGCTCGCGAGCCTCGGCCTCGCCACGGCCACCGCGGTCACCGCGGCGCCGTGGGTGACGCTGGCGGTGGTCAGCCTGCTGGTGTGGCTGCTGCGCAGCGGCTCGCTCGCCGGCAGCGCGGCGGGCGCCCGTCGTACCCTGCGCGGGTCCCGTTGGTACGACGGCCCCCAGCTGTTGCTGGCCTCCCCGTGGCACGCCGTGCAGGCGATCCCGGGAGCGCTGCTGCTCCTGCTGTGGAGCCTCGGCCTCACCCTGGCCTGCGGGCTGCTGTGCTACGCGTTCGCCCTCGGGACGCAGGCGACGCTGCTGGCGTGCGGCGCCGTGCTGGCGCTCGCACTGTGGTGGGGGCCGGGCGGCTCGCGCCTCAGCGGGCCGGTCAACCGCCTGGTCCGGCCGGTGTCCCGCTCGTCCGGGTCCTGGGCCGTCGCCTGGCTGCTCGTGCTCGCTGCCGGCATCGGAGCCGGCGCGTACGCGACGGTGCAGGGCACGAGCTGGGAGCCGATCGGCCCGCCGCTCTCGCAGCTGCGCTGACCGCCGGCTCCCCTCGTCGTACCCGACATCGGTGCGGTGGACAGCGGCTCCCGACGACGGGGATTTCGGGTACGACGCACGCCCTCGGCCGCCCGCATGGCGAGAACGCCGTCTCACGGCGGGCGATCACGTGCGACACTCGTCGGGTGCTGCACCGGATCATCATTGCCTAGCGCGTCGACCCCCTCGACGCGCCGACCTCTCGTACCCGCGGGAGGTCTTTTCACGTCCCGGCCCCTGAGCCCGCGAAGGGGCCGTTGGGGACGGGAGGTTGAGGAGGGTCGGCGCACGTACGAGCGGAGCGAGGACTGGTGTGACCCGTCTCGAAACCTCAGTGACGTAGCAAGGAGAGTTCCACCCGATGGACCTGAACGACGGTTTCCACGTCTACGACACGACGCTGCGTGACGGTGCGCAGCAGGAGGGCCTGAACCTCTCCGTCGCCGACAAGCTCACCATTGCGCGCCACCTCGACGACCTCGGGGTGGGCTACATCGAGGGCGGCTGGCCGGGCGCCAACCCCAAGGACACCGAGTTCTTCCGGCGTGCCCGCGACGAGCTCGACCTGCGCCACGCGCGGCTCGCGGCCTTCGGGGCGACCCGTCGCGCGGGTGTCGCGGCGGCCGACGACCCGCTCGTCGCCGCCCTCCGCGACTCCGGCGCCGGCGTCGTGACGCTCGTGGCCAAGTCCCACGACCGTCACGTCGACCTGGCGCTGCGGACCACCCTCGAGGAGAACCTGGCGATGGTCCGCGACACCGTCACCCACCTGCGCGAGGAGGGCCAGGAGGTGTTCCTCGACGCCGAGCACTTCTTCGACGGCTACCGCGCCAACCGCGACTACGCCCTCGAGGTGCTGCGGACGGCGTACGACGCGGGCGCCTCGGTCGTCGCCCTCTGCGACACCAACGGGGGGATGCTCCCGGGCTGGGTCGCCGACGTGGTGCACGACGTCGTCGGCACGACGGGGGTACGGGTCGGCATCCACTGCCACAACGACACCGGCTGTGCGGTCGCCAACACCCTGGCCGCCGTTGACGCCGGCGCGAGCCACGTGCAGGGGACGATCAACGGGTACGGCGAACGCACCGGCAACGCCGACCTGGTCTCGGTCGTGGCCAACCTCGAGCTCAAGCTGGACCGGACCGTGCTGCCGGCGGGTCTGCTGCGTGACGCCACCCGGGTCGCCCACGCGGTCGCCGACGTCACCAACGTGCCGCCCGCGGGCCGGCAGCCGTACGTCGGCACCTCGGCGTTCACCCACAAGGCCGGGCTGCACGCGAGCGCGATCAAGGTCGACCCGGACCTCTACCAGCACATGGACCCCGCAGGTGTCGGCAACGACATGCGGCTGCTGGTCTCCGACATGGCGGGTCGTGCGTCGGTCGAGCTGAAGGGTCGCGAGCTCGGCTTCGACCTGGCCGGCGACCCGGAGCTCGTCACGCGGGTCACCGCCCGGGTCAAGGAGCTGGAGTCGCGCGGCCACACCTTCGAGGCCGCCGACGCGTCGTTCGAGCTGTTGCTGCTCGAGGAGGTCGACGGGGTGCGTCCGGCGTACTTCGACGTCGAGTCGTGGCGGGTCATCACCGAGACCCGGCCGGGCGAGGAGGCGTTGTCCGAGGCCACGGTGAAGCTGCGGGCCGAGGGCGTGCGCTACGTCGTCACCGGGGAGGGCAACGGGCCCGTCAACGCGCTCGACCAGGCGCTGCGCGAGGCGATCGGGCAGGCGTTCCCGGAGGTCGCGAAGTTCGAGCTCATCGACTACAAGGTGCGGATCCTCGACCAGGGCCACGGCACCGACGCGGTCACCCGCGTGCTGATCGAGACCACCGACGGGGTGTCGTCCTGGGTCACCGTCGGCGTGGGGGCCAACGTCATCGAGGCCTCGTGGGGCGCCCTGGTCGACGGGATGACCTACGGGCTGCGGCGACACGGCGCCTGATGGCGGGGAAGTCACACACGCCCCACTGATCACGTACGCTGCAGGCGCCCTGTCCCCCGTCCCTCTCGGATGCCCCTGTGACCTCACGACTCCTCGTCGCCCTGTTCCTGCTCCTCGCCGGGGCGTTGTCCCCGGCGACGGTGAGCCAGGCCGCGGCGCCCACGTCGACCGTCGTCGCGTCCGCGGCGGCGGCCGCCCCGTCGGCGGCCCGTCGCGCGGGCCGGCCGAACGTCGTGATGATCATGACCGACGACATGGCGGCGAGCGACCTGCGCTACATGCCCCGCACGCGTCGGCTGATCGGCCGCGCCGGCACCACGTTCGACGACGGGCTCTCGCCGAACCCGATGTGCTGCCCGGCGCGGGCCACGCTGCTCACCGGCCAGGAGTCGCACAACAACGGTGTGTGGTCCAACGGCGGGTCCCGCGGCGGGTACGCCGCGCTGCCCCGGGGCTCCCGCCTGCCCGAGTGGCTGCAGGACGCCGGCTATCGCACGGCCTTCCTCGGCAAGCACCTCAACGGGTTCCGGGCCGGGGAGGCCGACTCCGAACGCGGGTGGGACGTGCTCGACGCGCTGGTGGCCGGGGTCTACTCCTACCGCTCCTTCACGACCTGGGACAACGGGCGACTGTCGCGGGTCCGCGACGGGTACGTCACGACGCACCTGCAGCGTGGTGCCGAGCGAGTGATCCGTCGCTTCGACCGCCACGACCGCGACCCCTTCTTCCTGTGGGTGTCCCACGTCGGGCCGCACACCTCGCGGGACAACCAGTGCAGGTCCCGCTGCTGGGGTCCGCCCATCCCGGCCGCCCGCGACCGCGGCGACCTCGCCGGAACCCCCGCGCCCACACGGTCGCTGCCGTCGTTCAACCACGCCAACGACGCGACCAAGCCGCCCTTCCTCCGGAAGCTGTCCTCGGTCGCTCCCCGTGAGGTCGACCGGCAGTTCCAGCGCCGGATCGAGGCACTGCGGTCCGTCGACCGGTCCGTGGCGGACACCGTGAGGACGCTGCGGCGGCGCGACGAGCTCGGCCGCACGATGCTGGTCTTCACCTCCGACAACGGGTACCTGCTCGGGCAGCACCGTTACGTCGGCAAGCGACTGCCGTACGAGGGGTCGGTGCGGGTCCCGCTGCTCGTGCGTGGACCCGGGGTCCGCGCCGGTGCGCACACCGGCCAGCCGGCGACCTCGGCAGACCTCAGTCGCACCATCGTGGACGTCGCGGGAGCGGCGGCGCCGCACCCGCTCGACGGGGTGTCGCTGGTGCCGGCGTTCCGCGGCGAGCCGACCGGGCGGATGGCGTCGATTCTGCAGACCGGCGCCGACCTCGACCCCGAGGGTGACCGTCGGCTGGCCGTGCAGCCCGATGACCGCGGCTGGCTCTACCGCGGTTACCGCGACAGGCGCTGGACCTATGCGCGCTATCCCGACCCCGCCGGCCCGGACACCGCCGCGTTCGAGGAGCTCTACGACCGGGACGCCGACCCCGACGAGCTGCACAACCTCGTCGACGAGCCCGGCTACGCCGGCGTGCTGCAGCAGGCGAGGCAGCGAGCCCTCCAGCTCGCGCTGTGTGCCGGCGACGGGTGCCACCCCGCCTGGGAGCCGATCCAGCCCTGAGGCCGCTCAGTCGCCGATCCCGCGGGCGTCGAGGGCCTCGCCGGTGGCGCGGGCGTGGGCGACCGACCGGATGACCAGCGGGACCAGGCGGGCGCGCGGGTCGCGCTCGAGCCCGCGGGCGCGGGCGGCGTCGCGGGTCTCGACGGCGAGGTCGACGGTCGTGGGCACCGCCCGGATCATCAACGAGAACGCCAGCGCGACCCGTTCGGGGTCCACGCCCACGCGCCGAAGCGGTCCGAGCCCGCGGGTGACCGCGTCGAGCACCTCGTCGACCGGCGTCGTCACCGTCACGACCGTCGCCAGCAGCACCAGCGCCAGCAGGTCGGCGGTCACCTCGACGGCCCGCTCCCAGCCGCGCTGCCCGGCGGTGTAGGCGAGCAGCAGCGCCGCCGTCAGCAGCAGCACCCGCAGCGACCGCAGCAGCCGTCGTACGCCGGCGCCCGACCACGCCGCGAGGACCACCGCGGCCGCGAGCCCGACCACGGCGCTCACCGGGCCGCGCAGCACCACGACCACCACGCTGGCCACGAGCAGGCCGAGCAGCTTGGCCGAGGCGGGGAGCCGGTGCAGCCACGTGGTCCCGGGCTGGTGCAGGCCGAGGAGGCTCATCTTCGGGGTCCCTGTTCGAAGCGGAGCGAAGCGAGCATTCGAATGGGGTGATTCATGTCCGGCTCCGGTAGGTGTCGACCACCTCGGCCGGTGGCCCGTCGGCGACCACCTTGCCCGCCTCCACCAGCAGCGCCCGCTCGCAGCGCTGGGCGAGGTCCAGGTCGTGGGTGACCAGGAGCAGCTGCTGGGGGAGCGCGAAGAGCAGGTCGGCGACCTCCCGGGTGTTGCGCAGGTCGAGGAGCGTGGTCGGCTCGTCGGCCACCAACACGTCGGGACCGGTCGCGAGCACCCCGGCGAGCGCGAGCAGCTGCCGCTGGCCGCCCGACAGCGTGTGCACGCTCCGGTCGGCGAGGTCGGCGAGGCCGTAGCGCTCCAGCACCGCCACCGCCGCCTCCCGCCGCTCGGCACGGTCCGGGTGGGACCGGCGCAGCGAGAGGGCGACGTCCTCGGCGACGGTCGGCATCACCAGCTGCGCGGCCGGGTCGGTGAAGCAGAACGCCACCCGTCGCCGTACGGCGGCGCCGTCGCGGGCGACGTCCAGGCCGTCGACCAGCACCCGGCCGGTCGTGGGGGTCACCAGGCCGTTGACCAGCCGCGCCAGGGTGGACTTGCCGGAACCGTTGGCGCCGACCAAGGTGACCCGCTGCTCGGTGAGGGTCAGCGTCGTCGGCTCGAGGACCGCGACGTCCCCGTGGGAGGTGGGGAAGCGGACCGTGACGTCGTGGAGCTCGATCCGGCTCACGCGGGCGCGGGTTCGCCCTGCCGCGGGGAGCGGGAGCGCGGGGGGAGCAGGTCGGGGAAGGCTCGGTGGACGGCGGTCGCGACGACGGCCATCGCCAGGTTCTTGAGCGCGTCGCCGATCCAGAACACCTTGTCGATGTCGAAGGCCTCGCCCCAGGTGAGGTCGGCCCGCAGCACCAGCCCGGCCATGCCGAGGGTGTGGATGAACAGCGCGCTGCTGACGAGCCCGGCGAGGAAGATCAGGGGCACGCTGGTGGCGACCTTGTCGCGGGGGAGCCGCTCGACCAGGAAGCCGCAGAAGCCCGCAGCGAGCGGGAAGCCGAGGAGGTAGCCGCCGGTCGGGCCCGCGAGGACGGCGAGACCGGCGGCGCCGCCGGAGAAGACGGGCAGACCAGCGGCCCCGGCCGCAACGTAGAGCAGCACGGCGAAGAAGCCACGCCGCGCGCCGAGCACGGCGCCGGCCAGCAGCACCGCGAAGGTCTGCAGGGTGATCGGCACCAGGCCCGCCCCCACCTGGATGGCCGGCAGCAGCGCGCACGCGGCGACGAGGGCCGCGAAGCCCGCGATCAGGGCGAGGTCGGTGCTGGTGCGGCGGGCGCTCATGGTGGGTCCTTCTCGAAGTGAACTGAACGGCGTTCAGGTTAGGGTGGGCGCCGATCGGGGTCAACGCCGGGGACCGAGGGGAGCATCACGTGCGCCACCGCCGCGACGACGTCGTCGACCGGGCCCTCCGGGTCCTCGACGACCACGGCCTCGCCGACCTCACCATGCGCCGCCTCGGCTCCGAGCTGGGGCTGCAGCCCAGTGCGCTCTACCACCACTTCCCGAGCAAGCAGGTGCTGCTGGCCGCGGTGGCCGACAAGATCCTGGCGCGGGGCGCCCGGGCGGTGCCTGCGGGGGAGTGGGACGACCGGGCCCGCGCCGCCTGCCGCACGTTGCGTGACTCCTGCCTGGCCTGGACCGACGGTGCCGAGGTGGTCGCGACCGCACGTGCCTTCGGGCTCGGCGCCCGGGCGCCGTACGACGAGCTGGTGGCGGTGCTGGTCGGCGGCGGCGTGCCCGACGAGCTCGCGGCGGCGGCGGCCCGGACCCTGCTCCACTTCGTGCTGGGGCACGCGACGGACGAGCAGACCCACCGGCAGGCCGGCAGCGCCGGCGCCATCGACACCGACCCGGAGACCGACCTCTCCGCCGACTTCGCGACCGGCCTCGACCTGGTGCTCGCCGGCCTGCGCGCCCGCGTGACGCGATAGCTGGACGCAGAAGTCATCGGCGCAGGCCGATCCATGGTGATTTCGGCGTCCAGCTGTCCACGGTCAGGGGCTGACGTCGACGTCGGCGCCGTGCAGCTCCGCCAGCAGCACCGCGCCGGGCAGGTCGAGCCGGGTACGGCGCAGGCGCGCCGCCGACAGGTCGACCCGGTCGAGGGAGGCGCCGCGCAGGTCGGCTCCGCCGAGGTCGGTGTCGCGCAGGTGGGCCCCGTCGAGCCGGCAGTCGCGGAGCACCGACTCCGACAGGTCGGAGAGCGACAGGTCGGCCTCGCGCAGGTCGACCCCGGTCAGGTCGAGCCGGGCCAGCTTCGCGCCCCGCACGACCACACCGCCCCACTGGCCGCCGGTCACGGTCATCGGCCGCATCGTGCAATCCACGAACACCGATCCGGACATCTTGCAGCCCTCCAGGGTCGCGTCGAAGAAGCTGGTGCGGACGAACTCGCAGGCCACGAACGCCGTCGCCCGGTGGACCGAGGAGTTGAGGCGGCACCCCGCGAACCGGCAGCCCTCGAACATCGCGCCCGACGTCGAGGCCTCGGTGAGGTCGACATCGGTGAAGGTGCAGTCGGTGAACCGGGCGGCGCCCAGCTCCTCGCCGTACCAGTCCTCGTCGCGGAACTCACGCCCGTCAGCGCCCTCAGACATCAACAGTCCCGCCGCTGCGCCAGTAGCGGCCTGCCTCGCGGGTGAGGAACAGGTCGTCGACGAGGTAGCGGCGCAGGGCGGCGTGGTCGGGGTGGAAGCGCTGCAGGATCTCGTTCACCTCGCCCTCGGCGTAGACGCGCCCGGGCTCGAAAGACTGCGCGAGGTGGTCGAGGACGACCAGCATCTTGGCGCGCTTGGACGGCAGGGTGGGCAGTCGCCCGTCGTCGGTCAGGAAGTTGCGGAGGACGCGCTCGTCGGACACGCCTCCACCCTAGGTGCGGTCACCGACGGGCCCGGAGGTCGAGCAGCGGACGCGGGCGGCCGGCGGTGGAGAGGCCGCCCCGGATCGCCCGCTTCTCGAAGTGCAGGTGGCAGCCGTCGGGGGCGGCGTTGGCCCCGGCCCGGGCGATCCGCTGCCCGGCGAGCACCCGGTCGCCGGGCTCGACGAGCACCCGGCGGGCGTGGCCGATGACGACGTCCCAGTCGTGGGTGAAGTTGCGGATCCGCAGCACCTTGCTGCCGTACGCCGGACCCAGGCCCTGGGTGCCGACCACCCAGCCCCGGCGGCCCGCCGTCAGCGGGGTACCGCACTTCATCGCGAGGTCGATGCCGTGGTGGAAGCCCCGGTTCCTCCGGCACCGCGGGTCGGGAGAGTAGTACGGCGCCCGGGTGCAGCCGAACGGGATCATGATCCGGTGCCGGCCGTGGAACCAGGGCGAGCCGTAGCGGGTGGTGTCGTCGGTGTAGAACTCCCAGCGCGGGTCGGCCGCCGCGGGGGGCGCCCCCGTCGTCAGCGCGATGACCAGCAGCAGGGCTCCGAGCAGCCTCATGGGTCCACTGTGGCACGCGCGATCGGGTTCGTCAGCGTGCCGGCGTACATCAGCGACTCCGCCTGGTCGGACAGGTCGACCATCTGCCGGGTGTTGCGCAGCTGCAGGCGGTTGAGGCAGCTGTGGCGGAACTCCGCCCGCTGCAGGTCGTACGCCGACGCCGCCTCGGCGAGCTCCGGGTGGTCGGACCGGTGCTGCTCGACCACGGCCGCCACCTCCTCCCAGAACGACTGCGCGTCGAGCAGCCCGTCCTGGTCGAGGATCGCCGCGAGGAACCGCAGCACCCCGTCGAACACGTCGGTGTGCAGCGCCAGCGCCCGGACGTCGGGCTCGATCTCCTGCCGGACCCGCTCGACGTCCGCGGGGACCGGACGCGCCGCCGACATCACGCACACCTCCTCGCCGATGTCCTTCATCACCACGCGGGCGACGGCGTCGTCCCGGAGCACCAGCACCAGGTTCTCGCCGTGCGGCATGAACGCGAGGTCGTGGGCCAGCAGGCAGTGCACGATCGGGCGGACGTAGGCCCGCAGGTAGCCGCGGACCCAGGTCACCGGAGCGAGCCCGGACCGCTCGACCAGCTGCGAGACCAGCGACACGCCGTCGGCGTCCCGGTGGAGCAGCGCGGCCATCGTCATCAGCCGCTCGCCGTCGCCCACCCGGGGAGCGGGGGGCTCGCGCCACAGCGCGGCCAGCATCTTGCGGTACGGCGAGGGCACGTCCAGCGCGTGGTAGGCGTCGCCCGTGTAGCCGATCGCCGCCCGCTCCCGCAGCACCGAGAAGCCGCAGGCGCGCAGCGTCTCGTCGCGCTCGACCAGCGCCGCCACCCAGTCGTTGATCGCCGGGGTCGCCTCCATGTACGCCGGCGAGAGGCCGCGCACGAAGCCCATGTTCTGGATCGCGAGCGCGGTCTTCACGTAGTGGCGGTCCGGGCGGCTGGTGTTGGCGAAGGTCCGGATCGACTGCTGCGGCCGGTAGTCGTCGGTGGTCTCGCCGAGCGGCACCAGGTCGCCGCGCGCGACGTCCGGGGCGAAGGTCACGGCCACGTGGTGGCGGAACTGCCACGGGTGGACGGGGAGCAGCAGGTAGTCGGCCGGGTCGAGCCCGCGCTCGCGCAGGGTGTCGTCGAACGCCGCCCGCTGTCCCGCGTCGAGCTCCCCGGCGTACAGCGACTCCTCGGTGAGCCCGGCGCCCAGCGCGAGGTGGGTCCTCGACCGTCGCGCCGCCAGCCACAGCAGCCGCACCGACGGACCGGCCTCCGGCGCGTACGCCGTGTAGTCGCCGAGGTCGAGCCCGATCCGGCCGTTGTTGGCGAGGAACGCCGGGTGTCCCTCGGTCATCCCGGACTCGACCGTCTGGTGGTCGGCCCCGGCCAGGGTCGCCGCCGACGCGACGGAGTGGCGGCGCTTCCACATGCCCGACGCGAGCGTGCTCGCCAGCTCCTCGAGGTAGGCGGGCAGCAACGCGTCCGGGATGCCGAGCGCCGCGGAGTGCGCCGCGACGAACGCCTGGACCTCCGGCGGCGCCGGCTCGTCCTTGACCCGCCGTTCGACGGTGGCCGGGTCGACCAGCCAGTGGTCGAGCGGGAACCGGCGGGCCGTGAACTCGTGGACGGTCCCGCCGTCGGGGCTGGTCACCCGCCACCGGCCACGCCCGGCGGGCTCGGGGGAGACCAGCCGCTCGTGGGCGAGCTCGCCGAGCGCCTTGGCGAGCAGGTGACGCTGCGAGCGCTCCAGCAGGTCGGGGGTCAGGTGGGCGGTGTCCGGAGTCATGCGACCTCCTCGGCCAGTGGGGACCGCTCGAAGGCGGTCCGGGTGCAGAAGGACAGGGCGGCGTCCTTGCCGGCGAGCGGGACGACGCGGGCGACCACGAAGCCGGCCTCGGCGTTGAGGACGGCGATCCGCTCGTTGCGGACGTCGGGCTCGACCACGACCCGGGTCACCGCGGGGTCGGCGAAGCAGTGCTCCATCACGGCGTGGAACACCCGTCGGGTGAACCCGGGCAACGGGCGGTCGCCGGGCGCCACCAGGACGTGCATCCCGAGGTCGCCGGGCCGCAGCTCGGGCAGTCCGGCCAGCTCGGAGTGGGCGGGGTCGTAGGTCTCGGCGAGGAACGCCGGTTCCCCGCCCACCCGGCCCAGCCACGCGTCGTGGTGGGCGGCCCCGGCGATCAGCCGGTACTCCCGCGCGACGTCCGCGACGCTCGCCTCCGACATCTGCCAGAAGACCGAGCGCGGGTGGGTGACCCAGGCGTGCAGCAGCCGCGCGTCCCGCTCGACGTCGACCGGCTCCAGGGTGGTGCCGTTCACGTCCCCGGCACCTCCCGGAGGTGGTCGGGGACCCCGAACGACTGGACCGCGATCTGCTTCTCGACCGGGTAGACGTCGCGGCCGAGCATCGAGGCGATGATCACCGAGTTGCGGTGCGCGCCCATGCCGAGGTCGGGGGCGACCAGCCCGTGGGTGTGCTCCTCCGCGTTCTGCACGTAGATCTCGGAGCCCGCGTGGTCGATGGTGTAGCCGGGGGCGACGGCGTACCGGCCCCGCGCGTCCCACGCGATCCGGTCGCGCACCCCGTCGAGGAACGACGGCACCCGGGCGCCGTACCCGGTCGCCATCACGACCCCCTGGGCCCGCAGGCCGAAGGCCTCGCCGGTCTCGGTGTGGTGGAGCGACAGGTCGTGCGCGGCGCCGTCCCACCGGCCCTCGGTGACCGCCGTGTTGGTGAGCAGCGTGACCGGCGGGAGCTCTCCGCTCACCCGCAGCTGGTAGTGGAGGTCGAAGATCTCGTCGACCAGGTCGCCGCTGATGCCCTTGTAGAGCGACCGCTGCTCGCGCAGCAGTCGGTCGCGGGTCCGCTCCGGCAGGTCGTGGAAGTACGCCGAGTACTCCGGCGAGGTCATCTCGAGGGTCAGCTTGGTGTACTCCATCGGGAAGAAGCGCGGGCTCCGGGTCAGCCAGGTGAGCGCGTAGCCCCGGTCCCGGCTCTCCAGCAGCAGGTCGCGGTAGATCTCCGCGGCGCTCTGGCCGCTGCCGACGACGGCGATCGAGTCGAGGCCGAGCAGCTCGTCCTTGCGGTGCAGGTAGTCCGAGGAGTGCAGCGCCGGCCCGCCGTCGGTGAGCAGGTGGTCGACGCAGTCCGGGACCTTCGGCGTGGTGCCGGTGCCGAGCACCAGCCGGCGGGTCCAGTGCCGCTCCCCGGTCGCGTCGGTGACGACGTACGCCGTCCCGTCGTGCTCGACGCGGTCGACTGCCCGGCCGAACCGCACCGAGCGGAGCCGGTCGGCCGCCCACCGGCAGTACTGGTCGTACTCGCGCCGGAGCGGGTAGAACGACTCGCGGATGTAGAACGGGTAGAGGTTGCCGGTCTCCTTGAGGTGGTTGAGGAAGGAGAAGCGGGACGTCGGGTCGGCCATCGACACCAGGTCGGCGAGGAACGGCACCTGCAGCGTCGCGTCGTCGAGCAGCATCCCGGGGTGCCAGGCGAGCTCCTGGCGGGCCTCGAGGAACAGGCCGTCGAGCTCGTCGAGGGGATCGGTCAGGCAGGCCAGACCCAGGTTGAACGGGCCGAGACCGACGCCGAGGAAGTCACGGACCTCCCCGGTCACGAGGCCACCGCCTCGTCCTCGTCGAGCAGGTCGTCGCCCTCGGCCGCCACCCGGTCGAGGAGGCGCCGGACGTCGCCCAGCTCGGCCGCCGGGTTGAGCAGGGTCAGCTTCAGCCAGCGCTCCCCGTCGACCGTGGTCGCGGCGACGAGTGCCGTCCCTCCGTCGTAGAGACGCGCGCGCACCTCGTCCGCAGGCGCGCCCCGGCGGTGCCGGAACACCACCGTGCTCAGCTGGGGGCGAGCCGCCAGCTCGAGGTCGGGGTGGTCGGCGAGCAGGTCACCGACCTCCCGGGCCAGGTCGACGACGTGCTCGACGTAGGAGCCGACCACGTCCGCGCCCATCACGCGGAGCGTCATCCAGAGCTTGAGTGCGTCGAACCGGCGGGTCGTCTGCAGGCTCTTGTCGACCTGGTGCGGCGGCTGCGTCCCGTGGCTCACCCGCGGGTTGAGGTAGTCGGCGCGCCAGGTGACGTGCCGCAGCCGGCGTCGGTCGCGGACCACGAGGGCGCTGCAGGACACCGGCTGGAACCACGTCTTGTGGAAGTCCACGGTCACCGAGTCGGCGCGCTCGATCCCCGCCAGCCGCGGCCTCAGCCGCTGCGAGGCGAGCAGCCCACCGCCGTACGCCGCGTCGACGTGCAGCCAGGTGCCGAACGACCGGCACAGCCCGGCGACGGCCGGCAACGGATCGATGGCGCCGAAGTCGGTCGTCCCGGCGGTGGCGACGACCGCGACGGGGACGTCGCCGGCCGCGACGATCCGGGCGAGCGCGGTGGCGAGCGCGTCCGGGTCCATCCGCCGGTGGTGGTCGGTCGCCACGCCGACGACCGCGTCGTCGTCCAGCCCGAGCAGCCGGGCCGAGGTCTGCACGCTGAAGTGGGCCTCCTGCGAGGCGACGATCCGCATCCGGCCGGCGTCCAGGCCGGGGTGGTGCTCGCGGGCGACCTCCCGCGCCAGCAGCAGCGCCTGCAGGTTCGACTGGGTGCCGCCGCTGGTGAACACGCCGTCCGCGTCCGGCCCGAGCCCGACCCGACCGGCCGTCCAGTCGACGAGGTGCCGCTCCACGAAGGTGCCGCCGACGCTCTGGTCGAAGGTGTCGAGCGAGGGGTTCACCCCGGAGACGAAGAGCTCGGCCAGCACCGCGGGCAGCACCACCGGGCAGTTGAGGTGGGCGGCGTAGCCCGGGTCGTGGAACCAGACCGCGTCGTCGAGCCAGATCCGGCCCATCTCGGCGAGCGCCTCGTTGGCGTCGCCGAGCGGGCGGTCGAGGTCGATCCGCCGGACCAGCCGCTCCGCGGCCTCCGGGCTGCGGCCGGTCGCCGGTCGGGTCGCGCCGACGAGCGCCTCGGTGAGCCGGTCGACGCCGGCGTGCATCGCGTCGGCGTACGCCGCGGCGTGGGCGGGGTGGAACAGGTGGTGCAGGGGAGGGGGCGTGCTCACCGGTCGACCTTCCGAGAGAGGCGATTAGGTAAGCCTTACCTTATTCACGGTCGTCGACCGGTGCGCAAGCCTGCTGCCCGCGGAGCGAGGTTCCTCACACCGCCAGCAGCCGCTGGCACTCCTCGACCAGCCGCGCCCGCAGCGGCGCCCCGCGCTCGGCGAACCCCGCCTGGGCGGCGGCGTACTCCCGTTTGCCGACGGCGGTCTCGATCCGGACGGGCGTCCAGGGCTCGCCGGTCGGGTCGAGGGTCACGCCGGTCATGTCGTACGGCGCCGCCCGCATGTCGAGCACCCGGATGTCCCAGGCGAGCTCGAAGCAGTCGGCGACCAGGTCGGAGGCGACGAGCGGGGTGAGCCGGAACGCGTGCTTGTAGAGGTCCATCCCGGCGTGCAGGCAGCCCGGCTGCTCGAAGTCGGGGCGGTCGTCGCGACCTGGGGAAAGCGTGTTGCGCGGCCGGGCGTCGTCGGTGAAGAACCGGAACGCGTCGAAGTGGGAGCAGGTGATCCGGTGCGACTCGACGACGGTGTCGGTGCCCCTGCCGCCGAGCCGGAGCGGCTGGGGGTGTCGGGTGTCGCCAGCGCGGTAGACCATCGCCCACTCGTGCAGCCCGAAGCAGCCGGTGTGGGCGGGTCGTGCCGCGGTGGCGGTCAGCAGCCGGTGGGTCGCCCGCAGCAGCGGTCGCTGCGACTCGAGGTGGTCGCGGGTGACCGTGCCGCCGGCGTACCCCTTCAGGCCGTCGTACGCCGGGGCGTCGAGCAGCCGTACGCCGAAGCCGGGGTGCCAGCGCACCAGCTGCGCCGGCCGCTGGGAGTAGTAGGAGAAGAGGAAGTCGTGCACCGGGTGGGTCTCGCCGCGTCGCCGTCGGGCGAGGTGCGGCTCGACGTACGGCGCCAGCCGCGCGGCGTGCGCCCCCGCACGCGCACGCCACACCGCGGACGGCAGGGACTCGACGGGCACGCCACGAGGGTACGAGGATGTCCCCGTGCACGACGACGTCGTGGGAGCCCTGGAGGGAGCGCACGCACACGCGCTGGGCTGGCTGGCCTCGCTCGACACGCGCGCCGTCCCGGCCCGCGAGGTCGCCGCGCAGGTGGCGGACCGGCTCGGCCGCGAGCTGCCGGACGGGCCCACCGACCCGCGCGACGTGGTGGAGCTGCTGGCCACGGCGAGCGAGCCGGGACTGGTCGCGATCCCGTCGGGCCGGTTCTTCGGCTTCGTGATCGGGGGGACCCATCCCGCCGCGCTCGCCGCGGACTGGCTCACCAGCGCCTGGGACCAGAACGCCGGGCTGCGGTTCCTGACTCCCGCGGCCACCGCCATGGAGGACATCGCCGAGGCGTGGGTGGTGGACCTGCTCGGCCTGCCGCCGGGCTGCGCCGTCGGCTTCGTCACGGGCGGCACCATGGCGAACTTCACCGGCCTCGCCGCCGGGCGCGACACCGTCCTGGCCCGGGCCGGGTGGGACGTCGCCGAGCGGGGTCTGGTCGGGTCGCCGGGGGTGCGGGTCCTGGTGGGGGAGGAGCGGCACGACTCGGTCGACCTGGTGCTGCGCTACCTCGGCCTCGGCGCCCCCGAGACCGTGGCCGCGGACGACCAGGGCCGGATCGACGTCGCGGCGCTGCGCCGTGCGCTGGAGGAGGGCGGCGACCGGCCGACCGTGGTGTCCCTCCAGGCCGGCAACGTCCACTCGGGGGCGTTCGACCCGATGGCCGAGGCCATCGAGGTCGCCCACGCCCATGGTGCGTGGGTCCACGTGGACGGCGCCTTCGGGCTGTTCGCCGCCGCGTCGCCGGCGTACCGCCACCTGATCGCGGGGTTCGAGGCCGCCGACTCGTGGGCGACCGACGCGCACAAGACGCTGAACGTCCCCTACGACTGCGGCCTGGTGATCGTGAAGGACCCGGTCGCGCTGCGGACGTCGATGTCGATGCACGGCGAGTACCTGATCCGCGACGCCGCCGGCGACCCCTTCGAGAAGGTCCCCGAGCTGAGCCGGCGCAACCGCGGTGCCACCGTCTGGGCGGTGCTCCGCTCGCTCGGGCGGCGCGGGGTCGCCGAGCTGATCGAGCGGCTGGCCGGGCACGCCCGGACCTTCGCGGACGGGATCGCGGCGATCGACGGCGCCCACGTGCTCAACGACGTGGTCTACACGCAGGTGTGCGCCTCCTTCGGCGACGACGCGACCACCGTGGACGTCGTCGCCCGGATGCTCGCCGACGGCACGGCCTGGACCACCGGCTCCCGCTGGCGGGACCGCGCGGTGCTGCGGGTGTCGGTCAGCAACTGGTCGACGACCGACGACGACGTCGCCCGGACCATGACCGCTCTCCGCGCAGCCGTGGCCGCGGCGAGGGAGGTGGATCCCGCTCGATAGGCTCGCCCCCGTGCGCATCGCAAGGTTCACCACAGGGGACGACCCGCTCTACGGCGTGGTCACCGGCGAGCTCGACGAGTTCGGCCAGGCGTCCGACGACGCGGTCGTCGTCACGCTCGCGGGCGACCCGCTGTACGCCGGCGTCAAGGCGACCAGCGAGGAGCACAAGCTCTCCGACGTCCGGCTGCTCGCCCCGGTGCTGCCCCGCAGCAAGGTGATCGGCGTCGGCCGCAACTACGCCGCGCACGCCGCTGAGCTCGACCACGACGTCCCGGACGAGCCGCTGCTGTTCCTCAAGCCCAACACCAGCGTGATCGGCCCCGGCGACCCGATCCAGTACCCGAAGCAGACCGAGGAGCTCCACTACGAGGGCGAGCTCGCCGTCGTCATCGGCCGGATCTGCCGCGACGTCCCGGCGTCGCAGGCGACCGACGTGATCTTCGGCTACACCATCGCCAACGACGTGACCGCACGTGACCTGCAGCGCTCCGACGTGCAGTTCACCCGCGCCAAGGGCTTCGACTCCTTCTGCCCGCTCGGACCCTGGATCGAGACCGACCTCGACCCCCAGCACTTCATCGACGGGGTCGGCGTGCAGACCCATCTCGAGGGTGACCTCAAGCAGGACGGCAACACCCGCGACATGGTGTTCGACGTCCCGACCCTCATCGAGAAGATCTCCAGCGTGATGACCCTGCTCCCCGGCGACGTCATCCTCACCGGCACGCCCGAGGGCGTCGGCCCGATGCAGGTCGGCGACGAGGTCGAGGTGTCGATCGACGGGCTGGGCGTCCTGACCAACAAGGTGGCCAAGAAGTGAGCACCCCCGCCGACACGTCCGTGCGCGTCCGGTTCTGCCCGTCCCCGACCGGTTCGCCCCACGTCGGCTTTGCGCGGACCGCGCTGTTCAACTGGGCCTTCGCCCGCCACCACCGCGGCACCTTCGTCTTCCGCATCGAGGACACCGACAAGAAGCGCTCGACCCAGGAGTCGCTCGACGCGATGGTCGAGGCGATGCGGTGGCTCGGCCTCGACTGGGACGAGGGCCCCGGCGTCGGCGGCCCGCACGGCCCCTACCGGCAGTCCGAGCGTGGCGACCTCTACCGCGACGTGCTCGCCCGGCTGGCCGAGTCGAAGTTCACCTACGACTGCTACTGCACGACCGAGGAGGTCACCGAGCGCCGCAAGGCGTCCGGCTCCAAGGTGCAGGGGTACGACGGCCACTGCCGCGAGCTCACCGACGAGCAGGTGGCCGCGTTCCGCGAGCAGGGGCGCGCGCCCGTCGTCCGGTTCCGGATGCCCGACGGCCAGGTCACCTGGCACGACCTGGTCCGGGGCGAGATCAGCTTCGAGACCGAGCACGTCCCCGACTTCGCACTCTGCCGGGCCAACGGCGACCCGCTCTACACGCTGGTCAACCCGGTCGACGACGCGCTGATGGAGATCACCCACGTGCTGCGCGGCGAGGACCTGCTCTCCAGCACGCCGCGGCAGATCCCGCTCCACCGCGCGCTCGTCGAGCTCGGCATCTCCTCGGTGGTGCCGGAGTTCGGCCACCTGCCGTTCGTGATGGGGGAGGGCAACAAGAAGCTGTCGAAGCGGGACCCGCAGGCCCACCTGTTCCACTACCGCGACGCCGGGTTCCTGCCCGAGGGGCTGCTCAACTACCTCGCCCTGCTCGGCTGGGCGATCGCCCCCGACCGCGACGTCTTCACCCTCGTCGAGATGGTCGAGGCGTTCGAGATCGCGGACGTCAACCCCAACCCGGCGCGCTTCGACCTCAAGAAGGCCGAGGCGCTCAACGCCGACCACATGCGGATGCTGACCCTCGACGACCTCACCCACCGGGTGCTGCCCCACCTGAAGGCCGCCGGGGTCGTCGGCGACCCCGTCCACGACTCCGACGCCCAGCTCCTCGAGCTGGCGATGCCGCTGGTCGCCGAGCGGATGAACAAGCTGACCGAGGCCGTCGACATGCTCGGCTTCCTGTTCGTCGACGAGGACCACCTGGTCCGGCACGAGCAGGTCGACGACGCCGGCCGCGAGGTCGTCAAGGCCGCGCACGACGCCCTCGCCGGGCTCGGTCACTGGTCGACCTGCGAGATCGAGGAGGCGCTGCGCGGCGCACTGGTCGACGGGCTCGGGCTCAAGCCCCGGCACGCCTTCGGCCCGGTGCGGGTCGCGGTCACCGGCCGCAAGGTCTCCCCACCGCTGTTCGAGTCCCTCGAGCTGCTGGGTCGCGACCGGTCGCTGGCCCGGCTGTCCGGAGCCCTCCAGTGACCCAGCCGCCGTTCCCGCCGGGGCCGCCCCGCAACCCCCAGCAACCGGGCCCCTGGCCGCCGCCCCGCGAGCGCCCCTTCGGGCCGCCACCGACCGCCTCCTCGTGGCCGGCCCCGCAGGGCCCGCCGGTGGTGCCGCCGTACACCCCCACCACGCCGTACGGCGCCGCCCCGCCGGCGGCACCCCCGGCGGAAGCCGCGGGCCGGGACGGCGTGCCCTACCACCTGCTGCTGCGGGCCGGCTGGCACGGCACCTGGTGGCGGGGGCTGATCGGCATCGTCTGCCTCGGCATCGGCATGGTGTTGGTGCTGCCGCTGATCATGATGGTGCCGTTCGTCATCTACTACGTCGCCACCGGCGCCGACGTCCCGAGCTCGATCAGCACCCTCGTCGACCTCACCGACCCGACCCCCGCGTCGCTGGCCTACCTCAACCTGTCCCTGGCCGGGCTGATCCCGCTCACGTGGGTGCTGGTGCGGTGGCTGCACGGGCTCCGCCCGCGCTGGCTGTCGTCGATCCGGCCGCGGCTGCGCTGGGGCTACCTGCTCGCCTGCTTCGGGCTGTCGTTCGTCGCCCTGCTCGCCACCGTCCTCGTCGCGTCCCTGCTGCCGACCGTCGGCGCCGCCGGGGACGTGACCGGGAAGCTGAACGAGTTCACCCCCGAGATCCGCGACTTCGTGCTCGTGGTGCTGCTGCTCACGCCGCTGCAGGCGGCCGCCGAGGAGTACGCCTTCCGCGGCTACCTCCTGCAGGCCTTCGGCGGAATCTTCGGCCAGCTGGGCGAGGGGCTCAAGGCGCCGTGGCTGCGCCACCCGGTGTTCGCCGTCGTGCTCTCGTCGTTCCTGTTCGCCCTCGCCCACGGCGCCGGCCAGGACATCCCGATCTTCTTCGACCGGTTCGCCTTCGGCATCGTCGCCGCGACGCTCGTGGTCGTCACCGGCGGGCTCGAGGCGGGCATCGCGATGCACGTGCTCAACAACTGGCTCGCGTTCGGCGCCGCCCTCGCGTACGGCGACATGGGCTCGGCCCTGAACCCCACCGGCGGCACCTGGTGGAGCATCCCCGTCACGCTCACCCAGTCGCTGGTCTACCTCGGCCTGGCGTGGTGGGTGGCGCGCGCCATGGGGATCAAGCGGCGCACCGACCCGGCCGTTTTGGCCGCCCCTGAAACCCGCGTGTAAGGTCTACCCTCGGTCCGCCAGGGCCACCGACGAGGGTTCCAGAACCCTTGTCACCCTTGGGATATGGTGTAATTGGCAGCACGACTGGTTCTGGTCCAGTTAGTCTAGGTTCGAGTCCTAGTATCCCAGCGAAGTCCGGGATCTCCCGCCCAGAGCGATCGCGCGGAGGCCCGGGATTTGGTCTGAATCCAGCGACTTCGCTAGGGTTTCGGATCGCTGCCCAGGCAGCAAGGCCCCCGTTGTGTAGCGGCCTAGCACGCCGCCCTCTCAAGGCGGTAGCGCCGGTTCGAATCCGGTCGGGGGTACCACCACACCCAGCGCCTCGGTCCTCCCGGCCCGGGGCGCTTTCGCGTCCCGGAGGTTGAGGTGTGAGAGCAGCCAGGCCCGAGCCCCGAAACCCCGGGTCCGTGGGCAGGGCCGTCACTGCGGGTCTGCTGGTGCCTGACCGGGTTTCGACGCGCTTCGCCTTGGCGGGGGGGTGCCGCCGGAGGTTGAGGTGTGAGGGCCGCCAGGCCCGAGCCTCGAAACCCCGGGTCTGTGAGCAGGGCCGTCACTGCGGGTCTGCTGGTGCCTGACCGGGTTCGACGCGCTTCGCCTTGGCGGGGGGTGCCGCCGGAGGTTGAGGTGTGAGGGCCGCCAGGCCCGAGCCTCGAAACCCCGGGACCACGACTCGGCGGACGCCTCGCCGGACCGGACACGCACGGATACGCTGGAGGCGTGCTGTCGTGGCGCTCCCGCAACTCGTTCCTGTCGATCTGTTCCGACGGGTCGGTCCTCTCCATCGGCAGCATCGGCTCGTTCGCCTCGATCGGGTCGATCGGGTCGGCGCTCTCGGTCGGCTCCCTGGGCGGACTGATGTCGGTGATGTCGATGCTCTCCTCGCAGAGCAACTGCTCGATCCTGAGCCGACGCAGCAACTGCTCGATCCTCAGCGACGAGAGCAACACCTCGATCCTCGGCACTCGGACCGACGGCATGGTCCTCGGACGGCGCCACGAGACGTGGGGTGGGCACGACCAGCGCCCGGGCGACGCCCGGACGCGTCCTCGGCGCGTCCGCGAGGCCGACGCCGGCAGCGCCTCCTGACGCGGCACGGCCCACCATCCGCGTCGTCCGCTCCGGGGGTAGGTGGTCTCGTACGCCTTCCGCTCCCGGAGGGCACCAGTCGGGCCGGAGGGGAGCTCGCGGTCCAGCGTGCCATGCTGGGTCCTCCTGCAGGTGGGCCCGCGCCCCCAGCCGTCCGCAGCATGCCAGGTGGTGACGCCCGAACAGGTCTTGACCAGGCCGCGGTAGCGGACTCTCCTTGGTGACGGGGAGAGGAACGTGTGATGAGGCTGCGACGGCACGTGCTGGTCGGTACGGCGGCCGGCCTGGCCTGGGCAGGTGCGCTGCGCGGGTGGATGGCGCTGCTCGTGGGCCCCGCCTCGACGTTCAGCTGGCGTACGCCGGTGCTGGTGCTCGCGCCCGGTGCCGCGCTCGGTGGCCTGCTCGGCTGGGCGTCGGCGCTGCGTGCCTCCGGGCGTGGCACCCCGCGGGCACTGGTGCTCGCGCCCGGCGTGTTCGCGGTCGCCCTGCTCGACCCTCGGACCGCCCGCTCCCTCGTCACCGACGGCCAGGGCAGCGGTGCACTGATCGTCGCGGTCACGGCGGTCGCCGGCGGGCACGCGCTGTCGCACCGCGGGTGGAGGCGGACGCGGGTCGCCACCGCGTCCCTGGCCACCGCCGGGGTCGCGACCGTCACCGCGATGGGCTCGATGGCCGGTCCGCTCTCCAGCCGCCGCGGGGTCGGCACGGCGCTGCTCGGCGGCTCGTTGACGGCCGCGCTCTGCGTCGCCTCGACGGTGCCGTACGGACCGCCGGGGGTCGTGTCCGATTCCCGCGAGAGCCTGCCGGTGGAGTGAGGCAGGATGGGGGTCATGACACCGACCCCGCGGCTGGATCCGGAGTCCTGCTACCGCGCCGTGAAGGCGCGGGACCGCCGGTTCGACGGCGTCTTCTACACGGCGGTGCGGACCACCGGGATCTACTGCCGGCCCTCGTGCCCCGCCCGCACCCCGGCGTACGCCAACGTCACCTTCCACCCGAGCGCCGCCGCGGCCCAGGCTGCGGGCTACCGCGCCTGCAAGCGCTGCCTGCCCGACGCGACGCCCGGCAGCCCCGACTGGGACGTCGCCGCCGACGTCGCCGGCCGGGCGATGCGGCTGATCGCCGACGGCGTGGTCGACCGCGACGGCGTCGAGGGGCTGGCCGCCCGGGTGGGCTACACCCGGCGCCACCTCGGCCGGATCCTGACCGCCGAGCTCGGCGCCGGGCCGCTGGCGCTGGCCCGGGCCCGGCGGGCGCAGACCGCCCGGGTGCTCATCGAGACCACCGAGCTCACCTATGCCGACATCGCGTTCGCCGCGGGCTTCGCCAGCGTCCGGCAGTTCAACGACACCGTCCGCGAGGTCTACGCCGCGACGCCGACCGAGCTGCGTGGCCGTCGCGGCCACCGCACCGCCACCGGCGAGATGCGGATGCGGCTCGCGGTCCGGACACCGTTCGCCGGCCGCGCCCTCCACGCGTTCCTCGCCGCCCACGTCGTCGCGGGCGTCGAGGACGCCGGCCCGGGGTGGTACTCACGGACCCTCGACCTCCCTCACGGGCCCGGCACCGTCCGGCTCGAGCTCGACGACCTCCACGGCCACGACGGGACCGCGCTGGTTCCGGCGACGTTCCGGCTGGCCGACCTGCGCGACACCGGCGCCGCCGTCGAGCGGGTGCGCCGGATGCTCGACGCCGACTGCGACCCGGTCGCGGTCGACGACGCCTTCGCCGGCGACCCCGTGATCGGCCCGCTCGTCCGACGCCGTCCCGGGCTGCGCGTTCCCGGTCACCCCGACGGCCACGAGCTCGCCGTCCGCACCGTGGTCGGCCAGCAGGTGAGCGTCGCCGGTGCGCGCACCGTCACCGCTCGCATCGTGCAGGAGCACGGCCGGCCGCTCGCCGAGCCGGTCGGCGGCCTGACCCACGTCTTCCCCGACGCCGCGACCCTCGCGGCCGCCGAACCGGAGAGACTCCCCATGCCCCGGTCGCGGGGCTGGGCGATCGTCGGCCTGGCTGCCGCGCTCGCCGCCGGCGAGATCGCCCTAGACCGCGGCACCGACCGCGACGACGTACGCCGCCGGCTGCTCGACCTCCCGGGCATCGGACCGTGGACGGCCGACTACGTGGCGATGCGCGGGCTCGGGCACCCCGACGTGTTCCTGCCCACCGACCTCGGGATCCGGACCGCGCTGCGCGGCCTCGACCAGGATCCCGCCGTCGCCGCGACCCTCGCCCAGGAGTGGCGACCGTGGCGCTCCTACGCCCAGATGCACCTCTGGCACACCCTTGACGTCCTCGAACCTCGCAAGGAGGCATGACATGTGGACCATCACCGACAGTCCCGTCGGTCCGCTCCGGATCGTGGAGCACGACGGCGCGATCACCGCGATCGAGTTCGAGCCGTTCCGCACCACCGGCCGCCCGCTCGGTGAGCGCGGCGACGACCACCCGGTGCTCACGGGCGCCGTCGCGCAGCTGACCGCGTACTTCGCGCGCGACCTCAAGGAGTTCGACCTGCCGCTCTTGCCGCAGGGCAGCCCGTGGCAGCAGCAGGTGTGGGAGCAGCTGCGGCTGATCGGGTACGGCGAGACCGCGTCGTACGGCCAGATCGCCGCGCGGCTCGGCCGCAGCAACGCCGCCTCGCGGGCGGTCGGGCTGGCGAACGGGCAGAACCCGATCCCGATCGTCGTGCCGTGTCACCGGGTGATCGGCTCGAACGGGACGCTCATCGGCTACGCCGGGGGCCTGGAGCGCAAGCGGCTCCTGCTCGACCTCGAGCAGGAGGCCCTGTTCTGACCGCCCCTGGCCCGAGCCCGCGAAGGCCAGGATCGGGCGGTCAGGTCGAGGAGGCTCGGCTCGAGCCCGCGCGTGTGCGGGAACGATGGAGCCATCTCGAAACGTCGGCAAGCCGTGCAGAGACAGTTCCCGACGACGCGGTCTGGTACGCCGCCTACGGCTCCAACCTCGACCCCGACCGGTTCGGCCGCTACTTGCTCGGCGGCAGCCCGCCCGGCGCCACCCGCACCTACCCCGGCACCCGGGCCGGCGGGCCGGCGCTCGACACGCGACCGTTCGCGATGCCCGGGCGCCTGGTGTTCGCCTGGCACTCGCCGACGTGGGACGGGTCGATCGCGTTCCACGACCCGACCGGGGAGGGGGAGGTGCTCAGCACCGCCTACCTGCTCCCGACCGGGACCTTCTCCGACGTCGTCGAGCAGGAGATGTGGCGGGAGCCGGGTGCCGACCACGACCTCGCCGAGGTGCTCGCGACCGGCCGCCAGGTCCTCGGCCCGGGCCGCTACGAGACGCTCCACCTCACCGGCGAGCTCGACGGGCGCCCGGTGGTGACGTTCAGCGCCGACGACCCGGCCCTGCTCGAGCCCGGCCGGCCCGCGCCGGCGTACCTCGCCACCATGGCCCGCGGGCTGCGCCACGCCCACCGCCTCGAGGACGACGCGATCGCCGACTACTTCCTCCTCGCCGCCGGAATCGCCTACGACCGCGACGCCGTCCTGCGCGCGATCCGCTGACGATCGCGGGCCCCAGCCCCCAGGGGGTTACTCGCTGGCGGCGGCGGCGCGGCGCAGCGACTCGGAGAGCCGTTCGGCAGCGGCGAGGACGGCGGGGGCGTGCATCCGGCCGGGCTGGCGGGACAGGCGCTCCAGAGGACCGGAGACGGAGACCGCGGCGAGGATCTTGCCGCCCGGGGAGCGCACGGGGGCCGAGACCGAGGCGACGCCCTGCTCGCGCTCGCCGACCGACTGGGCCCACCCACGGCGCCGGATGCCCGAGAGGGCCGCAGCGGAGAAGGCGGCGTGCTGGAGGCCGCGCTGCATCCGGTCGGGGTCCTCCCAGGCCAGCAGCACCTGGGCGGCGGAACCGGCGTTCATGGTCAGCTGGGTGCCGACCGGGATGGTGTCGCGGAGTCCCGAGGGACGCTCGGCGGCGGCCACGCACACCCGGTGGTCGCCCTGACGGCGCCACAGCTGGGCGGACTCCCCGGTGATGTCCCGCAGCCGGGCCAGCACCGGTCCGGCCGTGGCCAGCAGCCGGTCCTCGCCCGCGGCGGCCGACAGCTCGGCGAGCCGCGGGCCCAGCACGAACCGGCCCTGCATGTCGCGGGCGACCAGCCGGTGGTGCTCGAGGGCGACGGCGAGCCGGTGGGCGGTCGGCCGGGCGAGCCCGGTGCCGGCGACCAGGCCGGCGAGGGTCGCAGGCCCGGACTCCAGGGCCGTGAGGACGAGCGCCGCCTTGTCGAGGACGCCGACTCCGCTGCTGGTGTTGTCCATATGGCAATACTGCCGTCTCGAATTGTGGATGGCAAGACGATACGGTGGTGGTCACCACCACGACCCTCGACGGAGGAGGTAGCTGCCATGGGCCGGACCCTGGCGGAGAAGGTCTGGGACGAACACGTCGTCCGGTCGCGCGAGGGGGAGCCCGACCTCCTCTACGTCGACCTCCACCTCGTGCACGAGGTCACCTCGCCCCAGGCGTTCGACGGGCTCCGGCTCGCCGGCCGCGCGGTCCGCCGACCCGACCTGACCCTCGCGACCGAGGACCACAACGTCCCGACGGTCGACCTCGACAAGCCGATCGCCGACCCGGTGAGCCGCACCCAGGTCGAGACGCTGCGGCGGAACGCCGAGGAGTTCGGCGTCCGGCTGCATCCCCTCGGTGACGTCGAGCAGGGGATCGTCCACATTATCGGCCCGCAGCTCGGTCTCACCCAGCCCGGCATGACCATCGTCTGCGGCGACAGCCACACCAGCACCCACGGCGCGTTCGGGGCGCTGGCCTTCGGGATCGGCACCTCCGAGGTCGAGCACGTGCTGGCGACCCAGACGCTGCCGCAGGCCCGGCCGAGGACGATGGCGGTCACCGTCGACGGCAGCCTGCCCGAGGGCGTCACCGCCAAGGACCTGGTGCTGACCCTGATCGCCCACACCGGCACCGGTGGCGGCCAGGGCTACGTCGTCGAGTACCGCGGGCAGGCCATCGAGGAGCTCTCGATGGAGGGGCGGATGACGGTCTGCAACATGTCGATCGAGTGGGGTGCCAAGGCGGGGATGATCGCCCCCGACCAGACCACCCTCGACTACCTGGAGGGCCGCCCGGCAGCGCCGTCCGGCGCCGACTGGGACGCCGCGGTCGAGCACTGGCTGGGTCTGCGCACCGACGACGACGCGACCTACGACCGCGAGGTGGTGCTCGACGCGTCGACCATGACGCCGTTCGTCACCTGGGGCACGAACCCCGGACAGGGCGTCCCGCTCGGCGGCGTCGTCCCGGGTCCGGAGGACTTCGAGGACGCCGGCGACGCGGTCGCCGCCGAGAAGGCCTTGGCCTACATGGGACTCGAGGCCGGCACGCCGATGCGCGAGATCTCCGTCGACACCGTCTTCGTGGGCTCCTGCACCAACGGCCGGATCGAGGACCTGCGGCTCGCGGCCGAGGTGGTCCGGGGTCGGCACGTCGCCCCGGGCACCCGGTTGCTCGTGGTCCCGGGCTCGGTCCGGGTCCGGCTGCAGGCCGAGGAGGAGGGGCTCGACGTGGTCTTCAAGGAGGCCGGCGGCGAGTGGCGCGGTGCCGGGTGCTCGATGTGCCTGGGGATGAACCCCGACCAGCTCGCACCGCAGGAGCGCAGTGCGTCGACCTCCAACCGGAACTTCGAGGGCCGGCAGGGCGTGGGCGGACGCACCCACCTGGTGTCGGTGCCCGTCGCGGCCGCGACCGCGATCCGCGGCACCCTGTCGTCGCCGGCCGACCTCGACTGATCGGAGCAGCCATGGAGAAGTTCAGCAGCCACACCGGCATCGGCGTCCCGCTGCGGCGCACCAACGTCGACACCGACCAGATCATCCCGGCGTCCTACCTGAAGCGGGTCACCCGCACCGGCTTCGAGGACGGGCTGTTCGCCGCCTGGCGTGGCGACCCCGGCTTCGTCCTCAACCAGGAGCCGTACGCCGCCGGCTCGGTGCTCGTCGCCGGGCCGGACTTCGGCACCGGCTCCTCGCGCGAGCACGCCGTGTGGGCCCTGCAGAACTACGGGTTCCGGGCGGTTGTGTCGCCGCGGTTCGGTGACATCTTCCGCGGCAACGCCGGCAAGGCGGGACTGGTCGCCGCGCAGGTCGACGAGAAGGTCGTGCAGGCGTTGTGGGACCTGCTGGAGACCGAGCCGGGCACCGAGGTGACCGTCGACCTCGAGGCGCGAGCCGTGCGTGCCGGCGAGGGTGTCGACGCGGTCGAGGACTCCTTCGACATCGACGACTACACGCGCTGGCGACTGCTCCAAGGGCTCGACGACATCGACATCACCCTGGGTCACGACGACGACATCGCGGCGTACGAGGCACGTCGCCAGGAGTGGCTCCCGACCACGATCTGACCCGTTTTCGGGACCAGAAGCCTGTAATTTCGGCGTTTTCTCGGCGTGGCGATTGTGACGCGCGCCACGAGTCTTTAGCGTGCAGAGCACGTGAGTCGGGCAGCGGCTCGGCACAGCAGGCACCGAAAGGGAAGCTCGTGAACAAGTCTCAGCTCATCGACAAGCTGGCCCAGCGGTTCGAGGGCAACCGCAGACAGGCCGCGCACGCGCTCGACTCCGTGCTCGACACCATCACCCGGGAGGTCGCCCGGGGCGAGAAGGTCGCGATCACCGGGTTCGGCTCGTTCGAGCGGAAGATCCGCAAGGCGGGCACCGCCCGCAACCCGCAGACCGGGGCGACGATCCGTACCAAGAAGAAGAACGTCCCGAAGTTCACCGCCGGTCAGGACCTCAAGAACGTCGTCTCCGGGGCGAAGAAGCTGCCCAAGCTCGTGGTCGCCGCACCGTCGGCTGCGGCGGGCGCCGCCAAGAAGTCGTCCGTGTCGGCGACGACGTCCCGACCGACCAAGAAGGCTTCGGGCGCGGCGAAGTCGGCGGCGAAGAAGTCCAGCGGCGCGGCGAAGTCCACGGCCAAGAAGTCCAGCGGCGCGGCGAAGTCGGCGGCCAAGAAGTCCAGCGGCGCGGCGAAGTCCACAGCCAAGAAGTCGTCTGGCGGCGCGAAGAAGACCGCCGCCAAGAAGTCGACGGGCGCCAAGAAGTCGGCCACTGGCGCGAAGAAGACCGCTGCCAAGAAGTCGTCGCCGGCCAAGTCGACGGCGTCGCGGGCAACCGGCCGCGCGGCGAAGAAGGGCAGCGCTGCCAAGAAGACGGCAGCCAAGAAGAGCCCCGCCAAGAAGTCCACTGCGAAGAAGGCTGCCAAGAAGGCCTGACCCGCACCTCGACGAGGCCGGACCCCCACGTGGGGTCCGGCCTCGTCGTGTGTCAGCGTGTGTCAGCCGATCCCGGGCCAGGCCAGTCCGTCGACGACCGACGTGGTCCGGGCACCGAGGCCCAGCCGCCGGGCGTCAGCGAGTGCGGTGACGTCGTCCACGTCCCGCCGCAGCGTCGGCAGCTCGCCGGTGATCTCGGCGGCGCCCGCCGCCAGGTGGGCGCGGCGGGACTCGCCGCCGAAGGCGGGGGAGAAGTCCTCGGTCGCCGCAAGATAGAGGGTGGTGCCGACGCCGTCGCTGTCGGCGACGAAGCCCGGAGGAGCCGGGGGGCCCGGCCAGGCCGTCAGGGCCGCGTCGAGGTCGGCGGGCCGCAGCGCCGGAAGGTCGGCGCACACGGCCACCGGCACCAGACCCGGCCAGCGTCGAGCCGCCTCGAGCGCGGCCTGGCGCAGGGACTCGTTGAGGTCACCGGCGACCCCGTCGGGCACCACGGCCGCGCCGGCGCGGCCGATCTCGGCCGCGAACTCGGCGTCGTCGGTCACCACCAGCACTCGCGCGACCGACGGCGTCACCAGGCACGCGCCGACCACGTCGAGGGCGAACCCCGCCGCCAGCCGCACCCGGTCGGCGTCCGCCACACCTCGCATCCGTGACTTGCCGACGGCGAGCGGCTTCACCGGCACCAGGGCCACGAACTGTGGGCGTTTCATCGACGCCGATCCTGCCATCGGAGGGAGTAGCCTGCTGCGGACACCTCGCCCACACCGTCGGCGCGCGCCGGCCCACCCCGAAGGACGTCCGTGACCGTACGCAAGCTGCAGCAGGAGCGCGGCTGGGCGTTCAACCTCGCGGTCCCGATCGTGAAGCCGACCCTGCTCGCTGCCACCAGCCGCACCTGGATCGACGGTGAGAAGGTGCCGGCCACCGGCGGCTGCGTCGTCGTGTTCAACCACATCTCCCACATCGACCCGCTGCTCGCGGCGCACTTCCTCTACGACCACGGACGGCTGCCGCGCTACCTCGCCAAGTCGGGGCTGTTCCGCAACCGGTTCCTCGGGCGGTTCCTGCGCGACGCCGGGCAGATCCCGGTCGAGCGGCTCAGCCGCAACGCGGTGGGCGCCTTCGACGCCGCCGTCCAGGCAGTACGCCGTGGCGAGTGCGTCGTCGTCTACCCCGAGGGCACGCTCACCCGCGACCCCGACCTGTGGCCGATGGTCGGCAAGTCGGGCGCTGCGCGGATCGCGCTGGCCACAGGGGCGCCGGTGATCCCGGTCGGGCAGTGGGGTGCCCACGAGGTGCTGCCGCCGTACACGACCCGGCCGCTGCTGGTGCCGCGCAAGCGGGTGGTGATGAAGGCGGGCGACCCGGTCGACCTCTCCGACCTCGAGGCGGGGGAGCGACCCTCGACGGCCGTCATCAACGAGGCGACGGCGAGGATCATGGCGGCGCTGGTCGCCCTCGTCGAGGACCTCCGGGGCGAGCAGGCGCCGGCGGAGCGGTTCGACCCGCGCCGTGCCGGCGTGGAGCAGATCGGCAACCCGCGCAAGCAGCGCACCGACGACGGGAAGGGGACCTGATGGGGAGGGTCGCGGTGTTCGGGGCCGGCTCGTGGGGGACGGCGTTCTCGATCGTGCTCGCCGACGCCGGCAACGACGTCACCATCTGGGGTCGTCGCGAGGAGGTGTGCGAGGCCATCACGCGGAGCCACGTCAACACCGACTACCTGCCCGACGTCCAGCTGCCGCCCACCATCACCGCGACCCACGACCCGGTGCAGGCGCTCGACGGCGCCGACGCGGTGGTCTTCGCGGTGCCGTCGCAGTCGTTCCGCGCCAACCTCGAGGAGTGGGCGCCGAAGCTGCCCGACGACGTGCCGTTCGTGTCGCTGATGAAGGGGGTCGAGCTCGGCAGCCTCAAGCGGATGAGCGAGGTGATCGACGAGGTGACCGGCGCGGGCCCCGAGCGGATCGCTGTCGTGAGCGGCCCCAACCTCTCCCACGAGATCGCCTCCCGCGAACCCGCCGCGTCGGTCGTCGCCTGTGCCGACGAGGACGTCGCCAAGCGGCTGCAGGACATGTGCCACTCCACGGCGTTCCGGCCCTACACCTCGGTCGACGTGCTCGGCTGCGAGCTCGGCGGTGCCTACAAGAACGTCGTCGCGCTCGCCGTCGGCATGGCGGTCGGGCTCGGCTTCGGCGACAACACGACCGCCTCGGTCATCACCCGTGGTCTCGCCGAGACCGCGCGGCTGGCGACGGCGCTCGGCGCCAACCCGCTGACCCTGATGGGCCTCGCCGGACTCGGCGACCTGGTCGCCACCTGCTCCTCGCCGTTGTCGCGCAACCGGACCTTCGGCGAGAAGCTCGGTCGCGGCGCGACGACCGAGGAGATCGTCGCCTCGACCCGCCAGGTGGCCGAGGGCGCCAAGTCCTGCTCGTCCCTCCTCGCGCTGGCCCGCGAGACCGGGGTCGACGCGCCGATCGCCGAGCACGTCGAGGCGGTCGTCGCCGGCAAGCTCACCGCCGGCGACATGATGCAGGCGTTCATCGCCCGCGACACCAAGGCCGAGACGGACTGATCGGGACCGCGTAGCGGTCCCGATCGATGGTGGTTGAGCAGCGACCGCGGCTGAGGGACGAAGCCGCGACGGAGCGTGTCGAAACCGGGTGAGACGAACGCCAGCAATGCGTAGGGGCGGTCAGCCCACGCACCCGTCCAGCGCCCGCCGCAGGTCGTCCCAGAGGTCCTCGACGTCCTCGATGCCGACGCTCATCCGGACCAGGCCCTCGGGGATGGTCGCGGCCTCGGTCTTCCAGCGGCGTCGTCGCTCGAACGTCGACTCGACACCGCCGAGCGAGGTGGCGTGCACCCAGAGGCTGGTCTTGCGGGTCAGCAGGTCGGCCGCCATCGCCCCTTGCGCGAGCACGATCGCCACGATCGCGCCGAAGCCGGGATAGCGGACCTCGCCCACGGCCGGGTGCTCCCCGAGGCGGCGGACGAGCTCCTGGGCGTTGGCCTGGGCCCGCTCGACCCGGAGGTGCAGGGTGCGCAGGCCTCGCAGGGCGAGCCAGGCCTCGAGCGAGCCCGGGATCGCGCCGATCAGGTCGCGGCGGTTCTTGAGGACGCCGAGCAGCTCCGGATCGCGCGTCACCACCGCGCCGAGCAGCACGTCGGCGTGGCCGGACAGGAACTTGGTCGCCGAGTGCACGACCAGGTCGGCGTCGAGGTCGAGCGGGCGCTGCAGCAGGGGGGTGGCGAAGGTGTTGTCGACGACGACGTACGCCCCGGCGTCGTGCGCGGCCCGGGTGATCGTCTCGAGGTCGGCGACCTCGAGCGCCGGGTTGGTCGGCGACTCGAGCCAGACCAGGGCGGCGTCCGCGCAGGCCGCGACCACCGCGTCGGTGTCGGTGACGTCCACCAGCCGGGCCCGGAGCCGACCCCGCGCCTCGAGGTCGGCGAGCTGCATGATGCTGCCGTTGTAGGCGTGGCGCGGCGCGACGACGGTCGCGTCCTGGCCGACCAGGTCGAGGACGGTCGACACCGCCGCCAGGCCCGACGCGAAGGCCAGGCACGAGCCACCCTCCAGCTCGCCGAGGGCCGCCTCGAAGGCGGCCCACGTCGGGTTGCCGTAGCGGCCGTACTCGAGGTCGCCCCCCGCGACGTACGTCGAGGCCATGGTCAGCGGCTCGTTGAGCGGCCGGTCCGGCTCGTGCGGGGGTCGCCCGGCCGTGACGGCGATCGTGCTCGGCTTCAGCGGGGAGTCGTCGGGCATGCCCGCCACAGTAGGCGGCTAGGGTCGTCCGCGATGAGCCAGTCCAGCCGCAAGCCCCGGGTCGCTGTCGTCTTCGGGGGCCGCTCCAGCGAGCACGCCATCTCCTGCGTCACGGCCGGGAGCGTGCTCCGCGCCATCGACCGGGACCGCTACGAGGTGGTGCCGGTCGGCATCGCCACCGACGGCCGGTGGGTGCTCGAGGCCGACGACCCGCAGCGGCTGCAGATCAACGGGCGCGAGCTGCCGGAGGTCGACGGCGACCGGGCCGCGCTGATGCTGGCCCGCGAGGCCGAGACCACCGACCTGGTCGTGCACGAGTCGTCGCAGCCGCCACGGACCCTGGGCGAGGTCGACGTCGTCTTCCCCCTGCTCCACGGCCCGTGGGGCGAGGACGGGACGCTGCAGGGGATGCTCGAGATGAGTGGGGTCCGCTACGTCGGCGCGGGCGTGCTGGCCTCGGCGGTGAGCATGGACAAGGCGTACATGAAGATCGTGCTGCGCGACGCCGGGCTGCCGGTCATGCCGTCGGTGACGGTGACCCGTCGCGCGTGGGAGGCCGACCCGCAGGGCTGCCGCGAGCGGGCGGCGGAGCTCGGCTACCCGCTGTTCGTGAAGCCGGCCCGCGGGGGCTCCTCGATCGGCATCTCCAAGGCGCACGAGCCCTCCGAGCTCGACGACTCCCTCGAGGAGGCGTTCCGTCACGACAGCAAGGCGCTGGTCGAGGTGTCGGCCGAGGGCGGCCGCGAGGTCGAGTGCGGCGTGCTGCAGGCCCTCGACGGGACCGCCGAGACGAGCGTGCCCGCCGAGATCCGGATCGGCGGTGACCACGAGTTCTACGACTTCGCGGCGAAGTACCTCCCCGAGGAGTTCACCGAGCTCGACGTCCCCGCCGACCTGCCCGACCGGACCGCGACCCTGCTGCGGCAGTACGCCGCCCGCGCGTTCGAGGCAGTCGGGTGCGAGGGCCTGGCCCGCGTCGACTTCTTCGTCATGCCCGACGGCTCGCTGGTGCTCAACGAGATCAACACCATGCCGGGGTTCACGCCCACCTCGATGTACCCGCGGATGTGGGCCGCCACGGGCGTCGACTACCCCGCCCTCGTCGACCGGCTGCTGCAGCTCGCGCTCACCCGCGACACCGGCCTGCGCTGAACCTTCAGGCGCCGTCGAAGCCGCTCAGCAGCAGGAAGAACACCAGCACCCCGACCAGGCCGGCGGCGACGCCGTACGCCGCCCCGAGGGCGACCCTGCGGCCCGTCGTACCACGAACGAAGCCGGGCAGGACCGCGCCGACGATCCCGCCCAGGACGGCGACCGAGGCGAGCTGGGCCGGCAGGATCCAGTTCTCGGTGCCCTGGCCGTCCAGGACCGAGGCGGCGAGCGAGAGGCTCACGACCCCGGCCGCCAGGAGCAGCGCCCAGCCGACGACCTTGGTCACGGGCGTCAGGCTAGCGCCCTCGTCACCGGCACGGGGTGACCTCGTCCAGCTGCTCGGCCACGACCGTGCCGATCGCGCCGGACACGTTGGTGAAGCCGTCGGGGCGGTAGTCGCCGGGGAGGAACACCTCCACCCGGGGCCGGAAGCCGACCGCGGTCATGGTGACGTCCAGCGATTGGTCGTCGGACTCCAGGACCGCGTCGGGGACGTACCACCCGGTCCCGTTCGCCTCGATGCAGGTCGCCGTGTCGGTGAAGTCGGAGGGCTGCGGGACTCCGCACCGCAGCACGATCGCCGGGTCCCCCCACGCGGCGGCCCGGCCGTCGGCGCCGGTGATCTCGCGCCGGTCCTGGCCGTCGACCTCGTCGGGCAGCGCCGCGACCAGGTCGCGGCACGCGGCGGCCTCGTCGTCCGGCAGGTCGGGCACCTGCACGGCGAGCGGGTCGGCCCCGCAGCCCGCCAGCAGCAGCGGGGCCAGGAGGGCGCACAACACGGCGCCCCGGGAGCCGACGAGGTTCCCGGGGCGCGCGCAGGCCGACCGGCGGATCAGATGTGCACCACCGGGCAGGTGAGCGTGCGGGTGATCCCGTCGAGGTTCTGCACCTTCGACACGACCAGCTTGCCGAGCTCGTCGACGTTGCGCGCCTCGGCGCGGACGATGACGTCGTAGGGCCCGGTGACGTCCTCGGCCAGCGTGACGCCCTTGACCTGCGCGATCTCGCGGGCCACCTCGGCGGCCTTGCCGACGTCGGTCTGGATCAGGATGTAGGCCTGGACGACCATCGGGACTCCTCATCTGCTGCGGGGGCGCTGACCGGGTCAACCTATCGTGCGCCCGACACGCGCCGGTAGGCCACGTCCGTGGTGCCCGCCGCGCGCCGTCTGGTGGGATGGAGGCATGGCCCTCCCTCCCGACGCGACCGTGGCCGACGTGGGTGAGTTCGCGCTCATCGAGCAGCTGGCGGGGGTCTTCGAGCAGGGTGACCAGGTCCTGGTCGGGCCCGGCGACGACGCCGCCGTGCTGCGGGTCCGCAACGGCCACGTCGTCGTGTCCACCGACCTGATGGTCGAGGGACGGCACTTCCGGCGCGAGTGGGCCTCGGCCGACGACGTCGGGCACCGGGCCGCGGCGCAGAACCTCTCCGACGTCAACGCCATGGGCGGTCGGGCCACCTCGCTGACCGTCGGGCTGGCGGCGCCGGGCGACCTCCCCGCCCAGTGGGCGCTCGACTTCGCCCGGGGGTTCGCCGACGAGTGCGCGCTCGTCGGCGCCTCCGTCGTCGGGGGCGACCTGACCCGCAGCGACCAGGTGGTGGTGGCGGTGACCGTGATCGGCGGCTGCACGGTCGCGCCCGTGCTGCGCAGCGGGGCGTCACCGGGCGACGTCCTCGCCCTCTGCGGCCGGCAGGGCTGGGCGGCCGGTGGGCTCGCGGTGCTCGGTCGGGGCTTCCGCTCGCCGCGGGTGCTGGTGGAGGCCTACCGGCGTCCGGAGCCGCCGTACGACGCGGGCGCGGTGGCGGCCGAGGCGGGCGCGACGTCGATGATCGACATCTCCGACGGGCTGCTGGCCGAGGCCCGGCACCTCGCCGAGGCGTCGGGAGTCGCGGTCGACGTACGACGGGACGCCTTCGAGGTGCCCGAGCCCCTGGTGGCCGTGGGCTCGGCGCTCGGCGCCGACCCGCTCGGCTTCATCCTCGGCGGTGGTGACGACCACGCACTGCTCGCGACGTTCCCGGACCAGGGCTCGGTCCCGGAGGGCTGGCTGGCCGTCGGCACCGTGGCGGAGGGCAGCGGCGTCACCGTCGACGGCGACGACTACGACGGCCCGACCGGCTGGACCCACTTCTGAGGAACCAGCCCTTGGCGACCCGTCACTCGTGCAGGTCCAGAAGGGGGTGAGCCGTCACCTCGGCAGGTTCGGGGCTGCACAACTGACGGCTCGAGCGATTCTCGACCTGCACACCTGACGGCTCGGCGGGGGTCCGGAAATGACGAAGGCCGCCACCCCGGTCGGGTGACGGCCTCGTGGTGAGCCGGGCTCGGGTCAGCGGGTGACCTTACCGGCCTTCAGGCAGCTGGTGCAGACGTTGAGACGCTTCGGGGCGCCGTTGACCTTGGCGCGGACCCGCTGGATGTTGGGGTCGAAGCGACGCTTCGTGATCTTGCGCGACCACGGACGGTTGTTGCCGAAGCCGGGCTTCTTGGCGCAGATGTCACAGACGGCGGCCACCGGATGCTCCTGGATGAGTCGAGATCAAAGTCTGGTCGGCCCGACGAAGCGGGCAACCGGGAGAGCGTATCCGATGGGCGCGCGGACGAGCGAATCGTCGGGACGGCCGACTACGGTAGGGCGGCATCGCAGAGCCCGCCTCCGCCTCGGAGGTCCCTGAGCACCACGAGACAAGGACATGTTGGCACCCACCGGCGGCACCTTCACGCTGGAGACGGTCACGCGCTTCGTCGACGTCGCCGCCGACGACCTGGCCGCGGCGCGCGAGGAGATCGACGCCCTCAACGTGTTCCCGGTCCCCGACGGCGACACCGGCACCAACATGTTCCTCACCGTCTCGGCGGCCCGCGACGCGCTGCGCAACGCGGGTGACGACCTCGGTGACGGCCTGCCCGCCCTGGCCCGGGGCGCCCTGCTCGGTGCCCGCGGCAACTCCGGTGTCATCCTCAGCCAGATGCTCGGGGCGCTCGCCGGGCGGATCGCCCGGGCCGCGCCCGAGGAGCGCACCGCCCGCGTCGTCGCCGACGCGTTGCGCGAGGCCACCGACGCCAGCTACGCCGCCGTCGGGGAGCCCGTCGAGGGGACCATCCTCACCGTCGCCCGGGCAGCGGCCGACGCCGCTCGGGACGCCGCCCGACCCGCCGACGCCCGCGCCCGCGACGTGCTCGCCGCCGCGGCGGCGGCCGCTCGCGAGGCCCTGGCCCGGACCCCCGAGCAGCTCCCCGCGCTGCGCGACGCCGGCGTCGTCGACGCCGGTGGCCGCGGCCTGTGCGTGGTCCTCGACGCCGCCGAGACGGTGCTCACCGGCCGCCGGCCGCCGCCCGGCCCCGTCCCCGCTCGCGGCCACTCCATCCCGGTCCCGGTCGACCCTGCCGACCACCCGCTGACGGCCGAAGGCCCGGCGTACGAGGTGATGTACCTCCTCGACGCCGCCGACGACCGGGTGCCCGACCTGCGCCGGGCGCTGGCTCCGCTC
Source organism: Nocardioides sp. GXQ0305 (assembly GCF_050880345.1). Classification (NCBI taxonomy): domain Bacteria; kingdom Bacillati; phylum Actinomycetota; class Actinomycetes; order Propionibacteriales; family Nocardioidaceae; genus Nocardioides; species Nocardioides sp. GXQ0305. Next base: position 172,118 of record NZ_JBNYXG010000005.1, read on the forward strand.
GGCGACTCCCTGGTCGTGGTGGGGGGAGGTGGGCTCTGGAACGTCCACGTCCACACCGACGACGTGGGCGCGGCGATCGAGGCCGGGATCCGGGCGGGGCGACCCCACCGGGTGCAGGTGACCCACTTCGCCGAGCAGCTCGCGGCCCACCGTCGGCGGGCCGAGGCGCGCAGCGGACGGGGCGTCGTCGCGGTCGCGGCCGGCCCCGGGCTGGCCGCGCTGTTCGCCGAGGCCGGCGCCGAGGTCGTCGAGGGCGGCCCCGGACGACGACCCAGCACCCAGCAGGTGCTCGACGCGATCCTCGCGACGCGCGCCGGGGAGGTGATCGTGCTGCCCAACGACGGTGACTCGGTGGCGGTGGCCGAGGTCGCCGCCCGTACGGCCGAGGTCGATGCCGGGATCCGGGTGACCGTGATCCCGACCCGGGCCCAGGTCCAGGGGCTCGCCGCGCTCGCGGTCCACGAGCCGGGCCGCACCTTCGACCACGACGTCCTCGAGATGACCGCGACCGCCCGGCACGCCCGCGACGGCGCGGTGACCGTGGCGGCCCGCCGGGCGATCACGATGGCCGGCCCCTGCCAGCCGGGCGACGTCCTGGGCGTGGTCGCGGGCGACTTCGCGGTCGTCGGCGACGACCTCGCGACGGTCGCGGTCGAGGTGCTCGACCGGCTGCTGGCCGGTGGCGGTGAGCTGGTCACCGTGGTCCGCGGAGCCGACGGGCCGGCCGACCTCGCCGAGCGGTGCGCGGCCTGGGTCGAGGAGCACCATCCCCACGTCGACGTCGTGCTCTACGACGGCGGGCAGGAGCGCTACCCGGTGCTGGTGGCGGTCGAGTGATCAGCGTCGACAGCCCGGTGGCCAGTGTCTTCGGGAAGTCCCACCAGAAGCGCAAGCTCGTCCACGACGGCCTGGGCCTGGAGTCGGTCGGTGACCTGCTGTTCCACTTCCCGCGGCGCTACGTGAAGACCAACGAGCTGAGCGCGGTCGCCGAGCCGGTCGAGGGGGAGTCGCTGTCGGTGGTCGGCCGGATCACGGCCAGCGAGGTCAAGACCTTCCGGGACCGCCGCACCCGCCGGCTCAGCTACCGGGTCGAGGTCCGGATCACCACCGACGGGCCCGACTTCTCCATGTCCTTCTTCACCCCCCACCAGGGCCAGGCCGAGAAGGAGGCCGCCCGGATGGGCGTCGGCCGCTTCGGCATGTTCACCGGCAAGGCCAAGCGGTTCGGCCGGACGTGGCAGATCGCCCAACCCCACTCGGTCGTGTTCGACGCCGACGTGGCCGACGACGACGGCGGCCTCGCGGCCAGCCTGCGGGGGCTGCTGCCGGTCTACCCGGTGACCGCCAGGCTCTACTCCTGGGACGTCCAGAAGGTGGTGCAGACCGCGCTCGACCTGGTCGAGGAGGTGCCCGACCTCCTCCCCGACGACGTACGCCGCGACCAGGGGCTGCTCGACGTGATGACCGCGCTGCGGTGGATCCACGGCCCCGACGACTTCGAGCAGGTCGGAGCGGCGCAGAAGCGGTTCCGCTTCGAGGAGGCGCTGGTCACCCAGCTGGTGCTCGCGCGCCGCCGCGCCGAGCAGCGTGCCCAGGGCGCACGCGCCCGCACCGGCGGCGGCGGGCTCCTCGCCGCGTTCGACGCCCGGCTGCCCTTCGAGCTCACCCGCGGGCAGCGCGAGGTGGGGGAGCAGGTCGAGGCCGACCTCGCGCGCGACCACCCGATGCACCGGCTGCTGCAGGGCGAGGTCGGGTCCGGCAAGACCCTGGTGGCGCTGCGCGCGATGCTCCGGGTCGTCGACAGCGGGGGACAGGCGGCGCTGCTCGCCCCCACCGAGGTGCTGGCCCAGCAGCACTACCGCTCGATCGGCGCGATGCTCGGTGACCTGGCCGGCGGCGGGATGCTCGGCGGGGCGGCCGAGGCCACAGGTCTGGCCCTGCTGACCGGGTCGCTGACCAGGGCCCAGCGCCAGGAGGCGCTGCTGCGCGCCACCACCGGAGAGGCCGGCATCGTCATCGGCACCCACGCCCTCCTCGAAGGAGGCGTCGAGTTCGCCGACCTCGGTCTGGTCGTGGTCGACGAACAGCACCGCTTCGGCGTCGAGCAACGGGCTGCCCTCACCGACAAGGCCGGCACGCCGCCCCACGTCCTGGTCATGACGGCGACCCCCATCCCGCGGACGGTCGCCATGACGGTGTTCGGCGATCTCGAGGTGTCGGTGCTCTCCGAGCTCCCCGCCGGCCGGGCCACGATCCAGACCACGGTGGTGCCGCTCGCCGAGCAGCCCCACTGGGTCGACCGGGTGTGGGAGCGCGTCCGCGAGGAGGTCGCGGCCGGCCACCAGGCGTACGTCGTGTGCCCCCGGATCAGCGGCGACGTCCAGGAGCAGGGGGAGACCGACCAGCTCGACCTCGACGACGACGGCAACCCGGTGCCGGCGAAGGCCGCGCTGACCGCGGTCACCGAGCTGGTCGAGGAGCTCTCGTCCGGCCCGCTGGCCGGGCTGCGGGTGGCCGAGCTGCACGGCCGGATGGCCCCCGACGACAAGGACCGCACCATGCGGTCCTTCGCTGCCGGGGACGTCGACGTGCTGGTCTCGACGACCGTGGTCGAGGTCGGGGTCGACGTCGCCAACGCCACCACGATGGTGCTCATGGACGCCGACCGGTTCGGCGTCTCCCAGCTCCACCAGCTGCGCGGACGGGTCGGTCGGGGCGGGCTCCCGGGCCTGTGCCTGCTCGTGAGCCGCGCCGAGGCGGGCTCCCAGGCGCGGGAGCGCCTCGACGCGGTGGCGGCCACCACCGACGGCTTCGAGCTCAGCCGGGTCGACCTCGAGCAGCGACGCGAGGGCGACGTCCTCGGTGCGTCCCAGAGCGGTTACCGGTCCAGCCTGCGGACACTCCGGGTGCTCCGCGACGAGAAGACGATCGTCGCGGCGCGTGAGGCGGCCGAGGCGCTGCTGGCCGCCGACCCCGGGCTCTCGGGAGCGCCGGGACTCGCCGCAGCGGTGGCGGACCTGGAGCGTTCGGGGCACTCTGACTTCATGGAGAAGGCATGAGCGCCCCACGACGTGGCGGCCTTCCCCGCACCGCCCCGCCGGCCCGAGACCGGTGGGGACCACGTGACACCGGCTCGGGAGCTGATGGGCAGTGACCAGGATCATCGGCGGCCACGCCGGCGGCCGGAGGCTCCAGACCCAGCGGGGATCCCACACCCGGCCGAGCAGCGACCGGGTGCGCGAGGCGCTGTTCTCCACCATCGAGTCGTGGTGCGGGTCGTTGAGCGGGCTGCGGTTCCTCGACCTGTACGCCGGGTCCGGGGCCGTCGGCCTCGAGGCCTGGTCGCGCGGCGCCGGCGTGGTCACCCTGGTCGAGCAGGACCGGCGAGCGTCCGCGCTGATCCGCGACAACGCCCGTGCCGTCGGCTTCCGCACCCCCCAGGTGCTCACCGCCAGCGTCGCCCTCACCCTGCGGCGTCCACCGGCCGCGCCGTACGACCTCGCGTTCCTCGACCCGCCCTACCCCCTCGACACCGACTCGGTCGACTCCGACCTGCAGGCGCTGGCCGACCACGGCTGGTTGGTGCCTGGTGCGTTGGTGGCCGTGGAGCGGTCGTCTCGCAGCACGGCGCCCAGCTTTCCGACGGGGTTCTCGGAGCTCCGTGAGAAGCAGTACGGCGAGACCACCCTCTGGTACGGTCACGCCGCCTCGTCCAGCGACGCCGCCGCGGCGGCGGACTGACCCGACCGGAGGAAGCCGTGCGTCGTGCCGTGTGCCCCGGGTCGTTCGACCCCGTCACCCACGGACACCTCGACATCGTCGGCCGGGCCGCGCAGCTCTTCGACGAGGTCGTCGTCGCGGTGGGGGTCAACTCCTCCAAGAAGCGGCTGTTCACCCCCGAGGAGCGGATGGCGATGCTCGAACGGGCGTGCCGGCCGTGGGACAACGTCCGGGTCGACTCCTTCGGGGGCCTGCTCACCGACTTCTGCCGCGACCACGACGTCCAGGCCATCGTCAAGGGGCTGCGCGCCGTCAGCGACTTCGACTACGAGCTGCAGATGGCCCAGATGAACGCCTCCCTGACCGACGTCGAGACGGTCTTCGTCCCGACCAGCCCCGAGTGGTCCTTCCTCGCCTCGAGCCTGGTCAAGGAGGTCGCGTCCTTCGGAGGCGACGTCTCGGGCCTCGTGCCCGACTTCGTCCACGAGGCGCTGTCGGCGCGTCTCGGCGAGCGCGACGGACAGACCGGGCCCGGCCCGTGACAGCGCGCGTTTTGCAGGGGCTCCATCCCCACGGTTACGCTGAACCCCAAGTTCTGTCGTGCCCGGAACCGGAGTGACCCCCTGACAAGCCTGGACCCGAGAGCGCCGCTCGTGCTCGACACCCGCGAGCTCGGCCGCCGCCCGGGGTCCCAGCGTCAGGTGGCCGTTCAGGTGCCGGCTCCGTCAGAGCTGGGCATCGAAGTCCTGCACGTCCCCGAGGGCTCGCCGGTCGACCTCGACCTGCGGCTCGAGGCGGTCATGGAGGGGGTGCTGGTCACGGGCGTCGCCACGGCGGCGCTCGAGGGCGAGTGCGTACGGTGCCTGGAACCGATCGACGACGAGCTCGACGTGCAGTTCCAGGACCTCTACGTCTACGACGACCACGCCTCCGACGATGACGGCGAGCAGGACGACGAGGTCCGCAGGCTCGAGGGCGACCTGGTCGACCTCGAGCCACTGCTGCGGGACGCGGTGGTGCTCGCACTGCCGTTCCAGCCGCTGTGCGAGGACGACTGTCCGGGGTTGTGCGCCGAGTGTGGTGCACGGCTGGCGGACGACCCCGGCCACGCGCACGAGGCGCCGATCGACCCGCGGTGGGCGGGTCTCGCGGAGCTGAAGACCGAGCACGACGAGTGAGACCCGGCCGGGGCCCCGGCCGGGAAGATCCGGGCCGGAACGCCGGCCGAAGGCAAGAGGAGAACGAAGTGGCTGTCCCGAAGCGGAAGATGTCGCGCAGCAACACGCGTCACCGTCGCTCGCAGTGGAAGGCCGTCGCGCCGACCCTGGTGACCTGCGCCAACCCCGCCTGTGGTGCCAAGCACCTCCCGCACCGTGCCTGCGGCGAGTGCGGCCAGTACGGCGCCCGCGCCGCCCGTCGTCAGGTCCTCTGAGTCAACGGCGCCCGCCGGGGTGACCAACTACGCGGACCTGCGCGCGGCGCTCGGGGACCCCGTCCTGGACCCCGAGCTGCTGGAGCGCGCCCTCACGCACCGCTCCTACGCCTACGAGAACGGCGGCCTGCCGACCAATGAGCGCCTGGAGTTCCTCGGTGACTCCGTCCTCGGCGTGGTCGTCACCGAGACCCTCTACCGCATCCACCCCGACCTCTCGGAGGGCCGGCTGGCCAAGCTGCGGGCCGCCGTCGTCAACGCGCGAGCCCTCGCCGAGGTGGGTCGCGGCATCGGACTGGGCGAGCACATCAAGCTCGGCCGCGGGGAGCAGTCGACCGGCGGCCGCAACAAGGCCTCGATCCTCTCCGACACCGTCGAGGCCGTGCTCGGCGCCGTCCACCTGTCCGGGGGCTTCGAGGTCTCCGCGCCGGTGGTCCACCACCTCTTCGACCCCCTGATCGCGGCCGCGTCGTCGCTCGGCGCCGGCCTCGACTGGAAGACCTCCCTGCAGGAGCTGTCCGCCGAGCACGGCCTCGGCGTCCCCGAGTACCTCATCGAGGACGAGGGCCCCGACCACGCCAAGACGTTCACCGCCCGGGTCCGGGTCGGTGAGGGCGTCTACGGGAACGGCGTCGGCCGCTCGAAGAAGGAGGCCGAGCAGGCCGCCGCCGAGACGGCGTACGGCGAGATCGTGGAGCGCGTCGGCGCCGAGCCGGCCTCCCCGCAGACCTAGGCCCGGCGGTGCCAGAGCTCCCCGAGGTCGAGGTCGTCCGCCGCGGCCTCGAACGGTACGTCGTCGGCGCCACGATCACCTCCGTCTCGGTGCTGCACCCCCGGCCGGTGCGGCGCGACCCGCGCGGACCGGAGGGCTTCGCCACGGCGCTCACCGGTCGGACGGTGACCGCCGCCCGCCGCCGCGGCAAGTACTTCTGGCTGCCCCTCGACGGAGGTGACGCGCTGCTCGGTCACCTCGGGATGAGCGGTCAGATGCTCGTGCAACCGCCCGAGGCGCCGGCCGAGCGGCACCTGCGGGTCCGGTTCGGGCTCGACCGCGACACCGAGCTCCGCTTCGTCGACCAGCGGATGTTCGGCGGGCTGCTCTACTCGGCCGGCGGGGCCGACCTCCCGCCCGAGATCGCCCACATCGCCCGCGACCCGCTCGACCCCGCGCTCGACGACGACGAGCTGGTGCGCCGGGTGCGCCGACGGGCGGCCGGCGTGAAGCGGCTGCTGCTGGACCAGGGCCTGGTGTCGGGCGTCGGGAACATCTACGCCGACGAGGCCCTCTGGCGCGCGCGCCTCCACGGGGAGCGTCCCGGCGACCGGCTCTCGGCCGCGCAGGTCCGGCTCCTGCTCGCCGAGGCGCGGGCGGTGATGGGGGCCGCGCTCGACCAGGGCGGCACGTCCTTCGACTCCCTCTACGTCGACGTGAACGGCTCCTCGGGCTACTTCGACCGGTCGCTGCACGTGTACGGGCGGGAAGGGGAGCCGTGCCACCGGTGCGGCACGCCCGTACGACGGGTCGCGTTCATGAACCGGTCGTCGTACTTCTGCCCGCGCTGCCAGCCGGCTCCGCGGCGGCGAAGCTTGCGCTAGGCGCGCCTCTCACGGGGTTTCGAGACGCGTCGGTCGTTCCCTCGCTGCGCTCGGGTCCGAGCCGACGCTCCTCAACCTCCTCGCTGCTCCGACGGCCCGTCGCTCCGCTCCGGCCCGTCGCGCTCGGAGCGCTTGCACCCGCGGGCTCGGAGTGAGACTCTTGAAGACAGCCCACATCCCGGGCTCTCCTCCTTTCCCGGAAGGCTCCTCCATGGCCAAGGCGCTGATCGGTCACCTCCACAGCGACCCTCGGACCACCGCTCGTCTCGCAGCCGACAACGCCAGGCTGCGCGCCCGGGTGGCCGATCTCGAAGCACTCACCACCCGACTCAAGCGCGACAACGACGCGCTCGTCGCCGCTCGTGCCGACGAGCTCCTCGAGCGGGAGTCTGACCTGCAGCCTGCCTGACGGCACCCGCCGTGGCAGCACCGTGCCCCCCCGCGAGGGCCGCTCGTCGGGTCCGGCATGTGCGCCCTGCTCGCCACGGCCGGAGTGCGGGGTGACGTGACGGCTACGGTTCGGGGTATGCCGTACGACGTGGGTGACCCCGTTGACACGGGCATGCTCTCGACCGGCGACGGCCACGAGATCTACTGGGAGGTCTGCGGCAATCCGGAGGGCAAGCCTGCGGTCGTGCTCCACGGGGGACCGGGGTCGGGGGCGACGCCGTCCTGGCGGCGGTACCTCGATCCCGATCGCTACCGCACGTTGCTGTTCGACCAGCGAGGCTGCGGCCGCAGCCGTCCCCATGCTGGTGAGGACCTGGCCGGCCTCGACCACAACACGACCGGCCACCTGGTCGGCGACCTCGAGGCACTCCGCACGATGCTCGGCATCGACCGGTGGCTGTTGTTCGGTGCGTCGTGGGGTTCCACGCTCGCCTTGTCATACGCCGTGCGGCATCCCGAGCGGATCTCCGGGATGGTGCTGTGGGCGGTGGTGCTGACCCGGTCCCGTGACGTTCATTGGGCCACCCACGGCATGGGCGATGTCTACCCCGAGGAGTTCGACCAGCTGCTTTCCGTCGTGCCGGGGCTGGAGCCCGGGGGCAATGTCCCGCTGGCCGTCAACGCACTGCTGCGCTCGGAAGATCCGGAGGTCCAGGACCGGGCAGCCCGCGCCTGGTGCGCCTGGGAGGAGCGCATCGCCACCCTGAGCGGGCCGGTTGTCCCGGACCCACGCTTCGACGACCCGAGGTTCCGGCTCGGCTTCGCCCGGCTGGTCACCCACTACTGGGGACATCACGCCTTCCAACCCGACGAGGCGATCACCGGCCGCCTCGACCGCGTCGCCGACCTGCCGGCCTACCTGCTTCGCGGCCGCCTGGACATCGCCTCACCGCTGCGCGCCGCCCACGAGGTGGCGCGGCGGCTGCCGCGGGCCACCCTCGACGTCGTCGAGACCGATGCCCACGGCGCCGGCGACGACACCCGGACGCGGCTGATCGCAGCCTTGGACCGGTGTGCGGGGTGATTCGCGCTGACGGCGATGGTTCGATGGGGGACATGGCCCCCCACGACGGACCCTCCACCGCCCCCCTCGACGAGCTCGTCGACGCCCTCCCCGAGGGCGTGGTCGTCACCGACCCCGAGCGGATCGAGAAGTACCGCTGGGACCGCTCGCAGGACCCCGACACCGGCACCCCCGCGGCCGTGGTGCGCGCCCAGGACGCCGCCCAGGTGCAGGCCGCGGTCCGGTGGGCCGCCTCCCACCGGGTGCCCGTCGTCCCCCGCGGCGCCGGCAGCGGGCTGTCCGGCGGCTCCAGCGCGGTCGACGGCGGCATCGTGATCAGCCTGGAGCGGATGGACGCCGTCGAGATCGACCCGACCTGCCAGGTTGCCGTCGTCGAGCCGGGCGCGTTCAACAAGGACGTCAAGGCCGCCGCGGCCGAGCACGGGCTGTGGTACCCGCCCGACCCGTCGTCGTACGAGTTCTGCTCGATCGGCGGCAACGTCGCCACCAACGCCGGTGGCCTGTGCTGCGTGAAGTACGGCGTCACCACCGACTACGTGCTCGGGCTCGACGTCGTGCTGGCCGACGGCAGCCTGGTCACCCTCGGCGGCAAGCGGATCAAGGACGTCGCCGGGCTGCCGCTGCTCAAGCTGTTCGTGGGCAGCGAGGGCACGCTCGGCATCGTCACCCGTGCGACGCTGCGGCTGGTCCCCGCCCAGCCCGACCGTTCCACGCTGGTGGCGACCTTCACGACGCCGACGGTCGCCGCGGAGGCCGTGGTCGCGATCCGCTCCGGCCTGCGGCCCTCGATGCTCGAGCTGATGGACCAGCCCTCGATCAAGGCGGTGGAGCAGAGCCGGTCGATGGGTCTCGACACCGACGCCGGGGCGATGCTCGTCGCCCAGAGCGACGCCCCCGGCAGCTCACGCAGCGAGGAGATCGCGCTGATGGAGAAGGCGTGCCACGAGCAGGGCGCCACCGAGGTCTTCGTCACCGACGACCCCGACGAGGGCGAGATGTTCGTGCAGGCGCGGCGGCTGGTCATCCCGGCGGTCGAGGAGATGGGTGCCCTGATGCTCGAGGACGTCGGTGTCCCGGTGCCGCGGCTGCCCGAGCTGATCGAGGCGGTGGCGGAGGTGGCCCGCGAGCAGGACCTGCTGATCCCGGTCATCGCCCACGCCGGCGACGGGAACACCCATCCGCTGATCGTGGTGCCGCGCGACGACGACGCCGCCCATCTCCGGGCGCTGCAGGCCTTCGAGGACATCATGCAGGCCGCGATCCGGCTCGACGGCACCATCACCGGCGAGCACGGGGTCGGCCGCACCAAGAAGTCGGCCCTGCCGGAGCAGGTGGGCGAGGACGTGATGGCGCTCAACAAGCGGGTGAAGGACGCGCTGGACCCCGACGGCATCCTCAACCCCGGCGCCATCCTCTGAGCCCGCGGCTACTCCTGGCCGAGGAACCAGCGGTGGCCGAACGGGTCACGGAAGACGGCCACCCGGCCTGCCGGCCCGGCGTCCTCCGGTCCGCGGTCGAGCCCGACGCCTGCGGCGACGACCCGGGCGGCGGCGTCGTCGCAGTCGGCCACGGCGAGGTGCAGCGTGACCGCCGCGCCCCGGTCGCGGTCGGGTGGCTCCACGCCGATCTCCGGGAACGGGTCGCTCATCATCCACCGGCTGCCGTCCACCGCGAGCTCCACGTGGCCCACGGCGCCGTCGTCCATCACGATCGGCTCGACGACGACGCTCGCGCCGAGCGCCTCGGCGTACCACGCGATCGCCGCCTGCGCGTCGGGCACGCACAGGTACGGCGTCAGCCCGCCGGCCATCACTCGCCCCCGTAGGAGCCGAAGCTCCACTGGTTGCCCTCGGCGTCGCGGACGGCGCACGTCCGACCGCCGTAGTCGGGGTTCTCCGGCGCGCGGATCGAGGTCGCGCCGGCGGCGACGGCCGCCGCGTGCACCTCGTCGACGCGCTCGTCGGACTCCACGACGCAGTAGCACTGGCCGTGTCCCGCCGAACGGGCCCAGCCCGTGTCGGGGTCCTCGTCCCGCGTCACCGACCCGAACATCACGCCGCCGGTGTCGCGCCAGTCGTACTGGGCGTGCACGACGGCCCCGGATTCGTCACGGAAGCAGGCGGCCTCGGTGAACCCGACCGCGCGCAGGAACGCGATGGCGCGGTCGACGTCCTCGAACTGCAGGGAGTGGAACAGGGTGCGTTGGCTCATGGGTCCAGCGTGGCGTACGGGGCGGGCCCCGTCTTGGACGAATGGGCGCTCCGGCGGTCAGCCGTCGGGGTGCTCGACGTGGTACGCGGACGCGCGCAGCTGGGTCGGGGTGCGCCCGGCGAGGGCGGACCACTCCCGCGACAGGTGAGCCTGGTCGGCGTACCCGCCGTCGTGGGCTGCCTCGGCGAGGTCGGCCCCACCGGCCACCAGCCGGCGGGCGTGGTCGAAGCGGGTGATCCGCGCCGCCTCCTTGGGCGTGACGCCGAGCTCGCTCCGGAACCCGGACAGCAGCCGCCGCCGGCTCCAGCCGACCCGCTCGGCCAGCGCGGCGACGCGCAGGGTCCCCCGCCCGGCCACGGTCAGCCGCCACGCCTCGGCGACCTCGGGCCGCACCCGGTGGACGTCACCGGCGCCGCGGCCGACGAGGGCGAGCAGGTGGCCCTCGAGGAGGTCGAACCTGGCCTCCCAGCCGACCGCCGTCGCCAGCGCCGAGTGCAGGTCCGCCGGTACGCCGAGGGGGAGGTCGTCGTGGCTGGCCAGCGCGCCGCCGAGGGCCCCCGCGGGCAGCCCGAGGAGGACCCGGGAGCCGAGCGGGGTGAGGGCCAGCTGCACGCCGTGCTGCCACCCGTGTGTGGTGATTCGGGCGGGTGCGGCGTGCAGTCCGGACGCGCAGGTCCAGAACCGGCCGCTGCTGGCCGGGTCGGCGAGCCAGCCGACGTCCAGCGGCTCGTCGAAGGCCAGCACCACCGTGACGGTGGGGGACGGCAGGCCGTGGTGCACCGCCCGCGGGTCGACCGCCTCTCGGTAGCCGACCATCGAGGCGACGTAGGGCCGCAGCGCGGCGTGCGGACGCCGGGTGTGCACGTGACCACCCTAGGACCGCCACGCACCCGCCTCCCGCGTCCCGGGCGCGGCCGCAGGTAGGGTGAGCCGCGGCTTGCGCTTCCCCCTGTGCCAGCAGCCTGCGCGACGGTGACGGACCACACGAGGAGCCTGCGTTGTACCTGAAGAGCCTGACCCTGAAGGGGTTCAAGTCCTTCGCCTCCTCCACGACCCTCAAGCTCGAGCCCGGCATCACCTGCATCGTCGGCCCCAACGGCTCGGGCAAGTCCAACGTGGTCGACGCCCTGGCGTGGGTGATGGGCGAGCAGGGCGCCAAGAGCCTGCGCGGCGGCAAGATGGAGGACGTCATCTTCGCCGGCACCGCCGGCCGGCCGCCGCTGGGCCGGGCCGAGGTGCTGCTCACCATCGACAACTCCGACGGGGCGCTCCCGATCGAGTACGCCGAGGTCACGATCAGCCGCACCATGTTCCGCTCGGGCGGCTCCGAGTACGCCATCAACGGCACGCCGTGCCGGCTCCTCGACGTCCAGGAGCTGCTCTCCGACTCCGGCATCGGCCGTGAGATGCACGTCATCGTGGGCCAGGGCCAGCTCGACTCGATCCTGCACGCGACGCCCGAGGACCGCCGCGGCTTCATCGAGGAGGCCGCTGGCGTCCTCAAGCACCGCAAGCGCAAGGAGAAGGCGCTGCGCAAGCTCGACTCGACCGAGGGCAACCTGAACCGGCTCGGCGACCTTCTCACCGAGATCCGGCGCCAGCTCAAGCCGCTCGGCCGGCAGGCGGAGGTCGCCCGCAGGGCCGCCGGGGTGCAGGCCGAGGTGCGCGACGCCCGGGCCCGGCTGATGGCCGACGACCTCGCCACGGCCCGGGGCGCGTTGGAGCAGGAGCTCGCCGACGAGAGCCAGCTGGTCGAGCGGCGCTCCTCGGTCGAGGCGGCGATCGCCGACGCCCAGCAGCAGGAGGCCGGGCTCGAGGCGGCACTGCGCGAGCAGCTCCCCGAGCTGTCCCGCGCCCAGGACACCTGGTTCACGCTGTCAGGACTGCGCGAGCGGCTGCGCGGCACCCAGTCGCTGGCCGCGGAGCGGGTCCGGAACGCGGGCGGCGTCGAGGAGGACACCGAGACCGGTCGTGACCCCGACCAGCTCGAGGCCGAGGCGGCCGAGGTCCGTGAGCAGGAGCGGGTCATCGGGACCGAGGTCGCCGGTCGGCGTACGGCGCTCGAGGACGCCGTCGCCGCACGCAGGGCCGCCGAGGACGCCGCGGCCGAGGAGGAGCGCCGAGTCGCCGGGGTGCAGCGCGCCGCCGCCGACCGTCGCGAGGGGCTGGCCCGGCTGCACGGGCAGGTCAACGCCCTCAGGTCGCGGGCCGCCGCCGCCGACGACGAGCTCGGCCGGCTGACCCAGGCCCGCCAGGACGCCGAGTCGCGTGCCGCGCGCGCGCAGCGTGACTTCACCTCCCTGGAGACCCGGATCGCCGGCCTCGACGCGGGGGAGGAGGGCCTCGACGCCGAGCACGAGGCCGCGAGCGCCGAGCTCGACGACCTCGACGAGCGGCTCGCCAAGGCCCGTGACGAGGTGCTCCACGCCGATCGCGAGCGGGCCTCGCTGATGGCCCGCAAGGACGCCCTCGAGCTGGGCCTCGCCCGCAAGGACGGCGCCGGCGCGCTGCTGGCCGCCACCGACGACGTCTCCGGACTGCTCGGCTCGGTCGCCGCCCTGCTCTCGGTCCGCGCCGGCTTCGAGACCGCCGTCGCGGCCGCCCTCGGCAGTGCCGCCGACGCCGTCGTGGTCGCCGACGCCGACGCGGCGGTCGGCGCCCTCGGCCACCTCAAGGCCGACGACCTGGGCCGGGCCGGGCTGCTGCTCGGCGGCGCTCCCACGACCGACCGCGACTGGCCAGGCCTGCCCGCCGGGGCGACGTACGCCGTCGACGTGGTGGACGCGCCCGACGACCACGCAGCTGCGTTGACCCGGCTGCTCCACAAGACCGTGGTGGTCGACGACCTCGCGGCCGCGCGGGCGCTCGTCGCCGAGGCCCCCGACCTCACGGCGGTCACCCGCGACGGCGACGTGCTGGGCGCCCACTTCGCCTCCGGCGGCTCGTCCGACCAGCCCAGCCTGATCGAGATCCAGGCCGCCGTCGACGACGCCACCGCCCAGCTCGCCGAGGCCACGGCCACCGCCGAGCGGCTGGGCTTCGACATCTCGCGTCTCGAGTCGGAGAGGCTGGCCGCCCAGCAGCGGGTCGACGTGGCGCTCGCCAAGCTCCACGAGTCCGACGCGACGCTGGCTGCGGTGGCCGAGGAGCTCGGGCAGTACGGCTCCCAGGCGCGCGCCGCGCGCGGCGAGGCCGACCGACTGGTGGCCGCGATCGCCCAGGCTGAGGAGGCGCGCGACGCCGACCTCGCCGGGCTCGCCGACCTCGAGGCCAGGCTCACCGCGGCGGAGGAGGCCCCGGAGGAGGAGCCGGACACCGCGGCCCGCGAGCGGCTGGCCGAGTCGGCGCGTGAGGCCCGCCAGGGCGAGATGGAGGCCAGGCTGGCCCTGCGCACCTCCGAGGAGCGGGCGCGTGCGCTCCACGGCCGCGCCGACCAGCTCGCCCGGGCCGCGCAGGCCGAGCGCGAGGCGCGAGCCCGCGCGGCCGAGCGGCGCGAGCGGCTGCTGCGCGAGGGCCGGGCCGCCGAGGCCGTCGGCGTCGCGGTCGGCGTCGTCCTGCAGCGCCTGGAGGTGTCGATCCACCGCGCGGCCGAGGCCCGCTCGGCGGTCGAGGCCAGCCGGGCCGAACGCGAGCAGCAGCTGCTCACGGTGCGGGGCGCGCTGCGCGACCTCGCCCGCGAGCACGACGAGCTCGTGAGCTCGGTCCACCGCGACGAGATGGCCCGGGCCCAGCAGCGGATGCGCATCGAGCAGCTCGAGGAGCGGGCGCTCGAGGAGCTCGGCCTCGACGGCGACGCCCTCGTCGCCGACTACGGGCCGGAGCAGCCGGTGCCGCAGCAGCCGGCCGACGACGCCGACGAGCACGCCGACCCCCCGCCCCCGGTGCCCTTCGTCCGCGAGGAGCAGCAGAAGCGGCTGAAGACGGCCGAGCGGGCGCTGGCGATGCTCGGGCGGGTCAACCCGCTCGCGCTCGAGGAGTTCGCCGCCATGGAGGAGCGCCACAAGTTCCTCACCGAGCAGCTCGAGGACCTCAAGAAGACCCGCAAGGACCTCCTCGACATCGTCCGCGAGGTCGACGCCCGGGTCGAGGACGTCTTCACCCAGGCGTACGCCGACGTGGCCACGGCGTTCGACGCGACGTTCGCCCGCTTGTTCCCCGGCGGCGAGGGTCGGCTGGTGCTCACCGACCCGGGCGACATGCTCGCGACCGGGGTCGAGGTCGAGGCCCGGCCGCCGGGCAAGAAGGTGAAGCGGCTCTCGTTGCTGTCGGGGGGTGAGCGGTCGCTGGTCGCGGTGGCGTTCCTGGTGGCGCTGTTCAAGGCCCGCCCCTCGCCCTTCTACATCCTCGACGAGGTGGAGGCCGCCCTCGACGACACCAACCTCGGCCGCCTGCTCGAGATCTACGAGGAGCTGCGCGAGAGCTCGCAGCTGCTGGTGATCACCCACCAGAAGCGGACCATGGAGGTCGGGGACGCGCTCTACGGCGTGAGCATGCGCGGCGACGGCGTGACGACGGTGATCAGCCAGCGGCTGCGCGAGGTGGCCACCGGCTGAGCCCGGTCACGAGGTGGCGAGCGCCTCCGCCGCGACCGCGAGGTCGTCGACACCTTGGGCGAGCTCCTCGGGCCGGTCGGTGATCAGGGTGAGGTGGAATCCGTAGAGCGCCGAGTCGACCAGGGTCACCAGGCGCCCCACCCGCTCAGCCGGTGCCCCGCTCGCGACCAGGTGGTCGCCGAGCACGGCGGCCCACTGCTGGTTGCTGGTGCGCGCGTCTGAGCGGTAGGGCTCCTCGCCGATCAGCCCGCTGGCGGCGGCCTGCACGTAGAGGGTGAGGCAGGACCGGAGCGGCTCCTGACGGTAGGTCTCCCACAACCGGTTGACGGCGTCGCGGACCGACGCAGCCGGCGGGAGGGCGCCGACGACGCGGGCGGCGCGGGCCGTGGACTCGGCGACCACGGCCGAGACCAGGGCGTCGCGGCTGCCGAAGTGGTAGAGGAGCATCCGGTCGCTGGTGCCGACCGCCGCGGCGAGCGGGCGCAGGGTCAGCCCGATCAGTCCGTCGGACAGCACGTGGTCGGTGACCCGGTCCAGCAGCTCCTCGCGACGACCCACTCGCGCAGTGTAGCGAGTGCTACAGTTGCGATGTAGCACTCGCTACGTCGAGTGTCGCCGTACCTGGGAGGGAACTCATGGCCGGGGCCGTCGCGCTGCTGCTGCTCGCCATCGTCGTGGAGGTCTTCGCCACCGCGCTGCTGCCGCGCACCGACGGCTTCACCGACCCCCTGTGGTCCGTGGTGGTCGTCGCCGGCTACGTCGTCTCGATCGGACTGCTCGCGGTGGTGGTCCGCACCCTGCCCGTGTCGACGACGTACGCCGTGTGGGCCGGGCTCGGCACCGCCCTGGTCGCGGTGGTGGGCTACCTGTTCCTGGGCGAGCAGATGGGCTGGCTCAAGGGGGTCTCGCTCGGCCTGATCGTGCTGGGCGTCGTGGGCCTGAACCTGGCGGGCGCCCACTGACCCGACGGCGGGGGCTGCCATGATCGCCGCATGCCCGCCGGCCGACCGACCCGCGACGAGTACGTGTCGTGGGAGACCGTCACCACCCGCTGGGCCGACATCGACGTCTACGGGCACATGAACAACGCCCGCTACTTCGAGCTGATCGACACGGTCGTCAACAACCACCTCGTCGCGGCCACCGGGGTCGACATCCGTGAGCTGCCCGCCATCGGCGTGGTCGCCGAGGTCGGCTGCCGCTACTTCGCGGAGGTGGGCTACCCCGACCCGGTCGACCTCGGCATCGTCGTCGACCGGGTCGGCCGCTCGTCGGTCAGCTACCGGGTGGGGCTGTTCCAGGGCTCCGACGAGGCCGCGGCCGAGGGGCGCTTCGTCCACGTCTACGTCGACAACACCGACCCGGCCCGGCCGGTGGTCCCCCTCCCCGACGAGATCCGGGACGCCGTCTCGACCCTGGTCCGGTGAGATGGCTCACCCGCCCGGGTGCCGACGTGCGCACAGGCCCGCCGGTGTGGAACGGTGGAGGCACGCCCCCCACCCCTCGTAAGGAACTCACGTGCTCTCGATCGTGATCTCGATGGTCGTCATCGTCGTCGTCGCCGGTGTCGTCGTCACCTTCGTCGCCTTCCCCCACCGCGGCGCGGAGGTGCCGGGGGCGCCCTGGCTCGGTGACGGCATGAGCCGCGCCGTCGACATCCTCCCGACCCTCGACAACACCTCGAGCGACGACACCGCCGAGGCCGACAAGCGCAGCGCCTGAGGGACCGCAGGAACTGCCTGCGCCCTGTGACGGCTGTGGCGTCCAGCAGCCGAGGAGCGCGGATGCCGGCACCCGGACTCCGGCTGGTTGGATGGAGCCATGGGTGACCTGCTCTACCTGATCGTCGGCATCGCCGTCCTCGGCGTCCTGCTGGTCGTCGGCCTGCTGGTGCGGGCGCGCGGCGGGGGCCATACGCCTGACGCCGGGACCGACGTCATCACCCGGCCGCCGGCGGAGCCGACGCCGGAGGCCGAGGCGCCGGCCGCGCCCCCCGTGGAGGCGCCCGCCCAGCCGGCCGCGCCGACGATCGAGCGCCCCGAGGGCACGGCGTCCCGGATGCAGCGGCTGCGGCAGCGGCTCGCGGGCTCGCAGGGCGGCTTCGGGCGGGGGCTGCTGGCGCTGATCTCCCGGGACCGGCTCGACGAGGACACGTGGGAGTCGATCGAGGACGTGCTGCTCACCGCCGACATCGGGGTGGCGCCCACGCAGCAGGTCGTCGACAACCTGCGCACGCGGTTGCGGGTCGAGGGGGGTCAGGCGCCGGACGCGCGCGCCGTCCTCCACGAGGAGCTCGTGGCCCTGGTCGACCCGTCCCTGGACCGGCGGCTGCAGATCACCGGGGACGACGGCCGTCCGGGCGTGGTGCTGGTGGTCGGCGTCAACGGCTCGGGCAAGACCACGACGGTCGGCAAGATCGCCCGGATCCTGGTGGCCGAGGACAAGCAGGTCGTCCTGGGTGCCGCTGACACCTTCCGGGCGGCGGCGGTCGACCAGCTCGCCACGTGGGGCGAGCGCGTCGGCGTCGAGGTCGTCCGCGGACCCGAGGGAGGCGACCCCGCCTCGGTCGCCTTCGAGGCGGTCCGCTCCGGGGTCGACACCGGTGCCGACACCGTGATCGTCGACACGGCCGGCCGGTTGCAGAACAAGGCCGGGCTGATGGACGAGCTCGGCAAGGTCAAGCGGGTCATCGAGAAGCAGGCACCCGTCACCGAGGTGCTGCTCGTGCTCGACGCCACGACCGGCCAGAACGGCCTGATCCAGGCGCGGGTGTTCTCCGAGGTGGTCGACGTCAGCGGGATCGTGCTCACCAAGCTCGACGGGTCCGCCAAGGGCGGCATCGTGGTCGCCGTCCAGCGCGAGCTCGGCGTACCCGTCAAGCTGGTCGGCCTCGGCGAAGGCCCCGACGACCTCGCCCCCTTCGACCCCCGCGCCTTCGTCGACGCACTCCTGGGCTAGACGCGGTACTCCAGTGAGAAGTGGCCCCTGCGGTCGGCGTCTCAGGGGCCACTTTCCACTGGACTACCGTCGCCCCGCGCGGCACCCGTAACGCGGACGTAACACGGGGCGGCCATCCGTTGCCTGCCCGCAACACGGGCCACCGCGGACCGAAATCTGGGCCGACCAGAGTCCCGGTCAATGGGTCCAGGTGGCTGCGGACAACGCCGTCCGACCTCCCGGCCCTGCCACGTGAAGATTCCCTGGAGGTCCCATGGACTACGGCTATCACGCCTGGATGCTGGTAGCGGCGTCCCTCGTCATCTTGATGACCGCGCCCGGCCTGGCGCTCTTCTACGGCGGCATGAGCCGCTCGAAGAGCGTCCTGAACATGATGATGATGTCGTTCGGCACCATCGGCATCGCCGGCATCGTCTACGTGCTGTGGGGCTGGTCGATGTCCTTCGGCACCGAGGACATCGCGATGATCATCAACAACCCGTTCGAGACCTTCGGCCTGGCCGGTGTCTCCGGGCAGGACTACATCTTCGTGGGCTTCCAGCTCACGTTCGCCGTGATCACGGCGGCGCTCATCAGCGGCGCGGTCGCCGATCGCCTGAAGTTTTCCTCCTGGATGCTCTTCGTGCCGCTCTGGCTCACGCTCTCGTACTTCCCGATCGCCCACATGGTCTGGGGCGGCGGCTTCCTCGGCTCGGCGGCGAACGGCATCTCCGGACTGCTGTTCGACGGTGACCCGCTGCCGATCGACTACGCGGGCGGCACGGTCGTCCACATCAACGCCGGTGTGGCCGGGCTGGTGCTCGCCCTGATGCTCGGCAAGCGGCTGGGGTTCGGCAAGGAGCCGATCAAGCCGCACAACCTGACGCTGACCATGCTCGGCGCCGGGTTGCTGTGGTTCGGCTGGTACGGCTTCAACGTCGGCTCGATCGTCTTCGGCGGCGAGAGCGCCGAGGCCGACGCGGCGCAGTTCCTCAGCGAGACCAGCCTGGTCTGGCTCAACACCACCGTCGCGACCTGTGCGGCGATCCTCGGCTGGCTGCTCGTCGAGAAGGTCCGCGACGGCAAGGCCACCTCCCTGGGCGCCGCCTCCGGTGTCGTGGCCGGCCTGGTCGCGATCACCCCGGCGTGCGGCGCCCTGTCGCCGGTCGGCTCGATCGTCCTGGGCGTGCTCGCGGGCGTGTTCTGCTCCCTGGCGGTCGGCCTGAAGTACCGCTTCGGCTACGACGACGCGCTCGACGTCGTCGGCGTCCACCTGGTCGGCGGACTCGTCGGCACCATCGGGGTCGGCTTCCTGGCCACTTCGACCGGCCTCCTGTACGGCGGGGGCGCCGCCCAGCTGGTCGTGCAGGTCCTCGTCGCCCTGGGCGCGATGCTGTGGTCGGCGGTGGCCACGTTCGTGGTCGCCTCCGTCGTGAAGCTCCTCATCGGGCTCCGCGTGGAGGAGGATGTGGAGGTCGAGGGCATGGACTTCGCCGAGCACGGCGAGTCGGCGTACGACCTCACCGGGACCGGCAGCCGGCGCGGCGGCGCGGCGCTCGCGCCCAGCACCGGCGTGCTGGAGGGCACCACGAAGGACAGCACCGACACGAAGGAGGGTGTGAACGCATGAAGCTCGTCACCGCGGTCATCAAGCCGCACAAGTGGGACGACGTCCGTGAGGCCCTCGAGACCTTCGGGGTGACCGGGATGACCGTCAGCGAGGTCAGCGGCTACGGCCGGCAGAAGGGCCACACCGAGGTCTACCGGGGCGCGGAGTACGACATCGCCCTGGTGCCGAAGATCCGGATCGAGATCGTCGTCGACGACGCCGACGCGGAGGACGTGGTGGGGATCGTGGTGAAGACCGCGCAGACCGGCCGCATCGGCGACGGCAAGGTCTGGGTCAGTCCGGTGGAGTCCGTCACCAGGGTCCGGACCGGCGAGCAGGACGGCGCCGCCCTCTGAGCGGCGCGGGCCGAGCCTGCGAGGCCCGGAATGGCCGCGAAGGTTGAGGAGGGTCGACGCACCCCCGAGCTGGCTCGGGGGTGCGTGACCAGTCTCGAAACCCCCGCACCCGGGTGGCGGCAGTGACCGCAGGTGACAGGAAGCGACGCACGACCGAGGCAGACGCACTCTGCACGGCGGCATACGAGAAGGCCGACGCTCCCACCACCGGCCTGGCGCTGGTGGCGGTGGGTGGCTACGGCCGCGGCGAGCTGGCGCCGTGCTCGGACCTCGACGTGGTGCTGGTCCACGAGGAGGGTGTCGACCCGGGAGCGGTGGCCGCCGACGTCTGGTACCCGCTGTGGGACAGCGGGACCCGCCTCGACCACTCGGTCCGGAGCCTGCCGGAGATGGTGGCTGCGGGCGCCGGCGACCTCAAGGTCGCGCTCGGCCTGCTCGACGTCCGGCACGTGGCCGGTGACCCCAACCTGACCCTGCGGCTGCGGGGGGCGGTGCTGACGGCGTGGCGACGTGACGCACGCGACCGGCTCCCTGACCTGCAGCGGCTGGTGACCTCGCGGCACGAGCTGCTGGGGGAGCTGGCCCACCTGTCGGTCCCGGACCTGAAGGAGGCGGAGGGCGGCCTGCGCGACGCCACGGTGCTCAACGCCCTGGTCGCCTCGTGGCTGGTCGACGTGCCGCACACCGACCTCGAGCGCTCGCGGCAGGCCCTGCTCGACGTCCGCGACGTCCTCCACGCGACCACCGGCCGGGCGACCGACCGGATCGCCCCGGAGACGTGGCCGGACCTCGCCACGGGTCTCGGGTTGGAGGACGAACGGTCGGCGCAGGTGCACGTCCGGGAGCTCGGCCGCCGCATCGGGCACATCTCCCGGCTGACCTGGCGCCGGGTCGACGCGGTGCTGGCGCGACCCCGGACCGGACGCCGGGCCCGGACGCCGGACCTCGCGCCGATCGGTCCGGTGCTCGCGCTCTCGGGTGGCGAGGTGGTGCTCGCCTCCTGGGCCCGCCCCGCGGAGGACCCGCTCCTGCTGCTGCGCGCGGCGGCCGAGGCAGCCGAGCGCGACGCGGTGCTGGCCCCGGCGACGGCCGCTCGGCTGGTGCGCGAGGGCGCGGCACTGCCGGAGCCCTGGCCGGATGCCGCCCGGCAGCTGCTGGTGCGGCTGCTGGCGTCCGGGCGCGGCCTGCTCCCGGTGTGGGAGACGCTCGAGGAGACCGGCGCGCTGACGGCCGTGCTCCCGGAGTGGGAGCGGGTCCGGCTGCTCCCGCACGCCTCGGCCGTGCACCGCTACACCGTCGATCGGCATGTCGTCGAGACCTGCATCGAGGCCTCCACGCTGATCCGTGACGTCGCCCGTCCCGACGTGCTGCTGGTCGCGGCGCTGCTCCACGACATCGGCAAGGGAGGGCTGGTCGAGCACAGCGTGGCCGGCGAGCCCGTCGCGCGCACGGTGGCGACCCGGATGGGCTTCGACGCCGATGGTGTCGAGCTGGTGGCGCGGCTGGTCAGGTGGCACCTGCTGCTGTCGACGACGGCGACCACGCGGGATCCCGAGGACCCGGCCACGGTGGACCTGGTCGCGGGCCACCTCCGGGATGCCGAGTCGGTGACGCTCCTGCTCGCGCTCACCGAGGCCGACGCGCGCGCGACGGCTCCGAAGGCGTGGTCGACGTGGCGGGCGAGCCTGGTCAGGGACCTGGCCGCACGGGTGCTCGCGTCGCTGGGCGGCGACGGTCCTGCCGCGGCGCCCGACGAGCCCGAGGTCGACGCGTCGGCGCTGCTGGGTGACGCCCCGGTCGGGCTCGCCGTCGAGGAGACCGGCGACGGCGTCCGGGTGACGGTCGTGGCGCCGGACCGGATCGGCCTGCTGGCCGACGTGGCGGCGGTGTTCGCCCTGCAGCGCGCCCCCGTGCGGGCGGCCCGCGCATGGGCGCAGGACGACCTGGGTGTGTCCGTGTGGGAGGTCGCCGATGCGGTGGTGGACGCCGCTGTGCTGCGGCAGCGGTTCGACGCGGTCGTCGAACGCCGGGTGGACCCGACCGCGCGGTTGCGCCCCGCCGACCGGCTCGGCCTCGACCCGACCGTCGTCGTCCGGCCGGAGGCCTCCCGCGGGGCCACGGTGCTGGAGGTGCGCGCGGCCGACCGACCGGGGGTCCTCCATCTCACGCTCGCCGCCCTCGCGACCCTCGACCTCAGCGTGCGCTCGGCCCACGTGGACACCCTCGGGCCGCAGGCGGTCGACGTCTTCTACGTGCAGGAGTCAGGTGCGGGTTCACTCTCCGAGCCACGGGCCGCGGAGGCCGCCCATGCCGTCCGCGACGTGCTGGGTGGCGACCTGCGGCTGCTCGTCACCATCGGCCACGAGTAGGGTCCGCTGCGGCCCGGAGGCTAGGGTTGGCAGCCGGAACCACCCGTCACCAGTGCCAGGGAAGACACTTGTTCGCCACACTCTCCGACCGGCTCGCCGACACCTTCAAGCACCTTCGCGGCAAGGGGAAGCTGTCCGAGGCCGACATCGACGCGACTGCGCGCGAGATCCGGATCGCCCTGCTCGAGGCCGACGTCGCGCTGCCCGTGGTCAAGGAGTTCGTCGCGGCGGTCAAGGAGCGCGCCCGGGGCGAGGAGGTCAGCCAGGCGCTGAACCCCGCCCAGCAGGTCGTGAAGATCGTCAACGAGGAGCTCGTCGAGATCCTCGGGGGCGAGACCCGGCGGCTGCGCTTCGCCAAGTCCGGGCCGACCGTCATCATGCTCGCCGGGCTCCAGGGAGCCGGCAAGACGACGCTGGCGGCCAAGCTGGCGCTCTGGCTCAAGGACCAGGGCCGTACGCCGCTGCTGGTGGCGGCCGACCTCCAGCGGCCCAACGCGGTCAACCAGCTGCAGGTCAACGCCGAGCGGGTCGGCGTACCGGTCTATGCGCCCGAGCCCGGCAACGGCGTGGGCGACCCCGTCGCGGTTGCCCGCGGCTCGATCGACGAGGCGACCCGCAAGCTGCACGACGTGGTCATCGTCGACACCGCGGGCCGGCTGGGCGTCGACGCGGAGATGATGAAGCAGGCCGCCGACATCCGCGACGCGGTCGACCCCGACGAGGTCCTGTTCGTGGTCGACGCGATGATCGGCCAGGACGCCGTCGTCACGGCGCAGGCGTTCCTCGACGGCGTCGGCTACGACGGCGTCGTCCTCACCAAGCTCGACGGTGACGCCCGTGGTGGCGCCGCCCTGTCCATCGCCAAGGTCACCGGCAAGCCGGTCATGTTCGCCTCCGCCGGCGAGAAGATGACCGACTTCGACCTGTTCCACCCCGACCGGATGGCCTCGCGAATCCTCGACCTGGGCGACATGCTCACCCTGATCGAGCAGGCCGAGAAGGCCTTCGACCAGGAGCAGGCGCTCAAGGCGGCCCAGAAGCTGAGCGGCGAGGGCGGCGAGTTCACCCTCGACGACTTCCTCGAGCAGATGCAGCAGGTCCAGAAGCTCGGGTCGCTGTCGAAGATCATGGGGATGCTCCCCGGGATGGGGCAGTTCCGCGAGCAGCTCGACAACTTCGACGAGCGCGAGCTGGACCGGATCCAGGCGATCATCCGCTCGATGACCCCGGACGAGCGGGCCAACCCGAAGATGATCGACGGGTCGCGCCGGGCGCGGATCGCCAAGGGGTCCGGCCGGGCGGTCTCCGACGTGAACCAGCTGGTCGACCGGTTCTTCGAGGCCCGCAAGATGATGCAGCAGCTCGCCCGGGGCGGCGGCATGCCCGGGATGCCGGGGATGCCGGGCGTGGGCGGCGGCAAGCGCTCGAAGGCGAAGCAGCAGCCCAAGAAGGGGAAGGGCAAGCGGGTCTCCGGCAACCCGGCCAAGGCCGCGGCCCAGCGGAAGGCGCAGCAGGAGAAGGCGTCGTCCCCTGCCAACCCGTTCGGCAACCCCGACAGCGAGCCGGTGGACTACGAGCGGGCGGCCGCGGCGCTCGACCTGCCGAAGGACTTCTCGAAGTACCTCAAGTGACGACGACGCTCGTCGTCGACGGCGCCAACGTGGTCGGCGCCCGTCCCGACGGCTGGTGGAAGGACCGCGCCGGGGCCGCCGCGCGGCTCCACGACGCGCTGCTCCACGCCGACGTGCCGCACGAGGAGATCGTGCTGGTGCTGGAGGGGCAGGCCAAGCAGGGGGTGCGGGCCGGGGGGCCGCCCTCGCTGCGCGTCGTGCACGCAGCGAAGGACGGCGACTCCGAGATCCGACGGCAGGCGACGCTGGCCGTGGACGCCGGCCACGACGTCACCGTCGTGACCGCCGACCGGGCCCTCGCGGCCAACGTGGCGCCCGCCCGGGTGGTCGGTCCGAGCTGGCTGCTCGACCGCCTGGGCTGACCGGGCCTCACTTGCGGCCGGTCCGGCCGTTGCGCGCACCGGTCACGTCGAAGTCCCTGAACCAGCGCTCCTGCCGCTGCACACAGCGGGGCACTGGCCGGCCCGCCTCGAGCATCCGCTGCACCAGGTCGGGCGAGTACGCGCAGGCGGGCGGAGCCGAGTCGCGGCGCAGCCGGGCCTGCCAACCGTCGTACGTCGCCCCGGCGTCGACCTGCGCCTGAGCCTGGGTCTGGCGCGGCGCCTTCGCCTGGTCGCTGACCGCGGTGCCGCAGCCGGCCATCAGCAGCAGGGTCGCGGCGGCGACCGTGGTGCGGAAGGTGTGGTTGTTCATGGTGGTCTCCCTGGTGTCGAGGCCGGCCTTTCCGGCCCTCGTACCCACGGTCGGCAGACGCGGTACCGGACACGTGCCCAGCCGGTATCAGCCGGGTATCAGCCCCGTTGACGGCCCTCGGGGGCACTCACACAATCGAAGGATGCGAGTGCGGCTGCTCGGGCCGGTGGAGGTCGACTCGGCCGACGGGCAGCCGGGGCCGAGGGACCGGGTGGTGCTGGACGCCCTCGCGGTGCGTCACGGGAGCCCGATCAGCGCCGAGGGGCTCGCAGAGGCCCTGTGGCCGGACGGTCGCCCCGCCTCCTGGGCGAAGGTCGTCCAGGGATGCATCAGCCGGCTACGTGCCGTGCTGGGTCCCGAGGCGATCGAGACCACCGACCGGGGGTACCGGCTGGTGCCGGGGCGGCTGGACCTGGACCGTGACGAGTTCGAGGACCTGGTGCGCCAGGGCCACGACCACCTCCGGACCGGTGCGCCCGAGCGCGCAGTGGTCGCCTTCGAGCGGGCGCTGGCGCTGTGGCGCGGCGACCCGATGGTGGACCTGGTGGACTGGATGCCCGGGAGGCTCGAGGCGACGCGCCTCGAGGAGCTCCGACGCGATGCCGAGGAGGACCTGCTCCGGGCCCGGCTCGACGCCGGACAGCACCACGACGTCGTCCCCGAGGCCGTGGTGCTCGCGGGGGAGCAGCCTTGGCGTGAACGGCGGTGGGAGCTACTCGCTCTGGCCCAGTACCGCTGCGGGAGGCAGCGCGACGCGCTGGCCTCGATCCGGACCGCGCGCCGGGCCCTCGGCAACGAGCTCGGTCTCGACCCCGGGTCCGGGCTGGCCGAGCTCGAGCAGGCGATCCTGGCGCAGGACCCCTCGCTGGCCGCCGACCACGACGCCGGCGTCGCCACCGGGTCCTGCCCCTGGATGGGTCTGGTGCCGTACGACGACGAGCACCGGGACACCTTCTTCGGAAGGCGCGAGGACGTCGAGGAGTGCCTGCGTCGACTCGACGACAGCCCGCTCCTCGCCCTCGTCGGCCCCTCCGGGTGCGGCAAGTCCTCGCTCATGCGCGCGGGCATCGTGCCGGCGCTCCGGGCGCGGGGGTACGACGTGGTCGTGCTGACGCCCGGCATCGACCCGCTCGCCAGCCTGGCGGCGGCGCGCGCCGAGGCGGGCGACCACCCCGTGCTGTGCATCGACCAGTTCGAGGAGGCGTTCACGGGCTCGCCCGATGCGGTCGTCGCCGAGTGGCTCGCCGCCGTGGCGGACTGTGCGCGCACCCGCCCCGTCGTGCTGACGCTGCGCTCGGACCACGTCGCCGGCCTGGTCGGCGATCCCGGGTTCGCGGCCCTGGCCGAGCGGGGGATGCACCTGGTGGTGCCGCTGACCGGAGACCGGCTCCGCGCGACCATCGAGGGACCGGCGCAGGTGGCCGGGCTGCGTCTCGAGCCGGGTCTCGTGGACCTGCTGATGCGCGAGGCCGCCGACGAGCCCGGCGCGCTCCCGCTGCTGTCCCACGCGCTCGCCGAGACGTGGAAGCGGCGGGAGGGGGCGCTGCTCACGGTTGAGGGCTACCAGGCCACCGGGGGGATCAGTGGTGCGGTGGCGGCGTCGGCCGACCGGCTCTCGACCAGCCTCTCCGACGAGGGCCGCACCCAGCTGCGTTGGCTGATGCTCCGGATGGCGGGCCTGGCCGACCAGGGGGAGCCGGTGCGGATGCCCGTCGACCGGTCCCTTGCGACCGACGGCGTGGAGCGTGCCCGGGTAGTGGACCTGCTGGTGCGCGCGCGACTCGTCACCTCCGCCGAGGGCTCGATCGAGCTGGCCCACGAGTCGCTGGTGCGGGCCTGGCCGCGGCTGCGGGGCTGGCTCGAGGAGGACCGGAAGGGGCAGCGGGTGTGGCGCCACCTGGCGGCGTCGAGCGCCGAGTGGGACCGTCTGGGCCGGCCCGACAGCGAGCTCTACACCGGCGTCCGACTGGCGGCCGCCCGGGAGTGGGCCGCACGCCCCGACGCCCAGCCGGCGCCGCTCGAACAGGAGTTCCTGAGCCGGTCGGTGGACCACGCCGAGGCCGAGCAACGGGCCCTCGAGCAGCAGGCCCGGCACGAGCGGACCCAGAACCGACGGCTGCGAGGCCTCCTCGTCGGCCTCGGCGTGCTCCTCGCCTTCGCGCTGGGCGCGGCCTTCCTGGCCGTCGACCGGGGCCGCAGTGCCGCGGCGGAGCGCGATGCTGCGCAGGAGTCGCGCACCCTCGTGCAGCACGAGGCCCTGGTCAGTCGGTCGCTGACCCTGCGCGCGACAAACCGGGCCGCGGCGGCGCTCCTCGCCGTCGAGGCGTGGCGCGCCCGAGGCGACCCACTCGCGGAGTCGGCACTGCTCGGCACGTTCACCAGCGCACCGGGCTTCCTCGGGACGCGGTCGATGCCCTACCCCACCGTCCAGGGGGCGACCATTCCCGGTACGAGGAACGCGATCGTCTCGAGCGGCAACCGGCTCCACGTCGTCGACCTCGACACCGGCGAGCTGGGACCGGTGTTCGACCACTCCCTCGGAGACAACGCCAACATGCAGGTTCTGCGGGTGAGCGGCGACGGTCGCCGGGTGGCACAGCTGGTCTTCGACCCCGCGAACACCGACGTGTGCGGTTCCTACGAGCGACTCGAGCGGGACGACGGGCGGGGCTGCACCCTGCTGACCGTGTTCGACATCGAATCGCGCCGCCCGGTGTTCGGCCCCGTCCCGACGCCGTTCCAGGGGGGCGACCTGGCCATCGACCAACGCGGAACTCACGTCGCGGTGACCGGAGGGTTCGACGGCGACCTGACGACGTACGACGTCGACCGCGGCGTACGCCTCGGCCTGCTGGCGGGTCTGCCGCGGCCCGAGGAGGTCTACACCTACCGCGACACCGGCGCCGTGGCGTTCGACCGGTCCGGCCGCCTCTACCTCGGGTCGATGGCCGGCCCGGTGCGGGTCGTCGACCCAGGCTCGCTCGAGGTCCGACGTACCTACCCGGCGCCCCCGATGTCCACCCACAACTTCCTGGCGGTGACCCCGCGCGGCCTGGTCGGCGCGGGTGACCAGTTCCTTGTCGCGGTCGACCTCGACGACGGTCGCCAGCAGTGGCGGGTCGACCTGCGGGACGACACCGAGGCCTCGGAGTGCCCGACCACTGCGGTGGCGCCGGCGATGGACCGCCTCTACTGCGGCAACTATGCCGGCGAGATCGAGGAACGCGACCTGCACTCCGGCCAGCTCACGGGCGTGCGACGGGACCCGCAGGGCGGCCGGGTGGGCGACCTGGCTGTCGCCCACGGCAACGAGCTGGTCGCCTTCGGGGAGGGCAACGGAATGTCGCGTTGGCGGCTCGACGGCACCGGTCCGGTGGCCACGATGGTCGTGCCGGGCGCGACGACCCTGGGCGGCTACGACGAGACCGGTCGCCTGGCCGACGTCATCCCCGTCGGGACGTACGGACGGCCCTACCGACTGGTCGACCTCAGCACCGGTGAGGAGGCCAGCCGGTTCGACCTCGACACCTGGTGGTCGTCGTGGGTCGGTGACGACACCATCGCCTTCTCGACCCAGGAGGGCACCCTGCTGGGGCGCGTGGGCTCGGACACGCCTGTGCGGCCCGAGTCCCGGGCGGTGCGGGACGCCGACTGGCTCTACCCCGACCACGACCCGACGACTGCGTGGGCCGTCTCGACGCGGGGTCGCGGCAACCTGCTCGTCCAGTTCGAGGTACGCACGGGGGCGACGACAGGACGCGTGGTCCGCGTCCCCGGTGGCTCGCCCTGGTTCGTGGCCAACACCGACGCCGGTGAGAAGCTGGTGGTCTCGTACTCCACGCCGGTCACACCACTGTCGATGGACCAGGGACAGCGGTTCCGGGTACAGCTCGTCGACGTCGACGAGGGCCCCGTGGGTCGGGACACGCCGGGCTTCGTGGCGTCCGTCCCCGAGACCGATGGTGGCATGGGGCCGGTGGTGCTGGCCGACGTCATGGGTGGGCTGCAGGAGGTCGACCCGGACACCCTGCAGGCGAGCGCGGTCCTGCCCGGATCGGTCGGCCAGATCGAGTACCTGGAGTTCAGCGACGACGGGTCCCGGCTGCTCGCGGCCGGAGGCAACCGGGTCGCGCAGCTGTTCGACTCCGACACCTGGACCCGCATCGGCGCGATTCCCGCCGACAGTCCCGGGAGCGTGCGTGAGGGATTCCTGCGGTCCGACGGCGACGCGCTGCTCGCCAACGGCCGGCTGGGCGTCGTCGAGTGGGACCTGGACCCCGAGGTCATGGCCGACGCCGCGTGCGAGCTGGCCGGTCGCAACCTGACCCAGGCGGAGTGGACGACCTACCTGGGCGACGAGCCGTACCGGCAAACCTGTGGGGAGTTCCCGGCCGGCGCCTGACGGTCCACGGTCAGTCGGACTGCGGACGCTTCGGAGCGGTACGCCGCCGGACCGAGCCCGGCTCGACCTCAGGCCTGCGGTGACGACGGGCCCGGGAACGTCCGGGCTGCTCCGCGGTCCACAGCCTCTGGAAGACCGGTCCGATGTACTGCATGTCTCTCGCCTCCTGCGTGCCGCCGAGCGCGACACCACTCATGACATTACGCTGGTGTCGCAACTGATGCAACCACCAATCGCGCTATGCTGGTGTCGTCCGTCGGAGGGAGTCGCACGTGGAGCCGGTCACACCCGATGCGCCGCCGGCGATCGCCGTCGTCCGCGACTTCGTGAACACCACCGACCGCGAGACCGGGGTCGACGAGATCGCGTCCCAGGCCGAGCTGACCCGCTGGCTGGTCGCGCGTGACCTGATGCCCCGAGCCTCTCGCGCGACGGCCGCGGACCACGAGGCGGCGTTCCGGCTCCGGGCGGGTCTGCGCCGCGCGCTCGAGGTCAACCACGACGGCGGACCCGCAGCGCTGCCCGAGCTGGCTGCCGTGCTGGCCGACCAGCCGGTGTCCCTGACCTGGACGACCGAGGGCGCTGCGCTCACGACCGAGGCGGCCGGCATCCGCGGCGCGCTGGCCCGGATCGCGATCGCGGCACACACGGCGACGACCGACGGCACCTGGCCGCGACTGAAGATCTGCTCGTGGGACGAGTGCGAGTGGGCCTACTACGACCACTCGAAGAACCGGTCCCGGCACTGGTGCGAGTACGGCTGCGGCAACAAGGTGAAGACCCGCGCCTACCGCGCCCGGAAGGCGGCCACCCGCTGAGCGGTCGCCCTCGTGCCGGAGTCGCGCTCGCTAGGGTCGGGTCGCATGACGGCTCTGCGCTTCTCCGGCCCGGTCCTGCCCGACGGCGAGCCACGCGACGTCTACGTCGTCGACGGGCTGGTCACCTTCGAGCAGCAGCCCGGCGCCGAGTCAGCGGGGGAGGGGTGGATCGTCCCCGGCCTGGTCGACGCCCACTGTCACGTCGGCCTTGATCCCGACGGCGGTGTGGACGAGGCGACCCAGGAGGAGCAGGCGACCGCCGACCGCGACGCGGGTGCGCTGCTGCTGCGTGACTGCGGCTCCCCGGTCGACACCCGCTGGATCCACGACCGGGAGGACCTCCCGCGGCTGATCCGTGCCGGCCGGCACATCGCCCGGACCAAGCGCTACATCCGCAACTACGCACACGAGGTCGAGCCCGACGAGCTCCCGGCGTACGTCGCCCAGGAAGCGCAGCGCGGCGACGGCTGGGTGAAGCTGGTCGGCGACTGGATCGACCGCGACGCCGGTGACCTCACGCCGTCGTTCCCGCCCGAGGCCTTCGCAGCGGCCATCGAGGTGGCGCACGCCCACGGCGCCAAGGTCACCGCGCACTGCTTCGGGGCCGAGGTGCTGCCCGGCCTGATCGACGCCGGCATCGACTGCATCGAGCACGGCACCGGCCTCACCCCCGACCTCGTCGACGCGATGGTCGCCGGTGGAACCGCACTCGTGCCGACCGTGATGCAGCTCAACAACTTCCCCGAGTACGCCGCCGCGGCCGGCGGCAAGTTCCCCGACTACGCCACGACCATGACCGACCTGCACACCCGCCGTCGCGACACCATCATGGCGGCCTACGAGGCGGGGGTCCCGATCTACGCCGGCACGGACGCCGGCGGGGTGCTGCCGCACGGCGGCATCGCCGGCGAGGTGCTGGAGCTCGCGGCCTACGGCATCCCCACCCACGACGCGCTCGGCGCCGCCAGCTGGCGCGCCCGCGGCTGGCTCGGCTGGAACCCCGTGCTCGAGGAGGGAGCGACGGCCGACTTCGTCGTCTACCCCCGTGACCCCCTCGCCGACCTCGAGGTGCTCCGCTCGCCGTCCCGGATCGTCCTCCGCGGCCGGGTCGTTGCCTGAACGACGGCCTCGACCAAAGAGTGGGACCGTGGTGTCAACCGCGACCGCGGCTCGTGTCTGTCTCCAGGTGGGACGTCGAACCGCAACGGGGGAGCGATGGGCACGACGGAGAGGCAGGGCTACGACGGATTCTTCCGCGCGTGCTACCTGCCCGTCGTGCGGACCGTCTTCCTGATCGTCCACGACAGGGCGCTCGCTGAAGACGTTGCCCAGGAGGCGTTCTACCGGTTGCTCAAGCACTGGCGTTCGGTCTCCACCTACGAGCTGCCCGAGGCGTGGATCCGCCGGGTCGCGATCCGGATCGCGGTGCGCGAGGTGCAACGGTCGGCTGCGCGGGCGATCAAGGAGCGGTGCGAGATCGTCGTCCAGCACGACGACCTGCCGGACCCTGACGTGGCCCGCGCCGTGCGCCAGCTCTCGCCCATGCAGCGCACCGCCGTCGTCCTCTACTACTGGGAGGACCGTCCGGTCGCCGAGATCGCCGACCTGCTCGAGGTCTCCGACGCCACGGTGAAGCAGCACCTGCACCGCGCCCGCTCCCGGCTCGCGGACCTGCTGAGCGAAGGGGTGACCGACCATGCTGGTTGAGGATCGTCTCCGCACCGCGCTCGCCGACCAGGCGGCCACGGTCCGGGCCGAGGCCGAGGGTCCGCTCGCGCTCGTACGACGTCGCCGGAACCGCCGGCTGACGGGCTGGGCGGCGGGGGCCGCTGCGGCCCTCGTCACGGTGGTCGCGACCACGGCGGTCCTGGTCGCGCGGCCGCTCGAGCAGCCGGAGCCGGCCGGGCCCCCCGCACACCGCGAGGACCCACCGGCCAGGGCGTTCCCGCTCGGCACCTACGCCCGCGACCTGGCCGCCGATGAGGCGCGCGCTGCGGGGTTCGGGCGGGCAGAGGTCCGTCACCTGTTCGGCGGGGGAGAGCAGGTGACGGTCCTCATGACCTTCCGCAGCCCATCCGAGAGCCAGCCGCGACGAAACGCGTGGGTGGTCCGGTTCGTGGGCGGGGACGGCGAGCGCCGGGTCCGTGACGGCGGCGACTTCCAGGTTGGGGACGACGGCGAGCTGGACATCACCAGCCTGTCGATCGAGTGCTTCGGCTGCGTCTACCACTTCGACTGGTCCCTCCAGCAGAACCGGCTGATCCTCGACGCGACAGCCGAAGCCCGCTCACCGGCGATGCAGGCACTGCTCGACGGCGGCACGTGGGAACGACAGCGACCCTGAGCCGCTCAATTCACCCCGGCCGCGCTGCGTCTGGCAGAATGCCCAGCTGAGTCGTGCGGACCCCGGACCCTCTCACCCGGTGCCCGCCCGCCCAGCGAGGATCCGGGCCTGGTACCCCACCCGGCGTACCGGTCCTCACCACCACACAACGTCCGAGGAGACACCACAGACGTGTCCGTCAAGATCCGTTTGAAGCGCCTGGGCAAGATCCGGGTGCCGCAGTACCGCATCGTCGTCGTCGACTCGCGCAAGAAGCGCGACGGTCGCGTGATCGAGGAGATCGGCAAGTACCACCCCAAGGAGGACCCGTCCTACATCGACGTGGTCTCCGACCGGGCGCAGTACTGGCTGGGCGTGGGCGCGCAGCCGAGCGACGCCGTCGCCGCCATCCTCAAGGTCACCGGCGACTGGCAGAAGTTCAAGGGCGAGCCGGGCGCCGAGGGCACCCTGAAGACCGCCGAGGCCAAGCGCGACAAGGCCGAGATCTTCAACGAGGCGCTCAAGGACGTCGCCAAGGAGCCCAAGGGCGAGGCGGTCACCAAGAAGGCGTCCAAGAAGGCCGAGCCGAAGGCGGAGCCCAAGGCCGAGGAGCCCAAGGCCGAGGAGCCCGAGGCCGAGCAGCCGAAGGCCGAGGAGCCGAAGGCCGAGGTCCCGGCCGCCGAGACCCCGGAGGGCGCGGCCGACCAGGCTGAGGCTTCCGAAGAGGTCACCGCCGAGGACGCCGGGAAGAGCGAGGCCTGAGCGCCGTGCTCGCCGACGCACTCGAGCACCTGGTGCGCGGGATCGTCGCGCACCCGGACGACGTGACCGTCCGTGACAAGCAGCTGCGGCGCGGCTCCCTGCTCGAGGTCCGGGTGAATCCCGAGGACCTCGGGAAGGTGATCGGCCGCGGCGGCCGTACGGCGACCGCGTTCCGCACCGTCGTGTCCGCGCTCGCCGGCCGCGGCGGCGCACGGATCGACTTCGTGGACGTCGACCGCGGTCGCTGACCTCAGTGTCGCGACCGGGCTTCGTGCGCGAGTCTGCCGCCTGGCGCGGGAAGCTTCCCGCGCCAGGCGGCGGTTTCCCCGCTCAGGCGGGGAAACCGACGGCCCCACCCCCATCCACCGACCATGCCTGAGATCGAGGTCGTGGTCGGGCGGATCGGGAAGCCGCACGGCATCCGTGGCGAGGTCACCGTCGACGTCCGCACAGACGAGCCGGACCGCCGCTACACGGTGGGCGCCACGCTGCGCGCCGAGCCCCCGCGGGGTGCGGCCGGGCGCCCGACGGCGCTCACGGTGGCCGGGACCCGCTGGCACCGAGGCGTCCTGCTCGCGCGCTTCGAGGAGCTGTCCGACCGGGACGCCGCCGAGGCCGCCCGGGGGACGGTGCTGCACGCCCTGATCGACGCCGACGCGCGCCCGGAGGACCCCGAGGAGTTCTACGACCACCAGCTCGTGGGGCTGGCCGCCGTCGACGTCGCCGGGGTCCCGTTGGGCGAGGTGGTCGCGCTCGTCCACGGCGGAGCGCAGGACCTGCTGAGCGTCCGCACGCCCGACGGTCGCGAGGCGCTGGTCCCCTTCGTCGCCGCCCTGGTGCCCGAGGTCGACCTGACCGGCCGACGGGTCGTGATCGACGACCGCCCCGGCCTGGTGTCCCCGCTCCCCGGCGACGAATGAGGCCCCGTGAGGCGCGTGTGACGACGCCAGGTGACGGTCAGGTCACGGTCGGAAACCGATGGATACGGTCCGATAACGATGCCGGTGTGGGTTCTTGCCCTCCCTTGTTACAGAGGCCAAGGTTGGCGCCGCTAAGCGTTTCATCATGCGCACCCCTTCCAAGGAGGACCTATGAAGGTCACCATGCCTTTGCGCGCGACAGCCGTAGCCGCGGCGCTCGCGCTCGGGCTCGCCGCCTGCGGTGGCGGCAGTAGCGACGACGACAGCTCGAGCAGCAGCGGCGAGCCGACCGGTCAGCCCGGCGGCGAGTACACCGCCTACGTGAGCGAGCCGACGTTCCTCGCCCCCAGCTCCAACTGCTACGAGTCCGAGTGCTCCAAGGTGCTCGACATGATCAACGACCCCCTGGTCACCACTGACTTCGAGAACGGCGAGCTGATCTACGACGGTCTCGCCGAGAGCATCGAGCCCAACGAGGACAACACCGTCTGGACGGTCACCCTCAAGGAGGGTCGCACCTTCCAGAACGGCGAGCCGGTCGACTCGGAGGCGTTCGAGCGCGCCTGGACCTACACCGCCGACCCGAAGAACGCGATGGCGACCGCCGGCTTCATGGCCCGCATCGACGGCGCGGGCGAGGGCAAGTCCCTGTCCGGGTTCGAGGTCGTCGACGAGCGCACCTTCGAGGTGACGCTCAGCGAGCCGTTCTCGCAGTTCGGCCAGCAGATGTCCTACGCTCCCGCGTTCGTGCCGATCGCCCAGGAGTGCCTCGACGACGTCAAGGCCTGCAACGAGGAGCCCATCGGTACCGGTCCCTACATGATGGACGGTCCGTGGCAGCACAACGAGAGCATCACGGTCACCAAGTGGCCCGACTACGCCGGAGACCAGCCGGCCACCGCCGACACGGTGACCTTCGCGATGTACGCGACCCCGAACGCCGCGTTCCGCGACGTCCAGAACGGTGGCCTCGACGTCTTCGACCTGGCCGCTGCCCCCGAGCTCTACCTCGAGGCCAAGGGTCAGTTCGGCGACGAGATCATCGAGGACCCGACGGCCTCGCTGACCTACCTGGGCTTCCCGACCAAGAAGGCACCGTTCGACAACCCGCAGGTGCGTCAGGCCATCTCGATGGCCATCGACCGCCAGCTGATCGTCGACCAGGTCCTCAACGGCCTGCCCTACCCGTCCACCGACATCGTGACCCCGCCCATCCCGGGCTCGCGTGACGACGCCTGTGACTACTGCACCTACGACCCCGAGCAGGCCAAGGCGCTGCTCGAGGAGGCCGGCGTCGACCCCGAGGGTGAGACCATCACCTTCTACTTCAACGCCGACGCCGGCCACGACCAGTGGGTCGAGGCCGCCGCGCGTCAGGTCCAGGAGAACCTCGGCTTCGACTACAAGCTCGAGGCGCAGGAGTGGGCTCAGTACCTGGAGTTCCTCGACGGCGAGTCCTTCACCGGTCCGTTCCGGCTGGGCTGGTCGCTGGACTACCCGTCGCCGGAGAACTACATCCGGCCGATCGTCGGCACCGGCGGTGACTCCAACTACACCGGTTACTCCAACCCCGAGGTCGACGACCTGGTGACCCAGGGCGACGCGGCCACCGACCTGGAGGAGGCCATCAGCCTCTACCAGCAGGCCGGAGACGTGGCGCTCGAGGACATGCCGATCATCCCGATGTGGAGCGGCTCGACCTCGATCATCCACTCCGACAACGTCGGTGACGTCCGGTACGACCAGGGCGACGGCGAGATCGCCTACAAGGAGATCTCGGTCACCCAGTGACACAGCGCCTGAGGTAACCTGCCACAGGCGACCAAAGCGGGGGTCGGGCCAGCGGCTCGGCCCCCGCAGTTTGGTTGCTCACACCGTGCGTCGCCGAAAGGGATCAGTATGGGGCGCTACATAGCCCGTCGACTCATCCAGTTCATCCCCGTGATCATCGGGACCCTGTTCCTTCTCCACCTGCTCAGCGTGCTGACGATCCAGATCGTGGGCGACCCGGTCCGGGCCCTCTTCGGCGAGAACGCCCCGCCGGACGAGGTCATCGCGGCCCTCCAGGCCCGCTACGGGCTCGACGACCCGTGCCTCGACACCACGGGCAACCCCTGCTTCGGCCTGTTCTTCGACCGGATGGGCCAGTACGCCCAGGGCGACTTCGGCGTCAACTTCCGCGAACGTCCGGTGACCGAGCTGTTCATGGAGCGGATCGGGGTCACCCTGCGGCTCACCGCCCTCGCGATCCTGTTCGAGAGCGTGATCGGCATCCTGATGGGCGTCCTCGCCGGCCTGAACAAGGACAAGTTCGTCGACAACCTGGTCCGCGTCCTCACCTCGGTGCTGGTGGCGTTCCCGACCTTCGTCTTCGGAACCCTGATGCTGCTGTTCCTCGGCCTCCAGTTCGGCCTCTACCTGCGCGAGAGCGACTGGGCGCCGGAGTGGCTCGGCCAGATGTTCCAGATCGGCTACAACCCCGACTACCCGTGGCTCAGCCTGTTCCTGCCCGGCATGGTGCTGGGTGCGTTCTCCCTGGCGGCCGTGGCGCGACTGACCCGGACCAGCCTGATCGAGAACCTCCGGTCCGACTACGTCCGCACCGCACGTGCCAAGGGCCTCACCACCCGCCGCACCATCGGCATCCACACGCTGCGCAACTCACTCATCCCCGTCGTGACGTTCATCGGCATCGACATCGGTGGGCTGATCGCCGGCGCGCTGATCACCGAGGGCATCTTCAACGTGCCCGGCATCGGACAGCTGATCTTCCTCAGCGTCCAGGCCAACGACACACCCGTCATCATCGGTGTGGTGACCATCCTGGTCGTCGTGTTCCTGGTGGCCAACCTGGTCGTCGACATCCTCTACGCCGCTCTCGACCCGAGGATCCGTTATGAGTGAAACCACCGCGGCACCGGCCGTGACCCCTGTCGAACCCGGTCCCGACTCCGGCCCGGACGCCGGGCGCACCCTGTGGGGCGACGTCCGCCACGAGCTGGTCCGCAACCCGATCTTCTGGTTCTCCGCAGTGCTCGTCGTGATCATCGTGCTGATGGCGTTCTTCCCGCAGATCTTCGCCTCCACCTCGCCCACCGAGAGCGGCGCCTGCCAGCTCGAGAACGCCCGGGTCAAGCCCACCGCCTCGCACCCGTTCGGCTACACCGTCGCCGGGTGCGACATGTGGGCCTCCCTGGTCTGGGGCACCAGCAAGTCGGTGCTCGTGGCCATCCTCGCCACCGCCGGGGTCGTCATCATCGGCGTCGTCGCCGGCACGGTCTCCGGCTGGTACGGCGGCCTCACCGACTCGATCGTCAGCCGGATCACTGACGTGTTCTTCGGGCTGCCGTTCATCCTCGGCGCGATCGTGTTCCTGGCGATCTTCCCGAAGCGCAACCTGTGGACCATCTCCGCGGTGCTGATCGTGCTCAGCTGGACCACGATCACCCGCGTGATGCGCGGATCGGTCATCGCCACCAAGCAGCGGGACTACGTCGACGCCGCCCGCGCGCTCGGTGCGGGTGACCTCTTCATCATCCGCAAGCACATCCTGGCCAACAGCATCGCGCCGGTGATCGTGCTCGCGACCATCTACGTGGGAACCTTCATCAGCGTCGAGGCGACGCTGACCTTCCTGGGGGTGGGCTACCAACGACCGACGGTGTCGTGGGGCCTCCTGGTCAACGAGGGCCAGACCCAGGCCCTGGCGGGCTTCTGGCACCTGCTCGTCTATCCCTGTGGCTTCATCGTGATCACCGTGCTCGCCTTCATCCTGCTCGGCGACGTGCTGCGTGACGCACTCGACCCCCGGACCCGGTGAGGACTGACCTGTGACAGACACCAAGACCGAGACCTCGACCGGACCCGCCAAGTCGCCGCTCAGCAGCATCAGCTTCGACCAGTCGGCGCCGCTGCTGGAGGTGGAGGACCTCCGGGTCGAGTTCCACACCCGCGACGGCGTCGCCAAGGCGGTCAACGGGGTGAACTTCACCCTGCGCGAGGGCGAGACGCTGGGCATCCTCGGCGAGTCCGGCTGCGGCAAGTCGGTGACCGCCCAGGCCATCATGGGCATCCTCGACACCCCTCCGGCGCAGATCGCCGGCGGCCAGGTGCGCTACCGCGGCGTCGACCTGCTCCAGATGGATGAGGACAAGCGCCGCCACGTGCGGGCCAACCGGATCGCCATGATCTTCCAGGACGCGCTGTCGTCGCTGAACCCGGTCTTCACCGTCGGCTGGCAGCTCGGCGAGCTGTTCCGCGTCCACCACGGCGCCAGCCGCAAGGAGGCGAAGGCCCGGGCCATCGAGATGCTGGAGATGGTCGGCATCCCCGCGGCCTCCGCGCGCGTGAACGACTTCCCGCACCAGTTCTCCGGAGGCATGCGGCAGCGCGTGATGATCGCGATGGCACTGGCCCTCAAGCCCGACGTGATCATCGCCGACGAGCCGACCACGGCGCTCGACGTCACCGTGCAGGCGCAGGTCATGCAGCTGCTGGCCGACCTCCAGCAGGAGATGAAGATGGGCCTCATCCTCATCACCCACGACATGGGCGTGGTCGCCGACGTGGCCGACAAGATCTGCGTGATGTACGCCGGCAACGCGGTCGAGCAGGCCGACGTCTACCAGATCTACGAGAGCCCGGCCCACCCCTACACCAAGGCGCTGCTCGAGTCGATCCCGCGCGTCGACCAGAAGGGCCAGGAGCTCATGGTGATCAAGGGGCTGCCGCCGGCACTGGTCGACCCGCCGCCGGGCTGCGCCTTCAACCCACGCTGCACCTACGCGCGTGACCGGTGCCGGACCGAGAAGCCGGAGCTGTACACCGTCCCCGGTGGCCGCTCCAGCGCCTGCCACTACTGGGAGGAGGTGCTCGCCCGGTGAGCACCACGACCGAGGTCCAGGGTCAGCAGGGTCCTGCGGCTCACGACGACGTCGTCCTGGAGGTCCGCGACGTCAAGAAGCACTTCCCACTCACCCAGGGGATCGTCTTCCAGCGCACCATCGGCCACGTCAAGGCGGTCGACGGCGTCTCCTTCGAGCTGCACAAGGGCGAGACCCTGGGCGTCGTGGGGGAGTCCGGCTGCGGCAAGTCGACCCTGGGCCGGCTGCTGATGGGCCTGGAGACCCCCACCGACGGCTCCATCAAGCTGCTCGGCCGCGAGATGGCCGGGCTCAAGCCCAGCGAGATGCGGCGGATGCGGCGGGACATCCAGATCGTGCTGCAGGACCCCTACTCCTCGCTCGACCCGCGGATGACGGTCGGCGACATCGTCGGCGAGCCGTTCCGCATCCACAAGGATGCGCTGGAGGGCCGCGACGAGCGCCAGGCGGTCAGGGACCTGCTCGACGTGGTCGGCCTCAACCCCGACCACATCAACCGCTACCCCCACCAGTTCTCGGGCGGGCAGCGGCAGCGGATCGGCATCGCGCGCTCGCTCACGCTCCGTCCCAAGGTCCTGGTCTGCGACGAGCCCGTCTCGGCGCTCGACGTGTCGGTGCAGGCGCAGGTGGTCAACCTCTTCGAGCGCCTCCAGGAGGAGTTCGGGCTGTCCTACGTGTTCATCGCCCACGACCTCTCGGTGGTGCGCCACATCTCCGACCGGGTGATGGTGATGTACCTCGGCAAGGCCGTCGAGCTCGGCAACGAGGACGAGATCTACGGCACGCCGACCCACCCCTACACCCAGGCCCTGCTCTCGGCGGTGCCGGTGCCGGACCCGCGGATGAAGGACCGGCGCGACCAGATCGTCCTGCAGGGCGACGTGCCGAGCCCGGCCAACCCGCCGTCGGGCTGCCGGTTCCGTACGCGCTGCTGGAAGGCCGAGGACGTCTGCGCCGAGGAGGAGCCGCTGCTCCAGATCCGGGACCGCTCCGACCACCCGTCGGCCTGTCACTTCGCCGCGCCGCGGGACGTCATCCACGCCGACCAGGTGGAGGACCTCTAGGGGTGAGTCTTCGCATCCGGTGGCGTGGACCGGCCGGGGCGCTGCTCCTGCTCTGCGGGCTCCTGGCGGGCTGTGCCTCCGAGGAGGAGCCGGCGGCACCCCCGACCTCCGGGTCGGGGGCAACGGGTGAGGAGAGCTCGGCGCCTCCCGGCGAGGTCGTCGGTCCGCCGACGCGCTCCGACGACCACCCGAAGTGGGACCCCGTCGAGGGGCTGTACGTGCCGCGCGACGACTTCGGCTCCGCGGTCGTCGGGCGGGACGTGTGGGTGCTCGGCGGCATGACCGGTGAGCGCGGCAACCGGCTCCTCTCCATCGAGGTCCTCGACACCCGGACGCGGGAGTGGGAGACCTCCGATGTCGAGATGCCGGTCGGCATCGCGTCGTTCGAGTCGGTCGCCGTGGGGCCGAGGATCTACTCCTTCGGCGGGCTCGACCACGACAACGACGCGACCGACTTCTCCGGCGTCCTCGACACCCGCACCGGGACGTGGCGCGAGCTGCCGCCGCTGCCGCACCGCCGCTACGCCCACACCGTCACCGCGTGGGACGGCAGGTTCTACGTGATCGGTGGGCGCGACGACGAGGGGCGGGTGACCGCCACCGACGTGTTCGACCCACGGACGGAGACCTGGACCACCACGAAGACGCCGATGGCCCACGCCCGTGACTCCCACGACACGGTCGCCACGCCCGAGGGGCTGATGGTCGTCGGCGGGTGGCGCGGCTACGGCCCCACCGATCTGGTCGACCTCTACGACCCCCGCACCGACACCTGGAGCCCCGGACCCCGGCTGCCGAGACCGGTCTCGCGTGCCGGCGTCACGGTCGCCGACGGCAGCGTCTGGGTCTCCTACCACGAGCTGTCCTACGTCCTCGACCTCCGGACGGGCCGCTGGGAGGAGGCCAACGCGCTCCCGCTGCCGCGTCACGGGCTCGGCTACGTCACCGTCGGTGACGCCATCTTCGCGATCGGGGGGTGCGCGCTCAACCCGCTGCGCGACGTCCGCGACGTGGACGCGATCAGGCTCTAGCGATGAGGGTCGACGTCGTCACGATCTTCCCCGACTACCTGGCGCCGTTGGGGCTCTCGCTCCCCGGCAAGGCGCGCGATCGGGGCCTGCTGGACGTCCACGTCCACGACCTCCGCGGGTGGACCCACGACCGGCACCGCACCGTCGACGACACCCCCTACGGAGGCGGCGCCGGCATGGTGATGAAGCCGGAGCCGTGGGGCGAGGCCCTCGACGCGGTGCTCACGCCCGGCGCCACCCTCGTGGTCCCGACGCCCGGAGGAGCCCCGTTCACCCAGGCCCTCGCCCGCGAGCTCGCGGCGCGCGAGCACCTGGTGGTCGCCTGCGGTCGCTACGAGGGCATCGACCAGCGGGTCACCGACCACTACGCCGACACCCACGACGTCCGTGAGCTCTCCATCGGCGACTACGTCCTCAACGGGGGAGAGGTGGCGGCCCTCGTCGTGGTCGAGGCCGTCGCCCGGCTGCTGCCCGGGTTCATGGGCAACGCCGAGTCGTTGCTGGAGGAGTCCCACGAGGCGGGCCTGCTCGAGTACCCCGGGTACACCAAGCCCGCCCGCTGGCGGGGGCACGACGTACCGCCGGTGCTGCTGTCCGGCGACCACGCGGCCATCGCGGCCTGGCGGCACGCGGAGTCGGTGCGCCGCACGGTGACCCGGCGTCCGGACCTGCTCCCTCCCACGGTCCTGCCCACGGGCGAGGAGCTCCGGCCGGCGGTGCCGGCCGACGCCGGCGAGCTGCTCACCCTGCAGCGCGCGTGCTGGGTGCAGGAGCAGCAGGCCAACCCCGACACCTGGGTCCCGGCCCTGCACGAGACCCTCGACGACGTGCGCCGCTGGCTGCCGGAGTGGACCGTGCTGGTCCTACGCCGCGACGGTCGGCTGGTCGGCGCGGCCCGCGCCCGGCTCGAGGGGGAGGAGTGGGACGTCGGTCGACTGATGGTCGCGCCCGACCTGCAGGGCCAGGGGCTCGGCCGGGTCCTGCTGCAGGCGATCGAGGCAGCGGCGCCGGCCGACGCCACGACGTACTCCCTCTTCACCGGGTCCCAGAGCGTCGACAACCACCGCTTCTACCGGCGCGCCGGCTACCGGCTCCGCGGCGAGGACCCCGACGTCCCGGGTGCGGTGAGGCTGACCAAGCCGGTGCGGTGAGGCGCCCTGCGACGCCGAATTTCGCGGAGGCGCGAGGCTCTGGCAGACTTGCCCCTCGGCCCCGTCGGCCAGAACCGGGTCTCCTCGAGGACGTCAGTCCGGCAGGGAGGCCTGCGTCTTGCTCCTGCCACAGGGGGAGCCGGACGCCGCCGGCCACCACGACCGGGCCAACCTGAGTCGACACCCTCGATTCCGCGGCTGACCTGTGGCACTCGCGAGGAGAGACATGAACCACGTGATCGCCGAGCTGGGCGCCCAGGTCAAGCGGGACGACATCCCCGACTTCCGCGCCGGTGACACCGTCAACGTCCACGT
Source organism: Nocardioides sp. GXQ0305 (assembly GCF_050880345.1). Lineage (NCBI taxonomy): Bacteria > Bacillati > Actinomycetota > Actinomycetes > Propionibacteriales > Nocardioidaceae > Nocardioides > Nocardioides sp. GXQ0305. The sequence continues at coordinate 214,368 of NZ_JBNYXG010000005.1, forward strand.
CAAGGTGGTCGAGGGCAACCGGTCCCGCATCCAGCAGTTCCAGGGCGTCGTCATCCGCGTCCAGGGCTCCGGCGTGGGCCGCACCTTCACCGTCCGCAAGGTCTCCTTCGGCGTGGGTGTCGAGCGGACCTTCCCGCTGCACTCCCCGATCTTCGACAAGATCGAGGTCGTGACCCGCGGCGACGTCCGCCGGGCGAAGCTCTACTACCTGCGCAACCTGCGCGGCAAGGCCGCCAAGATCAAGGAGCGCCGGGAGTCCTGAGACCCGTGCTTCGGGCTCTGGTTAGGCTCTGCCAGTGACCTCTGACGACCGCGGCACCGCCGCGTCCCCCGTCTCCGACGGGGACGGACCTCGGAGGTCGCGCACCCGGTCGGGCAAGCAGAAGAAGCACCTGCCCCTGTGGCAGGAGACCATCCTGCTGCTCCTCCTGGCGCTCGTGCTCGCCGTCGGCATCAAGGCGTTCCTGGCCCAGGCGTTCTACATCCCCTCGGAGTCGATGGAGCCCGGGCTGATCCGCAACGACCGGATCCTCGTCGAGAAGGTCTCCTACTGGTTCGGCGGCGAGCCCCAGCGGGGCGACATCGTCGTCTTCCAGGACCCCGGCGGCTGGCTGACCGACGCCGAGGCCGCCGGCCCCGACAACCCGGTGGCCAAGGCGATGGCCGCGGTCGGGCTCTACCCCGAGGGCGGGCACCTGGTGAAGCGGGTGATCGGCGTCGCCGGCGACACCATCACGTGCTGTGACGACCAGGGCCGGATCCTGGTCAACGGTGAGCCGCTCGACGAGGACGCCTACATCCGCGAGCAGGGGATCCGCTGCAACGGGCCGATGGTCGGCAACTGCGACTGGGAGGCCGGTCCGGTCCCCGAGGGGCACGTGTTCGTGATGGGCGACAACCGGGGGCACTCCGCCGACTCCTCGGTGCACATCTGCCGGCCCGACCAGACCGACTGCGTTCCGGGGGACGAGTTCGTCCCCAACGACCTCGTGGTCGGGAAGGTGTTCGTGCTGCTCTGGCCCCTCCAGCGGTTCGACCTGACGCAACGCCCCGAGTCCTTCGCGGACGTGCCCGACCCCTCCTAGGACGCTCCGGTGTCGCACCTGCCCCGAGGTCTCACCGTCCGGCGTGACGCCGGGCTCTACGGCTACGAGCGCGCCCTGCGTCGGGTCGGCATCGACCCGGTCGCCGGTGTCGACGAGGCCGGCCGCGGCGCCTGCGCCGGTCCCCTCGTCGCGGCGGCCGCGGTGCTGCCCGCGGGGCGCGCCGGGATCGTCCCCGGTCTCGCCGACTCCAAGCTGCTCACCGAGCGCGCACGGGAGCGCTGCTACGCGCAGGTGGTGAGACGGGCGCTCGCCTGGTCGGTCGTCGTCATCGAGTCGGACGAGTGCGACCGGCTGGGCATGCACGTCGCCAACGTGGAGGCGCTGCGACGGGCCGTCGCGCTGCTCGACCTGCCGCCGGCGTACGTGCTGACCGACGGGTTCCCCGTCGACGGGCTCGGTGTCCCCGGCCTCGCGGTGTGGAAGGGCGACCGGGTCGCGGCATGCATCTCGGCGGCCAGCGTGCTGGCGAAGGTGACCCGGGACCGGATCATGACGGGCCTCCACGACCGGTTCCCGGCGTACGACTTCAAGACCCACAAGGGGTACATCACCGACGTCCACGCAGCGGCGCTGACCGCCCACGGGCCCTGCCCGGAGCACCGGATGCGCTTCGTGAACGTACGGCGGGCCGCGGGCCTCGAGCCGCTGCCCGATGTGCAGAATGAGGAGCCGGTGGGGGAGCTGGTCGACACGCCGTACAGGGAGACGTCATGAGCGCTGAGGACCTCGAGAAGTACGAGACCGAGATGGAGCTGACGCTCTACCGCGAGTACCGCGACGTCGTCCGCATCTTCAAGTACGTCGTCGAGACCGACCGGCGCTTCTACCTGTGCAACCAGGTGGACGTGAAGGCGCGCACCGAGTCCGGTGACGTGTTCTTCGAGGTGACCATGACCGACGCCTGGGTGTGGGACATGTACCGACCTGCGCGGTTCGCCCGCAACGTCAAGGTGCTGACCTTCAAGGACGTCAACGTCGAGGAGCTCTCGCCTCAGGAGATCGACCCTCCGAAGGGCTAGACCCGCGTAGTCAGAACGGGTCACTTTTCCGGAGTTGCCTCCCCGCGGACCTGCCCACCCATCACGCTGGGCCGGTGAGGAGACGCAGGAGAGACGAGCGGGGCGCGACGGCTGTCGAGGCAGCACTGGTCACCCCGCTGCTGGTGCTGCTCGTCTTCGGCATGATCGAGATGGCGTTCCTGCTGCGTGACTACGCCGTGGTCACCTCCAACACCCGGACCGGCGCCCGTGTCGCCGCCACCGGGGCCGCGGCCGGCCCGGCGGTCGACTGCACCGGCGACACGACGGCGCCGTGCTCCCCGAACACCGTGCCCGCCCTGGCCCAGATGGCAGCGGACGCGATCCAGCGGTCCGGCTCGGCCATGCCGGCCGAGAACATCGACCGGATCGCGGTCTACCAGGCGAACGACCGGGGGCTCCCCGGCACGGCCACCCAGATGGCCACGACCGATGACCTCTGCCAGGGCGCGGCCAACTGCGTGACGTACACGTGGCGGCCCGACCCCGCCCCGGCGACCACCGGGCGGTTCCGCTACACCAGCGGTACCTGGCCCTCTGCCCAGATCAGCGCCTGCTTCCCGGGCACCGCCGCCGCACCCCTGCACCGGGTGGGCGTCGCGATGCAGGCGACCCACCCGATGACGACCGGGCTGTTCGGTGACGGGATCACCCTCCGGCAGTACACGACCATGAACTTCGAGCCCCTGCCCACCCAGAGCTGCAAGGCGAACCAGCACCAATGAACGTCGGAGAGAGAGCTTCACGTGCCTGGCGCCGCCGGAGGCAGCGCGCCGAGGAGGGGTACGCCGCGATCCTGACCGCAGCGGTCCTGGCCTCGGGCACCTTCTTCGTGCTCGCGGCGTTCTCGGTGGACGTCAGCAACTGGTACAACCGCATGGAGCAGGTGCAGCGCGCCGCTGACGCCGCCGCGCTGGCCGGCGTCCCCTACCTGCCCCAGGACCTGACCAACGCCGGTGTGCGGGCACGGCAGGTGGCCGCACGCAACGGCTTCGACGACCTGGCCTCCGACGTCACCGTCGACGTGAGGCGGGGCGACCTGCCGAGCCGGCTCGAGGTGACGATCACCACCGACGTGGGCAACACGTGGGGCTCCATGTTCGGCGTCGACAGCACGACCGTCAGCCGCACCGCGGTCGCCGACTACCAGGGACCCGCCCCGATGGGCAGTCCGTGCAACACCTTCGGCAACGAGCCCCCGTCGGGCACTGGATCGTCCGCGACGCCGCACGGCGCGACCTCCGTGCGGGGCAGCTTCTCGAACTGCACGTCCACCCCGCAGTTCTGGGCGACCCTGGAGGGGCCGCAGACCGGCAAGGTGCAGGGCGACCGCTACCAGACCAAGAACTGCGAGGACTCCGGCGTCGACGGCTGCTCGGGACTCACCAACACCGAGTACGACGAGTTCGGGTACGTCTTCCTGGTGCAGGTCCGGCCGAGCGCGGTGAACACCGACATCACGCTCCAGCTGTTCGACCCGACGTTCTACGAGGTCGGCCAGCGCTGCGAGAAGCTGCCCGGCACGGGCAGCTACGACAACAACTCCTCCATGATGAACCCCTACGTCACCAACGCCGACGGCCGGGTCCGCTACTCCGACGACCACTCCAGCTCACGGCTCTACTGCACCGGTGACTCCTACCCGGGTGCCAGCCCTCGCAACGTGCCGACGACCTCGTTCGTGCTCCGGCAGCAGGTCGACTCGCAGAACCCGACCGAGGCGCCGGTCCAGAACGACACCTCCGGCTCCCCCTGCATCCGCCAGTACACGGGCGACGACACCGGCTCCTCGGTCTCGGCCAACACGTTCAAGGAGGGCCGCAGCGGCTACGACGCCAACCTGGTGCCCTACTTCCACAACTGGGCCGACCTCTGCACCTTCCGGCCGACCCGGGCAGGCGACTACTACCTGCAGGTCCGCACCAACGTGAGCGCAGGCGGCAGCTGCACGGGCTACGTCTGCCGCGGCAACACCGCGGTGGCCGCGACCACGGGGAACACCACGACGGGCGGCGGCAGCAACTCGTTCGCGATGCGGGCCCGGACCGCCAGCGGCATGGCCGACCACGTCTCGGTGTCCGGCTACAACCACATGCCGATCTTCGTGAACGCCGACACGGCGTCGCCGACGTTCAACCTGATCAGGGTGCTGCCGGGTGCGGCGGGACAGTTCATCCGGTTCAGCTACTTCGACGCCGGCGACGCGGCCTCGAACGGGTCGGTGAGGGTGCTGCCTCCCACCGACGCGACCGGGTCCATCACGAGCACGCCGTTCCCGGGCAACTGCCGCTCCTTCGGTGGTTCCGCGGGCGGGTCGGACACCTCGCCCATCACTCTGAGCAACTGCACCGCACCGTTCACCCAGTCCGGCGGCGTCTCCCGGAACAACGGGAAGCAGCAGACGATCGACATCCCGGTGCCGGCCGACTACACCTGCAACTACGCCAGCGCCGGTGGCTGCTGGTACCGCGTGCAGGTGGGCTTCGGCACCGGCACGGTCAACGACGTGACCACCTGGGACGCCGCGGTCATCGGGGACCCGCTCCGCCTGGTCGAGTGACCGCCGACCACGAGTCGTCCACAGCGCTCGTCGGGCGGGACTTCTCCACAGGTGTCCCGCCACGCCCGACCTGACGTCGGGGGCTCCGGACAGAGTGTCGCGCAGGAGGTTCACCTGCGATGACGGACACGGCCATGACCCACCACCAGGCCCTCGGGCGCTACGGCGAGCGGCTCGCCGCCGACCACCTGGTCGCCCAGGGCATGGTGGTGCTCGACCGCAACTGGCGGTGTGACGAGGGCGAGCTCGACCTGGTGCTCAAGGACGGACCGACCCTGGTGGCGTGCGAGGTCAAGACCCGCACCAGCCTCGACCACGGCACCCCCCACGAGGCGATCACCGACGCCAAGCTCGCTCGACTGCGACGGCTGGTGGTGCGCTGGGTCGACGACCACGGGGTCCGTCCCCCCGAGACCCGGGTCGACCTCGTGGCGGTGCTGCGCCCTCGCAAGGGGAGGTCCGAGGTCGACCACGTGAGGGGGATCGGCTGATGCCCGTCTCCGTGACCTCGACGATCGCCCTCGACGGTGCGATCGGCCACCTCGTCGACGTCCAGGCCGACGTCTCGCCCGGCCAGGCAGGGCTGACGATGGTCGGCCGGTGCGACGTCTCGCTCAACCAGGCCCACCACCGCTGCCAGATGGCCGTCCACAACACCCACCTGCCGTGGCCCACGAGCAAGCGGGTCACGATCCTGCTCTCGCCCGCCGACCTGCCCAAGCGCGGCACGCACTTCGACCTCGCCATCGCGCTGGCCGTGCTCAAGGCGGACGGCCGGCTGCCCGCGGCCGAGGTGGAGGGGTCGGTGTTCATCGGGGAGCTGACCCTCAGCGGCGGCCTGCGGTCCGTGCCGGGGGTGCTGCCGATGACCCTCGCGGCCGCCCGGCGCGGCTACCGGCGGGTGTTCGTGCCCGAGCCCCAGGCCCACGAGGCGGCACTGGTCCCCGACGTGGAGGTCCTCGGCGTCCGCTCCCTCGGGCAGGTCGTCGCCGAGCTCGAGGGGGGCGAGGTCCCCGAGGCGCCACCCGTCGCCCCGATGTCCGGCAGCCACCTGCTCTCGTGGCGGGGGCAGGAGCGGCTCGACGAGGTCGACATGGTCGACGTGCTCGGCATGGCCGACGCCCGGTTCGCGACCGAGGTGGCGGCCGCCGGAGGCCATCACCTGCTGCTCAGCGGCCCCAAGGGGTGCGGCAAGACCACCCTCGCGGAACGGATCCCGTCGATCCTGCCCGACCTCACCATCGACGAGTCGATCGAGGTCACCGCCCTCCACTCCCTCGCCGGCGCCCTCGAGGAGGGCGACCGGCTGATCAGCCGCCCACCGTTCTCGGCCCCGCACCACGACGCCAGCAAGGCGAGCATCGTGGGTGGCGGATCGGGCCGGGTGAGGCCCGGCGAGGTGAGCCGCGCCCACTGCGGGGTGTTGCTGCTCGACGAGTTCCCGTTGCTGCGCACCGACGTGATCGACGCGCTCCGCCAGCCGCTCGAGAGCGGCGAGGTGACCATCGCGCGGGGTGACGACGCGGTGACCTACCCCGCCCGGGGGCTGGTCGTGTTCGCCGCCAACCCGTGCCCCTGCGGCGACTACCGGGCCGATCCCGGTGGCAACCGGTGCAGCTGTCGCGAGGTCCAGCGCCAGGACTACCGACGCCGGGTCCGTGGCCCGATCACCGACCGGATCGACATCACCCGCCACCTCGAGCCGCTGCGTCCCCACGACGCTCGCGACCGGTGGGCGACGCCCGAGTCGTCGGCCGCGGTCCGCGAACGGGTCTCGGCTGCCCGGGCGCGTCAGCAGGAGCGCTTCGCCGGCCGGAGCTGGCGCCTCAACGGGCAGGCGCCGGGTCCCGCGCTTGCGCAGGACTGGCCGCTCACGGCCGAGGCGCAGGCCGTCGTCGACGACCGGATGTACGACGGCAAGCTGAGTCGGCGGGGAGCGATCCGCGTGCACCGGATGGCCTGGACGGTCGCCGACCTGAGGGGCGCAGCGGCGCCGTCCGTCGACGACACCCGCACGGCGCTGCGGCTCCGCACCGGCGAGCCGTTGCTGTCCTCGGCGCTGCGGCGCGCGGCGTCGTGACCGACGAGCGGCTGGCCCGCGCGGCGCTGAGCCGCCTCACCGAGCCGGCCGATCTCAGGGTCGCGGGGGCGCTGGCCCAGGTGGGGGCGCTCCGCCTCTACGACGACGTCCTCGGCCACCGCGGTGATGCCGAGCTGGTGGCCGACGCCTCGGGCAGGCTCGCCCGGCTCGACCCGGAGCGCGAGCTCGAGCAGGCCGCCAGGCTCGGCATCCGGTTCGTCATCCCGGGCGACCAGGAGTGGCCGGTCCAGCTCGACGACCTCGGCCGCGCCACACCGGTCTCCGAGCTGGGCGGTCCACCCCTCGGCCTGTGGGTGCGCGGACCCCTCCGCCTCGACGAGGTCGCCGAGTCGGTCGCCGTGGTCGGGTCCCGCTCCGCCACCAGCTACGGCGAGGGCGTCGCCCGCGAGCTGGGGGCAGGGGTCGCCCGGGCCGGGCGGTGCCTGGTCAGCGGCGCGGCCTTCGGCATCGACCAGGCAGCCCACCGGGGAGCCCTGGCCCTCGACGGCCCCTCGGTCGCGGTGCTCGCCTGCGGAGTCGATCGGCCCTACCCCGCCGAGCACCGCACCCTGATCGACCACATGGCGACCGTCGGGGCGGTGGTCTCCGAGCTGCCACCGGGGTGTGCGCCGCTCCGGATCCGGTTCCTGGCGCGCAACCGGCTCATCGCCGGCCTCACCTGCGGGACCGTCGTCGTCGAGGCCGCGGCCCGCAGTGGCGCCCTCAACACGGCGACCTGGGCGACCAGCCTCCACCGACCGCTGATGGGAGTGCCCGGCCCGGTGACCAGCGCCCCGTCCCAGGGCGTCCACCAGCGGATCCGCAGCGGAGCGGCCACGCTGGTCACCAGTGCCGCCGAGGTGCTGGAGATGGTGGGGGCGGCGGGTGACCACCTCGCCGAGGTGCCCCGCGGCCCCGAACGAGCCCGGGACCGGTTGAGCCGACGTCACCGCCAGGTGCTCGAGGCCGTGCCGGTCCGGAGGCCGGCCGGGCTCGACTCGATCGCCGCGACGGCCGGCATCGCGCTGCTCGACGCACAGCGAGCCCTCGGCTATCTCTCCGAACGCGGCTACGTCGTGGGCGACGGCGGTGGGTGGCGACTCGGGGACACCGCCCGCCCGGAGCTCCCCGGATCGGACTGATGAGCCGCCTACGATCGGCCCATGACCGAGGAGCCCGTGGCCGAGGCCCTCCCGGAGCAGTTCGTCCGAGCCCTGGGCGACTACGAGCGCCACCTGCGCGCCGAGCGGGACGTCTCCTCGCACACCGTCCGGAGCTATCTCGGCGACCTGGAGTCGATGCTCGAGCACGCCCACCGCCTCGGCCTGGCCCGGCTCGACGAGCTGGACCTCCGGACGCTGCGCAGCTGGCTGGCCAATCAGCAGACCCGGGGCCGGGCCCGGACCACGCTTGCCCGGCGAGCCACGGCCGCCCGCGTGTTCACCGCCTGGCTGGCCCGCACGGGACGGGTGCCGGCCGACCCGGGCGCCAGCCTGGGCTCCCCGAAGGCCCACCGAACCCTGCCGTCGGTCCTCAGGGCCGACGAGGCCCGCGCCCTCGTCGAGGCGGCCGCCCGGCTCGCCGACGACGGCTCACCGGTGGGGCTCCGCGACGTCGCGATGCTCGAGCTGCTCTACGCGACGGGGGTCCGGGTGGGTGAGCTGGTCGGACTCGACGTCGACGACCTCGACCGCGAGCGCCAGGTGGTGCGCGTGCTCGGCAAGGGCCGCAAGGAGCGGACCGTGCCCTACGGCCGTCCCGCGGCACGCGCCCTCGACCGCTGGCTGGCCGACGGACGCGCCGCGCTCCTGGCCGAGGGTGCCGGCGGGGCGTTGTTCCTCGGCGCCCGGGGCCGCCGCATCGACCAGCGCGCCGTCCGCAGCCTGGTGCACCGGCGCATCGCCGACGTCCCCGGCGCCCCCGACCTCGGACCCCACGGGCTCCGTCACACCGCTGCCACCCACCTCCTCGAGGGTGGGGCCGACCTGCGGTCGGTCCAGGAGCTGCTCGGCCACGCCTCGCTCGCCACCACGCAGCTCTACACCCACGTGAGCACCGACCGTCTGCGCAAGGCCTACCAGCAGGCCCACCCTCGGGCCTGACACGTCACGGCCACAGCCGCAGCCCCGTGGCCGGCGGGACCCACCCGGCGTACGGCGAGGTGCGTGGCAGCGCGGTCTGCGACCCGAGGTCACCGGGAGCCGGGCCGAGGCCTTCGAGCGGGAGCAGTCGGACCGGCCCGCCGCCGACCAGCCTGAGTGGATCGAGGTAGGTCTCGCCGCGGAGCCAGCCCCAGTGCAGGCAGGCGGCCGGGAAGCAGTGGGAGCCGGTGACCCCCAGGCTGCCGATGACCGAGCCGGCCGCGACCCGCGTGCCGCGGGGGAGTGAGGTCGTGACCGGCTCGTAGGTGGTGCGGGTGTCCCCGTGGCTCACCGTCACCACCGGGCGACCAGCGATCGTGCCGACGAAGGCGATCCGGCCGGCCAGCGCTGTCCTCACCGGCTGGCCGGGCCTGCCGGCGAGGTCGACACCCCGGTGTCCCGCCCCCCAGGTCGTCTCCGGCGGATCGAAGCCCGCCACCACCTCGGGTGGCTCCAGCGGCCACTCGCCGACCGGATCGACCGCAGCGGTCGCGGGGAGCGCGAGGACCAGTGCGAGGGTGAGCGCGACCAGGGTCGACAGGGACAGGCGGGAAGGAGACGTCACCCGGTCAGCATCAGGCGCACCGACGTCCGTGCCGAGCCCCGCCGAGCGGGCTGTGGACGGCCCCGTCCCCACGCCTGTCTGTGGACGCATCGTGGCCGGTCACGGTCGATTGGCGGCCCCGCGCGGACGTCGACTATCCTGTGCGGAGCAGCCCCGTGCGGGCTGACTTCGCACGTTCGCAGACCACGACGGAGTGCATCCCTGGCTCCGGTCGCCCGTGGGCGTCGATCCTCGGTCCCGACACCGGTCGGGTCGGGTCGCGCGCGAGCGTCAGGGCCGACGGCACCCGCCCGAGGCAGCAACTGAAAACCCCGATGCGGCGCGTGACCCCGCTCGACCTGCAGCGATTTGTCCAAGGTCGGGCACGTGGGGAGAGCGCTCTGCGACCACAGGAGATCACATGGCAGTCGTCACCATGCGCCAGCTTCTCGAGAGCGGCGTGCACTTCGGGCACCAGACCCGTCGCTGGAACCCGAAGATGAAGCGCTTCATCATGACCGAGCGCAACGGCATCTACATCATCGACCTGCAGCAGTCGCTGGCCTACATCGACCGCTGCTACGCCTTCGTCAAGGAGACCGTCGCCAAGGGCGGCACCGTGATGTTCGTCGGCACCAAGAAGCAGGCCCAGGAGGCCATCGCGGAGCAGGCGACCCGGGTCGGGATGCCCTACGTCAACCAGCGCTGGCTGGGCGGCATGCTCACCAACTTCCAGACCGTCCACCAGCGGATCAACCGCCTCAAGGAGCTCGACGAGATCGACTTCGAGGACGTCTCCAGCAGCAGCCGCACCAAGAAGGAGCTGCTGCAGATGCGTCGCGAGCGCGACAAGCTCAACAAGTCGCTCGGCGGTATCCGTGAGATGGGGCGCACCCCGTCGGCCGTGTGGATCGTGGACACCAACAAGGAGCACCTCGCCGTCGAGGAGGCCCGCAAGCTGAGGATCCCGATCATCGGCATCCTCGATTCCAACTGCGACCCCGATCTCGTCGACTACCCGATCCCGGGCAACGACGACGCGATCCGCGCCGTCGGCCTGCTCACCCGGGTGGTCGCCGACGCCGTGGCCGAGGGCCTGATGGCCCGTTCGGGCGCCAAGTCCGACACCGCCGCCTCCGGCGACGACGTCGCCACTGACGAGCCGCTGGCCGAGTGGGAGCGCGAGCTCCTGCAGGGCGACGCCGACAAGGCGGCCGTCGCAGCGACCGGCGGCGACACGGCTACCGAGGACACCCCGGCTGCCGAAGCGACCGGTGCCGCGACCGAGGCCCCGGCGGCCGAGGCCGCTGCGGAGGCCGTCACCGAGGCTCCGACCGAGACCGCCGCGACCGAGACGGCCGCGACCGAGACGGCTGCGACCGAGACCGCTACGGCGGAGGCCCCCGCGGCCCCCGTCGAGGGTGTCGAGGGCGAGTTCGGCCCCGGCTCCGCTGCTCCCCTCGAGAGTGGTGACGCGCCGGCCGGATTCGAGATCAAGGGCAACAAGTCCTCGAAGAAGTTCCACGCTCCGTCGAGCCCCTGGTACGACCGGACCAACGCCGAGGTGTGGTTCCGCACCGCCGAGGACGCCGAGGCGGCCGGCTTCGTCAACGCCGAGGCGAAGGCCGAGGAGAAGGCCTGAGGCCTGCGCCGGTCGGGGCCCGAGTGGGGCCCCGGCACGGATCACCACCACTGACGAGCACGAGGGAAGAGGATCGACATGGCTGTCTCAGCCGCTGACGTCAAGAAGCTCCGGGAGCTCACGGGCGCCGGGATGATGGACTGCAAGAAGGCGCTCGAGGAGGCCGACGGCGACTTCGACAAGGCCGCAGAGCTGATCCGGATCAAGCTGGGCAAGAAGATGGCGGCCCGCGGTGCCGAGCGCGAGGCCTCGGCCGGGCTGGTCGCCACGTCCGGTGGTGCGCTCGTGGAGCTCAACTGCGAGACCGACTTCGTCGCCAAGGGTGACGAGTTCGTGGCCACCGCGCAGCGGATCGCCGAGGCGGCCGCCCGGGCGCAGGCCGGCGACACCGAGGCGCTCAAGGCGGTCGCGCTCGACGGCAAGACCGTCGGCGAGGTCGTCGAGAGCCTCGCGATCACGATCGGCGAGAAGATCGAGCTCGGCCGGGTCGCCTACTTCGGCGGCAACGTCGTCTCCTACATGCACAAGCGTGCGGCCGACCTGCCTCCGGCTGTCGGCGTGCTGGTCGAGTACGACGGCGACGAGCAGGGTGCCCGGGGCGCCGCGATGCAGATCGCCGCGATGCGTCCCAAGTTCCTCACCCGGGACGACGTCCCCGCCGACCAGGTCGCCAAGGAGCGCGAGATCGCCGAGGCCACCTCCCGCGAGGAGGGCAAGCCCGAGCAGGCCATCGCCAAGATCACCGAGGGCCGGCTCAACGGCTTCTTCAAGGAGGTCGTCCTCCTCGAGCAGCCGTCGGTGACCGAGAGCAAGAAGTCGGTCCAGGCGGTCCTCGACGAGGCCGGCACCAGCGTGAGCCGCTTCGCACGCTTCGAGGTCGGCGCCTGACGCGCACCTCACCCGCACGGACCGGCCGGATCACCAGATCCGGCCGGTCCGTGCTGTTGAGCGCGCTGGGTCGCCAGAGCCCGGGAGGACGGCTCACGGGGGCCGTCGCGAGCAAGGTAGGGTCGCGCAGGTCGGCAGCGACGGCGGAAGGAGCCGCGTGACCAGGTACAAGCGTGTCCTGCTCAAGCTCTCGGGCGAGGTCTTCGGTGGGGGCAAGGTCGGCGTCGACCCCGACGTCGTGGCCTCGATCGCGGGCGAGATCGCCGAGGTCGCGCGGCAGGGCGTGGGGGTGTGCATCGTGGTCGGCGGAGGCAACTTCTTCCGCGGCGCGGAGATGCAGCAACGCGGCATGGACCGGGCGCGCGCCGACTACATGGGCATGCTCGGGACGGTGATGAACTGCCTGGCGCTCCAGGACTTCCTGGAGAAGGAGGGCATCGAGACCCGGGTCCAGACCGCGATCGCGATGGGCCAGGTCGCCGAGCCGTACATCCCGCGCCGCGCGATGCGCCACCTGGAGAAGGGCCGGGTGGTGATCTTCGGCGCCGGCGCCGGGATGCCGTTCTTCTCGACCGACACCGTCGCGGCCCAGCGGGCGCTGGAGACCAAGTGCGAGGTGGTCCTGATGGCCAAGCAGGGTGTCGACGGCCTCTACTCCGCGGACCCCAAGCTCGACCCGACCGCCACCAAGTACCACGAGATCAGCTACCAGGACGTGTTGATGCAGGGACTGAAGGCCGCCGACGCCACCGCCTTCGCCCTCTGCATGGAGAACAAGATGCCGCTCATCGTGTTCGGCGCCGAGGAGGGCGCGCTCGCGAAGATCGTGGCTGGTGAGAAGATCGGCACGCTGGTCAGCTGACCAGCGTGAGAACTTGAGACACAGGAGCGTTCCGTGATCAACGACATCCTCGCCGAGGCCGACCAGAAGATGGACAAGTCGGTCGACGCGACACGTGAGGAGTTCGCAGCGATCCGGGCGGGGCGCGCCAACCCGGCCATGTTCGCCAAGCTCACCGCCGACTACTACGGCACCCAGACGCCGCTCCAGCAGCTGGCCTCCTTCACCTCCCAGGACGCGCGCACCATCATCGTGGCGCCGTTCGACATGGGCGCGATGGCCAACATCGAGAAGGCGATCCGCGACTCCGACCTCGGCGTCAACCCCGCCAACGACGGCAAGGTGCTGCGGTGCGTGTTCCCCGAGCTCACCGAGGAGCGCCGCAAGGAGTACATCAAGGTGGCCCGCGCGAAGGCGGAGGACGGGCGGGTCGCGGTCCGCAACCTGCGCCGCACCGCCAAGCAGCACCTCGAGAAGCTGGGACACGACGGCGAGGTCGGGCAGGACGACGTGACCGGTGCCGAGAAGCGGCTCGACGGTGCGACGAAGAAGCACACCGACGCGATCGACGAGCTGCTCAAGCACAAGGAAGCCGAGCTGCTGGAGGTCTAGATGACCTCCACCCCCGCCCCGCCGAAGGACCACGGTCGCGCCGGCCGCAACCTCCCGGCGGCGATCGGCTCCGCAGCCGTCCTGCTCGCCGCGATCGGCGCCTCGCTGGCGTTCTGGAAGACCGCGTTCCTCCTCATCGTCGCGGCTGCCGTCGTGGTGGCGATCTGGGAGCTCCGGCAGGGCTTGCTGACCCGCGACATCGACCTCCCCGAGCAGCCGCTGATGGTCGGCGGCGTCGTGATGGTCGTGGTGGCCTACTTCTGGGGTGCCCCCGCGCTGGTCACCGCCACCGCGGTCACCGGCCTGGTGACCATGCTGTGGCTGCTGCGGCGCGGCGTACCCGGCTACGTCGAGACCGCCACGGCATCGATCTTCACCCTCGTCTACGTGCCGTTCCTCGGGTCCTTCGTCGCCCTGCTGCTCGCCGAGGGCGGCGCGACCGACTTCGACCGCTGGGACGACGGGGTCCGCGGGATCCTGGTGTTCATCCTGGTCACCATCGCCTCCGACATCGGCGGGTACGCCGCCGGCGTGCTGTTCGGCCGGCACCCCATGGCGCCGGTGATCTCGCCGAAGAAGTCCTGGGAGGGCCTGGCCGGCTCGGTGGTGTCGTGCGTCGCGGTCGGGACCGTGCTGGTGGTCCAGCTGCTCGACGGCGCCTGGTGGGTCGGCGTCGTGCTGGGCCTCATCGCCGCCGTCATGGCGACCCTGGGTGACCTGTGCGAGTCGGTCATCAAGCGCGACCTCGGCGTCAAGGACATGAGCCAGGTCATCCCCGGCCACGGCGGGCTGATGGACCGCCTCGACTCCCTGCTGGCCACGATCGCGCCGGTCTGGCTGCTGCTGCACTACACCGTCTTCTGAGCGACGGTGTCGCCCGTCACAGCGGTCCAGCCCACCGGTGGTGCCTGCCTGACCGACCGCCCGGCCCGGCGTACCGTTGAGGGCATGACCACGGAGACCACCGAGGACTCGGGACCCGCCGGCATGGTCGACGAGACACCCGGGTCGTCGACCGACTGGTGGCACCGCGACCACCCGACGTTCACCGCGCTCACCGGCTTCTTCACCGGGATGCTGTTCGTGACGGTGGTCCCCGGCGGGTTCATCGGGGTGCTGCGGCTGCTGTTCACCTTCGAGACCGCCGAGCGGCTGTTCCCGATCGTGGCGGTCATGCTGGTGGTGCCCGCGGTGCTGGTCGCCAACGCCCGCACCCGCCGGTTCGGGATCTACATGGTCATCGGCATGGCGTTGACCGCACTCGTGGTCGTGGCCGTGGCCTCGCTGGTCCTCTACGTGATGGTCCGCCAGCAGCAGGGCTGACCGCGGCTCGTCGGCGAATCGGCGCCCCGGCCGGCGCGTGGGAGAATCGTCGACCGATGTCCGAGAGCACCGAACCCACCAGGACGCTGCCGCTCGTCCTCGCCGAGCCGCGCGGCCGGAAGAAGCCGCCGCGGCACCTCGCCGACCTCACCGAGGCCGAGCGCGCGGAGGCCGCGACCGACGCGGGCCTCCCCGCCTACCGGGCCCGCCAGCTCTCGACCCACTACTTCGGACGCCTGGTCGACGACCCGGCCCAGATGACCGACCTGCCGGCCTCGCAGCGCGAGGACCTGGTGGCGACCCTGCTGCCGCCCCTGATGACCCCGCTGCGCACCCTCGAGGCCGATCGCGGCACCACCCGCAAGACCCTGTGGAAGCTCTTCGACGGGGCCCTGGTCGAGTCGGTGCTGATGCGCTACCCCGGCCGGGCCACGATGTGCGTGTCCAGCCAGGCCGGCTGCGGCATGGCCTGCCCGTTCTGCGCGACCGGCCAGGGTGGGCTGCAGCGCAACATGTCGACCGCCGAGATCGTCGAGCAGGTCGTCGCGGGCGCCCGGTCGCTGGCCCGCGGCGAGGTCCCCGGCGGTCCCGGCCGGGTCTCGAACGTCGTGTTCATGGGCATGGGCGAGCCACTCGCCAACTACCGCGCCGTGATCGGCGCCGTACGTCGCCTCACCGACCCGACCCCCGCCGGGCTCGGCATGTCGGCCCGCGGCGTGACGGTCTCGACCGTCGGGCTGGTGCCCCGGATCCACCAGCTCGCCGACGAGGGCATCCCCGTGACGCTGGCCCTGAGCCTGCACGCACCCGACGACGAGCTGCGCAACGAGCTGGTCCCGATCAACACCCGCTTCTCGGTCGCCGAGACCGTCGGCGCGGCGTGGAACTACGCGCAGGTCACCCGGCGCCGGGTCTCCATCGAGTACGCCATGATGCGGGGCATCAACGACCAGGCGTGGCGGGCCGAGCTGCTGGCCGACGTGCTGCTCGCGGCGGGCGACCGGGGTTGGGTCCACGTCAACCTGATCCCGCTCAACCCCACGCCGGGATCGAAGTGGACCGCCTCCGACCCGGCCGACGAGCGTGAGTTCGTACGCCGGCTCGAGGCGCGCGGCATCCCGACCACCGTGCGCGACACCCGCGGCCGCGAGATCGACGGCGCCTGCGGCCAGCTCGCCGCCTCGGACGCCTGACGACGCCCGGTCAGCCGCCGACGACGCCGACCGCCTCGGTGACCGTGTCGACGAGGTGGACGTGGCCCGACATCGCGCGGTCCCGGGCGAGCCGCTCCAGCAGCGGCCAGACGGGCAGCTCCTCGGTCCAGTAGCGACGTCCGACCAGCACCATCGGCGCCACCGACGCGGGGTCGGCGTAGTAGTTCTCGCACCCGTCCTGGAAGACCTCCTGGACGGTGCCCGCCGCCCCCGGCAGGAAGACGATGCCGGCATCGCAGATGTCGAGCAGCACGGCCTCGCGCACCGCGTTGCGGACGTACTTGGCGATCGCCGAGGCGAACACGTTGGACGGCTCGTGCCCGTAGTGCCACGTCGGGACGCCGAGCGTGTCGGTCGTGGGGAGGTGCTGGAGGGCGCGCAGCCCCGCGCGCGCCCACGCGTCCACGTCACCCCGGTAGTCCGGCACCTGCGCCACGGCGGCCAGCACGTGGGCCACGTCGTCGTCGCCCGCGCCCGCCAGCCGTGCCCCGAGGTTCGCCGCCTCCATCGCGCCGGGCCCGCCGCCGGTGGCGACGACGTGCCGCCCGCCGAGCAGTCGGCCCAGACGGGCGGCGTCCCCGTAGCCGTCCGTGCCACGGGCGAGCGCGTGGCCGCCCATGACGCCCACCACCGAGCGGCCCGAGAGCCAGCGGGCGAGTGCGCGGTCGATCGCGTGGTCGTGGAGGGTCGCGGCGAGCAGCCCGTCGGGGCCGAGACCCGACTGCGTCCACGCGTAGGCCCGCGCGTCCGGGCTCTCCGGGTAGTCGCCGTCGCCGTACAGCTCCGACGCGGTGTAGAGGTCGCCCCGGTAGGTCGACAGCGGGACGTCGGGCAGGGTCGGGAAGACGACGGCCCCCCGCGCCTCGATGTCGGCCTCGACGCCGTCAGCGAACCGGCAGCCGAGGAACACCGCGCCGGCGACACGGCACGACCGGAGCCGGGATCCGCGGTCGCGCAGGTCCAGCGACCGGCACCGCCAGCCGGCCAGGTCGAGGGCGCCCGCATCGAGCCGCCGGTCGAAGTCGTCGAGGTCGTCGACCTCCACGACCCGGCCACGGCGGTGCTTCATGGCGGCAGCCTAGGGTCGGCCGTCCCTCGGGAGGGGGACCCGAGCCCCGGACCTCACGCGCTGAACAGCAGGAGCAGGCCGCCCACGGTGTACACCAGCATCAGGCCCAGCATCCCGACCTGCCCCGACATTCGGTGGCCTTCGGGCAGCACCCTCACGGCCCGGTCGTGGGCCGCGACCACGGCCACGACGTGCCCGAGCAGCACGAAGCCGACCTTGAGGACGGCGAGCAGCTCGGCCCGCGTGGAGAGGAAGTAGACCACGGTCCAGGAGCCGGTGCCGAGGTAGTCGGCCTCACCGGTCACCAGGGGGTCGGAGAGGAAGACGAGGTAGGCCTGGCCCGACTCGAGGAGCAGGGTGAGGTAGTGGGCGAAGACGTAGCCGACACCGATCGGCACGAGCGAGTGGGCGAGCAGCCGAGGGAGCAGGCGTCGCTCGCGCCAGGGGAGGCCGGCGCCGATGTAGCAGGCGCCGGTGAAGGTGAGCAGCACGAAGGCGATGAAGCCGAGGAGCACCATCGACTCCCGCAGCGTCGGGTCGAGTGATCCCGGGGTGGCGGTCACCCGCAGCCAGTAGATCGAGGTGCTGAAGCTGTCGTACGCCGTCGACCCCAGCAGGACCGCGACCAGGGCGAGCAGGCCGGGAGTGGGCTGGACGGTGTCGAGGCTCTGGAGCGGGTTGCGCAGCACCACCCGGTGGCGTCCCTGCGCGTCCGGGCGACGGCCCCACGGTGAGAGCCGGGCCACCAGGCCGAACCACACCTCGAACGGATCGGCCCGGGCCAGGAACGTGTCGCCGAAGACGGCGGCCCCGACGAGCATCACCCCGGCGTACACGAGGAACCACCGCACGACGGTCGTGACCAGCTCGGCGTCGGGGCTCACCAGCTCGGTCCACACGAACGCGAACAAGCCGAGGGCGGCGGGCCAGTGGCCGAGCCAGGCCGGGTAGCCCAGCATGCCCCGGTCGGCTGGGCTGCCGAGCAGACGGGAGGTCACCTCGTGGAGGGTCCGGACGGGGGAGAGGAGAGGCCACACGTTGCCGAGCGCCAGCGACAGCGGGACCAGACCCACCCACAGGTAGATGTAGAACACGCCCAGGGTCGGGTTCGCCGCCGCGTCCACGCCTGCCAGCGCCGCCCAGCCCGTGTAGGCCGTGACCGCCAGCCCGAACAGGCGCAGCGGCCAGTGCACCCAGGCCGAGTCCACGGCGTCGCCGACCCACACCGGCAGCTCCCGGCCGGCGTGCGCGCCGTCCAGCCGGGGCGTCCGCCAGGCGAAGGCCAGCACGACGAAGGAGACCACCAGGGCGACGGCCGCCCCCACCAGCATGAACGACAGCGGGATGGGCAGGTCCTTCGCGCCACCGATGCCGTGGGCGAGGACGGACTGGTCGGACAGGGCTCCTCCTGGCTGGGTCACCGGTGGGTCGGCCACGTCGGCCGACAGGCCACGGCCCGTAGGAGAGGATCCTCCTACGGGCCGCGTGACGTGGTCGGCGCCGGGTCTCGGCTACCCGCGCGAGGAGCCCGTCGGCTTGAGCACGAACAGGCCCCGGTCGATCGAGCTCACCGCCACGAACCTCTCGCCCTTGAAGTACGGGTAGTTGCTCCACGTCCCGCCCTCGAACGTCGGGGCGTCGTTCTCCGGGTAGAGGTCGAAGTACGCGACCTCGGACAACTTGCCCTGGTCGAGCCGGCTGTTGTCGTAGATCCGCAGCCCGGAGGTGTAGTTGGAGTGGTAGGACTTCCCGCTCTTCGTGTAGAGGTTGTGGTCGATCGAGGTTGTCTCGTTGGTGAAGACCCCAGCCACCGACGGGTCGTCGAGGTCGCGGACGTCCCAGACCCGGGTGCGGGTGTTGATGCCCCGCAGGTCCTCGTCGAGCTCGTCACCGTGGATGTAGAACTCCTGCTTGGAGTCCGTCCACCCCTGGTGGCTGTAGCCGTCCTCGCCGTAGAACACCCGCGAGAGCGGCTCGGGGTTCTCCTTGTCGGTGACGTCCACGATCGAGAGCGTGTTCTCGATGTCTTCGATGGTAGGCCCGACGAACTCTGCGTTCGCGTTGAAGCAGATCTCCCGGCCCCGGTGCTCGCGGTCCGGGCCCTTGTAGATCACGCACTGGGCGTCGTGGATGTAGCCGTGGTCCTCGAAGCAGCCGGCGAACTCCGGGTTGGCCGGGTCGTTGATGTCGACCATGTGCAGCCCGCTGTTGCAGGTGCTGGTGCCGACGAGGTAGGCGTACCCGGTGTCCTCGTTGATGTTCAGGTTGTGGGTGTTGCCGGCACCGCCGACGTCGTAGACCGCCGTGGCGTCGAACGTCACCGGTGCGCCGGTGACACCGCGCAGCTGGGTGAGGTCGAAGACCTGCATCTGGTGGCCGTCGTGCTCGGACACGATGAAGGCGTGGTCGTCGTACACCTTGATGTCGCGCCAGAACCCACCGCCCTCGAGCGAGTTGCTGGGCAGCGTCCCGATGATGTCAGGGCGCTTCGGCTTGGTGATGTCGACGAACACGGTGCCCTCGGTGCCGCCGATCAGGGCGTAGTGGTGGGTCCCGCCCTTGCCCTTGCCCTTGCCGCGGACCTGGTCGCTCCAGCCCCAGATGTCGTTGACGAAGCTGAGCCCGAGGTCCTCCCGCGGGACGTGGCTGAGCATGTCGATGCCGTCACACTCGAACTCACCTGCCTGGCCGTTCCTGCACTTCTCGGCGGTGCTGTCGACGCGCTTGGCCGCCCGGGTGTCCTGGCCCGCGACCTCACGGAACTCCTTGGCCTGTTCGGATCCCGCAGCGGTGTGCCGGTTGTTGTTCCGGTCGTCTCCGCCGCCGTAGGACACCCCGATGCCCACCGCTGCCGCCGCGAGTGCCGTCACCACGGCGACTCCGAGTCGTGCCTTCATGGTCGCTGCCTCCCGAGCCCAGCAGCACGGGCCGGTCCCGAGATACGTGAGCCGCCTCACACCCTAGCCACAGTCCGCCCTCGGGTGCCACCGTCAGAACGCGTGGGCGACGAGCTCGCCGAAGAGCGCGTGCTCGTCGATCTCGAGCCCCCGGGCCCGGAACCAGCGGCACACGTTGGTGCAGTCGCGCAGCAGGAAGTCCATCCCGGCGGGGTTGCCGACCAGGTCGACCATCTGGGGCAGATCGATCACGACCAGCCGCTCGCCGGCTGCCAGGACGTTGTACGGCGACAGGTCACCGTGGACCAGTCCGTGCCGGGCCAGCTCGGCCAGCACGTCGCGCAGCTGGTCGAAGTACGACGCCAGCAGCTCGCCGTCGGGTCGGGTCTGGGCCAGCCGTGGTGCCGAGTCGCCGTCGACGGTGATCCACTCCATCAGCAGCTCGGTGCCGTCGATCTGGACCGGGTAGGGGACCGGCAGCCCGAGCTCGTGGCAGCGGACCAGGGCCGACCACTCGGCGAAGGCCCACTGGCCGGCGGCGACGGCGCGGCCGTGGGCGGTCTTCTTGGCCATGGCCCGGTTGTCGCGGGAGCGGCGCACCTTGCGGCCCTCGGTGTAGGCCGAGGAGCGGTGGAAGCTGCGGTGCTCCTCGCCGCGGTAGCGCTTGGCGGCCATGACGACTCCCGAGTCCGGGACGTGGGGGTCGGCGCGCTCGAGCAGGAAGACGTCGGCCTCCTTGCCGGTCTTGAGGACGCCGAGCTCGGTGTCGATCGCCCCGCGCGAGGTCACGACCCAGTCGGGGCGTGGCTCGGGACCGCGGCACAGCGGCTCGACGTCGTACCAGGTGGTCCAGCGCTGCGACTCGTCGTCGGGGTCGTCGTAGGACTGGAAGTCGAAGACGAAGCGAGGGTCGATGCCCTCGTAGGGGTGGGTGTCAGAGAGTGACTCGTGGAAGGTCAACGGTGCTCCGGGTGAGAGAAGGGGTGTGGTCTGCGGACAGGCCAACGACAGTGGTCGTCACGACACGCCTCCTCTCGTCGAGCACACCACGGCGGAACGCCGCGCGGCCCCACCATGGTGACGGTGGGGCCGCGCGACGGCAAGCGATTTGTCGCACCCGGGTGTCAGTTCCCGGGCCGGAGCCGGGCAGGCGAGCGTTCCCCGCGCTCGTGCCCACGAGCACCGCCCCCTCTGTTGTCGGGGGAGCCCTCGGTGCTGCCCTGCGTGAGGGCCGGCCCCGGCCCGGGAGTTCTCGCCCGGACCAGGTTGCGAAGTGGCGCTGTCAGTGGCCGGCGGCTCCTTCCGTCGCGCGGGACGTGGGTGGGCTCAGGCGGCGACGACGCCGCGTACGGGGAGCTGCAGCTCGGCGGCGCGCGAGAGGTCGTCGTCGACGTGGACGACGGGGTGTCCCGCGCGCTGGAGCAGGCTGGCGGCGATGCCGGCGCGGAATCCCGAGCGGCAGTAGACCCAGATCTCGCCCGCAGGCAGCTCGTCCATCCTGTCCTCGAGCTCGTGCAGCGGCACGTGGCGCGCGCCGTGCACCGCGCCGGAGTCGAACTCGTCGTGGCGACGCACGTCGAGCAGCGTCGGGGCCTCGTCGAGCTCGCGCAGCGTCTCCCACGTCACCCGCCGGTGTCGCGCGGGCAGCATGGTCTCCGGCGCGAGCAGGTGAGACCCCACCCCCTCGATGCCGATGGCCGCGAGGTCGGTGACCGCGTCCTCGAGCCGGGTCCGGTCGTCCGCGAGCAGCACGATGTCGTCCTGCCACGGCACCAGCCACCCGACGTACGTCGCGAACTGGTCGCCGTGCTCGACGTTCAGGCTGCCGGCGAAGTGCCCGGCGGCGTACGCCGGGCGTCGGCGTACGTCGATCACCCACTGTCCGGCGAGCACGGCATCGGTGACCCCCTCGACGGTGACCGGCACGGCCGGCCTGCCGGGCGAGTCCCCCGCGCCCGCCCGGTTGAGGTCGGCCATGTGCCGGTAGTAGGAGGGCACCGGTCCGTAGCCCGCCAGCAGGTCGGAGACGAAGGTGTCGAGGTCCAGCGCGAGGGCCGGGTTGACGAGGTGCTCGTCCCCGACCGTGCCCTCGTCGTTCTGGTCCGCGACCCCGCTCGCGCAGAAGCTGCCGAACCCGTGGGTGGGCAGCAGCACCGTGCTCCGTGGCAGCTCCGCGAGCCGGCGCGCGGTCGACCACTGCGCCCGGGCCAGGTCGGCGGTCCGGGCGGGGGACACCAGGTCGGTGCGACCGACGGTCCCGTGGAGCAGGCTGCCTCCGGAGAGCAGGGCGGCCGGCCCGGTGACGTCGCCGACGAGGAACGCCTGGTGGTGCTCGGTGTGGCCCGGGGCGTGCAGCACCTCGAGCTGCAGGTGGCCGAGCTCGACCACGTCGCCTCCGCGGACCCCGGTGTGGGGCACCGCCAGGGTCTCCGACGCCGAGACCAGGTAGTCGATCCGGTGCCGACGAGCCAGGCCGGGCGCTCCCGACACGTGGTCGTTGTGGACGTGGGTGTCCGCGACGGCTGCCAGGACCACCCCGGCCTCCTCCACCGCGCTCTCGACCACGGCGTGGTCTCGTGGCGGGTCGACGACGACGCCGTGGCTGCCGTCGTGGAGCAGGTGGCAACGGTTGCCGAGCTGGGGGAGGGGGATGGTCACGATCCGCACGGGCACTCCTGCATCTAAGAATAGTAAGTCAGTAGAGTTTGACCACATGACCCGGACCTTGTCCAACCACCCACGCCGTGTCGGTTAGATTCGTGGCCGTGATCACACAGGCCCGAGCCGCGCTGGTCGCCCTGCTCGCGACCGTCCTCGCGACCGTCGTGGCGGCCGTCCTCGTCGCCCCGGCGGCGAGCTCCGCACCCGCACCCGGCGGCCCGGGCATCGGCGACGACTACTTCCCGATCGACGGCAACCGCGGCATCGACGTCCGGCGCTACGCCGTCCACGACCGCTACCGGTTCGGGAGCGGCGAGCTCTCCGGCCGGACCAGGTTGACGGTGGTCGCCACCCGGGACCTCTCGTCGTTCCACCTCGACTTCCTGCTGCCGGTGCGGGAGGTCCGTGTCGACGGCGAGCGCGCCCGGGTGTCGCGCCCGCGGCGGCACGAGCTCCGGATCGTGCCCGACGAGCCGCTCACCGATGGCCAGCGCTTCACGGTGTGGGTGTCCTACTCAGGACGTCCAGGTCGGTACTCCTACGCCGGGGAGAGCAACTGGCTCGCCGACGACCACGAGGTGGTGGCGATGAACCAGCCCCACATGGCGCCCTGGTGGTTCCCCTCCAACGACCACCCCTCCGACAAGGCGCGGATGGACATCTCGATCACGGTCCCGCGCGGCAAGACGGTGCTCGCCAACGGGTCGCCGGTCAACCGCGAGCGCCGGGGCCGTCTGACCACCCACCACTGGCGGGCCGACGAGCCGATGGCGACCTACCTCGCGATGTTCGCGGCCGGTCCCTTCCACGTCGTACGCCGACAGGTCGGCGACCTGCCCGTGCGCCTCGCCGTGTCGAAGCGGCTGTCCGGCTCCCGCTACCGGGCCAGCCTGCGGATGCTCCGTCGTACGCCGGCGCTGCTCCGTGAGCTGCAGCAGGACCTCGGCGCCTACCCGTTCTCCGCTGCCGGCGGACTGGTGACCAGCCTCCCGGTCGGGTTCGCGCTCGAGAACCAGACGATCCCGACGTACTTCTGGGTCGGCGGCGGGAACTGGGACTGGCTCGTCGTCCACGAGCAGGCCCACCAGTGGTTCGGCGACTCGGTGGCGATCGAGCGGTGGAGCGACATCTGGCTCAACGAGGGGCCGGCGACGTTCATGGAGGTCCGCCACCGCGAGCTCAACCGCGACCTGGACCCCGGGGCGTGGCTGCAGCGGCAGTGGGAGCGGCGCGGCCCCCGCAGCGGGTTCTGGAAGGTCGAGATCGCCGACCCGGGCGCCTCCCGGATCTTCGCCGGCGCCGTCTACTACCGCGGCGGGATGACCCTCCAGGCGCTGCGCAACCGGATCGGCGACGACGAGTTCTGGACCCTGCTCCGGCAGTGGGTCAGCGAGCACGAGAACGGCACCGCCACGACCGCGGAGTTCGAGCAGATGGCCGAGGACGTCAGTGACGAGGACCTCGACGGCTTCTTCGACGCCTGGATCCACAGCAGGACCCGGCCCGAACGCACCGTCGAGAACGGGCTTGTGGTCCCGTAACGCTCAGCGCAGCCGCACCGACAGGCAGGTCACGCAGCCCTCGAGCTTCTCGAACTCGGAGATGTCGACGGCCACGACCCGCAGCCCCCGCTCCTCGAACAGCGCCCGGGTGAGCGGCGCGTCGCTGGCCATGAGCACCGTGTCGCCGCCGAGCAGCACGACGTGGGCGCCGGACTCCTCGGGCACGGGCAGGAACGGTTCCCAGACGGTCGGGTCGTCGACCAGGGGCTCGTGTCCGACCACCGTCCCGTCGGGCAGCGCGGTGACCGCGGTCTTGAGGTGCAGCACCTTCGTGACCGGGACCGGCACCACCCGGGCACCGAGCGGACCGAGGTGTCCGGCGAGCTGGTCGGCCCCGTCGCGGTCGGTCCGGCCGCCGAGCCCCACCCACACGGTGCCGCCGTACTTGAGGACGTCGCCGCCGTCGAGGGTCCCCGGCGGCTCGATCCGGGCGATCCGGAACCCGAGGTCGCGCAAGGTCTCCTCGGTGGCCGCCGTCTCCGGACGCCGTTCGTCGGCGCCGGGCCGGGTGATCACGGCGAGGTCGCCGTAGACGACCACCGTGTCCTCGACGAAGACCGCGTCCGGACAGTCGTCGGCCGCGGGCACCTCCACCGTCTCCCAGCCCTCGGCCCGCAACGCGTCGACGTACGCCGCCCACTGCCGCTGGGCGAGGTCGACGTCGACCGGCGTGCGTTCGAGGTGGGTCAGCAGTCCGTCGGCGAGACGGGGGCCCGGTCGTCGGACGAGTGCGCGTGGCATGGACCCAGCATGGCCCTGCTGCCGGAGGTTTCAACCCCCGATGAGGGGCTGTACCGCACGTGCCACCACGCTCGGGCGTCGGGTCAGCCGCTCCTCGGCGTCGGCGAACGCCATCGCCCGGAGCCCGGTGTTGATGCCGAGCCAGCGCAGCGGCTCGGGCTCCCAGCGGCGGGAGCGATGCCCGACCCAGGGCAGCGTCGTCAGCGCGGTGTCGCGCTCGAGGATCAGGTCACGGAGCGTGCGGCCCGCCAGGTTGGTCGTCGTCACCCCGTCGCCGACGTAGCCGCCGGCCCAGCCCAGGCCGGTGGCCCGGTCGAGGCCCACCGAGGCGCACCAGTCGCGCGGGATGCCCAGGGCACCGCCCCACGTATGGGTGACCCGGACGTCGTGCAGCACCGGCAGCAGGTCGACGAGCGTCGCGCGCAGCGCGGCGAAGACGCTCCCCTCGTGCTCGAACCCGGGGGAGACCCGCGACCCGAAGTGGTACGGCGCCCCGCGGCCGCCGAAGACCAGCCGGTCGTCGGCGGTGCGCTGGCCGTAGATGATCAGGTGGCGCAGGTCGGTGAACGTCTCCCGCCGCGCCAGGCCGATCTGCGCCCAGGTCTCCGCGGACAGCGGCTCGGTCGCGATCACGAGCGAGTAGACCGGGGCCAGGGTCCGGCGCTCGCCGACCAGGCCCGCGGTGTAGCCCTCGGTCGCCCGCACGACCGTCCCCGCCCGCACCGTCCCGGCCGCGGTGTCGACCCGGCCGGGAGAGATCCGCGTGACCCGCGTGTGCTCGTGGACGCGGACACCGCGGGCGGCCACGGCGGCGGCGAGGCCGCGGGCCAGCCGGAGCGGGTGGATCGCGGCGCAGTCGGGTGTGTAGAGCCCGGCCAGCGTCCGCGTCCCGGCGAGCCGCTCGCACGCCCCGGTCGCGTCCAGCAGCCGGAGCCGCTCCTCGCCGAGGCCCCAGCGACGGGCGTGGTCGACCTCGTCCCGGGCCCGGGCGAGCTGTGCGCGGTTGCGGACCAGCGCGATCGTCCCGCCCTTGGCGAGCTGCGCGTCGATGCCCTCGTCCTCCGCCACCCGCGCGACCTCGTCCACGGCCTCGCGCATGGCGGTGTCCAGGGCGAGCGCGGCGTCGTGGCCGCCCAGCCGGGCCAGCTTGTCGAGCGAGGCCGGGAACAGCGCGGAGCACCAGCCGCCGTTGCGGCCGGAGGCGCCGAAGCCGACGGTGTCCGCCTCCAGCACGGCGATCCGCAGCGAGGGGTCGGTGCGGGCGAGGTAGTAGGCGGTCCACAGGCCGGTGAAGCCCGCGCCGACGACCGCGACGTCCACCGAGGTGTCACCGGGGAGGGCGGCGTACGTCGCCGCGGCCGGAGCGGTGTCAGCCCAGAGCGAGCCGGAGTGCCTCAGCGCACACCCCACGAGTAGGTCTGCTTGCGCAGCGTCAGGTACATGAACGTCTCGGTCCGGGTGATCCCCTCGATGCTGCGGATCTTCTCCGAGATCAGCTGCAGGAGGGCCTCGTCGCTCTCGCAGACCACCTCGGCCAGCACGTCGTAGGAGCCCGCGGTGATCACCACGTAGTCGACCTCCTCCATCGCGGCCAGGGCGTCGGCCACCGGCTCCAGCGGCCCCTTCACCTCGATGCCGACCATGGCCTGCCGGGCGAAGCCCAGCTGGAGCGGGTCGGTGACCGCGACCACCTGCATCACGCCGTTCTCGATGAGTCTCTGGACCCGCTGTCGGACGGCGGCCTCCGACAGGCCGACCTCCTTGCCGATCGCCGCGTAGGAACGACGTCCGTCCTGCTGCAGCTGCTCGATGATGGCCTTCGCGACGTCGTCGAGCACCGCCCCGTTGCGCTCCTGCCTGCGGCCCATGGCGCGCATGGTTCCACAGAAACCAACTCGTGGGCCACAGCGAGGTAACGATTTCCGTCGTGAAGCGGTCGACGTGCTGCGGAATCCCTTGTCCGGCGTCGGCAATCGTGACACGATCCGAGCCGACCGGGGGTGGTGGAAGGGAGCTCGATGGCTCAGCAGCGTGGGATGTCCCGGCGGACGGTCCTGCAAGGTGCCGGCATCGCCGCCTTCGTGGTCGGCAGCGCGGCCGTGCTCCCCAGGTTCGGGATCCCCGGCGCGCAGCAGGACCCGGCCGAGTGCTTCGCCCAGGACGTGTCCGAGTCCGAGCGCCGCCTCGTGATCTCCAACTGGCCGGCGTACATCGACCCTCGCCGCCAGGCCGACTCCACGTTGCAGGTGTTCCAGGACCAGACCGGTATCACGGTGGACTACACCGACGACGTCAACGACAACGCCGAGTTCTTCGCCAAGGTCCGCAACCAGCTCGGCGCCTGTGAGCCGATCGGGCGCGACATGATGATGCTGACCGACTGGATGGCGGCCCGGATGATCGACCTGGGCTGGATCCAGCCGATCGACCCCCAGCGGGTCCCCAACCTGCACGACAACCTGATCGAGCCGCTGCGCAACCGGCAGTGGGACCCAGACCTCCAGTTCCACGCGCCGTGGCAGAGCGGGCTCACCGGCATCGCCTACAACGCGGCCGAGACCGGCGAGGTCAAGAGCTTCACCGAGCTGATCGAGCGGTCCGACCTCAAGGGTCGGATCACCCTGCTGTCGGAGATGCGCGACACGATGGGCTTCATGCTGCGGGTGGTCGGCGCCGACCCGCAGGAGTTCACCGACGCCGAGTGGGCCCAGGCCATCGACCGGCTGGACGAGGTCGTCGCCAACGGCCAGGTCCGGGCGTTCACCGGCAACGAGTACATCCAGGACCTGACGGCGGGCAACATCGCCGCCTGCGAGGCCTGGTCGGGCGACGTGATCCAGGCGCAGTTCGAGAACGACGACATCCGGTTCGTCGCCCCCGAGGAGGGCCTGTCGCTCTGGAGCGACAACATGATCGTGCCCAACAAGGCGACCCACCTCGCCAACGCCGAGGAGTGGATCAACTACTACTACGACCCCGTCGTGGCGGCGAAGCTCGCCGCGTGGGTCAACTACATCTGCCCGGTCGAGGGTGCCCGCGAGGAGATGGAGAAGATCGACCCCTCGCTGGTCGACAACACCCTCATCTTCCCCGACGAGGAGATCCTCGCCGACACGTTCGACTTCATGCCGCTCGACGACGCGCAGACAACTCAGTACGAAGGAGACTGGTCCGATGTCACAGGTGGCTGACCGCGAGGCGCAGGCCCGCGACGCCGACGGGGCCGACGAGGGGCTGCGGCTCCGCGACCTGACGAAGCGGTTCGCCGCCTTCACGGCCGTGGACTCGCTCGACCTCGACGTCCCGAGCGGGGCCTTCTTCGCCCTGCTCGGCCCCTCGGGCTGCGGCAAGACCACGACGCTGCGGATGGTGGCCGGGCTGGAGACGCCCACCTCGGGGTCGATCACGCTGGGCGGGGCCGACATCACCTACGCCCGGCCGTACCGTCGTCCGGTCAACACGGTCTTCCAGAACTACGCGCTCTTCCCCCACCTCGACGTGTTCGAGAACGTCGCCTTCGGCCTGCGCCGTCGCAAGGAGTCCGACGTCGACCGGCGGGTGACCGAGATGCTCGACCTCGTCGAGCTCGGCGCCCAGACCCGCAAGAAGCCGGCCCAGCTCTCCGGCGGCCAGCAGCAGCGGGTCGCCCTCGCCCGGGCCCTGATCAACCAGCCGCAGGTGCTGCTCCTCGACGAGCCGCTCGGCGCCCTGGACCTGAAGCTGCGCCGTTCCATGCAGCTGGAGATCAAGCGGATCCAGACCGAGGTCGGCCTGACGTTCATCCACGTCACCCACGACCAGGAGGAGGCCATGACGATGGCCGACACCGTGGCGGTCATGAACGCGGGGGTCATCGAGCAGATGGGGGCGCCCGCCGAGCTGTACGAGAACCCGCGCACCACGTTCGTGGCGAACTTCCTGGGCCAGTCGAACCTGATCGACGGTCGGGTGACCAACCGGGCGTCCGACTTCGTCACGGTCGACATGCACGGCACCTCGGTGTCCATCCCCTCGGAGCGCGCCCATGCCGACAGCGACCGCGGCTGGATCGGGATCCGTCCCGAGAAGGTGCTGATCGGCGAGGAGGGCGAGGCCCTCGACGCCCCCGGCAACACGGTGCCGGGCGGTGTGGTGACCGACGTCAGCTTCTTCGGCGTCAGCACCCAGTACCTCGTCCGGATGCCGTGGGGGCAGGAGCTCCAGGTCTTCGAGCAGAACACCGGCCGGAGACGCATCTTCACCACTGGCGACCGGGTCGAGCTCTCGTGGCGCCCCGAGTACGCCTTCCTCCTCGACCACAGCCAGGACGCCCGGGCGGGCGCGGAGCAGGAGGACGCGCCCGGTGAGTGAGACCACGCGCCGGCGGGGAACGATCGGCTACATCCTGCTGCTCCCGGCGCTGGTGTGGCTCGCCCTGTTCTTCGTCGTCCCCTTCTACTCCCTGGTCGCGACCAGCCTCTACGACCCGGACGGCTCCATCTTCCGGGGCTACGAGATGTCGTGGGCCTGGCAGAACTACCCCGACGCCCTGGCCGAGTACTGGGTGCCGCTCGTGCGATCCCTGGTCTACGGCGCCATCGCCACGTTGTTCTGCCTCGTGCTCGGCTACGTGCTGGCGTACGCCATCGCCTTCAAGGCGGGACGCTGGAAGAACCTGATGCTGGTGCTGGTCATCGCCCCGTTCTTCACCAGCTTCCTGATCCGGACCCTGTCGTGGAAGCTGATCCTCGAGGACGACGGCCTGGTCGTGAACACGCTGCAGTTCCTCCAGATCCTGGGCGACGACGGCAGGCTGCTGGCGACGCCGGTCGCGGTCGTCGCGGGTCTCACCTACAACTTCCTCCCGTTCATGGTGCTGCCGCTCTTCGCCAGCATCGACCGGATCGACCACCGGCTGATCGAGGCGGCCAGCGATCTCTACGCCTCGCCGATCGTCGGCTTCTTCAAGGTCACCTGGCCGCTCTCGCTGCCCGGCGTGGTGTCGGGGACGCTGCTCACCTTCATTCCCGCCGCCGGCGACTACATCAACGCCCAGCTGCTGGGCAGTCCGAACCAGCGGATGATCGGCAACGTCATCCAGAACCTGTTCACCGACGCCAACGACTACCCCGCGGCAGGGGCGATGTCGATGATCCTGGTGGTCCTGGTCGTGGTGATGGTGTTGTTCTACGTCCGACGAGCCGGGACGGAGGACCTCCTGTGAGGACACCCCGCGACAGCGCCCACCCGGCAGGAGGGCAGGCATCATGAGGTGGCTGCGAGAGCACCTCGTGCTCATCCTCGGGTTGCTGGTGCTGGCCTACACCTTCATCCCGATCGCCGTCGTGGTGCTGATGAGCTTCAACGACCCGGCCAGCCGGGTGGTCTACCGCTTCGACGCCTTCACCCTCGACAACTGGCTCAACCCGTGCGCCGACCCCTCCATGTGCGAGGCCGTGGTGCGCAGCATCGAGATCGGGCTGCTCGCGACACTGGTGTCGACCATCCTCGGCACCCTGGCGGCGTTCGCGCTGGTGCGGCACCAGTTCGCCGGCCGTTCGACCACCAACCTGGTGATCTTCCTGCCGATGGCGGTGCCCGAGATCGTGCTCGGCTCCTCGCTGCTCGCGCTGTTCGTCGCCGCCGGCTACGGCGGACAGCTCGGGTTCCTGACGATCCTGATCGCCCACATCATGTTCTGCCTGTCCTTCGTGGTCGTCACCGTCAGGGCGCGGTTGGCCGGCATGAGCGACAACCTGGAGCAGGCCGCGATGGACCTCTACGCCACGCCGTCGCAGACCTTCTGGCGGGTCACCTTCCCGCTGGTCTTCCCCGGCATCCTCGGGGCGGCGCTGCTCAGCTTCTCGCTGTCCTTCGACGACTTCATCATCACCAACCTGAACGCCGGCACCACCACGACCTTCCCGATGTACGTCTGGGGCGTCGCGCAACGCGGGGTGCCGATGCAGGTCAACGTCATCGGCACGCTGATGTTCGCGATCTCCATCGTGATCGTGCTGGGCGCGGAGCTGCGCGCCCGACGCCAGCGGGTCTGACCACGGCCCACCCGGCGGCGCCGCGGGCCGGGTGGGTGGTCAGGATGGGTGGACGACCCGATCCGCGGAGGAGGAGACGAGATGACCGAGCAGATCGACGTGGTGGGGCACTGGCGCGACGGAGCGCGTTGGGAGGGCTCCGCCGACCGGTTCGGTGACGTGTACGACCCGGCGACGGGCGCCGTCGCCCGGCGGGTCGCGTTCGCGAACGGCGACGACGTCGACACGGTCGTCGCCGGGGCCGTCGTGGCGGGCCGGGCGTGGGGCGAGACGTCCCTCACCCGCCGTACGTCGGTGATGTTCGCGTTCCGCGAGGTGCTCTCCCGGCGACGCGAGGAGCTGGCCGCCGTGATCACCGCCGAGCACGGCAAGGTGCTCGACGACGCGCTCGGCGAGGTGCAGCGCGGGCTGGAGGTCGCCGAGTTCGCCTGCGGCGCACCCCACCTGCTCAAGGGTGGCTTCAGCGACGGCGTGTCGGGCGGCGTCGACGTCTACTCGTTCCGTCAGCCGGTGGGCGTGGTCGCGGTGATCTCACCGTTCAACTTCCCGGCCATGGTGCCGCTGTGGTTCGTGCCGATCGCGATCGCCTGCGGCAACGCCGTCATCCTGAAGCCCTCGGAGAAGGACCCCTCCGCCTCGCTGCTGCTCGGCGAGATCTGGGCCGAGGCCGGCCTGCCGCCCGGCGTGTTCAACGTCGTCCAGGGCGACAAGGTCGCCGTCGACGCGCTGCTCACCCACGACGACGTGGGCGCCGTGTCCTTCGTCGGCTCCACCCCCATCGCCCGCTACGTCTACGAGACGGGCACCGCCCACGGCAAGCGGGTGCAGGCGCTCGGGGGCGCGAAGAACCACATGGTCGTGCTGCCCGACGCCGACCTCGAGGGCGCGGCCGACGCCGCGGTCTCGGCCGGCTTCGGCTCGGCGGGGGAGCGGTGCATGGCGATCTCCGTCGTGGTCGCCGTCGACCCGGTCGGCGACGAGCTGGTCGAGGCGATCGCCTCCCGCATGGGCGGGCTCACCACCGGCGACGGCCGCGAGGGCGCCGACATGGGGCCGCTGGTCACCGGGGCCCACCGCGACAAGGTCACCTCCTACCTCGACGCGGGCGTCCGCGACGGCGCGCGGCTGGTCGTCGACGGGCGCGACGTGGAGCCCAAGGGTGCCGCGGGCGGGTTCTGGCTCGGCCCGACGCTCTTCGACGACGTGCGGCCCGGGATGTCGGTCTACGACGACGAGATCTTCGGGCCGGTGCTCAGCGTGGTGCGGGCGGAGACGTACGACGACGCCGTGGCGTTGGTCAACGACTCGCCGTACGGCAACGGCACGGCGATCTTCACCACCGACGGCGGTGCCGCCCGCCGGTTCCAGCGCGAGGTGACCGTGGGCATGATCGGCGTGAACGTGCCGATCCCCGTGCCGATGGCCTACTACTCCTTCGGCGGCTGGAAGGCGTCGCTGTTCGGCGACACCCGCGCCCACGGCACCGAGGGCATCTCGTTCTTCACCCGCCAGAAGGTGGTCACCTCCCGGTGGCCGGACCCTGCCGAGCGTGGGGGCGTGGACCTCGGGTTCCCTCGCCACAGCTGAGCCAGGCCGGGCATCACGGCCAGCGTCCGCGCGCGGCCGCCGCGTCGAGCCGGTCCGCCTCGTCCACGACGTGGCGCAGCCCCTCCGCGATCGCGTCGGCCTCGGCGAGGTGGGCAGTGGCGGCCGCGACGTCGTCCACCTGCGCTGCCAGGCGCGCCAGGGCGTCGAGCGCGTACACCTGGACCTCCAGGTTGCCGGTCCGGCGGGCCTCGGCGAGCACGTCGGCCAGCCCGTCGGCGTCGTCGAGCTCCGCGTCCAGGACGCAGCGGGTGAGCAGCGCGTAGTCCCCGCCCCCGGCCGCGGCGTACCACCGACTGTTCTCCTGGAGCAGCGCGACGGCTGCGGCGTGGTGACCACGCGCGCGGTGCAGCCGCGCCAGGTGCAGCCGCGCCGTCGCGGCCAGGCGTCCGTCGCCGACCGCCTGGGCGTCGTCGATCGCGCGCTCGAAGGACGCCTCGGCCGTCGGGTCGTCCGCGCGCATCTGGACGCGGGCCAGCGTCGCCCGGTGCAGCGCCGCCTGCCCCGGGAAGCCCAGCAGCCGTGAGGTGTCGGCGGCGTCCTCGAGCGCTCGCGCCGCCTCGGCGAAGCGGTGCTCGGCCTGGGCGATCCCACCGAGCATCGCGTTCGCGTGCACCAGGCCCCACCCGTCGCCGAGCGGAGTCAGCAGCAGCAGCGCTTCTCCCGCGTCCCGCGTCGCCGTGGCCGTGTCACCATCCATCAGCGATCCGTACGCGCCCAGCAACAGGCTGCCCGCGGTGCGCCACGGGAGCTCCAGCCGCCCATACGTCGCCAGGCTGGCGTCGGCGCTGGACCGAGCCAGCTCGGCCCGGCCCTGCTGGATGGCCACGAAGGCCTGGTGCCGGTCGACGTCCGCCACGAGCACCTCGTCCCCGACCTCACCGGCGAGCGAACGGGCGTGGTCGAGGTCGGCCTGGGCCAGGGTCACGTCCCCGGCCGACGCCTCGAGCCATCCTGCGAGCAGGGCCCCGGTCAGCTGCTGGGCTGCGGACGCCGAGGAGGTCATCGCCCCCCGGACGCGTGACGCTCCGGCCGTCCCGTCGCCGAGGACCACCCAGGTCCAGCCGAATCCGAGGGCGATCCGGGCGGCCAGCTCCGGCGCGTGCGCGGTGGCCCAGGTGAGCGAGGCGTCGATGTTGGCCCGTTCGCTGCGGACGGTCTGCACGCACTCGGGCTGTCGAGCGGTCCGGACGTGCTCGTCGCACCACTCGGCGGTCTCGGCGTACCACTGCGCGTGGGCCCGCGCGACGACGGGCGCGAGGCCCGCGTCCTCCAGTCGGGCGCCGGCGAAGAGCCGGATGCTGTCGAGCAGTCGGTAGCGGACGTCGCCGTTCGCGGCCGCGTCGACCGCGACCAGGGACCGGTCCACCAGCCGGGTGATGGTGTCCGGCACGGATCCGGACGGCACCCCCAGCGCGGCCAGGACGTCCTCGATCGCGTCCAGGCCGGCGCTCCCCGCGAAGGCGGACAGCGCCCACAGCCCGCGCTGGTCGTCGGGGAACAGCAGCTCGTAGCTCCAGGCGATGGCACCGGCGAGGGCACGACGACGCTCCGGCCCCTGGCTCGACGGGTCGCGGA
This sequence comes from Nocardioides sp. GXQ0305, assembly GCF_050880345.1. Lineage (NCBI taxonomy): Bacteria > Bacillati > Actinomycetota > Actinomycetes > Propionibacteriales > Nocardioidaceae > Nocardioides > Nocardioides sp. GXQ0305. The sequence goes on from NZ_JBNYXG010000005.1 coordinate 248,504, forward strand.
GGAGGCTGAAGCGGTCGTCCAGCCGGCGGGCGATGTCGGGCACGGACATCGACCGCACCCGGGCGGCCGCGAGCTCGATGGCCAGGGGCAGCCCGTCCAGGGAGCCGCACATCTCCTCGATGAGGGTGGTGGTCCGGGCGTCCAGGGACAGGTGACGGCGTGACTGCCGGGCTCTCAGGACGAACAGGTCGACCGACTCGTCCCGGGGCAGCGGCTCGAGCGGGTGCACCTGCTCCTCCTCGACCCCGAGCGGGACCTGGCTGGTCGCCAGGATCCTGACGGCCGGTGCCTCCGCGAGCAGCTGGTGGACGAACCCCGCGACAGGGCCGACCAGGTGCTCACAGTTGTCCAGGACCAGCAGCGTGCTCGCACCGCCGAGCCTTTCGAGCAGGGCAGGTGCGCCGCCGGTGACGTGCAGCGCCTCCGCCACCACCTGCGCCAGGTCGGCATCCGCGTCGACCGCGTCCAGGCGGACGAGCCAGACGCCGCCGGCGGCTTCCACGCCACGGGCGACCTCGGTGGCCAGCCTGGTCTTGCCCACGCCCGCCGGGCCGGTGAGCGTCACGAGCCGCCGTTCCGTGACGAGACGCTGGAGCCGGGACAGGTCCTCGACCCGGCCCACCAGCGCACCGGTCTCCTCCGGAAGGTTGCCCGGGACGGCGACCCCGCGGCGGGCGGGCTCGCCCAGCTCGACGCTCTGCTGGAGCACCTGGTCCTCGAGGTGCCGGAGCTCGGGGCCGGGCTCGATGCCGAGCTCGTCGACCAGGAGCCGACGGACGCGCGCGTACGCGGCCAGGGCATCTGCCTGCCGGCCGGCCCGGTAGAGCGCGGTGATCAGCGACGCCCACAGCCCCTCGCGCAACGGGTGCTGCGTGACCTCCGACTCCAGCTCGGCGATGAGCTCGCTCCCGGCGCCGAGGTCGAGACGGGCCGCCACCAGGTCCTCCAGCAGGCCGAGCCGGACCTCCTCCAGCCGCGCCCGGTGGACCTCGGCCCAGGCGCCGGCGTCGACCAGCACGTCGCCCCGGAAGAGCGCGAGGCCCTCCCGCGCGCAGATCTCTGCCGCGGCGGCGTCCCCGGTCCTCCGTGCCTCTCCTGCCTCCGCTGCGAGGGCCACGGCTCGGGAGGCGTCGACCGCTTCCGGTGCGACGGCGAGCAGGTAGCCGTCGGCGTTGCCGGCGACGAGGCTCCTGTCACGAAGTGCCCGACGGAGCTGGGAGACCTTGGACTGGAGCGTGTTGCGTCCGGTCGGCCCGCCCCAGAGCTCCTCGAGCAGGGTGTCGGCACGCACCCGGACACTCGCGTCCAGCGCGAGCCGCGCCAGCAGCTCGGTCGTCTTGCCCGCGGGCACGTCGAGCAGCAGGTCGTCGAGCCGAGCCTCGACCGGTCCCAGAAGGGAGACGGTGAGCACCCGTCGAGCGTAGGTCCAGGACCGGCGGCCCGTCAGCCTTCGTCAGCCGCCGTCAGCGTCGCGTCAGCGTGCTGCGCCACCGTCGTCCCGTGACCGACCACGAGGCAACCCACCACCGGGACGTATCCGAGGCGCTCCTGCTGCGCAGGCTCGTCGGTGGCGACCCGGGTGCGGTCGACCGCGTGCTCGCGCTGGCCCCCGGCTCCGAGAGCGCGTCGCTGCTGGTCGCCGCCGCCCTGCTGTCCGGCGACGCGACGTACGTCGCGCGAGCCACGGCGCGGGCCGGAACCGTCCGCGAGCGGCAGCTCGTCTCCCTCGCGGACGCCCACCTGCGCGGCGACGCCGAGCTCCTCGACGTGCTCGTGCGGGACCACCTCGCTGACCACCCCGACCACCTGTTGGCGGCCTGGATCGCCGCCCGAACCAAGGAGTAGCACCATGTCCCACCTCGACACCCGGCCGGAGGCCGCGAGCGACGCGTCCTCGGCCCTCCGCAACCTGCTCCGCTGGCTGCTGACATTCGCGGGGTTCCCGCTCGGCGGCGTCGCTGCCATGGTGCTGACCGGACCCGTGGACGACCTCGCGGCGGCGATCGGCGGCGGCCTCGCCACCGGTGCGGTCCTCGGACTCGTCCAGTCGTGGGGACTGCGCGTCGGACGTCGCTTCGCCGTCCGGTGGGTGGCCGCGACCGTGGTCGGACTCTCCACGGGTCTGGCGGTCGGCGGGTCCCTCGTCGACTTCCGGACCGGCCTCGGCGACCTCGTCGTCCAGGGCGCCGTGTCGGGCCTGGCCGTCGGGGCGGCGCAGGGCGTCGTGCTCTGGTCACGACTCGGTCGGTTCGCGTTCGGATGGCCTGCCTACCTGGCCGCGACGTGGGCCCTCGGCTGGGCGGTGACCACGGCCATCGGTGTCCGGGTCGACGAGCAGTTCACGGTGTTCGGATCGGCGGGAGCCCTCACCGTCGCCCTCCTCACCGCCGTCCTCCCGCTGCAGCTCGCCCGCACCGCCACCACCGCCAACGAGCACCAGTCATGAGCCGCCACGTCGTCTTCGGAACAGGCCAGGTCGGGCACCCGCTCGTCGAGCAGCTCGTCGCACAGGGGTTCGACGTCATCGCCGTCAACCGCGACGGACGGGGGAGCTTCCCCGGGGCGCAGGTCGTCGGCGGCGACGCCACCGATCCGGCGTTCACCACCCGCGTGTGCGCGGGCGCCGACGTCGTCCACTTCTGCCTGAACGCGATGAACTACGAGCGGTGGAGCGAGGAGTTCCCGCCCCTGCAGCGTGGTGTCGTCGCCGGGGCCGCCGGGGCCGGGGCGCGCCTGGTCGTGCTCGACAACCTCTACTCCTACGGACCGCCCCGGGGCAGGGTGCTCGTCGAGTCCATGGAGCCGAACCCGACGTCGTCGAAGTCCGCCACCCGGGCCGCGATGACCGAGGAGCTGCTCGAGGCGCATCGCCGCGGTCGTGTCGAGGTCGCCATCGGCCGAGCCTCGGACTACTTCGGACCCGGGGCCACCCGATCCGCCCTGGGGGAGTCGGTGTTCGGTCGCGCGCTCGCCGGCAGGTCCGCGCAGGTCATGGGCAACCCCGACCGGTCCCACAGCTACTCCTACACCCCGGACGTCGCCGCTGGTCTGATCGTCCTCGGCACCCGGCCGGAGGCGGCGGGGCAGGTCTGGCACCTGCCCGTCGCGGAGGCGCGCACCACCCGCCAGGTCATCGAGCAGGTCTCCCGGCTGGCCGAGACCACCCCCCGGATCGTGGCCGCGGGCCGGGTCACCCTGCGGGCGCTCGGGATCCTGAAGCCCGAGATGCGCGAGTACCTCCACACCCTCTACCAGTTCACCGACCACTGGGTCGTCGACGACGGCAAGTTCCGGGCCGCCTTCGGGAACCCGGCGACCCCGCTGGACGAGGCACTCGCGACCACCGTCAGGTGGTACGCCGACCGCGCCCCGGCTCCTGCCCACTGAACCCGCGACAACCGGAGGAAATCACCATGGACGCCACCACCGCCACGCCCCACCGCCGCACCGCCCGGCTCGCGGGCGCCGCCCTCGCCCTCGCCTCGGGACTGGCCATCGCCGGCTTCACCGTCCTGGGGAGCGTCTTCGAGTACCCGCAGGTCCTCGAGGACCCCACCGCCGACATCCTCGCGCTCTACCGGGAGCACCAGTCGACCGTGATGGCCTGGTTCGGGGTGCTCGTGGTCAGCGCGGCCCTGCTCGCTCCTGCCGGGTACTGGCTCGGGCGGCTGGTGGGAGGGCGGCTCGGCCACTGGATCACCGGCGTCGGCGTGGCTGCGGCCGCCGTCCAGGTGATCGGCCTGCAGAGGTGGATCACCCTCGTCCCGGGAGTGAGCGAGGACGCGCTCGACCCCGCGACCAGGGCTGCCGCCGAGCACCGGTTCGAGCTCCTCCACGTCGTGCTGGGCAAGGCCATCGGCGAGACCGTGGGCTACGCCCTGACCGCGACCTTCACGATCCTCGTGGTGACGGCGCTGCGCGGCACCCTGATGCCCCGATGGATGGGGACGCTCGGGTACGCCGCGGCCGGCCTGATCGCGACCGGCATCCTGGTCCCGCTGTTCGAGCCGGCCAGCCTCAGCAACTTCGCCGGCTACGTGCTCTGGTGTGCATGGCTGCTCGCCTTCGCCTGGGTCCTGTTCCGCGTGCCGGACGGCGCCACGGTCCCCGTGGCCACGCCCGGCCGTACCCGCTCCGGCGCGCGGTAGGAGGCCCCGGACGGCTCACGCCCTGAGGACCGGGGTGTTCTGGTTGGCCGTGAGCAGCCAGCGGCCGTCCTCGTGGGCGACCACGTACATCGGCGACCCCTCGCTCGCGAGTGTGCCGTCGTCGGTGAAGGAGCGCTGGCGCACCTTCACCGCTGCCACGTCGGGTCGGATGAACAGGGCGTGCTCGAGCTCGTACGTCGTCCTGCCCTGCCTGCTGGAGCCGGGCAGCACCCCTGCGGTGAACTCGGCGATCGCGTCGCGGCCGAACAGCCGACGGCCGTGGCCGGTGGTCCAGATCGCGTCCTCGCGGAACAGGGCGATGAAGTCGTCGACGAGCTCGCGCTGCTGCGCACGCTCCACGGCCGCGACCAGCTCGCGCAGGGCGGCGATCGCCTCCTCAGGGTCGGGCGGGAGATGCCCGGTGGCCTCGTCGTGGGTGGTCATGCCGGAGATCGTGCTCGTTGAAGTGCACGTGAGGTCAAGACCGCGCGAGAGCACGGGTCCCGGCGTGAGTGAGCCCCCTCCCGGGCTCGACGCGCCCACCTGGCTCAGGTCTCGAGACGATCGGTCGGCAGTCCCTCGCGGGCTCGGGTCTGCCGCGATCCCTCAACCTCTTCGCCCCACGCCACCGCGGCTGCGCCGCGTCGGCTGGGCTCAGAGCATCGAGTACGCCTTGTCGAGCACGACCCGGAGCACCTGCTCCATCTCGTCGAAGTGCTCCTGCTCGCAGATTAGGGGCGGGGCCAGCTGTACGACCGGGTCGCCCCGGTCGTCGGCACGGCAGTAGAGCCCCTCCTCGTAGAGACCCTTGGACACGTAGCCGTAGAGGATCCGCTCGCACTCCTCGTCGGAGAAGGTCTCCTTGGTCGCCTGGTCCTTGACCAGCTCGATGCCGTAGAAGTAGCCCTCGCCGCGGACGTCGCCCACGATCGGCAGGTCACGGAGCCGGTCGAGGGTCGCGCGGAACGCCGCCTCGGTGTCGCGCACGTGCTCCAGGACCTTCTCGTCCTCGAAGATCTGCAGGTTGCGCAGGCCCACGGCCGTCGAGACCGGGTGGCCGCCGAAGGTGTAGCCGTGCGCGAACATCGCCCCGGGCTTGAGGAACGGCTCCATCAGCCGGTCGGTGGCGATCATCGCGCCCAGCGGGGCGTAGCCGGAGGTGATGCCCTTGGCGCAGGTGATCATGTCGGGCTGGTAGTCGAAGCGCTCGGAGCCGAACATGTGGCCCAGCCGACCGAAGGCGCAGATCACCTCGTCGGAGACCAGCAGCACGTCGTACTCGTCGCAGATCTCGCGGACCCGCTGGAAGTAGCCCGGGGGCGGTGGGAAGCACCCGCCGGCGTTCTGCACCGGCTCGAGGAACACGGCCGCGACCGTGTCGGGTCCCTCGTTCTCGATGGCGACCGCGATCTGGTCGGCGGCCCAGCGGCCGAAGGCCTCCAGGTCGTCGGCGCGTTCGGGGGCGCGGTAGAAGTTGGTGTTGGGCACCCGGAAGGTGGAGGGGACCAGCGGCTCGAACTGCTGCTTGAGCAGCGGGAGCCCGGTGATCGACAGCGCGCCCTGCGGAGTGCCGTGGTAGGCGATCGCGCGGCTGATCACCTTGTGCTTCATCGGCTTGCCGACGAGCTTGTAGTAGTTCTTGGCGAGCTTCCACGCGGTCTCGACGGCCTCGCCGCCGCCGCTGGTGAAGAACACCCGGTTGAGGTCGCCGGGGGCGTACGACGCCACCTTGTCGGCCAGCTCGATCGCCGACGGGTGGGCGTAGGACCACAGCGGCATGAACGCCAGCTCCTTCGCCTGGGCGGCGGCGGCGTCGGCGAGCTCGGTCCGCCCGTGGCCGAGCTGGCTCACGAAGAGCCCGGCCAGTGCGTCGAGGTAGCGCTTGCCCTTCGAGTCCCAGATGTAGGCACCCTCGCCGCGCACGATGACCGGCACGTCGGACTGGTCGTACGTGGAGTGGCGCGCGAAGTGCATCCAGAGATGGTCGTGGGCGGACTTCTGCAGCTGGTCGTGGTCGAGCGCCATGGCGTCATCATGCGCGGGCGATCGGGGGCTTGGCAAGCGAATCCGTCGCCAACGGCGCGTCCCTTGTTCGGATTCCGTCGTGGCGGCGCCCTCCCACCTCCTGATAGGAAGTCGCCATGACGGCACTCCTGCTCACCGGCGGCTCCGTGTTCGACGGGTACCGGCACCTCGGCGCGGCCTCGGTGCTGGTCGAGGAGGGCCGGGTGGCCGCCGTCGGCGAGGTGCCCCCCGAGCGGGCGCGGGGCGCCGAGGTGGTCGACGTCGCGGGCGGACTGGTGTCGCCCGGGTTCACCGACGCACACGTGCACCCCATCCAGGGCGGGCTGGAGCGGCTGCGCTGCGACCTCACCCCGTGGAGCACCCGCGAGGACTACCTCGAGGCGATCGGCCGGTACGCCGCCGACCACCCCGAGCTGCCGTGGATCGTCGGCGGCGGATGGGCGATGGCCGCCTTCCCCGGCGGCACCCCGCTCGCGGCCGACCTGGACTCGGTGGTCCCGGACCGGCCGGCGTACCTGCCCAACCGCGACCACCACGGGGCGTGGGTCAACTCGCGGGCCCTCGAGCTGGCCGGCGTCGACCGTGACACCCCGGATCCCGCCGGCGGGCGCCTCGAGCGTGACCCGGACGGGCGGCCGAGCGGCACCCTCCACGAGGCGGCGACGTCCCTGGTCGCACGGCTGCTGCCGCGCACGACGGGGGAGGACTACCACGCGGCGCTCATGGAGGGGCAGGCGTACCTGCACTCCCTCGGCGTCACCGGCTGGCAGGACGCGATCGTCGGCGCCTACTCCGGGATGGACGACCCGGCGTCGACGTACGTCACGGCGGCCGCGAACGGCGACCTGCGATCCCACGTGGTCGGGGCGCTCTGGTGGGAGCGGCGGCAGGGCGTCGAGCAGGTGGCCGACCTGGTCGGGCGGCGCGAGGCGATGACCGGCGGACGGTTCCGGGCCACGAGCGTGAAGATCATGCAGGACGGCGTCGCTGAGAACTTCACGGCCGCGATGACCTCGCCGTACCTCGACGGTGACGGGCGGCCCACCTCCAACACGGGCCACTCCTTCGTCGAGGCCGCCGCGCTGCGCGAGGCGGTCCGGGCCCTCGACGCGGCCGGCTTCCAGGTCCACGTGCACTGCATCGGCGACCGGGCGACGCGCGAGACCCTCGACGCGTTCGAGGGCACCGACCCCGCCCGGCGCCACCACATCGCCCACCTGCAGCTGGTGCACCCCGACGACGTGCCGCGGTTCGCGGCCCTCGGCGTGGCCGCCAACGCGCAGGCGCTGTGGGCGTGCCACGACGACCAGATGACCGACCTGACGATTCCGTTCCTCGGCGGGGAGCGCGCCCGCTGGCAGTACCCCTTCGGCGGGCTCCACCGGTCGGGTGCGCGGCTGGTGATGGGCAGCGACTGGCCGGTGAGCACGCCCGACCCGCTCGCGGCGATCCACACCGCCGTCACCCGCACGGCGTACGGCGAACCCGGCCGGGCCGGCACCGAGCCGTTCCTGCCCGAGCAGGCCGTCGACCTCGCCACCGCGTTCGCGGCGTACACCTCCGGCAGCGCGTGGGTGAACCACCGCGAGGACGCCGGCGTGCTGCGGCCGGGCTTCGTGGCCGACCTCGCCGTGCTGGACCGCGACCCCTTCGCCGGTCCGCCGGAGGAGATCGGCGCGGCGCGCGTCGTCTCCACGTGGATCGACGGCGAGTGCGTCCACGGCACCCCCGGAGGTTGAGGCGCTGCCGGAGGTTGAGGTTCGAAGCCCCTGCCGGCGGAGGTCGAGGTGCTGCCGGAGGTTGAGGTTCGAAGCCCCTGCCGGCGGAGGTTGAGGTGCGAAGGCGCTCTGCGCCTGAGCCTCGAAACCCCGGGACCGATGCAGGGCCTCGATCTCCGGTGGTCGAGGCCCTGCGGGCGATGCGGCGGTTTCGAGGCTCGGCCGTGGCCGGCCTCGCACCTCAACCTCCGGGTGGGCCGGCCTGGCACCTCTACCTCCGGTGGGGCCGGCCTGGCACCTCTACCTCCGGTGGGCCGGCCTGGCACCTCTACCTCCGGTGGGCCGGCCTGGCACCTCAACCTCCGGTAGGGCCGGCCTGGCACCTCAACCTCCGGTAGGGCCGGCCTGGCACCTCAACCTCCGGTGGGGAGGGGCGGCCCGCCTCGCACCTCACCCCCCGAAGGGGGTCGTGGCGACGAAATCCGGCACTCCACCACCCGAGGGCCTACCGATTCCGTCGTCCCAGCCTTAGGGTGCCGACATGGCTGACACCACCTTCCGCAACGTGATCAACGGCGAGCTGGTCGACTCGGCGTCCGGCGAGACCTACGACGTCATCGACCCGACGACCGGCGAGGTCTACGCCCACGCCCCGATGAGCGGGCCCGAGGACGTCGACCGCGCCTACGAGGCGGCCGCGCGCGCCTTCGAGACGTGGGGCGAGTCCACGCCGCAGGACCGCGCCGCAGCGCTGCTCAAGATCGCGGACGCCGTCGAGGCGCGCGTCGAGGAGATCAACGAGGTGGAGTGTCGTGACACCGGCAAGCCGCGGGGGCTGACCATGGAGGAGGAGATGCCCTACGCGTCCGACCACTTCCGGTTCTTCGCGGGGGCGGCCCGGGTGCTCGAGGGTCGGTCCGCCGGTGAGTACATGGCCGACCACACCTCCTGGGTACGTCGCGAGCCGATCGGCGTGGTGGGCCAGGTGACGCCGTGGAACTACCCGCTGATGATGATGGTCTGGAAGGTCGCGCCGGCCCTCGCCGCCGGCAACACCATCGTCCTCAAGCCGAGCGACACGACGCCGGCCAGCACCACCCTGTTCGCCGAGCTGGCCCAGGAGTTCCTGCCGCCGGGCGTGTTCAACGTCGTCTGCGGCGACCGCGACACCGGCCGCACCCTCGTCGAGCACCCCACCCCGCAGATGGTGGCGATCACAGGGTCGGTCCGCGCGGGCATGGAGGTCGCCGGCTCGGCCGCCCACGACCTCAAGCGGGTCCACCTCGAGCTCGGCGGCAAGGCACCCGTCATCGTCTTCGACGACGCCGACGTCGAGAAGGCCGCCGAGGGCATCGCCGGGGCGGGTCTCTTCAACGCCGGCCAGGACTGCACCGCCGCGACCCGGGTGCTCGCCGGCCCTGGGGTCCACGACGACTTCGTCGCCGCTCTCAGCGAGGCCGCCAAGGGGATGCCGACCGGTGACCCGGCCGACGCGGACACCTACTACGGGCCGCTCAACAACCAGAACCAGTTCGACCGGGTCTCGGGCATGGTCGACCGGCTGCCCGACCACGCCCGGGTCGAGACCGGCGGCTCGCGCTGGGGCGACAAGGGCTACTTCTACGAGCCGACCGTCCTCGCCGGCCTCCAGCAGGACGACGAGCAGATCCAGGACGAGATCTTCGGCCCGGTGATGACCGTCCAGAAGTTCACCGACGAGGGGGAGGCGCTGCGCTGGGCCAACGGCGTCAAGTACGGCCTCGCCTCCAGCGTGTGGACCCGGGACCACGCCCGTGCGCTGCGGATGTCCAAGCGGCTCGACTTCGGCTGCGTCTGGATCAACACCCACATCCCCTTCATCTCCGAGATGCCGCACGGCGGGTTCAAGCACTCCGGCTACGGCAAGGACCTGTCGATCTACGGGCTCGAGGACTACACCCGGATCAAGCACGTCATGAGCTACATCGGCGAGTGACGTGAGGATCCTCCTGGTCGGTGCCGGCGGCGTCGGCGGTGCGTTCACCGCCATCGCCGCGCGCCGCGACTTCTTCGAGACGATCGTGGTCGCCGACTACGACCTCGCGCGTGCCGAGAAGGCTGCCGCGGCCGACGAGCGGTACGTCGCGGCGCGGATCGACGCGTCCGACGCCGAGTCCGTCGCCGCCCTGTGCCGCGAGCACTCGATCACCCACGTGATGAACGCCGTCGACCCGGTGTTCGACATGCCGGTGTTCGACGGGGCGTTCGCGGCGGGTGCCGACTACCTCGACATGGCGATGTCCCTGAGCAAGCCACACCCCGACGCGCCGTACTCCAAGTGCGGGGTCAAGCTCGGCGACGAGCAGTTCGCGGTCGCCCCGCAGTGGGAGGAGGCCGGTCGCCTGGCGCTGGTGGGGATCGGCGTGGAGCCGGGGCTGTCCGACGTGTTCGCGCGCTACGCCGCCGATCACCTCTTCTCCGACATCGACGAGCTCGGCACCCGCGACGGCGCCAACCTCGTGGTGACCGACGACGCCGGCAACGAGATCTTCGCGCCGTCGTTCTCGATGTGGACCACGATCGAGGAGTGCCTCAACCCGCCGGTGATCTACGAGCGGGCCCGCGCCGACGTCGACGGCGGCTGGTTCACCACGCCCCCGTTCAGCGAGCCCGAGGTCTTCGACTTCCCCGAGGGGATCGGGCCGGTCGAGTGCGTCAATGTCGAGCACGAGGAGGTCCTCCTCATGCCCCGCTGGGTGGACTGCCAGCGGGCGACCTTCAAGTACGGCCTCGGCGACGAGTTCATCACCGTCCTCAAGGTGCTGCACACCCTCGGCCTCGACTCGACCGAGAAGGTCTCCGTGAAGGGCGTCGAGGTGAGCCCGCGCGACGTGGTGGCGGCGGTGCTGCCCGACCCGGCCACCGTCGGGCCGCGGATGAAGGGCAAGACCTGCGCCGGCCTCTGGGTGACCGGCACCGGCAAGGACGGCCGGCCGCGGTCGACGTACCTGCACCACGTGGTCGACAACGAGTGGTCGATGGCGGAGTACGGCCACCAGTGCGTGGTGTGGCAGACCGCCGTCAACCCCGTCGTCGCACTGGAGCTGCTGGCCACCGGCGCCTGGAGCGGCGCGGGCGTGCTCGGCCCGGAGGCGTTCGACGCCGTACCGTTCCTCGACCTGCTCGCGGACTACGGCTCGCCCTGGGGGATCCAGGAGCTGCAGCCGTGAGCGCCGCGACGGGCGGGCCGGCCCTGCCGCAGGAGCGGCGACTGGTCACCGAGATCCCGGGGCCCGCCTCGCAGGCGCGGCTGGAGCAGAAGAAGGCCCACGTCGCGGACGGCGTCGGGACCGTGCTGCCGGTGTTCGTCACCGCGGCGGGCGGCGGCGTCCTGGTCGACGTCGACGGCAACTCGCTCATCGACCTCGGGTCCGGCATCGCGGTCACCACGGTCGGCAACGCCGCGCCGGAGGTGACCCGGCGGGTGCACGAGCAGGTCGACGCCTTCACCCACACCTGCTTCATGGTCACGCCGTACGACGGTTACGTCGAGGTGTGCGCGACCCTGGCCGAGCTCACCCCGGGCGACCACGCCAAGAAGTCGGCGCTGTTCAACTCCGGGGCCGAGGCGGTCGAGAACGCCGTCAAGATCGCCCGGGTCGCGACGGGGCGAGACGCGGTGGGCGTGTTCGACCACGGCTACCACGGGCGCACCAACCTCACGATGGCGATGACCTCCAAGAACATGCCCTACAAGCACGGCTTCGGGCCGTTCGCGGGCGAGGTCTACCGGGCACCCATGTCCTACCCGTTCCGCGACGGCCTGTCCGGCGCCGAGGCGGCCGCGCGGGCCGTGGACGTGCTCGACAAGCAGGTCGGCGCCGACAACCTGGCCTGCGTGGTGGTCGAGCCGATCCAGGGCGAGGGTGGCTTCGTGGTGCCGGCCGACGGGTTCCTGCCGGCCGTGGCCGAGTGGTGCCGCGAGCGTGGCGTCCTGTTCGTGGCCGACGAGATCCAGTCCGGGTTCTGCCGCACGGGCGACTGGTTCGCCTGCGACCACGAGGGCGTGGTCCCCGACCTGGTCACCACCGCCAAGGGGATGGCCGGCGGGCTGCCCCTCGCGGGCGTCACCGGTCGGGCCGACCTGATGGACAGCGTGCACGTCGGCGGCCTCGGCGGCACCTACGGCGGCAACCCCGTGGCGTGCGCGGCCGCGCTGGGGGCGATCGAGGAGATGCGGACACACGACCTGGTCTCGCGGGCCGCCGCGATCGGCGACCTCATCGGACGTCGCCTCGCCGAGCTCCGCGAGCGGCACCCGGTGGTCGGCGACGTGCGCGGCCGCGGGGCGATGCAGGCGATCGAGCTCACCGCCCCCGGGACCATCGAACCGGACGCCGCCCGGGCGGCGGCGGTGTCGGCGTACTGCCACCGGCAGGGCGTGGTCACGCTGACCTGCGGCACCTGGGGCAACGTGTTCCGGTTCCTGCCGCCGCTGGCGATCTCCGACGCGCTGCTGGAGGAGGCCTTCGACGTGGTCGCGGAGGCGTTCGACGCGACTGCCTAGTGCGGAGAGGGGCCGGCATCGGTAACGTGCCGCACCATGAGTCTCGGGAACCCCCAGGACCACCGGTCTGACCCGGAGGTCCCCCACACCGACAAGGGCAAGCTGGTCGCGGCGGGCATCCTGCTGCTGATCCCGATCGTGGCGCTGATGTGGGTGCCGTCGTACGCGCGGGACGAGCCCGAGCTGTTCGGCTTCCCCTTCTTCTTCTGGTACCAGTTCCTCTGGGTCTTCCTCTGCTCCGGGATGACCTGGGCGGCCTACAAGCTGGTCCTGGCGGCGCGGAGATGAGCGGGGTGAACGGCGTCGCGCTCGCCGTCCTCGTCGCGCTGTTCCTGCTCGTCACGGTCATGGGGTTCCTGGCCTCGCGCTGGCGTCGCGCCGAGAGCCTCGACAGCCTCGACGAGTGGGGCCTGGGCGGTCGCAAGTTCGGCACCTGGGTCACCTGGTTCCTCCTCGGCGGCGACCTCTACACGGCCTACACGTTCGTGGCGGTCCCGGCGGCGATGTTCGCCCTGGGATCGGTGGCCGGCTTCTTCGCCGTCCCCTACACGATCATCCTGTACCCGATCATCTTCATCTTCATGGCCCGCCTCTGGTCGGTCAGCCACCGGCACGGTTACGTCACCACCGCCGACTTCGTCCGTGGTCGGTACGACGACCGCGGGCTCAGCCTGGCTGTGGCGGTGACCGGCTTCGTCGCGACCATGCCCTACATCGCGCTGCAGCTGGTCGGCATCCAGGCGGTGCTCGAGGTCGTCGGGCTCGGCGGCGGCGACAGCCTGCTCGCGAAGGACCTGCCGCTGTTCATCGCGTTCGCCCTGCTGGCGGCCTACACCTACTCCTCGGGGCTGCGCGCCCCGGCGATCATCGCGTTCGTGAAGGACACCCTGATCTATCTGGTGATCATCGTCGCGATCGTCTACCTGCCCTCGCAGGTCGGCGGCTGGGACGCGGTCTTCGGCGCGGCGCAGGAGAAGATGGCGACGACCAACGAGGCCACGGGTGAGCCCACCGGGTCGTTCATCCCCGGGGAGGGCACCGGGTGGGCCTACGCGACCCTCGCCCTCGGGTCGGCCCTGGCGCTGTTCATGTACCCGCACTCGGTCACGGCCAGCCTCTCCTCCGGCAGCCGGAACACGATCCGCCGGAACGCGGCGATCCTGCCGGCGTACTCCTTCGTGCTGGGCCTCCTGGCCCTCCTCGGCTGGGTAGCGATCGCGGCCGGCACCGAGCCGATCGGCGTCGACGGTGAGCCCAATCCCCAGCTGGTGATCCCTCAGCTGTTCGAGGACTCCTTCCCGAGCTGGTTCGCGGGCGTCGCCTTCGCGGCGATCGCGATCGGAGCGCTGGTGCCGGCGGCGATCATGTCGATCGCGGCGGCCAACACCTTCACCCGCAACATCTACAAGGAGTGGCTGAAGAAGGACGCCACCCCGGCCCAGGAGGCGAAGGTCTCCAAGCTGGCCTCCTTGGTCGTGAAGGCGTTCGCGCTGGTGTTCGTGCTCACGCTCGACAAGCAGAACGCGATCAACTTCCAGCTCCTCGGCGGCATCTGGATCCTGCAGACCTTCCCGGCGATCGTCTTCAGCCTCTACACCCGCTGGTTCCACCGCTGGGGCCTGCTCGTGGGCTGGGCGGTCGGCATGGCCTACGGCACCTGGTCGGCCTACAACGTGATCAACCCGGTCACCGGGAAGCGGTTCGGCGGCTCGCTCGCGGAGATCCCGGGCCTGGGCGAGATGGGCTACATCGCGATGACCGCGTTCGCGCTCAACATCGCCGTGGCCGTCGTGATCACGCTGGCGCTGAACGCGCTCAGGGTGCCCAACGGTCGCGACTCCACCAGGCCCGGTGACTACTTCGCCGACGCCGGCGACCCGCGGGTCGACGCCGACCTCGCGGCCGAGGAGGACCAGCTCACGCGTGGGGAGCCCCAGGCGCCCGGCTCGACCAGCTAGCGGAGCACCATCCAGCGGTACGCCGTCGGCTGGCCGGCGTTCCACGCCGCCTCGGTGTCGGGGTCGACGAAGGCCAGCCCGGCGGCCTCGTAGGCGCGGTGGCCGGCGACGTTGTCGGGCAGCACCCGGAGGCAGACGGTCGGGAGGTCGGGGTGCGCGTCGCGCGCCTGCTCCGCGAGCAGCCGGGTCAGCCGTCGGCCGACCCCCTCGCCGCGACGGGCGGGGTCGACCAGCAGCCGGGCGAGCTCGACCTCGCCCTCGTCGTCGTCGAGCCACAGCTCGCCGTACCCGAGGGGGACGCCGTGGTCGTCGACCAGCAGGAAGGCCTCGACGTCGTCCGCCTCACCCCACGACGCGACGACCTCCGGGGGAACCGGCGCCTCGCTGCGGGCGCACCACGACCGGACCTCGCCGGGCGTCGGTGCCCAGCCGCTGACCAGCGCCGCCTGCGCAGCGGGGAAGGGCTCGAGCCGCACGCCCCGATCGTAGTGTCCCCGGCGTTTCGGGACGGCCGGGTCCGGACTGCGAGGATGACCGGGTGACACGACGCGACGTGGTGGTGCTCGGCTCGACCGGGTCCATCGGCACCCAGGCGCTGGACATCGTGCGGGCCCATCCCGACCGGTTCCGGGTCGTCGGGCTGACCGCCGGCGGCTCGAACGCCGAGCTGTTCGAGCAGCAGGTCGCCGAGCTGCGTCCGGCGTACTCCGGGCTGGGGGAGGAGGCCAGCGTCGAGGCGGCCGGCATGGAGGCCGACGTCGTCCTCAACGGGATCACGGGTGCCGTCGGGCTGCGGCCGACCCTCGCCGCGCTCGAGGCCGGGACGACGCTCGCGCTCGCCAACAAGGAGAGCCTGATCATCGGCGGGCCGGTGGTCACCGGGCGGGCCGCGCCCGGCCAGATCGTGCCCGTCGACAGCGAGCACTCCGCGCTGGCCCAGTGCCTGCGCGGCGGCGCGCCGGAGGAGGTACGCCGACTCGTGCTCACCGCGAGCGGCGGGCCGTTCCGCGGCCGCACCCGCGACCAGCTCGCCGGCGTCACCGTCGAGGAGGCACTGGCCCACCCGACGTGGGACATGGGCCCGGTCGTCACCATCAACTCCGCGACCCTGGTCAACAAGGGACTCGAGGTGATCGAGGCCCACCTGCTCTTCGGCATCCCGTTCGACGCGATCGAGGTGGTGGTCCACCCGACGAGCGTCGTGCACTCGATGGTGGAGTTCGTCGACGGCTCGACGCTGCTCCAGGCGAGCCCGCCCACGATGCTGATCCCGATCGCGCTCGGACTGGCCTGGCCGGAGCGGGTGCCCGGCACCGCGCCCGCCGTCGACTGGACGCGCGCCGAGACCTGGGAGTTCACGCCCCTGGACGACGAGGCCTTCCCGGCCGTGTCGCTGGCCCGCGAGGCCGGCAGGCGGGGCGGCACCGCGCTGGCGGTCTACAACGCCGCCAACGAGGTGTGCGTCGAGGCGTTCCGCACCGGCCGGCTCGACTTCGTGGAGATCGTCCCCACAGTCGCCCGCGCCCTCGCGGCCCACGACGTACCCTCGGAGGAACAGCTCACCGTCGACGACGTCCTCGCCGCCGACGCGTGGGCCCGTGCCACCGCCGCCGCCATGATCGAAGGACCCGACACCGCATGAGCACCCCACGGAATCGCAGCCTTCCCCCGCTGCGCTCCTCCGGGCCACGATTCCGCGGGGACCCCGCATGACCGCCGTCTACTACACCCTGGGTGTGGTGATCTTCTTCGTCGCGATCCTGGCGTCGATCGGGCTCCACGAGTTCGGCCACATGATCCCGGCGAAGAAGTTCGGCGGGAAGGTCACCCAGTGGTTCATCGGCTTCGGGCCCACGGTCTGGAGCAAGCAGATCGGTGAGACCGAGTACGGCCTCAAGGCGATCCCGCTCGGCGGCTACGTGAAGATCGTCGGCATGCTCCCGCCGGGCGCCGAGCAGCTCGACGAGGACCGCGACCACCCGATCTTCGACGAGGACGGCGAGCGGGTGATCCGGCTCCGCCGGTCCAACACCGGGCTCTTCGCCCAGATGGTGTCCGACGCCCGGGCCGCGGAGTGGGAGCACGTCAAGGCCGGCGACGAGGACCGGCTCTTCTACCGGATGGCGTGGTGGAAGAAGGTGATCGTGATGGCCGGCGGCCCCACGGTCAACCTCCTCATCGCGTTCTTCCTGTTCTGGGGCGTCTTCTCCACGATCGGCTACGTCGAGCGCGTCGACACCCGGCCGGTCGTCGACGAGGTGATCCCCTGCATCGTCCCCGCCGACGAGGACGGCCGCGCCTGCACGGCCGCCGAGCTGCGCGAGAACCCGACGCCGGCCCGGGTGGCCGGGCTCGAGCCGGGCGACCGCTTCGTCTCGTTCAACGGCGAGCCGGTGAGTGACTGGGAGGAGATCCGCTCCGCGATCCGCGGGAACGGCTCCGAGCCGGCGACCCTGGGGATCGAGCGGGACGGCGAGGTCCGCCAGGTCGAGGTCGTCACCGAGGTCACGCCGCGGCCGCTCGACGCCGACAACCCCGGTGAGCTCACGCCGGTGGGCTTCCTCGGTGTGATGCCGGTGCAGAACGAGGTCTACGCGACCGGCGGCCCGCTCTACACGACCGACTTCATGGCCGAGAGCACCGCCCACGTGGTCGTGGCCATCGGCAAGCTGCCCGTGAGCGTCTGGAACGTCGGGCAGGCGCTGGTCGGCCTGGAGGAGCGGGATCCCAACGGTCCGGTGAGCGTCGTCGGCGGCGGCCGGATCGCAGGTGAGATCGCGTCGTCCGACGAGTTCGTCGTGTCCGAGAAGGCCGCGAGCCTGGCGATGGCGATCGCGACGTTCAACCTGTTCATCGGGTTGTTCAACTTCATCCCGCTGCTCCCGCTCGACGGCGGACACATCGCCAGCGCCCTGTGGGAGGCGGTACGGCGTGGCGTCGCCAGGCTGCGCGGCAGGCCGGACCCCGGCTACGTCGACGCGGCCAGGCTGCTGCCGGTGGCCTACGTGGTGGCGAGCGGCCTCCTGGTCATGGGCGTGGTGCTGATCCTGGCCGACATCTTCGTCCCGGTGGAGCTCCCCTTCTGAGGTCGCGCCGCGTCGCCCCTCAGTCCAGGCAGAACTCGTTGCCCTCGACGTCCTGCATCACCAGGCACGACTCGTTGTGCTCGTCGGCCACCAGCAGCCGGACGCGCTGCGCCCCGAGCGGGAGCAGCCGCGCGCACTCCGACTCGAGGGCGGCCAGGCGCTCCTCTCCCACCAGCCCGGTGCCGACCCGCACGTCCAGGTGCACCCGGTTCTTGACCACCTTGCCCTCAGGGACGCGCTGGAAGAACAATCGCGGCCCGACCCCCGTCGGGTCGACGCAGGCGAACGCCGACCCCTGCTGCTCGGGCGGCAGCGTGCGATCGAGCTCCGCCCAGCTCGCGAACCCCTCGGGCGGCGGCGGCACGACGTACCCCAGCACCTCGCACCAGAAGCGGGCGACCCGCTCGGGCTCGGCACAGTCGAACGTGACCTGGAACTCCCTGACGGTCGCCATGCCCCCACCCTAGGGGCGGGTTCAGGTGCCGTCGTGGGCGGCCTGCAGGGCGGCGACGTCGATCTTGCCCATCGTCAGCATCGCCCGGCAGACACGCTGGTTGGCCGCGGTGGAGTAGTCGCCGGACAGGTCCTCGAGCTCCCGGGGGATGACCTGCCAGGAGACGCCGAACTTGTCCTTGCACCAGCCGCACGGCCCCGGCTCGCCGCCGTCGGCAGTCAGGATCTCCCAGTAGTGGTCGACCTCCTCCTGCCCGTCGACGCGGAGGTAGAACGAGAACGCCTCGTCGAGGTGGAGCTCCGGTCCGGCATTGAGCCCGACCACGTCGTGACCGGCGACGGTGAACTCCACGACGTCGGCGACACGGCTGTCGGGGTCGGTGCGGGCCGTGATCACCCGGCCGACGGACGAGTCCGGGATGTGCTCGGCGTAGAAGGTGGCCGCCTCGACGGCCTTGTCGTTGCCGAACCACAGGTGCGTGCGTACCGATGCCATGACCACTCCTCGCCTCCGGGGACCCTCCCCGTGGGGGCCGCTCGTGAGGAGAGACCGTGTGGCCGGCGGGAACTCATCGGTGCCGCGAGCCGGGTCCGGCACGGGTTCGGCGCTCCCGCTCGGGGCTCCTAGACTGGCGCCATGACCGACGTCGACCTGGGCATGCCCGCGCCACCGCCTCCGGTGCTGGCGCCGCGCCGCCCGACCCGTCAGATCCAGGTCGGCAAGGTGGGCGTGGGCAGCGACCACCCCATCTCGGTGCAGTCGATGACCACGACGCTCACCAGTGACGTCAACACGACCCTCCAGCAGATCGCCGAGCTGACGGCGTCCGGCTGCGACATCGTGCGGGTGGCCTGCCCCAGCCAGGACGACGCCGACGCGCTCCCCGCGATCGCCCAGCACTCCCAGATCCCGGTCATCGCCGACATCCACTTCCAGCCGCGCTACGTGTTCGCCGCGATCGAGGCCGGCTGCGCCGCCGTCCGGGTCAACCCCGGCAACATCCGGAAGTTCGACGACCAGGTCAAGGAGATCGCCCAGGCGGCCAGGGACCACGGGACGTCGATCCGGATCGGCGTCAACGCCGGCAGCCTCGACAAGCGGCTGCTGGAGAAGTACGGCAAGGCCACCCCGGAGGCGCTCGTCGAGAGCGCGGTGTGGGAGGCGAGCCTGTTCGAGGAGCACGACTTCCACGACTTCAAGATCTCGGTCAAGCACAACGACCCGGTCGTGATGGTCCGCGCCTACGAGATGCTCGCCGAGGCCGGCGACTGGCCGCTCCACCTCGGGGTCACCGAGGCCGGCCCGGCGTTCCAGGGCACCATCAAGTCGGCGGTGGCCTTCGGCCACCTGCTCAGCCAGGGCATCGGTGACACGATCCGGGTCAGCCTGTCGGCGCCACCGGTCGAGGAGGTCAAGGTCGGCATCCAGATCCTGGAGAGCCTCAACCTCAAGCCCCGCCGCCTCGAGATCGTCTCCTGCCCCTCGTGCGGGCGGGCCCAGGTCGACGTCTACAAGCTCGCCGACGAGGTCACGGCCGGGCTCGACGGCCTCGAGGTCCCGCTCCGGGTGGCGGTCATGGGGTGCGTCGTCAACGGTCCCGGCGAGGCCCGCGAGGCCGACCTCGGCGTCGCCTCCGGCAACGGCAAGGGACAGATCTTCGTCAAGGGCG
The DNA here is from genome assembly GCF_050880345.1 of Nocardioides sp. GXQ0305. NCBI lineage: Bacteria > Bacillati > Actinomycetota > Actinomycetes > Propionibacteriales > Nocardioidaceae > Nocardioides > Nocardioides sp. GXQ0305. The sequence goes on from NZ_JBNYXG010000005.1 coordinate 268,108, forward strand.
AGGTGATCAAGACCGTCCCCGAGAGCCAGATCGTGGAGACCCTCATCGAGGAGGCGATGCGGATCGCCGACGAGATGGACGAGCCCGTCGACGGAGCGGCTCCCACGGTCACCGTGTCCTAGCACCTGCGCCGCGGTGGCGGCGGCCCCGCCTCGGGAGCACACTGGTGGCGGAGGGTGCCATGAGACGTCGTGGCCGGGGTGTGATCGTTGCCGTCTCCCTGACGGCAGCCGTGGCCTGTGCGTCCACCTCCGAGACCGAGCCGCTCCCGCTGCAGGAGTCCGCCGTGGTCGTCGAGGACGACGTCCGGGCGAACGCGACGGTGGTCGGCGAGTACGCCGTCACCGAGGAGGACCTGCGCCGGCTGGAGGAGGAGTGCGGCGACGCGGAGGCGGTCCCGCTGGAGGGTGGCGAGTCGTGCGTGACGCTGATGGAGCTCCGCTTCAGCGACTGCGAGCCGCCGTTCGAGTTCTGCGTCCGGGTCTACGACGCGGAGAGCGCCGACGCGCCGTTCGCCGGCTGGGCTGAGGTCGTGGAGGGTGACAGTGACCGGTCGCTGTGTCAGGAGGGACCCGACGGCGTGTGCCTGCGGGTCGGGCTGAGCTCCGAGGCGCTGACCCGGGTGGTGGACCCCGGCCCGACGGAGCCCACGACGACCGACCCGACCCCCACCGAGACCACGACGACCGACACCCCGAGCCCGACGGAGTCGTCGTCACCGGCCTCACCGACGTCGACGGACGAGGCGACGTCCGAGGCCACGACCCAGTAGCGCCGTGGCGACGACCAGCTCAGCCGACGCGAAGGGGCTCCTGGCCCGTGCTGCCGGCGTCGTCGGTCAGGTCCTGGTCCCGCTGGGGGCGGTCACAGGGGTCCTCTACTACTTCGGGTACGTCCGCGAACGGGCGCTCTACGCGTACTTCGGGGTGCCGGTCGGGACACTCGACCTCACCACCACCGACTACGTGCTCCGCAGCACCCAGGCGATCTTCACGCCCCTGGCGTCGTTGCTCGTCGTCACGCTGGTCGTGGTGCTGGCCCACCAGCTCGTGCTCGGCCGCGCCGCCGCCCGACACCCCGCCTGGTGGCGGCGTGCCACCGTCGCGACCGCGGTGGTCGCCCTCGTGCTGCTCGCGCTCGGCGTCGCCGCGCTCGCCCGGCTCCCACCCCTCCAGCCGGTGGCCGGCGCGCTGAGCCTCGGGGCCGGTGCCGCGCTGCTCGAGTACGCCGTCTGGATGCTCGCCGCCGACGAGAAGGTCCCGGAGCCCGTCCGGGCGACGCTCCACCAGGGTCGTTTCCTGCGCGGCGGCGTGCTCGCTGCCGTGGTGCTGCTCGCGCTGTTCTGGTGGACCGCCAACGTGGCGAACTCCAACGGGCTGGCCACGGCCCGGGCCATCGAGGGGTCGCTCGTGGTGCGCAGCGAGGCCGTCGTGCTGAGCACGAGGCCGCTGGCCGTGTCGGGGTACGGCGTCGAGGTGGAGCGGCTGCCCCCTGGTGCGGGCTTCCACTTCCGGCACACGGGCCTGCGGGTGCTCGCCCACACGGGCGAGCGGTGGATCCTGCTCCCGGTGGGCTGGCGCCGGGACAACGGGGCCGTCCTGGTGCTGCTGCCCGAGCAGGAGGACGGGGTGCGGGTCGATGTCCGCCCGTAGCCGCACTCGCGGAGCCGCCGCGCCGGAGTGTCCTAGGCTCCCGGTGTGTTGACGACGCGACACGGTGTCCGGGTGCTCGGCGCGTCCGACCTGGACGCGTTCCAGCGGCTCGCCGCGCAGGACCCTGTCGTCAACGTGTTCGCGGCCTACCGGGCCCGGACCACCAACCTCGAGCCGCGTTGGCTCGGGGGAGAGGTGTGGGGCCGCTTCGTCGACGGCGAGCTGGCAGCCGCCTGCCACGTCGGGGCCAACCTGGTCCCCGTGCAGGCGACGCCCGACGACGCCCGGGTCTTCGCCGAGCGGGCGCTGGCCCGGGGGCGCACCGTCACCACGATCGTGGGCCCCGAGGACGCGGTCCGCCCCTTCTGGGAGACCGTCGCGGAGGCGTGGGGGACCCCGCGGGACCAGCGCTGGGGGCAGCCGCACCTCGAGATCGGCTGTGCGCCGCTGGTCGAGCCCGACCCGCGGGTGCGGACCACGTCGATGGCCGACGCCGACGTGCTCTACCCGGCGTGCGTGGCCATGTACACCGAGGAGGTCGGCATCTCGCCGGAGGCGGGGGGCGGGCCCGACCTCTACCGTGCCCGGGTCCACCAGCTGGTCTCGCGGGGCTGGTCGTTCGCCCGGATCGACGACGGCGAGGTGGTGTTCAAGGCCGAGGTCGCCTCGCTGTCGCCGCATGCCGCGCAGGTGCAGGGCGTCTGGGTGGCGCCGGAACGCCGCGGCCAGGGGCTGGGGGTCGCCGGTATGGCAGCCGTGGTCGACCACGTGCTCCGAGACCTGGCGCCCGTCGTGTCGCTGTACGTCAACGACTACAACCGGGCGGCGCGGCGGGTCTACGAGCGGGTCGGGTTCACCCGCACCGCCACCTTCGCCACCGTGATGTTCTGACGGCGGCGCGGGTCGAGCGGCCGGGGCGGTGGCGCCCAGGGGGTTGCTCGACGGCGCCGCAACTGGTTCGCGGACCCCGACGGCCCACAAGTAGCCTTCCCCGCATGACCGCACCCCACGGCGTCCTGCGGATGTCCCGCCTCTTCGTGCGCACGCTCCGCGACGACCCGGCGGACGCCGAGGTGCCCAGCCACCGGCTGCTGGTCCGCGCGGGCTACATCCGCCGCGCCGCCCCGGGCATCTACACCTGGCTGCCGCTCGGGCTGAGGGTGCTGCGCAACATCGAGAACGTGATCCGCGAGGAGATGGACGCGATCGGCGCCCAGGAGCTGCTGTTCCCGGCGCTGCTGCCCAAGGAGCCCTACGAGGCCTCCGGCCGATGGACCGACTACGGCGACAACATCTTCCGGCTCACCGACCGCAAGGACGGCGACTACCTCCTCGGTCCCACCCACGAGGAGATGTTCACCCTGCTGGTCAAGGACCTGTACTCCTCGTACAAGGACCTGCCGCTGTCGATCTACCAGATCCAGACCAAGTACCGGGACGAGGCGCGGCCGCGCGCCGGGCTGCTGCGCGGGCGCGAGTTCGTGATGAAGGACTCCTACTCCTTCGACGTGGACGACGCCGGCCTCGAGGCGTCCTACCAGCGGCACCGCGAGGCCTACATCCGGATCTTCGACCGGCTCGGCTTCGAGTACGTCATCGTGAAGGCCACCTCCGGGGCGATGGGGGGTTCGGCGTCCGAGGAGTTCCTCGCCCGGGCCGACGTCGGCGAGGACACCTACGTCAGCTGCTCGCGCTGCGACTACGCCGCGAACGTCGAGGCGGTCGAGGTGCACGTCCCCGAGCCGGTCTCCGCCGAGGGCGTCCCCGCCGCGCACGCCGAGGACACGCCCGACACCCCCACCATCGAGACGCTCGTCGACCAACTCAACGAGGCCTTCCCCCGCGACGACCGGGCCTGGGCCGCCGCCGACACGCTCAAGAACGTCATGGTCGTCCTGCACCACCCCGACGGCACCCGCGAACCGCTCGCGATCGGCGTCCCGGGTGACCGCGACGTCGACCTCAGGCGGCTGAGCGGACAGCTCGAGCCGATCGAGGTCGAGGCCATGGACGAGACCGAGATGCAGCGGCACCCAGCGCTGGTGAAGGGGTACATCGGCCCCGAGGTGCTCGGGACCCAGAGCAAGTCGGGAATCCGTTTCCTGGTCGACCCGCGCGTCGTCGACGGCACCCGCTGGGTCACCGGCGCCAACGTGGCCGGCTCCCACGTCGTCGATCTCGTCGCCGGTCGCGACTTCACCGCCGACGGGACCATCGAGGCCGCCGAGGTCCGTGAGGGCGACGCCTGCCCGCGGTGCGGCCACACCGACGGCGGCACCCTCCACGCCGCCCGGGGCATCGAGATGGGACACATCTTCCAGCTCGGCCGGCTGTACGCCGAGGCGCTGGACCTCCGGGTGCTCGACGAGAGCGGCAAGCTGGTCACGGTGACCATGGGCTCCTACGGCATCGGGCCGTCCCGCGCGGTGGCCGCCATCGCCGAGAACACCCTCGACGAGATCGGCCTGTGCTGGCCGCGCGAGGTGGCGCCGGCCGACGTCCACATCGTCGCCGCGGGGAAGGACGGCGAGGTCTTCGACGCCGCCGCCCGCCTGGCCGACGACCTCGCCGCCCGCGGGCTCACCGTGCTCTACGACGACCGCACCGGCAAGGTCAGCCCCGGGGTGAAGTTCAAGGACGCTGAGCTGATCGGCGTCCCGACCATCGTGACCGTCGGCCGGGGGCTGGCCGAGGGTGTCGTCGAGGTCCGCGACCGGGCCACCGGAGAGCGGCAGGACGTCGCCGTCGGCGAGGCCGCCGCCCACCTCGAGGGCGTCGTCCGTGGCTGAGCGCGCCGTCGACGCCGTCATCTTCGACTGGGGCGGCACCCTGACGCGCTGGCACGACATCGACTTCCACGCCGAGTCGCTGGCGCTCGCCGAGGCGGTCGCGCGGACGCCGTCCCACGACGACGACCACCACGCCTGGGCGGCGCGCCTGCACGCGGCCGGGGACACCATCTGGGGCCGCAGCCGGGACCACCAGCAGAGCGCGACCATCGCCGACCTGTTCGACGAGGCAGGCCTCGCCCACGAGCCGGCGCTGCTGGATGCCTACCTGGCCTTCTGGGAGCCGCACACCGCCACCGACCCCGAGGTCCAGCCCCTCTGGGAGCGGCTGCGGGGGAGGGGCATCAAGGTCGGCGTGCTCTCCAACACGATCTGGCCGCGGTCCTGGCACGAGGGCTTCTTCCGCCGCGACGGCGTGCTCGACCTCGTCGACGGCGACGTCTACACCAGCGAGATCCCCTGGACGAAGCCGTCGCCCCGCGCGTTCGGCGCCGCCACGGCCGCGGTCGGGGTGGCCGACCCCACCCGGTGCGTCTACGTCGGTGACCGGCTGTTCGACGACGTGTGGGGCGCCGGCAACGTCGGGATGCGGACGGTGCACATCCCGCACAGCACCATCCCCGGCAGCCAGGTGGGGCACACCGAGGGCACGCCCGACGCCGTCGTCCAGTCGCTCGCCGAGGTGGCCGACGTCATCGGCCGGTGGGCCTGACCGCCGGCAGGCGCTGCAGAAACCTGCAATGCACAAAGGTGGGGAAGCCGTCCGCTCGCGCTCGCCGGACCCGGCCTGCACACTTGTGCAACAGGGAAGCACGGACGCCGTCCCCCACCCCTCGGCTTCCGGCTCCTCGCCGTGAGAACGGCCCTCAGCGGTCCGTGTGCTCGCCTCGTCCGGGGAAGATCTCGGGACTTCCCCGGAAGGTGAGCTCGCGGACCGCTGTGTCCGTCAGGGCGGTCACCGCCCACCGCCGGTCGGCCCCGCTGGTCTGGCCCACCAGCCAGGCGTACGTCGCCGTGCACGACTGCTCCACGTCCAGGGCCGCCCCGGTCACCTGGGCGGGGGTGTCCAGCGGCGAGGGGAGCTCGTAGGCGGCCTCGGCCGCCACCGGCTCGGCACCGTGGTCGCGCAACAGGGCCGTGAGCTGGTCACGGCGGGCGCGGTGCGAGGTGTAGGCAGCCGTCACGTCGGTGAAGAGCGTCGGCGTCGCCGAGGCCGACGTACGGGCTCCCAGCGTGCCGTACACGTGGAGGGCGGCGTGCTCGGCGGCCAGGGCCCGCTGCAGCGCGGTCACCGGGCTCATCGGTCCCTCCCCTCGGCGTCGGCGGCGAGCTGCTGGGCGACGGCGGCCGCCATGGATCCGAGCAGCGCGGCCAACGGACCACTGCGGGCCGAGACCGCGGCGCCGGCCAGGCTGCGCTGGAGGGCGGCCTCACGGCGGCGCACCTGGGCCTGCAGCTCCGGGACCGTGCCGCGCACCCGGAGCGGCTGTGCGCGGGCTGGCGCCTCGAGGGCCTCGAGGTGGGCGGCGTGCTGCACCCGCCACGGGGCGACCTCCGCCGCGAGCGGGCGGCGCGCCCGGGCGACCCCCGTGACCAGCGCCAGGGCGCCGCCCAGGTCGTCGACGACGCGCCGCACCAGCTCGGCATCGGGGTCCTCGGCGGACGCGGACTCCGCCGCGTCGGGCCCGGGCGTGGGATCCGTCGGCTCGTCAGCGGCCGGGTCCACCTCGCACCCGGCGGCAGCCGTGAGCCCGACCAGGGCGCCTCCGAGGAGCCCACGCCGGGAGGCGTGGGTCACGAGGCGTCGGGTCACGGCGCGACCCTATCGCCGGGGTGGCCCGCCCCGGACCAGCCGGTATCGTGGGCCACCTTCCAACTGCACAAGGAGGTCGCCCCCCGTGAGCACCGGCACACCCGACGCCATCCGTGACCGCATCGAGGCGGAGCTCACCGGACCCCTGAGTGCGCAGGGCCTCGACGTCGAGGCCGTCGAGATCACCCCGGTCGCGAAGCGCCGGATGCTGCGGGTCGCTGTCGACAAGGACGGCGGCGTCACCCTCGACGACGTCGCCGAGGCCACCCGTGAGGTCTCCCGCGTGCTCGACGAGTCCGACGTCATGGGCGAGCAGCCCTACACCCTCGAGGTGACCTCGCGCGGTGTCGACCGGCCGCTCACCCTCCCTCGCCACTGGCGGCGCAACGCCCAACGGCTGGTCAAGGTGACCCTCGCCTCCGGCGAGGTGCTCACGGGCCGCATCGTGGAGTGCGACGACACGGCCGCCCAGCTGGACGTCAGCGGACGGCGTCGCGCAGTCGGCTACGCCGAGGTGAAGAAGGCGATGGTCCAGATCGAGTTCAACCGTCCCGGCGCGAAGGAGGCCTGATGGACATCGACCTCAACATCCTGCGGATGCTCGAGCGTGAGAAGGAGATCTCCTTCGACGTGCTCGTGGAGGCCATCGAGCAGGCGCTGCTCACCGCCTACCACAAGACGCCGGGCGCCCGGGAGGAGGCGCGGGTCGAGCTCGACCGGCGCTCGGGGCACGTGACGGTGTGGGCGGCCGAGCTCGACGACGAGGGCACCCAGGTCGGGGAGTACGACGACACCCCGCAGGGCTTCGGCCGGATCGCCGCGACCACGGCGAAGCAGATCATGCTCCAGCGGCTCCGTGACGCCGAGGACGACATCAGGTTCGGCGAGTTCTCCGGCAAGGAGGGAGACATCATCTCCGGGGTGATCCAGCAGGGCCGCAACCCCGACGACGTGATGGTCGACCTCGGGAAGCTCGAGGCGCTGCTGCCCCTCGGTGAGCGGGTGCCGGGGGAGCGCTACGACCACGGCACCCGGATCAAGTGCATCGTGGTGTCGGTCCGCAAGGGCATGCGCGGTCCCCAGATCACCCTGTCCCGGTCCCACCCCAGCCTGGTCAAGAAGCTCTTCGCGCTCGAGGTGCCCGAGATCGCGGACGGCTCGGTCGAGATCGCCGCGATCGCCCGCGAGGCGGGCCACCGCACCAAGATCGCCGTGCGCTCGACGGTCTCGGGGGTCAACGCCAAGGGTGCCTGCATCGGGCCGATGGGGCAGCGGGTCCGCAACGTGATGTCGGAGCTGCACGGCGAGAAGATCGACATCGTCGACTGGTCCGACGACCCCGCCGAGATGGTCGCGCACGCGCTCTCGCCGGCCCAGGTGACCTCGGTCCAGGTCGTCTCCGAGGCCGAGCGCTCGGCCCGCGTGGTGGTGCCCGACTTCCAGCTCTCGCTGGCGATCGGCAAGGAGGGCCAGAACGCCCGGCTCGCAGCCCGGCTCACCGGCTGGCGGATCGACATCCGGTCGGATGACGAGACGACCACGGACGACTGAGGTGTGCCGGCCGTGCCGTGCGACCAGGAGGTCGGGCGCGGACTAAGTGTCGGCGGACTCGAGGGGCACAGGAAGATCTGCGGCGGCGCGGACGGCTAGCTCAGCGCGGTTGCGGGTGCTGGTCTTGGCGAGTGCGTTCGAGACATGGCGTTCGACGGTCTTGCGGGAGATGAAGAGCGCTTCAGCGATCTCGGGGTTGCTGGCCCCGGCCCGGATCATCTCCACGACGGCGCGTTCGCGCTCGGTCAGCTGGTCACCGTCGTCGGCCGGTCGCCTGCCCGGATGCCAGGTTCGTGCCCCGCACGCCCGGAGCAGCTGCAGGGCGCGCTGCCGCTCGGCGGTTGCGTGCATCTCGTGGGCGCTCTCGGCGGCGCGCCGGAGGACCGGCACCGCACGCGCGCGGTCGGTGTGGCTCAGGAGCAGCCCCAGGTCCAGGTCCGCCCAGACGCTCTCCAGCCCGGCGTGCATCGACCGGGCGAGCGTGCCTACCTGTGCCATCTGAGCAGCCGCCGCGTCGGCGTCCTCGGAGCCGAGGATCAACGCCCGCGCCCGATCTCGCCAGAGTCGGCTCTGCCCGTTCGCGGAGACGTGGGTGGCCTCCCAGCGCAGCAGTGCCTCGGATGCCGCCTCGCGGTGTCCGATGCGGGCGTATGCCTCGGCCATCCGGAGGTCGACCTCGGCTCGGCACCGATCGCAGCCGGCCCTGTCGGCGTCCTCACGTGCGGCCGCCATGCCGGCGACGACGTCGTCGTCACCCGAGGGATGGGCCAGTCGGGCCGACCACTGTGCGTGGGCCAGCCGAATGTGGAGCCGGGAGTGCGGGTGCGGTTCGGCGTGGATCAGGTCGATGAGGCGGTTGCGACCGGCCAACCACCCACGCAACGACACGTCGATCTCCGGTCCCAGCGCGTCCACCCATGGCGCTGAGAGCCAGCTCGGTACGACGACCGGGGCCCGGTCTGCCACCGCCGACAGCTCCTCGGCGGCAGCGCGGGCCTCCGTCAGCCGACCCAACGAGTACAGGGTGACCGCCAGGATGAAGCCTGACTCGAAGGCGATGGCCGGCAGCGGCTCGCGCACGGCGGCCAACCGCACGGCACGTGCCTCTCCTTCGGCCTCGAGGTACTGCCCGAGCAGCCGATGGGCGATCGCGGCATGCAGGGCGCTGCGCAGGCGATCCTCGCTGGCGAGCGCTGAGATGGCGATCCGTTCGGCCGTGCTCAGCATCAGGTCTGTCTTCTCGGTCCGCAGGGCGTAGTAGAACTGCGCATGCAGAGCGGACACCAGCGCGGCCCGTTCGTCCGGGCTCAGTTCCTGCTCCCCGCCCCGGAGGTCGACCAGGGTGCGGCTCAGGCGACCTGCACGTTGCATCGGTACTCGCGACTCGGCTCCGCTGGTCGCGGCGACCTCGGACGCGTGTGCCTCCCACTCGATGCGCGCGGCAAGGTCGAGCCCGGCCGGAGCCGGGTCGTGCAGCAGGGCTCGTGCATGGTCGGGATCGCCGCTGGCAAGTGCGCACTGGGAGGCCCGAAGCCGCGCCACTGCGCGTTCCGGGGAGGTGTTCGATTCCACCATGAGCGTCGTCCAGTACTGCAGGGCAAGGGCGGGATGGCCGATCTCGGATGCGAGCCGCGCCACCGCCCTCAGCAGGCTGCGCGCATCGTCCGGGTCCGCCGCGGACCGGGCGATCTCGGCGCACTCCTCGACGTCCTCCGGTCCGAGAAGCCGTCGATGCGGCGACCGCAGCAGCCGTCGGGTCAGCTCGACGCCGGACTGCCCCGCTGCCTGGCGGTGTACCAGGATCCGCCGCAGCCGCACGGTGTCCTCCCCGGCATCCGCGTCGAGGTGGGAGGCCACCGCGGCGTGCAGCTCACGCAGGAGCTCGGCGGACGTGCCGGACAGTACGGCGTCCCCGAACGCGTCGTGGGCCAGCCGCGAGGTGCCTCCGGATTCGATGACGAGCCCGAGGTCGACCACCGAACCGCGTGCCGTCGCACACCTGCCGGGCGTCCAGCCGAGCAGCTGAGCGATGGTCTCGATGTCGGCCGGTGAGGCCCACAGTGCCAGCACGGCCGCGTACCGCAGCGCATCCGGCGGCAGCTGGGCCAGTCGTGCCTGGACCAGCCTCGTGGTCTCCACCTCCGGGTCCTCGGCACGAGCGAGCTCGGTCAGCCAGAACGGAACGCCCCCGGCGCGCGCCACCAGCGCCGCCGCCGCCTCCTGGGCCAGGTCCGGGCGCAGGGAGGACACCAGCCGCAGGGCGTCGTCACGCCCGAGCGGTCTGAGCTCGAGGTCGCACATCCGCCCGGGATCGTCCAGGAGGCGCCGTACCGTCAGATCGAAGCCGTTGATCGCGGGCCCCGGCCGCGACGCCACCACCAGGCTGAGCGGGCGCCCGGCTGCCTCCGCGTCCCGCAGCAGGTAGTGGAGCAACGCCAGGCTCAGGCGATCCACCCAGTGCAGGTCGTCGACCAGCACGACGACCGGACCCGCGTCCGCGACACAGCGTCGGGTCGCCTCCAGGACCTGCACCGGCTCGAGCTGCCGGACCGGCTCCTCCAGGAGCTCGGACACCCTCGACCGCTCCCCATCGACCTCACCGAGCGTGCGCAGCATGGTGGCTACGCCGGCAAAGGGGACCATCCGCTCCCATTCGCACCCGTCGACGGTCAACACCAGGGAGGAACCCGCCAACCGCGGGATCGCGGCCAGGAGCCGGGACTTGCCGACCCCCATCTCTCCGCGAACCAGACCGACCGCGAGCCGCGACCTCGCATGGCTGCGGGAGATCAGGTCGCCGAGCCGGGCGAACTCCGTGTCCCGCCCGACAAACGGATGCGCGGACACGACCTCACGATACGCCCGTCCGCGGGGATGAGGGAGTTCACCGATGCTCGCCGCCCCTGCCGCCTCCTACGTTCGACGGGCCGGACAAGCCGGCAGCCGACCGAAGGAGATGGGAACCATGTACAGGAAACACCTCGTCGTCGCGACCCTCCCGCTGACAGCCCTTGCGCTGCTCGGCGGTGACGCCACCGCGAGCCCGACGCCTGCTGACTTCACGACGCCGACCGAGGCCGCTGCACCGGCCGAGCCCGCCACGCCGGCGGACTTCGGGACGCCCTCCGAGACCGCATCGCACCGCTCCCGGGACGCGACGTCTCTGCGATTCCTCGACGTCCGGGACCAGGTCTTCGAGCTCGACGTCGGCGACCCCGGTGCCAGCCCGGGTGACGTCGTGTTCTTCACCAATCGTCTGCGCACCCGCGACGACACCGCGAACGCCGGGCGGTTCGCCAGCAGCTGCACCCAGGTGCCCGGAGCGCTGTACCAGTGCCGAGGAACGCTCCTGCTCCCCGACTCCACGATCGAGCTCGGCACCACGACCGACCTCACCGCACCGATCACCGCATCGATCACCGGTGGCACGGGTGCCCACGAGGGGGCGTCCGGCCAGGTCCGCATCGTGCCCACGGGCGACCCGGACAGGTCCCGCCTCCAGGTCCACCTCCTTGGCCCGGCCGGATGAACCGCGGTACGAACGGGAGCGATCAGCGGGTCGCGCCTCGGCGGGCTTGGTGTCCGCCTCAGCGGCCCCCCAGCCGCCGTAGCGCGGCCTGCGCCGCGAAGTACCCGCTCATGCCGTGGACGCCGCCGCCAGGAGGGGTGGCGGAGGAGCACAGGAACAGCCGCCCGTCCGGCGTGGTGTAGGGGTTGGGGCGGATCGCGGGCCGGGTGAACAGCTGCCGCAGGTCCTGCACGCCGCCGTTGATGTCACCGCCCACGTAGTTGGCGTTCCCCTGTTCCATCTGGGGGGCGTTCCTCGTGGACCGGGACAGCACCAGGTCGCGGAAACCGGGCGCGAACCGCTCGACCTGCGCCTCGATCCGATCGGTCATGTCGACGTCGCTGCCGGCGGGGACGTGGCAGTAGGCCCAGCCGACGTGGCCGCCCGCCGGGGCCCGGCTGGGGTCGTGGACCGTGGGCTGGGTGAGCAGCACGAAGGGCCGCTCGGGGATCCGGCCCCGGTTGACGTCGTCCTCGGAGCGCAGCAGCTCCTCCAGGGTCGCGCCGAGGTGCACCGTCCCCGCGCGTCGCGCTCCCTCCGCCCGCCACGGGATCGGGCCGGACAGCGCCCAGTCGACCTTGAAGACGCCGGGCCCGTGACGGTACCGGCGCAGGGCGCGGCGGTAGGGGCGCGAGAACCGCTCACCCGCGATCGCCAGCAGCTGACGCGGGGCGACGTCGAGGAGCACCACCCCCGCCCCGTCGAGCTCCTCGATCCGCTCGACCCGGTGCCCGGTCACCACCTCGCCCCCCAGTGAGCGGAGGTAGGACGTCATCGCGTCGACCACGTGCTGCGACCCGCCCCTCGCGAACGGCCACCCGACGGCGTGCGCCGCGGTCATCAGCACCAGCCCGACGGCAGCGGTCGGTACCTGGTCCAGCCGCATCATCGAGTGAGCGGCGCTCCCCGCCAGCAGGGCCCGGGCGCCCGGGCCGTCGAACCGGGAACGCGCGAGCCCGGCGGCCGACCGTACACCGGCCAGGGCGAACCTCGCCATGGTGACCGGGTGACGCGGGACCCGGAGCGGCGCCAGCACCCCCGGCATCAGCTGGTCGGCATGCCGCACCAGGGGGCCGAGGAGCCGTCGGTACGCCCGTCCGTCCGGGTCCCCCAACCCGTCCGCCGTCTCCTCGACCGAGCGGTGCAGCAGCACCGCGGAGCCGTCGTCCAGCGGGTGGGCCAGCGGCACCTCGGGCTGCACCAGCTCGAGGCCGTGCTGCTCCAGCGGGAGGGCGCGCAACGCCGGCGAGGCGAGGGCGAGCGAGTGCACGGTCGAGCAGACGTCGTGGACGTAGCCCGGCAGGGTCAGCTCGGCCGAGCGCGAACCGCCGCCGAGCTGGTCGGCGGCCTCGACGACGGTGACCGACCGTCCCGCCAGCGCGAGCGTGATGGCGGCGCTGAGCCCGTTGGGTCCGGAGCCGACGACGACGGCGTCGCGGCCCCGGACCACGGGCCCCCGGTCAGCGGTCGGCACGCGAGCGTCGGAGGAACCCGGTCAGCGCCCGGAACGGAGCGGTCATGAGGTACAGCGTGGAGCGGATGGCGGCGGACTGCCAGATGTTGCTCCACCGCCTCCACTGCCGCTTCCTGTCCACGCAGACGACCGCGGTGTCGACGGTGGCATCGGGTGCTCCGAAGTGGGCGGCGAGCGCCCGCAGGGTCGAGTCCCAGAACGTGTCCTCCTGCCGGTGCCCGCCCAGCATCAGCCCCAGCTCGTAGAGCGGGTCCGAGCCCCGCATCAGCACCTGGGCCTGGGCGACGGTCTGGTCGTCCTGCTGGGCGGCGCTGAAGGTGATCCAGCCCGCGAACACCATGCCCTGCGGGGTCATCAGCGTGAACGACTCGTCGTCGGCGTACAGCACCATCACGCCGGTCGACAGCGTCAGCGGCCCCGCCAGGGTCCGCTCGATCAGCGCCACCTCACCCGGTGCGATGCCGGTGAGGGAGCTGTAGAACCGGTTGCCGGCCGGCCAGAAGTCGGGGAAGCGCTGCTTCCAGGTCGCCACCAGCTCGACCGGCGACACCCGGTCGGCCGGGATCCGGACCTGGTAGGTCTTCTGCCACATCTTGCCGAAGCCCTGGATGGGGCTGTTCAGGCGCCGGCCGGAGACGTTGATCCCGGTCGCGCCCGCAGGGACGGCGGAGACGTTCAGGCGCGAGACCGACTTCGCCCAGTACGCCACGTCCCGGGCGTCGGCCTGTTCCTGAGGGGCTCCCGGCGCTCCAGCCTGCTCGCCGTCCCGCTGGACCGGCTCGGTCACGTCTGCCACCACCTCGGGGTCACGGGCGCTCGCGCCGGAAGAGCCCGGCCATCGCGCGGAAGGGGGCGTTCAGCGTGTAGAGCGTGGAGCGGATCGCCGCCGAGTGCCAGATGTTGGTCCAGCGCTTCCACTGGCGCTTCTTGTCCACGCACACCACGGCCGTGTCGACCTCGGGGTCGGTGACCTCGTAGTGCGCGGCGACGTTGCGCAGCGTGGTGTCCCAGAACATGTCCTCCTGGCGGTGTCCTCCCAGGACCAGGCCCAGCTCGAAGATCGGGTCGGAGGCCCGCATCAGCACCTGGGCCTGGGCGACGGTCTGGTCGCCCTGGTCGGCGGCGCTGAAGGTGATCCAGCCCGCGAACACGTGCCCCTGCGGGGTCATCAGGGTGAACGACTCGTCGTCGGCGTACAGCACCATCACACCTGTCGACAGCCGGAGCTTGCCGGGCAGCGTGCCCTCGATCAGCGCGACCTCCCCGGGCGCGATCCCGGTGAGCGGCCCGTAGAAGTGGTTGCCGTCCGGCCAGAAGTCGGGGAACCGCTGCTTCCACATCGCGATCAGGTCGACCGCCGACGCCCGCTCGGCCGGGAGCCGCACCTGGTAGGTCTTCTGCCACATCTTGCCGAAGCCCTGGATCGGGCTGGCGAGCCTCTTCCCGGCCACGTTGATGCCGGTCGCGCCCTCGGGCACCTCCGAGACCTTCAGCTCCGTCACCGACTTCGCCCAGTGGGCGGCGTCGCGGGCGGCGCTCTGCTGGCTGCTCTCGCTCATCATGGTCTCCTAGAACACCGCTCGCAGAGCGGCGGGTTCGTCGTCGTGGATGCCGATCGCCTCGTCGAGGCGGGTCAGCTCGAAGATCTGCCGGTAGTGGTCGGACAGCCCGAACGCGTGCAGCTGCTGGGAGTGCCGTTGCGCCCGGACCAGCAGGGTGACCAGCAACCCGATCCCGCCGCTGTTCATGTAGGACAGGTCGCTGAAGTTGAGGACCACCGCAGTCGCGTCCCCGACCTCGTCGTAGGCGGCCATCAGGACGCCCTCGGAACCCGCGGTGACGTCGCCCTTGATGTCGACCACCCCCGCGGCGCCCTCGCGGCGTACGTCGAACGTGGCGTTTGCCTCGGTCATGTCGTGCTCCCCCCTGCGCCTCCGGCGCGGTTGTGATCTGCGCCTCCGGCGCGGTTGTGATCTGCGCCTCCGGCGCGGTTGTGATCTGCGCCCTGGACGGCGCTCTCCTCGTCGGCCTCGATCGCCATGAAGTCGGCGAGCCGCGTGATCTCGAAGATCTCCCGGTAGTGCGGGGTCAGGCCGTAGGCGCTGAGCGGGATCCCGCGCGCCCGGGCCTTCGCCAGCATCCCGACGATCAGGGCGATGCCGGTGGAGTTGATGTAGCCGGCGTCGTGGAAGTTCAGGGTCACGGCCGTCGGCGAGGAGGCCATGGCCTCGTTCCACGCGGTGTCGAGCGACGACTCCGCGTGGGAGTCGATGTCGCCCGCCAGGTCGATCACGGCCACGTCGGCTCGGGTCCGGACGGTCGTGCCGGTCGCGTCACTCGTCGTCATGGCTACCTCCCGGGGGTGCCTCGTCGGTGTCGGGCTGGAGATGCATCACCAGCTCCAGCACGTGCTCGTGCTGGTCACTGGACTCGTGGGCCTCGTCGACCATGTTCTTGATCAGGAACAGGCCCCACCCGCGGGGCCGCTGCAGTCCGGCGAGCTTGGCCTCCAGGTCGGGCTCCTCGGTGGCGCGGCCCGCCGGGGCGCCGCCCTGGTCGACGACCTGCACGCGGACCCGGTCGGCGTCGGTGAACACCCGGATGGTGACCGGCACGTCCGTGCGGTAGTGGTTGCCGTGCTCCATCGCGTTCATGGTGGCTTCGCCGACCGCAGTCTCGAGCCGCTTCAGCCGGGCCTCCTCGAGGCCCAGCGGCTCCACCAGGGCGCTGACCCGTTCGAGCGCGATCCGCTCGTTCCCCTCGGCACTCGGCACCTCGAACTCGACGAGCTGGCGGGACCCGTCGGCGAACCCGTGGCCGCCGGAGGTCACCGAGCGGCTCAGGGTGACCATGGTGATGTCGTCCTCCTGCTCCGCGTCGTCGCCGGTGTGCTCGCGGACGTCGGCCAGCACCCGGTCGATCAGCTCGTGGCCGCCCGGGTACTGCGCCACCGCCTCCTTCAGGCGGGGGAAGCCGAACATGTCGCCGGCCGGGCTGTGGGCCTCGACGACCCCGTCGGAGTGCAGCAGCAACGAGTCGCCCGGGGCGAGGACGATCTCCTTCTCCTCGTAGGTCATGCCGGTCATCAGGCCCAGCGGCATGCCGCGGGCGCGCAGCTCGATGGAGCCGTCGGCGGTCTTGACGTACGGGAGGTCGTGGCCGGCGTTCGCGAACCGGAAGCGGCCGGTCGTGGTGTCGAGGACGCCGTAGAGGCAGGTGACGAACATCTTCTCGGGCATGTCGGGGCACAGGTGCTCGTTGACCCGCTCGAGCACCTCCCCCGGGTCGATCATCCGCTGGACCGACGCGCGGAGCACGCTCCTGGTCGCGGCCATCACCAGCGCGGCCGGCACGCCCTTGTCGGTGACGTCACCGATGACGAAGCCGATGCGGTCTTGCGCGATCGGGATGACGTCGTAGAAGTCGCCTCCGACCTCGCGCGCCGGACGGTAGTACGCCGCCACCTGCCAGTCGGCCAGCTCGGGCAGCTGCTTGGGCAGGAAGTTCTGCTGGATCAGGCGCGCGACCTCGAGCTCCTGCTCGAACCGCTGCCGGGTGGCTGCTTCGGCCTGCTGCTCCCGCACCAGCTGCCCGACCCGCAGCGCCGGCGCGGCCTGGGCGGCGAGGTTGTCCAGCAGCTTGCGGTCGTCGGAGGAGTACTCCTGCTCGGAGCGGCGCGGGCCGAGGTTGAGCACCCCGATCAGCTCCCCCTGGCTGACCAGCGGCACGGCCAGCTTCACACCGGCCGCCTTCATCTGCTCCAGGGCCGGCGACTTCAGCTCCAGCTCCTCGACGTCGACCACGCCGCTGGCGCTCTGCAGGTAGGCCAGGAGCGGGTCGTTCGGCCCGATGTCGACCGGCGCGACGTCCGTGGAGGTGTCCGGCTCGGCCACGGCGTCGCGCGCCGCGGCGGGGCGGGAGCTCGCCCGGCCGAGGATCCGGCGTCGGAGTGCGGTCATGGTCGTCATGGTGTGACCTTTCTACGGGCCTGGCGTCCGGGAATCGTTACCGTGCAGGGCAGGCTGGTGCCGGTCGGGGCTCTCCCGCCGCAACCACAGGGACACGTGCTCGGGCTGCATCGCCTCGCGCACCACGTCGCGCAGGTCGGACGTCGTCGTCGGCAGGTCGACCTCCTGTCGCAACCGGTCGGCGAAGTCCTGCAGGGTGCGGGCGGCGTCGTAGCGGGAGCGGAAGAACCGGCGGTCGACGCCGCGCTGGAGGGCGGCGCGCACGGGGCGGAACAGCGCGGCCACGGCCAGCGTGGACGCCGCAACCGCGAGGTCGGAGTCACGCGGCACCACCGGGTTCAGCACGACCTGCAGCACCAGCACCAGCACGACGTACGTCGCCAGCAGCACGACGGTGAGCGCCGTGTAGACCAGGGTGCGCTTGATGACCAGGTCGACGTCGTAGAGGCGGTAGCGCAGGATCGCGATGCCCGTGGCGACCGGGATCAGGTTCACGACCACCGCGATCACCACGGCCACCCCGGGCACGACGTTCCACAGTGCCACGACGAACGGGGCGACCACGGCCACCACGCACGCGGCGAAGACGAACCACTTCAGCTGCTGACGTTCCACGCCTGTGGCCTGCCGCATCCGCTGGACCAGGGACACCGCCGCGCCGGCGAGCGAGCCGGCCAGCAGCAACATGCCGACGGGGAAGCAGAGCTCGACGACGACGTGGTCCACGAGGAACGGGTTCTGGTCCGGTGCGAACTCGGGGTTCGCCCAGGTGCCGAAGGCCATGCCGGTGACGGCGAGCAAGGCGCCCAGGGTGGCTCCCCACAGGACCCAGCGCCAGCGGCGTCCTGAGAGCCGCCCGTCCGGGAAGAGGGCGACGATGGCTGTCCAGGCGGCCATCTCGCCGACCCACACCCAGGTACCCGACCACGCACCCACCTGGCCGTCCGACCATCCGGTGTCGGCGGCCAGCAGCCCGTAGCCCTCCACGAGCTCGGCGACCGCGACGTAGAGCCCCAGCCCGAGGAACAGCCAGCCCACCCGGTTGCCGCCGGCGCGGGAGACCACCAGGGCTCCGACGGTGGCGAGGTTGAGGGGCAGCACCGCGTAGAGGACCAGGTCGGACGCCACGTCGCGGCCGGCCGACATCGCGGTGCTGGCGAGGACCAGGACGAGGATCAGGGTCCAGAGGAAGACCGCGACCCGGTTCACGACTGCCTCCTCAGCCACAGGGACACGTGGGCCGGCTGCATCGCCTCTCGGACGACGGCGCGCAGGTCGGTTCCGAGCGAGTCGAGGTCGAGCTCGTTGCGGAGGCGTTCGGAGAACTCCTCAACGGTCCGGGCGGCGTCGTAGCGGGAGCGGAAGAACCGGCGGTCGACTCCGCGTTGGATGGCTGAGCGCACGGGACGGAACAGCGCGGCGACCGTCAGCGTGGAGGCGGCCACGGCGAGGTCGGACTCTCCCGCCAGCGGCCGAAGCAGGACCTGGAGCACCAGGACCAGCACGGCGTACGTCGCGAGCAGCACGATGGTGAGGGACGTGTAGACCAGGGTGCGCTTGATGACCAGGTCGATGTCGTAGAGCCGGTAGTGGAGGATCGCCAGACCGGCCGCCAGCGGGATGGTGCTGAACCCCGCCACCACCAGCGCCTGCCCGACCCAGGCGACGGATGTCAGGAACAGGCCGACGCTGACCGCGCAGCACAGAAGGAAGAGGAGCGCGGCGAGCGTGAACCACCGGAGCTGCAGCCGCTCCTCGCCGTGCGACCTGCGGAACCGGAGCACGAGGGAGCCGACGCCCAGCAGGACCGTGACCAGGGTTCCGGTCCAGCCGACGATCTCGACGAGCGGCATGGCAGGACCCGGAACCCCGAGCGGATTCGGCACGCCCGCCACCGGCGAGTCCGAGAGGGCACCCGGCCGGAGGGCCGCACCGGCCGACATCGCCGTCAGGCTGAGCAGGGTGAGCCACGTCGCCGGGCGCCAGCGGGGGCTCAGGGGACGGCCGTCGGGGAAGAGGAGGAACAGCAGCGGCGGGACGCCGAAGAGGGCAGGGAGGAACACCCACGACGTCAGCCAGGCCGCTGCGATGCCCCCGGGCAGGGAGCGGCCGCCGTCGAGGGCGAGTGCGGCATAGCTGTACGACGCTCCCGACACCGCGAGCAGCAGGCCGGACCCGAGGAAGAGCCAGCCGATCACGTTGTGCGGGTGCCGGGACGCGACCAACGCACCGACCGCCAGCAGCACGGCGACGACCAGGCTGGAGGCGAGGTCGAACTCCGGACTCGCGCCCGCGGCCAGCCCGAGCACCCAGTTCACGACGATGAGGACCACTCCGGTGCCGGCCGCCGTCCACGCCAGCACGCGGGTCCGCCGCGGTCTCACGGTCCCCCCATCCGCAACCACAGGGACACGTGCTCCGGCTGCATGGTGCTCGTGACCACGGCGCGGAGGTCCGTGCCGAGCGAGTCGAGCTCGAGATCGTGCCGCAGTCGCTCGGAGAAGTCGTCGAGGGTGCGGGCGGCGTCGTAGCTGGACCGGAAGAACCGGCGGTCGACGCCCCGCTGGATCGCGGAACGCAGCGGGCGGAAGAGGGCTGCGACAGCCAGCGTCGACCCGGCCACGGCGAGGTCGGAGTCGCCAGCGACCGGGCTCAGCACAGTCTGGAGCAGCAGCACCAGCACGACGTACGTCGCCACCAGTACGACCGTCAGAGCGGTATAGACGAGGGTGCGCTTGATGACCACGTCGATGTCGTAGAGCCGGTGCCGCAGGATCCCGACCCAGGCGCTGACGGGGAGCAGCGTCAGCCCGACGAGCGTCAGCACGAGCGCCACGTCGGAGAAGAGGCCGGGCGCCAGGATCGCCACGGCCACCGACACCCCCACGAGCGTCGCCGCGGACGTGAACCACTTCAGCTGCAGCCGTTCGGTGCCGGTGGAGTGCCAGGTGCGGACGACCAGGGCCAAGGCGCACAGCGCCACGGCCGGGAACCCGAGCCAGTCCGTCGCTCGTGCGACGACCTCGACGACGTCGCCGGCGGCGCCGGTGGCGCCGAGGGGATTCTCGATGCCGGGTCTGATGACGCCCGGTAGGATGCTGTAGCTCACCATCGCCGTTGTGACCACGACGCCGAACACCCACGCCGTCCACGTCCAGGACCGCGACATCGTGCGGCCCGTGGGGAACAGCTGCAGCAGCAGGCCGGGCAGGCCGAAGAAGACCGGGATGCCGAGGGTCATGCTCACCCACGCAGCCCCCTCCTGCCCCGGTAGCGGGCCGGCCGACGTGTCGATCCCGAGCTCGGCGTAGGACGCGGTCGACCACAGGACGCCGATGCCGAGCCCGATCGTCAGGATCGGCCAGCCGACAGCGTTCCCGGGGAGCCGGCCCGCCAGCATCGCGCCGGTGACAGCGCAGGCGATCCCGACCCACGAGAACGAGAAGGCCAGGAGCACATCTTCCCCGTCGGTCGGGCCGGCCCACGCGCCCACGGCCGCGCCGGTCACGGTGAGCGCACACGCCACCAAGCACACCGACAGCGTGAGGCGACTCATCGGTCCTCCCTCAGCCACAGCGAGACGTGCCTCGGCTGCATGGTGTCCGTGACCACGGCACGCAGGTCGGTGCCCAGGGAGTCGAGGTCGAGCTCGTGGCGCAGCCGCTCGGAGAACTCCCCGAGGGTCCGGGCGGCGTCGTAGCGGGAGCGGAAGAACCGGCGGTCGACCCCCCGCTGGAAGGCCGAGCGCAGGGGACGGAACAGTGCGGCCACCGCCAGCGTCGACGCGGCGACCGCCAGGTTCGAGTCACCGGCCACGGGGCGCAGGAGGGGGTGGAGCGTCAGCACCAGCACCAGGTACGTCGCCACCAGCGCCGCGGTGAGCGACCCGTAGACCAGCGTGCGCTTGATGACCACGTCGATGTCGTAGAGCCGGTAGCGGAGGATCGCGACGCCCGCGGTGATCGGGAGCATGACCACGCCGACCAGCCCGACCGTGAAGCCCACGTCGGCGAGGAGGCCGCCCGCCGGCAGGACGGCGAACCCGAGTCCGACACCGGCCACGGTGGCGCAGTAGCTGAACCACTTGAGCTGTTCCCTCTCCACCCCGTGCGACCGACGCAGTCGGGTCACGACGGCCGCAGCGCAGAGCAGCATGGCCGGCATCGCCAGCAGGTCGGTCACGTCGGCGACCTCACGGCTGAGCCGGCCCGCGTCGCCGGGCAGCCCGAGCGGGTTGGGGACACCCGGCCCGATCGAACCGGGGGCCAGGCCGTAGCTCAGCGTCGCCGCGGCGACCGTAAGGCCCAGCACCCAGGCCAGCGCCCGCCAGCGGGGGGACACGAGGTGGCCGTCCGGGAACAGGAGCAGCAGGAAGCCGGTCAACCCGAAGAAGACCGGGATGCCGAGGACGTCGCCCACCCACGCCGCCGCGGTCTGACCGGGGAGCGGACCGGCCGGGGTGAGGACCCCCACCTCGGCGTAGGCGCCCGTCGCGAGGAGGACACCGGTGCCGAGCCCGAGCCCGAGGATGATCCACCCGACGGCGTTGCCGGGGACGCGGGAGGCGACCACCGAGCCGGTCACTGCGCACCCGACGCCCATGGCGGCGAAGGCAACCGCGACCAGCCCGTCGAACCAGTCGATCCACCCGAGCCACGTGGTCAGGACGACCCCCGGGAGGGTCAGCGTCACGGCGACGACCGCGAGGACGGCCACGAGGCGCCTCATGGGTCGGTCCGGATCCACAGCGAGACGTGCGTCGGCTGCATGGTGTCGTGGACGACCGAGCGCAGCTCGGTGCCGAGCGAGTCGAGGTCGACCTCGTGGCGCAACCGGTCGGTGAAGGCCGACAGGGTCAGGGCGGCGTCGTACCGGGACCGGTAGAAGCGCCGGTCGACGGCGGCCTGCACCCGGGAGCGCAGCGGACGGAAGAGCCCGGCCACCGCGAGCGTCGAGGCCGCGACGGCCAGGTCCGACTTCCCGGTCAGCGGGTCCAGGACCAGCCGGAACAGCAGGACCGACACCAGGTAGGTGGCGACCAGCAGCGTGGTCAGGATGGCGTAGACGAGGGTGCGGTTGATGACCAGGTCGATGTCGTAGAGGCGGTGCCGCACGATCGAGGCGGCCGTCGCGATCGGCAGTCCGAGGAAGGCCCCGAACGCGAGCAGGAACGCCGCGATGCGCAGGACCGGGCCACCGGTCTCGCCTCCGTCGGAGATGCCGGAGGCCACCACGAACAACGGCAGCAGGAACGCGGCGTACGCGAACAGCTTCAGCTGCTGGCGCTCGCGACGCCCCGCCCGTCGCCACCGCGCCACGATCGAGGCGAACGCCACGACGGCCGACGCGACCCACAGCAGGATGGACACCGAGCTGACGACCTCGTAGGCGGCCGGGCTGATGGCCGTGGGGTTCTCGATCACCGACTGGTCGATGGTGCCGGGAGTGAGGGCGTCGTTGGCGACCATGCCGACGAACGCGACCCCCGCCAGCCACAGGCCCCAGCGCCAGCGGGGCGAGACGGGCCGACCGTCGGGGAACAGCTGGGGCAGGACCGTCACCACGATCGCCAGCGCCGGCACGTAGGTCCAGGACTGCAGCCAGGCCGCGAGCTCGTCGAGGGGAAGGTCGCCCGTGCTGAATACCAGGGAGTAGTACTGGTACCGCTCGGCGAACAGGTAGAGGCCGACGAACATCCCGACGCCGGCGAAGAGCCGGCCGATGGCGTGCCCCGGCCGCGCCCTCAGGATGACCAGGGAGACGGTGGCGAAGGTCAGCGCCTGCACGTCCAGGACCAGGTTGAGGACCCACACCGGGACCAGGTCGGCCGTGTCGTAGCGGCGCTCTTGGGGCAGCATCAGCGAGCCGGCGACCAGCAGGACGGTCACCGCGAAGGGGACCCAGGCCACCCAGCGCCGCTGCCCGCCGCTCATCGAGCGCCCCCGCCCGCCCGCAGCCACAAGGACAGGTGGGTGGGCTGGACGGTCTCGCGGACGACGCCGCGCAGGTCGGCGCTGACCGCGTCGAGGTCGACCTCCTGGCGGAGCCGCCCCGAGAAGGACTCGACGGTGCGGGTGGCGTCGTACTTGCTCCGGTAGAAGCGGCGGTCGACGACCTGCTGGATCCGCGCCCGTACCGGGCGGAACAGCGCGGCCACGGCCAGCGTCGATGCGGCCACCGCCAGGTCGGAGCCACCGGCCAGCGGCTCCAGCAGCACCCGGAGGACGAGCACGCCGACGAGGTACGTCGCGACCAGCGTGGCCGTGAGGGCTCCGTAGACGACCGTGCGGGAGATGATCCGGTCGATGTCGTAGAGCCGGTAGCGCAGGACGGCCAGGCCCGCCGAGACCGGCAGCCCGGCCAGGATCAGCGCGAACACGAAGGCGAACGCGTGACCGGCCACGCTGTCGTCGGGGGAGTCCGTGATCGACGCGATCGCGCCGCCGACGAGCAGGAAGAGGGGGATCATCGCCGCCGCGAACGCGAACCACTTCACCTGCTGGCGCTCCACGCCGCGCGAGCGCCGCAGCCTCACCACCAGGGCTGCGGCCGCGCACCCGATCAGGGGTGTGAAGAGCAGGTCCTCCGGGAGCGCCACCAGGGGCTCCAGGGCCGGGATGCCCACGGGGTTGCGGACCGTCGGGAAGTCGGCCAGCGGACCGGGGACCAGGGCGAACCGGGCGACGACCGGAGCCATCAGGCCGAGCGAGAACCACGCGGTGACCCGCCAGCGCGGCGACAGCAGGTGGCCGTCGGGGAAGAGCAGGAGGCACAGGGCGATGAACCCAGGAGCCAGCACGCTCGCCCACGTGGCGAACCAGGCGGCGAAGGTCGCCGCGGGCAGCGCGGAGACCTCCAGCGAGTACCACGCGTAGCCGTAGGCCAGCTGCACCCAGCCCTCGACCGCCGCCAGCGAGAGGAACAGCCAGCCGATGGGGTTGCGGGGCTGGTGCTGGGCCACCACCGCCCCGACCACGCCGAACGCCAGGGTCCCGACGGCGAAGGCAGCGGTCAGGGGCAGCGAGTTGCCCTGCTCCCGGAGCACCTCGTCCGGGACGAGCGAGAGGAGGACCAGTCCCGCGGTCGCCGTGACGACGAAGACTCCCGTGGTCGCCCACCCCAGCGCGCCGGGCCTCACGCCGGCTCCCGCAACCACAGCGAGACATGCTCGGGCTGGACGGTGTCGCGCACCACGAGGCGCAGGTCGGTGCTGACCTCGTCCAGGTCGACCTCCTGGCCCAGCCTGGCGGCGAACGCCTCGACGGTACGGGTGGCGTCGTACTTGCTCCGGTAGAAGCGGCGGTCGACGGCCTGCTGGATCCGTCCGCGCACCGGCCGGAACAGCGCGGCGACGGCGAGCGTCGAGGCGGCCACCGCCAGGTCGGAGTCACCGGTCACCGGGTCGAGCAGCACCCGGAGCAGCAGCACCGAAACCAGGTAGGTGCCGACCAGGGTTGCCGTCAGCACGGCGTAGACCACGGTGCGGTTGAGGATCCGGTCGATGTCGTAGAGCCGGTGCCGCAGCAGCGCGATGCCGATCGCGACCGGGAGCAGACCGAAGGACGCCAGGGAGAGGTTCTGCAACACGAGCAGCCAGGCCGGATCCTCGGCCGAGAACGCGTCGGGCTTGAGGAACTGCCCGACCATCGCGGCCAGGTAGCAGGTGGCGACAATCACCCCGGCCTCGGCGAGCCACTTCAGCTGTTGCCGCTCGACCCCGCTCGAGCGGCGGAACCGCTGGACGAGGGCGACCGCGGCCGCCACCATGCACGCCGGCATGAGCGGCAGCACCAGCTGCAGCACGAAGAGCTGGGCGCGCTCGACGCTCTCGACGAACATCGGGTTCGCCACCCCGTCGACCGGTCCCTCCGTGAGGGTCTCGGAGCCCACGGTGATGCCCAGGGCGAGCACCACCATGGCCGAGAGCGCGACCGGTGGTAGCCAACGCCATCCGGGCGAAGGCAGGTGGCCGTCCGGGAAGAGCAGGATCACGAAGATCCCGATCGACCCGATCAGCCAGATCCAGCTGCTCTCCACCAGCCCCGCGGCCACGGCACCACCGGGCAGCACGCCGGGATCGACCACCAGGGTGTACGCCGCGTACTCGTCGAGCAGCGAGGGAAGCGAGAGCGCCATCCCGACACCGAGCAGGAGCAGCCAGCCCATGCGGTTGGGGGGCTTGCGGTGCACGATGACGAGCCCGACACAGGGGAAGCTGAAGGCCATCAGGACGAACGCGGCCTCGAGGGCGAATCCGGCGCTTCCCCACGTGGACGTTGGATCCGGAATGGCCAGCGCCAGGGCGAGCCCGACCAGCAGCACTGACAGGTGGAAGAGCCACGTGGCCCAGCCGGCCCGTCGCAGGGCGCGGTCGGACCAGTCGGACAGCGGGCTCACGGGGTGCCTCGCAGCCACAACGACACGTGCGTGGGTTGGACGGCGTCACGGACGACGCCGACCAGGTCGGTGCTGACCGAGTCGAGGTCGACCTCGTGGCGGAGCCGACCCGCGAAGGAACCCACGGTGAGGGCGGCGTCGTACCGGCTCCGGTCGAACCTGCGGTCCACGACCTGCTGGATCCGGCCGCGGACGGGTCGGAAGAGCGCAGCGACGGCGAGCGTGGACGCGGCAACGGCGAGGTCGGACGTGCCGGCCACCGGGGCGAGGAGCAGACGCAGGCTCAGCACCGAGACCAGGTAGACAGCGGCGAGGGTCACCGTGAGCGACCCGTAGACCAGCGTCCGCTTGACCACGAGTTCGATGTCGTAGAGCCGGTGGCGCAGGATCGCGATGCCCACCGCCACCGGGATCCCGAGGACGACGAAGAGCAGCGTGCCGAACCAGCCGATCGCGCCGACGACCCGCACCCAGTCGGGTGCACCAGGAGCGCCGACCTGCTCGACGAAGACGTCGAACATGGCCAGCAGCAGGCTGCACACCACGAGAGCACCCACGTAGGCGAACCACGCGACCTGCTGTCGCTCGCGCCCTCGTGCCCGGCGCAGCCGCACGACCAGCGCTGCCGCGCCCAGCAGGAACCCCACGGTGACCAGCACGTCGCTCGCGAGGCTCAGGGCGGACAGCGCCCTCTCCGCGCCGGGGATCCCGAGCGGGTTCGGGATGGCCTGCGGTGAGTCGACGTCGATCGCCCCGGGACGGAAGGCCTCCGACACCAGCGCGCATGCGAGCGCGGCGTACCCGATCCAGAGCGCGAACCGCCACCGGGGCGAGATCAGCCGCCCGTCCGGGAACAGCATCGGGAGCACCACGGCCGCCACGTAGAGCCAGACGTACCAGGTGCAGCTGCTCAGCCACGCGGCCGCGACGGCGAACGGGCGGCCGGGCTCGGCGACGTAGGCGTCGACCAGGCCCTGGAGGGCGAACGACAGCGCGATGACCAGCAGCAGCCAGCCCACCGCGTTGCGCGGTTCGCGGACCGCGACCATGGCTCCCGTCAGGGCGTACCCGAGCGCCAGGACGGTCAGCAGCTCGTCGAGCGCCCCGCTCCCGCGAACGTAGAGGATGGCCGTGCCGAGCCACATCAGCACGAAGAGCGCGCACGAGCCCCAGGCGAGCACTGCGACCGTTGCCGATCCCCGGGTCGGTGGGCGCACGCCGAGCACCTCCCCTCCTGGCCACTCGGACGACGTCGTCGACCACCGTCGGCGGTCGTCGTCCCGGAAACGTTACGACGCGGTCGCCCGGCTCGCTTGGTGTCTGCGCGTGCTGTGCCTCGTGTCGCGGCGTCGGAGGCACGTCTCCGTTACGATCTGCGGTGATTGCACGGCTGCCGTACCGGTTGCCGCCACGCGTCACGGGGGTGTCGATGATCGAGGTGCAGCTGCTCGGCCCACCTCGGGTGGTCCGGGACGGTCGCCCGCTGTCCTTCGACACGCGCAAGGCGACCGCGCTGCTGGCCCACCTCTGCCTCACCGAGACGGCCCGACCGCGCGACGCGCTGGCCGACCTGCTGTGGCCCGACGCGGACCTGTCCCACGCCCGGGGCGCCCTCCGCCGCACCCTCTCCAGCCTGCGCGGTGCGCTCGGCGCCGAGCACGTCGAGGCCACCCGGGACCAGGTACGGCTGGTGAGGGGCTCCGACCTGGCGGTGGACGTGGACCGGTTCCGGTCCCGGCGGGGCGCAGGCGACCTCGACGGGGCGGTCGCGGCCTGGGGTGGCGACCTGCTCGAGGGCTTCGCGGTCCGTGACGCGCCGGCGTTCGAGGAGTGGGCCGAGACCCACGGGGCGACGCTGCGGCGGGAGTACGCCGCGACCCTGGGCGCGCTCGCCGGCGAGCGGGAGGCCGCCGGCGACGGGGTCGGGGCGCTGGCCCTGGTCCGCCGCTGGCTGGCGCTCGACCCGCTCCACGAGCCGGCCCACCAGGCCCTGATCCGGTTGCTGGCCGTCACCGGTGACCGGGCCGGCGCGCTGGTCCAGTACCGCGAGTGCGTGCGCACCCTGTCGCGCGAGCTCGGCGTGCCGCCCCTGGCGGAGACCACCGCGCTCTACGAGGCGATCAACGAGGGGTCCTTCGAGATGCCCCGTCCGACCACGCCTCCGGCCGCTCCGGCACCGCCCGACGGTTCCTTGCCCGACGTCGCTGCGGTGCCGGTGCCGGCGTTCGTCGGTCGTGGTGCCGACCTGGCGGCACTCGTGGCGGCGTACGACGACGTCACCATTGACGGGCGGGTCGCGCTGGTCGAGGGCGAGGCCGGCATCGGCAAGACCCGGCTCGTCGAGGAGCTGGCCGGGAGGGCGCAGCGGGCCGGGGCCACGGTGGGATGGGCCCGTGGCTACGAGGACGAGGCAGGTCTGCCCTACCGCCCGGTCGTCGACCTGCTGCGCGAGCGGACGCGGGAGGACCCCGGGTGGATCGATGCCCTCGACGACCGGGTGCTGTCGGAGGTGGCGCGACTCGTGCCGGAGGTGGCTCCGGCCGTGTCCACGCGCAGCCTGGCCGACCCGGCGACGGTCGACGACCCCGGCGCCGAGGGCCGGTTCCTGGGGGCGCTCTGGGACGCACTGACGCAGGCCGTGTCGGGGGCCGCGCCGGGTGTCCTCGTGCTCGACGACGCCCAGTGGGCCGACGTGTCCACCCTGCGACTGCTCGCGTTCGGCCTGCGCAGGCTGGCCGGCCGTGCGGTGCTCGTCGTGGTCGGGTGGCGTACCCCGCACGAACACCCTGCACGCGACGCCGCGTCCGTCGCGGCCCGGGCCGGAGGCATCCAGCTCCTCCTCGGCCGGCTGGACGAGGAGGCGGTGGGCGAGCTGGTCCGGTCGGTGCGCGCGGACGACGTCGACCCCGCAGTGGTGCACCGGTTCTGGGCGACGACCGAGGGCGTCCCGTTGATGCTGGTGGAGTACCTCCGCGCCAGCGACGTCGGTGACGTCATGCCCTCCGGGGCGCGCGACGCCTTGCGGGCCCGGCTGGCGCCCGCCGGTGAGACGGCCCGGCAGATCCTGTCCGCCGCGGCCGTGCTCGGCCGGAGCTTCGACGTCGACACCGTCCGCACCGTGAGCGGCCGATCGGACGAGGAGACCGTGGCGTCCCTGGAGGAGCTGGTGAGTCGCGGGCTGGTGCAGGAGCGTGAGGTCGACTACGACTTCGACCACGAGCTGCTGCGCACCGTCGCGTACGACCAGACCAGCCTGGCCCGGAGGCGGCTGCTCCACCGACGTGCCGCGGCGGCGGTCCCGTCCCTGGCCGCGCAGGCGCGGCACCACGAGCTGGCGGGGCAGGACGCCGCGGCCGCCGACGCGCACCGTGCGGCCGGGGACCAGGCGCGGGCCGTGTTCGCCAACGTGGAGGCGCTGGACCACCTCCGGCGGGCCCTCGAGCTCGGGCACCCCGATCGCAGCGGGTTGCAGACCGCGCTGTCCGACGTCCAGGTGGTGCTGGGTGACTACGCCGGTGCCCTGGTGAGCCTGCGAGCGGCGGCGGCCGACGCCCCACCCGAGGACCTGCCGCGACTGGAGCACCGGCTTGGTCGGCTGCACGTGAGGCGCGGCGAGTACGCGCTGGCCGAGGCGCACCTGGAGGCGGCGCTCTCCGCGTTGCCGGACGACCCCGCCGCGCGGGCGGGCGTCACCGCCGACCGGGCCCTGGCGGCGTACTCGCTGGGCGAGCCCGATCGCGCCCGGCTGCTGGCGAGTGAGGCGGTGTCCCTGGCCGAGCAGGCGGAGGAGAACCGTGCTCTCTGCCAAGGGCTCAACCTGCTCGGGATGATGGCGGCGACGGAGGGCGCGGTCGACGCCGCGATCGCCCACCTGCACCGCAGCCGGGCGATGGCAGAGCAGCTCGGCGACCGGGACCTGCAGGTCGCGGCCCTGAACAACCTCGCCCTGGCCCACCGCGCACGCGGCGACCTGGCCGTCGCCGTGGAGCTGACCCAGGAGGCGCTCCGGACCTGCGTCACCCTCGGCGACCGGCACCGGGAGGCCGCCCTGCACAACAACCTCGCCGACCTCCTCCACGCCCTCGGACGGGCGGAGGACGCAATGAGCCACCTCAAGAGCGCGGTCGAGATCTTCGCCGAGGTGGGGGAGGGTCAGCAGCTGGAGCCCGAGATCTGGAAGCTCGTGCGCTGGTGACCCGTCCGGCCACTCACGAACGGTCGGGACGTCCTCCGGACAGCTCCCTGGGTGGCAGGTGGTAGTACCAGCCGTAGCGCCATCCCGTCCACGTCAGGTCGCGGCCCAACGCCCCTAGAATCCGGTGCAATGTCCTCATCGGACCCTCCCTCGTCGGCGGTGTCTCCGGTCGACCGTGGCACCGGGGGCGGCGCGGTCGCGTCGGGGAAGTCCCCCAACCCCGGGGTCGAGCCGGTGGGCCGGGGTGCCGAGCTGCGGCAGCTGGCCGGGCTGCTCGACGCCGCCCGTGCAGGGAACGGCGGGGTGCTGCTGCTCCAGGGAGAGCCGGGCATCGGGAAGACCACGTTGCTCGACGCGGCGCGCGGGATGGCGTCGGGGTTCCGGGTGCTGGGCGCCCAGGGGGTGGAGACCGAGTCGGTGCTGCCGCACGCCGGGCTGGTGCAGCTGCTGGGCCCGCTGCGGGAGCTGGCGGGACGGCTGCCCCCGGGGCAGGGCGAGGCGCTGGGTCGCGCGCTGGGCTGGTCGGCCGAGCGCGGCCCCGTCGACCGGTTCCTCGTCGCCGCGGCGACGCTGTCGTTGCTCGCCGAGGCCGCCGAGAAGTCGCCCCTCCTCGTCGTGGTGGACGACCTGATGTGGGTGGACCCCGAGTCGGCGTCCGCCCTGTTGTTCGCGGTACGCCGGCTCGACCAGGACCGGGTCGCCGTGGTGTTGGCGTCCCGACCCCTGACGCCGGTGTCCGGGCTCGTCGAGGGCCTCCCCACCCTGTCGCTCGCCGGCCTGGACGAGGACGGCAGCAGGCACCTGCTCGGCAGCGCGGTGACCGCCGCGGTGGCACGGCGGCTGCACGCCGCCAGCGGAGGCAACCCGCTGGCCCTGCTCGAGGTCGCGCGGCGGATGAGCGCGGCGCAGGCGGGCGGAGGCGCCGGCCTCCCTGACCCGCTGCCCGTGGGCGACCGGCTCGGTGCCGCCCTCGACCGGACCCTCGCGTCCCTCTCACCGGCCGCCGCCCGGGGGGTACTCCTGGCCGCCGTGCACCCCGCGGAGGCGGACGCCGTCGTCTCCTCCGCACTCACCGCCGAGGGGCTCGACGCCGGAGCGGCCGTCGACGAGGCGGTCGACCGGGAGGTCCTGCGGGAGGAGTCCGGCGGCGGCCACGGGTTCCGGCACCCGTTGCTACGCGCGGCGGCCGTGCGGCGTGCCTCTGCCGGGGAGCGCCGCTCCGCCCATCGTGCGCTCGCAGCCGCGAGCCCGGCGGCGGACGACCCCGTCGCGCTGTGGCACCTCGCCCACGCCGCCGACCGGCCCGACGAGAACCTGGCCGGTCGGCTCGCGGCGCTCGCCACCGACAGCCGCAGCCGGACCGGACACGCCTCGGCCTCCGCAGCCCTGGAGCGTGCCGCCTGGCTCACCCCCGACCCGGGCCAGGCCGCGTCGCGGAGGGCCGCGGCAGCCCGGGACGCGTTCGTGGGAGGCGACATGGTCCGGACCCGACGGCTCGCGGCGGCGGTGCTCGACGACCGACTCGCACCGCGCGAGGCCCGCGCGGTGGCAGGCCTCGCGCAGGGGATGCTGGAGCAGTACGCCGGCTCCGTGCCGGCCGCAGCGACCCTGCTCGCCGAGGCCGTCGACTGCAGCGACGGGGCTGCGCGGGTACCCGCCCTGACCGAGCTGGCGCTCACGAGCTTCCGCCTCGGGGACATGGAGGCGTTCCATGCCTGCGCGACCCGGATCGCGGAGGCGGCCGACGGCTCCCGGGCCGACCAGCGCCTCGCGCGCGACTTCACCACGGGGGTGTCCCTGCTGCTCCACGACCAGCGGGAGGCGGGACAGGCGCTGCTCCGCAGCGTGGTCGAGCAGTCCGCCGACCTGACGGTGTCCGAGGTGCCCCATGCGGCCCTGCTGCTGGCCATGGCCGCGGGCTTCCTGGGTGACCCGCGACCTGCCATGGAGACCGGGCTGCGGCTGCTCGCCGAGCTCCGCGCGCGGGGCGAGGTCGGCGTCCTGGTGTCCACCCTGGCCATCGTCGCCGCGGGGCGCGCCTGGCTCGGCGACCACGTCGGGGCGTTCGCGGACGCCGGCGAGGCGGTGGAGCTCGGGACCCATCTGGGTTACGTGGCCGACGTGTCGGTCGCCGAGGAGACGCTTGCCTGGCAGCTGGCGGCGCGTGGCAGGCACGAGGAGGCCGCCGAGGCGCTCGTGCGTGCCCGCGCGCTGACCGATCGGGCCGGGACCACGGCGGTAGCGGCCCACCAGGCCCTCACCGCGGCGTACTGCGCGCTCTGCCGAGGGGACGTCGCCGCCGTGGTGGCCGAGCTGGAGCCGCGGCTGGACCTCGACGGCGGCGTGGGGGCGATGGGCGAGCCGCTCGGCGTGGCACCGATGCTCGTGGAGGCCTACGTCGCCCTCGGACGGGGCGAGGACGCGCTGGACCTGGCGCGCCGCCTCGAGACGGCGACCTCGCCGGACGCTCCGGCCCACCAGCGCGCGCCGGTGCTGCGCACGCTCGCGCTCGCGGCGGTGGACGACGACGAGGCCCTGGCGACGTACGGCGCGGCCCTCGCGGCACACGCGGAGGCCCCGGAGCTGTTCGAGACCGCCCACACGACGCTGCTGCTGGGGTCGCGGCTGCGCCGGGCCGGACGTCGGGTGGAGGCGCGGGAACGGCTCCGGCAGGCCCGGGAGGCCTTCGCTGCGATGGACCTGTCGCTGTGGGTGGAGCGGTCCGACGCCGAGCTGGCGGCGACCGGCACCACCCGCACCCCGGCGGCCGCCGTCGGTGACGCACTGACCTCCCAGGAGGCCCGCGTGGCGCGCCTGGTCGCCGAGGGGCTCACCAACCGGGAGGTCGCGGCGGCCCTGTTCCTGAGCCCGAAGACCGTCGAGCACCACCTCTCGAGCGTCTTCCGCAAGCGCGGGCTGCGCTCCCGGGGCGAGCTGATCCGCGCGTTCGCCCGGGTCCCGGGCAACGGTGGGGAACACTCCTGACCCGCTGCCGGTTGGAGGAAGGTGTGCCCGACCGGCTAAGGTTGTCGGCGGTGGCCAGCCTTCCGTCAACCCCTGCCCGGACTCCGGTCCGGACCTGCATCGGATGCCGGGAGCGGGCCGCCAAGCGCGAGTTGTTGCGTGTCGTCATCGGCACGGGCAGCGACGGCCGACCGGCCGCCGTACCCGACCCCGGTGGCACCGCGGCGGGTCGTGGGGCGCACCTGCATCCCACGACGGCGTGCTACGACCTCGCGGTGCGCAGGCGAGCGTTCTCCCGAGCCCTCCGGGCCGGGGAGGGGCTGGCCGGCACACCGGTGGGGGACTACCTCGCCTCGCACGTACCTGACCAACCGACCGACTGAGACTGGAGCAACAGCTCATGAGCACTCGATGAGTACCTCGCGATGAGCCCGCTGTTCGCAGCACAACCACCAACGGTCTGAGAGTCACCCTGACACGGGTCTCGGGCCAGAAGGAGAAACGTGGCCAAGACCCGAGTCCACGAGCTCGCCAAGGAGTTCGGAGTCGAGAGCAAGTTCGTTCTCGAGAAGTTCAAGGAGATGGGGGAGTTCGTCAAGTCGGCGAGCTCGACCGTCGAGCTGCCCGCCGAGATGCGCTTCCGCAAGGAGTACGGCGAGCAGCTGAAGGCGGCTGCCCCGGCAGCCGCCCCGGCCGACGCGAAGCCCGCGCCCGCCGCGAAGCCGGCCCCTGAGCCGGAGGCCCCGGCGACCGACGGCACCGCGCCGGAGGCCCCCGCCGAGGCGCCGTCCGCGCCGAAGCCCGGCCCCAAGCCGGGTCCGGCCAAGAAGGCGACCCCCGAGCCGCCGGCCGAGGAGCCGCTGGCCGAGGAGCCTCCCGCGGAGCCGGAGGCCCCGGCCGCGGAGGCGACGGCCCCCAGGCCGGCCGCCCCCAAGCCCGGCCCCAAGCCGCCGACCCCGGGCCCGCGCCCGGTCGGTCGCGGCGGTGCGCCGCGCCCCGGCAACAACCCGTTCGCGTCCAGCCAGGGCATGGGCCGCCGTCCGGCGCCCGCGCCCCGTGAGGGTGGGCAGGACGACAGCCGCCCGCCCCGCCCGCCCGCGGGCGGTCGCCCCGGCATGCCGCGGCCCAACCCCGCGATGATGCCCAAGTCCCCGGCCGCGTTCGGCAGCGGTCCCGGCGGTCGTCCCTCCCCGGGCGGTGGCCGCGGCGGTCCCGGCGGTGGCCGGGGTGGCGCCCCGGCCCGTGGTCGTGGCGGTCCCGGCGGTGGTCCCGGTGCCGGCGCCCCCGGTCGCGGCTTCGGCGGTCCTCCGGGACGTGGCCGTCCCGGAGGTCGCGGCCAGACCCAGGGTGCGTTCGGTCGCCCGGGTGGCCCGTCGCGCCGTGGTCGCAAGTCGAAGCGGGCCCGTCGCCAGGAGTTCGAGGCGATGCAGGCCCCGACGATCGGCGGTGTGCGGGTCCGCAAGGGCGACGGCGAGACCGTGCGCCTGGCACGGGGCTCCTCACTGACCGACTTCGCGGAGAAGATCAACGTCGACGCCGCGGCGCTCGTGCAGATGCTGTTCTCGCTCGGCGAGATGGTCACCGCCACCGAGTCGGTCAACGACGAGACGTTCGAGCTGCTCGGCGAGGAGCTCAACTACGTCGTCCAGATCGTCTCCCCGGAGGACGAGGACCGCGAGCTGCTGGAGTCCTTCGACCTCGAGTTCGGCGAGGACGTCGGCGACGAGGACGACCTCGCCGTACGACCCCCCGTCGTCACGGTCATGGGGCACGTCGACCACGGAAAGACCAAGCTGCTCGACGCGCTCCGCAAGGCGAACGTCGTGGCGGACGAGGCCGGTGGCATCACCCAGCACATCGGTGCCTACCAGGTGACGACCGAGGTCGAGGACAACGAGCGGCGGATCACCTTCATCGACACTCCGGGTCACGAGGCGTTCACGGCCATGCGTGCCCGTGGTGCGCAGGCCACCGACATCGCGGTGCTGGTGGTCGCGGCCAACGACGGCGTGATGCCGCAGACGGTCGAGGCGCTCAACCACGCCAAGGCGGCTGAGGTGCCGATCGTGGTCGCGGTCAACAAGATCGACCTCCCCGAGGCCGACGCCACCAAGGTCCGGGGCCAGCTGACCGAGTACGGCCTGGTCCCCGAGGAGTACGGCGGCGACACGATGTTCGTGGACGTCTCGGCCAAGGCCGAGCTCAACCTCGAGTCGCTGCTCGAGGCGATCGTGCTGACGGCGGACGCGTCGCTGGACCTGCGGGCCAATCCCACCCAGGACGCGCAGGGCCTCGTGGTCGAGGCGCACCTCGACCGCGGTCGCGGTCCGGTGGCGACCGTGCTGGTCCAGCGCGGCACGCTGCGGGTCGGCGACTCGCTCGTCGCGGGTCCGGCCTTCGGCCGGGTCCGGGCGATGCTCGACGAGCACGGCGAGAACATCGAGAAGGCCGACCCGTCGCGTCCCGCGATGGTGCTGGGCCTCAACGCCGCGCCGAGCGCCGGGCAGAACTTCATCGTGGTCGACGACGACCGGATGGCCCGACAGATCGCCGAGAAGCGGGAAGCCCGGGAGCGGGCGGCCATGCAGGCCAAGCGGCGGGTGCGCCGTACGCTCGAGGACTTCATGGCCTCGATGGAGAAGGGCGAGAGCCAGGAGCTCAACCTGATCCTGAAGGGCGACGTGTCCGGTTCGGTCGAGGCCCTCGAGGACGCGCTGTCGCAGATCGACGTCGGCGAGGAGGTCAGCCTCCGGGTGATCGACCGCGGCGTCGGCGCGATCACCGAGACCAACGTCGACCTCGCGGCCGCCTCCGACGCGATCATCATCGGGTTCAACGTCCGCCCGCAGGGCAAGGCGACCGAGATGGCCGACAAGGAAGGCGTGGAGATCCGGTACTACACCGTGATCTACCAGGCGATCGAGGAGATCGAGGCCGCGCTCAAGGGCATGCTCAAGCCCGAGTACGAGGAGCAGGTGCTGGGCCAGGCGGAGATCCGCGAGATCTTCCGCTCCTCCCGCACCGGCAACATCGCGGGCTGCATGGTCACCAGCGGCGTGATCCGCCGCAACGCCAAGGTCCGCCTGCTGCGCGACGGCGCGGTCGTCCAGGACAACCTGGACCTGGCCTCGCTGCGGCGCGAGAAGGACGACGTGTCCGAGGTCCGCGAGGGCTTCGAGTGCGGTCTGGTGCTCCGGAACTACCAGGACATCAAGATCGACGACGTCGTCGAAGCCTTCGAGATGCGCGAGATCCCGCGCGACTGACATGTTGAGTTGGGCCTCGCTCGCGTTCACTTGGGCGTGAGTCGAGCGCTCGGTGCGAGCGAGGCCCAACTCAACCGCGAGCCAGGCCCAACTCAACGGAGAAGCAGATGAGCAGCACCAACCCGCGGGTCAGGAAGATCGCCGACCGGATCCGCGTCATCGTCGCCGAGATGCTGGAACGGCGGATCAAGGACCCGCGCCTGGGGTTCGTGACCGTGACCGACGTCCGGGTCACCGGTGACACCCAGCAGGCGACGATCTTCTACACCGTGCTGGGCGAGGAGGCCGACCTCGCGAGCACGGCCGCGGCGCTGGAGTCGGCCAAGGGGCTGCTCCGCTCCGAGGTCGCCAAGCAGCTCGGCATGCGGCACGCCCCCACGCTGGCCTTCGTCCACGACGCGCTCCCCGAGAACGCCCGCCACCTCGACGAGGTGCTGGCGCGGGCGAGGGCGCAGGACGAGGAGGCCGCGGCCCGCCGCGGTACGGCGTACGCCGGCGACGCCGACCCCTACAAGAAGCCCTTCGAGACGCCTCGTCCCTCGGCTCCTCAGGAACCACCCCGCGCCGCCGACCCCGACGAGGACGCGGAGGAGGAGTGACCCCGTCGGGGCTGGTCGTCGTCGACAAGCCCGGCGGCCTCACCTCCCACGGCGTCGTCGCCCGGGTCCGCAGGCTCGCCGGCACCCGGAAGGTCGGCCACGCCGGCACCCTCGATCCCATGGCCACCGGCGTGCTGGTGGTGGGCGTCGGCCGGGCCACCCGGCTGCTCGGCCACCTGATGCTGACCGAGAAGGCGTACGACGCGACGGTCCGGCTCGGGGTCACCACCACGACCGACGACGCCGAGGGCGAGGTGGTCGCCACCGCGGGGACGGCCGGCCTCGACGAGCAGCAGGTCCGTGACGCCTTCGCCGCGTTCACCGGGGAGATCGACCAGGTCCCGAGCGCGGTCTCGGCGATCAAGGTCGGTGGCCGGCGGGCCTACGCGCGGGTGCGTGCCGGGGAGGACGTCGAGCTGGCCCCGCGCCGGGTGACGGTCCACGAGCTCGTCGTCCGGGCGGTCCGCGGCGACGAGGTCGACCTGTCGCTGCGCTGCTCGAGCGGCACCTACGTCCGCGCGATCGCCCGCGACGCGGGCGCGGCCCTCGGGGCCGGCGCCCACCTCACCGCGCTGCGACGTACGGCGGTCGGCCCGTTCACGCTCGACCGGGCGCGGACGATGGAGCAGCTCACCGACGACTTCGCGGTGGTCCCGATCGCCGAGGCCGCCCGGACGTCCTTCCCGGTCCACGACCTCGACGAGGGGCAGTCGGCCGACGTGCGGGTCGGTCGCACGCTCGCCATCGCCCTGCCGGAGCCCGGTCCCGTGGCGCTGTTCGCTCCGGACGGGGAGTTCCTCGCGCTCTACGAGGGCGCCGGTCCCGACCTGGCGCGCGCGGTCGCGGTGTTCACCGGCTGAACGACGGTGCCGGCCGCGTCGATAGGGTCGTGCCGTGCAGGTCTGGCGCTCCCACGACGACGTCCCGGCGGGACTCGGCCCCTCGGTGGTGACGGTCGGCAACTTCGACGGCGTCCACCGTGGCCACCAGGCGGTGCTGTCGCGCGCCCGTGAGGCCGCGGACCGCGAGGGGCTGCGGGTGGTGGCGGTGACCTTCGACCCCCACCCGATGGCCGTGCTGCGCCCCGACCACGCGCCCGCGATGCTGACCGGGATCGAGGAGCGGGCCGAGCTGCTCGCCCGGGCAGGGGTCGACGACGTGCTCGCGCTCCCGTTCTCGCGCGAGATCGCCGCCTGGTCGCCGGTGGAGTTCGTCGACCGGGTGCTCGTGGGCGCCCTGCACGCGGCGGCCGTGGTCGTCGGTGCCAACTTCCGGTTCGGCGCCAAGGCGGCGGGTGACGTCGCGCTGCTCCGCGAGGCCGGTCAGGAGCGCGGCTTCACCGTCGAGGGCGTCCCGCTCGACGGCGGCCCGCAGGTGTGGTCGTCGACCTACGTCCGCACCTGTCTGGCGGAGGGTGACGTCGCCGGCGCCGCGGAGGCGCTGGGCCGGCCGTTCGCGGTGCGCGGCGTCGTCCTCGAGGGCGAGCGTCGCGGGCGCGAGCTCGGATACCCCACCGCCAACGTGCCGCTCGCGGCGGGCCGTGCCGCCCCCGTCGACGGCGTGTACGCCGGGTGGCTGCGGCGCCGCGACAGCGGTGAGCAGTGGCCGGCGGCGATCAGCGTCGGCACCAACCCCACGTTCGAGGGCGAGCGCGAGCGGCGCGTGGAGGCCTACGCCCTGGACCGCGACGACCTCGAGCTCTACGGCGTCGAGGTGGAGGTGGCCTTCGTGGAGCGGCTCCGCGGGATGGTCGCGTTCGACGACGTCGACGAGCTGCTCGCGACGATGGCCGACGACGTGGGCCGCACCCGCTCCGCCCTGGGCGTCTGATGCGGCGTCGGCGCTGGGAGCAGGAGATCGAGCCCTGGTTCGTGCGCCACGGGCTTCCCTACTTCGTGCCCGAGGAGCGGGAACGCGCCCGTCGCTCGCTGCGGCCGCGCACGACCGTGCCGCTGATGGCCCTGGTGGCGCTCGCCGCAGTCGCGGCGGCGTGGGCGCTGACCGAGCTCACCGGGCAGGCGTCGTTCGCGCCGGCGACGCTGACCCTGATCGCGGTGCTGGCCGCTCTCCTGTACGCGGTCACGGCGCTGCGCGCCCGGCCGATCCTGGTGTGGGCCCTGCGCCGGACCCGGGGGAGCCTGCGCCAGCTGCTGCAGATGGTCACCCGGGCGCTGCCGCTGCTGCTGCTCTTCATCACCTTCCTGTTCATCAACGCCGAGGTGTGGCAGCTCTCGGCGACCCTGGACGGCTCCGTGCTGTGGCTGACGCTGCTGCTGTTCGGTGCGATCGCGGTGGGCTTCCTGCTGGTGCGGTTGCCGGAGGAGGTCGACAAGGTCGACGACTTCATCGACGTCGACCTGGTGCGGCGGGCGACCCGGGCGACCCCGATCGAGGAGCCGGTCCGGGCGATCCTCGACGAGCGGGCCGACGAGCTGCCGCTCCAGCGGTACGGCGACGTGCAGGGCTACGAGCGCTGGAACCTGATCCTGGTGCTGCTCGTCACGCAGGCCGCGCAGGTGCTGCTCCTGGCGCTGGCGGTGCTGGGGTTCTTCGTGCTCTTCGGCGCGATCGTGATGGATCCGGAGGTCCAGGCGGCCTGGACGGGCGAGCAGGACGTCGAGGAGCTGCGCAACCTCGGCAACCTGTCGGTCGAGCTGCTCCAGGTCTCGGTGTTCCTGGCGGCGTTCTCGGGGCTCTACTTCGCGGTCGCGGTGATGACCGACGAGACCTACAAGGAGCAGTTCTTCAGCGAGGTGCTCCACGAGCTCGAGCGCGCGGTCGGCGTCCGCGCGGGATACCTCGCACTGCGCGACGCCGACGGGTCGGGGCGCGAGACCACCGCCGACACTGCGGGGTGATCGGCGTCGGGTGAGCGCGGCCCCTGCGTCGCGGTCGGTCACCGGGACGGCCGACGGCGCCGGGAGCGAGGACGCTCCCGGCGCCGCTTCCGGGGGGCGGCCCTCAGTCCGCGTCGAGGTCCTGCTCGACCAGGCCGGCGATCGTGTCGAGCGCGGCCTGGTCGTCGCTCTCGACCTCGACGGTGTCGCCGTTCTTGGCGCCGAGGGTCATGATCATCAGCGAGGAGCTGGCGTCGACACCGTTGATGGTGACGTCGGCACCGAGCTCACCGGCCTTCTCGGCGATGATCGCGGCGGGGCGGGCGTGCAGGCCGACGGCAGAGCCGACGACGACGGACTTGCTGGGCATGGAGGTGCCTTTCCGGTAGGGGTGCGGTGGTCAGACGGTGGCCAGGTCGGTGTCGCGGGCTCCCACGGACTTCAGCGCGATCACGGCCACCGCCCCGACGAGGACGCCGGCGGCGAGCGCGATCAGGAAGCCGATGATGTTGCCCACGGCGAAGAGGACGAAGATCCCGCCGTGCGGCGCCCGCAGCGTGACGTCGAGGGCCATCGCGAGCCCGCCGGTCACCGCGGAGCCGAGCATGATCGACGGGATCACGCGGAGCGGGTCGGCGGCGGCGAACGGGATGGCTCCCTCGGTGATGAACGAGGCGCCCATCGCCCACGCAGCCTTGCCGTTCTCGCGCTCCGGCACGGTGAACAGGTTGGGCCGGACGACGGTCGCCAGGGCGAGCGCCAGGGGCGGCACCATGCCGGCGAGCATCACCGCGGCCATGACCTTCAGCTCGGGCGCGTCGCCCGTCGCGGCGGCCGCGGTGCCGAGCCCGGCGGTCGCGAACGCGTAGGCGACCTTGTTGAGCGGACCGCCCATGTCGAAGGCCATCATCAGGCCGAGGACGACGCCGAGCACGACCGCGAGGCCGGTGTTCTCGCTCATGCTGGTCAGGCCGTCGGTCAGCGCCTCCATCAGGGCGCCGAGCGGCCGGCCGAGCACGACCACCATGATGAAGCCGCTGATCAGGGTCGCCAGCAGCGGGATCACCAGCACCGGCATCAGGCCGCGGGCCCAGGCCGGTACCTTCCAGCCGGAGATCCAGTGGGCCAGCACCCCGGCCAGGACGCCGCCGATGATGCCGCCGAGGAACCCGCTCTGCGGGGTGCCGAAGCCGGCCAGGTCGATGGCCAGCGCGCCCATCGCGAACCCGGGCGCGATGCCGGGCCGGTCGGCGATGGCGTAGGCGATGTAGCCGGCCAGGGCGGGCACCAGGAACTTGAACGCCGTGGCGCCGAGCGCGAAGAAGACGGCCCCCAGGTAGGCGAAGAACCCGCTGCCGAACAGTGCGTGGTCGAGGCCGAGCGCGTCGGGGTCCGGCAGGTTGAACAGCGTGTTGTTGACCAGGATCTCGCCAGCGGGGCCGGTGATCTCGTAGCCGCCGAACAGGAAGCCCAGGGCGATCAGCAGGCCGCCCGCGGCGACGAACGGGATCATGTAGGAGACACCGGTCATCAGCACCCGGCGGATCCGACCGCCCCAGGTCTCCTCGACGGTCTCGCCCTCGGCCGTGCCGCCGGTGCCCTCCACCTTGGGGGCGTTCGGGTCGTCGGCGTAGCGGAGCGCCTCCTCGATCATCGCGTCGGCGTCGTCGATCGGGCGCTTGACCCCGGAGCTGACCACGGGCTTGCCGCCGAACCGGCCCCGGTCCCGGACCCCGACGTCGACGGCGAAGATCACCGCGTCGGCGGCGGCGATGGTGTCGTGGGTGAGCGGCGTCGACCCGGCCGATCCCTGGGTCTCGACCTGGATGTCGACCCCGGCCCGCTCGGCCGCGGCCTCGAGCGCCTCGGCGGCCATGTAGGTGTGGGCGATCCCGGTCGGGCACGCGGTGACCGCGACCAGCCGACGGTGACCCCCGGCCGCGGGGGCCGGCTCGGACGTCCCGGCGGGCGCGGCCGGAGCAGCGGACGCGCCGGCCGCGGCTGCGGGTGCCGCCGCCGGTTCGGGCGTGACCCCCAGCTCGTGGCTGACCAGGCCCACGACGTCCTCGGCGGAGCGGGCGCGCCGGAGCTCGTCGGTGAACGCCGGCTTCACCAGCGCGCGGGCGAGCTTGGTGAGGATCTGCAGGTGGTCGGCGTCCCCACCGGCGGGGGCGGCGATCAGGAAGACCAGGTCGGCCGGCCCGTCCTTGGCGCCGAAGTCGACGCCCGGGTCGAGCCGGGCGAAGGCCAGGGTCGGCTCGTCGACCCCGCTGGTGCGGCAGTGGGGGATGGCGATGCCGCCGGCGAGGCCGGTGGCCGAGGTCTGCTCGCGGGCGAACGCGTCGGTGACGAGCTGGTCGACGTCGGAGGCACGGCCGGCGTCGCCGACGAGCGCGGCGAGCGAACGGATCACGTCGTCCTTGGTCGCGCCGAGTGCGGCGTCGAGGCGCACCAGCGCCGGGGTGATGAGGTCGGACACGGGTCAGTCTCCTTGCGTGAGGTCGAGGTCGGTGACCAGGACCTGGGTGGGGTCCACCTGGTGCGGGTGGGGGATGGTCGTTCCGGGAAGGCCTGCGGCGGCGCTGCCGTAGGCGACGGCGAGGGCCAGCCGGTCGGCCGGCGGCCGCTCCTCGATGGCGGCGAGGAGGTAGCCGAAGAGGCTGGAGTCGCCCGCCCCCACCGTGCTGACCACGGTCGTCGGGGGCGGGGTGGCGTGCCAGGCACGCCCGTCGGTGACGAGGACGGCGCCGTTGCCGCCGAGCGTCACGAGCACGCTCTCGACCCCGCGGTCGACCAGCTCGAGGGCAGCCCGGGCGGCGGCGACCGGTTCCTTCTCGAGGTCGTCGCCGTCGTGGCCGGTCAGCGAGGCCAGCTCGTGGCCGTTGGGCTTCATCAGGTGGGGGGCGCCGTCCTCCAGCCGGTCGACCAGCGCGCGGAGCGGCTCGTCGCTGGTGTCGACCGCCACCCGGGCACCCGTGCTGGCCAGCCCGGCCACCAGGTCGGCGTACCAGCCCACGGGCGCGCCCGGGGGCAGCGAGCCCGCGAGCACGACCCAGTCGCCCTCGCCGGTACGACGCGCGAGGGCGTCGGCCAGCGCGGCCCGGGTCGCGTCGGTCATCGCCGGGCCCGGGCTGTTCAGCTTGGTGGTCGTGCCGTCGGGGTCGCTGATGGTGATGTTGACCCGCAGGTCGCCCGGGTGGTCGACC
This sequence comes from Nocardioides sp. GXQ0305, assembly GCF_050880345.1. NCBI lineage: Bacteria > Bacillati > Actinomycetota > Actinomycetes > Propionibacteriales > Nocardioidaceae > Nocardioides > Nocardioides sp. GXQ0305. The sequence goes on from NZ_JBNYXG010000005.1 coordinate 310,387, forward strand.
GGGCGGCAGTCGATGCCGGCCGCCAGCAGCTCGAGCACGAACGGGTCGTCGTGGCTGGGTGCGGGCAGAACGGCCAGCGTCGGGACGCCGGCCGCGACCGAGGCGCGGGAGATGTTGACGCCCTTGCCGCCCGCCTGCGACAGCACCGACGCCGCCCGCTGCACGGCGCCGTGGCGCAGTGGCTCGGTGAGCGTGACGGTCCGGTCGTGGCTCGGGTTGGCGGTCAGCGTGACGATCATGCGACCACGACCTCGAGGCCGGCCTTCTCCAGCGAAGTCCGGTCGGACTCGGAGATGCCGGAGTCGGTGACGAGGACGTCGATGTCACGGAGGGCCGCGAACCGCACCGGGGTCTCGACGCCGATCTTGGAGGAGTCGGCGAGCACGACCGTGCGCCGGGCGCAGGCGACGATCGCCCGCTTGGTCGCCGCCTCGTCGCGGTCGGGCGTCGTGAGCCCGAACTCGGCGCTGAGCCCGTTGGTGGCGACGAAGGCCACGTCGGCGCGCAGCTCGGCCAGGGCGGCCACGGTGTCGGTGCCGACCGCGGCGTGCGTGGTCGGGCGGACGCGTCCGGGGAGCAGGTGCAGGTCGATGTGGGGGAGCCCGGCCAGCCGCGCCGCGATCGGGACGGCGTGGGTGACGACGGAGAGCCGGTGCTCGCGGGGCAGCACGGCGGCCAGGCGGACCGTCGTCGAGCCGGCGTCGATCACCACCACGGACGCGGGCGGGGGCAGCTGGCCCAGCGCCGCCGCGGCGATCGCGTCCTTCGCGCTGATGTTGGACTGGTCGCGCTCCCCGAGCGCGGACTCGATGACCGACAACGAGCTGGAGGGGACCGCGCCCCCGTGCACCCGGCGTACCAGTCCGATACGTTCCAGCGAGGAGAGGTCGCGGCGCACGGTCTCGGTCGTGACCTCGAAGGTGCCGGCGAGGTGCGCGACGGAGAGACGACCCTCCTGGCCGATCAGCTGCGCCATCGCCTGCTGCCGTTCCTCGGCGTACATCCGGACCTCCTCCGGTTTTTGTATCTGTGGTTTTACGCCCGAACGTGTTGACTGTCAAGGGGGTTCCGGGAGTAACTTGTGCGCATGGCCACGACGACCACCCATCCCGAGGCGGGAACCCTCACCGGCACGCCCGTCGTGCCCGGCATCGCTCACGGCCCGGTCCTGCTCGCCCGGACCGAGGTCTCCCAGGCGGCCATCGACGCCTTCGACGGCTCCGACCTGACCGAGGACGCGGCCATCGCGCGCTACGACGACGTCGCCGCGGCCGTGGCCGACGGGTTCGCCGCGAAGGCGGACAAGGCGTCCGGCGCGGCGGCCGAGGTGCTGACCGCCAGCGCGGGACTGGCGCGCGACAAGGGGATGCGCTCGGCCGTGCTCAAGCAGCTGAAGGCGGGGGACGACCTGCTGACGGCCGTCCGGGCCGCCGTCGACTCCTTCGTCACCGTGTTCACCGGCATGGGCGGGCTGATGGCCGAGCGGGTCACGGACCTGCGCGACATCGAGCGGCGGATCGTGGCCCGGGTCGTCGGCGAGCCCGAACCCGGCGTCCCCGCGCCGGAGGAGCCGTGCGTGCTGGTCGCGGCCGACCTGGCACCGGCCGACACCGCGGGGCTCGACCCGGCCCGGGTGCTGGCCCTGGTCACCGAGCGCGGTGGCCCGACCAGTCACACCGCGATCATCGCCCGCCAGCTCGGCATCCCGTGCGTCGTCGGTACGTCGGGGGCGCTCGACGTCCCGTCGGGCAGCCGGCTCCTGGTCGACGGCACGACCGGCGTCGTCGAGGTCGACCCCGACGAGGACGAGGCGGCGCGCCGGGTGGCCGCCGACCGCGAGGAGCGCGCCGCGCTGGACGCGTGGTCCGGCCCGGGGCTGACCGCCGACGGCAAGCCCATCCGGATCCTCGCCAACGTCGCCGACGGCGAGTCGGCGCGGTCCGCGGTCGAGGCGGCTCCGGTCGAGGGGGTCGGGCTGTTCCGGACCGAGCTCAGCTTCCTCAACCGCAAGGACGAGCCGACGGTCGACGAGCAGGCCGAGATCTACGGGCAGGTGCTGGGTGCCTTCCGGGGGAAGGGCCCGGGCGACCGGGACCGCTACGTCGTCGTCCGGACCCTCGACGCCGGCTCCGACAAGCCACTCGCCTTCGCCAACATGCTGGAGGAGGAGAACCCCGCCCTCGGCGTCCGCGGACTGCGTCTCTCCTTCGACAACCCGGGGCTCATGGAGCGCCAGCTCGACGCCGTCGCCAAGGCGGCCGACGACGCCGGCACCGAGACCTGGGTGATGGCGCCGATGGTCGCGACCGTGGCCGAGGCGACCGAGTTCGCCGAGGCGGTCCACGGCCGGGGGCTCAAGGCGGGCGTGATGATCGAGGTCCCGAGCGCGGCCCTGCTGGCCCACCGGATGCTGGAGGTCGTCGACTTCCTCTCCATCGGCACCAACGACCTGACGCAGTACACGATGGCCGCCGACCGGATGGCCACCGACCTCGCCCACCTCACCGACGCCTGGCAACCCGCGGTGCTCCAGCTGATCGCGATCACGGCCGAGGCGGGGCGGCAGGCCGGCAAGTCGGTCGGCGTCTGCGGCGAGGCTGCCGCCGACCCGCTGCTCGCGTGCGCGCTGGTCGGCATGGGCATCACCTCGCTGTCCATGGCGGCAGCCGCCGTACGCCCGGTCGGGGCGCGGCTGTCGGCCGTCAGCTCCGGGCAGTGCGAGGAGGCCGCCGAGGCCGCCCTCGCCGCCAGCGACCCGATGGCCGCGCGTGAGGCGGTACGTGAGGTGCTCACCGGAGGTTGAGGTGCGAGCGCAGCGAGCCTCGAAACCTCGGAGGCGCAGGCTTGGCGCCCGCTGGTCACCGCCCTGCAGTCCTCACCGGGTTTCACGGCTCGCACCTCAACCTCCCGGTCGCCAACCCTGCCGCGTCAGGGTTCGACCGTGACCTTGATCGCCTCGCCCCGGGCGACGATGTCGAAGACGGACATCACGTCGTCGAGGGGGACGTGGCGGGTGATCAGGTCCTTGACGGGGACCTGGCCGGTGGAGAGGTACTCCAGGGCCCGCTTGTTGTGGTCGGGGGAGGACCCGTTGGCGCCGTGGACGTGCAGCTGGCGGTAGTGGATCAGGTTGGAGTCCGCCTTGATGAACGGGTCGTTCTTGGGCAGGCCGCCGAAGAAGGAGATCCGGCCCTGACGGGCGGCCATCGAGATCGCCTGCTCCTGGGTGACGTTGGCCGGCGTCGCGGTGATCACCACGTCGGCCCCCCGCCCGCCGGTCAGCTCCATGACCTTCTCCACCACGTCGACCTCCGAGGCGTTGATCACGTGGTCGGGCTGGACGGCGTCCGCCGACATCTGCAGCCGCTCGTTGTTGATGTCGACCAGGACCACCGTGCCGACCCGGTGGACGCCACGGGCGATCCGGATGTGCATGCAGCCGATCGGGCCGGCGCCGAAGACGACCGTGAAGTCGCCCTCCTCGATGCCGAGCTGCTCCTGGGCGTTGATCGCGCACGCGAACGGCTCGGCCGCCGAGGCCTCGTCGAACCCGACGTTGTCGGGGATCCGGTTCAGGCCGTCGACCTTGAGCACCTGCTCGGGCACGACCATGAACTCGGCGAACCCGCCGTCGTACTGGTAGCCCACCGAGGTCTGGTTCTGGCACACCTCCATCCAGCCCTTGCGGCACTCGTGGCACTCGCCGCACGGTACGGCGGCGATGCACTGCACCCGGTCACCGACCGCGAAGCCCCCGCGCGCCTCGGCGCCGACCTCCACCACCTCGCCGGCCACCTCGTGGCCGAGCGTGGTCTCGCCGGTGATGTTGACGTGGCCGTTCTTCTTGATCTTCACGTCGGTGCCGCAGGTGGAGCAGTTGCGCACCCTGATCTTCACCTCGCGCGGGCCGCACGCGGGCTCGGGCACGTCCTCGAGCCGCACGTCCTCGGGGGCGTAGAAGCGCAGTGCCTTCATGGTTCTCCTCTGGTCGCAGGGCCCGCGCCTCGGGCCGGCAGCGGGAAGGGGTGGGGACGAGCTGTCCGACCTCACCGTACGGGCAAACCCGCGCACAAATCCACATGGACGGGCACAAATATGTGCCCGAGTGCTTGGCAACGTGCCCGGTTGCGTGGTTCACTGATGATCTGATGTGACCGGGCTCACGACCCGGTCGTGGCAACTGGAGGAGTGACATGGCCAGCATCACCACGGAGGACGCAGGAACCCGGGTCGGGGCACGGGTCCGCGTCCAGCAGTTCGGCACGTTCCTGTCCAACATGATCATGCCGAACATCGGCGCGATCATCGCCTGGGGCTTGATCACGGCGTTCTTCATCGAGGTCGGGTGGACGCCCCACCCCAAGATCGCGCTGATGGTCGAGCCGATGATCTTCTACCTGCTGCCCCTCATGATCGCCTACACGGGCGGGCGGATCGTCTACGAGACCCGCGGCGGCGTCGTCGGCGCCACCGCCACGATCGGCGTGATCGTCGCGACCTACTTCCCGGAGTTCGTGGGAGACCAGGGCGGGTCGCCGATGTTCCTCGGCGCCATGATCATGGGCCCGCTGACGGCGTACGCCATGAAGCGCGTCGACGCGCTCTGGGCCGGCAAGATCAAGCCCGGCTTCGAGATGCTCGTCGACAACTTCTCGGCCGGCATCCTCGCCGGCCTGATGGCGATCTTCGGCATGTTCGCGCTGGCCCCGGTGCTGCGCCAGGTGATCGCCTGGCTCGGCGACGCGGTCAGCTTCCTCGTCGACAACGGCATCCTGCCCCTCACCTCGCTGTTCATCGAGCCGGCGAAGGTGATGTTCCTGAACAACGCGATCAACCACGGCGTCCTGACACCACTCGGGATCGACGAGGCGGCCGAGACCGGCAAGTCGGTGCTGTTCCTGCTCGAGGCCAACCCCGGTCCCGGTCTGGGCCTGCTGCTGGCGTACAGCGTCTTCGGGCGGGGGATGGCGAAGGCCTCCGCGCCCGGCGCCGCGATCATCCAGTTCTTCGGCGGCATCCACGAGGTCTACTTCCCGTTCGTGCTGATGAAGCCGAAGATGATCCTGGCGACCATCGCCGGCGGCATGACCGGGATCTTCCTGTTCGTGCTCTTCGACATCGGCCTGCGGGCCCCGGCTGCTCCCGGCTCGATCTTCGCGGTCTACGCGCAGACTCCGGGCGGCGACTTCCTCGGCGTCACGATCGGTGTCTTCGGCGCGGCCGCGGCCTCGTTCCTGGTGGCCAGCCTGCTGCTCAAGACCGACCGGAGCGAGGACGGCGACCTCACCGCGGCCACCTCCCAGATGGAGTCGATGAAGGGCAAGAAGTCGATCGCCAGCTCGACCCTGACCGCTTCGGGCGTCCCGGACGCGATCCACAAGATCGTCTTCGCCTGCGACGCCGGGATGGGCTCGTCCGCGATGGGTGCGTCGGTGCTGCGGAAGAAGATCCAGTCCGCCGGCCACGACGACGTCACCGTGGTCAACAAGTCGATCGCGAACCTCTCCGACGAGTGGGACCTGGTGATCACCCACCAGGACCTGACCGAGCGCGCCCGCCAGCGCACCGGCTCGGCGGTCCACGTCTCGGTCGACAACTTCATGGGAAGCCCGAAGTACGACGAGATCGTCGAGCTGCTCGACCAGACCAACCGAGGTGGGGGCGGCGGCGCGGCTGCGGCCACCCCGGCCGAGGCGGCCGCCGGTGGACCGGCCCAGGTGCTGGAGGTCGACTCGGTGGTGCTGGCCGGTCGCGCCGGCTCCCGCGACGACGCGATCAGCGAGGCCGGTGCCCTGCTGGTCGCCGCGGGGGCGGTCGAGCAGTCCTACGTCGACGCGATGCACGAGCGCGAGCGCTCGGTGTCGACGCACATGGGCAACCTGCTCGCGATCCCGCACGGCACCAACGAGTCCAAGTCGGCGATCCGGCGTACGGCGATCTCCTTCGTCCGCTACCCCGAGCCGGTCGACTGGAACGGCAAGCCGGCCGAGTTCGTGATCGGCATCGCCGGTGCCGGTGACGACCACCTGGCGCTGCTGTCGCGGATCGCCGAGGTGTTCACCGACGACGAGCAGGTCGCACGACTCAGGTCCGCCACCACTCCCGAGGAGGTGCAGGCGGTCCTCGAGGGGGTCCGTGCCTGACGGATCGCAGACGGCGTCCGGCGCCGGGGTGGCTTGGAGGGAGCCGCTTCGGCGCCGTACGTCGTGTCCGGGGTCGTGCGGTCAGACCGCCCGGCGCCGGCAGAACTCGCGGAGCGGTCCCTCCGGGACCACCTCGACCAGCTCGCGGTAGCGCGCTGCGGCCTCTTCGCGCCGACCGGCGCGGTGGGCCAGGTCGGCGAGGGCGAGCCCTGCGTCGCGGGCCGCGTAGGCGGGGCCGTCGGCCACCAGCGCCTCGAGCCGGGCCTCGACGTCACCGAGGTCGGCGCCGTCCCTGAGCCCGCGGCGACCGGCGACGACCAGCCGGCCCACCTCGACGGCGGGGGAGGGCCAGGCCTCGACCAGGGCGTCGTAGAGCAGGGTCAGCCGGTCCCAGTCGGTGCGGGCCGCGTTCGGCGCGGCAGCGTGGACACCGGAGATCGCGGCCTCGAGCACGAACCGGCCGGGCGGAGACGGGGACAGCCCGGCCGCGCGCGAGGCGTCGTCGAGGCCGGCGGTCAGCAGCGCGGGGTCCCACGCCGTGCGGTCGACCTCGTCGATCGGGAGGGCCACGCCGTCCCGCACCCGGCCCGGCCGTCGGGCGAGGGCCAGCCGGCAGACCGCCCGCAGCCCGACCGCCTCGGCACAGTCGGGGTGCTCGGCGACCAGGGCCTCGGCGAGATTGAGCGCATCACGCGCCGGGTCGTCGGCCGGGTCCGCGGGAGCGACGACGTCGCGCTGGCCGACGGTCAGCAGCCCGGCCACGCAGGCCAGCACGACCGGGAGCCGCTGGCGCCGGGCGGGACCGGTGGGGACCACGAACTCTCCGCGTGCGCGGGCGAGCGCGCCCTTGGCCCGGGTCAGGCGGGCGGCAGCGGTCGCCTCGGCGATGCCGAGGTGGCTCGCGATCCGCCGGGTGTCCAGGCCGAGCACCACGCGCATCGCGAGCACCAGCTGGGCGCCCGGGGCGAGCGCCTCGTCGCACGCGACGAAGAGCAGCGCGAGCCGGTCGTCGAGGTCGTCCCCGGGGGTGTGTTCGCTCTCCATGGCGGTGGGGTCGGGTCCGTGGCCCGCCGCGAGGTCGGGCAGCAGCCGGTCGAAGCGCTGCTGCCGCCGGACGTCGTCGAGCCACGCCCGCCGACCGACCTGGACGCACCACGCGGCGAGGTCGTCGACCTCACCGGGTGGCCGTCCGGCGGCGCGGGCGAACGCCTCGGCGGCGTACTCCTCACCGAGGTCGAGGCTGCGGGTGGCGACGGCGAGCGCCCGCACCACCTGCGGCCAGGCGGCGCGGAACGCCCGCTCGACGTCGTGGTGCGGGCCGTCGGTCACTCGAAGGGATGCACCTTGCGCATCTCGATCACGTGGCCGGTGGGCACCTGCACGGCGAGCTTCCGGGCGACGTCCTCGTCGCACTCCACGGCGTAGAAGCCGGTGATCACCTCGCTGCTGTCGGGCAGCGGGGCGTCGCTCCAGACGTCGTCGGCACCGTCCTTGCCGGGCGTCACGGTGCCGCCGTACTTGTGGTTCTGCAGCGCGTAGCTGCTCACGATCTTGCCGCCGAGCTCCTCGACGGCGGACATGAAGCGGCCGTGGGCCGCCATCTCCTGGTCGAGGTCGGGCCGGAAGTCGGCCGACAGGTTCTCGGGGAGGTAGCGGTCGGAGTCCCAGTCGGGCTCGCGGATCAGGAACACCCAGGTGTCGGTCATGTCGTCACTCCTCGTGTGGTTGCGGGACATGTCCCTGACGAACGGCAGCGGCGCGACTCGACAGCCGCCACGGACTTTTCCTTCCCGGGCCAAGGTACGCCGCCCCGCGCGCGGCTGTCGCGGGTCAGACGCCGAGCCACGCCAGCACCGCGCGGACCCGGCGGTGGTCGTCGTCGGCGAGGGGGAGGTCGAGCTTGCTGAAGATGCTGTTGATGTGCTTGGCGACCGCCTTCTCGGTGACGTGGAGGGCGGCGGCGATGGCGCCGTTGGACCGGCCCTCGGCCATCAGCGCCAGCACCTCGCGCTCGCGGGCCGTCAGGCGTTCCAGCGGCTGCTCGCGCTGCTTGGCCATGACAGCCGCCACCACCTCGGGGTCGAGCACCGTGGCGCCGGCCGCCACCCGCCGGACGCCGTCGACGAACTCCGCCACGTCGGAGACCCGGTCCTTGAGGAGGTACCCGACCGCTCCCTCGCCGCTGGCGAGCAGCTCGCGGGCGTAGAGGTGCTCGACGAACTGCGACAGCACCATCACCGGGAACCCCGGTCGGGCCTCCCGCACCGCGATGGCGGCGCGCAGTCCCTCGTCGGTGTGGGTCGGCGGCAGCCGCACGTCGAGCACGGCCGCCTCGGCCGCGGGGTCCTGCAGCACCCGTTCGAGCTCGGGCAGGTTGTCGACCGCGGCCAGGACGGTGAAGCCGGAGAGCTCGAGCAGCTGGATCAGGCCGGCCCTGAGGAGGGCGTGGTCCTCGGCGAGGACAAGTCGCACGGAACCTCCAGGGTGACGATCGTGGGCCCCCTCTCGGGGCTCGACACCCTCATCGTGCCGTCAAACGCGGACAGCCGCCGCATGACGCCCCGCATCCCGGTCCCCGAGCCGGGGTCGGCGCCGCCACGTCCGTCGTCGCCAACGGTCACCCGGAGGACCCCCGACTCGTGCACCACCGTGATCCACGCGTGGTCGGCGTCGGCGTGCTTCCCGATGTTGGCCAGGCACTCGGCGACCGCGAAGTAGGCGGCGGACTCGACCGGTGCGGGCGGTCGGCCCGGGAGGCTGACGTCGACCGAGACCGGGATCGCCATGTCGATCGCCAAGGCCTCGACGGCGCCACCGAGGCCGCGGTCGGCCAGCACCGGCGGGTGGATGCCGCGGACGACCGACCGCAGCTCCCCGAGCGCGGCCGTGCTGGTCGACCGCGCCTCCGCGATCATCCGGTGGGCGGCCTCCGGGTCGCTCTCCATCAGGCTCTCCGCGAGGCCGAGGTTCATCGACATCGCGACCAGCCGGGCCTGGGTGCCGTCGTGGAGGTCCCGCTCGATCCGGCGCAGCTCCGCCGCCGAGTGGTCCACCGCGTCGGCCCGGGTCTCGGTCAGCCGCTGCACCCGCTGCTCGAGGACCTCGGTGTGCCCGTAGGAGAGCATCCACCGGTCCAGCGAGGCGCGGGCACGCATGATCGGCTCGATCCCGTACCACCAGAACAGCCCCGTCACGACCAGCAGGAGCAGCAGCACCGCGATCAGCGAGACCGCGAAGCCGAGCGTGCACGAGACCACCAGCCAGCCGAGGTCTCGCCAGGTCATGGGGTCCAGCGCCCATCCGGTCACCCGGCCGACGCCGCCGGCCTCGGTGCGGCGGTACTGGTCGGGGATCGGCGTGCCGAGGACGTCGGCCGCCATCCGCCGGTGCTCGTCGGCGATCCAGCGACAGCTCGGGACCGCCACCAGCAGGAGGAGCACGCCGACCACGACGATGGCCAGCACCCCGCCGACGACCAGGAAGATGAGGACCAGGAGCGACGGCACCCAGAGCGCCAGCTGCCAGGCGGCGTACGACGTCAGCCGGAGCCGGCCGGGTGGGCGCCGTACCGCGGTGGTCATGGCTCGATTCTCGCCGATGACCTCGCGTCGGACAGTGGTGCTGGGTCCACCCCGGTCAGGGACCTGACGCCCCTGACCTGTGGACCCGCGCTCGTGAGGCTGGACACACGCAGTTCGCACCCGTCCTCACACCCAGGAGATGCGCCATGTCTGTCCGGAACCCACTCACCGGCGTCCCGCTGCGGGCCGCCCGCTGGAGCGCCACCCACCCGTGGCGCGCCATCCTCGCCTGGCTCGTCCTCGTCCTCGTGGCGGTGGGCCTGGCGATCGCCATCCCCACCCAGGAGCCGACCGACGCGGACTACCGCCTCGGCGAGTCCGGCCGGGCGGACGCCATGGTGCACGAGGCCGGTCTCCAGGGCGCGGACACCGAGAACGTGCTGATCACCGCCCGCGGCGACCAGGCCGTCGACGAGGAGGCGGCCGAGACCGCAGCCGCCCGGATCCGGCAGGCCGCGGCCGGCCTCGACGGGGTCGACGCCGTGTCCGACCCGGTCTGGAGCCCCGACCGCTCGGCGCTGCTCCTGGAGATCCAGCTGGCCCGCGACCACGACGACGTCGCGCCGCTGGTCGACCTCACCGAACGCGTGCAGGACGAGCAGCCGGCTCTCGAGATCAGCCAGGCCGGTGACATCACCATCGACGAGAGCATCGACGAGCGGGTCGCCGAGGATCTGTCGTCGGCCGAGAAGTTCAGCATCCCGGTGACCCTGGTCCTGATGCTGCTCGCGTTCGGCGCGCTGATCGCGGCCGGGATCCCGGTGCTGATCGCCGCCACCAGCGTGGCCGCCACCATCGGCATCACCGCACCGCTGTCCTACCTGGTCCCGGCCGAGCCCACCGTGGGCAGCATGATCGTGCTGATCGGGATGGCCGTCGGCGTGGACTACACGCTCTTCTACCTCAAGCGTGAGCGCGAGGAACGGGCCAAGGGCCACGGCACCGTCGACGCGGTCGAGATCGCCGCGGCCACGTCGGGCCACTCCATCCTCGTCTCCGGGGGCGCGGTGATCGCGTCCATGGCGGGCCTCTACGTCATCGGCGACGCGACGTTCGACTCCCTCGCGACCGGGGCGATCCTGGTCGTGGCGGTCGCCGTCCTCGGCTCGATCACGGTGCTTCCGGCCCTGCTCGCCAAGCTGGGTCGCTGGGTCGACCGCCCCCGCGTGCCGCTGCTGTGGCGGCTCAACCGCCGGATCGGACAGGGCGGGATCAGCCGCCGCGTCCTGGCCCCGGTCACCCGGCACCCGGTCGTCGCGCTGGCCACCTCCACCGCCGTCGTCGGGTTGCTGGCGCTGCCGGCGCTCGGGCTGAAGCTCCACTCCGCCAACCTGGAGACCCTGCCGGACGACATCGCCGAGGTGCAGACGTTCAAGCGGATGACCGAGGCGTTCCCGGCCGAGGGCACGACCGCGGCCCTCGTGGTGAAGGCCCACGCCTCGGACGAGGACTCCGTGACGGAGGCGCTCGACCAGCTCGCGTCCGAGGCCGCGGCGACCGACCACTTCGTCGACACCGCACAGGAGCAGGTCGAGGTCTCCGACGACGGGACGACGTCGGTGCTCCGGCTCGCGATGCCGTACGACGAGTCCGACGACCGCGTCGACACCGCGATCGAGGAGCTGCGCTCCGACCTCGCGCCGGCCGCGCTCGACGACCTCGACGCGGAGTACGCCGTGGGCGGCGGGGCCGCTGAGTCGCTCGACTTCGTGAACCAGCAGAAGGAGCGGCTGCCCATCGTGATCGGCACCGTGCTGCTGCTGACCCTGCTGCTCATGGGGATCGCCTTCCGCAGCATGCCGATCGCGCTGGTGTCGACCGTGCTGAACCTGGCCTCGGTCGCGGCCGCCTTCGGCATCCTCACCGTCGTGTTCCAGCACGGCTACCTCGAGGGCGCACTCGACTTCACCAGCCCGGGCTTCGTCATCGACTGGATCCCGCTGTTCGTGATGGTGGTCCTGGTCGGGCTCTCGATGGACTACCACGTGTTCGTCCTGAGCCGGGTGCGTGAGCACGTCGGCCGCGGGCTGCCGACCAGGCTGGCCGTCGAGCGGGGCGTCAGCGACACCGCAGGCGTGGTGACCAGCGCGGCCGCCGTCATGGTCTCGGTGTTCGCGATCTTCGCGACGCTGTCGATGCTGGAGATGAAGATGATGGGCGTCGGCCTGTCGGCCGCGATCCTGCTCGACGCGACCGTGATCCGCCTCGTGATGCTGCCGGCGATCCTGGTCCTGCTCGGCGAGCGCGCCTGGTGGCCGGGCCGCCGGTCCGGCCAGCCTGGCCAGCAGGTCGTGGAGACCGAGCCGGCGTACGCGCTGGCCGGCCGCTAGGTCCGACCCGCCGGCTCGACCGAGACCGGGACGCCGTTGAGGGCGGCGTTCCCGGACAGGTCGAGCCGGTCGGGGTCTGTGAGGTCGTTGATCGAGACGCCCGGGACGGTGGCGGCGCCGGCCATCCGGGTGCCGGGCTGCTGGTGTCCGTAGCCGTGGGGGAGGGAGACCACGCCGGGCATCATGTCGTCGCTGGCCGCCACCTCGACCTCGACGGACCCGACCCGCGACGACACCGACACCCGGGCGCCGTCGGTGATGCCGCGCTCGGCCAGGTCGTCGGGGTGCATGAGCAGCTGGTGCCGGGGCCGGCCGCGGGTCAGCCGCTCGACGTTGTGCATCCAGGAGTTGTTGTCACGCTGGTGGCGGCGACCGATCAGCAGCAGCCCGTCGGGCGACCCGCTCAGGTGGCGGCGTACCCGCTCGAGGTCGGCCAGCACCACCGCCGGGGCGAGGTCGATCCGGTGGTCGGCGGTCTGCAGGCGGTCCGGCAGCGTGGGGCGGAGCGGGCCGAGGTCCACCCCCTGAGGGGCGCGACGCAGGTCGGTGATCGTCGTCCGGCGACCGCGCCGCAGCAGCATCCCGATCGCGAACGTCGGGCTGGTCGCCAGTCGCAGCCGGGTGCGCAGTCGCGCCCGGCGCGACGGCTTGCGGTCGAGGCGATCGGTGATCCGCTGCGTGAGGTCGCGGAAGACCTGCCAGTCGTGGCGGGCGTCGCGCGGCTTGTCGAACACGGCCTCGGTGAAGCGCGCGGTGTTCCGGACCGCGAGGCCGTGGAAGACGATGTCGTAGTGGTCCCGCTCGAGGATCGTGGTCGGCGGCAGGATCACGTCGGCGTGGCGGGTGGTCTCGTTGACGTAGACGTCGACCGCCGCCATGAAGTCGACGGACTCGAACGCCGCGCCCAGCCGCTTCCCGTCGGGGGTCGAGAGCACCGGGTTGCCGGCGATGGTGAGCACCGCGCGGACCTGGCCCTCGCCCGGGGTCTCGATCTCCTCGGCGAACACCGAGACCGGGAGCTCGCCGCCGTACTCCGGCGCCCGGCGGACCCGGCTGCGGTAGAGGTCGTGGTGGCCGCGGCCGATCAGGCGCGTTGTCACGAAGTCGATCGCGGGCTCGGTGAACAGGGCGCCGCCCTCCCGGTCGAGCTGGCCGGTGAGCGCGTTCAGGCACGCGATCGCCCACTGGCAGACGGTCCCGAACCCCTGGGTCGACAGCCCGATCCGCCCGTAGGCCACCCCACCCTCGGCCGCGGCGAGCTCGCGGGCGAGCCGGCGGACCGTCTCGGCCGGCACCCCGCTGACCGCTTCGGCGTGCTCGGGCGTGAACCCGGACACCGCATCGCCGACCCGCTCGACCCCGTCGACGTACGCCGCCGGGCGGGTGAGCCCCTCGGCGAACAGCACCTGGAGCATCGCCAGCAACACCACCGCGTCGGTGCCCGGTCGGACGAAGACGTGCTCGTCGGCGACCCGGGCGGTCTCGGTGCGGCGCGGGTCGACCACGACCATCCGGCCGCCGCGGGCCTTCAGGTCGCGCAGCCGCTGCGGGAAGTCGGGGACCGTCATCAGCGACCCGTTGGAGGCCATCGGGTTGGCGCCGAACACCAGGAAGTACGACGTCCGGTCGATGTCGGGGACCGGGATCAGCAGCTGGTGGCCGTAGAGCAGGTGGGCGACGAGCTGGTGGGGGACCTGGTCGACGGTGCTGGCGCTGAACCGGTTGCGGGTGCGCAGCGCCTTGACCATGGGGACGCCGTGGGTGGCGAACCCGAGCGAGTGGGCGTTGGGGTTGCCGAGGTAGACGCCGACCGCGTCGCGGCCGTGCTCGTTGATCGCTCCGGCGATCCCGTCGGCGACCAGGTCGAGCGCCTCGTCCCACGAGACCTCGTGCCACTCGCCGGTGGCGCGGTCGCGGCGTACCGGCCGTCGCAACCGGTCGGGGTCGTGGTGGAGGTCGCCGACGGCGACGCCCTTGGGGCAGATGTGCCCGCGCGACAGCGGGTCGTCGGGGTTGCCGCGGACGTCTGTCACCCGGTCGCCGTCGATCGTGATCCGCAGCCCGCAGATCGCCTCGCAGATGTTGCAGACGCCGATCCTGGTCGTGGGAGCCACGGCTCGACCCTCCCACACGGCGTGTCGATGGTGGCCGCCCCTGGCCCGCTGCTCACACGGCTGGCGGTCGTGCTCAGCGTGTGGTGCCGGTCGAGCTGCCCTGCCGGCTCCCGCCCCGCAGGCGGACCAGCCGGGGGCGAAGAACCGTTCGGGTGGTGAGTAGGCGGAGCAGGACGTGACGTCGCGCTCCACCCGACCGGGTGAGTCGCGGCGGGGGACGCCGTCGGGGGCAGGGACTGGGTCTAACCTGCCCGGGAGCCGGTCAACCGTGACCGGCCCACGGAAGGGACGAACATGGGTTACGGACTCGGAGTCTTCCTCACCGCGCTCGGGCTGATCCTGGCCCTGGCCGTGCAGGACGTGATCGACGCGATCGACCTGACGCTGATCGGCTGGATCCTGGCACTCGCCGGTGTCCTGGTGCTCGTGCTCACCGCGGTGCAGACCAACGCCCGGCGGCAGCACACCACCACGGCCACCACCACGCACAGCGACGGCAGCCAGACCACCGAGCAGCGCACCACCGAGCGGCAGGATCCCCCGCCCGCGGTCTGACCTTGGTCGGTGTCCACGGAGAAGTGGCCGACCCGCCGCAGCCGCGCCGCCTGTCCCGGACCCCTGCCACCTCTGGCGTTTTGGGTGGCCGGTCTGCGCGCTGATAATCTCCGACGGTTGCCGTGCAACGGCCGCGGATCGAGAGTGCCCGGGTGAACAGGCCCCGGCGCGCCGCGCAACGGAAGACACCGGAAGGAGCCCGCCTTGGCCATCGGAACCGACGCGGAGACCAAGAAGAAGATCATCGCCGAGTACGCCACCAAGGACGGGGACACCGGGTCTCCCGAGGTCCAGGTCGCGTTGCTCAGCCACCGCATCAGCCACCTCACCGAGCACCTCAAGCAGCACAAGCACGACCACCACAGCCGTCGTGGGCTGCTCCTGCTGGTCGGCCAGCGCCGCCGGCTGCTCAACTACCTGCGCGACACCGACATCGATCGTTACCGCTCGCTCGTCGAGCGGCTCGGTCTGCGCCGCTGACACGCGAGGGCCCGCTTCCCGACCACGGGGTGCGGGCCCTGCTGCATCCCACGCGCTAGATTCACAACTGAACACCAGAACCCATCCAAGGAGCGATCCGCGAACGTCGGCCCGGTCCTCGGTAGTGGCTCTCAGATCCCTTCATGGTGCTGCCGCGTCACGCGGCGATCTGCGGGCCTCGATCGAAGACCGGCCAGCTCCACGGGACCCAGGACAGACCAGCGGTCCCGCGCGGGTCATTCGCGGGATCGCTCCGCGAAACAGAAAGAGAGCCCCATGACCGGCTCCGAACCCACCATCTCCGCCGTCGAGACCGTCATTGACAACGGCTCGTTCGGCTCCCGCACCGTCAAGTTCGAGACGGGCCTGCTGGCCCGCCAGGCTGCCGGCGCGGTGACCGCCTACCTCGACGACGAGACGATGCTGCTGTCGGCGACCACTGCCGGCAAGCAGCCCAAGGACCACTTCGACTTCTTCCCCTTGACGATCGACGTCGAGGAGCGGATGTACGCCGTGGGCCAGATCCCCGGCTCGTTCTTCCGGAGCGAGGGCCGGCCGGGCGAGGACGCGATCCTCACCTGCCGCCTGATCGACCGGCCGCTGCGCCCGACGTTCAAGAAGGGGCTGCGCAACGAGGTCCAGGTCGTCATCACCGTGATGGCGCTCGACCCGAACATGCCCTACGACGTCCTGGCCATCAACGCCGCGTCGATGTCGACCCAGCTGTCCGGCCTGCCGTTCTCCGGCCCGGTCGGCGGCGTCCGCGTCGCCCTGATCGACGGCCAGTGGGTCGCCTTCCCGACCCACGAGCAGCTCGAGAGCGCCGTGTTCGACATGGTCGTCGCCGGTCGGGTCACCGACACCGGCGACGTCGCCATCATGATGGTCGAGGCCGAGGCCACCGAGGAGACCGTCGAGCTGGTCCGCGGCGGCGCCCAGGCGCCGACCGAGGAGGTCGTCGCCGGCGGCCTCGACGCGGCCAAGCCCTTCATCAAGCAGCTGGTCGAGGCGCAGGTCGAGCTGGCCAAGCAGTCCGCCAAGCCCGTCCAGGAGTTCCCCGTCTTCCTCGACTACGAGGACGACGTCTACCAGGCCGTCGACGAGGCGATCCGCACCCAGACCGCCGAGGCGCTCACCATCGCCGGCAAGCAGGAGCGCGAGGAGCGGCTCGACGAGATCAAGGCCGGCCTGCTCGAGCAGCTGGCCGGTCAGTTCGAGGGTCGCGAGAAGGAGATCGGCGCGGCGTTCCGCTCGGTCAACAAGGAGCTGGTCCGCCAGCGCGTGCTGCGCGACAAGGTCCGCATCGACGGCCGCGGCCTGGCCGACATCCGGCCGCTGCACGCCGAGGTCGGCGTGGTCCCGCGGGTCCACGGCTCGTCGCTCTTCGAGCGGGGCGAGACCCAGATCCTGGGCGTCACCACCCTCGACATGCTCAAGATGGAGCAGCAGCTCGACACGCTCTCCCCGGAGAAGCACCGCCGTTACATGCACAAGTACGTCTTCCCGCCGTTCTCCACCGGCGAGACCGGCCGGGTCGGCTCGCCCAAGCGCCGCGAGGTCGGCCACGGTGCGCTCGCCCGCCGGGCGCTGCTGCCGGTGCTGCCCTCCCGCGAGGAGTTCCCCTACGCCATCCGGCAGCTGTCCGAGGCGATGGGCTCCAACGGCTCCACCTCGATGGGCTCGGTCTGCGCCTCGACGCTGGCCCTGCTCCAGGCGGGTGTCCCGCTGAAGGCGTCGGTGGCCGGCATCGCGATGGGCCTGATCTCCGGTGAGGTCGACGGCGAGACCCAGTACGTCGCGCTGACCGACATCCTCGGCGCCGAGGACGCTTTCGGCGACATGGACTTCAAGGTCGCCGGTACCCGGGAGTTCGTGACGGCCCTGCAGCTCGACACCAAGCTCGACGGCATCCCGGCCGAGGTGCTCGCCTCGGCGCTGACCCAGGCCCGCGACGCCCGGATGACGATCCTCGACGTGATGGCCGAGGCCATCGACGCGCCCGAGGAGATGTCGGTCCACGCGCCGCGCATCCTCACGATCACCGTCCCGGTCGACAAGATCGGCGAGGTCATCGGCCCGAAGGGCAAGGTCATCAACCAGATCCAGGACGACACCGGCGCCACCCTGTCCATCGAGGACGACGGCACCGTCTACATCGGTGCCACCAACGGCGAGGCCGCCGAGGCCGCTCGGGCTGCGGTCAACGCGATCGCCAACCCGACCATGCCCGAGGTCGGCGAGCGCTACCTCGGCACCGTCGTGAAGACGACCAACTTCGGTGCGTTCGTCTCGCTGCTTCCGGGCAAGGACGGCCTGCTCCACATCAGCAAGCTGCGGGCGCTCGCCGGCGGCAAGCGGGTCGAGGCCGTCGAGGACGTCGTGGCCGTCGGCCAGAAGATCCAGGTCCAGATCGCCGAGATCGACGACCGCGGCAAGCTGTCGCTGGTTCCCGTGGTGGAGGAGGCCGAGGAGGCCGCAAGCGACGAGGACGAAGACGAGTCCGAGTGACCTCGAGCAGCACCCGCACGACGACCGGCCGGCCGCGGCGCGCGGCCGGCCGGTTGTCCGTGGACCAGAAGACCGGCGTCACCCGGACGCTGGAGACGGTGCGCGACCGCTCCGGACAGGTGACGTCGCGCATCCGGCGTACCGTCCTGCCGGGCGGGCTGCGCGTGATCACCGAGCAGATGGCCGGCGTCCGCTCGGCCAGCGTCGGGGTCTGGATCGGCGTGGGCTCGCGCGACGAGACCCCGGCGCTCCACGGCTGCTCCCACTTCCTCGAGCACCTGCTCTTCAAGGGCACCGGCAGCCGGTCCGCGATGGACATCTCCGCCTCCCTCGACGCGGTCGGCGGCGAGTTCAACGCCTTCACCGCCAAGGAGTACACCTGCTTCCACGCGCGGGTGCTCGACGACGACCTGCCGCTCGCGGTCGACGTCCTCGGTGACATGGTGACCGACTCGCAGATCGCCGCCGACGACGTCGAGGCGGAGCGTGACGTGATCCTCGACGAGATCGCGATGCACGACGACGACCCCGACGACGTCGTCCACAACCTCTTCGCGCAGCAGGCCTGGGGCGACAGCCCGCTGGGCCGGCCGATCGCGGGCACCTCGGCGTCCGTCGAGGGGCTCTCCCGCGACCAGGTGGCACGGTTCTACCGCCGCCACTACCGAGCGTCCCAGACGGTCGTCGCGGTGGCCGGCAACGTCGAGCACACCGCCGTCGTCCGGCAGGTCCGCAAGGCGTTCGGGCGCAACGGGTTCCTCGCCTCCCACGAACCGCCGGTGGTGCCGCGGGCCAGCAGCCGCGTCCGCCGCGTCCATGCCGGCAGCATCGCGACCGAGCGGCCCTTCGAGCAGGTCAACCTGGTGATCGGCGTCAACGGGCTCACCCGCCACGACGAGCGGCGCTACGCGCTCGGCGTCCTGAACGCCGCCCTCGGCGGCAGCACGTCGTCCCGGCTGTTCCAGGAGGTGCGCGAGCGCCGCGGCCTCGCCTACAGCGTCTACAGCTTCGCGTCCCACCACGCCGACGCCGGACTGGTGGGCGTCTGCGTCGGCTGCCTCCCGGGGCGGGTCGACGACGTGCTCGCCACCGTCCGGGCCGAGCTGGCCCGGATCGCCGCCGACGGCATCACCACCGCGGAGCTGGAGCGCGGCCAGGGCCAGCTCCGCGCCGGCCTGGTGCTCGGCCTCGAGGACACCGGCGCCCGGATGACCCGGCTCGGCAAGGCCGAGCTGGTGTACGACGAGCTGCTCGCCGTCGACGACGTCCTCGACCGCATCGACGCCGTCACCCACGACGACGTCCGGGCCGTCGCCCACGCGCTGTTCTCCCAGCCCGAGATCCTCGCCGTCGTCGGCCCGGGACCGTCCTAGCCGCGAGCCGTCACTTGTGCGGGCTCGGAAGTGCCCGAGCCGTCACTTGTGCGGGCTCGGAAGTGCCCGAGCCGTCACTTGTGCAGCTCGCTACCCGGAGAGCGGGCAGTGGTTGCGGTCTGATTCCTTCTTGCGGGGTTTCGACACGCTCGGTCGCGGGTGGATTCAACCGGTGAGTGCAACACCGGGTGGGTTGTCGTGTTCGGACAGTAGCGCGTCGAGCGCTTCGGCGGGT
>NZ_JBNYXG010000006.1:0-308445 GCF_050880345.1 Nocardioides sp. GXQ0305
CGACTTGCATGTGTTAAGCACGCCGCCAGCGTTCGTCCTGAGCCAGGATCAAACTCTCCGTAGAAAACCTACAAAAAACAATCCCGACAACAAACCCTGACAAAAAGCCAGAATCATCATCAAAACCCAAACAACAACCAACCCAAACAGGCCAGCCATTGACAGGGCACACAAATCAATTCATCGACTAAATGACACACTGTTGAGTTCTCAAACATCAGACACGCTCAACCCAACCCTCACGGGCCGGTGTTGGGGCAACCTGCAAAAACTTACCGGTCGCGCTCCGGCCCGTCAACTCGGGGCCGCAGCCATCCGTCGCTGCGCGGATGACCCCGTCCGGGGTCGCGTGCGCAACGAGGATCAACTCTAGCAGCGCCCGTGCCGGCCTCTCAAATCCGATCCCGCCGGCCCTCTCACGGGCGGCCACGGGGCGCTGCGGGCCGGTAGCTGCTCACGCTGCGCTCCCCCGGGATCCAGAACCGCCAGGGCCGGTCGGGGGCGCCGCGGAGGCCGACGCGCGGCCCGGCCTCGACGTGCCGGACCGGCTCGCAGGCCACCAGGGTCAGCGGCGGGACCGACAGGTCGGCACCGTCGTGCTCCCGGTCGATCGCGAGCGCGCGGCACAGCCGGGCCGGGCCTCGGGCGAGGTCGCGGTCCGGGGCACCCGGCCGCCGCGCCCGGGCGACGTCGAGCCCCGCGACGACCTCGCCGGCCCGCAGCAGCACCGCGCTCGCGCGACCCTCCGGGCCGGCGACGACGTTGCAGCAGTGGTGCATGCCGTAGGTGAAGTACACGTAGAGGTGGCCGGGGGGCCCGAACATGACCGCGTTGCGCGCCGTGCGGCCGCGGTAGGCGTGGGACCCGGGGTCGTCGTCGCCGTCGTACGCCTCGACCTCGGTGAGCCGGAGCGCCACCTCGCCGTGGCGGAGCACCGCTCCCAGCAGCCGGGGCGCGACCTCCAGCACGTCGCCGCCGAGCAGCGCACCCAGGTCAGTCGCCACGGTGCCCCTCGATCGACGCGGTGAGCTCCGCGAGCTGCTCGCGCACCCGCTCGGGGGCGGTGCCGCCGCGGCCGGTGCGGGAGCCGACCGAGCCCTCCACCGTCAGCACCTCCCGGACGGCAGGTGTCAGCTGCGGTGCGATCGCCGCCAGCTGGTCGTCGGTCAGCTCGGCGAGGTCGACGACGCCGAGCTCCTCGCAGCGGCGTACGCACGCACCCGCCAGCTCGTGGGCCACGCGGAACGGCACGCCCTCGCGGACCAGCCACTCCGCGACGTCCGTGGCGAGGGAGAAGCCCTGCGGCGCGAGCTCGGCCATCCGGGCGGCGTTGAACCGCAGCGTCCCGACCAGCCCGGTCATGGCGGGGAGCAGCAGCTCGAGGGTGTCGAGCGAGTCGAAGACGGGCTCCTTGTCCTCCTGGAGGTCCCGGTTGTAGGCCAGCGGCAGTCCCTTGAGCGTCGCGAGCAGGCCGGCCAGGTTCCCGACCAGCCGGCCCGCCTTCCCGCGGGCGAGCTCGGCGATGTCCGGGTTCTTCTTCTGGGGCATAATGCTCGACCCGGTCGACCACGAGTCGTGCAGCTCGACGAAGTCGAACTCGCGGGTCGACCAGAGGATCACCTCCTCGGCCAGCCGGCTCACGTCGACGCCGATCATCGCGGTCACGAAGGCGAGCTCGGCCACGAAGTCCCGGGACGACGTCCCGTCGATCGAGTTCGCCGCCGACCCGGAGAAGCCGAGCTCGGCCGCGACCAGCTCGGGGTCCAGCCCCAGGCTGGAGCCCGCCAGCGCTCCGGAGCCGTACGGCGACTCGGCCTCGGTACGACGCCGCCAGTCCTCGAGCCGCCCGACGTCGCGCAGCAGCGGCCAGGCGTGCGCCAGCAGGTGGTGGGCCAGCAGCACCGGCTGCGCGTGCTGGAGGTGCGTCCGCCCGGGCATGATCACGTCGAGGTGGCCGCGCGCCTGCTCGGCCAGCGCCTCCGCCAGGTCGAGCACCATCCCCTGCAGCGCCACCGAGTGGTCGAGCAGGTAGGACCGGAACAGGGTGGCGATCTGGTCGTTGCGGCTGCGCCCCGCGCGGAGCCGGCCGCCCACCTCGGGCCCGACCTCGTCCAGCAGCAGCCGCTCCAACGCACCGTGGACGTCCTCGTCGGACGGTGCGGGACGCAGCTCGCCGTCGGTGCAGCGCTGCGCCAGCACGTCGAGCCCCCGGTGGATCTCGGCCTCCTCGGACTCGGTGAGGAAGCCCGCCGCGCGCAACGCCTTGGCGTGGGCGTGGGAGCCCGCGATGTCGTAGAGCGCCAGTCGCCAGTCGAAGTGGGTGGAGCGGGACAGGGCCTCCAGCTCGGGCGAGGGCCCGCCCGCGAACCGGCCGCCCCAGAGCGCGCCCTCGTTCGTCCTCCGGACCGACATCAATCCGTCCCGTACTCCATGGCGGCATGGTCCAGCGCCTGGTCGCTCTCGTCTGCCTCGGCCGCGGGGTTGCGGGCGATCCGGTCACCACCGCCGCGCTCGATCTCGCCGAGCAGCGCTCCGTTCTCGACGAGCACCTGGCCCTCGTCGAGCGGCTGGGCGGCGTACTGCTCGAGCTTGAAGCGGGAGTCGGCGATGTCGAGGTTGCGCATGGTCAGCTGGCCGATCCGGTCGGTCGGGCCGAACGCGGCGTTCTCGGTGCGCTCCATCGACAGCCGGTCGGGGTGGTAGGAGAACGCCGGCCCGTCGGTGCGCAGGATGGTCCAGTCCTCGCCCCGGCGCAGCCGCAGCGTCACCTCGCCGGTGACGAGCGAGGCGATCCAGCGCTGGATCCCCTCCCGGAGCATCAGCGCCTGCGGGTCCAGCCACCGCCCCTCGTAGAGCATCCGTCCGAGCCGGCGGCCCTCGAGCGCGTAGTTGGCGAGGGTGTCCTCGTTGTGGATCGCGTTGAGCAGCCGCTCGTAGGCGATCCAGAGCAGCGCCATGCCCGGCGCCTCGTAGATGCCGCGCGACTTGGCCTCGATGATCCGGTTCTCGATCTGGTCGGACATGCCGAGGCCGTGGCGGCCACCGATCGTGTTCGCCTCGTGGACCAGGGCCACCGGGTCGTCGTACGTCGTGCCGTTGATCGCGACCGGACGACCACCGCGGAAGCGGACCGTGACGTCCTCCGGCTCGATCGCCACGGCCGGGTCCCAGAACTTCACGCCCATGATCGGCTGGACGGTCTCGAGCGAGACGTCGAGGTGCTCGAGGGTCTTGGCCTCGTGGGTGGCGCCCCAGATGTTGGCGTCGGTGGAGTAGGCCTTCTCCTGGGAGTCGCGGTAGGGCAGTCCGCGCTCGGTGAGCCACTGGCTCATCTCGTGCCGGCCGCCGAGCTCGTGCACGAACTCCGCGTCCAGCCACGGCTTGTAGATGAGCAGCTCGGGGTTGGCGAGCAGGCCGTAGCGGTAGAACCGCTCGATGTCGTTGCCCTTGAACGTGGAGCCGTCGCCCCAGATGTCGACGCCGTCCTGGTGCATCGCGCGGACCAGCAGGGTGCCGGTGACCGCGCGGCCGAGCGGGGTGGTGTTGAAGTACGCGCGGCTGCCGGAGCGGATGTGGAATGCGCCGCAGGTCATCGCGGCCAGGCCCTCCTCGACGAGGGTGCGCTTGCAGTCGACGGCGCGGGCCAGCTCGGCGCCGTACTGGAGGGCGCGGCCGGGGACGCCGGAGATGTCGGGCTCGTCGTACTGCCCGATGTCGGCGGTGTAGGTGCAGGGGACGGCGCCCTTCTCGCGCATCCAGGCGACGGCGACGGAGGTGTCGAGGCCGCCCGAGAAGGCGATGCCGACCCGTTGGCCGGCGGGAAGGGAGGTCAGGACCTTGCTCACGGAAGGGGATTCCTCACTGGTTCGGGGTGCCGGCTCAGCCGGCGGGAGGATGGGACTCGGCCAGCGCGAGGAAGCGGCGGGCGAGCGCCTCGCCGCCCGCGGGTTCGCGTCCGATCACCAGGACGGTGTCGTCGCCCGCGATCGTCCCGAGCACGTCGGGGAGCGCGGACTTGTCGAACGCGCTGGCCAGGAACTGGGCGGCACCCGGCGGGGTCCGCAGCACCACCAGGTTGGCGGTGGCCTCGGCGCTGACGAGCAGCTCGTTGCACAGCCGGGCCAGCCGCTGGGCGGTGGCGGCGCTCATGCCGGGTGCCGCGGGTCGTCGGTCCCCGCCCTCGCCCGGGACGGCGTACACCAGCGCGCCGGAGGCGCCGCGGACCTTCACCGCCTGGAGCTCGACCAGGTCGCGGCTCAGCGTCGCCTGGGTCACGTGCAGGCCGCTGGCCGCCAGCAGGTCGGCGAGCTCGGTCTGCGAGCGCACCTCACGCGTGGTCACCAGCTGCACGATCCGCTGGTGGCGGGCGTTCTTGGTCGTGGGGCGCAGCGCGGTGTCGAAGCTGTCGGTCATCGTCATCCCTGCCCCAGCAGCCAGGCGAGGATCGCCTTCTGGGCGTGGCGGCGGTTCTCGGCCTCGTCCCACACCACGGAGCGCGGGCCGTCGATCACCCCGGCCGCCACCTCCTTGCCGCGGTAGGCCGGCAGGCAGTGGAGGAACAGCGCGTCGTCCGCGGCCTCGCCGAACAGCTCCTCGGTCACGGCGTACGGCGAGAAGGTGGTCGTGCGGGCCTCCGACTCGCCCTCCTTGCCCATCGAGACCCAGGTGTCGGTGACCACCGCGTCGACCCCGGCCACGGCCTCGTGGGCGTCGTGGGTGAGCGTGATCGAGCCGCCGGTCGTGGCCGCGAGCTCCTCGGCCCTGGCGGCGGCGGCCCCGCCCGGGAGATAGCCCTGCGGTGCGCCGATGCGCACGTGCATCCCGGCGGTGGCGCCCGCCAGCACCCACGAGTTGCCCATGTTGGAGGCACCGTCGCCGACGAACGCGACCGTCTGGCCGGCGAGGGCGCCCCGGTGCTCCTGCAGGGTCAGCAGGTCGGCGAGCAGCTGGCAGGGGTGGAAGTCGTCGGTCAGCGCGTTCACGACCGGGACCCCGGCGTGGGCCGCCATCTCGTCCAGCGACGACTGGGCGAAGGTGCGCCACACGATCGCGGACGCCTGCCGGCCGAGGACCCGCGCGACGTCGGCCACCGACTCGCGCTCGCCGATCCCGGCCAGCCGCCCGTCGACCAGCATCGAGTGACCGCCGAGCTCGGCGATACCGGAGGAGAACGACGCCTGGGTGCGCAGCGTCGGCTTGTCGTAGATGGTCGCCACCGTGAGCGGGCCGGCCAGCGGCTGGCGCTGGTGGGGCGCGTGCTTCATCTCGGCGGCGAGCGCGAGCACCTCGGCCTGCTCGTCGGGGCCGAGGTCGTCGTCACGCAGGAAGTGGCGGGTCATGCCGGCACCTCCGCGATCTCCGGCCAGGCGGCGCCGAACGCCGTCAGGTCGGCCTCGGCCACGGTCAGCGGCGGCGCGAACCGCAGCCGCGCAGGCCCGGTGTTGTTGAGCAGGTAGCCGCGGTCCTGGGCCCGGGTGACCACCTCGGCGGCGGTCTCGGCGGCGAGCTGGGCGCCGAGCAGCAGCCCCCGCCCCTCGACACCGGTGACCTGAGGGACCGCGGCCACCGCGTCCCGGAGCTGGGCGCCACGCGTCGTGGCCGCCTCGAGCAGTCCCTCCTTCTCGATGGTGTCGAGCACGGCCAGCGCGGCCGCGCAGGCCACCGGGTTGCCGCCGAACGTGGTGCCGTGGCTGCCGGGGCCGAGCAGCGCGCCTGCGTCCCCGAACCCGACGCACGCGCCGATCGGGATCCCGCCGCCGAGGCCCTTCGCGAGGGTCACGACGTCGGCCCCGAGCACGGTGTCGTGGGCGAACCACTCCCCCGTCCGGCCGATGCCGGTCTGCACCTCGTCGAGCCACAGCAGCGCGCCGTGGTCACGGGTGATCCGGCGGGCGTCGGCGAGGTAGCCCTCGGGCGGGACCACGACCCCGGCCTCGCCCTGCACCGGCTCGAGCACCACGGCGGCGGTCTCGTCGGTCACCGCGGCTGCCAGCGCCTCGGAGTCGCCGTAGGGGACGAACGTCACCTCACCGGGCAGCGGCTCGAACGGCTCCCGCGCGGCGGGCTTGTGGGTGAGCGCCAGCGCCCCGACCGTCCGGCCGTGGAAGGCGCCCTCGGCGGCGACCAGGTGGGTGCGACCCGTGCGGCGGGTCAGCTTGAACGCCGCCTCGTTGGCCTCGGTGCCGGAGTTGGTGAGGAACACGCGGCCGTCGGCGCCGAGCAGCGACAGCAGCCGCTGGGCCAGCTCCACCTGGGGGCCGGTGGTGAAGAAGTTGGAGACGTGGCCGAGGGTCCGCAGCTGGGTGGTGACCGCCTCGACGAGCGCGGGGTGGTCGTGGCCGAGCGCGTTGACGGCGATGCCGCCGAAGAGGTCGACGTACTCGCGCCCGTCCTCGTCCCACACGTGGGCACCCTGGCCCCGCACCAACGCCAGGCGCGGAGGGCCGAAGGTGTTCATCAGGGCGCCGGCGTACTGGTCTCGCAGGGTCATCCGTGAGCCTTCCTGATCTTGGTGGGGACGCCGGGGAGCACCTGGGTGCCGACGCCCTCGTCGGTGAAGAGCTCGAGCAGGACGGCATGCGGCTCGCGGCCGTCGACCACGGTGGCCTTGGCGACGCCGCCGCTGACGGCCTGCAGGCAGGCCTGCATCTTGGGCACCATCCCGCTGGCCAGGGAGGGCATCAGCTCCGAGAGCGCCTCGGGACTGATCTCCTTGATCACGTCGTCGCTGTCGGGCCAGTCGCGGTAGAGGCCCTCGACGTCGGTGAGGACCAGGAGCTTCTCGGCGCCCAGCGCGATCGCCAGGGCGGCGGCCGCCGTGTCGGCGTTGACGTTGTGGACGGTGCCGTCGGCGTCGGGGGCGACGCTCGAGATGACCGGGATCCTCCCGGCGTCGACCAGGTCGCGCACCGCCTCCGGACGGACCGAGGCGACCTCGCCGACCAGGCCGAGGTCGACCTCCTCGCCGTCGACGATGGTGTTGGCGGGCTTGGCGGTGAACAGACCGGCGTCCTCACCCGAGAGGCCGACGGCGAGCGGGCCGTGCTCGTTGACCAGCCCCACCAGCTCGCGCTGCACCTGGCCGACCAGCACCATCCGGACCACGTCCATGGCCTCCGGGGTGGTGACCCGTAGCCCGCCCCGGAACTCCGACTCGATCCCGAGCCGGTCGAGCATCGAGGAGATCTGGGGCCCGCCGCCGTGGACCACGACGGGGTGGAAGCCGGCGAAGCGCAGGAACGCGATGTCCTCGGCGAAGGCCTGCTTCAGGGTCTCGTCGGTCATGGCGTTGCCGCCGTACTTCACCACCACGACCTTGCCGTGGTAGCGCTTCAGCCACGGGAGGGCCCCCGCGAGGACGTGGGCCTTGGACGTCGCGACCGCGTGGTGGTCGCCGAGGCGGATGGTGTCGTTCATGAGCTGTAGGCGCTGTTCTCGTGGACGTAGGCGTGGGTCAGGTCGTTGGTCCAGACGGTGGCCCGGGCGTCACCGGCCTTGAGGTCGACGGTGACGCTGACCTGGCGCCCGTCGAGGTCGACGGTCGCGGGGTCGGCCGCCGGGGTGGAGGACCGGCACACCCAGACCCCGTTCATGGCCACGTCGAGGTCGGCGGGGTCGAACGCCGCCCCGGTGGTGCCGATCGAGGCCAGCACCCGTCCCCAGTTGGGGTCCTTGCCGAACACGGCGGCCTTGAACAGGTTGCTGCGGGCGATGCTCCGGCCGACGTCGACCGCGTCGTCCTCGGTCGCGGCGCCCAGGACCGTGATCGCGATCTCGTGGTCGGCGCCCTCGGCGTCGGCGAGCAGCTGCATCGCGAGGTCGGTGCACGCACGGGTCAACGCGTCGGTGAGGTCGCCGGTCGCCGGGGTGATCCCGCTCGCCCCGCTGGCCATCACGGTGACGGTGTCGTTGGTCGACATGCAGCCGTCGGAGTCGAGCCGGTCGAAGCTCACCCGGGTGGCCGCCCGCAGGGCCTTGTCGAGGTCCGCTGCGTCGACGACGGCATCGGTGGTCAGCACCACCAGCATGGTCGCGAGCTGCGGGGCCAGCATGCCGGCGCCCTTGGCCATCCCGCCCACCGACCAGCCGCCCCCGTCGACGACGACCTGCTTGCTGACCGAGTCGGTGGTCATGATCGCGGCGGCGGCGTCGTCCCCGCCGTCCGCGCCGAGGCCGGCGTACGCCGCGTCGACGCCGGCGAGGACCTGGTCGCGGTCGTTGGCCAGGCCGATCAGCCCGGTGGAGCAGACGACCACGTCGACCGCGCCGATGCCGAGGTGGCCCGCGACCTGCTCGGCCACCGCGTGGGTCGTCCGGAAGCCGTCGGGGCCGGTGTAGCAGTTGGCGCCGCCGGAGTTGAGGACGACCGCGCGGACCACGCCGTCCTGGACGACCTGCTCCGACCAGAGGACCGGGTTGGCCTTGCAGCGGTTGGCGGTGAAGACGCTGGCCGAGTCGTGGCGGGGGCCGTCGTTGACGACGAGTGCGACGTCCTTGGCGCCGGTGCTCTTCAGCCCGGCGGCCACCCCGGCGGCCCGGAAGCCAGCGGGGGCGGTGACGCTCACGGTGCCAGTCCCACGGTCGAGAGGCCGGTGGTCTCCCCCAGCCCGAGGGCGAGGTTGAGGCACTGCACGGCCGCGCCGCCGGTGCCCTTCGCCAGGTTGTCGACGGCACCGACGGCGACCAGCCGGCCGGCGGCCTCGTCGACGGTGACCTGGAGGTGGACCGCGTTGGAGCCGAGGACCGACTGGGTCTGCGGCCACTGGCCCTCGGGCAGCAGCCGGACGAACGGCTCGTCGGCGTACGCCTTCTCGTACGCCGCCCGCGCGTCGTCGGCGGTGACGCCGTCGGCGAGCGGGGCGGAGCAGGTGGCGAGGATGCCGCGCGACATCGGGACCAGCAGCGGCGTGAAGCTGGCACCGACCGTGCCGCCGGCGACACGGGACAGGTTCTGGACGATCTCCGGGGTGTGCCGGTGGACGCCGCCGACCCCGTAGGCGCTGGCGCTCCCCATCACCTCGCTGCCGAGGAGGTGCGGCTTGGCCGCCTTGCCGGCGCCGCTGGTGCCGGACGCGGCGACCACGACGACGTCGGGCTCGACGAGCCGGGCGGCCAGGGCGGGGGCGGTCGCGAGGGTGGAGACGGTCGGGTAGCAGCCGGGCACCGCGATCCGGGTCGCACCGCGGAGCCGCTCGCGCTGGCCGGGCAGCTCGGGGAGCCCGTAGGGCCAGGAACCGGCGTGGTCGCCCTCGTAGAAGCGGGCCCACAGCGCGGGGTCCTCGAGCCGGTGGTCGGCCCCGCAGTCGATGACGACGGTGCCCGGTGAGGCGCTGCCGAGCCGGGCGGCGATCGGCCCGGACTGGCCGTGGGGCAGGCCGAGCACGACGACGTCGTGCCCGGCGAGGGTCTCGGGGGTGGTCGGGGCGAGGACCCGGGCGGCGAGCGGGCCGAGGTGGGGCTGCAGCACGCCCAGGGACTCGCCCGCGTTGGACCCGCCCGTGAGGGCGCCGATCTCGACGTCGGGGTGGCCGAGCAGCAGCCGCAGCACCTCCCCACCGGCGTACCCACTGGCGCCGGCGACGGCGACGGTGACTGGCATGTGCATGACCATACAGCGCAACGCATGACGACGCACGCCGGGGTCGGTGGGCGAAATCCACGGGTGCACCGACGGCCCGGAGGTGGCAACGTTCGGGGCATGACCCGTCTCTCCTTCGAGCAGTACCTCGGCCACCTCGAGACCGAGTCGCGACGCTTCCGAGACGTGCTGGCCGACTGCGACCCGAGGGCGCGGGTGCCGAGCTGCCCGGACTGGAATGCGGCCGACCTGCTGTGGCACCTCGGCGCGGAGGTGCAGGACTTCTGGGCGTGGGTGGTGACCAACCGCCCGAAGCATCCCCGCGAGGGCCACCAGGAGCCCACCCGCCCCTCGTCGTACGACGAGCTGCTGGCGCTCTTCGACGACCGGTCGGCGGCCCTGGTGTCGGCCCTGCGGGACGCCGACCCCGCCGACGAGGCCTGGACGTGGGCCTCGGAGCAGACGGTGGGCTTCACCTTCCGCCGGCAGGCCCACGAGGCGCTGATCCACCGGGTCGACGCCGAGCTGGCCGCCGGCGCCACCCCGGCGCCGATCGACCCCGCCCTGGCGACCGACGGCGTCGACGAGGTGCTGGCCGTGATGTACGGCGGCGGCCCCGCCTGGGGCACCTTCAGCGGCCTGCCCCACTGGATCCGGGTCGACGTCACCGACACCGGGGAGTCGGTCTGGGTCCAGCTGGGCCACTTCTCCGGGACCGACCCCGACGACGGGACGGTCTACGACGAGGAGGACATCGCGGCCGTCGACGCCCCCGGCGTCGAGCCCGACGCCGTGATCAGCGCCCCGTCCGACGTGCTGCTGCTGCGGTTCTGGCGCCGCGGCGACGGGGCCGACATCCACCTCGCGGGCAACCTCGAGATCGTCGACCGGTTCCGGCGGGTCATCCACCAGCCGATCACCTGAGGGCCCGCTGCCTACAGTCGGGGCATGACGACGTCACGCCTGGAGTCCCTGGTCGACAACGCCCTCGACCGGACCATCGCTCCCGGCTACAGCCGGGTCGGGTACGCCGTCCGGCGCCGGCTGCCGGGCTGGCCGGCCGACCCGGAGCCCGGCGCGCTGGACGGACGGCACGCCGTCGTCACGGGGGCGTCCTCGGGGCTCGGCACCCAGACCGCCCGTGAGCTCGCCGGGCTCGGCGCCCACGTCCACCTCGTCGTGCGCGACGCGGCGAAGGGCGAGGCGGTCCGGGCCGGGCTCGCAGCAGAGCACGGCGACTCCTTCACCCTCCACGTGTGCGACCTGGCCGACCTCGCCGCGGTGCGCAGCCTGGCCGACGACCTGGCCGCCGCCGACCTGCCGCTGGCGGCCCTGGTCCACAACGCCGGCGCCCTGCCGGCCACCCGCACCGAGTCACCGCAGGGCCACGAGCTGACGATGGCGCTGCACGTCCTCTCCCCGGTGCTGCTCACCGAACGGCTGCTCGCCGGACTCGCCGGCCACGGCACCCGGGTCGTGATGGTCACCTCCGGCGGCATGTACGCCCAGCGGCTCCGCGACGACGACCCCGACTACGTCCGCGACGCCTACTCCGGCACCACGGCGTACGCCCGCAGCAAGCGCGCCCAGGTCGAGCTGCTTCCGGTGCTGCAGCGACGGTGGGAGGCCCTCAGGGTCTACGCGACCCACCCCGGGTGGGCCGACACGCCGGGCGTGCTGGAGTCGCTTCCGCGCTTCCACGCGATCACCGGCCCGGTGCTGCGCGACCTGCACCAGGGCGCCGACACGACCGTGTGGCTCTCCGCGGTGGAGCCGGCACCCGAGGGCGGGACGCTCTGGCACGACCGGCGGCAGCGGCCGGTCGCGCTGACCCGCAGGACCCGCAGCACGCCCGACCGGGTCGAGCGGATGTGGGAGTGGGTCGCCACGAGCCTGGACCTCCCCCGGGAGCCGTGAGCCGGCCATGACCGCGGGGGCGGCGAGGCTCGCCGCGGCGCGGGTGGCGGAGGTCGCCGACTCCCCGACGGCCCGGCTGGACCTGCTCGCGTCCTCGTACCTCCCCCTGCCGGGCAGCCCGCCACTGCACCGGCGCTACCGGCGGGCAGCCACGGCGTTCATGGGCTGGCAGGTCGACCGCGGTCTGCTCGACCCGGTCGACCGCGAGCGCCCGGGCAGCCCGTGGTGGCGCGCGGTGAACGGCCGGCTGCTGCTCGACACCTGCGAGGCGCGGCTGCTCGTCCTCGGTCATGCGGGACCGCCCTCCTCGGCGAGCGTCGCGGTGTCGGCCGACTTCGCACGGCAGCCGTCCGTGGAGCGGTGGTACCGGGCCCACAACACGACGATCGTCACCGCCTATCTCGAGCACCGCGAGCTCGCCGAGCGCGAGAACCGGGTGGAGCGCTTCTTCCTCAACCTGGTGCTCGTCCGGCTGCTGTACGCGCACGCGCTGGTGGCGGCACCCCGGCTCGCCCTCGCCCGGCTGGCGCCCGCCGCGCGCTGGCTCGGTGACCCGCGGCGCGCCATGACCGGACTGTTCCTGTCGGTGTCGCGTGTCCTGCCGGACACCTACCCCCTGTCCGGCGACCTCGACGACTACATCGCAGGCGAGCACACCGTGGGACGGCTCCTCGACCTGGGCGTGGTCTCACCGCGCCTCCCCGCGCTGTACGAGTGGTCCGCCGCGGAGCTCGGGATCCCCGACCTGCGCGAGCTGGTGAGCGGGTCCACGCCGGCGTACGCCTGGGAGGCGTCCGACCGGGAGCCCTGGACCCCCGCACCGACCCGCCTGGTGCGGATCATCCGCCGGGCACTCCCGCCGCCCACCCGCTGACGGAGGTGGTCAGCGCTGCACGGCGCCGCAGCGCTCGGCCGCCAGGGCGACCGCGGCGTCGCGGGCCGCGGCGGCCTCGCCCTCGGTGAGGGTGCGGTCGGGGGCGCGGAACCGCAGGGCGAACGCGAGCGACTTCTGGCCCTCGCCGACCTGGCTGCCCGTGTAGACGTCGAACAGGCGCACCGACTCCAGCAGCTCGCCGGCCCCCTCCCGCAGCGCCGCCTCGACCTCGGCCACCGTCACCGAGGCGTCGACGACGAGCGCGACGTCCTCCTTGGCGACCGGGTAGTGCGAGAGCGACGGCGCCACCGTGTCGTCGGGGGCCAGCTCGAGCAGCCGGTCCAGGTCGACCTCCGCCGCGACGGTGCGTGGTGGCACGCCCCACGCGGTGCACACCCGCGGGTGCAGCTCACCGGCC
This sequence comes from Nocardioides sp. GXQ0305, assembly GCF_050880345.1. NCBI lineage: Bacteria > Bacillati > Actinomycetota > Actinomycetes > Propionibacteriales > Nocardioidaceae > Nocardioides > Nocardioides sp. GXQ0305. Next base: position 12,787 of record NZ_JBNYXG010000006.1, read on the forward strand.
CAGCCCACGACCGCGCCGCCGGCGACCACCTCGGCGCAGCGGCCGGGGTGCCAGGGAGCGCGCGTGCCCGACCGCACCTCGAGCGGGACCCGCAGCGCCTCGGCGACCTCCCGGACCGCCGCCAGGGCGTCGGACCACTCCACGTCCCGGCCCGGACCCCACCAGCCGGACGGGAGCCGGTGGCCGGAGGCCACGACGCCGAGGTGCAGCGGCTGGTCTGGCAGTCCCTTGACGAGGACCTCGAGCTCGTCGGGGCCGGGCGGAGCGTCCACCGGGAGGATCTGGGTGCCCTGGCCCGCGTGGGGCAGGGTGACGGTCCCGAGCTCGAAGAGAGCCAGGTCCGAGGTGCCCCGCCCGACGTTCCGGGCGGCCGCGTCGAGCAGGCCGGGCAGCAGGGTCGTCGTCATCGACGGCCGCTCGGACGAGAGCGGGTTGGCCAGCCGCAGCAGCCGGCGCCGCTCGTCGTCCGGCGGCAGCCCGAGCGCGTCGAGCTCGTGGTCGCCGATGAACGGGAAGCTCACCACCTCGACCAGGCCGGCCCCCGCGAGCGCCCGCCCGACCCGCCGCCGGAGCCGCTGGCGTCGGGTCAGGCCGCCGCCGCTCGGCGCGGGGGGCAGCACGGACGGCACGTGGTCGTACCCGACGACCCGGATCACCTCCTCGACCAGGTCGAAGGGGTCGGTCAGGTCGGGCCGCCACGGCGGCACCTCTGCGGTCACCAGGCCGTCCGAGACGACGACCGGGTCACACCCGACCCGGGCCAGGCAGCGGGTCACCGTCGCCTCGTCGATCGCGACGCCGGTGACCCGCTCCGGCAGGTCCGACGGCAGGGTGACCCGCGGCGGGGCCGGGGGCTCCCCCACGACCGTGTGGCCGGGCTCGACGGTCCCGCCGCCGTACGTCGTGAGCAGCTCGACGACCCGGTCGGCCGCGGCCTCGCAGATGGTGGGGTCGACCCCGCGCTCGTTGCGCTTGCCGGCCTCGGAGGTGATCCGGTGGCGGCGACCGGTGCGGAACATCGAGACGGGGTCCCAGTGGGCCGCCTCGACCAGGACGCGGGTGGTGGAGTCGGACATCTCGGTGTCCTCGCCGCCCATCACGCCGCCGAGGCCGATGATCCCGGAGTCGTCGGTGACCACGAGGTCCTCGGTGTCGAGCTCGCGGGGCTGGCCGTCGAGCGTGGTGAGCCGCTCGCCCTCACGGGCGCGGCGGACGCCGAGGGCGCCCCGGACCTTGTCGGCGTCGTAGCCGTGGATCGGGCGGCCGGTCTCGAGCATCACGTAGTTGGTGACGTCGACGGCCAGCGAGATCGGGCGCATGCCGGCCTGCCGGATCCGACGGGCCAGCCACTCCGGCGTCGGCGAGGCCGGGTCGAAGCCGGAGACCGTGCGAGCCACGAAGACCGGGCAGCCGGCGGGGTCCTCGACCCTCACGGGGAAGCCCCGGTCGTCAGCGGGCGGCACGCTCCGCGCGACCGGGTCGCGGAAGGGGGCGTCGTAGGCCAGCGCCGCCTCGCGGGCGACACCCCGCAGGGACAGGGCGTACGCCCGGTCGGGGTTGATCTCGAGCTCGATGACGGTCTCGTCGAGGCCCAGCACCGGGCGGGCGTCGTCGCCCGGCTCTCCCGCGCCGGGCGGCAGCACCATGATCCCGTCGTGGTCCTCGCCGAGGTCGAGCTCGCGGGCGGAGCAGATCATGCCGGCCGACACGTGTCCGTAGGTCTTGCGGGCCGAGATCTCGAAGCCGCCGGGTAGCACCCCGCCGGGCAGCACGACGACCACGAGGTCGCCGGGGGCGAAGTTGTGGGCCCCGCAGACGATGCCCTGGGGTTCCCCGGACCCGTTGGCGTCACCGACGTCGACGGTGCACCAGTTGATGGTCTTGCCGTTCTTCTGCGGCTCGGGCTCCATGGTCAGCACCCGGCCGACGACGAGCGGACCGGTGATCGCCTCACCGGGCTGCTCGAGCGCCTCGAGCTTGAGGCCGAGGTCGGTGAGCGACTCGGCCAGCTTGGCCGGGTCGAGGTCGTCGGGCAGGTCGACGTACTCACGGATCCAGGACACGGGGGCACGCACGTCAGATCTCCGTTCCGAAGGAGGACGAGAACCGGACGTCGCCCTCGAAGAAGTCACGCAGGTCGGCCGCTCCGGTCGCGAACATCAGCGTCCGGTCGATGCCCATCCCGAACGCGAACCCCGTGTAGCGCTCGTGGTCGATGCCACAGGCGACCAGCACGCGCGGGTTGACCACGCCGCAGCCGCCCCACTCGATCCAGCCCTCGCCCCGGCAGGTGCGGCAGGAGTCGGAGTCGACCCCGCGGCAGACGAAGCAGCGCAGGTCGACCTCGGCGGACGGCTCGGTGAACGGGAAGTACGACGGCCGGAACCGGGTCGCGATCCCCTCGCCGAACATCCGCGAGGCGAAGTGGTCGAGCGTGCCCTTGAGGTGGGCCATGGTGATGCCCTCGTCGACGACGAGGCCCTCGACCTGGTGGAACATCGGGCTGTGCGTGGCGTCGTACTCGTCGGTGCGGAACACCCGGCCCGGGCACACCACGTAGATCGGGGGCTCCTTCGTGAGCATGGTGCGCGCCTGCACCGGGGAGGTGTGGGTCCGCAGCACGAGGTGGTGGTCCGCGGGCTCGGCCCAGAAGGTGTCCTGCATGGTCCGCGCGGGGTGGTCGGGGCCGAGGTTGAGGGCGTCGAAGTTCAGCCACTCCGCCTCCACGACCGGGCCCTCGGCGACCTCCCAGCCCATCGCGACAAAGATGTCCTCGATCAGCTCGGCGCCCGTGGTGATCGGGTGCCGCGAGCCGCGCGGCGCCCGCTCGACGGGGAGCGTGACGTCGACCGCCTCCTCGACCAGCATCCGCTCCTCGTGCTCGGCCTCGAGCACCTCGGTCCGGAACGCGAGGGCCTGGGTGACCTCGCCGCGGGCGCGGCCGACCCGCTGGCCGGCCTCCTTGCGGGCCTGCGGCGGCAGCGCGCCGATCTCGCGGTTCGCCAGGGCCAGGGGTGACCGGTCCCCGGCGTGGTCGAGCCGGACCTGCTTGAGGGCGGCCAGGTCGGACGCGGCCTCGATCGCGGCGATGGCCGCGTCGCGGGCAGCAGTGACGTGCTCCTCGTCGAGGGCGGAGACCCGGACCGGGTCGTAGTCGGTGTTGGGGCCGGACATGGCTCCCTTTCGCGCGGGTGCGGACCCGCAGAAGTTTAGGGCGGGACGGACAGGCTCGACCGTGGGGTCACTCCCCGGGTCCGGCGCGGGCAGGAGTCAGGCGCGGCCGGATGACGGCTGCCGCACGCTCCCGGACCGACCGGGCCCGGGGCGCAGAAATCGCCTGCTGTGCTGCACGCCGCCAGCATACGCGACCCGGGCCGTGGGGCCGGGACCGATACTTGGACGCCGAAATCACCACTGCGAACCCGCAGACGGTGATTTCGGCGTCCACCTATCCAGGTGGGCGGTTAGTCGGGCTCCGCGGCCGCGGGCCACTCGATGACCACCCGGGCTCCCCCGTGGTCGGCGTCGCCCAGGGTGATGCTGCCGCCGTGGGCGCGGGTGAGGCCGTTGACGAGGTACATCCCGAGGCCGGAGCCACCACGGACGCCACCGGTCCAGAACTTCGTGAACACGCGTCGGCGCATCTCCTCGGGGATCCCGTCGCCCTCGTCCTCGACGACCAGCCGGATCCCGGGCTCCTCGGGGTCGTCGCGCGGGTCCAGGGTGACGGTGACGACCCCGTCACCGTGCCGGACGGCGTTCTCGACGATGTTGGTCACCACCTGGGTGAACTTGTCGGGATCGGCCCCGATCTGCGGCAGCCCGTCCGCGGGGGTGTAGTGGATGGTGCGGGCGGTGCCGGCGCGGACCGACTCGACCACCCGGCCGACCAGCACGTCGGGATCGCAGGGCCGGGAGTAGAGCGACAGCCGGCCGGTGTCGATCCGCGCCACGTCGAGCAGCTCGGCGATGAGTCGGCTCAGCCGGTCGGAGTCGGAGTGGACGGTCGTGAGCATCAGCTTCTTCTGCTCGTCGCTCAGCTTGTCCCAGCGGTTGAGCATCGCCTGCACGAACCCCTTGACCCCGGTCAGCGGGGAGCGCAGCTCGTGGGCGACGGTCGCGACCAGGTCGGACCGCTCCCGGTCCAGCCGGGCCCGGCCCCGGCCGCTGCGGAGGCTGACCGCCAGGCCGGTGATCTCGGAGCTCTCCTCGTCGCGCAGCAGCCGCGCGGTGGTCAGCACCTCCTCGCCGCCGGGAGTCAGCCAGCTCTGCTCGGGGACGCCGCTGCGGATGGAGAAGCGGGCGAAGGGCCGGTTGAGCTCGAGCCACGAGCGCCCGTCGTTGTCCTGCAGCCGGAGCACCTCGACCAAGGGCGCGCCGATCGCCTCGTCGGCGGTCACGTCGAGCATCCGGGCCGCCTGCGCGTTGACCATGGTCACCACGCCGTCGGAGGTGGCCCCCAGGATCCCGTCGGGGTAGGCATCGGCGAGCTGGCGCAGCCGCCCCCGGGAATCGCCGATGCGACTGGTCACGGGGGGCTGGGCCACGCAGTCACCCTAGTCGCGCGCGGGACGTGGCGTAGAGACAGACCGCAGCAGCGGTGGCGAGGTTGAGGCTCTCGGCCCGACCCGGGATCGGGATGGCCACCCGGTGGTCGGCGAGCGCCGCCAGCTCGGCGGGCAACCCCCAGGCCTCGTTGCCGAACAGCCAGGCGACCGGGCCCCGCACCAGCTCGTCGGCGGCGAACAGGTCGACCTCCCCGGCGCCGTCCGCGGCCAGCACGGTCAGGCCGGCGGCGCGAGCCGACCGGACCGCCGCGGCGGGGTCGGGAGCCAGCGCCACCGGCAGGTGGAACAGGCTGCCGACCGTGGCCCGGACGGTCTTGGGGTTGTAGGCGTCGACGGAGTGGCCCGCCAGCACCACGCCGGTGGCGCCGACCGCGTCGGCCGTGCGGACCAGGGTGCCGGCGTTGCCCGGGTCGCGCACGTCGGCGGCCAGGACGACGAGGTCACCGCCACCGACGACGTCGTCGACGGGGCGGTCGAGGAACCGGCACACCGCCACCACGCCGGCGGACGTGACGCTGTCGCTCAACCCGGCGATGGCGCGGTCGTCGACCAGCGTCCAGGGGATGCCGTAGGAGTCGGCGAGCCGGACCAGGGCCGGGAAGGACGTCGTGGCCGCCGGGGTGGCGAACACCTCGACCACCAGCGGCGGGCCGGCGTCCTCGATCAGGGTGCCGAGGGCACCCTCGACGGCTTTCGGGCCGTCGGCAAGGAACAGCCGCCGCTCGGCGCGGGCCGGACGGCGGCTGAGCCTGCGTGCCTCCTTGACGCGAGCACTGCCCGCGGCCAGGGGCTGCACCGGGGTCAGGAGGCCTTCGGGGCGTTGACGTCCTCGGGCAGCGCGGCCCTGGCAGTCTCGACGAGCTGGTTGAACGCCGCGGTGTCGTTGACAGCGAGGTCGGCGAGGATCTTGCGGTCGACCTCGACGCCGGCCAGGTTCAGGCCCTGGATGAAGCGGTTGTAGGTCATCCCCTGGGCCCGCGCGGCGGCGTTGATCCGCTGGATCCACAGCCGCCGGAAGTTGCCCTTGTTCTTGCGCCGGTCGTTGTAGCTGTAGACCAGCGAGTGGGTGACCTGCTCCTTGGCCTTGCGGTAGAGGCGCGAGCGCTGCCCGCGGTAGCCCGAGGCCCGCTCGAGGGTGGTCCGGCGCTTCTTGTGGGCGTTCACTGCGCGCTTGACGCGTGCCATGTCGTTACTCCTTGATCACACTGGTGGGTGGCCGTCACCGGCCACAGGGGGACGGGGGTCAGCGACCCAGCAGCTTCTTGGCGCGCTTGACGTCGGCCTTGGCGACCTCGGTGGTGCCGGACATCCGGCGGGTCACCTTCGACGGCTTGTGCTCGAGGTTGTGGCGCAGGCCGGTCTTCTGGCGACGGATCTTGCCCGACCCGGTCACCCGGAAGCGCTTGCTGGCACCGGAGTGCGTCTTGTTCTTCGGCATCTTCTTCGCTCTCTCTCTTGCGGTCTGCTTCTGGTCCGGGGTTTCGAGGCTCGGCCGCGGACGGCCTCGCACCTCAACCTCCGAGAGTCAGGCGTCGATCTCGGGGTCGAGGTTCTCGGAGCGACCCCGCTCCTTCTTCCCGCCGGGCCGGTGGGAGGCGCGGTACTCGGCCTCCTCGGCCTCGGAGGCGGCGCGAGCGGCGGCCCGGCTCTCCTTCTCGGCCTTGGCCTCCGCCTTGGCGTCGGCCTTCTTGCGGTGCGGTCCGAGGACCATGGTCATGTTGCGGCCGTCCTGCTTGGGCGAGGACTCCACGAAGCCCAGGTCGTCGACGTCCTCGGCCAGCCGCTGGAGGAGCCGGAACCCCAGCTCGGGGCGGTGCTGCTCGCGACCGCGGAACATGATCGTGATCTTGACCTTGTCGCCGGCCTTGAGGAACCGCACGACGTGACCCTTCTTGGTCTCGTAGTCGTGCGTGTCGATCTTGGGCCGGAGCTTCATCTCCTTGATGACCACGTTCGTCTGGTTGCGGCGAGCCTCACGGGCCTTCTGGGCGTTCTCGTACTTGAACTTCCCGTAGTCCATGAGCTTGCAGACGGGCGGCCTGGCCATCGGAGCCACCTCGACGAGGTCGAGGTCGGCCTCCTGGGCCAGCTTGAGTGCCTGGTCGGTCGGCACGATCCCCACGGTCTCTCCGTTGGGGCCCACGAGCCGGACCTCCGGAACCCGGATCCGCTCGTTGATGCGCAGCTCGGTGCTGATGTGTCCTCCAGTGTGCTTGGCGGTGGGTTCCTGCCTGCTCCCCCGTCCCACACCGCACGCACGGCCCGGAGACTGAAATGCAAGAAGGCTCCCGCTGAACAACAAGCGGAAGCCAGTCGCGGCACCTCACCCGGTGGTGGATGTCGCCGACCTCCACCGGCGAGCCGGTGGCTGTCGTGACCGGAACCCGACGACCTGTCGCGGTCGGTGCGGGTGGGAGACGTGCTGCTGGTGGTCCCCGCTTGCAGGATCCGTCCCTTCTCGCCCGGGTGTCCGGGAAGGTCGGGACTGATCGGTCAACGCAGAACCTTAGCGGCTCATTCCCCGGCGGGTCGAATCCAGCCGCTGCGCTCCCCCACCCGCGTGAGCCGCCAACCGGCCGCGAGGGCCTGCAGGTGGTCGCCGGTGACGGCCGCGGACGCCGGTCCTGCGAGATCGACGACGAGCGCGTCGGCGCCCTCCTGGAGGGCCGCGCGGGCTGCCAGCCGGGCGGTCACGGGGACCGGTCTCGCTCCGGAGTCCCAGCGCCGCAGCGTCGCCTGGCCGCTGAACGCGAGCAGCCCGCGCCGGCCGTCGGGTCGGGCCACCAGGACCGCCGCCATGTCACTGGTCTTGTCGCGCGCCAGCCCCTGCACGTCGACCGCGGCCTCGCCCAACACTGCGACGACGGGGACCAGCAGCCGGGCATCCTGCAGCACGCCGAGCACGTCGGCGAGGCCGACGGTGCTCGCGGCGTACGACGTGAGCGCGGTGGTGAGCGCCGGGTCGGCCGAGCCGTCGTCGTCGCCGAACCCCGGGTCCGGGATCACACGGGCGCGCTCGTCGGTCACCGTCCCATTGTCCCGTGGTCTCCGCCCCGGAGCGGTGCGGGGGTTTCGAGGCTCGGCGCTGGCGCGCCTCGCACCTCAACCTCCGCATGGTGGGTGTGTCAGGCTGGTTCCGTGGACGAGGTGACCTGGACGGCGCTGACCGCCGTGCTGACGGCTGTGGGCGCCGCCTGGACGTGGTACGCGTTCCGTCACCGGGGCGTGGCCTCGGGTCTCCGGGGGGCCGGGCTGACCCTGCTGCCGCCGGCGGCCTACCTCACCGGGACCCTCGAGATGTTCACCGAGATCGGGACGTCGGTGGCCGACTGGGCCACCAGCCTGGTGCTCAGCCCGGTCGTCTGGGCCGGCATCGTGCTGGCCGGCCTGTCGGTGTTGCTGCTCGGCACCTCCGGTGCGATCCGCCGCCGCAGCGCCGGTGCCCCGGCGTCGTCGGGGAGCGGACGCGAGACCCGCGCCTCGCGAAAGGCGCTCCCGGCCGGGGAGCAGAAGGGCGAGCCGCTCCTCGACGACGACCTGTCCGACGTGGAGGAGATCCTGAAACGGCGCGGGATCACCTGATGCCGCCCTCCTCCGCCGAGCGCCGTCACCTGGGGCGCCGGCTGGCCGCGGCGACCGACGCGGCCGGACCGCTCCCGACCCCGTTGATGGCGGTCGACCTCGAGGCCTTCGACGCGAACGCCGACGACCTCGCCCGCCGGGCGGCCGGGACGCCGATCCGGGTGGCCTCGAAGTCGGTCCGCGTCCCGGCGCTGCTGCGCCGGGCCCTGGCCCACGATGCGTTCCACGGCGTCCTGGCGTTCACGCTGCGCGAGGCGCTGTGGCTGCACGAGCACGGTGTGACCGACGACGTGGTGGTGGCCTACCCGAGCGTCGACGCCGGCGCCCTCGCCGAGCTGGTGGCCTCACCGGCCGCGGCGGCGGCGATCACGCTGATGGTCGACGACGTGGCCCACCTCGACGCCGTCGACGCGGTCCGCCGGTCGCTCGCCGTGCCGGTCCGGGTGGCGATCGACGTCGACGCCGGCCTGCGGGTGGGCGGCCAGCACGTCGGCCCCAAACGCTCCCCGCTGCACGACCCTCCCGACGTGGTCGGGCTGGCCCGGACGATCTGCGAGCGTCGCGGCTTCCGGCTGGTCGGCGTGATGACCTACGAGGGGCAGGTCGCGGGCCTGCCCGACGTGGTCCCGACGCAGAAGGTGCGCTCGCTGCTGGTGCGCGGGCTGAAGCAGGCCTCCCAGGCCCAGCTGGAGGTCCGCCGCCGCGAGGTGGCCGAGGCGCTGGCCGGCGAGGTCGACCTGGAGTTCTGGAACGCCGGTGGCTCCGGCTCGGTCGAGACCGCCGCCGCCGACCCGGTCGTCACCGAGGTCGCCGCCGGTTCCGGGCTCCTCGCGCCCACGCTCTTCGACCACTACCAGTCGTTCACCCCGCGCCCGGCAGCGTTCTTCGCCGTTCCCGTCGTCCGCCGCCCCTCCCCCCAGGTGGCCACGGTGCACGGCGGCGGACTGGTCGCCTCAGGCGCCAGCGGGCGCGACCGGTTGCCCACGCCGTGGGTGCCGCCCGCGCTGCACCTGACCGGGCTCGAGGGAGCGGGCGAGGTGCAGACACCGCTGACCGGTCCCGGCGCCGCCCACCTCCGGATCGGCGACCTGGTGTGGTTCCGGCACGCCAAGGCCGGCGAGCTGTTCGAGCACACCCGGACCGTGCAGCTGCTCGAGGGGGACGCGTTCGTGGACGCGGTCGAGACCTACCGCGGTCTCGAGCTCGCGTTCTGAGCCGGAGCGCAACGAGCGGAGCCCCCGCCGTCGGGCGAGGGCTCCGTCGGTGCGGGCGAGCGGGTCAGGCGCGGAAGGTGCGGATGTACACGCTCCCGGAGAACGACTTCCGGTAGTTGCCGCTGCCGTTCACCTTGACCCGGTAGTAGACCCGGCCCGGGCGGCGAAGGGCCGAGACCCGCTCGCGGTAGCGGCTCTGGCCGTTGGTGCGGAAGGTGTCCCACGCGTTCCAGCGGCCGGTCCGGCCGACCCGACGCTGGATGACTGCCTGGCGGTTCTCGTAGGAGGGCCGCACCCGTCCCTTGATGAAGAACCGGTTGGTGCGGGGCTCGATGCCGCGGATGCTGATGAACCGCGGCTGGCTGCCCCGGGCCCGGGCCGCGGCGGCCGGCTCGGCACTGGGTGAGGACACGCTGGCCGGCGGGGCGCTGGACGGCGCGGCGCCGGCGGGCGCGGCCGTGACCAGCGAGGCCGCGGTGGCGAGCGCGGCGACGGCGACGGCGAGTCGGGTGCGATGGGCGTGCATGGTGAGTTCCTCCTCGAGACACGGATGATCGGACGACGGCGCCACCACCGACGGGGACTCGGGCACGCACCGGCGCCGCGAGTCTAGGTCGGCTCCCGCGTCCGTGTCCGGCGAACCGCCCACCTATCCTGAGCCGCGTGCGGAACGACGCGTCAGCGGCGGCGCGCGCCGTCCTGGAGCTCGCCGAACAGAGGACACCCACCCTCGGCACCACCCGGCTGGTCTGCGTCGACGGACCGGCCGGGTCGGGGAAGTCCACCCTGGCCGGAGCGATGGGCCAGCAGGCCACCGCGCCGGTGCTCCACACCGACGACCTGCTCGCGGGCTGGGACGGGTTGCCCGGCCTCCCCGGGACGCTAGAGGAGCTGCTCGAGCCGCTCGCCCGGGGCCGGAGCGGGCACGCCCGCCTCTACGACTGGCACGCCGGACGGTTCACCGACGAGGTGCCGGTCGACCCGGTACCGCTCCTGGTGCTCGAGGGGGTCGGGGCCGGGTCCCTTCCCGCCGCACGAAGGGCCACCGTGCTGGTGTGGGTCGAGGCGCCGTACGACCTGCGGATGCGGCGGGGGCTGGAGCGGGACGGTGAGGCGTTCGCGCCCCACTGGGCGGCCTGGGCGGGCGCCGAGGAGGAGCTCTTCGCCGAGCACCGCACCCGCGAGCGCGCCGACCTCGTGGTCGACGGGACCGGCCGGCGCCCGCCGCGGGTCACCCGGTGAGCAGCGCCCGCAGCTCGCGGACCGCCCGCTGGGCACGCGACCCGTCGGAGCCCTGGATCCCCATGGCGGGCTGGCTGGTGCCGTCGGCGAGGTCGAGCACCGCCCACGGCGCGCCCGGCGGCAGGTGGACGGCGAGCACCTCCGCCCACTCGTACTCGCGGCGGCGGTAGCCGTTGACCACGACCAGCCGGTCGCGCTCCGCGACCACCCGCGAGCGGGCCATCGCGTAGCCGACCGAGTAGAACAGCAGCCCCAGGACGACCACGGTGCCGCGCTGGAAGGGCGAGAACCGCGCCCGGGTCTCGTCATCGAACGCGAACCAGGCGAACGCGACCACCACGATCAGCAGGGTCCCGAACAGGATCCCGGCCATCCGGACGCCGAACGGACGCCACGTGTGCGGCAGGTCCGGCCCGGCGACCGGCTCAGAGGCGGCAGGCATGGATGTCGGTCACCAGGATCCCGCGGGCCCCGAGCTCCCACAGCTCGTCCATCAACCGCTGGGACCCCGCGCGGGGCACCATCACCCGCACCGCGACCCAGCCCTCGCGGCGCAGCGGGGAGATCGTCGGGCTCTCGATGCCGGGGGTGAGGGCAGCCGCGTCCGCGACGGCCGACTCGGGGATGTCGTAGTCCATCATCACGTAGGTCCGGGCCACCAGGACGCCCTCGAGCCGGCGCCGGAAGACCTCGAAGCCCGCCGGTGCCTCGCCGCCGCGGGTGACGAGCACCGCCTCGGACTCCAGGACCACCTCGCCGAAGGTGTCGAGGCCCGCGGCCTTGAGGGTGCTGCCGGTCTCGACGACGTCGGCGATCACGTCGGCGACCCCGAGCGTGATGCTGGACTCGACGGCGCCGTCGAGCCGGGTCACGGTGGCCTCGATGCCGCGCTGCTCGAGGAACGAGCGCACGATGCCGACGTAGGACGTCGCGATGCGGGTCCCGGCGAGGTCGTCGACGCCGGAGTAGGTCCCCGCCGGTCCGGCGAAGTGGAAGCGGCTGGTCCCGAAGCCGAGCTCCATCACCTCCTCGGCCTTGGCGCCGGAGTCGCGCAGCAGGTCGCGTCCGGTGATGCCGACGTCAAGGGTGCCCTCGCCGACGTACAGCGCGATGTCGCGGGGCCGGAGGTAGAAGAACTCCACGCCGTTCTCGACGTCGAGGAGGGTCAGCTCCTTGGAGTCGTGGCGCTGCCGGTAGCCCGACTCGCGCAGCATCTCCTGGGCGGCCTGGGAGAGCGCGCCCTTGTTGGGGACGGCCACGCGGAGCATCGGGGTCGCCCCGCCGGAGGAGGCAGCACGGCTGGTCATCGGGTGCTCCTCACAGGTGGGCGTAGACGTCGTCGAGGGTGAGGTCGCAGGCGAGCATGAGCACCTGCGCGTGGTAGAGCAGCTGGCTGATCTCCTCGGCCGCCCGCTGCGGCGTCTCGTGCGCGGCCGCCATCCAGGACTCCGCGGCCTCCTCGACCAGCTTCTTCCCGATGGCGTGGACGCCGGCGTCGAGCTGCTGCACGGTGCCGGACCCTGCGGGCCGGTCCACGGCCTTGGCGGCCAGCTCGCCCCACAGGTCCTCGAAGGTCTTCACACCGGTCAAGCCTAGGCCCACCGGTCAGGCGTAGCCGCGGCGGATCCACCGCAGCGTCTGCCCGGTGGTCAGGGCCGCGGCCGCCGCCTCGTAGCCCTTGTCCTCCCGCGAACGGTCCAGGCCGGCCCGGTCCAGGGCCTGCTCCTCCTCGTCACAGGTGAGCACGCCGAAACCGATCGCCGTCTGGTGGTCCAGCCCGACCCGGAGCAACCCGTCGGTGGCGGCCCGGCACACGTACTCGAAGTGAGGGGTGCCCCCGCGGATGACCACGCCGAGGGCCACGACCGCGTCGTACCCCTGGGCGGCCAGGGCCTGTGCGACGACGGGCAGCTCGAAGGTGCCGGGAACCCGGACCAGGTGGGGCTCCTCGACCTTGTAGTCGCGGCAGGCGCGTCGTGCCCCCTCGACGAGGCCGTCCATCACGGTCTCGTGCCAGGACGCCGCGACGATCGCCACCCGGAGCTCGTGGCAGTCGACGGGTCGCTGGTCGGGTGCTCCGGCTCCGCTCACGAGGTCCCTCCGGTCATCTCCGCGCTGCCCTCCAGGTCGGGGAGGTCGTGGCCCATCCGGTCCCGCTTGGTGAGCAGGTAGGCCAGGTTGTGGTCGTTGGGGTGCGGCGTCAGCGGCACCCGCGCCCTCACCGGCACACCGTAGTCCTCCAGGCTGGAGGTCTTGTCCGGGTTGTTGGTCAGCAGCCGCACGCTGCGGACGCCCAGGTCGCGCAGGATCTGGGTCGCGGCGCCGTAGTGGCGGGCGTCGGCCGGCAGGCCCAGGTCGAGGTTGGCGTCGACGGTGTCGCGGCCGCCGTCCTGGAGCGCGTACGCCTGGAGCTTGGCGACCAGGCCGATGCCGCGGCCCTCGTGGCCGCGGAGGTAGACCACGATGCCGCGGCCCTCGGCCACCACCCGCTCCAGGGCCTCCTCGAGCTGGGGGCCGCAGTCGCAACGACGGCTGCCGAAGACGTCCCCGGTGAGGCACTCGGAGTGGACCCGGGTGAGCACCGCCTCCTCGCCGTCGACCTCGCCGAGGACCAGGGCCACGTGCTCGCCGTCGTCGACGGCGATCCGGTAGCCGTAGGCGGTGAAGTCACCGTGCCTGGTGGGCAGGCGGGTCTCGGCCACCCGCTCGACCAGCACCTCGTGGCGTCGGCGGTAGCGGACCAGGTCGTCGATCGAGACCAGTGCCAGGCCGTGCTCGTCGGCGAACTCGCGCAGCTCGTGGCCCCGCTTCATGGTGCCGTCGTCGTTGACCACCTCGACCAGCACGCCGGCGGGGGTGAGCCCGGCCAGGCGGGCCAGGTCGACGGCGGCCTCGGTGTGGCCGCGCCGGGCCAGCACGCCGCCCTCGCGGTAGCGCAGCGGGAAGACGTGGCCGGGTCGGGTGATCTCCCACGGCTCCGTGGCGGAGTCGGCCAGCACCCGGGCGGTGTGGGCGCGGTCGGCGGCGGAGATCCCGGTCGTCACGCCGTCGCGGGCGTCGACCGAGATGGTGTACGCCGTCCGCAGCCGGTCCTTGTTGTGGGGCGTCATCAGCGGGATCTCCAGCCGGTCCAGCATCTCGGCCGGCATCGGCACGCAGATCACGCCGCTGGAGTGGCGGATCGTGAACGCCATCAGCTCCGGCGTCGCCCTGCTCGCGGCGAAGATGATGTCGCCCTCGTTCTCGCGGTCCTCGTCGTCGACCACGACGACGGGCCTGCCGGCGGCGACGTCGGCGATCGCCCGCTCGATGGTGTCGAGCCGGAGGGTGGGGTCCCGGTGGCCCTGGGCGCTCATGATTCGTCCTTCCAGCTCAGCAGGCGTTCCACGTGCTTGGCGAGCACGTCGACCTCGAGGTTGACGCGGTCACCGACGGCCCGGCTCCCGAGCGTGGTGCGGCCGAGGGTCTCGGGGATCAGGCTGACCGTGAAGCTGTGGTGGCCCGCCTCGACCACGGTCAGGCTGACGCCGTCGACCGTGACCGACCCCTTGTCGACCAGGTAGCGGCCGAGCCCGTCCGGCACCGAGATCTCGACCAGGTCCCAGTGCTCGCTGGGGCTGCGGCGCACGACCGTGCCGACGCCGTCCACGTGACCCTGCACGACGTGCCCCCCGAGCCGGGTCTCGAGGGTGACCGCCCGCTCCAGGTTGACCAGGTCGCCGGGGACGGCGTCCCCGAGGGCGGTCTTGTCGAGGGTCTCCTGCATCACGTCGGCGGTCCAGCGGCCCCCGTCGCCGGAGTCCTCGTGCAGGGCGACGACGGTCAGGCAGCAGCCGTTGACCGAGATCGAGTCGCCGGGGGCGGTCCCCTCCAGCACGGTCGTCGCCCCGACGGTGATCCGGACCGCGTCCCCCAGGTCGTCCAGGGCCGCGACGGTGCCGAGCTCCTCCACGATGCCGGTGAACATCAGCGATCCCTCCCTCGTCGGGTGAGCGTGAGCCGGACGTTGGTGTCCTCCCCGCCCGCGCCGTCCTGCCCGGTGGCCGGCAGCACGTGGACGTCGGTCACCCTGAGGTGCAGGGCGTCGCCGATGGTCTCCACGCCCAGGTCACCGACCGCGGGGCGGCCGGCGCCGAGCAGCATCGGGGCGACGTACGCCACGACCTCGTCGACCAGGTCCGCGGCGAGGAAGGCGGCGGCCAGCGTGGGACCGCCCTCGAGGAAGACGTGCTGCCGGTCGCGGGCGTAGAGCTGCTCGAGCACCGCCCGCGGGTCGCGGCTGCGCAGGTGCTCGGTCTCGGCGACGTCGTCGAACACCCGCCGGTCCGCCGGCAGGTCCCGCTCCCCCATCACCACGCGGAGCGGCTGGTGGGGCAGCGGCTCGTCCACCTCGTCGCGCACCGTCAGCTGCGGGTCGTCGACGGCGACAGTTCCGGTCCCGACCAGCACCACGTCGCACTCACCGCGCAACCGGTGGGTGTCGAGGCGCGCGGCCCGGCTGGAGACCCACCGGCTGGTGCCGTCGGTGGCGGCGCTGCGCCCGTCGAGCGTGGTGGCGAACTTCCACGTGACGAACGGACGGCCGTGCTCGACGGCGAAGGTCCACGCCCGGTTGAGGACCCGCGCCTCGTCGACGAGCAGGCCCCCCTCGACGTCGACGCCGGCGGCGGCCAACGTGGCGGCGCCGCCCTGCGCGGCCGGGTTGTCGTCGGCCTGGGCGAAGACCACCCGCCGGACGCCCGCGGCGACCAGGGCCTCCGCGCAGGGGCCGGTGCGGCCGGTGTGGTTGCACGGCTCCAGCGTGACCACGGCCGTGGCCCCGCGGGCGTCGTCGCCGGCCGTGGCGAGGGCGTCGACCTCGGCGTGGGGTGTCCCCGCACCGCGATGGAACCCCTCGGCGACCTCGTTCCCGGTGGCGTCGAGCAGCACGCACCCCACCCGCGGGTTGGGCCCGTGCGGGACGCCCGGCGTCGCGGCCAGGGCGAGGGCGCGCCGCATCGCGTCGTGCTCGGCGGCGGTGAAGGTCATCTCCCCCTCTTCCGGTCCGGGCCCGCGGACGCAGGGGGAGGGTGCGCGACCGGCGGCCGGACGGGTCCGGACACCGGCGCCGCGTGCTGCTTCTCATCCGGACTTTGACCGTCGGTCCAGGAGTTCCACCTGGTCAACCGCCCGTTCCTCCCTCACGGGATTCACGGCCGGGTCGCGGACTGTCACCGCCGGTGCGGAGTTCCACCGCCCCCAGAGCACGCGAGCACTGTGGTCACAGTGGCTCTTTGCTGCCTCCGAGCGTACTCCCGGGGCGCGCGCTGCGGGTCGTGAGGTCGCCCACAGGGGCCGGTTCGCGACGGGCCCGGCTATCGCACCCGACACTGGTGTCGTCAGAACGGCCCAGGACAGCACCGATGTCGGGTACGACGAGCTCAGCCGACCGACTGGGCGGCGCTGCGCAGGGCCGCGACCATCCGGTCGGGGTCCTCGGCCGAGAACACCGCCGACCCGGCCACGAACACGTCGGCACCGGCCTCGGCGCAGCGCTCGATGGTCTCCAGCGACACCCCGCCGTCGACCTGCAGCCAGGTCTCGAGACCGTGCCGGTCGAGCAGCTCGCGGGCACGCCGGACCTTGGGCAGCACCAGGTCGAGGAACTTCTGGCCGCCGAAGCCGGGCTCGACGGTCATCAGGAGCACCATGTCGAGCTCGGCCAGGAGGTCCTCGTAGGGCTCGATCGGCGTCGCCGGTTTGAGCGCCATGCTGGCGCGGGCGCCGTGCCCCCGCAGCTCGCGGGCCAGCCGCACCGGCGCCGAGGACGCCTCGACGTGGAAGGTGACCGACCCCGCCCCGGCCTCGACGTAGGCGAGCGCCTCGCGGTCGGGGTCCTCGATCATCAGGTGGGCGTCCAGCGGTACGTCGGTCGCCTTCGTCAGCGCCTCCACCATCGTCGGGCCGAAGGTCAGGTTGGGGACGAAGTGGTTGTCCATGACGTCCACGTGGACCCAGTCGGCGCTCGGGATCCGGCCCACCTCGGCACCGAGGGCGGCGAAGTCGGCGTTCAGGATGCTCGGCGTGATCTGCGGTGTCTTGGGAGGGCCCACGGCCCGGATCCTCCCACGGGCCTCACCCGCCGGGGTGCTCGACATCCGGGGCCGCCGGGACGCAGGGTGGGGTGTCACCTCTCGGAAGGCACCCCCATGTCTCGGACCCCCGCCGCCCGCGTCGCCGCCATCGCGGCCCTGGTGCTCGGCACCGCCACTCTGTCCGGGCCGCCCGCCGGGGCGGCTCCCGCAGCCCCCGAGCCCCCGCCGAAGACCCCGACGAGCGTCGGGACCGGGGGCGCCGTCAGCAGCGTCGACCCCTACGTCAGCCGGATCGGGCTGCGCGTGCTGCGCCGCGGCGGCAACGCGGCCGACGCCGCCGTGGCGATGGCCTCGGCCGCGGGGGTCACCGAGCCGTACAGCGCCGGGATCGGCGGCGGCGGGTTCTTCGTCCACTACGACGCCCGCACCGGGGACGTCCGCACGATCGACGGCCGCGAGACCGCTCCCGACCGCATCCGGCCCGACGCCTTCATCGACCCCGACACCGGGGAGCCCTACGAGTTCTTCCCCGACCTGGTCACCAGCGGCGTCTCCGTCGGGGTCCCCGGCACCGCCGAGACCTGGCGGCGGGCGTTGCAGCGGTGGGGCACGTGGTCGCTGGACCGGACCCTGCAGCCGTCGGTCCGGCTGGCCCGCCGGGGCTTCGTGGTCGACCCGACGTTCCGGCAGCAGACCCTGGACAACGAGGAGAGGTTCTCGGCGATCCGGTCCACCCGGGCGTTGTTCCTGCCGCGCGGTCGGGCCCCCCGGGTGGGCTCGACCTTCCGCAACCCCGACCTCGCCGACACGCTGGCGAGGATCGGCCGGCTCGGACCGCGACGCGCGCTCCACACGGGCCCGCTCGCCCGCGAGATCGTGCGGACCGTGCAGGACCCGCCGACGGTGCGTGGCACCGACCTGCCCGTCCCGCCCGGATCGATGACGCGGCACGACCTCGCCGGCTACCAGGTCCGCGACCAGCCGTCGACGGTCAGCGACTACCGCGGCCTGGAGGTCCACGGCATGCGGCCCTCGTCCAGCGGCGGCACCGGGGTCGGCGAGGCCCTCAACATCCTCGAGCAGTACGACGTCGCCGCGATGGACGACGCCGAGGCCCTCCACCACTACCTCGAGGCCAGCGCCCTGTCGTTCGCCGACCGGGCGGCCTACCTCGGTGACTCGGCGTACGTCGACGTCCCCGTCGCCGAGCTGCTCGACGACACGTTCGCCGCCGAGCGGGCCTGCCGGCTCGACCCCGACCAGGCGGCGACCAAGCCGGTGCCGGCGGGCGACGTCACCGAGTACGACGGCGAGTGCGACGCGACCGGCCGCAGCGGCGCGGTCGCCGAGGACCACGAGAACCTCGAGACCACCAACCTCACCGTCGTCGACCGGTGGGGCGACGTGGTCGAGTACACGCTCACCATCGAGCAGACCGGCGGGTCCGGCCTCGTCGTCCCGGGCCGCGGGTTCCTGCTCAACAACGAGCTCACGGACTTCTCCCTGAAGTACGACCGCGACGACCCCAACCGGATCCAGCCGGGCAAGCGGCCGCGCTCCTCGATGTCGCCGACGATCATCCTCGACGACGGCCGGCCGGTCCTCGCCCTCGGCTCACCCGGCGGCTCGACCATCATCACGACCGTGTTGCAGCTGGTCCTCAACCACGTCGACCGCGGGATGCCGCTGCCCGAGGCGATGGCGGCTCCCCGGGCCTCCCAGCGCAACACTCCGTCGGTGACCGCCGAACCCGCCTTCATCGAGCAGTACGGCGCGGCGCTGGAGGCCTACGGGCACGAGCTCACGCCGTCGGGCGACGGCCTGACGAGCGCCTCCGACATCGGCGCCGCGACCGCGATCGGCATCGGCCCGGACGGCCGGCTCACCGCGGTCGCCGAGCCCCGTCGACGCGGTGGCGGTGCGGCGTACGTCGTGCGGCCGGCCCCCGCGGAGCGCTGACCCCGACTCTGGTCACACGTCGGCCGGGTCGGCCTCCGGCGGCGCCTCGCCCTCCGCGGCGTCGCGGTCGGACCACTCCAGCAGCGGGGCGATGTCGAAGACGTCACGGTCGATGCCCTCGTGCAGGTCGCCGAGCTCGGCGTACCGCGGCGGGACCGTGAAGATCGTGAAGTCGTGCGGGTCGCAGTCGGGCACCTCGTCCCAGCGGACCGGGGTCGAGACCCGCGCGTCCGGCAGGCCCCGGACCGAGTACGCCGCGGCGATGGTGTGGTCCCGGGTGTTCTGGTTGTAGTCGACGAACAGGTGGTGGGGGTCGCGGTTCTTCTTCCACCACTCGGTCGTC
Source organism: Nocardioides sp. GXQ0305 (assembly GCF_050880345.1). Taxonomy (NCBI): domain Bacteria; kingdom Bacillati; phylum Actinomycetota; class Actinomycetes; order Propionibacteriales; family Nocardioidaceae; genus Nocardioides; species Nocardioides sp. GXQ0305. Next base: position 31,769 of record NZ_JBNYXG010000006.1, read on the forward strand.
ACGTCGTCGGGTGCCCGGCGCTCGATCTCGCGGGCGAACGCGTGCGCCGCGCGCCGTACGTCGGCGAACCCGTGGTCGGGGCGGATCCGCACGTAGACGTGCAGTCCCTTGCTGCCGCTCGTCTTGGGGTAGCCCACCGCGCCGAGCTCGTCGAGCACCTCGTGGACCACGCCGGCGACCCGCTGCACCTGCGCGAAGTCCGAGAGCGGGCCGGGGTCGAGGTCGATCCGCCACTCGTCGGGCTTCTCGGTGTCGGCGCGCCGGCTGTTCCAGGGGTGGAACTCCACCGTCGACATCTGCACCGCCCAGATCACCGACCCGAGCTCGGTGACGCACAGCTCGTCGGCGGTCCGGTTCCAGCGCGGGAAGTGCAGGCGCACCGTCTCGACCCACGGCGGCGCGCCCGCGGGGAGCCGCTTCTGGTGGACCTTGTCGCCGGCGAGGCCCTTCGGGAACCGGTGCAGCATGCAGGGCCGCTCGTAGAGCGCGTTGACGATCCCCTCGCCCACGGCGAGGTAGTACTCGACGAGGTCGAGCTTGGTCGCCCCTGACTCCGGGAAGTAGACCCGGTCGGGGTTGGTCACCTTGACCACACGGTCATCGACCTCGACCTCGGTGAACGGCGACGCCATGGCGTCAACCTAGGGCACCGGCACGGCTCAGGGGCCGACGCGCACCGTCGTCACCGGCGACCGGCCGGCGTCGGCGTAGCCGGTGGTGGGCCGGAACCACCGGTAGTCGGTCGTCCGGTCGGGCGTCACCGTGACGACGACCGCACCGTCCACGCCACCGGCGAACGGCTGCTCGCGGACCGGGCTGAAGCCGGGAGCGCCGGCGGGCCTGGCCTCCAGGACCAGCGCAGCGCCGGTGGCGACCCCGGCGCTGTCGAGCGTCCGGCCGGTCAGCGTGACCTCGGCGCCGGGTGCCACCTGGCCCTGCGACGCCTCGATGCTGGTGGTGACGGGGAAGCCCTCGAGGTCGAACGTGGTGCTGCCGGCGCCGACGCCGTCGAGCTGGAACCGCGACCCGTCGCACCCGAAGCCGGCCAGCAGGTAGCCGGGGCCGCTGCCGTGGGCCCGCGTGAAGCGGGCGAGGGTCGCCTCACCGTGCCGCTCCAGGACCTGGCCGGTCGCGGCCTCCAGGCGCGTCCAGCGGTACGTCGCCGCCGACGGCCGGACCTGCTGCCACTCGCCGGCGGTCGCGGTCAGGTCGGCACGTCCGGCCCACACTTCACCCTCGTCGAGCTCGGCCGACACGTACCAGACGTGCGCCACGCCCAGGCCGCCCGACTGCGGGCGTACCCACATCGACAGGGTGGCGGCCGCGACGTCGTCGACCCGGGTCACCGGGCCGGTGGCCTGTCCGGTCGCGGGCATCGCCAGCCGGGTGGCCCGCGAGCCCAGGGGTGCGGCGTCGTCCTTCCCCACCGTGGCGCTGGGGCCCGACGCGGCGGGACCGTACAGCCCCGCGCACCCGAACCAGCTGAGGTAGGTGGCCCCTGCGGGGAAGGACGTGCCGGGCACGACGACGACGTCGTCGGCGACCGCGGACGTCGGCCAGAGCAGGCCGAGGGCCAGCAGGAGCACCACTGCTGCGCGCCGCATGGCCGACCCTCCCTGTGAACCGGTGCCGGGGCACCGGGGCCTCTCTTCATTGGACCGCACGGGTGGTGGGCCTCCAACCCCGACACTGGGCAGGTTTCGGACACACTTCGGTGACGGGACGCCACATGCGTCACACGCGTCGCAGCAGCCCCAGGAACATCGCGTCCGTGCCGTGCCGGTGGGGCCACAGCTGGACGGTCCCCGCGAGCGTCCCCGGCGCGTCCGGGAGGTCCAGGGGCACCGGCTCCAGCCGGACGTCGTCGCGGCCCACCAGCACCGAGGACACCACGTCGGAGGTCTCGGCGACCACGGGCGAGCAGGTCGCGTAGAGCACCACCCCGCCGGGCCTCACCAGGTCGACCGCCGCGCCGAGCAGGATGCGCTGGAGCGGCACCAGCTCACGGAGGTCCTGCGGCCGGCGGCGCCACCGGGCCTCGGGCCGGCGTCGCAGCGCGCCCAGCCCCGAGCAGGGGGCGTCGACCAGCACCCGGTCGAAGGATCCCGCGGGCCACGGCGGTGTGGTGCCGTCGTGGACCGTCACCTCCTCGACCCCGTCGGCTCCCCGGAGGGCCCGCGTCACCAGCTCGGCCCGGTGCGGCTGCACCTCGTTGGCGACCAGTCGCGCGCCCCGCGCGGCCGCGAGCGCGGCCAGCAGGGCGGCCTTTCCCCCGGGACCGGCGCAGAGGTCGAGCCAGCGCCGGTCCTCGCCCTTGACTTCCGCCTCCGCCAGCGCGAGCGCGACCAGCTGCGAGCCCTCGTCCTGCACCCCGGCCCGCCCCTCGGCCACCGCCGGCACGGAGCCCGGGTCGCCGCCCTCCAGCACCACGCCGTACGGCGACAGGGCGGTCGGGACACCGGGGAGCTCGGCCACGTCGGCCCGGCCGGGACGCGCGACCAGCACCACCCGGGGCGGCGCATTGTCGGCCGCGAGCAGCTCGGGCAGCTCCGTGCGCCGCTCCCCCAGGGCCTCCGCGAAGGCCTCGACGACCCACCGCGGGTGGCTGTGCGCGACCGAGGCGTGGCCGACCGGGTCGTCTGTCGCGTCGGGCGCGACCCGGGCCAGCCAGGTGTCGAGGTCGTCGGCGGCGATGCGGCGCAGCACGGCGTTGACCAGCCCTGCCGACCGTGGCCCGGCGCGGGCACGGGCCAGGTCGACGGTCGCGCTGACCGCGGCGTGGTCCTCCACCCGCATGCCGAGCAGCTGGTGCGCGCCGAGCCGGAGCACGTCGCGCACCCGCGGCTGCACCTTCCCGCGGTCGAGGCAGGCGTCGACCACGGCGTCGTAGCTGCCCTGCCGCCGCAGGGTCCCGCTGGCGAGCTCGGTGGCGAACGCGGCGTCGCGCCCGGTCAGCCGGTGGCGGCGCAGCACCTGGGGCAGCACCAGGTTGGCGTAGGCGTCGTCGGTGCGGACCGCCCGCAGGACGTCGTACGCCGCCAGCCGTGCGGCGTCGGTCATCGCGGGGACCCGGTGTCTCCCAGGTGCTCGCGCACCAGCCGCTTCGGAGCCCGCTTGGCCCAGGCGTCGGTGATGATCTCGCGCAGCTCCTCCACGTCGAGCTCACCGAGCCGGGACTGCTGCACCAGCACGGCGTCGTAGCTGCGGAAGTGGTCGATGGTGAAGAACGGAGTCGCAGGGTCGTCGACCAGCGCCTGCTTCTCGGCGGCGGTCGGCGTCAGGATCACCACCAGGTCGTCGTACATCTCGCCGGTCGCGGGATCGACGGCCGTCCGGTGGGGCATCCGGTAGAGCAGGAACATCTTGCCCTTCCCGCCGCGCGGCACCTTCCACGTCGGGAGGTCGCCCCACGACGTGCCGAACTCGGTGTCCGGGAGCTCGCCGCAGATCCGGTCGACGTCGTCCGGGGTCGCTGGCCTGCCCATGGCCTCAGGCTAGCGAGCGGCAGGCGGCCCCTCAGAACAGGTTGAGCGCGGTCACGACCGTCTGGTAGACGCCGTACGCCAGCAGCAGCGAGACCACGCCCCACGAGAACACGAGCCGGGCCTGGGTGCTGGCCGGGGTCAGCTCGGTCTCCTCCGCCATCACGGCTGCGCGCTCGCTGGCGGCCTCGGCGTGGTGGTCGGTCAGGTCCTCGTGGAACCGCGACGCGACCGGCCGGATCAGGAGGTTGGCCACGAAGCCCACCGCCAGGACGCCCACCATCGTGAAGAGGGCCGGGCGGTACGCCTCGGACGCCAGCGTGCCGGCGCCGCCTGCGCTGTCGAGGAAGCCGTTGATGATGAGCGGCCCGGCGACACCCGCCGCCGCCCACGCGGTCAGCAGCCGCCCGTGGATGGCGCCCACCTGGAACACGCCGAACAGGTCGCGGAGGTACGCCGGCACGGTCGCGAACCCACCGCCGTAGAAGGAGATGATGATGCCCGCGATCAGCACGAACAGGACCGTGGCGCTCGGCCCGACCAGGGCCAGCAGCACGTACAGGATGATGCCGACGCCGAGGTAGATCATGTACATCGGCTTGCGGCCGATGTGGTCGGAGGTGCTCGACCACACGAACCGGCCCGCCATGTTGAACAGCGACAGCACGCCGACGAAGCCGCCGGCGGCCGCGACCGTGATGGCGGAGGCGCCGCCGGTCCCGTCGCGGAAGAAGTCCTGGATCATCGGCTGGGCCTGCTCGAGGATGCCGATGCCGGCGGTGACGTTGCAGAACAACACCGTCCACAGCAGCCAGAACTGCGGGGTCCGGATCGCGTTGGCCGCCGAGACGTCGTGGTCGGTGACCATCTTCTTCTCGGTCTCCGACGCGGGGTCGAAGCCCTCGGGCTGCCACCCCACCGGAGGGACCCGGATGTTGGCGACACCGATCATCATGATCGCGAAGTAGATGATGCCGAGGCTGATGAACAGGCCGGTGAGGCCGGCTCCGTCGGCCACGGAGGCCGGGTCGGCGGGGTCGTAGCCGGAGTCGAAGAACCCCATGAGCTGGCGCGACGCGGGCGCGGCGACCATCGCACCGCCGCCGAAGCCCATGATCGCCATGCCGGTGGCCAGCCCCGGCCGGTCCGGGAACCACTTGATGAGCGTCGAGACCGGCGAGATGTAGCCGATGCCCAGGCCGATGCCGCCGATCACGCCGTACCCGAGGTAGAGGAGCCAGAGCTGGCCGGTGGCGATCCCGGCCGCACCCACCAGGAAGCCCGCCGACCAGCAGCACGCCGCGGTGAACATCGCCTTGCGCGGGCCGACCCGGTCGACCCAGGTGCCGAACACGGCGGCGGACAGGCCGAGCATCACGATGGCGATCGAGAACACGAACCCGATCGCGGTCTGCGAGGTGTCGAAGTGCTCGACCATCGAGACCTTGTAGACGCTGGTCGCGTACGCCTGCCCGATGCACAGGTGGACGGCGAGGGCCGCCGGCGGGATGAGCCAGCGGTTGTAGCTGTGGGGGGCGACGGTGTGCTCGCGGTCGAGCACGCTCATCACGGCCATGAGGGGACCTCCCGAGACAGTCCAGCCTTCAACGATCCCCGCCACCCTAGCCGACCGTGACGTGGGCCACGCTCCCCCGGAAGGAGGATCAGGCGAACCGGGCGCCGGACTCCAGGCGTACGCCGCGTGCCCAGTCGGGCGCTGCCATCTCCCGCTTCCCGAACGCCTTGACGACCCCCAGCCGGACCGGGTCGGTGCCGGTCCCGACCAGCACCGCACGCTTGGTGACCGCCAGCTCGCCGGGCGCCAGGGCGGGGTGGTCGGGATCCGGCACGACCGGACCGAGCTTGATCCGCTCGCCCTCGTGGGTCGACCAGGCGCCCGGCGCCGGGGTGCAGGCCCGGACCCTCCGGTCGACGGCGGCGGCGGGCTCGGTCCAGTCGACGCGGGCGTCGTCGACGGTGATCTTGGGTGCCAGGCTGATCCCGTCGTCGGGCTGGGGCCGGGCCTCGAGGGAGCCGTCGTCGATGCCGTCGAGGGTGGCGACCAGCAGTCCCGCGCCTCCCTCGGCGAGCCGGCCGAGCAGGTCGCCGGCGGTGTCCAGGGGCCGGATCGCCTCGGTCATCACCCCGAACGTCGGTCCGGCGTCCATCGCCTGCACGATGCGGAACGTGGTCGCCCCGGTGACCTCGTCGCCCGCCCACAGCGCGTGCTGGACCGGGGCCGCACCCCGCCACGCGGGGAGCACCGAGAAGTGCAGGTTGACCCAGCCGTGGCGTGGGATGTCGAGGGCGCTCTGCGGGAGGAGGGCGCCGTACGCCACGACGGGGCAGCAGTCGGGCGCCAGCTCGCGCAGCGCGGTCTGGAACTCGGGGTCGCGCGGGTGGTCGGGCTTGAGGACCCGGACCCCGAGCTCCTCGGCGCGCTGGGCGACCGGGCTGGCGACCAGCCGCCGGCCCCGCCCGGCCGGGGCGTCGGGCCGGGTGACCACCCCGACCAGCTCGTGGCGGCTGGCGGCGACGGCCTCCAGCGACGGGAGGGCGACCTCGGGGGTCCCCGCGAAGACGACCCGCATCAGAGGCCGAGTCCGTGCGTGGCGTGGGGGCTGACCTTGACCGGCGGCCGGTCCAGGCCGAACCACTCCGACTCACGGATCGCCTTCATGGCGGCCTTGCGCTGCTCGGCGTCGAGGCGGTCGACGAACAGCACGCCGTCGAGGTGGTCGGTCTCGTGCTGGATCGCCCGCGCCAGCAGCTCGCTGCCCTCGATCGTCACCGGTTCGCCGTGCAGGTCGAAGCCCTTCGCGACGACCGAGAGGGCGCGTCGGCAGTCGAAGGTCAGCTCGGGGATCGAGAGGCAGCCCTCGGGTCCGAGCTGCTCCTCGGCGGAGAGGTCGAGGACCGGGTTGACCAGGTGGCCGAGCTCCCCCTCGACGTGCCAGGTGAACACCCGCAGCCCGACGCCCACCTGCGGCGCGGCGAGCCCCGCACCGGGCGCCTCCAGCATGGTGTCGGTGAGGTCGGCGACCAGCGTGCGCAGCTCGCGGTCGAAGTCGACGACCTCGGCGGCGCGCTGGCGCAGCACCGGGTCGCCGAACAGGCGGATGGGTCGGATGGCCACCGGGGAAGTGTAGTGAGGGCCGCTCAGGGCGCCGGTACGCCGGTGGGGTCGGGACGGCGGGTGGTGCCGACAGCCCGGATCCGCGAGCCGTCCGGGATGGGCCGGTGCACCGTCAGCGTCCACGTCGCCTGCCCACCCATGCGCAGCTGCGAGCCCGGCAGGTCACCGAGCAGCCGGGTGAACATGCGAGCAGGATGGGCGGCCGATGCCGGGTCAGAGGGAGAACGGGTCGACCTGCACCCGGACCGCCTCGAGCTTGCGGGCCGACCGGACGCGCTGCACCTCGGCGAGCGACGCGGACAGCTCGACCCCGAGGCGGCGGGGCACCCGGACGACCGCTCGCACCTCGTCGCCCTCGTCGCCGACGGGGACCGGGCCGAGCACCTCGGTGCCGTCGGGCGCGGCCAGCAGGGTCAGGACGTCGTCGACCGCCCCGGGGGTGCCGGTGACGGTGGCCAGCCGGGAGGCCGGGGGCAGGTGGGCCTCCGCCCGCTGGGCTGCCTCCCGCTCGGCGAACCCGGCAGGGTCCCAGCGGACCAGGGCCTGCAGCGCGGGGTGGTCGGCGGCACCGACGGCGACGACCCGGCCGCCGGGGCGCACCGCGCCGGCGGCGTCGACCCAGCGGCGCAGCGCCTCCTCCTCGGCGCGCAGGTCGGCGCGCGCCAGGTGCAGCCAGGTGTCGAGCAGCAGAACGGCGGTGTAGCCGCCCTCGGCCACCGGTTCGGCGCCCGGGGTCGCGACCACGATCGACGGCCGGTCGGGGACCGTGGACCGCACCTGGTCGCCGGCGGATGTGAGCACGGGGATCCCGGGGTGGGCACGGCCGAGCTCCTCGGCGGTGCGGGTCTCGCCCAGCACGGGGGCCCGCAGGCCCCGGTGGCCGCAGGCCGCGCAGGTCCAGCCGGGCGCCGTGGTGCCGCACCATCGGCACGCCGGTGGCTGGGTGGCGGTGGTGAGCGCCAGGGGGCCGGCGCAGGTCGCGCAACGGGCCGGCGTACGGCAACGCTCGCAGGCGAGGCTGGGGGCGTAGCCGGACCGTGGCGTCTGCACCAGCACCGGGCCCTGCGGGGCGGCGGTGCGCAGCAGGTCGTAGGCCGCCCGCGGCAGGCGGGCGCCGTGTTCCCGCTCCCCGGCCTCGGCGACCGACACCTGCACCCGCCCGCGCAGGGTCGCGCGAGACGCCGCGATCTCACGGGCCCACCCCGCGCGCAGCAGCTGTTGGGCCTCGACGCTCCGGGCGAACCCGCCGACCAGGGCGGCGCACCCCTCCTGCTCGGCGCGCAGCAGCAGCACCTCGCGGGCGTGGGGGTAGGGCGCACGGGGCTCGGCGAGCAGGTCGTCGCCGTCGTCCCACACCGCCACCAGTCCCAGGTCGTGCACGGGCGCGAAGACGGCGGCGCGGGTGCCGAGCACGACCCGGCGTGCGCCTCGCGCGACGGCGAGGAAGTCGCGGTAGCGGGCGGCGGGCCCGGCGTCGGCGGTCAGCGTGACGTGGTGGCCCTCGCCCAGGACTGCGGTGAGCGCCGCGTCGACACGGGCGACGTCACGGCGGTCGGGGACGACGAGCAGCGCGCCGCGACCCGAGGCGTACGCCGCCGCCGCGGCGTCGGCGAGCGCCGCCGGCCAGTCGGTGGCGGGGGCCGCCGCCCACACGGCGCGGGGCGAGCCCCCCTCGGCCAGGTGGCCGAGGAACGCCTCGGCGTGGTCGTGCCCGGCCCAGGCGACGGGCTCGCGGCGCGCCGCGGGAGGTCCGGTGGGGGGCGGCGACGGCTTCGCCTCGGTGGTCGCGTGCCGGGGCGGCACGGCCAGCCGCAGCACGTCGGCCCGGGAGCCCGCCCACCGCTCCGCCACCGCACCGGCGAGGGTGACGATCTCAGGGAGCAGCACCGGCTCGGCACTGACCACCCGTCGCAACGGCGACAGCCGCCCGCCGTGGTCGGAGGCGGCCACCCGCTCGACGACGAAGCCGTCGACGTCCTGCCCGGCGAAGCGCACCTTCACCCGGGCGCCGGACACCGCCGCGTCGGCGTCGTGGGCGGGGACGAGGTAGTCGAAGGGCCGGTCGAGGTGGGCCAGCGGCAGGTCGACCAGCACCCGGGCGACCGGGTCGGTGGCGGCGGGCTCGGCCTCGGCGGCCTTGCGTCGCCGGGTGGCCGCCGCCTTCGCCCTCGAGTCGGCGACGGTCGCCCGGAGTCCGGGCAGCATCTCCGGCTCTCCGTCGGACCTGGGCATGACAGTTGTCTAGCAGGGGCCGGTGACGGGCGAGGTTCGTGCGCGAGTCTGGAGGCTGGCGCGGGAAGTTTCGGTCCCGAACCTCCGGTTTCCCCGCCTGGGCGGGGAAACCGACCGCCCTCACCGACCGACGGCCGCCTTCAGCGCCTCGGCCCGGTCGGTGCGCTCCCAGGTGAACTCGGGGAGCTCGCGACCGAAGTGGCCGTAGGCGGAGGTCATGGCGTAGATGGGCCGCAGCAGGTCGAGGTCGCGGATGATCGCCGCGGGCCGGAGGTCGAAGACCTCGAGCACGGCCCGCTGGATCTCCTCGTCGGAGACCACGCCGGTGCCGAAGGTCTGCACGAACACGCCGACGGGCGCGGCCTTGCCGATGGCGTAGGCGACCTGGACCTCGCAGCGGCGGGCGAGCCCGGCGGCTACGACGTTCTTGGCCACCCACCGCATGGCGTACGCGGCGGACCGGTCGACCTTGGAGGGGTCCTTGCCGGAGAAGGCGCCGCCACCGTGGCGGGCCATGCCGCCGTAGGTGTCGACGATGATCTTGCGTCCGGTCACGCCGGCGTCGCCCATCGGGCCGCCGACCACGAACTTGCCGGTCGGGTTGACGAGCAGCCGGTAGTCCGAGGAGGGGATGTCGAAGGTGTCGAGCACGGTGTCGATGACGTGCTTCTTGACGTCCCCCTCCAGCGTCGGGTGCTCGACGTCGTCGGCGTGCTGGGTGGACAGCACCACGGTGTCGACCCGCACGGGGCGGTCGTCGGCGTCGTACTCGATGGTGACCTGGGTCTTGCCGTCGGGCCGCAGGTAGCCGAGCGTGCCGTCCTTGCGGACCTCGGTCAGCCGCTGCGAGAGCCGCTGGGCGATCACGATCGGCAGGGGCATCAGCTCGGGGGTGTCGTCGCTGGCGTAGCCGAACATCAGGCCCTGGTCGCCGGCACCGCGCCGGTCGAGCTCGTCGTCGGAGGAGCCCACCCGCGCCTCGTGGCCGTCGTCGACCCCGGCCGCGATGTCGAGGCTCTGGGCGCCGATGGCGACCTGGACTCCGCAGGTGGTGCCGTCGAAGCCCTTCTCGGAGGAGTCGTAGCCGATCTCGAGGATCGCCTCGCGGACCAGCTCGGCGACCGGGGCGTACGCCGTGGTCCGGACCTCGCCGGCGACGACCACCAGGCCGGTGGTGAGCAGCGTCTCCACCGCCGTACGGAGGTTGGCGGGGTCGTCGTCGTGCTCCATGAGGTAGTCCAGGACGGTGTCGCTGATCCGGTCGGCGATCTTGTCGGGGTGGCCCTCGGTGACCGACTCGGAGGTGAAGAGGCGTCCAGGCACGGGCAGCTCGCTCTCGTTGGGCAGAACAGGTTCGACCACCTTACTGGTGGACCAGCATGCGGGACGGGGGTCTCAGGTCCCGAATCGCCGGGCGACCTCGTCCCACACGACGTGGGCGAGGGCCGCCTTGGTGCCGAGCGGCACCTCGACGACCGAGCCGTCGGCCGCCAGGATCACCGCCTGGTTGTCGTCGCTGCCGAACACCGCTCCCCCGCTGACGTCGTTGACGACGAGCAGGTCGCAGCCCTTCCGGGCCAGCTTGTCGCGCGCGTGGTCGAGCACCCCGCCGGCGTCGTCGCCGGTCTCGGCGGCGAAGCCGACGATGATGGTCCCGGGCCGGACCCGGTCGCGGGACAGCTCGGCGAGGACGTCGGGGTTCTGCTCCAGCTCGAGGGGGGCGGCCGACCCGTCGCCGGCCTTCTTGATCTTGCTGCCGCTCACCGAGGCGGGCCGGAAGTCGGCCGGCGCCGCCGCCATGACCACGGCGTCGGCGGTGGCCGCGGCACCGACGACCGCGTCGCGGAGCTGGCCGGTCGTCTCGACCCGGACCACCTTGACCCCGGCCGGGTCGGGCAGCGACACGTTGGCGCTGACCAGGGTGACCTCGGCGCCGCGCGAGGCGGCGGCGCGGGCGAGGGCGTACCCCTGTCGGCCCGAGGAGCGGTTGCCGAGGAACCGGACCGGGTCGAGCGGCTCCCGGGTCCCGCCTGCCGAGACCACGACGCGGCGGCCGGCGAGGTCGGCGCGGGGGACGCCGCGGGCCAGCACCTCGAGCGCCAGCTCGAAGATCTCGGCGGGCTCGGGCAGCCGGCCCTTGCCGGAGTCGGCGCCGGTGAGCCGACCCTCGGCCGGCTCGACGACGACCACGCCGCGCTCGCGCAGGGTGGCGACGTTGGCAGCCGTGGCGGCGTGCTCCCACATCTCGGTGTGCATCGCCGGCGCGAGCACGACCGGGCAGCGCGCGGTCAGCAGCGTGTTGGTGAGCAGGTCGTCGGCGAGCCCGTGGGCGGCCTTCGCCAGCAGGTCGGCCGTGGCGGGGGCGACCACCACCAGGTCGGCCGACTGGCCGATCCGGACGTGGGGCACCTCGTGGACGTCGTCCCAGACGCCGGTGTGGACGGGCTTGCCCGAGAGCGCGGCCCACGTAGGCGCACCCACGAACCTCAGGGCCGACTCGGTCGGGACGACGGTGACGTCGTGGCCCGACTCGGTGAGCAGCCGCAGCAGCTCGCACGCCTTGTACGCCGCGATTCCGCCGGTGACCCCGAGCACGACCCGGGGCCTCGCCCCCGAGACGACAGAGTGCCGCTCCCCGGCAGGGGGAACGGCCTCGTCGTGGGTGGTCATCGACCCGTCAGGTCACTCGCCCGCAGGCGCACCCGGGGCACCCGAGCCGAACGACGCCTCGAGGGAGGCCTGCTTGCGGGCCTCCTCCTCGGCAGCGAGCTCGGCCGGGTCGACGTCCTCGCAGGTGAGAAGGTCGTCGTTGATCTCGCGGAGCGCGATCGACAGCGGCTTCTCCTGCACGTGGGTGTCGACGAGCGGGCCGACGTACTCGAGCAGGCCCTCGCCCAGCTGCGAGTAGTAGGCGTTGATCTGGCGGGCGCGCTTGGCGCTGTAGAGGACCAGCTTGTACTTGCTGTCGGTCTTGGTGAGCAGCTCGTCGATCGGGGGGTTGGTGACGCCCTCGGCGGCGATGGTGGGAGCAGACACGCGTGAAGCCTCGCTGGGGTGATCGGGGATCAGGGGCTCTCGTGCCCCCGGACAGGTGTCATCAAGGCTACCAACTCCTCCGCGGCAGCGTGAACTTCGTGGTTGACGATGGTCACGTCGAACTCCTCCTCGGCGGCCAGCTCCTCACTCGCGGTCTCGAGCCGACGGGCCTGGTCGGCGGCGGTCTCGGTGCCGCGTCCGGTCAGCCGGCGGACCAGCTCCTCCCACGACGGCGGCTTGAGGAAGACGAAGAGGGCGTCCGGCATCGACGCACGGACCTGGCGGGCGCCCTGCAGGTCGATCTCGAGCAACGCCGGCCGACCGGCGGCGAGGGCCTCCTCGACCGGTTGCCGGGGGGTCCCGTAGCGCGCGGCCCGGTGGACCACCGCCCACTCGAGCAGCTCGCCCTCGGCGACCATCCGGTCGAACTCGGCGTCGTCGACGAACCGGTAGTGCACCCCGTCGACCTCACCGGGTCGCGCCGGGCGGGTGGTCGCCGAGACCGAGATCCACACCTCCGGGTGGTGGGCGCGCACGCTGGCCGCGACGGTGCCCTTGCCGACCGCCGTGGGGCCGGCGAGCACGACCAGCCGGGACCGGCCTGCGCCGGCCCCCGTCACCTGCCGGAGTCCTGGACGCCGAACTCGCGCTGCAGCGCGGCGACCTGCTTGGCGCCGAGTCCGCGGACCCGGCGGCTCTCGGCGATCCCGAGCCGCTCCATCACCTGGCGGGCACGGACCTTGCCGAGGCCGGGCATCGCCTGGAGCAGGTCGAGCACCCGCATCTTGCCGATGACCTCGTTGCGCTCCCCCTCGCGCAGCACCTCGGAGATCGAGGCGCCGGAATGCTTCAGCCGGCTCTTGACCTCGGCCCGTTCCCGTCGGGAGGCGGCGGCCTTCTCGAGGGCCGCGGCACGCTGTTCGGGTGTGAGAGGAGGCAGGGCCACGGGTCAGTTGTTCCCTTCGAAGGGCTCGGCGGGTCAGGTTGGGTCAATCTAGCCATCCGGCCTCGCCACCTGCAATCGGCGCGGCCGGCGTCGCGTCACTGGAACAGTGGCGTCCGGCACACGTCACGAGCCTGCTGGTCGACCGCCGCGACGGCCTCCTGGGTGCGGGGGTTCAGCAGCTCCGCAGCGGCCCGCTCGATCGCCTCCCGCTGCTCGCGGGTGAGGTCGGGGGGCGGCTCGTCCGGGTCGTACGTCGCGGGGTCGACGCCGGCGTCGGTGAGCGCCTCGTCGAGCCCCTCGACGGCCTCCACGACGACCCGCCACTCGTCCGCGATGTCTCCGGGGGCGGCGGCGGACAGGTCGGCGAAGATCGGCTGCGCGTCGAGCAGCGCGGTCGGCGACCGATCGGCGAGCGCATCGCTCAGTGCTCGCTGCTTCTCCTCGACCGTGGCGCAGTAGTCGGAACGGACCTCCTCGGCGCTGGGCTCGCCGCAGCCGGCGAGGACCAGCGCGCACCCGGCGAGCAGCGCGGCCCTCCTCACGCCAGCGCCTCGGCCAGCTCCTCGCCCGCCCGCCGGCACGCGTCGGCCAGGGCGCGGGGGTCCGGGCCGAGCCGCAGCACCTCGCGCGAGGTGCTCGGCAGCACCGCGCGCGCGGCGGTCCCGAAGATCCGGCGCAGGTCGGCGGCGGTACCCCCCTGGGCGCCGTACCCGGGAGCCAGCAGCGGCCCGTTGATCTCCAGCGGCTCCTCGGTGGCGCCGATGGTGGCGCCGACGACGGCCCCGAACGACCCCAGCGGCTCCGCCCCGGCGTTGAGGTGGCGCAGCCGGTCGAGGACGGTTCCGGCCACGGTGCGGCCGTCGGGGCCGACCGCGTGCTGCACCTCGGGGCCCTCCTTGTTGGAGGTGAGCGCCAGCACGAACACGCCGCCGCCGTGGCGGCGGGCGGTGTCGAGGAGCGGGTCGAGGGACCCGAAGCCCAGGTACGGGCTGGCGGTCACCGCGTCGGCGCAGAGGGGGGACGTCGGGTCGAGGTAGGCGTCGGCGTACGCCTGCGTGGTCGAGCCGATGTCGCCGCGCTTGACGTCGAGCAGCACGAGGGCGCCGGCCTCCCGGGCGCGGGCGACGACCCGTTCGAGGACCGCCACGCCGCGGCTCCCGAACCGCTCGTAGAAGGCCGACTGCGGCTTCACGACCGGCACCAGCGGCGCGACCGCCTCGACCGCGCCGAGCGCGAACCGCTCCAGGCCGGACGCGTCGTCGGGGAGGCCCCACTCCTCGAGCAGCGCGGCGTGGGGGTCGATGCCGACGCAGAGCTGGCCGCGCTCGGCCATCGTCCGGTGCAGCCGGGCGCCGAACGGCTCGGGGACGGTCATGCCGTGATCTCCTCCATCTCGGCCAGCAGCCGATGGGCGGTGGTGGGGTCGTGGAGCAGGGCGGTGCCGACCTGGACGGCGCTCGCGCCGTTGTCGAGGGCGGCCCGGGCGTCCTCGGCGGACCCGATCCCGCCGCACGCGACGACGGTCGCACCGGGCGCCGCAGCGGCGACCTCGACCAGGCACCGCAGCGCGAGCGGCCGGGTGGCCGGGCCGCTCAGTCCGGCGGGGCGCCCGTCGGGCATCGCCGCGGGGAGCGCGTTGCCCACCACCACCGCGTCGGCACCCGCGTCCAGCACCGAACGGGCACTCTCGGCCACGCGCAGCACGTCGCTGCGGAGCTTGGCCAGCACGGGCGTGCCGCGCGGGAGGTCGCGATGGACCGCCGCGACGACCGAGGCCGCGTGGAACGGCTCCCGGACGTCGAACACGCCGGCCGCCGACGCGTCCGGCGGCGAGAGGTTGACCTCGATCCCCGCGATGCCCGGCGCCCGGCCCAGCCGGCGGGCGAGCTCGGCGTACTCCCCCAGGGTGCGGCCGACGATCGACACGAACACCCGGGCGTCCTGCTGCACCAGCCACGGCAGCTCGAGGGCGAGGAACTGGTCGAGGCCGGGGTTCTGGAGGTCCACGGCGTGGACCAGGCCCGACGGCGTCTCCAGGACCCGGGGGCCCGGCCCACCGGGCCGGGCCGCGATCGTGATCGAGCGGGTGACGAAGCCGCCGAGGTCGGCCAGCGCGCCGTACGCCGCGAGCTCGCGGCCGGTGCCGCCGCATCCGGCGGCGACCATCACCGGGGCGTGGAGGTCCAGGCTCATGGGCCGACCAGCTCGTCCCACACGACCCGGTCGCCGCGCAGCACCGGTCCGTCGGCGCAGGCGCGGACGAACCGCGGTGACCCGCTCTCGCCGACCACCGGCAGCGGGCACCCGTGGCACAGGCCGGTCGCGCACGTCAGCGGCTGCTCGATCGCCACCTGGCTCCAGGCGCCGGCCTGCTCGGCGGCCGACGCCACCGCGTGCAGGGTCGGGATCGTCCCGGCGGCGTAGACCACGGCCGCACCCGCGCCCTGGAGCACCTCGTCGACGACGTCGGCGACCGTGCCGCGCCGGCCCACCGAGCCGTCGGCGGTGACGACCGTGACCGCCCGGGCCGAGCGCCGGGCCTCCAGCGCGGAGAGCAGGTCGGCCTCGTCGGAGCCGGCGACGAGCAGGCTGACGGGACAGTCGCGCTCGCGCAGCCGCTCGGCCAGCGGGAACAGCGGCGCGGCGGCGTACCCCTCCCCCACGAGCAGGCACGCCACCGGCTCGGTGGGGAGCGCGAACGGGCGGCCGAGGGGGCCGGTGACGGCCAGCGGCGTGCCTGCAGGCTGGGACACCAGCCAGGAGGTGCCGGCACCGCGCGGCTCGACGACCAGCTCGAGCGTCGCGCCGTAGCCACCCGAGGTCTTGACCTTGTGGATCCAGAAGGCGCGGCGGGCCAGCCGCTCCGGTCCCGTGGTGACGGCGACGAAGGTGCCGGGGCGGAACCGCTCCGCCACCCCGGGCGCGACGAGGGTGACGTGGTGATGGGCACCGATCCGGCGCGACGAGAGCAGCTCGCCCGTGACGTGCAGCGGCGTGCGCTCGAGGACGGTGCTCGTCATCGGTCGCCCCGCAGCCCCTGGACGATGCGCCGCGGCCAGAACGGACCCTCGTAGACGAAGGCCGTGTAGGCCTGCAGCAGCGTCGCCCCTGCGGCCAGCCGCTCGCGGGCGTCGTCGACGGTGGTGATGCCGCCAACCCCGACCAGGGCGAGGTCGGGGCCGACCCGCTCCCGCAGCAGCCGCACCACCTCGGTCGCGCGGGCCCGCAGGGGCTGCCCCGAGAGGCCGCCGGCACCGATCCGCTGCACCTGGGCCACGTCGCTGGCGAGCGCGGCGCGCGAGGTCGTGGTGTTGGTGGCGATGATCCCGTCGAGGCCACGGTCCAGCGCCAGGTCGGCGACCGCGCACACGTCGTCGTCGGCGAGGTCCGGCGCGATCTTCACCAGCAGGGGCACGCGGCGGTCGCCGGCCGCCCGGTCGGCCTCGTCGCGCACCGCGTCCAGCAGCGGGGCGAGCCGGTCGACCGCCTGCAGGCTGCGCAGCCCCGGGGTGTTCGGTGAGGACACGTTGACGACCAGGTAGTCGGCGTACGGCGCGAGCAGCCGGGCGCTCTTGCGGTAGTCGGCCTCGACCGCCGGCTGGTCGTCGTCGGGCACCAGCTTGGTCTTGCCGATGTTGACCCCCAGCACCGGCCCGGGACGGTCCCCGCGCGAGCGCTGCCGCGAGGCGAGCCGGTGGGCCACGACCGCGGCGCCGTCGTTGTTGAAGCCCATCCGGTTGACGAGGGCCCGGTCGTCGGCAAGACGGAACAGCCGGGGCTGCGGGTTTCCCGGCTGCGGCTCGCCGGTCACGGTGCCGACCTCGACGTGCCCGAACCCGAGGGCGGCGAGCGCGTCGATCCCCTCGGCGTTCTTGTCGAAGCCGGCGGCGAGGCCGAGCGGGTGCGGGAACGTGAGTCCCATCGCCCTCACCGGCGCGTCGGCGTGGGGCAGCCGTTCCAGCAGGGGCCTCCCCGCGCGCACCGCCCGGAAGCCCAGGTGGTGGGCCCGCTCGGGGTCGACCCGGGCCAGTGCGTGCCGGAACAGGAGGTCGTACACCGTCATGCCTGGCCCTGCCCATGGTCCCGGGGTTTCGAGGCTCGGCCGTGGCCGGCCCCGCACCTCAAGCTCCGATGGCGCGCACGGCCCCCGTCGGAGGTTGAGGTGCGAAGGCCCCCCGGGCCTGAGCCTCGAAACCCCCGCACCGACGCAGGGCTTCGACCACGGAGGGCGGAGCCGGTCAACGGGCGGCCCAGTCCTGGAGCGACCGGACGCCGATCTCACCGGCCCGCATCGCCTCGATGCCCTGCACGGCGGCGCCGAGGCCCTGCACGGTGGTGATGCAGGGGACGTTGGCGAGGACGGCGGCGGTGCGGATCTCGTACCCGTCGGTGCGGACCGCGCCGCCGGAGCCGGTGCCGTGGGGCGTGTTGACGATCAGGTCGATCTCGCCGGCGGCGATGAGCTGCACGGTGGTCTGCTCGCCGTCCGGGCCCTCGCCCTCGAAGTGCTTGCGGACCACCTGCGCGTCGATCCCGTTGCGGCGCAGCACCTCGGCAGTGCCCTGGGTGGCGAGCACCTCGAACCCGAGGTCGGCCAGCCGCTTGATCGGGAAGATCATGGTCCGCTTGTCGCGGTTGGCCATGCTCGCGAACACCCGGCCGCGGGTCGGCAGCGGGCCGTATGCCGCGGCCTGCGACTTCGCGAACGCCCGGCCGAAGAACCCGTCGAACCCCATCACCTCGCCCGTCGAGCGCATCTCGGGGCCGAGCACGGTGTCGACGGTCTGCCCGTCGGGGGTCTTGAAGCGGTTGAACGGCATCACCGCCTCCTTCACCGCGATCGGGGCGTCGGGCGGCAGGTCTCCCCCGTCGCCCTCGGCCGCCAGCACGCCGGCCGCCCGCAGCGAGGCGATCGGCTCGCCCAGCATCACCCGCGCCGCGGCCTTCGCCAGTGGCACCGCGGTCGCCTTGGAGACGAACGGCACCGTCCGGGAGGCACGCGGGTTGGCCTCGAGGACGTAGAGCACGTCGGAGCCGAGGGCGAACTGGATGTTGATCAGCCCGCGCACACCCACACCGCGGGCGATCGCCTCGGTGGCGTCGCGGATCCGGCGTACCTCGGTGGCGCCGAGCGTGATCGGGGGCAGCGCGCACGAGGAGTCGCCGGAGTGGATGCCGGCCTCCTCGATGTGCTCCATCACGCCGCCGAGGTAGAGCTCCTCGCCGTCGAAGAGGGCGTCGACGTCGATCTCGACCGCGTCGTCGATGAACCGGTCGACCAGCACCGGCCGCTCCGGGCTGATGGCGGTCGCCCGGCCGATGTAGGACTCCAGCGCCGCGTCGTCGTACACGATCTCCATGCCGCGGCCGCCCAGGACGTACGACGGCCGCACCAGCACCGGGTAGCCGACCTCGTGGGCGATCTGCTGCGCCTCGTCGAACGACGCCGCCATGCCGTGCTTGGGCGCCGGCAGCCCGGCCTCGGCCAGCACCCGGCCGAAGGCGCCGCGCTCCTCGGCGAGGTGGATCGCCTCGGGCGTGGTGCCGACGATCGGGACGCCGGCCTCGGCGAGCCCCTGTGCCAGGCCGAGCGGGGTCTGTCCGCCGAGCTGGCAGATCACGCCCGCGATCGGGCCCGCCTGCCGCTCGGCGTGGACCACCTCGAGCACGTCCTCGAGGGTGAGCGGCTCGAAGTAGAGCCGGTCGGAGGTGTCGTAGTCGGTGGAGACGGTCTCGGGGTTGCAGTTGACCATCACCGTGTCGTACCCGGCCTCGCTCAGGGCGAGGGAGGCGTGCACGCAGCTGTAGTCGAACTCGATGCCCTGGCCGATCCGGTTGGGCCCGGAGCCGAGGATCACCACGGCCGCCCGCTCGCGCGGGGCGACCTCGGTCTCCTCGTCGTAGGAGCTGTAGTGGTACGGCGTCGCCGCGGCGAACTCGGCGGCGCAGGTGTCGACGGTCTTGAAGACCGGCCGGATGCCGAGCGCGTGCCGGACCCCGCGGGCGACGGCCTCGTCGAGGTCGCGGATCCGGCCGAGCTGGGCGTCGGAAAAGCCGTGACGCTTGGCCAGCCGCAGCAGCCCGGGGGTCAGCTCGGGGGCGTTGATCAGCGACTGGGCCACCTCGTTGAGCAGGCACAGCTGGTCGACGAACCACGGGTCGATGCCGGTCGCGTCGTGGACCTCCTGAGGGGTGGCCTCGGCCCGGATGGCGTCCATCACGACCCGCAGCCGGCCGTCGTGGGGCGTCGCCGCCTCGGCCAGCAGCCGTTCCTTGTCGAGCTCGATGTGCCGGTGGCTCCAGTCGAACGGCGCGTCCTTGCTCTCCAGCGAGCGCAGCGCCTTCTGCAGCGCCTCGGTGAAGTTGCGCCCGATCGCCATCGCCTCGCCGACCGACTTCATGTGGGTGGTGAGGGCGGGATCGGCGCCGGGGAACTTCTCGAACGCGAACCGGGGCACCTTCACCACGACGTAGTCGAGCGTCGGCTCGAAGCTGGCCGGCGTGCTCTGACCGTCGGGCCGGGTGGTGATGTCGTTGGGGATCTCGTCGAGCGTGTAGCCGATCGCGACCTTGGCGGCGATCTTGGCGATCGGGAACCCGGTCGCCTTCGACGCCAGCGCGCTGGAGCGGGAGACCCGCGGGTTCATCTCGATCACCACCACCCGGCCGTCGTCGGGGTTGACGGCGAACTGGATGTTGCACCCGCCGGTGTCGACCCCGACCTCGCGGATGATGCCGATGGAGAGGTCGCGCAGGTGCTGGTACTCGCGGTCGGTCAGCGTCATCGCGGGCGCGACGGTGATCGAGTCGCCGGTGTGGACGCCCATCGGGTCGAGGTTCTCGATCGAGCAGACGATGACGACGTTGTCGACCCGGTCGCGCATCACCTCGAGCTCGTACTCCTTCCAGCCGAGGATCGACTCCTCGAGGAGCACCTCGCTGGTCGGGGACGCCGTGAGCCCGCCGCCGCCGATGCGACGCAGGTCCGCCTCGTCGAAGGCCATCCCCGAGCCGGAGCCGCCCATCGTGAACGACGGCCGTACGACGAGCGGGTAGCCGAGCTCGTCGGCCCCGGCCAGCAGCTCGTCCGTGGTGTGGCAGATGACCGAGCGGGCCACCTCGCCGCCGAGCCGCTCGACGATCTGCTTGAAGGACTCACGGTTCTCGCCGCGGTTGATCGCCTCGATGGAGGCACCGATCAGCTCCACGCCGTACTTCTCGAGGACACCGCTCTCGTCGAGCGCGATCGCGGTGTTGAGCGCGGTCTGGCCGCCCAGCGTCGCGAGCAGCGCGTCGGGGCGCTCCTTCTCGATCACCTTCTCCACGAAGTCCGGCGTGATCGGCTCGACGTACGTCGCGTCGGCGAACTCCGGGTCGGTCATGATCGTCGCCGGGTTGGAGTTGACCAGCACCACGCGCAGCCCCTCCTGGCGCAGCACGCGGCACGCCTGGGTGCCCGAGTAGTCGAACTCGCACGCCTGCCCGATCACGATCGGGCCGGACCCGATCACCAGCACGCTCTGCAGATCATCTCGCCGCGGCATCAGCCACGCTCCTTCCGAAACCCGCCAAGCGACGAGGAGGGGCACGTTGTGTTGGGTGCGCCTCGCTGCGCTGTGTGCGCAACCCCCACGTCAACCGAGAGGCGCGCCCAACTCAACCCTGTGCTCATCGGGCGGCCTCCAGGAGATCCGTGAACCTGTCGAAGAGGTAGGCGGCGTCGTGGGGGCCGGCGGCGGCCTCCGGGTGGTACTGCACGCTGAACGCGCGCAGCGCGCCGGCGTCGTCGCGCAGCTCGAGGCCCTCGACGACGTCGTCGTTGAGGCAGACGTGGGAGACCGTGGCCTCGCCGAAGGGCGTGGTCGTCGACTCGTCCAGCGGCGCGTCGACGGCGAAGCCGTGGTTGTGGGCGGTGACCTCGACCTTGCCGGTGGTCCGGTCCATCACCGGCTGGTTGATGCCGCGGTGGCCGTAGGTCAGCTTGTAGGTGCCGAACCCGAGCGCGCGGCCGAAGAGCTGGTTGCCGAAGCAGATGCCGAAGTAGGGCACGCCGGCCGCGAGTGCGCCCTGGAGCAGCTCCACCTGGCTGGTGGTGGCCGCCGGGTCGCCCGGGCCGTTGGAGAAGAACAGCCCGTCCGCGCCGACGGCCCGGATATCGTCGAGCGACGCGGTCGCCGGCAGCACGTGCACCTCGACCCCGCGCTCGGCCAGCATCCGCGGGGTGTTCGCCTTGATGCCGAGGTCGAGCGCGGCGACGGTGAAGCGCTTCTCCCCCACCGCCGGCACGACGTACGGGGCTGGTGTGGTGACCTCGGCCGCGAGGTCGCTCCCCACCATGGGAGACGACGCCAGCACCCGGTCGCGCAGCGCGTCCGGGTCGGTCTCGACCGAGGAGATGCCGACCCGCATCGCGCCCCGCTCGCGCAGGTGACGGGTGAGGGCCCGGGTGTCGACGCCGGAGATCCCGACCACGCCCTGGTCGCGCAGCGCGTCGTCGAGGCTGCGGCGCGAGCGCCAGCTCGACGGCAGTCGGGCCGGGTCGCGGACGACGTAGCCGCTGACCCAGATCCGCGACGACTCGGGGTCGTCGTCGTTCATGCCGGTGTTGCCGACGTGGGGGGCGGTCATCACCACCACCTGCCGGTGGTAGCTGGGATCGGTGAGGGTCTCCTGGTAACCGGTCATGCCGGTCGAGAACACCGCCTCGCCGAAGGTCTCGCCCACGGCGCCGTAGGTGTGGCCGCGGAAGGTGCGGCCGTCCTCGAGGACGAGGATCGCGGGGGCAGGCTCCACCTCAGTCGTACCTCCTTCTCCGCCTCACGGGACGGATCGTTAAAGGATGTCGATCGGGCCCGACCCTATCAGCGGTCCGGCCCCGTTCCGGTACCGGCAGGCCGCTACCGGCCCCGGGTCCGGTCGCGCAGGATCCGCTGGCTGGCGAAGCGGCCGGGCGAGCCGATCACGCAGCCGCCGGGGTGGGTGCCCGACCCGCACTGGTAGTAGCCCTCGATCGGGGTGGCGTACCGGCTCCACCCCGGCGAGGGGCGGAAGAAGTACATCTGCGGGGCGAGGAACTCGCCGGCGAAGATGTTCCCCTCGGACAGGCCGGTGAGCCGCTCGATGTCGGGCGGGGTGACGACCTCCCGCTGCAGGACCAGGTCGCCGAAGCCCGGGAAGTGCTCCTCGAGCACCGCCTGCGCCTTGTCGCCGAACGCGTCCCGCTCGGTCTCCCAGTCGCTCTCGCGCAGCTGGTACGGCGCGTGCTGGACGAAGCACGACAGCACGTGCTTGCCCGGGGGCGCCATGTCGGGGTCGATCACCGACTGCAGGGCCCCGTCGATGAACGGCCGGTCGGAGTACCAGCCGTACTTGGCGGCGTCGTAGGCCCGCTCGAGGTACTCGAGCGTCGGGCCGATGTTGATGAACCCGCCGAACGGGGCCGCACCGGCGAGGCCGGGGAACTCCGGCATCCCGTCGAGGGCGAAGTTCACCTTGGCGGACGTGCCGCGGTAGCGGGTGCGGCGGACGTCGTCGACCAGGTCGTCGGGCAGCTCACGCGGGTCGACCAGCTCCAGGAAGGTACGGCGGGCGTCGAGGGCGGAGACCACGACGGGCGCGGTCAGCTCGGTGCCGTCGGCGAGCACGACGCCGGTGGCACGGCCGTCCCGGGTGAGCAAGGAGGAGACCCGGGCCTCCAGCTCGATCTCCGCGCCGTACGCCTGGGCCGCGCGCGCCAGCACCTGGGTGAAGCCGCCGTTGCCGCCCTTGTGGAAGGCCCAGGCGCCGAGGTGCCCGTCGTGCTCCCCCATCTTGTGGTAGAGCAGCACCAGCCCGGATCCACCGGCCATCGGACCGATCTGGTGGCCGATGTTGGACGACGACGCGAGGTAGCCCTTGAGCGGCTCGTACTCGAAGTAGTCGTCCAGCAGGTCGGCGGCGCTCCCGGTGAGCATCCGGACGGTGTCGTGGATCGTCCTCCGGTCCACGCTGCCGAGGTGCTTGAGCAGCCAGGCCACGTCGGCCTGGTCCTCGGGGTCGCTGCCGAAGATGTTCGGCGGCGGGTTGTCGAACAGCGGCCGCACCGTCTGGATGACCCGGTCGACGTCGTAGTTGTAGCGGGTGTAGGCGTCGGCGTCGTGGCGCGAGTGACGCCGGATCATCTGCACGTTCTGCTCCTCGTCGTCGCCGAAGAGCAGGTAGCCGCCGTCGCCGGTCGGGTGGAAGTCGCCGGGCATCATCAGCGGCATGAACCCGTGCTCGACCAGGTCGAGCTCGTGGATGATCTCCGGCCGCAGCAGGCTGAGCGCATACGAGAACGTGGTGAACGAGAAGCCGGGACGCAGCTCCTCGGTGATGGCCGCGCCGCCGACGAGGTGGCGCTGCTCGAGGACCAGCGTGCGCAGGCCGGCCTTGGCGAGGTAGGCGGCGTTCGTGAGGCCGTTGTGGCCGCCGCCGACGACGATGGCGTCGTACGACGTGGCGGTGCGCCCGGTCGGGCTGAACGTCGGGGTGGACGTCGGGCTGGGGTCGGTCATGGCGTGGCCGTCTTTCGGGCGGGGTTGAAGAAGGGCAGGCGGGCGGTGGTCACGGCGACCATGTGGGTGCCGTGGTGCAGCGTGGTCTCCATGTGCAGGACCGTGCCGGGGTCGGCGAGGCCCGGGCGCACCCGCGCCAGGCCGATGTGTCGCTGCAGCACCGGCGAGTAGCAGAAGCTGGTCACGTAGCCCACCTGCTCGCCCACCCCCTCCGCGTCGGCCCGCAGCCACTGCTCCCACCCGAGCTGCTCGGGGTCCTTGGTGGGCAGCTCGCCCGCGTCGCGGTGCAGCCGGTCCCAGTCGGCCCAGTCGACGACGATGCCGGTCGTGGCCCAGCGCGAGGTGCCGTCGACCAGCTCGCGCCGGATCGCCTGGCTGCCGACGAAGCGGCGGGTCCCGTCGCGCACGCCCTTGAGCATCCAGCCCTGGCCCAGCTCCTTCGGGGTGACCCGGTCGTGGTCGGTCCACGCCGTACGGCTGTCGTGCCACTCGATGTCGCCCAGCGGCAGCCCGGCCTCGATCCGCAGCGTCATCAGCGCGTCCTCGCCGAACGGCCGGAGGCCGTGCGGCCGGCCGGCCTCGAGGACGGCGTCCAGCACCGGCACCGCGTCCTCGGCCGGCACCAGCAGCTCGAACCCGAGGTCACCGGTGTACCCGGTGCGGGACACGACGACGGGCACGGAGCCGACCTTGGCCTCCACGACGCCGAAGTAGCGCAGGTCGGTCACCTCCGGGACCAGCGCGGCGAGCACGTCGCGCGACCGCGGACCCTGGACCGCGAGCATCCCGTGCTCGTCGGTGACGTCCTCCAGGTCGACGCGCATCCGGTGCCGGTGGTCGGTCAGCCAGCCGAGCACCGGTCGGGCCGAGGTGAGCAGGAACTCCCGCTCCCCGTGCCGGAAGACCACGCCGTCGTCCCGCACGTACCCCCGGTCGTCGCACCACAGCGTGTACGCCGCCCGTCCGGGGCGGCAGGCCGCGACGTCACGCACCATCAGGCCGGCGAGGAACGCCTCCGCGTCCGGCCCGGTGATCCGGCACTTGAACAGGGGTGAGGTGTCGAAGACCCCGACCCCGTTGCGCACCGCGAAGTACTCGTGCTTCGGCGCGCTCGAGTAACGCAGCGCTGACAGGTGGCCGGACCAGTGCGTGTAGAGGTGCTGGTCGTTGAGCTCGGTGAGCCGCGCGTGGAACGGCGTCGTCCGGATCATCTCGGTCTCCTCCCCCGGGCTGCCCCGCCCGACGATGCTACTGAATCGCCGTTCAAACGTCACCCGCCCTTGTGCCATCCCCCGCGCGGACAGACCCTAGGGGGAAGACCGACGACGCGGCAGGGCATGGGGCGGTTGGCCGCGAGAGGGAGGCAACCGCCATGACCACTCCGACAAGATCCGTGACACGTGCCGTCCTGACGGCCCTGGTCGCGATGGCGGCGCTGACGGCACCGGCCGCCGCCGACGACGAGGACCGGGCGATCGTGCTACCGGGCGCCACGGGCACCGAAGGCGTCGCCCGCTTCAACGGGTCGACGTTCTTCGCCGGGGACCTGCTGACCGGCGACGTCTTCCGCGGCAGGAAGCAGGGGTCGGCCGAGAAGTTCATCGACGCCCCTGACGGCCGTTTCGCCGCCGGCATGAAGGCGAGCAAGTCCGCCGAGCTGCTCTTCGTGGCCGGCGGCCCCACGGGACAGGGCTACGTCTACAGCACCCGGACCGGTGCTCCCGTGACGTCGTACCAGTTCCAGACTCCACCGACGCCGACGTTCATCAACGACGTCGCGCTGACCAAGGACGGCGCCTGGTTCACCGACTCCGCCCAGGCGCTCCTGTACTTCGTCCCGATGGTCGACGGCGCGCCCTCCGATGACGTCACGACACTGACCTTGAGCGGCCCGGCCGCCGACCTGAGTGGCGCGTTCAACAACAACGGCATCCAGGCGGTCGAGCGTGGCGAGAAGCTCATCGTCGCCCACTCCGCCACCGGGCTCCTCAACCTGGTCGACGCCTCGACCGGTGACAGCTCCACGATCGCGGGCGTCAGCGTCCCGAACGTCGACGGGATCCTCCTCCAGCGTCGCGAGCTGTACGCGGTTCAGAACGCCGACAACCGGATCAGCGTGTGGAGCCTGCAGCGTGGCTTCCGGGCCGGCGAGCTGGAGGGAACCGTCACCAGCCCGCTGTTCCAGTTCCCCACGACCGTGGCCCGCCTCGGCGGCAAGCTGGCCGTCGCGAACGCGAAGTTCGACACCGGCTTCCCACCGACCGCGACGGAGTACGAGGTCGTCGTCGTGCGCCGCTGAGAGGCGGGACCCCGGCGTGGGAGTCAGAGCACGGCGTCCAGGAAGGCCCGGGTCTCCTCGTGCGCCGGTGAGCCGATCAGCTGGTCGGGCGGGCCCTCCTCGAGGATCCGGCCCTCGTGGAAGAACGCCATCCGGTCGGCGACCTCGCGGGCGAAGCCCATCTCGTGGGTCACCACCATCATCGTCATGTGCATCTCCGTGGAGAGCGACTTCATCACCGACAGCACCTCGCCGGTGAGCTCGGGGTCCAGGGCGGACGTCGGCTCGTCGAAGAGCATCACGTCGGGCTCCATGGCCAGCGCCCGGGCGATCGCCACCCGCTGCTGCTGGCCGCCGGAGAGCCGGATCGGGTGCTCCGCCGCCTTGTCGGCCAGCCCGACCCGGTCGAGCAGGTCCTCGGCGCGCCGGACGATCTCCTCGTCCGTCCCGCGGCCGGCGCAGCGCGGTGCGCAGGTGACGTTGTCGAGGACGGTCATGTTCGGGAACAGGTTGAACTGCTGGAACACCATCCCGACGTGCAGTCGGAGCCGGCGGATCTGCTCGCGCTTGCGCCGGGTCCGGTAGCCGCCCTCCAGCCGGATGCCCGCCACCTCGACGGAGCCCGCGGTGGGGTCGTCGATGAAGTTGACGCAGCGCAGCACCGTCGACTTGCCCGACCCGGAGCGCCCGAACACCACCACGACCTCGCCGCGGTGCACCTCGAGGTCGACGCCCCGGACCACCTCGAGGTGGCCGAAGCTCTTGTGCAGCCCGTCCAGCCGGACGACGACGTCGCGCGCCATCAGTGCGGCTCCTGGGCCTGCATCGCGCGCACGACGTGCTCTCGGTCGTAGCCTCGGCCGACGCGGGCCTCGAGGCGGCCCTGGAAGAACGTGAAGAGCACGGTGAGGGCCCAGTAGATCAGGGCGACGGCGACGTACGCCTCGAGGTTCTTGAAGTCCGCCTTGCCGACCAGCTGGGAGCGGCGGAAGATCTCGGCGCTGGCGGCGGTCACGCCGAGGAACGACACCAGGGCGGTGTCCTTCATCATCGCGATGAACTCGTTGCCGGTGGGCGGGATGATCACGCGGAAGGCCTGCGGCAGCACCACCCGGCGCATCTTCTGGAGGTACTTCATGCCGAGCGCGTCGGCGGCCTCGCCCTGGCCGCCGGCGACCGACTGGATCCCGGCCCGGAAGATCTCGGTCATGTAGGCGCCGTAGTTCAGGCCGAGGGCGATGGTGCCGGCGGTCGCGGCCTCGAGGATCAGCACCTCGTCGAAGCCCTCGGGCAGCCAGGTGTACTTCTCGGCGAGGTTCTGACCGACCGGGGGCAGGGCCAGGTAGATCAGGAACATCTGCACGATCAGCGGCGTACCGCGGAAGAACGACACGTAGAAGCCGGCGACGCCGTACGCGACGGCGTTGCGGGAGAGCCGGGCCAGCGCGCCGAGCAGCGCCAGCACGATGGCCAGGACGATCCCGCCCACCGCGATCGCCGCGGTGTACGGCAGCCCGCCGAGGATGTAGCGCAGGTTGTCCCGGATCCACTGCACGTCGAAGCCGGCAGCGCTGCCGAAGAAGCCGATCAGGGCGAAGAGCGCGACCCAGACGGCGGCGTTCTTCGCGCCGAAGGGGATCCGCGCCGACGCGAGCTGCAGCCGCTCCCAGAAGTCGCTCATCGCGCTCCGGCGTGTGCCGGCCCCCCGCCCATGGTGCTCGCCGTCACTCCTGCGAGGTGGTGTCGATGCCGTACCACTCCTCGGCCATGCCCGACAGGGTGCCGTCCTCGTGCATCTCGGCGACGATCCCGTCGACCGCTTCGTAGAGGCTCTCCGACGACGGGTCGGAGCTCTTGTCGAAGCCCACCGACAGGGGCTCGTTGAACACCGGGTCGCCCACGATCTTCACCGGGTTGCCCTCGTCGATGTAGCCCTGGGCCGTGGTGACCGACGTGATCACCGCGTCGACCCGCCCGTTCGCGAGGTCCTGCAGGGCCGTCGTGTCGGTGTCGTAACCGGACACGTCGGCGTCGTCGATGACGAAGTCGAAGGTGTAGCCCTCGATGTCGAGCTCCTTGTTCAGGAACTGCTCGTAGGTGCACCCGGAGCAGACCCCGATGGTCGCGCCGTCGAGGTCGGTGCTGATGTCGGTGACCTCGTCGTTGTCGGCCTGGACGACGACGACGGCGGGGACGAAGTTGTACGGCTCGGTGAAGTACAGCACCTCCTGCCGGTCGTTGGTGGGCGTCATCGAGCCGACCGTGGTGTCCCAGCGACCGTTCCAGCTCCCGGCCGTGATGACGTCCCAGCTCGGCGTCTCCCAGCCGACCTCGACGCCGAGGCGGGTGGCGATCTCGGTCGCCACGTCGATGTCGAAGCCCTCGTACTCACCCGTCTGCTCGTTGAGCCTGGACTGCGGCGGGTACGCCGGGTCGGTGGACACGGTGAGCACCCCCTCCTCGCAGACCTCCGCGAGCAGGTCGGTGGTCTCGCCCGCGCAGACGCCCTCGCCGGACGCGGCGGGCTCACTGCTCCCGTCGTCGGAGTCGGCGCTGTCGCCGCCACCTCCACAGGCGGCCAGAAGCGAGACCAGGAGCGCCGTGGGCACGGCGACGAGGCGGGAACGGATGCGCATGGCGCCACCTCCGGGACGTGTCGGTGGTCGGATTGTGCCAGAGGGGACCCCTCGCTGGTCAGGGTCGAACGGCCTCTACCGCCGACGGGCCCGGTCGGTCATCATGAGGTGCTGTCCCCCCACACCCCGGAGGACCGACATGAACGGTCACACGATGGCGCAGCGCCTGGGAGCGGAGTTCCTGGGCACCTTCTGGTTGGTCTTCGGCGGCTGTGGCGCCGCCGTGCTGGCCGCCGGCGTCCCCGACGTCGGCATCGGGTTCCTCGGCGTCTCGTTCGCCTTCGGGCTCACGGTGCTGACGATGGCCTACGCCGTCGGGCACGTGAGCGGCGGTCACTTCAACCCTGCGATCACGATCGGGCTGGCCACCGCCAAGCGGTTCGGGTGGAAGGACGTCCCGGCGTACGTCGTGACCCAGGTGGTCGCCGCGATCGCCGGTGCGGCGGTGCTGTGGGTCGTCGCCAGCGGCCTCGACGGGTTCAGTGCGAAGGAGTCGGGCTTCGCGACCAACGGCTACGGGGACCTCTCCCCGGAGGGCTACTCCCTCATGGCGGTGCTGGTCGTCGAGGTGGTGCTCACCGCGTTCTTCCTCTACGTCATCCTGGGGGCCACCGACACCCGGGCACCCAAGGGCTTCGCGCCGATCGCCATCGGGCTCTCGCTCACCCTGATCCACCTGATCAGCATCCCGGTCAGCAACACCTCGGTGAACCCGGCGCGGTCGACCGGCCCCGCGCTGTTCGCGGGCGCCGACCCGATCATGCAGCTGTGGGCGTTCTGGCTGGCGCCGATCGTCGGCGGCGTGATCGCCGGCGCCACCTACGTGTTGCTGCTCGGGGGCCAGGACGCGGCACCGCTCGAGGAGGCCACGGAGGGCTGAGCCCGGCCCTTGCCATACTCGCGGTACGTACTGAAGGTATGGCAGAAGGAGCCCACCGTGTCCCGCCGTCGTCTCGCCACCGTCACCGCCGGCCTGCTCGTCGCCCTCGGCCTGCCCGCCGCGACCGCGGAGGCCGTGCTCCCCCTCCCGGTCGACTGCTCCCACGGACCCGTCGAGCTCCGCTGGGACGGCCTCACCTACGACCTCGACGGCACCTGCGGCAGGGTCTCGGTGCTCGCCGACGACGCCGTCGTGCGGATCCCCACGGCGACCCGCGTGGTGGTCCGGGGGCACGGGAACACCGTCGTCACGAAGTCGGTCGACACCCTGGTCGTGCGGGGCCGGAACCAGGAGGTCCGGCCGGCCGCGGTCCGGGTCCTGCGGGTCGCCTCGCCGCGCACCACCGTGGCGGTCGAGGGACTGGTCGAGAGCGCCCAGATCACTGCCCGTCGTGCGACGGTCACGGCCGACCGCGTCTCCCGGGCCCGGGTCCCCGGCTCGCACAACGCCCTCCGCACCACCGGCCGCGGCTACGACGCCTCCGTGGGCGGGGACCACAACACGCTGCGCTACCGCCACCTGGACTCGCTGGCCGTCTCGGGCGACGACAACTCCGTCCGGGTCCGCGCCGGCCGGACGGCCGTGCACGACGACGGGAACCGCAACCGGGTCCGCGTCCGACGCCGCTGACGGCTCCCCTCTGCTGCGCGATGAATCCTGCCGCTGCGCCGGGTCCACCTCCTCGACAGCACATCCGCCGGAGCCACCGCTCCGAACCACCGCCGAGGGAGGTGACGACGATGACCACCGAGCGACAGGCCTGGGCCACGCTCCACCCCCTGGAGCCGCGCGAACGCCGCCTCGACACCTGCGCGTGCGGCCAGGATCTGGACCTCTGCACCGGCCGTCACTGCCCCCGCTGCGGTACTTCGATCGCCGCCCGTGCCGCGTGAGCAGCAGCCGCCCCTAGGGTGGCCGGTATGGCTCACGGGACCCACGACCACGCCGACGACCCCCGCAACGCCGGGGTCCTGATCTGGGTCAACGGCGAGCTCCGCCCGCGCGCCGAGGCGGTGGTCTCGGTCTTCGACGCCGGGTTCGTCCTGGGCGACGGCGTGTGGGAGGGGCTGCGCGTCCACGACGGGCACCCCGCCTTCCTCGACGCCCACCTCGACCGGCTGTGGCAGGGAGCCGCCGCGATCGTGCTCGACATCGGGATGACCCGCGAGGAGCTCACCCGCGCCATCTACGGCACCCTCGCCGCCAACGAGATGCGCGACGGCGTCCACGTGCGGCTGATGGTCACCCGCGGCGTGAAGTCGACGCCGTACCAGGACCCGCGCGTCACGGTGGGCCCCGCGACGGTGGTGATCATCGCCGAGCACAAGGAGCCGATGCCCGCGACCCTGGCCGAGGGCATCACGCTCTTCACCACCCACGTCCGCCGCGCCACGCCCGACACCCTCGACCCCAAGCTCAACGCGCACAGCAAGCTCAACGACATCGCCGCCTGCATCCAGGCCTACACCGCCGGCGCGGACGAGGCACTCATGCTCGACCCGCACGGATTCGTCGCGACCTGCAACTCCACCCACTTCTTCATCGTCACCCCGCAGGACGAGGTGTGGACCTCCGACGGCCGGTTCTGCCTCAGTGGCATCACCCGCAGCAACGTGCTGGAGGTCTGCCGACGCGCCGGCATCCCCGCCCGCGAGACCACGTTCAGCCTCACCGACGTCTACTCGGCCCGCGAGGCGTTCGTCACCGGCACCTTCGCCGGGCTGGTCCCGGTGCGCACGGTCGACGGCCGCACCATCGGCACCGGCGCCCGCGGACCGATGGTCGAGCGGCTCCAGGCCCTGTACGCCGACCACGTCGCCGGCGACGTGGCGGGCCGGGTGGCGCCGTGACGGTCCGGGTCGCGATGTGGAGCGGCCCGCGCAACATCTCGACCGCGATGATGCGGTCCTGGGAGAACCGACCGGACACCGTCGTGGTCGACGAGCCGTTCTACGCCGCCTTCCTGGCGCGCACCGGGCTCGACCACCCCGCCCGCGACGAGGTCATCGCGTCCCAGCCCACCGACGTCGACCAGGTCGTGGCCGGCCTCCTGGCGCCGCTGCCGGCGGGTCGCACCGTCCACTACGCCAAGCTGATGACCCACCACCTCGCGCCCGGTCAGGACCTGGCGTGGGCCCGGGGGCTCCGCAACGTCATGCTCATCCGCGACCCGGTCGAGGTGGTGGCGTCGTACGTGAAGTCGCGCGAGGCCTGCGAGCCCGACGACATCGGGCTGCTGCAGCAGGTCGATCTGCTCGACCAACTGGACGCGCAGCCACCGGTCATCGACGCCGCCGACTTCCTCCGGGACCCGGAGGCCCACC
Organism: Nocardioides sp. GXQ0305; assembly: GCF_050880345.1. NCBI lineage: Bacteria > Bacillati > Actinomycetota > Actinomycetes > Propionibacteriales > Nocardioidaceae > Nocardioides > Nocardioides sp. GXQ0305. Next base: position 63,314 of record NZ_JBNYXG010000006.1, read on the forward strand.
TGCGGTGGCTGTGCGACTGGCTCGGCCTCCCGTTCACCGACCGGATGCTGGCCTGGCCGGCCGGGCCGCGCGACTCCGACGGCATCTGGGCTCCCCACTGGTACGACGCGGTGTGGGCGTCGACGGGGTTCGCCCCGTACCGCCCGCGTGAGGTCGACCTCTCGTCCCACGACGCCGGCGTCGCGGAGGCCTGCCGGCCGGCGTACGAGCGACTGCGGGCGCTCCGGATCCACCCCTGAGGGCTCCTGACCTTCAGCCGCGCTTCTCCTCGACGCGCTTCTTGACCAGGACCAGCGGCAGCAGCAGCACGCCCACCAGCGACACCAGCCACACGATCACGGTCGCGGCGAGCCAGGTCTCCGCACCCTCGATGCTGAGCCCGTCGCTGACCCACGCCGTGACCACCAGCCCCACCAGCGTGGCGATCAGGGCGACCCCGCCCCGGAGTGCGGGCACGCGGGACATCGCCATCTGGGTGAACAGAGGCTGGGAGATCGCGTAGACGAGCGTGAAGATGACCACGGCGATGAGGAAGGCCGGCCCGGTGAGCGTCATGCCGTCCAGGAAGTACGCGGCGACGATCAGGCCCAGCGCGTTGGCGAGCAGCTGGATGACGACCGAGAGCAGCAGTCGGATCATGGACCAACGCTACTCCGGTCCGACCCCTTGACAGCGCCGCGCCACGGGAGCAATTTCGAAGGTCGGGGACCGACGGCCGCCCCGGCCGACCCGAGGCGACCGCTGCGCCACCCGGACCTGCCAACCGGATGAGGGGGAGCATCATGTCCACAGGTACACGCGCGCGCTGGATCGCCGTCGGAGGAGCCCTGGCGCTGTGCACGGCGGCGGCCGCCACGACGGTCACCGGCGCTGCCGGGAACGTCGACGCCGGCAGCCACGCCGGCCACCACCAGCAGGCCGGTGCCGGCCACGCCGTCCTCCGGGTGACGCTCAAGGGCGTCGACGGGGCGAAGGTCGGCCGGGTCACCCTGACCCAGCACGACGACACGGTGCGGGTGTCAGGCCGCGCCGCGGGGCTGACCCCGGGCTTCCACGGCTTCCACGTCCACGCGATCGGGCTCTGCGAGGCCGACGCGCCGGCCGGTCCGTTCACCACGGCGGGCGGCCACTACACCGGCGGCGCGACCGACCACGGCGACCATGCGGGCGACATGCCGCCGCTGCTGGTGACCGACGACGGCCGGGCCTCCGCGCAGTTCACGACCGACCGGTTCGGCCTGGCCGAGCTGCAGGACGCCGACGGCTCGGCCGTGATGGTCCACGCCGGCCCGGACAACCTGGCCAACATTCCCGATCGCTACTCCACGGCCGGCGTGCCGGGGCCGGACGCGACCACCCTGGCGACCGGTGACGCCGGTGCCCGCGTGGCGTGCGGGGTGATCGACTGAGGGTCGAGCCGGCTCAGTAGCCTCGCGTGCCGGGCGGCGGGCCCGGCCGCCCGTCCTACTGCAGCTTGCCGTCGAGCACCGTCGGCCGGCCACGCAGGAACGTGGCGACCACGCGGCCGGGCAGCTCGCGGCCGGCGTACGGGGTGTTGCGGGAGAGCGAGGCGGAGGCGGAGGCCTCCACCACGCCCCGCGCCGACGGGTCGTAGAGCACCAGGTTGGCCGGGGCGCCCTCGGCGATCGGCCGTCCCTGGTCGGAGACCCGGCCGATCCGGGCCGGCGCCTGCGACATGCGCTCCGCGACACCCGCCCAGTCGAGCAGCCCGGGATCGACCATCGTCTCCTGCACGACCGAGAGGGCGGTCTCGAGGCCGAGCATCCCGAACGCCGCCGCCGCCCACTCGCAGTCCTTGTCCTCGTGGGGGTGCGGGGCGTGGTCGGTGGCGACGACGTCGAGGGTTCCGTCGGCCAGTCCGGCGCGGAGAGCCTCGACGTCGGCGGCGCTGCGGAGCGGCGGGTTGACCTTGTAGATCGGGTCGTACGTCGCGGCGAGCTCGTCGGTGAGCAGCAGGTGGTGGGGGCACACCTCGGCCGTGACGTCCCAGCCCCCCTGCTCCTTCGCCTGAGCCTTGGCCTGACGGACGACCTCGACCGACCCGGCGGTCGAGACGTGGCACACGTGCAGCCGGGAACCGACGTGCGCGGCGAGCAGGCAGTCGCGGGCGATGACCGCCTCCTCGGCGACCGCCGGCCAGCCGGTGAGGCCGAGCCGACCCGAGAGCTCGCCCTCGTTCATCTGGGCGCCCTCGGTCAGCCGCGGCTCCTGGGCGTGCTGGGCGACGACGCCGTCGAACGCCTTGACGTACTCCAGCGCCCGCCGCATCAGCACCGCGTCGCTCACACACTTGCCGTCGTCGGAGAACACCCGCACCCGCGCGGCCGAGTCGGCCATCGCGCCGAGCTCGGCCAGCCGCTCCCCCGCCAGCCCGACGGTGACGGCGCCCACCGGGCGCACGTCGCAGTAGCCGCCCTCGCGGCCGAGCCGCCACACCTGCTCGACGACGCCGGCGGTGTCGGCGACCGGGTCGGTGTTGGCCATCGCGTGCACGGCGGTGAAGCCGCCCATCGCGGCGGCCTGGGTCCCGGACAGCACGGTCTCGGCGTCCTCGCGCCCGGGTTCGCGCAGGTGGGTGTGCAGGTCGACGAGGCCCGGCAGGGCCACCAGCCCGGTCGCGTCGACGACCTCTGCCCCGTCGGCGTCGAGGCCGCTCCCCATCTCGGCGACGATCCCGTCGCGCAGCAGCAGGTCGGTGGGCTCGCCGCCGAGGACGGCCGCGCCCCTGATCAGGTAGGTGGTCACTCGTCGTCGCCTTCCGGGGTGTCGGAGCTGAGGAGCAGGTAGAGCACGGCCATCCGGACGGCGACCCCGTTGGTGACCTGCTCGACGATGACCGAGCGGTCGGAGTCGGCGACGTCCGCGGTGATCTCCATGCCGCGGACCATCGGGCCCGGGTGCATCACGATCGTGTGGTCCTGGAGCGTCGCCATCCGGCGGGCGTCGAGGCCGTAGCGGCGGGAGTACTCGCGCGGGGTAGGGAAGAACCCGCCCTGCATCCGTTCCCGCTGGACCCGCAGCATCATCACGACGTCGGCCTTGGGCAGCACTGCGTCGAGGTCGTACGACGTCTCGACCCCCCAGGTGTCCACGCCCACCGGCAGCAGCGTCGGCGGCGAGATCAGCGTCACCTCCGCGCCGAGCGTCTGCAGCAGCAGCGCGTTGGAGCGCGCCACCCGCGAGTGCAGCACGTCGCCCACGATCGCGACCCGTCGGCCGTCGAGCGCGCCGAGGTGGCGCCACATCGTGAACGCGTCGAGCAGCGCCTGGGTGGGATGCTCGTGGGTGCCGTCGCCGGCGTTCAGCACCGACGCGTGGACCCACCCCGAGTGGGCCAGCCGGTGAGGGGCGCCGGAGGCTCCGTGCCGGACCACCACCGCGTCGGCGCCCATCGCCTCGAGGGTGAGCGCGGTGTCCTTCAGCGACTCCCCCTTCGACAGCGAGGAGCCCTTCGCGGCGAAGTTGATGACGTCCGCCGACAGCCGCTTGGCCGCGGCCTCGAAGGAGATCCGGGTGCGGGTGGAGTCCTCGAAGAACAGGTTGACCACGGTGCGGCCGCGCAGCGCCGGCAGCTTCTTGATCGGGCGGTCGGCCAGGGCCAGCATCTCGGCCGCGGTCTCCAGGACCGTCTGGGCGTCGTCGCGGTCCAGGTCGGCCGCGGACAGCAGGTGGCGCCTCACCGCGTCCCCCTCTCGTCGGAGGTGCCCTCGATCGTGACCGCGTCGGTGCCGTCGGTCTCCGCGACCGTCACCCGCACCCGCTCGACCAGCGAGGTCGGGAGGTTCTTGCCGACGAAGTCGGCCCGGATGGGCAGCTCGCGGTGACCGCGGTCGACCAGCACCGCGAGGCGTACGGCGGCGGGCCGGCCGATCTCGGTGAGCGCGTCGAGGGCCGCCCGGATGGTCCGGCCGGAGAACAGCACGTCGTCGACCAGCACCACGGTGCGGCCGTCGATGCCGTCGGAGGGGATCTCGGTCGGGAGCAGGGTGCGGGCGGGCTTGAGCCGCAGGTCGTCGCGGTACATGGTCACGTCGAGCGACCCGACCGGCACCTCCCGGCCCTCGACGGAGGCGATCCGCTCGGCGACCCGGTGGGCCAGGGGCACGCCGCGGCTCGGGATGCCGAGCAGGACGAGGTCGTCGGCACCCTTGTTGCGCTCGAGGATCTCGTGGGAGATGCGGGTCAGCGCCCGCGCGATGTCGGTCTGGTCGAGGACGGTGCGACCCGGGTCGGGGACCGCCTCGGACTGCGTCTGAGGGGCAGGCATCTGCGCCGCGGACCTCCTTCTCCGCCTCACGGGACGGCTCGTTAAAGGATGTCGATCGCCGGCGACACTACCCCACGATCAGAGCTGTCCCGCCATCGCCGCGCAGGCGCGCACCCAGGCCATCCGGGTGTCGTCGGTCAGCTGCTCGTAGGGGATGACCGAGCCCGGGACCAGGGCGGGGTCGTAGGGCACCCGGAAGACGGCCTTGGTGCGCTGCTCGTAGACGTCGGCCATGTCCTGGGCGAGCTGCTCGTCGACGTGCGAGGACGGCTCCGACATCACCGTGATCGTCTTGTGCTTGAGGTCCTGGTAGCCCGCGTCCTGCAACGCGTCGAGCATCCAGAGCCCGGAGTAGCCGGTGTCCTCGCGCACCGTGGTGGTCACCACCAGCAGGTCGGCCGTCTCGGCGGCGGCGAGCCAGTTCTCGGCCCGCATGTTGTTGCCGGTGTCGACGAGGATCAGCCGGTAGAACCGCTCGAGCAGCTGGTGGACGGCCGTGAAGTCGGTGGCCTTGATGGTGCCGGTGACGTCGGGTCGCTCGTCGGAGGCGAGGACGTCGAAGTGGGCGTCACCCTGGGCGCGGACGAACGCGCCGAGGTCGCCGATCCGCGCCTGGTAGACGTCGTTGAACCGGTCGAGGTCCTCGAGCAGCTCGCGGGTGGTGTTGCCGTGGCCGGACCGGTGGCCGCGGATGCCGAGCGTGCCGCGGGTCTCGTTGTTGTCCCACGCCACCACGCCGCCGCCCCGGATCGTCCCGAACGTGTAGCCGGCGACCAGGACGCTGGTGGTCTTGGCGGCGCCGCCCTTGGGGTTGAGGAAGACGATGGTGCGGGGCCCGTCGAACGCGCGCTGGATCGCCGCACGGTCGCGGGCGTGCTGCTTCTCCTCCGACCCCATCTGCGGGCTGATGGTGCCGCCGCTCCAGCGGTGCACCCTGCCCCGCCAGCCCCACGTCGGCGGCCCGTACCCGGCGCTCTCGGTACGGCGCTCCAGGAAGTCGGTGGCCGACACGAAGCGCGGGACCTCGGGCTCCGGGGCGGGCTCGTCGGCCCACGACGGACGCTCGGGCCCCTCCGGGCCCGCGACCGGCTGCGCCGGCGCAGGAGCGGCCCGCCGAGGCGTCGGGGTCGGGGTCTGGGCGTCGGGCCGGGCCTGGGGCCGGGCGACCGGGGCCGGCTGGGCCGGGGGCTGCGGGGCCGGCTCGGGCGGGGTCAGCGGTCCGTTCAGCGGGTCGTCCGCCGGCGGCAACGGGTCGTGGCGCCGCGCCGGACCCTGACGGGGGGCAGGCATGTGGGACATCAGAGAATCCTCCTGGGACCACCCCGGGGGGCTGGTGGCCTTCCCGGCAGACTACCCAGAAGAGCGGATGTCTACAGGATCGAGGTGACCGCGACGTCCACCGCCCGGTGGAACGTCGGGTACGCGAAGTGCATCGACGCCACCCGCTCCAGGGGCACCTCCGCGTGCACCGCGAGGGCGAGCAACCCCAGCACCTCACCGCCGCTCGGACCCACCGACGTCGCCCCGACGAGCACCCCGCGCTCGGCGTCGGCCACCAGCTTGAGCAGCCCGGCGGCGCCCTGCTGGTGGATCCAGCCCCGGCTCGACTCGGCGAGGTCGGCGTGGCCCACCCGCACGTCGAGGCCGGCGTCGCGGGCCTGCCGCTCGGTCATCCCGACCGCACCCACCTCGGGGTCGGTGAAGGTGACCCGCGTGACCGCCCGGTAGTCGGCGGTGAAGCCCGGCTGCGACAGCACGTCGCGCGCGGCGATCTCGCCCTGGTACATCGACACGTGGGTGAAGGCCCCGTGGCCGGTGATGTCGCCGATCGCCCAGAGCCGGTCGCCGGCCCGCATCCGCTCGTCGGTGTCGACCGCGGACGCCCGGGGGTCCAGGCCGACGGTGTCCAGGCCGATGCCGGGCAGGTTGAGCGAGCGGCCCGCCGCCACGAGGAGCTGGTCGGCCTCCACCGTCCCGCGGTCGGTCGCCAGGCTGAACCGGCCGCCGTCGTGGTCGACCCGCTCGACCTTGAGGCCGAGCTCCACCCGGATCCCCTCCTCGCGGAAGACCGTGCCGACCAGCTCGCTGGTCTCGGGCTCCTCCAGGGCGAGCAGCCGATCGCCCGCCTCCAGCACGGTGACCTCGGACCCGAACCGGGAGAACGCCTGGGCCAGCTCGCAGCCGATCGTCCCGCCGCCGATGACGGCCAAGGAGGCCGGCAGCTCGGTGGCCTTCACGATCTCGCGGTTGGTCCAGTACGGCGTCTCCGCCAGCCCGTCGATCGGGAGCACGGCCGGCGAGGTCCCGACGTTCAGCACCACGCCGCGAGCGCCGACGTACTCGTCGTCGCCGACCCGGACCGTCCCGGGGCCGGTGAGCCGTCCCTCTCCCCGCACGATCCCCACCCCGGCCGCCTCCAGCCGCTCGACGTGGGAGTCGTCGCTCCAGTGGTTGGTCGCCTGCTTGTCGAGCCGGGTCGCCACCGCACCCCAGTCGGGCGTGACCTCCGCGTGGCCGGCGAGGGCATCCACCCGCCGGGCCTCGCCGAGCGCATCGGCGGCGCGGATCATCATCTTCGACGGGATGCAGCCGTAGAACGGACACTCCCCTCCGACGAGGTCGCGCTCGACGCCGACCACCTGCAGCCCCGCCTCGGCGAGCTTCTGGGCGGCGTACTCGCCGCCCGGGCCGAGTCCGAGCACCACCACGTCCACCTCGTGCCGAGTCATGCGGCCACCCTGTCAGCCTCGTCAAGAGTCACCGGCTGGGCGACCATGGCCCATGACCACCACGAGCCGCCGGGCGTTGCTCGGCGTCGGCCTGGCCGGCGGTGCCGGCGCCCTGGCCGGCTGTACCTCCGGGCGGGACCCGGCCCCGGCCGGCGACACCCCCTCCACGTCGGCATCCACCTCGGCGGCCGCGATGCCGGGTCGGGGCGACCTCGACGTCCCGGACTTCGACCCGCGGGACTGGAGCTCGGTCCGCGACCAGTTCCCGCTCCCGACCGACCGGGCCCAGTTCGCGGCGTTCGTGCTCTCCCCGCACACCGCCCAGGTGTCGGCCGCGATCGACCACCACCGGGCCCGCCTCGACACGGACACCGAGGCGGCGCTCCTGGAGGGCCAGGCGCTGGAGGAGGCGGTCCGGCGGGCGGCGGCGTCGTACGCCGGAGGCTCGCCCGGCCAGTTCGCCCTCACCGACAGCACCACGACGGGCATCTCGCTGATGTACGGCGGGCTGGACCTGGCGCCCGGCGACGAGGTGCTCACCACGACCCACGACTTCTACTCGACCGAGGCCGCGCTGCGACTGCTCGCCCTCCGCACCGGCGCCGGGCTGCGGCCCACCACGCTCTACGACGACCCGGCGACGGCCACCGTCGACCAGCTGACCTCGCGGCTGGCGGACGCCGTCACGGATCGCACCAGGGTCGTCGCCGTGACGTGGGTCCACTCCGGCACCGGCGTGCGCCTGCCGATCACCGAGATCGCCGCGGTCGTCGCGGAGGCCAACCGCGACCGGTCGGGGTCCGAGCGGATCCGGTTCTGTGTCGACGGGGTGCACGGCTTCGCGGCGGTCGACGTGGACCTGCCCGACCTCGGCTGCGACTTCCTCGCCGCCGGGACCCACAAGTGGCTCTTCGGTCCGCGCGGGACGGGCGTGCTGTGGGGGCGGGACTGGCAGCCGCTCACCGAGCTGATCCCGACGTTCTCCGGGCCGGGCGAGGCCCAGCGGATGACGCCCGGCGGCTACCACGACTTCGAGCACCGGTGGGCGCTCTCCGAGGCGTTCGCGTTCCACGAGCGGATCGGCCGCGACCGGGTCGTGGCCCGCACCGTCGAGCAGGCGTCCGCGCTCAAGGAGGGGCTCGCCGAGGTCGACGGCATCCGGGTCGTGACCCCGCGCGACCCCGAGGTGTCGGCCGGGATCGTCTGCGTCGACGTCCGCGGGATGCTCCCGGCCGACGCCGTGGCGGCGTTGCGCGAGCAGGGCGTCGTGGCCAGCGCGACGCCGTACCGGCAGTCCTACCTGCGGCTGGGCCCGAGCATCGTCACGAGCCCGGAGGAGGTGGACGCCGCGGTGCAGGCGGTGTCCGGGCTGGTCTGAGTCACCGCGACAGGTACCGGGCGTGGGCGAAGCAGAACAGGCCGAAGCAGCCGATGCCGACGGCCACCGCGCCGAGGACATAGGGGCCGAACGGCTGGTCGAGCACCTCTTGGAGAGCCTGATCCAGCCCGCCGGACTTCCTCGCATCGTGGGTGACCGCGGCATAGCCGAACAGCAGCCCGACCACACCGAGCGCTGTCCCCTTGGCCGCGTAGCCGGCCTTTCCCAACAGCACGACGGCGGTGCCTGTGTCCCCGCTCTCGCCCTGAGCCGTGAGGTCCTCGCGGAACTTCTCGCTCAGTCCCTTCCAGACCAGGTATCCGCCGACCCCGATGATCACGGCACCGGTCAGCCCTACCAGTAGTTGACCCCCCGGGAGTGCCATGACCTTCGCGGTCATCGAGTCGGTGCCGCCGCCCGAGGACCCCGATCCCGTCGCGATGCTGATCGCGGTGACGCCGATGTAGCCGTAGACGAGGGTCTTGCCGACCGAGGCCAGCCGCTTGCGGAGCCGGGTCCGGTCGTCGAGGCCCCGATGGCCGGCGACCGCCTCCCACAGCTGCCAGAGCACCAGCAGCATCATGCCGAGGGCGACCAGCCACACCAGCACCTCCCCGAAAGGCTGCCGGGCGAGCGCACGAACGGCACCGGTGCTGGACGCCGATCCAGCGCCGCCGCCGAACGCCAGCTGCAGCGCCAGCCACCCCACGACGAGGTGGACCAGCCCGTAGGCCACGAGACCGGGGCGGACGGCGTGGTCGACGACGTCGCTGTTCCGGGCGCGCTGCGCTGTGTTCTGGATCTCTCCCATGACGGGAACCCTAGGGCCGACGGGGTCGGCTCCGGTTCACCCGGTCAGGGACTCCTTGTTGCGCAGCAGCGCGCCCAGGACCCCGTTGACGAAGCCCGGCGACTCGTCGGTGGAGAGGTCGCGCACCAGCGCCACGGCCTCGGTCACCGCCACCGGGTCGGGGACGTCGTCGACCCACATCACCTCGAATGCGCCGATCCGCAGCACGTTGCGGTCGACGGCCGGCATCCGCGCCAGCGTCCAGCCCTGGGCGTACGCCGAGAGCAGCTCGTCGATGCGCTCGCGGTGCTCGGCCACCCCGCGGACGAGGAAGTCGGTGTAGTCGTTGGTCGGCCCCTCCCCCTCGGCGACGGCGCGGTCGAGGGCGACCACGGGGTCCTCGCCCCTCAGCTCGGAGGCGAACAACAGGTCGAGGGCCCGCTTGCGGGCCTTGCTCCTGGCAGGCACGCGCCGACGTCAGCCCTTCACGCGGCCGAGGTAGGAGCTGTCGCGGGTGTCGACCTTGACCCGGTCGCCCTGGGTGATGAACAGCGGCACCTGGATCTCGTGGCCGGTCTCGAGCGTGGCCGGCTTGGTCCGGCCGGTGGCCGAGTCGCCGGCGACGCCCGGCTCGGTGAAGGTGATCTCCAGCTCGACCGACGCGGGCAGCTCGATGTAGAGGACGCGGCCCTCGTTGGTGGCCACGATCGCCTCGCCGTTCTCCAGCAGGAAGTTCCTGGCGTCGCCCACGATGGCGGGGTCGACCTCGAGCTGCTCGTAGCTCTGGGTGTCCATGAAGACGTAGGAGGTGCCGTCGTTGTAGAGGTACTGCATCGTCCGCTTGTCGACGCTCGCGACGTCGACCTTCACGTCGGCGTTGAACGTCTTGTCGACGGTCTTGTTGCTCTCGACGTTCTTGAGCTTCGTACGCACGACCGCGCCGCCCTTGCCGGGCTTGTGGTGCTGGAACCACATGACCTGCCAGAGCTGGCCGTCGAGGTTGAGCACCATGCCGTTCTTCAGGTCGTTCGTCGTCGCCATGCGCCCGAGGCTATCCGTCGGCCGGGCCGACCTCCTATTCGAAGGCCCAGAGCACCTCGACCCTGACCTCGAGGTCGTCTCGGCCCGCTCTCACCGGGAGCGAGGCCAGGTCCCGCGAGGCCGCCTTGTACTCGAGGACCGGCTGTGGGCGGGGCGTCCGTCCGCCGCCCAGCTCGCGCAGGCCGAGCACCTCGCCGAGCGTCTGCCCGGTGGCGGCGGCGTACTGCTCGGCCTTGCCGGTGGCGGCCTCGACGGCGGCGTCCCGGGCGCGGTCGAGCGCCGCCTCCGGGTCGGACACCCCGAGCCGGACGTCGGTGACCCGGACCCCGTTGCCACCGGTCTCCACCGCCGTGCTGACCGCCTCGCCCCCGTCGGCGAGCTCGTGCACGGTGACCCGCGCCCGCTGGGTGACCCGGTAGCCGGTGAGCACGGGCGGGCCGTAGGCGGGGTAGTCGTACTCCGGGTACATCTGCAGACCGCTGGTCTGCACGTCGGCCGCGTGCACCCCCTGCTCGCGCAGCGCGGAGAGCACCCTCCGCATGGTGCCGTTCGCCCCGTCGAGCGCGTCGTCGAGGTCCGGCTGCTTCGCCGTCACCGACAGGGTGAACCCGAGCATGTCCGGCACGACCGTGGCCTCCCCCGTGCCGACCATCCGCAGCGTCCGGGCGTCCTCGGTGCCCGACCCCTCCGCCGGCGCGGGGGCCGCCTGCGCCGGCGCCGGGGCACCGTTGCCCGCACCGCCGAGCAGGTACGCCGTGAGCAGTGCGAGCAGCGCCACGGCGGCCACGAGCAGCCCCTTCACGCTCACCGTCACCTTCCGGTCCATGTCGTCCGCCTCTCCTCGATCGGCGATGGGACGACCCCGGGGCCGGTCCGGTTCCCGTCAGGTCGGGAGGGCCCTGCCGTCCGCGCCGACGGCCAGCCAGAGGCCGCCGTTCAGCACGACGTCGTGGCAGAGCACCTCGCCGGGGTCCTCGTGCGCGTAGAAGTACAGCGGCCAGCCGCCGTAGGTGACCTGTCGTGAGCCGTCGCGCCGCTCGACGACGTCCAGCAGGCCCTGGCGGAGTCCCGCCTGCGCGACCGGCTGACCCTTGGTCAGCACGGGCGGCCAGGCCGTCTCGCACTCGCCGTAGCAGGCGGGTCGCCCGTCGGCCTCCGGCTCGAAGAGGTAGATCGCCTGGCCGCGGTCGTCGAACAGCATCTGGCCGAAGGGGCTGTCTCCCAGGGTCACTGCCGTGCCGGGCTTCGCGTCGGGGCGCGGCTTCCGCCGCGTGGGGGACGCGGACGGCTCGTCGGTGGGGGTCGGCGAGGGGGACGAGCTCGTCTCCCCGGCGTCCGGGTCGGCCTCGGGGTCGGACTCCGGCGCACCGCAGGCGGCGACCACCAGGACCAGGACCACCCACGCGGCGCGGCGCATGCCGCCATCGTACGAGGGGCTAGGCCAGCGTGGTCACGTCACCGACCAGCTCGACCACGGCCGCGACGAAGACCACTGCCAGGGCCGCGCGCAGCACCCACGGTCCCACCGGCGAGCCCAGCACGCGGTGGCCGACGGCCGTGCGGTCGACGAGCCGCAACCCGACCAGGCCGATCGCCAGCGCCGCGACCAGCGGGAGCAGCGGGAACACCACGAGCCAGGCCGCCAGGCCCGCCACGACCAGCGGCGTGGGCACCGGGCGGGCCAGCAGCCACTCCGAGACCGCGCTGAGGACCGCCACGAAGACGATCGGCAGCAGCACGAAGAGCCCGATGGCGAGCCACAGCGGCTCGAGCAGCCGGAAGTCGACGCCGTCGACGTGGACGAGCTGCGACCCGACCACCAGGCCCGCGCCCACCGACACCGAGAGCAGCCGGAACCACGCGGGGCCGATCCGGAGGCCGCGGACCGCGGCGTACAGCCCGGCGCCGAGCAGGCCGAGGGGCGTCCCGGCCAGGAAGAGCAGGTTCAGCGACCCGCTGAGGGTGAACTGCCCCATCACGAAGCCGTCGTCGCTGGTCACCCCCGTGGCCACCGGGTTGAGGATCGCGAGCAGCAGCATCGCCAGCCGCGACAGCACCCCGACGACGAACCAGCCGGCCAGCACGCCGACGGCCGAGATCGTCCCCAGGGTCCGCGCGCCCGCGACCAGCTCGTCGCGCACCCAGTGGCCCGTCTGCTCCGGCCCTGGCGCCGTCGTCACCGTCATGCCTCGTCCCCCTGTCGTGCGGGCAGCAGTGTGGCAGCACCCGGCCCCGGCGTCGAGGAAGCCCGCCGCCCGCGCTGTCAGGACGAGCGGGAGACGATCTCGAGGGCCTGCCGGTAGCCGTCGATCCCCTGGCCGGCGACGGTAGCCAGGGCGTGCGGCTCGACGTGGGAGGTGTGCCGGAACTCCTCGGGGCGCTGCTTGGGGTCGGAGATGTGCACCTCGACGAGGGGCCCGGTGAGCTGGGCGCAGGCGTCGTAGAGGGCCAGCGAGTAGTGCGTCCACGCGGCGGCGTTGAGGACCACTGGCACCGAGAGGTCGGCGGCCTCGTTGAGCCAGTCGAGCATCTCGCCCTCGTGGTTGGTCTGCCGGGTCTCGACCTCGAGGCCGAGCTCGTGGCCCCAGCGCCCGCACAGCTCCGCGAGCTCGTCGTGGGTCGTGGTGCCGTAGATCTCGGGCTGCCGACGCCCGAGCCGACCCAGGTTCGGCCCGTTCAGCACCCACACCCTCATGCCGCTCCTCCTCCGATGCGTTCCCAGGCCGCCCGCAGCTGGTCGTCGGTCGGCTCCAGCACGACCGCCCGACCCAGGCCCTCGAGCGCGACGAAGCGGATCTGCGACCCGCGCGCCTTCTTGTCCACCCGCATCGTCGCCAACAGCTCCTCGAACCCGGCGGCGGCGTACGTCGTCGGCAGCCCGACCCGCTGCAGCACCTGGCGGTGCCGCTCGACGGTCGTGGGGTCCAGGAGCCCGGCGAGGCCGGCCAGCTCGGCGGCATAGACGCAGCCGATGGCGACCGCGTCGCCGTGCCGCATCCGGTAGCCCTCGGCCCGCTCGACGGCGTGGGCGAGCGTGTGGCCGTAGTTGAGCAGCTCGCGGCCGACCCCGTCGCCGGCGCCGGTCTCCCGGAGGTCGCCGACGACCACGTCGACCTTCACCCGGACCGCACGTTCGACCAGCTCGCGCAGCACCGCCGAGCCGGGGGTCAGCGCCTCGGGGTCGGTCTCCTCCACCAGCTCCAGGATCCGCGGGTCGGCGATGAAGCCGCACTTGATGACCTCGGCCAGCCCGGCGACCAGGTCGGCCCGTGGCAGCGTGTCGAGGGTCGCCAGGTCGCAGAGCACGCCGGCGGGCTCGTGGAAGGCCCCGACGAGGTTCTTGCCGGAGGAGGTGTTGATGCCCGTCTTCCCGCCGACGGCCGCGTCGACCATGCCGAGGAGCGTGGTCGGGACGTGCACGACCGCGACGCCGCGCAGCCAGGTGGCGGCGACGAACCCACCGAGGTCGGTCACCGCGCCGCCACCGAAGGTCACCACGGCGTCGGAGCGGGTGAACCCCCGCTCCCCCAGCGCCTCCCAGCAGTCGTTGGCCACCGGCGCGGTCTTGGCGGCCTCGCCGTCGGGCAGCCCGAGGGCGAGCACGTCGTGGTGGGCGACCAGCGAGTCGACGAGCGGCTGGGCCAGCTCGGCCTGCTGGTCGGAGTAGAGGACGGCGACCCGCTGCACCCGGTCGCCCAGCAGGCCGGGGAGGCGGTCGGCCAGGTCCCGGCCCACCACCACGTCGTACGGCGACGCGCCGCCGACGTGGATGACGGTCGCGGTCATGACGCCTCCAGCAGGCGGCGGACGTCGGCCGCGACCTCGTCGGGGGTCCGGCCGTCGGTGTCGACGACGTGGGTCGCCACCGACTCGTAGATCGGGGTCCGCTCGTCGAGCAGCGTCTTGATCCGGGCGCGGACGTTGCCGAGCAGCAGCGGGCGGCCGGAGCCGAGCCCCACCCGCTTCACCGCGTCGGACAGCCCGACCCGCAGGAACACCACCGTGCGGCCGGCCAGGGCCTCCCGGGTCTTCTCGTCGAGCACCGCGCCGCCGCCGAGCGCGAGCACGCCCTCGTGGGTGGCCAGGGCCTCGGCCACGGCCGCCGCCTCGATCGCCCGGAACCTCTCCTCGCCGTCGTCGACGAAGATCTCGCCGATGCTGCGGCCCTCGCCGGCGACGATGTCGGCGTCGGTGTCGCGCACCGGGACGCCCCATGCATCGGCCACCAGGCCCGCGATCGTGGTCTTGCCCGCGCCCATGGGTCCGACCAGCACCAGCCGGGGGCCGGTCACCTGAACCTCAGGGTGTCGAGGTAGGACTCCGCGTTGCGGCGGGTCTCCATGACCGAGTCACCGCCGAACTTCTCGACCACCGCGTCGGCCAGCACCAGCGCGACCATCGCCTCGGCCACGATGCCGGCGGCCGGGACGGCACACACGTCGGAGCGCTGGTGGTGGGCCGTGGCCTCCTCGCCGGTGGCCACGTCGACGGTCCGCAGGGCACGAGGGACGGTCGCGATCGGCTTCATGGCGGCCCGGACCCGCAGCACCTCGCCGGTCGACATCCCGCCCTCGGTGCCGCCCGAGCGGCCCGACGTACGGCGCAGGCCCTCCTCGGACCGCACGATCTCGTCGTGCGCCTCCGAGCCCGGCGTCGCGGCCAGCTCGAACCCGTCGCCCACCTCGACGCCCTTGATCGCCTGGATGCCCATCAGCGCACCGGCCAGCCGGGAGTCGAGCCGACGGTCCCAGTGGACGTGGGAGCCGAGACCCGGGGGCAGTCCGTGCACGACCACCTCGACGACCCCGCCGAGGGTGTCACCGTCCTTCTGCGCGCGGTCGATGCGGGCCACCATCTCGGCGCTGGCCTCCGGGTCGACGCAGCGCACCGGGTCGGCGTCGAGCCGCTCGACGTCGTCGGGACCGGGAACCATGCCGGACGGGGCGGGCACGCCACCCAGCTCGACGACGTGGGAGACCACGCGCGCGCCGACCGACTGCTCGAGGAAGTTGGTCGCCACCCGTCCCAGCGCCACCCGGGCGGCGGTCTCGCGGGCCGACGCGCGCTCGAGGACCGGGCGGGCCTCGTCGAAGGCGTACTTCTGCATGCCGACCAGGTCGGCGTGCCCGGGCCGGGGCCGGGTCAGCGCGGCGTTGCGGGCGAGCCCCTCGAGCACGGCGGGGTCCACCGGGTCGGCCGCCATCACCTGCTCCCACTTCGGCCACTCGGTGTTGCCGATCTGGATCGCCACCGGTCCACCCTGGGTGCGCCCGTGGCGCACGCCGCCGACCATGGTGACCTCGTCCTGCTCGAACTTCATGCGGGCGCCGCGGCCGTAGCCCAGCCGGCGGCGGGCCAGCGCGTCGACGAGGTCGTCGGAGGTGATCGCGACGTGGGCGGGCAGCCCCTCGAGGATCGCGACCAGGGAGGGGCCGTGGGACTCACCCGCGGTCAGCCAGCGCAGCATGGCGGAAGTCTGTCATGGGGCGGGACGGGGGCCGGACGGCGTCAGCCCCACGCGAGATAGGACGCGATCCACGGGCCGGTGACCACGCCGACGAGGGCGCCGAGGAGCATGAAGGGGCCGAAGGGGAACGCCGTCCGCAGCAGTCGGCGGTCGCGACGCACGATCGCGAGCAGCACGCCGGGCAGCCCGAACACGAGGAACCCGGCGTACATGCCGGTCAGCAGCTCGGCCCAGCCCAGGTGTCCGAGGCCGACGCCCAGCAGCGCCGCCAGCCGGACGTCGCCGAAGCCCATGCCGGCGGAGTGGATGAACCACAGCACCCAGAAGAAGCTGCGCGCGACGACCAGGCCCAACAGCGCCCGCACCAGGTCGTCGGTCTGCTGGGTGACCGCCCAGCCCACCACGACGGCCACCAGCGCGTACGCCGTCGCGGGGAGCACCAGCCGGGTGGGCAGCAGCTTGGTGTGCCAGTCGATGAACGACAGGGCCACGCACACCGGGACCAGCGGCACCAGCACGACGAGCCACCAGTCGGGTCCGACCGAGGCGCCGATGATCGCCCCGGCGACGGCGCCGGCCAGGGCGGAGCGCCAGCCGAGGCCGGGCCGGGTCGCGAGCTCGGCGTACGGGATCTTCGGCGGCTCCGGGTCGGCCTCGGGCTCCTCGGCAGGATCCCCGTCGCCCTCGTCCTCCTCAGGCTGCTCGGACGCGGTGTCCCGCGGGACGGGCTCGGGCAGCCGGCCCACCAGCCACGGGACGAGGAACCCGCCGAGACCGGCTGCCGCCGCGCACGCGACCGGCAGCAGCCAGGTCACCGGGCACCCCGCGACAACGCGGCCTCGCCGGCGCCGCGCATCTCCGCCAACGGTGCCGGCACGCCGGTGAACAGCACGAACTGCTCGGCGGCCTGGTGGACCAGCAGGTCCAGCCCGGACACCAGCACCCGGCCGCCGACGGCAGCCGCGACCGGGGTGGGCCACGGGTCGTAGCGGACCTCGAACACGACGGGGACGTCACGGCACCGCGCCACCAGGTCCGGGGTCTGCGCCTCGGCGGGCACCGTGGACACGACGACGTCGCCGATCACCGGCCCGTCGAGGTCCCCGACGCTCACCACGGGCAGGGCCGGGTGGTGGCGGACCAGGGCGGCGGTCGCCGCCGCCCGCTCCGGGGAGCGCACCAGCAGCCTGACCTCGCGGGCCCCCAGGTCACACATCGCCAGCGCCGCGGAGGCCGCGGTGGCACCACCGCCCAGGACGGTGACCGACCTCACCGGCCCGTCCCAGCGCTCCCGGACCGCGGCTGCGGCCCCGGGGAGGTCGGTGTTGTCGGCCAGCCAGCCGTCGGCCCGGCGCACGAGCGTGTTGGCCGAGCCCGCCGTCCGCGCCCGGTCGGTCACCGGCTCCCCCAGCGCCAGCGCCTCCCGCTTCAGCGGCATGGTGACCGACAGCCCGCGCCAGTCAGCACCGAGACCCGCCACGAACCGGGCGAGCCCGCCGCTCGGGACCCGCACCGCGTCGTAGCTCCAGTCCAGCCCCACCGAGGTGTACGCCGCCCGGTGGAGGGTCGGGGACAGCGAGTGGCCGATGGGATCACCCACGACGGCGCAGTGCAGGGCCGCAGGCATCGCTCAGCAGGCGCCCTGCGACTCGGTGGCGCAGTACTCGCGCAGCTCGTCCTTGTAGGTCAGGAACTCGTCGTAGGTCTCGGCGAACTTCGTCTCCCCGGTGCGGAGGTTCACCGTCACGTAGTAGTACCAGTCGCCGTCCGTGGGGTCGGCCGCCGCGGCGATCGCCGCATCGCCCGGCGCCTCGATCGGACCGGGTGGCAGCCCGCGGTTCTGGTAGGTGTTGTAGGGCGAGTCGATCTCGAGGTCCTCGGTGGTCGGCACCGCACCGAGGTCGTTGTCGGCGGCGTAGTTGACGGTCGCGTCGATCTGCAGCAGGCCGTCGGTCTCGTCGCCGGTGAGCCGGTTGTAGATCACCCGGGCGACCTTGCCGCGGTCCTCCTCCCGCGCCGCCTCGGACTCCACCAGGCTGGCGACCGTCATCAGCTCGTGCGGCGTGTAGCCGAGCTCCTCGGCCCGGGCCTCCAGGTCGGACTCCTCCGCCGACTGCCGCCACCGGTCGACCATCGCGGTCAGGATCGTGGTCGGCGTCTCCTGCGGCCCGAAGTCGTACGTCGAGGGGAACAGGTAGCCCTCGGCCTCACCCTCCGCATAGTCGGGCAGTCCGAGCTTGGCAGGGTTGTCGAGCACCTTCTGGTACTGCTCGACGGAGAAGTCGGTCTTCTTGGCGAGGATCGGGAGGATGTCGTCGACCCGCAGCCCCTCGGGCACGGTGACGGTGTTCTTGAGGATGTTCTCGGGGTCGAGCAGCACCTCGAGGGCATCCTCCGCGGGCAGCTCCTTCTGCATCTTGTAGAAGCCGACCTGGATGGTGGTCGACTCCGGGTCGGCCTCGGCCGCGTTGATGAACGCCTCCACCGATGCGACCACGCCCTCGTCCTTCAGGCCGCGACCCATCGCGGCGATCGAGTCACCCTCCTCGACCTCGAAGAAGACCTTGCCCGTGCCGGGCCCGGGGTAGTCGGCCGGATCGGCGAACTGGTCACGGATGAAGTCGACGCCACGGTTGATGCCGAACCAGAGGCCGCCCACGACGACGGCGAGTGCCACCAGCACGGCCAGGCAGCCCGGGATGCTGCGTCCCCGGCGCTTCTTGCGCCGGCGGCCACCCTCGGGTCGCATGTCCCTGAGTGGGGACTCGGTCAGCTCGTCACTCATCCATCCCTCTCGACGGGTTCCCCGGGGGGCACACCCGTGGTGCGTTCGGTGTCCAGTGCGTGCTGAAGAATCAGCACCGCGGCCGCTTGGTCGACGACCCCCCGACGCTGCTGGCCCTTCTTCCCCCGGTCGCGCAGCATAGCCTCCGCCGAAACCGTGGTCAGACGTTCGTCGACCAGGCGTACCGGGACGGGCGCGACGCGCTCGGCCAGCCGGGCGGCGTACTCCCGCACCTTCACGGCCGCGGGGCCCTCGCCGCCGGAGAGCGACCGAGGGAGGCCGACGACGACCTCGACCACGTCCTCCTCCGCCACCAGCCGAGCCAGGCGGCGCAGGTCGCCCTGCCCGCGGCGCAGGGTCTGGACCGGGGTCGCGAGGAAGCCGGTGGGGTCGCTGCGGGCCACCCCCACCCGGGTGTCCCCGGGATCGATTCCGAGACGTACGCCGTGGCGCATCAGGCCGGCGTCCTAGGCGCCGAGGGCGCGGCCGACCTCGGAGCCGACCAGGGCGAGGGCCTCGTCGACGCGCGACGCGTCGCTGCCGCCGCCCTGGGCCAGGTCGTCCTTGCCTCCTCCTCGGCCGCCCACCAGCGGGCCGATCGTCCCGACGAGCGCGTTGGCGCTGAGGCCTCGCTCGCGGGCCGCGTCGTTGACGGCGGCCACGACCGACACCTTGTCGTCGGCGGTCCCGATCACGACCACCACCCCGGGCTGACCGGCGGGGAGTCGACCGCGGACGTCGAGCGCCAGCTGGCGCACGTCGCCACCGCCGGCGCCGTCGGCCCGGTGGGCCACCACCCTGGCGCCTGCGACGTCGGCCGCCCGGTCGGCGATCTCGGCGCCGGTGCCGAGCAGCTGCTGCACGCGGACCTTCTCGATCTCCTTCTCGGCGGCCCGGAGCCGATCGACGATGTCGTGGACCCGCTCGGGCAGCTGCTCGGAGGGGACCTTGAGCGCCTCGGACAGCTGGGCGACCAGGACGTGCTCGCGCGCGAGGAACCGGTAGGCGTCGTTGCCGACCAGGGCCTCCACGCGTCGTACGCCGGAGCCGATCGACGACTCGCCCAGCAGCTTGATCACCCCGAGCTGTCCGGAGCGGGGGGCGTGGGTGCCGCCGCAGAGCTCGCGCGCCCAGTCGCCGACGGAGATCACGCGCACCTCGTCGCCGTACTTCTCACCGAACAGCGCCATCGCGCCGGACTTCACCGCCTCCTCCTGGGTCATGATCTCGGCGTGCACGGCCAGGTCGTCGAGCACCAGGTCGTTGACCCGCGCCTCCACGTCGGCCATCACCGACGCGGGCACCGCGCCGGTCGCCGAGAAGTCGAAGCGGAACCGGCCGGGGCTGTTCTCCGACCCGGCCTGGGTGGCGGTGTCGCCGAGGGCCTCGCGAAAGGCCTTGTGGACCATGTGGGTCGCCGTGTGCGAGCGGGAGATCGAACGGCGCCGCGCGACGTCGACCACCGAGTGGGCGTCGACGCCCAGGGTGACCTCACCGGACACCACCACGGCCTGGTGCACGATCAGGCCGGTGATGGGCGACTGCACGTCGCGCACCTCGACCCGGGCGCCGTTGCCGAGCTCGATGACCCCCTGGTCGGCGAGCTGCCCGCCGCCCTCGGCGTAGAACGGCGTCCGGTCCAGGACCAGCTCGATCTCGTCGCCCTCACGGGCGGACTCGACAGTCCCGGACGGGGTGACGATGCCGCGGACCGACCCCTCGGTCACGACCTCGCCGTAGCCGGTGAACTCCACCGGCCGGCCCAGACCGTCGGCGACCTCCCGGTAGGCGGTGGCGTCACGGTGCTGGCCCTTCTTGGCGCGGGCGTCGGCCTTGGCGCGGTCGCGCTGCTCGGTCATCAGCCGGCGGAAGCCCTCCTCGTCGACGCTCAGGCCCTGCTCGCCGGCCATCTCGAGGGTGAGGTCGATGGGGAAGCCGTAGGTGTCGTGCAGGCTGAAGGCCTTGGCGCCGGACAGCTGCGAGCCGCCGGACTGCTTCACCTCGGTGGTGGCGAGGTCGAAGATCGCGGTGCCGGCGCGCAGGGTCTGCCGGAAGGCGTCCTCCTCGGCGTACGCCACGGCGGAGATGCGGTCCCAGTCGCGGTGCAGGTCGGTGTAGGTCTCCGCCATCTTGTCGCGGGAGATCGGCAGCAGCTCCGGCAGCGCCCGGTCCTCGTAGCCGAGCAGCCGCATCGAGCGGACCGCCCGCCGCAGCAGCCGGCGCAGCACGTAGCCGCGGGCCTCGTTGCCGGGCGTGACGCCGTCGCTGATCAGCATCATCGAGGAGCGCACGTGGTCGGCGACGACACGGAACCGGACGTCGTCGGTGTGGCCCTGCTCGCCGCCGGCGCCGTAGCGCCGTCCGGTCAGCTCCATCGCCTTCTCGATCACGGGGAACATGACGTCGATCTCGTACATGTTCTGCCGGCCCTGGAGCAGGTACGCCACCCGCTCGAGGCCCATGCCGGTGTCGATGTTCTTCTTCGGCAGCGAGCCGGCGATGTCGAAGTCCTCCTTCGACCGCACCGCCGACAGCTCGTCCTGCATGAACACCAGGTTCCAGATCTCGAGGTAACGGTCCTCGAGCGCGGGGTCCATGGCCGTCCCCATGGCCTCCCAGTCGGCCTCCGGACCGTGGGCGGGACCCCGGTCGTAGAGGATCTCCGAGCACGGGCCGCCGGGTCCGGGCACGCCCATCGACCAGTAGTTCTCCTTGGGACCGAGCTTGACGATGCGGTGCTCGGGGAACCCGGTCACCTTCTGCCACAGCTCGAGCGCCTCGTCGTCCCCGGCGAGCACCGACGGGTAGAGCCGGTCCTCGGCCAGGCCGAAGCCCCCGTCCTCGATCGACCGGGTGACCAGGTCCCAGCCGAGCTCGATGGCCCCCTCCTTGAAGTAGTCGCCGAAGGAGAAGTTCCCGCACATCTCGAAGAACGTGCCGTGCCGGGTGGTCTTGCCGACGTCCTCGATGTCGGGTGTGCGGACACACTTCTGGACGCTCACCGCGCGGTCGTACGGTGGCGTCTCCTGCCCCAGGAAGTAGGGCTTGAAGGGCACCATGCCGGCGTTGACGAACAGCAGGTTGGGGTCGTCGAGCAGCAGCGACGCCGACGGCACCGCCGTGTGGCCGGCCCGTTCGAAGTGGGCCGTGAACCGGCGTCGGATCTCGGCGGTGTCCATCAGCGGGTGCTCTCCTTCGACTCTTCCGGTGGTTGAGGAGGGCGCGCAGCGCCCGTCTCGAAACCCAGCTCGGGTACTCCATGGGGCACGACCGCGAACCGCTCGCGCAACTCGGTTTCCCGGTCGGACGCCGCCTGGGCGACCTCGTCGCGGAACAGCCGCGCGCCGAGGAACAGGGCGCTCACCCGGTCGTGCAGCCCCTCGGCGGTGAACGCCTCGGCGGCCCGACGCCCGCGGACCATGCCGTAGACGCCGGCCCCGGCGCCCGCCAGGAACCAGAGTCCTCGTCTCATGCGGTCTCCCGCAGGTCGTCGTCCCCCACGTCGGCCCGCCGCCGGGCCTGCCACTCGCGGTAGGCCTCACGTTGCTCTGCCCGACGCTGCTTGCGCGCCCGCTTGACCTCGCGCCGCATCTCGAAACGGATCCGGTTGCGGGTCTCGGCGTCCAGCGCCCGGCGTACGCCGTGGGCCAGCGAGCCGAGCCGGATCACGCTCTCGCGCAGGAGGTGGTCGGCGAAGACCGCGCGCTCCAGCTGGGCCGGAGGTTCCGGAGGAGGGCGCTCTGCGCCCGTCTCGAAGGACTCGACCTCCGGAGAGGGATCACCGACCCGGGTGATGGTGTACTCGCGCTCGTCGGGCACTGGCGTGCGCTCGGGCCCGGCACGGTCGTGCTCGAGCCGGTCGAGCCGGGCTCGCAGCTCGGCCGCCTCGGTGTGGGCGGCCTCGATGTCGCGGGCCGTACGACGCCGCAGCCGCGCGAGCGCGACCAGCAGGACCAGCGCCACCAGCGCGAGCCCCACGAGCGCCGACCACTCCCACGTCATGGGGAACGACCCTATCGGTCCGGCGTTGCCGCGATCCGCCCCGGGACGACAGGGTGGGCACATGACCATGCAGATCCTCGTGCCAGCCTCCGACGGCGACATGCCCGCACACATGTGGCTTCCCGAGGCCGGCCGCGGACCGGGGCTGCTGCTGCTCCAGGAGATCTTCGGCGTCAGCGGCTACGTCCAGCGACGGGCGGCCGACCTGGCCGCGGCCGGCTACGTCGTCCTCGCCCCGGAGCTGTACTGGCGGCTGGACCAGCAGGTGGTGGACGAGCAGGCCGCCGGCGCGGTCGACCGGGCGATGGAGCTGGCGGGGAAGCTGGACTGGGAGACGACCGTCGCCGACGCGGTGGCGGCGTACGACGCGCTCTCCCGCCTCGACCAGGTGCGCGGGGCACCGGGAGTGGTCGGCTTCTGCTTCGGTGGCGGCCTGGCGTTCAACGTGGCCGCCGAGGTGGAGCCCGCGGTGCTGGTGAGCTACTACGGGTCCGCGATCCCCCAGCTGCTCGACCTCGCCCCTCGGGTGACCTGCCCGAGCCTCCACCACTTCGGGACCGCCGACGACTACCTCGACCGCGGCACCGTCTCCGCGATCACCGAGGCCGTGACCGCCGACGGCCGGCCCGCCCGCGTCGAGCTGTACGACGGCGCCAACCACGCCTTCGACAACGACGACTTCGTGCTCCACCACCCTGGGGCGTCGCGACGTGCCTGGGTGACGACCCTCGCGTTCCTGCACGAGCAGCTGCCGACCTGATCCGGCTCGGCGACCTCCGCCAACCGCTGCAGCTGAGCTCCTCGTCGTGGACTGAGGTCCCTGTGGAGAAGACGGTTCCGGCCCCGGAATTGTCGGTGGTCTCGGCTTGGATGGACCCATGACCAGCACCGCGACCGCCGCGCTCCCGGACACCGCGTCCGGGGTCCTGGCCTTCGCGCGGGAGCAGCGCACCGTGGCCGATCAGGCGGAGCGACGGCTGCTGGAGGCAGCGGTGCAGTGGGCGGTCATCCATC
Source organism: Nocardioides sp. GXQ0305 (assembly GCF_050880345.1). Lineage (NCBI taxonomy): Bacteria > Bacillati > Actinomycetota > Actinomycetes > Propionibacteriales > Nocardioidaceae > Nocardioides > Nocardioides sp. GXQ0305. The sequence continues at coordinate 86,808 of NZ_JBNYXG010000006.1, forward strand.
CGGCCGAGACCGTCGACGACGCGGAGTCCTACCGGCTCCGGGGAGGCGGGGAGGCACCGGTCGGCTTGGCCGGTCCGGGTGCGCCGCTGGTGGCCGAGTTCTGCGTCGCCGAGTTCGCCGCCGCGGTCGGTCTCGGCACCGAGGCGGGGAAGTACTACCTGGGCCACGCCCTGGAGCTGCGCTACCGCCTCCCCAGGCTCTGGGCCCAGGTCACGACCGGGTCGCTGGCAGCGTGGAAGGCGCGCCGAGTCGCCGACCAGACCATCGGCCGGGCCCTGTCGGTGGAGGCAGCCGGGTTCGTGGACCGTCACGTCGCTCCGGTCGCGAGCCGGATTCGTCCGGCCCAGCTGGACCGGCTGGTCGACGAGGCGGTGGCCCGGTGCATGCCCGAGACCGCCGAGGAGACTCGCCGCCGGGCCGCCGACGGTCGGCACTTCGACATCGACCACGACCAGGTCTCCTTCGCCGGCACCAGCCTGGTCTCCGGGGAGCTGGACCTCGCCGACCCCCTGGACCTGGACGACGCCATCCGGGGCATCGCCGGCCAGCTGGCCGACCTCGGCTGCGCGGAGTCCCTCGACGCTGCCGCTCCCTGGCCGCCGGCGAGCTCGCCCGCCGCCAGCTCACCCTCGACCTGGTCCCGGAGGTTGAGGTGCGAGCGCAGCGAGCCTCGAAACCCCCGGTGCGCAAGACGGTGCTCCACCTCCACCTCACCGAGGCCGCCCTGACCGGCGGGGAGGGTGTCGGCCGGTGCGAGAACACGAGGTCCCCGGTCACCGTCGAGACCATCCGCGAGTGGTGCGGCCGCCCCGAGACCGACCTGGTCGTGAAGCCGGTGATCGACCTGGCCGACCACGTCCACGTCGACGCCTACGAGGTCCCCGACCGGATCGCCGAGCGGATTGCGCTGCGGGACCACACGTGCGTGTTCCCCCACTGCACGCGTCCGGCCCGGCGACTCCGACCCGACGGGCACGGCTGCGACGCCGACCACGTGACGCCCTACGACCCCGGCGGCCCGCCCGGGCAGACCTGCGCCTGTCGGCTGGCGCCGCTGTGCCGCACCCACCATCGACTCAAGACGCACGCAGGCTGGACCTACACGGTCCTCGAGCCCGGGACCTACCTGTGGCGCTCGCCCCACGGCTACCGGTTCCTCCGTGACCACACCGGCACCCGCGACGTCTCCGTCGACCGCCGGCCACCGCCCCGAGATTGACCCCGCCCTACACCCCGCCCACCCCGGGCGGGGCCAATGGCATGCCAGCGCCCCGGCGACTCTCACTGGACGTGTCCCGATGGGGCCGCAACCGCCCGCAGCCGATGAGCGGTCGGCTCTTCTCGCCCCGTGTGCCTGAGGACGACCCATGGACCGTTCTCAGGCACACGACTCGGCGTGGCCGGGGATCGCCGTGGAGACAGCGCGCTCATGGCGCTCTGCGCGCGCGATCAGGCGCACGCTACTGCCGCCGGTCGTGCCTATGACTGCACACCTGCGGGGCCGTCTTAGCGTGGTCGATCGCTGGGCCGAGCGGCCGGTGACGAGGTTCGAGCGCAAGGGGACTGCCGCCGGCCGCGGCATCGCCGACCTGCGGTACCGACGGACAGCCTGTCCGACCGGGCGCAGCGCGGATCGGGTAGGTCAGCCGCCCCCGGCGATGTTGACCAGCCACGAGGTCCCGAACCGGTCGACGCACATCCCGAACTCGTCGCCCCACGGCTGGGTGGCCAGCTCGACCGTCACGGTCCCTCCGTCCGACAGCGCCTGCCAGTAGCCGCGCAGTTCCTCGGTGTCGTCCCCGCCGAGGCTGACCGCGAGGTTGTTCCCGGGCCGCAACGTCTCGCCCGGCAGCATGTCGGCGGCCATCAGCGTGAGGCCAGACGCTGTTTCCAGCTGGCCGTGCATGACCTGGTCGCCAATGCCGTGGTCGTCGGTGCCGAAGTCGCCGAAGTGGTTGATCGTGAGATCGCCGCCGAACACGTCCTGGTAGAACGCCAGGGCGGCCGAGGCATCACTCGCGAAGCTCAGGTAGGGGTTCAGTCGAGTGGTCATGGACCGACGATAGAAGGGCTCATCCCAATCGAGGGTGCTGGTGGGGGGTCTGAAGCCGCCGGTCTCGACGGCACCAGCCGTCCGGTTCGACGACCCGGCACGCGAGGACTGTACGAACCGCCCGATCATGCCGCCGATAGTGCGGTCGATCGCGGTCACCCAGTGACACCAATCGACCGCACAAACGCAGGGACATGCCGCTCAGCGGCTCGCTTCGGGCGGGAGCGATGGTCAGGCTGCAAGCGCGACTCACGCCGGCAGGCCCGTTCCCGTGACGAGTGGCGCAGCGTCGGGTCGTGGTCGCGGCCGAGAGTGGACGGGCGGCCGCGGTGACTCCACCAGGTGCCCCGGGTGCCGAACCAAGCGGGATCGCGCAAGCCGGGCCAACCAACCGGGTGTCCTGCGCGTCTGAGTCATGAGACCGCACCCAAGGAGACCCGCATGCTCGCTCGTCCTCGTCGTCGCCAGGTCCGTACGCTGCTTGCCGCCGCCCTGGTCGGCGCGCTCGGCCTCAGCGCGGCACCGGGGAGCTCCGTGGCGGCTCCGCCGCCGCCGGGAGCGGCCTCCCAGGCGGCCGACCACGGGACGGGTCGGTGGCAGGTCACCCGCACCGGAGCGGGCACCTTCGAGGTCAGCTGGCGCGCGCCGCGGCGGCTGCCCGTCACCTCCGACCGGCCGACGATCGTGCTCGACGGCGTCCCCGTCGGCGTACCGGTCGTGGACGCCGACGGCCGGACCGTGGTGTCGGAGGTCCGGGCCGACCAGCGTCCCGCTGTGGCGGACCTCGACGTGGTGCTGTCCGGCGACCGGCTCGACCACGCCGGCGTCGACCGGACCGACGCCGCCGCGCCGGCGACCACTCCGCGGCGCACCGCCCGGCTGGCGGACGACCCCGCCGACCCCGGTCAGTACGACGTGGTGACCAGCGACTACGAGCTCGACCCGGTCACGCTGCCGCGGATGAGCCAGCCGATCGAGATGGTGGGACACGTCGTCGAGCCGGCCCCGACCGCGGACACCGGGCCCCGGCCGCTGGTGCTGTTCCTCCACGGCCGGCACTCCTACTGCTACGACCCCACCGACTCGGGTGGGAGCGAGTGGAAGTGGCCGTGCCGGCCGCCGCTGGAGGAGATCCCCAGCCACCTCGGCTACGACTACATCCAGCAGGTGCTCGCCTCGCAGGGCTTCGCGACCGTGTCGGTGCGGGTCAACGGCATCAACGCGCAGGACTTCCGGCTCTCCGACGGCGGGGCCGACGCCCGGGCCCAGATCGTGCAGCGGCACCTCGACCACTGGAGCGAGGAGCTCGCGGCCGACCACCAGGTCGACCTCTCGAGGGTCGTCCTGGTCGGTCACAGCCGCGGTGGTGAGGGCGTCAACCGCGCCTCCATCCAGATCCCGCTCGACGCCCCCTACCGGGTGGTGGGCCAGGTGCTGCTGGCCCCGACCGACTTCGGCACCCAGACCGCGCCGTACGTCCCGACCGTGACGGTGCTGCCCTACTGCGACGGCGACGTCTTCGACCTGCAGGGCCAGCGGTTCACCGACAGCGCCCGCGACCTCGCCGACGACGACACCTCCCTCAAGAGCTCGGTGATGGTGCTCGGCGCCAACCACAACTTCTTCAACACCGAGTGGACCCCGGGCCTCGCGCAGGCTCCCGCCTGGGACGACTGGTCCGGTCGGAGCGGGCTGTGCGGCTCGGACTCACCGACCCGGCTGAGCGCCGCCGACCAGCGCGACGTGGGCGTGGCCTACGTCGCGGGCGCCGCCCAGCTGTTCGCCGACGACGCCCAGGAGTTCCTGCCGCTGTTCGACGGGTCGGTGGTGCACCCACCGTCGATCGGCGCGGCCGACGTCCGCTCGCACGCGATCGGCGGGGGCCGCGAGCTGCGGCGGCCGGCCCTCGACACCGGACTGTCGCTGGCCTCGGGTGCCGACACGTCGTTCTGCCAGGGCATCCTCTCCGAGGGCTCGGTCTCGGCGTGCGGCCGCACCGGACGGCTCTACGGCCAGGTCCCCCACTGGTACGACGCCGGCGAGTTCGCCCCGCCCCGTCGCGAGCTGGAGATGACCTGGGACGAGGCCGGACAGACCGGCGGGCTGGTGTTCGACGAGCCGCTCGACCTCTCCAGCGGCCGGCTCGAGCTCCGCTCGATCGTCGACCCGGCCTTCGGCGACGTCCGGATCAGGCTGCGGCTGACCGACGCCCACGGCGACTCGGCCGTCATCACCCCCGAGGGCGAGGGGTACGTCCGCGCCCTCCCCGTCGACCGCCGGGTCGCCAAGCGCTGGGCCCAGGCCGTCGTCGCCGACCCCGGCGCCGCGACCGGCATCGACCTCTCGCAGGTGACCCAGGTCGACGTGATCGGCGACAGCTCCGACGGTCGGTTGTGGATCCTCGACGTCGGCTCCGCCCCCGGCGCGCTGGCCGCCGTTCCCGAGCGGCGGCTGCCGGTGGTGAGCCTCGGCTCGGTCACCGTCGACGAGGGCGACCGGCGAGGCGTCTCGGTGGCGCGGCTGCCGTTCACGGTCGCCAACCCGGGCACCCGCGCGGCCCAGCTGACCGTCGGCGTGCTCGACTGGGAGTCCTGGCGTTCCCGGGAGCGGCTGCGCGTCGACCTCGCCCCCGGCCAGACCGAGGGCTCGATCCGCTACGAGTACACGGGCAACACCGTCGACGACGGTGACCGGAGGGTCACCAGCTTCTCCGCGTTCCCGGTCCGGGGGGCGATGACCGACCGCTACGACGGGCGGCTGGTGCTGCGCGACGACGACCCCGCACCCCGGGTGCGGGTGACGACTCCGAGGCGGGTGCGCGAGGGCAGGGCCGTCACGGCCCGGATCTCGTTGTCGGACGCCACCGGATACGACCTGTACGCCGTGGCGCAGGTCGTCCGCGGCCAGGGTCCCGGTCGGCGGCTCGCCGTCGGCGACGTCCCGGGGCGCTGGCTCGAGCGCCACTACGCCGAGGCCTCCGACCCCCGCCGGCCGCTGCACCGGGCCGGGGCGTACCTGGTCGAGCGGGTGCGCGCCGGCCACCGCTCGGCGACGCTCTCGATCCCCACCCGGGCCGACACGGCACGGGAGGGGACCGAGCGGGTGACCCTCAGGGTCCGGGTCGGCGGGAAGCGGGTCGTGCGGACGATCCGCGTGGCCGACTGACCGGCGGAGGCCCTGCTACGCGTCGACCTGGAGCCCCGAGTGGAAGAAGCCGCCCTTGCCGGTGAGCCCGGAGCTCTTCCCGCTGGGCGAGTTGATGCCGAGCTCGTGGACGTAGTAGCGGGCCAGACCGGAGCCGGCCTGGTTCCTGATGATCTTGCCTCCGACCGAGCCGAGGCTGGTGCCGTCGACGGCCACCGAGTCGCCCTTCTCGACCCGCACCAGGTCGCCGGCGGTGTTGACGACGTTCACGTTGCGCAGGACGAGCCGCTTCGGGGTCTGGCTGGTGAGCGAGCTGCCCTTCATGGCCCAGCCGGCGGTGCCGGCCTTGCCACCGTTGATGAACACGCCGTCGAAGAACACCTCGCGGACCCCGCCCTCGAGCGTCACCATGTCGAACGGGAAGAACTTGGTCGGTGACCAGCTCGCGTTGTCGGCGAGGGCGTGCAGCTGGGTGTCGCGGAACATCAGGCGCCGCAGCGAGTTCGCGTCGTCCCGGCCGCTGATCAGCATCCGGCCCTCGTTGTAGACGAAGCGGAGGTTGGTGAAGAACAACTGGTTGGAGCCGTCGCCCTCCCCCGCCGCCGACTGCACGATGAGGGCGGGTACGTCGGGGGAGCCGGTCGGGGAGCCGGACCCGCAGCGGTAGACGTTGATCCGGTCGAAGTTGGACTCCCGGACCCGGCCCGAGCGCGGTGAGGTGGCGCGCTTGTCGGCCTCGTCGGCTCCGAGCTTGAGCGCGGTGCCGGTGAGGTAGCCGAACGACACGTTGCTCATCCACATGTCGTCCACGCTCATCAGGTACATGCCCATCCGGCCGGGCGTGCTGCGGTCGTCGTCGACGATGGAGAAGTCACGGAACTCGACGCCGCCGTCGTCCACGTCCGGGTCGAACGTGGTGATCGGGGCGCTCCGGGCGGTCGACTCCCACTGACCGTTCCGCTTGAGCTGGGAGGTGCGGAAGATGGGCCCGGTGAACGAGCCCGCGTGCCTGAAGCGGGTTCCGGCCTTGCCTCCGCCCCGGATCGACACCGGCCGGGTGATCTCGATGGTCTTCGAGATGGCGTACTCGGGGCCGAGCCACACGACCGGCGAGCGGCCGCCGGACCGTTCGGCCTCGGCGACGGCGGCGGCCACGTTGCCGCCGAACTGGGCGTCGACGTCGAGGAACGTGGACGCACTCGCGGCGGCGGCGGCCTGTGGCTGGGGGGCCTGGCGGGCGGCCATGACGTTTCCGAGCAGGGTTCGGCGGGACAGTGACGGGAACATTCGACAACTCCTGTGGGGGTAGGTACTGCAGTTGTGCCTGTCCCCCGCAGCAGGACGGGTGCTCCGTCCCCACAAAGGCAGAGCCAGACGGCGTGCCCCGAGAACCCGTTGCCGCGTGAGCATAGGGCAACTCGCGCCGGGCCGCAGCCCGATCACGATTCGCAGGTGGTGTCGACACCACCGGCGGACGGCCGGTAGCGGGGTGAGGCCCCCACGGAGCACGCTGGGCCGGTGCGCTTCGACGACGGCAGTGCCGAGGTCCCGGGCGGGATCGAGGAGCCGGTACGCCGCGTGCTGGTGGTGGGTGCGGGCATCGCCGGGTTGACGGTCGCCAACGCGCTGCACCAGGCGGGCGTGGACTACGCGGTGCTGGAGGCGCGGCCACGGATGGGTGGGCGGCTGCACACCGTGGACCTGGCGGGCTCGCCGGTGGACCTCGGCGGCTCCTGGCTGCACCACCCGTCGGGGAATCCGCTGCGCCGCTTCGCGGAGCTCGCGGGAGTCGACTGCCACCCCGGGAACCCCCTGCCGACCCTGACGGCGTACGACGTCGCCACCCGGCAGTGGCTGGACCCGACCGAGGCGGAGCAGACCCTGGCGGGAGACCTCGACGACTTCACCGCGGCCCTCGGGGACCTGCGGCGGCAGCTCGGCGCCGACGCCTCCGCGACCGACGGGATCGAGGCGTTCCTGGCGACGAGCGGCCTCGCAGGCAGGCGGCTGCGGCGGGCGCGACAGGCCCTGCGGGCGAGCGTCGAGGCGGACGCCGCCGGGGCGGCCGAGCAGCAGTCGCTGCGGTGGCTCTGGACCCAGGACGAGTACGACGACGACTACTTCGGCGACCTGCCTCGCCCCGGGTACGCCGCCGTCGTGGACGCGATGGGGTCCGGGCTCGACGTGCGCCTCGAGCAGCCGGTGGTGGGAGTCGAGGTGACCGACGAGGGGGTGTCGGTCACCTCGGAGTCCGGCGAGACCGAGACCGGCTCCCACGTCGTCGTCGCCGTACCGCTCGGGGTCCTCCAGAGCGGGCGGCTGACCTTCACCCCGCCGCTGCCCCCCGAGCGGGCACAGCTCGTGTCCCGGCTCGGGTTCGGCCGTTACGAGAAGGTCGTCCTGAGATTCGCGGAGCCCTTCTGGCGCGAGACCGGGTGGTCGCACGTCGTCCTCTTCCCGCCGGACCCCACCCAGCCCGCCGCATGGGTCTTCGACCTCGACGCCTTCGGAGCCGGGCCGGTGCTGGCCTGCCACGTGTTCCACTCCGCCACCGGGCGCGTCTCGGCGCCCTGGCCTGCCGGAGCGGTCCAGTGGGTGACCGACCAGCTCGCCGCGGTGCTCGGCGCCCCGTGCCCCACGCCGCTGGCGGTCGCGGTGACCGGCTGGGCGGACGACCCGTTCACGGGAGGCGCCTACACGCACGTGACCCCGGACTCTTCCGATGCCGACGTCGACCGCCTCGGCACTCCCGTCGGCGGTCGCCTCCTGTTCGCCGGCGAGCACACGCAGAGTGCGCGCCTCGGGTACGCGGACGGGGCGATGACCAGCGGCATCCGCGAGGCCAAGCGGCTGCTCGGCGCGCCCGCGGTGACCCTGGGCCGGACGGCGGGCACCGGCTGAGGTCAGTCGCCGCGCACCAGCGTGCGGATCCGCGCCCACCGCTCGGCGACGGCGGCCTCGGCGCCCAGGTTGGTGGGCCGGTAGTAGCGGGCGTCCAGCACCACGTCGGGGGCGTACTGCTGCTCGGCGATGCCGTAGGGCGCGTCGTGGCTGTAGACGTAGCCCTTCCCGTGACCGAGGTCGTCGGCGCCGCGGTAGTGGGCGTCGCGCAGGTGGGCCGGGACCTGCCCGATCTTGCCCGCGCGCACGTCGGCGAGCGCCGCGTCGATGGCGGTGATGACGGCGTTCGACTTCGGCGCGACCGCGAGGTGGATCGTCGCCTGCGCGAGGTTGATCCGGGCCTCGGGCATGCCGATCAGCTGCACCGCCTGCGCCGCGGCGACGGCGGCCTGCAGGGCCGTGGGATCGGCCAGACCGACGTCCTCGCTGGCGTGGACCACCAGCCGCCGCGCGATGAACCGCGGGTCCTCCCCCGCCTCGATCATCCGGGCGAGGTAGTGCAGCGCGGCGTCGGCGTCCGAGCCGCGGATCGACTTGATCCAGGCGCTCACGACGTCGTAGTGCTGGTCCCCCTGGCGGTCGTACCGCACCGCGGCCTGGTCGACCGCCGCCTCCGCCGACTCGAGGTCGATCCGCGACGTGTCGCGGGCCGCGGCCGCCCGGGCCGCGGCCTCGAGGTAGGTCAGCGAGCGGCGCGCGTCGCCGCCCGCCAGCCGCACCAGGTGCTCGCGGGCGTCCTCGTCGAGCGCGTAGGCGCCGGCCAGCCCCCGTTCGTCGCCGAGCGCACTCTCCATCACCGACCGCACGTCGTCGTCGGTGAGCGGCTGCAGCCGCAGCAGCAGGCTCCGCGAGAGCAGCGGCGAGATCACGCTGAAGAACGGGTTCTCGGTCGTGGCGGCCACCAGGGTGACCCAGCGGTTCTCGACGCCGGGCAGCAGCGCGTCCTGCTGCGCCTTGCTGAACCGGTGCACCTCGTCGACGAACAGCACCGTCTCGCGGCCTCCCCGGGTCAGCTCGGAGCGGGCGGCGTCGATCGCGGCCCGCACCTCCTTGACGCCGGCGGAGACCGCCGAGACCTCGACGAAGCGCCGGTCGGTCTGCTGGCTGACGATCCCTGCGATGGTGGTCTTGCCCGTGCCGGGCGGCCCCCACAGCAGCAACGACGTCGCCTGGTCGCCCTCGATCAGCTGCCGCAGGGGCGAGCCCGGTGCCCGCAGCTGCTCCTGGCCCACCAGCTCGTCCAGGGTCCGGGGCCGCATCCGTACCGGCAGCGGTGCCGAGGCGTGCGTGTTCGCGCCGAGCGAGCCGCTGCCCGGGGTGGCCGCGGCACCCGGTACGTCGAACAGCCCGGCGTCGTCGCTCACTCCCCTGCCGACTCCTCCGCCGGGCGCGCCTCCGGCGCCTGTGGAGGAGCGTCGACACCTGCTTCACGGCGCTGCTCCGGCGTGATCGGCGCGGGCGCCGCGGTCAGCGGGTCGAATCCGCCGCCGGACTTCGGGAAGGCGATGACGTCACGGATCGAGTCGGTCCCGGCCAGCAGGGCCACGATCCGGTCCCACCCGAAGGCGATGCCGCCGTGCGGCGGGGCGCCGAAGCGGAACGCGTCGAGCAGGAAGCCGAACTTCTCCTGGGCCTCGTCGGCACCGAGGCCCATCACCTCGAAGACCCGCTTCTGGACGTCCTCGCGGTGGATACGGATCGACCCACCGCCGATCTCGTTGCCGTTGCAGACGATGTCGTAGGCCCACGCCAGCGCGTTACCGGGGTCGGCGTCGAAGCCGTCGAGGTCCTGCGGTGAGGTGAAGGCGTGGTGGACCGCGGTCCAGGCGCCCGACCCCACGGCCACGTCGCCGGCGGCCGTGGCCTCGTCGGCGGGCTCGAACAGGGGGGCGTCGACCACCCACACGAAGCTCCACGCGTCCTCGTCGATGAGGCCGCATCGCCGCCCGATCTCGAGCCGGGTCGCGCCGAGCAGGGCCCGGGTCGCCTTCACCGGGCCGGAGCCGAAGAAGACGCAGTCGCCCGGCTGGGCGCCGACGTGGGCGACGATCCCCGCCCGCTCCGCCTCGGAGAGGTTCTTCGCGACGGGGCCCCCGAGCTCGCCGTCGTCCTGCACGAGGATGTAGGCCAGCCCCTTGGCGCCGCGCTGCCGCGCCCAGTCCTGCCAGGCGTCGAGCTGCTTGCGCGGCTGGGAGGCCCCGCCCGGCATGACCACGGCGCCGACGTACGCCGACTGGAACACCCGGAAGGGGGTGTCGGCGAAGAACTCGGTGCAGTCGACGAGCTCCTGGCCCATCCGCAGGTCGGGCTTGTCGGAGCCGTAGCGGGCCATCGCGTCCGCGTAGGTGATCCGCGGCAGCGGGGTCGGGACGTCGTACCCGACCAGCTTCCAGAGCGCGACCAGGATCTCCTCGGACAGCGCGATCACGTCGTCCTGGTCGACGAAGCTCATCTCGACGTCGAGCTGGGTGAACTCGGGCTGCCGGTCGGCGCGGAAGTCCTCGTCGCGGTAGCAACGCGCGATCTGGTAGTACCGCTCCATCCCGGCGACCATGAGCAGCTGCTTGAACAGCTGCGGGCTCTGCGGCAGGGCGTACCAGCTGCCGGGTTGGAGCCGCGCGGGCACCAGGAAGTCGCGCGCACCCTCGGGCGTCGACCGGGTCAGCGTCGGGGTCTCGATCTCGACGAAGTCGTGGGCGTCGAGCACGTCGCGGGCCGCCTTGTTGACCTTGCTGCGCAGCCGCAGCGCGGCGTTCGGCGCCGGCCGGCGCAGGTCGAGGTAGCGGTGCTTGAGCCGCGCCTCCTCTCCCACCTCGAGGTACTCGTCGATCGGGAACGGCAGGACGTCGGACGCGCTGAGCACCTCGACGCCTCCGTCCCTGGCGGCGACGACCTCGATGTCGCCGGTGGCCAGGTTCGGGTTCTCGTTGCCCGGCTTGCGGGCCACCACCTCACCGGTGACCTTGAGGCAGAACTCGCTGCGCAGGCTGTGCGCAACCGCCTCGTCGCGGACCACGACCTGCACCACGCCGCTGGCCTCCCGGAGATCGAGGAACGCCACCCCGCCGTGGTCGCGCCGGCGGGCCACCCATCCGGCGAGGGTGACGATCTCTCCGACGTTGGCGGCGGTCAGGGTGCCGGCGTCGTGGGTGCGGATCACGGGTGCTGCTCCTTCATGACGATCTGGGGGCTGAGGTCCTCGGCGGGCGGGGCCCAGGTGTCCGGATCGGCGGCGACCTGGTCGCCGCTGCGGATGTCCTTCACCTCGTGGCCGTCCGGGCCGGGGAACCACACATACGGGATGCCACGGCGTTCTGCATAACGAATTTGGCGGCCGAACTTCTGCGGGCTGGGAGCGACCTCGCAGGCGATGCCCCGGTCCCGCAGCGCGGCGGCCACCGCGTCGCCGGCCGGGCGCGACCCCTCGTCGGCCAGCGCCACCAGGACGGCGCTGGGCACCGGTCGGCTCCCGGCGAGCACGCCGTCGGAGATCAACGGCAGCAGGGTGCGGGACACGCCGAACGAGACGCCCACCCCCGGGTACGTCGTGCGGCCGTCGCTGGCGAGGGCGTCGTACCGTCCGCCGCCGCCCACCGACTTGAGCCTTTCGTAGCCGCTCATGAAGATCTCGACGACGGTGCCGGTGTAGTAGTCGAGTCCGCGGGCGATCCGGAGGTTGGCCTCGACGGTGACGCCGTCGCCGGCATCCGGGGAGCAGCCCTCGACCACGGCGGCGAGCTCGGCCAGGCCCTCCTCGAGCAGGTCGTCGTCGACCCCGAGGTCGCGCACCCGCTCGACGAAGGAGGTGTCGGGCACCCGGATCGAGGCCAGCGCGAGGCACCGCTCGGCCTGCTCGGCCGTTGCGCCGACCCGCTCGACCAGCTGGCCGGCAACCTCCTCGGCCGGCAGCTTGTCCAGCTTGTCGATGACCCGGATCGCCTCCGTGACGTCCGGGAGGCCGAGACCGCGGTAGAAGCCCTGGATCAGCTTGCGGTTGTTGAACTGGAAGGACAGCGGCGGCAGCGGGAGGGCGTCGAGGGCCTGCACCATCACCCGCATCACCTCGATGTCGTGGTGGAACGGGAGCTCGTCACGGCCCACGACGTCGACGTCGGCCTGCGTGAACTGGCGGTAGCGCCCTTCCTGGGGACGCTCACCACGCCACGCCGGCTGGATCTGGTAGCGCCGGAACGGGAACTCGAGGTGGCCGGCGAACTCCTGGACGTAGCGGGCGAACGGCACCGTCAGGTCGAAGTGCATGCCGAGGCCCTCGTGGGGTGCAGCGTCGTCGTCCTCAGAGGCTGCGTGCAGCCGCCGCAGGACGTAGATCTCCTTGTCGATCTCCCCACCCTTGGCCAGCCGGTCGAGCGGCTCGACGACGCGGGTCTCGATGTTGGCGAAGCCGTGGAGCTCGAAGCTGCGGGACAGCGACGCGATCACCTGCCGCTCGACCGCGCGTGCGGCGGGCAGCAGCTCGGGGAACCCGCTGAGCGGGCTGATCCTGGGGGCCATGAGCGGTCACAACCCCCGAATGACCCGGCCGGCGGCGCCGGTGTCGGCCACCTCGAGCAGGTAGGGGTTGGTCGCGCGCTCACGCGCGATCGAGGTCTGCTCCCCGTGGCCCGGCAGCACGACGACGTCGTCGGCCAGCGGCAGCACCTTGTCGCGCAGGCTGCGCAGCATGGTCGGGTGGTCGCCCCCGGGCAGGTCAGTGCGGCCGATCGACCCCGCGAAGAGCAGGTCGCCGGAGAACATCACCTCGCTGACCTCGGCCTGGTCGGGGTACGGCGTCCGGAAGGTCACCGACCCCTCGGTGTGGCCCGGAGTGTGGTCGACGGTGAAGGTGACCCCGGCCAGCTCGAGGGTCATGGCGTCATCGAGGGCGCGGACGTCGTCGGGCTCCCGCCACTGGTGCTCACGCCCCCCGAGGAGCTGCGGCATCATGTCGCGGGTCTCGCTGCTCATCCCCGCCAGCGGGTCGGTCAGCAGGTGCCGGTCGCGCGAGTGGATCCAGGCGGTGGCGTCGTACGCGCCGGCGACCGGGGTCACGCACCACACGTGGTCGAGGTGGCCGTGGGTCGCGACGACGGCCACCGGCTTGAGCCGGTGCTCCCGGACCACCTCGGCGACGCCGTCGGCGGCGTCCTTGCCGGGGTCGATCACGACGCACTCGGCGCCGGCGCCGGTCGCCACGACGTAGCAGTTGGTGCCCCACGGACCTGCGGGGAAGCCGGCGATGAACACCCCCGCACACTATCGACCGACCCGACGTGGCCGGTCATCGGCGTCGTGCCCTTGACTAGCATGGTGGGGTGATGAGCCACGAGTGGGGTCGAGTCGGGGAGGACGGGACGGTCTACGTCCGGACCGCCGACGGCGAGCGACCCGTCGGCCAGTACCCCGCGGGGTCCCCGGAGGACGCGCTGGCGTTCTACACCCGTCGCTACGAGGCGTTGGCCCTCGAGGTGCAGCTGCTGGAGCAACGGGTCAACTCCGGGGTGCTCTCCCCCGAGGAGGCCGCCGAGGCGATCAAGACGGTGCGCGCTCAGGTGACCGACGCCAACGCGGTGGGCGACCTGGCCTCGCTCAGCGGCCGGCTCGACGCCCTCTCCCCCGTGCTCGCCAGCCAGCGCAAGGCGCGGCAGGAGGAGAAGGCGCAGCGCGCGGCCGAGTCCAAGAGCGCCAAGGAGGCCATCGCCGCCGAGGCCGAGAAGATCGCCGAGGGCACCGACTGGCGCGGCGGCGCCAACCGGCTGCGTGACCTGCTCGACCAGTGGAAGTCGCTGCCGCGGATCGACCGGGCGTCCGACGACGCGCTCTGGCGTCGGTTCTCCTCCGCCCGCACGACCTACACCCGCCATCGCAAGGCGCACTTCGCCGAGCAGAACGAGCGTCGCGAGTCGGCCCGGGTCGTCAAGGAGCGGCTCGCCGCCGAGGCCGAGGAGCTCGCCGACTCCACCGAGTGGGGTCCCACCGCGGGGCGGTTCCGTGACCTGATGCGTCAGTGGAAGGCGGCCGGGCCCGCGCCGCGCGAGGTCGACGAGCAGCTGTGGCAGCGCTTCCGCGGCGCCCAGGACACCTTCTTCGGCGCCCGCGACGCCGTGCAGGCCGAGCTCGACCGGGAGTTCACCGCCAACGCCGAGGTCAAGGAGGGACTGCTGGTCGAGGCCGAGAAGCTGGTGCCCGTCGACGACCTCGAGACCGCCAAGAAGTCCTTCCGCGACATCGCCGAGCGCTGGGAGGCCGCCGGCAAGGTCCCCCGCGACCGGATCAAGGAGCTCGAGGGACGGCTGCGCAAGGTGGAGCAGCAGATCCGCTCCGCCGAGGACGAGCAGTGGAAGCGCACCGACCCCGAGAAGTCCGCACGGGCCGACGACATGGTGTCCAAGCTCGAGGCCGCCATCGCCGTCATCGAGGCCGACCTGGCCGCCGCCCGCGCCGCCGACGACGCCAAGCGGGTGCAGGAGCTGGAGGACAACCTCGCCTCGCGCCAGTCGTTCCTCGACATGGCCCGTCGCGCGTCCGCCGACTACGGGGGCTAGGTCCGCTTCCGGCCCGCCGGGGTCTCGTCGCGGCTCCCGCTGAGGGCGGTACGGCGGACCATGCCCGGTTCCGCCGTACCGCCCCAGCTGGTCAGCGGTTCTGGAGAAGCGCCACGGGGGGCGGCGCCTTCCCTGGGGGGCCCGCTGTGTCGGGGAGGGAGGTGTCGACGACACTAGGACCGCCCGCCAGCGCCGGTGTGGCGAATCGGGGAGGTATGGACGGTCGGTGGTCCAGACACCCACCCAGATGGACTACGTCACACCAGGGTCGCTCCAGGGTCACACCAGGTCACTGGGTGACGCGGTAGGCGTCGAAGACGCCCGGCACCGAGCGGACGGCGCGCAGCACGTTGTCGAGGTGCTTGGACTCGGCCATCTCGAAGCTGAACCGGCTCTTGGCCACCCGGTCGCGGGTGGTGGTCAGCTGGGCGCTGAGGATGTTCACGTGGGCGTCGGAGAGCGCCATCGTGATGTCGGAGAGCAGTCGCGCCCGGTCGAGCGCCTCGACCTGGATGTTGACCAGGAACATCGACTGGCCCGTCGGCGCCCACTCGACCTCCTGCAGCCGCTCGGGCTGCCCGAGCAGGTTGGCCGCGTTGGTGCAGTCCTTGCGGTGGACCGACACCCCGCCGCCCTTGGTGACGAAGCCGAGGATGTCGTCGGGCGGCACCGGCGTGCAGCACTTGGCGAGCTTGACCCACACGTCGGGCGCTCCCTTGACGATCACGCCGCTGTCGCCGGCCGTCTGCGCGGTGCTGCGCGACCGCCCGGTGATGGTGACGGCCTCCGAGAGGTCCTCGGCCGCCCCGTCGTCGCCGCCGTGCAGGTCGATCACCCGGCGGACGACCGCCTGGGCGCTCAGGTTGCCCTCGCCGACCGCTGCGTACAGCGCCGTCACGTCGGCCAGCTTGAAGTGGAGCGCGACCAGGGTCAGCGTCTCGTGGGAGAGCAGCCGCTTCAGCGGCAGCCCCTCCTTGCGCACCAGCTTGGCGATCTGGTCCTTGCCGTCCTCGATCGCGCCCTCGCGCCGCTCCTTGGTGAACCACTGCCGGATCTTCGACCGGGCCCGCGGCGACTTCACGAAGGTCAGCCAGTCGCGTGAGGGACCGGCCGTCGGCGACTTCGAGGTGAAGATCTCCACCACGTCGCTGTTGTCGAGCGTCGACTCCAGCGGCACCAGCCGACCGTTGACCCGGGCGCCGATCGTGTGGTGCCCCACCTCGGTGTGGACGGCGTACGCGAAGTCGACCGGGGTGGCGCCGGTCGGCAGCGCGATCACGTCACCCCGCGGCGTGAACACGTAGACCTCGGCCCGGTTGATCTCGAACCGCAGCGACTCCAGGAACTCCCCCGGGTCCTCGACGTCGTTCTGCCAGTCGAGGAGCTGCCGCATCCACGCCATGTCGTCGAGGTCGCCGGCCCGGTCGGTGTCGACCCCGTTGCGGCCGTCCTCCTTGTACTTCCAGTGGGCCGCGACGCCGTACTCGGCGCGGCGGTGCTGGGCGAAGGTCCGGATCTGCAGCTCGACCGCCTTGCCCTGCGGCCCGATCACCGTGGTGTGCAGCGACTGGTACATGTTGAACTTCGGCATCGCGACGTAGTCCTTGAACCGGCCCAGGACCGGGTTCCAGCGGGAGTGCAGGATGCCGAGGACGGAGTAGCAGTCGCGGTCGCTCTCGACGAGGATCCGGATGCCGACCAGGTCGTAGATGTCGGAGAACTCGCGGCCGCCGACGATCATCTTCTGGTAGATCGAGTAGTAGTGCTTCGGCCGGCCGGTCACCTTCGCCTTGATCTTGGCGTCCTTGAGGTCCTCCTCGACCTGCGCGATCACCTGCCCCAGGAACTGGCCGCGCGACGGGGCGCGCTCGGCGACCATCCGGACGATCTCGTCGTAGATCTTGGGGTGGAGCGTCGCGAAGGCGAGGTCCTCGAGCTCCCACTTGATGGTGTTCATGCCGAGCCGGTGGGCCAGCGGGGCGTAGATGTCGAGGGTCTCGCGGGCGGTCCGCTCCTGGGCCTCGCGCTTGACGTAGCGCAGCGTCCGCATGTTGTGGAGCCGGTCGGCGAGCTTGATCACCAGCACCCGGATGTCGCGCGACATCGCGACGATCATCTTGCGGATGGTCTCGGCCTGCGCGGAGTCGCCGTACTTGACCTTGTCGAGCTTGGTGACGCCGTCGACCAGCAGCGCGACCTCCTCGCCGAAGTCGCGGGTCAGCTCGTCGAGGGTGTACGGCGTGTCCTCGACCGTGTCGTGCAGCAGGGCCGCGACCAGCGTCGGCTCGGTCATGCCCATGTCGGCGAGGATCGTGGTGACCGCGAGCGGGTGGGTGATGTAGGGGTCGCCGCTCTTGCGCATCTGGGTGTCGTGGAGCCGTTCCGCGGTGGTGTACGCCCGCTCCAGCAGCCCCAGGTCGGCCTTGGGGTGGTTGTTCCGCACGGCGCGGAACAGCGGCTCGAGGACGGGGTTCTGCGGCTGGCTGCGGGTGCCCATCCGGGCCAGCCGCGCCCGCATGCTGCGGGCGGACGTCGACGACGGCGCGGTCGGCTCCGGCGCCGCGGGTGCGGTCTGCTCGACCGCCGTCGACTGGTCCTCGGTCATGCTGGCCAGTCTACGGCCGTACCCGCTGGCTGCTCAGATGGTCATCAGGCTGTCGAGCGGCACGTCGCCGACGGCTGCGCGGCCGTCGAGGAACCCGAGCTCCATCAGCACGGCGACGCCGACGGTGGTGCCGCCGCACTGCTCGACCAGCTGCGTCGTCGCGTGGACGGTGCCACCGGTCGCGAGCACGTCGTCGACCAGCAGCACCCGCTCCCCGGGGCTGATCGCGTCGCGGTGGAGCTCGAGGGTCGCCTCGCCGTACTCGAGCGCGTAGGACACCGCATGGGTCTCGCGCGGCAGCTTGCCGGCCTTGCGGACCGGCACGAAGCCACATCCGAGCGACAGCGCGACCGGGGCGGCGAGGATGAAGCCGCGCGCCTCCATCCCCACGACCTTGTCGACGACGGTCGCTCCCGACCCGTCGCGGCCGCTGGCGGCCAGGGCCTCGATGACGGCGGTGAAGGCGTCGTGGTCGGCCAGGAGCGGGCTGATGTCCTTGAAGACGATCCCCGGCTCGGGGAAGTCGGGCACGTCGATGACGCTCCGGGCGAGGGCGGCTCGGGCCACCCGCCGGGCGTGGTCGTGGGCACTCATCGCTTGCCTCTCTGGGACCGCGGGCGGCGGGTGGGCTGGTTGCGGCCGGACGCAGCGCTCCGGCTGACGTCGGAGCGTGGGCGTGGGGCGGTCCGGCCCTGGCCGGAGGCCGTCGGGCGCTTCCCGCTGCCGGTTCCGGCCGGAGCCGCGTCGTCGGGCGCCGTCACGGGGTCGCGGCGACCGGACGGCGTCCGGCCGCCATAGGGGTCGGCGTCGATCGCGCGCCGCCGGGCCCTGGCCCGCTTCTCGGCCAGCTTGACGTCGTCCTCGCCCGACTTCAGGTGCACCAGCAGCGGCGTGGCGATGAAGATCGAGGAGTAGGTGCCGGCGGCCATGCCGACGAAGAGCGCCAGCGCGAGGTCCTTGAGGTTGCCGGACCCGAGCTGGACCACGCTCACGTAGAGGATCGCGCCCACGGGCAGGAGCGCGACGACCGAAGTGTTGATCGAGCGCACCAGGGTCTGGTTGACGGCGAGGTTGGCGGACTCGGCGTAGGTCATCCGGGTCTGCTTCATCGCCTTGGTGTTCTCTCGCACCTTGTCGAAGACCACGACCGTGTCGTAGAGCGAGAACCCCAGGATCGTCAGCAGGCCGGTCACGGTCGCCGGCGTCACCTCGAACCCCGAGAGCGCGTAGACGCCGATCGTGATCAGCACGTCGTGCGCGAGCGCGACGAGGGCGGCGAGCGACATCTTCCACTGCCGGAAGTACGCCCAGATGAACAGCACGACCAGGACCAGGAACACGGCCAGCCCGAGCAGGGCCCGCTGCGCGATCTCCTCGCCCCAGCTGGCGCCCAGCTCGGACTGCGACAGCGCGTCGGGACCCGCACCGGTCTGCTCGAGGATCGCGTCGACGACCTGTTCGCTCTCGGCGGTGGTGAGCGGCTGGGTCTGGACCAGGATGGCCTCGCTGCCGGACGTCGTCACCACGGGTGACGCTGCGTCGTCGATGCCGGTCGCGGCCACGGCCTCGCGCAGGTCGTCGACCTCGGACTGGGTGACCTGCTCGGCGGGCAGGTTGACGCGGTACTCGGCGCCGCCGGTGAACTCGATGCCGTAGTCGAGGCCGCGCAGCGACAGGCCCAGCACCGCGACCACCACGATGACCCCAGAGAGGGTGTACCAGAGCCAACGGCGGCCGACGAAGTCGATCGAGCGGCGCCCCGTGTAGAGGTCGTTGCCGAGGCGGGAGAGGCGTCCCATCAGGCCCGCCCGCCCGCGACGACGCCGCGTCGGGGCCGCTCGTCGACCCCCAGCGTGCTCGCACTCAGTCCGGAGAGCCGGTGGCCCGCGCTGAAGAACCGGAACCGGGACAGCCACGACACCATCGGGTGGGTGAACCAGAAGAAGACCGCGAGGTCGATCAGCGTCGCCAGGCCGAGCGCGAACGCGAAGCCCTTCACGACGCCGGCCGCGAAGATGTAGAGGACGACGGCCGCCAGCAGGGACACCGTGTCGGCGGCCAGGCAGGTGTTGCGGGCGCGCTTCCACCCCGCCTCGACGGCGCTGGGCATGGACAGGCCGTCGCGCATCTCGTCGCGGATCCGCTCGAAGTAGACGATGAAGGAGTCGGCGGTGATGCCGACGGCGACGATCAGGCCGGCGATGCCCGGGAGGGAGAGCGCGAACCCGGCCGTCTCGCTGAGCAGGAGCACCAGGCCGTACGTCGCCGCGGCCGCGACGACCAGCGACGCCAGCACCACCAGGCCCAGGCCGCGGTAGTAGAGCAGGCAGTAGACCATCACCAGCAGCAGCCCGATGCCGCCCGCCAGCAGGCCTGCGGTGAGCTGGTTGCCGGCCAGCGACGGACCGACGGTCTCCACCGGGGGGTTGGGCTCGAACGCGATCGGCAGCGCGCCGTACTTGAGGCTCGTGGCCAGGCTGGTGGCGCTCTGCTCGTCGAAGTTGCCGCTGATCTCGGCGCGACCGTTGGTGATGATCCCGTCCATCGTGGGCGCGGAGATCACCTGCCCGTCGAGGACGATCGCGAACTGCTTGCCGGTGTTGTAGAGCGCGCGCGAGATCTCGGTGAAGGTCTCGGTGCCGTCGCTGTCGAAGTCGAGCGTGACCACCCAGTCGACCTGCTGCTGGGGTACGGCGGCCTCCGCGGACTGGAGGTCGGTGCCCTCGATCATCGCGGTCGAGAGGAGGTACTTGATGCCCTGGTCGTCGCAGGTGACCAGCGGCTTGTCCGGGTCGTCCTCGACCAGAGCGGTCTCGCCCGCTGGTGGGCACTCGTAGTCCTGGAACGCCTGCACGGAGGCGGGGTCGGGGTTGTCGACCCACACCAGCGGGTCGACGCCCTCCGCACCACCCGGCTGGGCGGGCTCCGAGGGCTCCCCCGACGGGCTGGGCGAACCGGACTTCTCGTCGGACTTCTTGCCGGGCTTCCCGGGCGAGGTGCCGAACCCGACCGGCGGACGGTTGTCGGGGCCCTTCGGCGTCCCGGTGTCCTCGGGCGCGACCGGAGCGCTCGGAGCGCTGCCCGGGGTCTGGCCGGGCGTGCCGGGTGTGCCGGGCGAGGGTGCGGCGCCCCCACAACGGTTGTCGGCGGAGGAGCAGGCCACCAGCCGGAACCGCAGCTGCGCCTGCCGCTCGACGGTCTCGACCAGGTCCCGCCGGCTGGTGCCGGGGATCTCGACGACGACGAACTCGTTGCCCTGCGTCGTCACCTCCGCCTCGGACACGCCGGACCCGTTGACCCGCTGGTCGATGATCGACGCGGCCTCCGCGAGGTTGTCCTCGCTCGGCGACCCCTCGGCGATCAGCGTGATCCGGGTGCCCCCCTGGAGGTCCAGGCCCAGCGTGGGGGTCCAGGACCCGGCCAGCGCGACCAGCCCGAAGACGAGCGCGAGACCGGCGAAGAAGCCGATCAGGGTGCGCCCGGGACGCCGCGAGTCACGCGCCACCGGTCACTCGCCGGGAGTGGTCTCGGTGGTCGGCCCGGTCGTGGGGGTGGCGGGCGGGACGACGGTGTTGACGGCGCCGCGGGCCACCTCGATGGTGACGCCCTCGGCGATGCGCAGGTGGATCCGGTCCTCCTCGATGCGCTCGATCACCCCGAACAGGCCGGCGGACAGCATCACCTCGTTGCCGGGCTCGAGACCGCCCTGCAGGGCGGCCAGGGCCTTCTGTCGCTTGGCCTGGGGCCGGATGAGCAGCAGCCAGAACAGCAGGACGATGCCGATGATCGGCAGGAGGGACACCAAGTCGTTCACGACGCAACCTTTTCGCGTGGGTAGGGACCGGCCGGAAGTGTAACGACCGCCCCGTCGGGGCCGACGGTCACTCCTCCAACGACGACGGGTCGAACAGGGGCGCGTCGCCCCCGTCGTCCCGCGGAGGAGCCTCGCCGAGGTGCTCCCAGGCCGCCCGGGTCGCGACCCGCCCGCGCGGCGTACGGGCCAGCAGGCCGCTGCGGACGAGGAAGGGCTCGGCGACCTCCTCGACGGTCTCGCGCTCCTCACCCACGGCGACCGCCAGGGTGGAGATGCCGACGGGGCCGCCGCCGAAGCGCCGGCACAGGACGTCGAGGACCGCCCGGTCGAGCCGGTCGAGCCCGGACTCGTCGACCTCGTAGAGATCGAGCGCCTTGCGGGCGACGTCGAGGGTCACCACGCCGTCGGCGCGCACCTGGGCGTAGTCGCGGACCCGCCGCAGCAGCCGGTTGGCGATGCGCGGGGTGCCGCGGGACCGCGAGGCGATCTCGGCGGAGCCGCTGTCGGTGAGCTCGACGCCGAGGAGCCCCGCGGAGCGACCCACGATCTCGTCGAGCTCGTGGGCCTCGTAGAACTCGAGGTGGGCGGTGAAGCCGAACCGGTCGCGCAGCGGTCCGGGCAGCAGGCCGGCGCGGGTCGTGGCCCCGACCAGGGTGAACGGCGGGATCTCCAGCGGGATGGCCGTGGCGCCGGGGCCCTTGCCGATCACGACGTCGACCCGGAAGTCCTCCATCGCGAGGTAGAGCATCTCCTCGGCCGGCCGCGACATCCGGTGGATCTCGTCGACGAACAGGACGTCGCCGTCGTTGAGCCCGGAGAGGATCGCGGCCAGGTCGCCGGCATGGGTGATCGCCGGGCCGCTGGTCAGTCGCAGCGGCGTGGTCATCTCGGAGGCGATGATCATCGCGAGCGTCGTCTTGCCGAGGCCGGGTGGCCCGGAGAGCAGCACGTGGTCGGGGGCCCGCTCGCGGCGACGGGCCGCCTCGAGCACCAGCCCGAGCTGGGCGCGTACCCGGCCCTGCCCGATGACCTCGTCGAGGGTGCGGGGCCGCAGCGCCGCCTCGACCGCGCGCTCGTCACCCTCGGCCTCGGCGGCGGTCAGCCGCTCCAGGTGGGCCTCCTCGGCCGCGGACAGCTGCACGTCGGGGTCGCTCATCGGCCGGTCACGCCTTGCTCAGGGTACGGAGGGCCGCCCGGAGCAGCGCACCGACGTCGGGCTGGTGTCCGGCCTGGTCGGCGACCGCGTCGACCGCCTTGTCGGCCTCCTTGGCCGACCAGCCGAGGCCCACCAGGCCCTCCTGGACCTGGCCGCGCCAGTCGGCCTGAGACGCCGGGGCGCCGGTGGGCCGGACTCCGGTGGGGGCGCCGATCCGGTCGCGCAGCTCCAGGATGATCCGCTGGGCACCCTTCTGGCCGATCCCCGGCACCCGGGTGAGGGTCTTCACGTCCTCGGCCGCCACCGCCGTACGGAGGTCGTCGGGCGAGAGGACGGCGAGCATCGCCTGGGCGAGCTTGGGCCCCACGCCGGACGCGGTCTGCACCAGCTCGAAGCTCTGCTTCTCGTCGTCGTCGAGGAAGCCGAAGAGCGTCAGGGAGTCCTCGCGCACCACCATGCTGGTCGGCAACGTCGCGCTGCGGCCCGTGCGGAGCGTCGCGAGGGTGCCGGGGGTGCACATGACCTCCAGGCCCACCCCGCCGACCTCGACGACGGCCGAGCTGAGGCCGACGTCGGTCACCTCGCCGCGGACGAAGGCGATCATGCGGTGCTCCTTCCGGCCGCGCGGAGCGCGGCGTCGATCCGGGCCTGGGCGCCACCGCGCCAGATGTGGGTGATGGCCAGGGCGAGGGCGTCAGCGGCGTCGGCGGGCCTGGGCGGCGCGTCGAGGCGCAGGATCCGGGTCACCATCGCCCCGACCTGCGCCTTGGCGGCGCGCCCGCTGCCGGATACCGCGGCCTTGACCTCGCTGGGGGTGTGGGTGGCCACGGGCAGGCCGCGCCGCGCGGCGACGACCAGGGCGATACCACTGGCCTGGGCAGTCCCCATGATCGTGCTGGAGTCGGACCGGGCGAACACCCGCTCCACGGCCACGGCGTCGGGCCGGTAGTCGTCGAGCCAGGCGTCGATGCCCCGCTCGATGGTCACCAGCCGCTCCGCGACCGGCAGGTCGGCGGAGGTCCGCAGCACGTTGACGTCGACCAGCCGCAGCGATCGGCCGACGGAGCCCTCGACGACCCCCAGGCCGCAGCGGGTCAGGCCGGGATCGATGCCGAGCACGCGCATCCGTCACCTCTCCGTCCGTCGTCGTCCGAACACGTGTTCGCCTCACGCTACGGGGACGGGACGGCGGAGTCGGGCGCGACACGCGGACCGCCGCCGGGTCGTCCGTTGCCCGCCACACGTTCCCACCTCGTTCACGTCGGCTTCACCGTCCCCTCCCCTGCCCTCTGGACAGTGCCGCAGGTACACCCACGTCCCGACGCCCGGAGGACCGATGACCCTCACCCCCAGCCGCCCGACCGACGCGCGCCCGCTGCTCCCGCTGACGCCGACCACACGTCACGGCTCGCGCAGCCACCTCACCTGCCTGTTCCGCTGTGGCAACGCCTGCGACCAGCCGGTGCCCAACACCAGCGACAACCCCGAGTTCCGCGAGGTCGCCGAGCACGCCCTGGCCCGCCGCTCGCTCCTGAAGCTCGGTGCCGGCGCCGGCCTCCTGGGCGTCACCGGCCTGGTGTCCCAGGCTCCCCTCGCGGCGGCGGCCGTGGCCGGCACCACCGCCGGCACCTGGGTGTTCACGCCGGTGGAGCCCAACGACTTCGACGACGTGACGGTGCCGAGCGGCTTCCGGGCCGACGTGGTGATCAGCTGGGGCGACCAAATGACGGCCGGCGCCCCGCCGTTCGACGTGGACAACCAGACCCCCGAGGCGGCCGAGCAGCAGTTCGGCTACAACAACGACTACGTCGGGGTGCTCCCCCACCCCGACGGCAACTCCGGGCACGCGGTCCTGGTGACCAACCACGAGTACACCGACGAGAACCTGATGTTCCCGACCGGCCGGTACGACGCCGCGACCGTCAAGCGGATCGCCATGGCCTCCCACGGGATGTCGGTGGTGGAGCTGCGCCGGGGCGCCGCGACGGGGTCGTGGGTGCCGAAGAGCCCGGGCAACGCACGGCTCAACCGTCGCCTCCACACCGGCTCGGACTTCCGGCTCGTCGGCCCCGCGGCCGGCGACGACCGCCTCCGGACCGCGGCCGACCCGACCGGAAGGCGGGTCAAGGGGACGCTCAACAACTGCGCCGGAGGTCGCACACCGTGGGGGACGATCCTGTCGGGCGAGGAGAACTTCAACCAGTACTTCCACGCCTCGGGAGCGCGGGACGCCCGCTACGTCGCGTCGTACGACCGCTACGGCGTCAACGGCGTCTCCGAGCGCCGGTGGGACGAGGTCGACCCGCGGTTCGACCTCACCCAGGAGCCGCACGAGCCCTTCCGCTTCGGGTGGGTCGTCGAGGTCGACCCCTACGACCCCGCGTCCACGCCCCGCAAGCAGACCATGCTGGGCCGGTTCAAGCACGAGGGCGCGAACGTCACCATCGCGGAGTCCGGTCAGGTCGTCGCCTACATGGGCGACGACGAGCGGTTCGACTACCTCTACAAGTTCGTCTCGGCCGGCACCTACGACCCGAGGAAGGGCCCCCGCGCCCGGCGCCGCAACATGCGGCTGCTGACCACCGGCACGCTGTACGTCGCCCGGTTCCGGGGGGACGGCCGTGAGGACGGGAAGTACGACGGCTCCGGGACCTGGATCCCGCTGACCAGCGACACCGAGTCGTTCGTGCCGGGGATGTCGGTCGCGGACGTGCTGATCGACACCCGGCTGGCGGCGGACCAGGTCGCCCCGACCAAGATGGACCGGCCCGAGGACGTCGAGGTCAACCCGGTCACCGGCCGCGTGTACTGCGCGCTCACCAACAACTCCAACCGGGACACCGAGGCCGAGACCGACGAGGCCAACCCGCTGTGGCAGTCGCAGACCCGTCCGTCGCTGGGTGCGCCGCTGGTGACCCAGAACGGCAACCGGAACGGGTACGTGCTCGAGCTCGAGGCCGCGAACGACAACCACGCGGGCCGCACCTTCTTCTGGCGGCTGATGCTCGTGTGCGGCGACCCGCAGGCGCCCGAGACCTACTTCGCCGGGTACCCCAAGGAGCAGGTCAGCCCGATCAGCTGCCCCGACAACGTCGCCTTCGACGCCGTCGGCAACCTGTGGATCTCGACCGACGGGAACGTGCTCGGCTCCAACGACGGCCTGTTCCGGGTGCCGACGTCCGGACCCGAGCGCGGCCACGTCCAGCAGTTCGCGACCGTGCCGTACGGCGCGGAGTGCTGCGGCCCGTTCATCTCCGACGACCAGAGGTCGGTGTTCCTGGCACCGCAGCACCCGGGCGAGACCAGCGGCGCGACGTTCGAGAACCCGACGAGCACCTGGCCGGACCGGGAGGGCTTCCCGAGGCCGTCGGTGGTGGTGGCCTACGAGAAGTAGGCGCCGGCCTCAGGCGTCCAGCTCGGCCATCACCGCGTCGGGGACGTCGAAGTTGGCGTAGATGTTCTGCACGTCGTCGAGGTCCTCGAGGACGTCGATGAGCCGGAACACCTTCGCGGCGGCGTCCTTGTCGAGCTCGACCTGCAGGTCGGGCACGAACTGGGCCTCGGCGGAGTCGTAGTCGACGCCGGCGGCCTGGAGGGAGGTGCGGACCTCGACCAGGTCGCCGGCCTCCGAGATCACCTCGAAGGCCTCCCCCAGGTCGTTGACGTCCTCGGCCCCGGCCTCGAGGGTCGCCTCGAGCACGTCGTCCTCGGAGACCGTGCGGCCCTCCTGGTCGACCGGCACCAGCACGACGCCCTTGCGGTTGAACAGGAACGACACCGAGCCGGGGTCGGCCAATGACCCGCCGTTGCGGGTCATCGCGGTCCGGACCTCCATCGCCGCCCGGTTGCGGTTGTCGGTCAGGCACTCGATGAGCATCGCGACGCCCGAGGGCCCGTAGCCCTCGTACATGATCGTCTGGTACTCCGCGCCGCCCGCCTCGGCCCCGGAGCCGCGCTTGACCGCGCGGTCGATGTTGTCGTTGGGTACCGAGGACTTCTTGGCCTTCTGGATCGCGTCGTAGAGCGTGGGGTTGCCGGCCGGGTCGCCGCCGCCCATCCGGGCCGCGACCTCGATGTTCTTGATCAGTTTGGCGAACAGCTTGCCGCGCTTGGCGTCGACGACCGCCTTCTTGTGCTTCGTGGTCGCCCATTTGGAGTGGCCGGACATGCGCTTCCCGTCTACGTTCGTTCGGTCGTCAGTCTGGGATCAGGTCCACGAGCAGCCGGTGCACCCGGTCGTCGCCGCCCCACTCGGGGTGGAACGACGTCGCCAGCAGGTGCCGCTCCCGGACCGCGACGATCCTACCGGCGGCCTCACCGTCGGCCACGCGCGCGAGGACCTCGACGCCCTTGCCGACCTGCTCGACCCACGGCGCCCGGATGAACACCGCGTGGACCGGCCGGTCCAGGCCCTCGAACGCGATGTCGCCCTCGAAGGAGTCGACCTGGCGGCCGAAGGCGTTCCGCCGGACGGTGACGTCGAGCCCGCCGAGGGTCTCCTGGCCCGCGACGCCGTCCTCGATCCGGTCGGCGAGCAGGATCATGCCGGCGCAGGTCCCGAGGGTCGGCATCCCGTCGGCGAGCCTCTTGCGGATCGGCTCGAGCAGGTCGAAGGTCCGGGCCAGCTTGGCCATCGTCGTCGACTCGCCACCGGGCAGCACCAGCGCGTCGCACCGGTCGAGCTCGGCGGCCCGGCGTACGCCGATCGCCCGCACGCCCAGCCCGTCGAGCACCTGGAGGTGCTCCCGGACGTCGCCCTGCAGGGCGAAGACGCCGACCGTGGGCTGCTTCACCAGCCCCGCTCGGCGAGGCGGTGGGGCGCCGGGACGTCCTCGACGTTGATCCCGACCAGCGCCTCGCCCAGCCCGCGGCTCACCTTGGCGACGACGTCGGGGTCGTCGTAGAACGTCGTCGCCTTCACGATCGCCTCGGCCCGCTCGGCGGGGTTGCCGGACTTGAAGATGCCGGACCCGACGAAGACGCCCTCGGCACCGAGCTGCATCATCATCGCCGCATCGGCGGGCGTGGCGATGCCGCCGGCGGTGAACAGCACCACCGGGAGCGTGCCGGCCTCGGCGACCTCCCTGACCAGGTCGTACGGCGCCTGCAGCTCCTTCGCCGCGACGTACAGCTCGTCGTCGACCAGCCCGCTGAGCCAGCGGATCTCGGCGCGGATGGTCCGCATGTGGGTGACGGCGTTCGAGACGTCACCGGTGCCGGCCTCGCCCTTGGAGCGGATCATGGCCGCGCCCTCGGTGATCCGGCGCAGCGCCTCGCCCAGGTTGGTCGCCCCGCAGACGAAGGGCACCGTGAACGCCCACTTGTCGATGTGGTGGGCGTAGTCGGCCGGGGTCAGCACCTCGGACTCGTCGACGTAGTCGACGCCGAGCGACTGCAGCACCTGGGCCTCGGCGAAGTGACCGATCCGGGCCTTGGCCATCACCGGGATCGAGACGGCCTCGATGATCCCGTCGATCATGTCGGGGTCGCTCATCCGGGAGACGCCGCCCTGCGCCCGGATGTCGGCCGGCACGCGCTCCAGCGCCATCACGGCGACCGCGCCGGCATCCTCGGCGATCTTCGCCTGCTCGGGGGTGACGACGTCCATGATCACGCCGCCCTTGAGCATCTCCGCCATGCCGCGCTTGACGCGCGACGTCCCGGTGTGGGGTGCCTGCTCAGGAGTGCCCGGGGACGGGTGCTGTGTGCTGCTCTCGGCCATGCCTGAATGGTACGGCGGCGGCGCCCGGCGCCCTACTCGGGGAGCGGTCCCTCGGCGAGCGCCTGCCGCCGCACCTTGAGCACCCGGTAGCCCACCGTGTAGGTGCTCGCCAGCGCCAGCACCCACAACGTGGCCTCGTAGAGGATCGGGAGGCCGAGCACGTCGCCGAAGAAGGTGAGCACCAGGATCGCCACCAGTCGGTCGGCCCGCTCGGCGAGCCCGCCGCGTGCGTCCATCCCGAGCGACTCGGCGCGGGCGCGGGAGTAGGAGGTGACCGACCCCATCACCAAGCACCAGAGCGCCACGCAGAGGTAGAGGTAGTCGTCGCCCGGGCCGGCGAAGTAGAGCACCAGCCCGCCGAAGACCGCACCGTCCCCGATCCGGTCGAGGGTGGAGTCCCAGAAGGCCCCGAACTTCGAGGTCCGCCCGCTCAGCCGCGCCATCTGACCGTCGATCAGGTCGCTGAAGACGAAGCAGGTGATCACCAGGACGCCCTGCCAGAGCAGGCCGAGCGGGAAGAACACGAGCGCCCCCGCGGCCACGCCGAGGGTGCCGACGAGGGTCACGACGTCGGGGCTGATCCCGAGCTTGAGGAACAGCCGGACGAAAGGCGCGAGGACCACGCCCTGCCAGAACTGCTTGAACCGGTCCAACATGGTGGCCCGCAGGCTACCCGCGGCGGTCTCCGTGACAACTCGTGGCACCGCCCTCCATGATGTGCCGGTGAGCGTCCGTGGCCGGAACCGCGCGCTCGGGTGGTTCGTCGCCACGGCCTGCCTGCTCGGACTCCTGGCCGGGGTGGGCCGGACGGCGGACGCCTCCCCCGCCCCCGGCCGCCAGTCCGGCCCGACAGCGGTCGAGGGTCGCGTGGAGGTCGGCGACCTGACGCTGCGGCCGTGCCGGGTGGTCGCCCGGGCGCTGTGCGGGTCGGTCCGCCGCAGGTGGGACCCCGACGACCCGTCGGCCGGCCGGGTCCGGGTCGGGTTCGCCTTCGTCCCGGCCCGGCAGGGCCCGGCGACCGGGACGCTCGTCGCCCGCGAGGGCGGACCCGGCTACGCGACCACGGCGTCCGGGACGTCGTACGTGCGGATGTACGACGGCCTGATGCGACGGCGCAACCTGCTGCTCCTCGACCAGCGGGGCACCGGACGCTCCGAGCCGATCGACTGCCCGGGCATGCAGGACCTCCGGACCCGCTTCGCCGTCGCCGCCGGCAGGTGCGGTCGCACCCTGGGCGACCTCGCCGACGACTACTCCACCGAGCGGTCCGCCGACGACCTGGCCGCGGTGATCGAACGGCTCGGACTCGACGGCGTCGACCTGTACGGCGACTCCTACGGCACCTTCTTCGCCCAGGTGTTCGCCGGCCGGCACCCCGACCTGGTGCGCTCGGTGGTGCTCGACGCCGCCTACCCGACGTACGGCGAGACCGGCTGGTACCCCACCTCACCCCCCACGATGCGCACCGCGTTCGACCTCGCGTGCTCGCGCTCGCCCGCCTGTCGGCGGGAGGGTGCCCCGTTCCTGACCACGCTCGAGCGGGTCCTCGACCGGGTGCGGGAGGAGCCGTGGCGGGGCTGGTCGCACGATGCGGACGGGCGCCGGATGCGGGTGCGGGTCTCCCCGAGGAACCTGGTCAGCGTCGCGTTCGCGGCGACGTACACCCCGTCCTTCTACCGGGAGATGACCGCAGCGATGCGCAACGCGCTGCGGGGTGACCGGGCACCGCTGCTGCGCCTGGTGGCGGAGGCGGTGGGCGGCGGCACCGACTCCGGGGCCGCCCGGTTCTACAGCGGCGGGCTGGAGGCCGCGGTGTCGTGCCACGACTACCCGACCGTCTACCCGATGACCCTGCCGCCGGGGAAGGCCCGCGAGGACGCGCTCGAGCAGGCGCTGCGCCGACGGACCCGCCGGGCTCCCGACACCTTCGCGCCGTTCACCGTGCGGGAGTACGCGCGCTCGGCTTGGCAGGGCCTGGACTGGTGCACGCGCTGGCCGACCGCGCCTGCCTCGAACCCTGCCGGCCCGGTGCGGCCGCCGGGCGGCGCGTACCCGGACGTCCCGGTGCTGGTCCTGGTCGGCGAGCTCGACTCGATCACCACCCCGGCCGAGGGGCTGATGGTCGTCGACCAGTTCCCGGACGCCACGATGGTGGAGGTCCGCAACAGCTTCCACGTCACCGCGATCGGCGACACCGACGACTGCGCGGTGCGGATCATGCGGGCCTTCGTCCGGGAACCCGAGACCCAGCCCGACGCCGACCGGCGCGCGTGCGCCGAGCAGGTGGAGCCGATCCGCACCCCGGGTGTCTTCCCGGTGCGGCTGGCCGACGTCCGCGCGGCGCGGGGCGACGCGGCACTCCGGGTCCGGCGCGCGGGCGCCGCCGCGGCCGACACGGTCGTCGACCTGTTCGACCGCTGGTGGAACAACTACTCCGGCCACGGGGTCGGGCTTCGGGGCGGCACCTGGACCTACCGGGGCGGTCGCGTGGTCCGGTTCCGGCTGGACGGCGTCCGGCAGGTGCGGGACCTCGCGGTCAGCGGCACCGCGGTGTGGGACCGGTACGCCGAGAGGGTGCGCGTCGAGCTGACCCTGGCCGGCGCCGTCACGGGCCGTCTCCGCGGCGGCTGGGACACCCGTGAGTGGGGAGCTGAGGCGGGGCTCCGCGGACGGATCGGCGGCCGGCCGGTGCGGCTGCGGCTGCCCGCGCCCTGAGGAGCTCCGCCCCGAGACAGGCGAAACCGGGACCCGCACGGGCGGACCCCGGTCTCGAAGCGCCGATGAGCGGCGTCAGCTCTTGCGGATCCGCATGTGTCCCCCTCCACACAGTTCGACCGCCCCCCGCGGTCGAGCTCTGCTCGGAGACTACGACGCCGGACCCCTCCTGCGCATCCGCAATTTCCCGGATTGAGACGGCGGGCGTCCCTCACCCCATGAGCACGGGCAGCACGTCCGCGCAGAAGTCGTCCGTCCTGCCGGTCGACTCCTTGAGCACCGTGAACGATCCCTCGATCTCCTCGCCGGTCTCCTCGTCCACCTCGATCCGGAACCGGAACTGGCCCGGGTTCCTGGAGATCGCCTTGCCGTCCGGCCCGTACGTCGACTCCGGCCCGGTGCCGAGGACAGTGATCAGCAGGGTGTCGCCGAGGTCCACGATCTTGAGGTCCTTGAACATCGGCTTGGACACCCG
This sequence comes from Nocardioides sp. GXQ0305, assembly GCF_050880345.1. Classification (NCBI taxonomy): domain Bacteria; kingdom Bacillati; phylum Actinomycetota; class Actinomycetes; order Propionibacteriales; family Nocardioidaceae; genus Nocardioides; species Nocardioides sp. GXQ0305. Next base: position 117,935 of record NZ_JBNYXG010000006.1, read on the forward strand.
GGTGACCGTGACGTCGCCCAGGGTGTGGGTCTCGGTGACCACCTGGTGCTCGGTGTAGAAGTCGACGCCTCGACGGCTGTGGATCTGGAGGACCGACTCGAACAACCCCTCGATCACGACCTCGTCCTCGATGCCGCAGTAGTCCTCCGCGACGAACGAGTAGGGCTCGCTGATGGTCTCCTTGTGCGGCTTGACCGCCTGCGCGGTCGGCATCGGCGCCACCGTGGCGCACGCGAGCCCCGCCGTGGCCAGGGCCCCTGTCATCGCTCGTCGGATCTTCATGGGTCCCCCTGTCGCCTCGGTCACAGAGCCCCCCATGACCGACCCTCGCGGCGGCCGACCAAGTATCAACTGACCACGGTAGCGGCGGGAGGAGCGGACCCGCATCGCCGATTTTGGCGTGCCTGCGGAGTGATCAGCCCCACGCCGAGGCCAGCAGCTCCCGGGTGTCGCCCAGCAGCTGCGGCAGCGTGCGGGTGCGGCCGATGATCGGCAGGAAGTTGGCGTCGCCGACCCACCGGGGCACGACGTGCTGGTGCAGGTGGGCGCGGATGCCGGCGCCCCCGGCCCGCCCCTGGTTCATGCCGATGTTGAAGCCCTCGGCCCGCGACACCGACCGCAGCACCGTCATCGCCCGCTTGGTCAGCTGCCCGATCTCGACCAGCTCGGCATCCGTGGTGTCGGTGTAGTCGGGGATGTGCCGGTAGGGGCAGACCATGAGGTGCCCCGCGGCGTACGGGAACAGGTTGAGCACGACGTACGCCGTGTCGCCGCGGTGGACCACCAGGCCCGCCTCGTCGTCGCGAGTCGGGATCCGGCAGAACGGGCACTCCTCCTCGCCCGTGCCCGACGGGCGCTCGTCGCCGCGGACGTAGGCCATCCGGTACGGCGTCCAGAGTCTCTCCAGCTGATCGGGCTCTCCCGCCCCGTCCTGGCGCACGACATCATCGGCCATGGACGCAACTCTAGGAGCAGCCCTCAGACCTGACCCTTGGTGGCGACCGCGTTGGCGACCCGCTGGATCGCCTCGTCGACCGGGACGCCGTTCTCCTGGTGGCCGTCGCGGTAGCGGAAGGAGACCGCGTGGGCGGCCACGTCGTCGTCGCCGGCGATCACCATGAACGGCACCTTCTGGACCTGGGCGTTGCGGATCTTCTTCTGCATCCGGTCGTCGGAGTCGTCGACCTCGACCCTCAGGCCCATCGCCCGCATCTGGTCGGCCACCTCCTGGAGGTAGTCGTGGTGCCGCTCGGCGATCGGGATGCCCTGCACCTGCACCGGCGCCAGCCAGGGCGGGAACGCGCCGGCGTAGTGCTCGACGAGGACGCCGATGAACCGCTCGATGGAGCCGAACTTGGCGGAGTGGATCATCACCGGCTGCTGGCGCGAGCCGTCGGCCGCCTGGTACTCCAGCCCGAAGCCCTTCGGCTGGCTGAAGTCGTACTGGATGGTGGCGAGCTGCCAGGTGCGGCCGATCGCGTCGCGTGCCTGCACCGAGATCTTGGGGCCGTAGAACGCTGCGCCGCCGGGGTCGGGCACCAGCTCGAGGCCGGTCTCGACGGCGGCGCGCTCGAGCACCTCGGTCGCCTCGGCCCAGTCGTCGTCGGACCCGATGAACTTGTCCTTGTTGCGGTCGTCGCGGGTCGACATCTCGAGGTAGAAGTCGTCGAGGCCGAAGTCCTGCAGCAGCGACAGCACGAACCCCAGCAGGTGCTTGACCTCGTCGGGCGCCTGCTCCTTGGTGACGTAGGAGTGGGAGTCGTCCTGGGTCATCCCGCGCACCCGGGTGAGACCGTGCACCACCCCGGACTTCTCGAACCGGTAGACGCCGCCGAACTCGAACAGCCGGAGCGGCAGCTCGCGGTAGGACCGGCCACGGCTCTGGTAGATCAGGTTGTGCATCGGGCAGTTCATCGCCTTGAGCCGGTACTCCGCGCCCTCCATCTTCATGGGCGGGTACATGGTGTCGGCGTAGTACGGCAGGTGACCGGAGGTGTGGAACAGCCCGTCCTTGCTGATGTGGGGGGTGCCGACGTACTGGAAGCCCTCCTCGATGTGGCGCCGCCGGACGTAGTCCTCCATCTCGCGCTTGATGACCCCGCCCTTGGGGTGGAAGACCACCAGGCCGGAGCCGAGCTCGTCGGGGAAGGAGTAGAGGTCGAGGTCGCGGCCGAGCTTGCGGTGGTCGCGCTTCTCGGCCTCCTCGAGCCGGTGGAGGTGCTCGGCGAGCGCCTCCTTGGACTCCCAGGCGGTGCCGTAGATGCGCTGCAGCTGCTGGTTCTTCTCGTCGCCGCGCCAGTACGCCGCAGCGACCCGCATCAGCTTGAACGCCGGGATCCGCTTGGTGGTCGGCAGGTGGGGGCCGCGGCACAGGTCGGACCACGCGACCTCGCCGTTGCGTCGGACGTTGTCGTAGATGGTGAGCTCGCCGGCGCCCACCTCGACCGAGGCGCCCTCCGCATCCAGCAGAGCGTCGTCGCCCTTGGCCTCCTGGCCGCCCTTGAGACCGATCAGCTCGACCTTGTAGGGCTCGTCCTTCAGCTCGTCGAGAGCCTCGGCGTCGGTGGTGACCCGACGCTCGAAGCGCTGGTTCTCCTTGATGATCCTGCGCATCGCGGTCTCGAGCTTGTCGAGGTCGGCGGGGTGGAAGGGCTCGGCGACGTCGAAGTCGTAGTAGAACCCGTCGGTGACCGGCGGCCCGATCCCGAGCCTGGCCTCCGGCCACAGCTGCTGCACCGCCTGCGCGAGCACGTGGGCGGTGGAGTGGCGGAGGATGTCGCGGCCGTCGGGGCTGTCGATCGCCACCGGCTCGACGTCGTCGCCGTCGGCCAGCTCGTGGGACAGGTCCCGCAGCTCGCCCGCGACGCGGGCCGCCACCACGTCCCTGTCGTCGGCGAAGAGCTCCCACGCCTTGGTGCCGGCCGTGACCGTCCGCTCCTCGCGCGCCCCTGATCCGGTGGCGCCGGCGAGCACGGCGATCTTGATGTCGGACACGATGGGGACTCCTCGGTCGGGCTTCGCGGACCTGTCGAGCCTAACGGTGCCCGGTGGGTGGGCTCACGCCGATATCGACGAGCGTCACGTGCCGCCGCCGTCGCCTCCGCCGCCGTCGAACCCTCCTCCGCCGAAGTCGATGCCGCCGACGTCGCCGCCGTACCCGGTGTGGTCCATGTAGGGAGCGGACCCGAGGTCGGGGGCCGTGTAGATCCACGCCATCGCGACCCCGCCCGCCGCCGCGTCGGACGGGAAGTAGCCCTGGCTGTAGGGGTGGAAGCGGGCCCCGGCCTCCCAGTACGGAACCCTGCGGGTGCCGATCTGCACGGTGCGCACCTCGGGCTTCTCGCGGGCCGCGAGCTGGGTCGCACAACGGGTGCAGGCCGGGACCCTGCGGGTCCCGATCCGCGGGCTGGTCCACGTCACGTCGCGGGCCGACGGGCCGTGCTGCGGGTTGAAGAAGCACGGCACCCGGAGCTCCGGCACGGGCTCGCCCGCGAGGCGGGCGCGGACGCAGACCATGGCGTAGCGGCCGGTGGCGAGGGTGTCGACGAGGGTGCTGATCTCGTCGATGTGCGACAACCGCGGCGCATCCCACTTCGCGCGCTCGTAGGCGTCGAGCGCGGTCTGGTAGTCGGTGTGGGTGACCTCGTCCAGGGTGCGTTCGCCGACGGTGTCGCCGAGGCGTCGGAGCTGGTCACCGAAGACCGTGACGTCCTCGTCGGCGAGCTTGCGGACCTGCTCGAGCTCGACGGCCCGCTGCCGCCGGTCGTCGCGCGCGGCGATCAGCCGGCGTACGCCGTACACCCCCGCGCCCCCGGCGGCCGCGATCGCGAGCAGCCACTCCATGTGTCGTGTCTATCAGGCAGGGGCCGGTTCTGCGAGGGTGGCGGAGTCATCCGGTGTCAGGCGGACCCCACCAGGGGCGTGTCCGCGTCGATGTCGACCGAGCGGGTGTCGGTGAGGGCGTACATGCACACGAACGACAGGATGGCCATGGCGCACACGTAGATCGCGATCGACATCGACGTGCCGGTGGCGTCGAACAACGCGACCGACACGATCGGCCCGAGCGCGCCGCCGAAGATCGCGCCGCCCTGGTAGCCCAGCGACGCACCGGAGTAGCGCAGCCGGGTCGAGAACAGCTCGGCGTACATCGCCGCCATCGGGCCGTAGCCCATCGCGAGGAACCCGGCGAGGGCGAGCGTGTGGGTCACGGCGAACCCGAGCAGCGACCCGGCATCCACGCTCCAGAAGACGAGGAACGCGGACACCCCCATCCCGAGACAGCCGATCAGATAGAGGCTCCGGCGCCCCACCCGGTCCGAGAGGGCACCCCAGGCCGGGATGCTGAGGAAGGTCACCGCGCTCGAGAACAGCAGCACCGCGATCACCTCGCCGCGAGAGAAGCCGACATCCGGCGCGGTGGCGTAGGAGATGATGTAGGAGACCAGGATGTAGAAGTACGAGTTGATGATGATGAAGGCACCCGCCGCCAGCAGCACCTGCTTCGCGTGGTGCTTGAACACCTCCACGATCGGCACCTTGGCCTCGGTCTTCTCGGCCTTGACCTTGGCGAACCCGGGGCTCTCCATGATCTTCAGCCGGATCACCAGCCCGACCGCGACCAGCACGATGCTGAACACGAACGGGATCCGCCAGCCCCACGCCTCGAAGCTCTCGTCGGGCATCGCAGCGAGCAGGAGGAAGGCGGCGTTGGACAGGATCAGGCCGGCCGGTACGCCCATCTGGGGCCAGCTCCCGTAGAAGCCGCGGCGGCCCGGCGGCGCGTGCTCCACCGCCATCAGGACGGCGCCGCCCCACTCCCCGCCGACGCCGAGCCCCTGGATGAAGCGCAGCACGGTCAGCAGGACGGGGGCGAGCACCCCGATCTGGGCGTACGTCGGCAGGATGCCGATCGCGAACGTCGCCAGCCCCATCATGGTCAGCGTCGCGATGAGCATCGACTTGCGGCCGATGCGGTCGCCGAAGTGCCCGAAGACCGCACCGCCCACCGGCCGCGCGAAGAACCCGACCCCGAAGGTCGCGAACGACAGCAGGGTGCCGGTCACCGGATCCTGGGAGGGGAAGAACAGGGCGGGGAACACCAGGGCGGCTGCGGTGCCGTAGATGAAGAAGTCGTACCACTCGATCGTGGTACCGATCAGGCTCGCGGCGGCGACCTTCTTGATGTCCGAGGTCTGTCTGGCCGTCTCGTCCGTGCGCTGTGCTTGTGACATGCGGTCTCCCGAGTAGTACCGAGCCCCCGAGTGTGACCCCGAACCTAGGGAAGTCGCCGGTGGGGGTCAATGGGTGTCACGAGGTCAGGGCGTCGATGACGTCCTTGCTGTGCGTCAGCGGGATCCGGTTCCCCTCGAGCTCGATCCGGGACCCGCTCGTGGTGTCGATGAGCTCCAGGACGCGGACGTTGACCCGCTGGTGGACCTTCACCTCCAGGTCCGAGCGCGGGACCCGGAACACGATCCCGCCCGCCTCGCTGTGCCGGGTGGCGGCCGCGAAGCCGCACACGTGCGCCTCCGTGACGCCCACCAGCATGCCGCCCGGGAGCCCGGACGACGCGTCGTGGATGTGCATCCCGGCCAGCGCTCCACCGGCCGTCCCCACGGAGTCGGCCAGCCCGCCCAGCGACCCCGTCAGGGTGTCACCGACGAGCCCGCCGGCGAACATGCTCCCCGTGTGGCCGCGCGGCATGAACTGGCCGGCGGCGACCACCTGTTCCGGCACCCCGAGCTTGCGCAGGGCGGTCTCGACGACCTGGACCATCGTCTCCTCGGACACGGCAGTGACCCCTCCCCTGGCCCAGCCGGGCGCGAGGCCAGGCTCCGGAGCATCCGTCACAGCGACAGGACGGAGGACCACACAATTCGGGTGGGCGATACTGGGTTCGAACCAGTGACCTCTTCGGTGTGAACGAAGCGCGCTACCACTGCGCCAATCGCCCCTGCGTGCGGCGGGAACTCTACATCGCCACCGAGCGGGCCACGAAACCGACGTCAGCCCGTGGTCTGCCCGGCGTTCTTGCGCGGCCGCGCGGCCGCGTCGGCCTCCTTGATCGCCTCGTCGAGGCGGCGGATCTCGTCGGGGCGACCGTGGTAGCGGTTGAAGCTGTAGACGATGAGCGCCAGCGCGATGCCTGCGGAGGCGACCTGGGTGAGGCCGGTCCACATGCCTCCGGGCAGCCACAGCGCCTCGGAGAGCGGCCACCAGCCGGGGGCGGGCGGGTAGGCGATCCAGAGGATGCCGCACGCCACCAGGATGACCACCCCCAGCAGCGACAGCGTGATCTTCGGCCACGACGCCACTCCCTCGGCTGCGCCCTTGAGTGCCCGAAGCTTGACCGGCTCGACCCGACGGTCTGCCCAGTCGTACTGCTGGGACAGCAGGGCCAGGCCGGCGAAGATGCCGAGCAGCCCGGGGCCGGGGAGGAAGATGGCCGCCACCCCGAGGAGGAGCAGCGTCCAGCCCAAGGTCTCGAGCACGACGCGCTTGGCGGTACTGCTCACCACCGCTGGTCCCCCTCCCGGCTCACGCTGCGAGCCTATCCGGCGGGCGAAGCGCAGCGGGAGATTGCCCACAGGTGTCACGCATCCCTGCTCGGTTCACGGGTCGGGGTGCTCGGCCTCGCGCTTCGCCCAGGTGGCCCGGGCGTCCGCGGTGATCGGTCCGGGCGCGGGGAGCTCACGGTCGCCCCAGCGCGACACGCCCTGTACGTCGCGGGTGGTCGAGGCGAGGAACACCTCGCTGGCCCGCTCGGCCACCTCGATCGGCTCGTCGACCTCGACCGCTCCGCACCAGTCGACGAGCAGCGCCCGCGTCACCCCGGCCAGGCAGCCGCTGGCCAGGCTGGGGGTCCGCAGCTCACCGTCGACGACGTAGAACACGTTGGTGCCGGTGCCCTCGCAGAGATGACCGGCCAGGTTCGGGAAGACGGCCTCGCTCGCACCGCGCTCCTCGGCGTACGCCAAGGCCCGGACGTTCTCGCCGTACGACGTGGTCTTGAGGCCGGCCAGTGCCCCCCGCTCGTTGCGGGGCCACGGCACCGTCACCACAGCGGTCGTCTCGGGTGCCGGCTCCATCGACGAGGCCGCGACGACCAGCGTGGGCTCGCCTCCGACCCGCGGCGAGCCCAGCGGGGCCCGCCCCGCCGTGTAGGTGATGCGCACCCGCCCCAGGGGCATCGGCTCGCCCTCCAGGACAGCGGCGACACCCCGCCGTACGGCGGCGTCGTCGACGTCCGGCAGGCCCAGCCCGGAGGCGCTGCGGGCGAGCCGCTGCAGGTGCCGGGTGAGCGCGAACGGGACGCTGTCGACGACCTTGATCGCCTCGAAGACACCGTCTCCGACGGTCAGTCCGTGGTCGTCGATCGCCACCGCTGGGGCACTCGGATCGGGCAGCATCTGGCCGTTCACCCACGCGCGCATGGGCCTCACTCTAGGAGCCGACACGAGGGCCCCCGTCGGATTTTGACCCGTCGGGGGCATGGGCTACTGTTCTGACCGCACCGGCCCCGGGCCGGTCCGCAAGCGGACGTAGCTCAGTTGGTAGAGCGCAACCTTGCCAAGGTTGAGGTCGCGAGTTCGAGCCTCGTCGTCCGCTCGGAGAGGTCCACCAGCATTGGCCTCCACGGTGGGTTGGCCGAGAGGCGAGGCAACGGACTGCAAATCCGTCTACACGGGTTCAAATCCCGTACCCACCTCGGGCACCCACCCACAACTCAAGACCACGGGCGATTGGCGCAGCGGTAGCGCGCTTCCTTGACACGGAAGAGGTCACTGGTTCAAACCCAGTATCGCCCACCAGCGTTCACGCGGGTCGGCCCCTCAGCCTGACCCTCACGGCCGGGCTGAGGGGCCTTCGTTGCACGCAGGCCCCGCCGCCCCCCCGAACGACGGGTTCCACCCCCGAGTTCCATGACTCCCCTACAGCCTTGAGTGAGGTCACAGGGGATCCGGTGCACTGCCAACAGTGCCCCAGCCCTGCAGTCGGCAGCCTCACCCGGAGTAGTGAGATTCCGAAAGTGTGGGGGCCGCCGTCAGATCGCAGGCTCCGGCCGTACGCGAGGTGCGTAGTCCATGAGGCGGCCGGAGCCTGCGGCCGACCCCAGGTGTCCTGGACGACGTGCCTGGGGACGGGCTCATCCGACGGGGATTGTGCCCGCTGGCGAACGGCAGAGCTGTACCCAGAGCCCTGTGAAGATATGCGTTCCACGGGACCCACACGTGACAACGCGGCAGTGCTGTCTAGGATCTCCTCGTGAATCCGACCCGGGTGATGGTGGTCGCCGATCAAGAAGTCGTCAGCAGCGGGTTGGTCGCGGTGCTCGAGCAGCTGGCAGGCCTGAGCGTCGGCGCCGGCACGGTCGCCGACCCAGCCATTGACGAGGCCCACGTGGTCCTCTACGACGTGGCGGCACTCGCTGAGCACGACAGTCGGCAGCTCGACCAGTTGGTCAAGGAGCACGACTGCGCGGTGCTCGCCGTGACACGCGACCTGCGCCCCGACCTGGCGGACGTGGCTCTCGAGCACGGGGTCGACGGGTGTGTCTCGCTCGGCGCTTCAGCCGAGGTGTTCGCTGCCGCCGTGGAAGCGGCCGCCTGGGGCGACCTGCACGGGTCGGAGAGCATCGATGCTCCCGACTTCACCGCGAACCCGGCCCGCGCCGTCGGCGAGACCGAGCTCGACGAGCTCCGCACCGCGGGGCTGACACCGCGAGAACACGATGTACTGCGCTTGATCACTCGAGGCTCGAGCAACCAAGAGATCGCGGACCAGTTGTTCCTCTCCATCAACTCGGTCAAGACCTACGTCCGCTCGGCCTACCGGCGCATCGGCGTCGACTCACGCAGTCAGGCAGTGGCGTGGGGGGTCCACCACGGACTCGAGAACGGGCCACGCACGGAGGGGGACGAATGACAGCCGGCGAAGCTCGGCTGTGACACCGATCGCGTCACGTCAGTTTCGACTTCATCTTCGCAGTCTTGGATGTGTTCCGGCCCGTGACCGTGGAGGCGATCACGACCAGCACGGCCGCGACCAGGATCGCCACGATCCAGCGCACCCAGTCGACACCGGAAGTGGTGTCGCCGCCGAAGGCGTCGTACACGAACCAACCGAGGAGGACCCCGCCGATCCCGCACACGATCGTGAGCCAGATCGGGATGTTGTCCTTGTCTCCTGGTGCCACGAACTTGCCGAGCAGGCCGATGATGACGCCCGCGATGAGCACACCGAGGATTTACATGGTGGGTCCCTCCCTTGTAGAGCCCAGGGCCGCGGTCACGACCATGGGAGAAGTACCCCTGGCCGCCATTCCCAAACCACGGCATGACCCGAGCGTGACGGCGCTGCTGGAGCAGACCGCGTCACAGAGGACGACCGATCAGGCCATGCCAGCCCCGCAGTTGCCGCAGAACTTCTGCCCCGCGGGCACCCCCTGACCACAGGATCCGCACACTGGTTCGGCGGTCACCATCGGCCCGATCGGCTGGGTATCAGTCGTCAAGGGCGCGACGAACCCCAGGGGTTCGCCCGCGTCCTTCGGTGTTGCCGCCACCACCGCGGCCTCCTGTGGTGGGGCGGGAATGACCTGGGACTGCACCGGGACTGAGGGCGGGGTGGGGACCTGGGCGGGAACCGGAGCAGGCGTGCGGTTCCGATGCCGGTACACCAGGAATCCGGCGACGCCCACGAGCAGCACCAGGAGCACAGCGAGGCCGACCCATACCCATGTCATCGGGATCCCGGTGTCCTCCTGCGCCGGAGGTGGTGGCGGGTCGGGCAGTGCCTGTGCCCGCTCCAGGTAGTCGATCACGATGTCGTTGGAGGGCTGGGCTTCCTTGACCGCGCTGAGCATGGTCACCGCGGTTTCCTTGTCGCCGGCGAAGTAGGCGTCCAGGCCGACCCGCAGGTCCTGACTGTCCTGGCTCAGCTCGTTCTCCACGCCTTCGGTGGCCATCAGCTCCAGGATCCGCTGGCTGGTGCCCACGAAGTTGAAGCTCTGCGGCTCGTTGCGGTTGCCGAAGGAGTTGGTGCCGACCACCTGACCCTCGGCGTTGACGGTCGGCCCGCCCGACATCCCGGGCGAGACCGCGGCGTCGATCTCGTAGACCGGGATGTCACCGGTGGTCTTCTGGGCCGAGATCGTGCCTGTCTTGATCGAGGGGTGGTAGTCGGCGTCAGTGACGTCCTGCACGCTGCCCGCGTAGCCGACAGAGCCGATCGGGGTGCCGACGTCCACCGCGGTGTCACCCGGCACCAGCAGCAGCGCGTTCATCTCGGGCTCGTTGACCTTGAGCAGCGCCGCGTCGCCCTGCTGGAACTCCGAGTACTCCATCACCCGCGCCGGGGCCCCTTCCTCGGCCTCCAGGCCGGAGACGTTCGCTCCCCACCAGGCTTCGACGTACCGGTCCGGCTTGCCGGTGGCCCCGGTGCGGTCGGAGGACTCGGTGCGCAGGTACTTGTCCCAGTAGGCGCGCACCGTCGACTCGGTGACGTTGATGCCACGCCAGTAGCCGTTGCTCAGCGAGATCTCGGTGGCCCGGTCCACGAAGGCGTCACGGACAGTGGTGCCGACGTACCCCTCCCCCTTGTAGGACACGCAGTGCCCGGCGGTGGCGATCCAACCCTCCGGATTCACCACGTAGCCGGTGCATTGGCCACCGACCGGGGTGGACAGGCCCTCACCGGCTCTGTTGGTGACCAGCCACCGGTCCTGGTAGGTGTCGTACAGCCACGCCTCGAAGGTGATCGTCAGATAGACCACTGACGAGCGGACGTACGGGTCGATCTTCTGCTCCGGGGTCACCACCGGGGCCCCGCTGGCCTCCGTAGGCGCGGTCGGGCTCGGTGACGGCGAGACGGTCTCTCCCGCGATGCCGGGTGACCCCCCCGCACACGTCAGCAGCAGAACCGACCCCACTACGGTCACGAATCGCCTCATGACGCCCCCTCCCCCAAGGGTTCTGCATAGTGATGCGAGGCTAGATGCAGGAGCCGATCGGGGCTATCGCCCATCTTGGGGAAGTCCCACGTGACCTGCGGACATGCGCGACGGTCCCGGCATCACTGGCCCCCGGGGGCGATCCGTGGTATCCGTGGAGTTTCCCCCCGCGCGCTGACGACCTCGGGCTCGCGAAGGAGATGCCACATGGCGACCGTCGACTCGCTGGTCGTCGAGGTTCGCACCGCCGCCGATCCGACGGCGGGGACCGACGACCAGGTGTTCTTCGACATCGGCACCCGCCAGTGGCGCCTCGACCGGGTCGGACGCGACGACTTCCGGCCGGGCGCCACCGACACGTTCGACCTGACGCTCAACTCAGCGCTCGACACCTCCGACATCCGCAAGATCGGGCTCACCAAGAACGGCTGGAACGGGTGGCGCCCGTCGCGGATCACGGTGACCGTCAACGGGGACGAGCTCTACCGCGGGACCATCGAGATCTGGCTCGACCAGGGCAGCGACGCCCACCAGACCGCCGGGGTGGTGTGGGAGGCTGCCGACTTCCCGCCGCGCGTCGCGGACCGGGCCGTGGTCGTGCGGGACATCGTGGTGATGACCAGGACGGCCACGCCGCAGCCCGCGGGCACCGACGACCGGGTGTTCTTCACCGTGGGCACGCGCGAGTGGCAGCTCGACCACCGCACCCGTAACGACCGTGAGCCCGGAGCTCTCGAGACCTACCTCATCCGAGACATCGAGAACCTGCGGATGGACGGCATCCGAGAGGTGGGCCTGCGCAAGACCGGCACCGACGGGTGGCGACCCGAGGAGATCCTGGTCTGGGTGAACGACCCCGACCAGGTGGCAGGCCCGCTGTACGAGGGCACCGTCTCGCACTGGCTGGACGGCGGGCCGGGTGCGCAGCTGCGCCACGGCCTCACGTGGACCGCCCCCGACTATCCCCAGCCCGTACCGATCTCCGACGAGCCCGATGCGCCGGTCACCGCGCTCAGGGTCGAGATTCGCACCGGCGCCGAGCGGTACTCGCCGACGGACGACGAGGTGTACCTCGACATCGGGACCAGGGAGTGGCTGCTCGACAACCCGACGAGGAACGACTTCGAGTCCGGGAACACCGACGTCTTCGAGCTCGAGCCCCACGCGGGGATGCAGCGCTCGGACATCCGACGCCTCTCGCTGCGCAAGACCGGGACGAACGGGTGGCGACCGCGGCGCGTGAGGCTCTTCGTCAACGCGGACGCGACGCCGTTGTTCGACGGCGATGCCGACCTGTTCCTCGACAGCGGGGACGACGCGTCGGAGAAGTACGGACTGCGATGGACCGCCCGGGGCTTCGACCTCGAGGTCCCCGTCGCGTGCCACCTGGTCGTTGGCACCGTCGACACCACGATCCGACCTGGCCGGACCGCCACCGCCTCGGCGACGCTGTTCGACAACCTCAACACCGCGAGCTACCGGCAGCGCCGCGGCTCCGCGAACGCGATCTGGACTCAGGCGCGCGTGCGGTTCCGGGTGGTCAGCTTCGACGAGGTGGCCGTGGCCGACGCCAACGCGCAGATGATGCCCGATTCCACCGACGGCTTCGTCGCGATGCGGGCGGTCGCGGCGGACAACAACGTGCAGGACGTGGTCAACGCCTACTTCGTGCGCGCCACCGGCACGGGGAGCAACTGGCAGGTGGGCGGAGACGACCCGGCCGTGTGGGTGCAGGACACCCGCGGCGGCCTGACCGTCAACACCGGACCCAACTTCGAGCGCGTGGCCGTCTCGCTCGCCCACGAGCTCGGTCACTTCCTCGGTCTGCCGCACAGCTGCGACGACGCCAACGGTGACCCCTGCACAAACGCCGAACAGGTCGACCTGATGATGGGCGACGGAACCGACCAGACCTCCGTGCAGCTGTCCACGGCGGAGATCACCACCGCGTACGCCAACGCCGCCCAGGCGCTCGCCGAGTGAGGAGAGGGACTCCCATGCCCGAGACGACGCTCGACGACCGGGTGCGACGGCTGCTGCTCGCCGAGCACTTCGACGACCGTACCCGCCAGCGGCTCCGCGACCTCGGAGACGTCGCGCTCGAGGGCCTGCGCGCCTGCGCCCGGGGACCCGACCGGGGTGAGGCGGCCGTCCTGAAGGCCCGCGCCCTCGTCGCGCTCGGGGACTGGCCGGCGGACGAGGCGGTCGACACGTTGGCGGGCGCCCTCGACGACCGGCGCCTGGAGAACCGGATGCGCGCGGCGGCCGCCCTCGGCGACGTCGCCACCGACCGAGCCGTGTCCGTGCTCGCGGACCGTGCGGAGCACTGTGATGACGGTGTGGAGCTCGCCGCCATCGCACGGTCGCTCGCCAGGATCGACCGGGACGACGCACACGAGGCCCTCGGACGCCTCCGGACCTCGGTCGCGACGGACGACGTACGCCGACAGGTCGACCTCCTTCTCGACGAACGGTCGGCGGACTGATCCCGGCGTATCCGCGCTGCCGGACGATGCGGACCATCGTCGTGGCCGTGGCCGGCGCCCTCGCGTGCCTCCAGTGGCTGGGTCGGACCTACGGCTCGACTCCCGAGGAACGACGCCGGCCGATGCCCGGCGACGAGCTGGTACGCCACCCGCAGACCGTCGCCAACCACGCGGTCACCATCCCGGCACCCCCCGAGCAGGTCTGGCCATGGCTCGTGCAGGTGGGCTGGCACCGCGGCGGCTGGTACACGGCACGGTGGGTGGACGCACTCCTGTTCCCGGACAACCGTCCGAGCGCGGACCGGGTGCTGCCCCAGTACCAGCGGCTCGAGGTGGGCGACTTCGTGCCGGACGGACCGCCCTCGTCGGAGTGCGGGTTCGTCGTCCACGACGTCCGGACCGCGGAACACCTGGTGCTCGCGTCGTCCAGCCACCTCCCCCTGACCTGGCGTCAACGGGGGCTCGCGGGCGTCTGGTGGACCTGGGCGTTCGTGCTGACCCCCGTCGACACCGCGTCCGGACCCGGCACCCGCCTGCTGTTCCGGTGGCGGGCCCGCACCCGGCCCTGGTGGCTCACCGTGGGCGCCGCCGCGCTCGTCGTCCCGGCCGACTTCGTCATGTCACGCGACATGCTGCGCGGCATCCGCCGCCGTGCGGCGACCCGCCGGCCGGGACCGTGAGGGCTCAGCCCACCTGCTCGGCTGCGACGTCACAGACGTCGACGTCGATCAGCGGGTGGGGTCCGACCACCTTGACGACGTCGAAGCTCAGGCTGGTGCCCCCGGGCTGGTGGTCGCCGAGGGTGTCGAACAGGTTCTCGTAGACGGCGAGCCCGGCGGTGCGGTAGAGCACCCGGCCGTCGGCGTCGCGCAGCCGGTCGTGGCCCCGCTCGACCGCGGTGAAGCGGTAGACCGGGCCGACCAGGCCCTCGGGCGGCACCAGGTCGTCGGGGACGTCGGAGTTGGGGACGAAGTCGGCCCGCACCTCCTGGAAGCGGTACCGGCCCCGCCAGACGAGCAGCACCTCGCCGGTCGACGCATCCGACCAGATCTCCTCGAACCGGAAGCGGTCCTTGAGAAGGAAGGCCTGGTCGTCACTGCCGTTCACGACGCGCACCGAGTCGACGCCCTGGTAGTCGTAGGCGACGCTGACGTCGACGTCCGCGCACTCCGGGTCGAAGGTGCCGGTGTTGTGGTACGGCGCCGGGCGCTGGTAGTAGTCACCGGCCTGGTCGGGCTTCCCCGTGGCGCCCGCCGGACTCCCCACCAGTCCCAGCGACAGGACCACCGCCGCTCCCAGGGCGAGAAGACGCCGGATCGAGTGCGCGGACGGTGCGTATGACATGGTGCCCCCCGGTTTCGATGGCCCCATGTCCCGTTTCGATGGCCCCATGTCCCAACGGATGACCGTAGCCCACACGAGCAGGGGCACGCCACCTTCGTGGCACTCACCTGCCACACCCGCGACGGGTCGCTACTCAAGCAGTCCGTCCAGGGCCCGTCCCACGAGGTCGGTGCGCTCGCCGTCCGTGGTCAGCTGCTCGAGACCGAAGCCCAGCAGCAGCGTGTCCTCGGTCGAGGTGGCCGCGTACGACTGGAGGAGCACCTCGCCGATCTGCCAGTTGCTCTGGTTCGGCGGCGAGCCGGCCGGCGGACCGCCCCGCGTCCAGACGCTGGTCGCGTCCTCGAACCCGTCGGCGTCCTCGACCCCGTCGATCACGACGCGGGTGTCGTCGACGAACGTGCCGACGCCACCGGTGCTCGGGTCGGTCACGTAGGTGATCGACAGCTCGACCTCCCCGCTCAGGCCGGACAGGTCGTAGGAGACGTCGGTCCAGCCCGGGGTGCTGTCCAGGATCGCGTTCCACTCCCCCGTCGCCCCGGCGCCGTTGCAGTCGGTGCCGAGGTAGGTGGTGAGGAACGGGTGCAGGTTCAGCAGGAACGAGTCCGCGTCCTCGCACTCCGTGGGCGAGTCGGTCGAGGTGAGACCACCCTGCTCCGGCAGCGTCGTCCAGTCGTCGCCGCCGGCGCTCCTCGCCTCCACGAGGACGAAGTCGTAGCCCGGCTCGATGTCCGCCGACAGCTGGAACTGCAGCTCGGCGCTCGTGGCCCCGGCCGGGACGTCGACGGTCCGGGTCAGCCGCATGTACGACGCATCCGCGTGCAGCGCGCCGGCGTAGCGGTCTCCCTCGATCGGGGCGAACGGGCTGCCCGCCTCCAGCGGGTACAGCGCAGCACCCTGGCTGGCGAACTGCGGGAACTCGTCGACCGGGAGCACGTCGCTGGTCGGCTGCAGGGCCCCGGCCTCGTCGAGTGGGTTGTCCCCCTCGACCACCGGGCCACCGAGGTCCGCGCCGAAGCCCTCGAGCGGCGGGGCGACCCCGTCGACGCGGGTCGGGTCGGCGATGTCGGTGCGGGTGAAGGCGCCGAGGTAGTACTGCCGGAAGTCGTCGGCCAGGATCAGGCAGTCCTCGAAGAAGCCGTCGGTGCCTCCGTTGATCCGCGGCGAGATGACGCACTCGGCCTCGGGGTCACCGTTCAGGCCGTAGTAGAGGCCGCCGACCGACGTGCTGATCCCCGGCAGGCCCTGGTACTGGGCCGTCTCGCCCGCGTGCACCAGCTTGCCGCCCGCGTTGAGGTAGTCGCGGACCGCCAGTGTGAGGTACTGCTGACGCTCGGCCACCGAGATGTCCGGCAGCTCCCCGAACGGCGTGCTGGTCAGCACGTCCTCGGGGTCCATGGTGATCCGGTTGTCCCCGAGGTACCAGAGGACGGCGTCGTAGTGGTCGAGCACGCCGAGGTCGTGCGGCACGCCCTGTGCGTCGACGTCCCAGACGTCGGTCGTGTAACCCGCCGACTCGACCGCCGCGACGTGCGCGTCGGCGTACTTCGGCGCGGTGGTGCCGGCCGGGTACTCCGGGTTCGCGCCGGTGTAGTCCTCGTTGGCGATGACCAGGACGTCGTCGCCGCTGTCGGACTCGACCGTGTAGGTGAAGGAGTCGCTGGTGACCGGCCCCTCGCCCCGCTTCACGCCGCGGAACCAGACCTCCACCTCGTCCCCGACGTCGGCGCCCTTCACCTGGCCGCGGAACTCGGCGTAGTAGTCGTCGTTCTCGTCGCCGTAGCGCTCACCGCCGGCCCACTCGCGGACCTGGGTGACCACGGTCGGGCCGCCGTCGATGCTGTAGAGCATCCGGCGGTCCTTCAGCGCACGCTTGGCCCACACCGCCACCGTCTGCGGGTCGCCGTAGGAGACCTCGAAGGTGTCGACCCGGAAGTCCTCGGCGGTGCGTCCGACGACCGACTCCGGGTCGTCGGGGTCGGAGGCCGACTCGGCCACCGAGAGCGCGAACGGGATGTTCTTCTCGAACTCCGCCTGCACCAGCTCCTCGTCGTCGGGGAACTCGAACCCGCTGCCGCAGTCGATCGCCTCCCACTCGTCGTCGGGCACCGAGTCGGACGCGGCCTCGCAGGTCGACATCTCGGGCGTGAAGCCGAGGGTGCCGAACTCCTCGGTCATGTGGGTGTCGGTGTCACCGTTGGTGGTGTAGAGCTCTGCCGAGATGTCCGGGTCGTAGCCGGGGACGGCCGGGTCGGCGTCGTCGCCGGCCATCGCCTCGTAGATGACGTCGTCCGGCGTGGGCGTCGCCACCTGCCAGCCGGTGCCGTACAGCAGCAGCTCGGCCGCCGAGTGGTAGTTGACGAAGAACTCGAAGCCGACGCGTCCCATGAAGTCCTCGAGCGCCTGCGACTCCGGCTCGGAGTTCGGGCCGCTGCCGCGGAAGGTCTGGCTGGCGGGGTTGGGCGAGGACCCCTCGTTGTCGTAGCCCCACTTGGTGGCGAAGTTGCGGTTGAGGTCGACCCCGTCGTTCGTCGTGATCACACCGTCGCCGTCGTTGTCCCGCAGGTTCTTGCGCCACAGCCGCTGGCCGGGCGTGAAGGTGTAGTCGTAGCCGTCGGGGTTCGCGACCGGGACGAACCACAGCTCGTTCTGCCGCACCAGCCGGGTGATCGTCGGGTCGCTGCCGTAGCCGTCGAGGACGTAGGTCAGCAGCCGGCGGTTCATCTCGGGCGTGATCCACTCGCGGGCGTGCTGGGCACTCAGGTACAGCACGGCCGGACGCTTGCCGTCCTTGGCCTTGTCGGCGTTCCGGGTCACCTTCACCGCGATGATGTCCTGGCCGTTGACGGTCTGGCCGATGCTCACCGGCTTGGTGATCCGCGGGTGGGCGGCCGCGAGCTCCTCGTACTGCTCCTGGAGACCGCCCGGGCCGCTGTAGGTGCTGAAGACCTCGAAGCCCTCGGCGGCGAGCGCCGTCGCGCGCTGGGCGACGGTCTGGCCGCCGGCCACCTTCTTGGTGCGCAGGTCGATGCCCTGCCGCCGCAGCTGGGCCGCCTGGGTCCCGCTCAGGATCGTCTCCAGCCGGACCTGGTCCTTCTCGCCACGGTCGGCCGGGACGGCGGTGAGCTCGACGTCGTGGCGGTCGACGCCGAGGTCGAGCACCGCGTCCACCTGACCGGGGTCCAGCTCCCCGACGTACACGTCGAGACGGTCGCGGGGATCGCCGGGTGGTTCGGCGCCGGCGGTCCCGGTAGCCAGCACGCCGGCGGCCAGAGCGGAGATGGTGACGATCGACAGCACTGCTCGGCGCATCGCGAACCCCAGGTGTGGAGGGCACGGCCCCCGTGGACCACGCCACTTTGTGGTGCCCGAGACTCCGGTCAATCTCGTGCACCGGTCGAGTCCTGTCAAGCCTCGAGGAGCGAGGGATGCGGAAAGGGGATCAGGCCTCGTCGGAGGCGAAGTCCTCGTCGTGAGTGCCGGGCCTGGGCGCCCACGGCAGCTCCTTGGACGGCCGGACGACGATCAACCGGTCGCCGCGGGCCAGCTGGGTCACGACCGGGTCGAAGTAGCGGTAGACCTTCTCGTCGCGGACGACGGCGATCACCTGGTCGGGCAGCTGCTGCGGCTGCTGACCGACCTCGCTGACCAGCAGGTCGCGCTCGGCGACCTCGAGCCCCTCGCCGTACGTCAGCAGGTCCTCCATCACCGAACCGAGCGTCGGGGACAGCGTCGACAGGCCCAGCAGCCGGCCGACCGCGTCGGAGGAGGTGATGACCGAGTCGGCGCCCGACTGCTTCATCAGCGGCGCGTTCTCCTGCTCACGCACCGCCGACACGATCCACGCGTCGGGGTTGAGCTGGCGCACGGTGAGGGTGGCGAGCACGTTGGAGTCGTCGCGGTCGGTGGTGATGATGACCTGGCTGGCGCGGCCGACGCCCGCCCGTCGCAGCACGTCACGGCGCGTGGCGTCACCGGTGACGACCGCGAGGCCGTCGGCGTGGGCGTCCTGGAGCGCGACCTGGCCGCTGTCGACCACCACGATGTGGTCGCGGTCCTGTCCGTTGCCGATGATGGTCTCCACCGCGCTGCGGCCCTTGGTGCCGTAGCCGACGACGACGACGTGATCTCCCATGCTCTTCCTCCACCGGGCGACCCGGATCATGTCACGGCCCTGTGAGGCCAGGACCTCCAGCGTGGTGCCGATCAGCAGCACCAGGAACGCGATACGGGCCGGGGTGATGATGAACGCGTTGACCATCCGGGCAGGGGTGGAGACCGGCGCGATGTCGCCGTACCCGGTCGTGCTCAGCGTGACGGTCGTGTAGTAGATCGAGTCGGTGAACGACACAGCCTTGGTGGGGTCGTTGTTGTCGACGTAGCCGTCGCGGTCGAAGTAGACCAGCAGCACCGTCCCGACCAGGATCCCGACCGCCATCAGCAGCCGGCGGCCCAGCTCCCACCAGGGCGACCGCACCTGCTCGGGGAGCGAGACCTTGCCGAGGGGTCGTCCCGCTTCGTCGAGGAGGTCGTCGCTCACCCGATCAGGCTAGTCCGTCCGGCTCGGCCGGGGGGACATCCGGTGCTTGAGGCGTTGCACCAGCTCGACCCGCGCCCGGCTGGTCGCCTGCTGCGGGAAGACCGCGTCGAACGCCGCGTTGACGGCCGCCCCGATCAGCACGGCCAGCGCCAGCAGGTACAGCCAGAGGAGCACCGCGATCGGGGAGGCCAGCGGGCCGTAGATGGAGCCCGACTCGGCCGCGGTCTCGGTCAGGATCCAGCGCAGCAGGAAGGACCCGAAGATCCAGGCCGCCAGGGCGAACGTGGCGCCGGGGAGGTTGAAGGTCCAGTTGGTCCGGACCGGCACCGAGACGTGGTAGAGCGTCGCCAGGAAGCAGATCGACAGGATCAGCACGGTCGGCCAGTAGAACTGGGTCAGGAAGTCCAGCTGCCCGGGCACCAGCCGACGTACGAGCGAGGGCCCGGCCACCACCAGCGGGAGCGTGAACACCCCGGTCACGATCGCGAGGATGTAGAGCAGGAAGGACAGGGCGCGGGTCTTCACGATCCCGCGGTGGCCACCGAGGCCGTGCATGATCGTGATGGTGTCGACGAACACGTTGAGGGCCCGGCTGCCCGACCACAGCGACAGGATGAAGCCGAGGGAGATCACGTCGAACCGGCCCGGCCGCAGCACGTCGTTGATGGTCGGCACGATGATCCGGTCGACCGCGTCCTCGGTCAGCACCCGCGAGGAGAGGTCGATCACCGCCAGCCGGACCTCGGCGACCTCGGCGGGGCTGAACTGCTCGCTGACGTACCCGATCGCCCCGGCGAGCGCGAAGACCAGTGGCGGGACCGAGAGGATCGCGAAGAACGCCGCCTCGGCGGCGAGGCCGGTCACCCGGTAGCGGATGCACGACCCGGTCGTGGTGACGATCAGCCGCCACAGCAGGTCGCGCATGTGTCTACGGTAACGACATGGACACCCCCGACCGCGCAGCCGAGCGGCGCGCCAGCACCAACCAGGCCCCGCTGCTCGCCGGCCACGACGTGGTCGGCGGCGACCGGGCGCTGGTGGACGCGGTCACCCGTCACGCATCGGCGGAGGTCGTCGACGACCTCACTCCGCTGGGCCTCGAGGCCGGCACCGCCGAGGCGCGCGAGCACGGCATGCACGCCAACGAGAACCCGCCGCGGTTGTGCACCTACGACCGCTACGGCAACCGGATCGACGAGGTCACCTTCCACCCCTCGTGGCACTGGCTGATGGAGCGGGCGGTCGGCCACGGCCTGGCGGCGACGCCGTGGGAGTCCGACAGCCCGCACGCCCACGTCCGGCGCGCGGCCGGCTTCATGGCGTGGTCGCACACCGAGCCCGGGCACGGCTGCCCGATCTCGATGACGTACGCCGCCGTCCCCGCGCTCCGGGCCGACGACGCGCTGGCCAAGGAGTGGACGCCGCTGTTGGCCTCCACGTCGTACGACCCTCGACTGCGGCCGGTCGCCGGGAAGCGCGGGGCACTCGCCGGGATGGGCATGACCGAGAAGCAGGGCGGCTCCGACGTGCGGGCCAACGTCACGAGGGCCGTCCCGACCTCGGCCGACGGCGAGTACACGCTGCACGGCCACAAGTGGTTCACGTCGGCGCCGATGAACGACGTCTTCCTGGTGCTGGCCCAGGCCGACGGCGGCGTCACCTGCTTCGTGGTGCCGCGGGTGCTGCCCGACGGGAGCCGCAACCCCCTCGACGTCGTCCGGCTCAAGGACAAGCTCGGCAACCGCTCGAACGCCTCGAGCGAGCTGGAGCTCGACGGCACCCTCGGCCACCGCCTGGGCGACGAGGGTCGCGGTGTGCGCACCATCATCGAGATGGTGGCCGCCACCCGGCTCGACTGCGTGCTGGGCTCCACCTCCCTGATGCGGCGGGCGGTCAACGAGGCCGCCTGGCACGTGGCCCACCGGCGCGCGTTCGGGTCCGTGCTGGCCGACCGGCCGCTGATGCAGAACGTCGTCGCCGACCTGGCGGTCGAGGCCGAGGCCGCCACCGCACTGGCCGTCCGACTGGCCGCGGCCGTCGACGGGATCACCGACCCCCACGAGGCGGCGCTGCGCCGGATCGCGCTGCCGCTCTCCAAGTTCTGGGTCTGCAAGCGGACGCCGGGGCTGGTCGCCGAGGCGCTGGAGTGCCTCGGCGGCAACGGCTACGTCGAGGAGTCAGGACTGCCCTTGCTCTACCGCGAGGCCCCGCTCAACTCGGTGTGGGAGGGCTCGGGCAACGTGAACGCGCTCGACGTGCTCCGCGCCCTGACCCGCGAGCCCGAGGTGCTCGACGCGTGGATCACCGAGGTGGGACGGGCGCGCGGCGGCGACACCCGACTCGACCGGGCCGTCGACGACACGCTCGCCCTGCTGGGTGACACGGCGGCGATGGAGGTCTCCGCACGCCGCCTCGCGGGGCGGATGGCGACGTGCCTCCAGGGCTCGCTGCTGGTACGCCACGCGCCGGCCGAGGTCGCCGACGTCTTCTGCGCGAGCCGGCTGGCCGAGGGCCACGACGGCACCTACGGAGCCCTCGCCGGCGGCGACCTGCGGTTCCTGCTCGACCGGGCGACGCCGGCGGTCGCCTGAGTCCTCCTGGGTGGTTTCGACACAGGTGCGGCAGGCAGCCGCACCACCGGTGGTTGAGGAGGGCCGTCAAGGCCCGTCTCGAAACCACCCATGCCGGATCAGTAGTTCCCGCACCACGACCGGCATCATCCGTTCATGAGGCGCCTGCCCGGGTCAGGCCAGGTCGAGACCGGGGTAGAGCGGGTGCTTCGCGAGCAGCTCGGAGGCGGCGTCCTTGACCTTGCCGGCGACCCCGTCGGAGGTGGCGTACGACGCCTTGGAGGGCCCCCCGGCCTTGGTGGTGCCGGGCTCGGTGGCCGACAGCACGTCGACGATCAGCTCGGCGACCCCGTCGAACTCGTCGTGGCCGAAGCCCCGGGTGGTGAGGGCGGGGGTGCCGAGCCGGATGCCGGAGGTGTACCAGGCGCCGTTGGGGTCCTGGGGGACCGAGTTGCGGTTGGTGACGACCCCGGCGTCGAGCAGCGCCGACTCGGCCTGGCGGCCGGTGAGGCCGAACGACGACACGTCGAGCAGCACCAGGTGGTTGTCGGTGCCGCCGGTGACCAGCCGGGCGTCGCGCTTCAGGAAGCCGTCGGCCAGCGACTTGGCGTTGTCGGCGATCCGCTGGGCGTAGTCGCGGAACTCCTGGGTGCGGGCCTCGGCCAGGGCGACCGCCTTGGCGGCCATCATGTGGGAGAGCGGGCCGCCGAGGACCATCGGGCAGCCGCGGTCGACATCGCGGGCGAACTCCTCCTGGGCCAGCACCATGCCGCCGCGCGGCCCGCGGAGCGACTTGTGGGTCGTGGTCGTGGTGACGTGGGCGTGGGGCACGGGGTCCTCGTCGCCGGTGAAGACCTTGCCGGCCACCAGGCCGGCGAAGTGGGCCATGTCGACCATCAGGGTCGCGCCGACCTCGTCGGCGATCTCACGGACCTTCGCGAAGTCCACCCGGCGGGGGTACGCCGAGTAGCCGGCCACCAGGATCAGTGGTCGGAACTCCCGCGCCTTCGCCGCCAGCGCGTCGTAGTCGAGCAACCCGGTCTCGGGGTCGGTGCCGTACTGCTGCTGGTGGAACATCTTGCCGCTGATGTTGGGCCGGAACCCGTGGGTCAGGTGGCCGCCGGCGTCCAGGCTCATGCCGAGCAGCCGCTGGTTGCCCAGCTCGTGGCGCAGCGACTCCCAGTCGGCGTCGGACAGCTCGTTGACGTTCTTCGCGCCCAGCTTCTCCAGGCCGGGCGACTCGACCCGGTGGGCCAGGATCGACCAGTACCCGACCAGGTTGGCGTCGATCCCCGAGTGCGGCTGCACGTAGGCGTACGGCGCGCCGAACAGCTCGCGCGCGTGCTCGGCCGCCACCGTCTCGACGGTGTCGACGTTCTGGCAGCCGGCGTAGAACCGGTGGCCGATCGTGCCCTCGGCGTACTTGTCGCTGAACCAGGTGCCCATGGTGAGGAGCACGGCCGGTGAGGCGTAGTTCTCGCTCGCGATCAGCTTCAGCGACCCGCGCTGGTCGGCGAGCTCCTGCCGGGTGGCGTCGGCGATCCGCGGCTCGACCGAGCCGATCACCTCGAGGATCTGGGAGTACGCACTGCTGATGAGGGCATCGGTCATGGCCGACAGCCTACGACCAGCCACGGGTCACGCCGGTCCCCGTCCCGAGCCCAGCTGGTGGGCCACCCGGGCCGCCTCCTGGCGCCCCGGGACGTCGAGCTTGCGCAGGATGTTGGACACGTGCACCGACGCCGTCTTGACGCTGATGAACAGTGCGTCCGCGATCTCCCGGTTGGTCCGGCCGGCGGCCAGCGCGGCCAGGACCTCCTTCTCGCGCGCCGTCAGCGCGTAGCCGGCCAGCGGGTCCGGGCCGGGGTCGGGCACCGCGGGTGGCAGCAGGTCGACCCGGTAGAACGCGGCCAGCGCCTCCACCTCCTGCACCAGCCGGGCGGCGCCGAGGCCCTGGGCCGTGTCGTGGACGGCACGCAGCGCACCGATCGAGTCGACGTCCACCCCCGCGCCGAGCAACTCCTCGGCCTCACGCCACCGCGCGTACGCCGCGGGCAGCGGCCGGCCCAGCGCGTCCCAGGCGGCGGCCGCACCCCGCCACGGCTCGGCAGCGGGAGCGAGGTCCAGCCGGGCCAGCTCGGCCGCGGCCTGCCGGTCGAGGGCCTGGGTCTCGGGCAGCTCGGCCCACCCGGGGAGGGCGCCGACCGCCGCCCGGGCGTCCAGCAGCTCCTGCCGTGCCGGCGCCCGGCCCTGCCGCGAGCGCGCGTCCCGGTGGGCGAAGGCCAGGTCGGCCAGGGCCCGCAGCCCCAGCCCGACGAGCGCGCTGCCGAACACCGCTTCGTCGGTGTCGCTGATCGCGGCGAGTCCGTCCTGCGCGATCTCCAGCGCCGCCTGCGGCCTCCCGGCCCAGAGCTCGACCTCGGCGGAGGTCTCGGTGACCTCCCGCCACCAGCCGAGCGGAGCGCCCTCCGCCTCGATGATGAGCCGGGCCTGCTCGCAGCGCTCCCACGCGGCCGGCAGGTCCCCCTGGGCGACGGTCAGCTTCGCGGCCAGCAGCAGGACCGGGGCCGCCATCACGCCCCGCGGATGTCGACCGAGCGCCTGCCCGATCAGCTCCTCCGCCTGGGGGAGCCGCCCGGCCTTGATCAACGCGTCGCTGGCGTTGCACAGCAGCAGGCTCCCGAACTGGCGGTCCTGCCCGAACCGGTCGAGCTCGGAGAGCCCACCGCGAGCCAGGTCGACCACGTGGTCCAGCCGGCCCGCGAGGCCCAGCACGTGACTCAGGTTGACGTAGGCCTGGCCCAGCTCGAAGGGGCTCTCGACCTCGCGGGCGATGGCGAGCGACGCCTCCAGGTGGTCGACCCCGGTGTCGAGGTCGCCTCGCGAGGCGGCGACGAGACCGAGCGCGTTCCGCGCGGTGCCCTCCTCCCGCCGGGCGTCCACCTGGCACGAGATCGCAAGCCCACGGCGGGCCTCGTCCTCGCCCTCGTCCAGGCGGGACCAGGCGGCCGCCAGCAGCCCCAGCCCGGCGTGGACGCGCGCGGACAGGACGCTCACCTCCTCGTCCGGGAGCAGCTCGGTCGCCGAGCGGTACGCCGTCTCCGCCGCCGCGACGTCCCCGGCGACGAACTCCGCGGCGCCGAGTCGCTCCAGCAGCACCGCCCGTCGGGCGGGGTCGGCGACCCGGTGCAGCTGCTCGTGGAGCAGGCGCACGGCGGCCTGGTTGTCGCCCACGACGCTGGCCGACGACGCCGCTCTCACGGCGAGGTCGAGCCGGTCGACCCGGGGGTCGCCGACCCGGTCGAGCAGCTCCAGGGCCAGTCCGAAGCTGGCCCCGGCGGCGCCGAAGGCGTACATCTGCTCGTAGGCCCGCCCGGCGGTGATGGAGGCGGCGAGCGCTCGTTCGAGGTCGCCGGCGAGGTGCCAGTGGCGAGCCACCTCCCCCGCGACCTCGGGGGCCGGGTCCGCCTCCTCCTCCAGGGCCTCGGCGGCGGCCCGGTGCAGCCTCGTCCGCTCGCCGGGCAGCAGCTCGGCGTACACGACCTCGCGGAACGCCGGGTGGTGGAACCCGATCCGGTCGTCTGCACGCACCTCGGCGACCCGGGCAGCCAGGCCGGCGCGCAACGCGTCCTCGACGTCCTCCACCGGCCGGCCGAGGGTGCGGGCGAGCAGCGGTCCGGAGGCCACCCGGCCGATCACCGCCGCCGCGCGCAGCAGCCGACGGGTGTCGGCGGGCAGGGCCTCGACGCGCACCCGGAGCAGCTCGTGCAGGGTCGCGGGCAGCTGTCCCGGTCCGTCGCCCGCCATCACCAGCTGCTCGACGAACAAGGGGTTCCCGTCCGAGCGCGCCAGCGTCTCCTCGAGCCGCTCGGGCGGGACCGCCCCCGCCAGCGACGTCACGAGGCGCGCCGCGTCGTCCCGTTCCAGCCTCGGCACCCGCACGGTCCGGGCGTCCATCCGGCCGAGCTCGACCAGCCACGACGCGAGGTCGCTGGACTCGTCGGGCGCGTCGTCGCGGTGGGTGAGCAGGAGCAGCACCCGCTCGTCGTTCAGGTTGCCGACGAGGAAGGTCAGCAGGTCGAGGGTCGACCGGTCGGCCCAGTGCACGTCCTCGACCACGTGGACGACCGGCCGGTGCTCCGACACCCGCCCCAGCAGCCCCAGCACCGCCTGGAACAGTCGCATCCGCGACGTCGCCTCGGACCCCGGGTCGGGAGTCGTCGGTACGGCGTCGCCCGACGCCGCGGGGAGCAGCCGGGCCAGCTCGGGCGAGCCCCGGACCTCGCGGTCCACGAGACCGTCGCCACCCTGGCGCAACGCCTGCGCCAGCGCGGCGTACGGCAGCGGCTCACCCGCCACCGGGATGCAGGCGCCGGCCAGTGAGAGGGCCTCCGCCCCGGCCAGGAACTCCTGCACCAACCGGGTCTTGCCCACACCGGTCTCCCCCGACAGCACCACGACCGTCGGGATCCCGGATGCCGAGCGAGCGAGCGCCTCCGACAGGTCCCGCAGGATGCCCTCGCGTCCGACGAGCTCTCCGCTGGAGCGCGGGTCCACAGGGCCATGATGCGCCCCCCACGGCGGGCCCCGCCACCTCCATCGACGCCCGTCTGAGGTGGGCCGGCCCGGATCTGAGGTGGCCTCCCGATGTCGGGTGACCGTCTGGCTTCCTAGCGTCCCGGCCATCGCACCAACGACACCGAAGGGGAACCACGCGATGACCCACACCTACTCATCGACCACCAGCCGCCCGGGACAGCGCCGGATCCGGCGCGCTCTCGGCGCCACGCTCGCCGTCGGCGCACTCGTCGGCGGCACGGCGGCCACCTCGGCGGCCCTGGTCGTCCCCGGGACGCCCGGCAAGGACGTGCACATCGGCGGGGACGACGACAACGCCGACAACCCGCTCATCCAGCCGCCGGGCGTGACGGCCAAGCAGCACATGGAGAACACCGACGTGCTCTTCGGCCGGGCCAACGACGACCTGCTGATCGGCAAGGAGGGCGACGACACGCTCCTCGGCGGCGAGCAGTCCGACATCCTCGTCGGCGGGCCCGAGACCTCGCTCCCCAACAGCGACGTCCTGATCGGCGGGGAGGGCCGCGACATCAACATCTGGGCGCCCGGTGACGGCAGCGACGCCTTCGTCGGCAACGAGGCCTGGGACACCATGATCTTCGCGCCGTTCGTGGAGGACGCCAACGGCGACCCGCTGCTCACGCGCGCCGACCAGCGCTGGATCCCGCGGGTCGACATCGACGGCCTGCCCGCCTTCAGCTGCACGATCGTGGAGGTCCCGCGGTCGGCCGGCTTCGGGTTCCAGTTCCTGGTGCGCTTCAACGTGAACGGCAACCCCGTGGTGACGGTGCGCCAGAAGGACGTCGAGCAGGTCTACTGCCCGAGCCCCGAGGAGGACCGTGCCCTGGTCGCGGACCTCACCGACAGCGAGCCCGAGTTCCGCCGGGTCTGGCTCGACCGGGTCCCGGGGACGGTCGGCAAGATCCTGAAGCCGGTCGGGTGAGCGAGATGGCCCGCCTCGAACGCCGCGCCGTGGTGATCGGCGCCAGCATGGCGGGCCTGCTCGCTGCCCGCACGCTCGCCGACCACTACGACCGCGTCACCCTGGTCGACCGGGACGAGATGCCGGCCCTGCCGGTCAACCGCGGGGGTGTCCCGCAGGGCCGGCACGTCCACGGGCTGCTGTCGTCCGGGCTGGCCGTGGTCGAGCGGATGTTTCCCGGCACGACCGACGACCTGGTGGCACGCGGTGCCCAGCTCGGCGACGCGCAGCAGGACGCCCGCTACTACTTCGGCCCCGACCCGCTCGCCGCGGGACGTGCCGACCTGCCCGCCCTCGGGGTGAGCCGGCCGTTGCTGGAGTGGTACGTCCGACGCCGGTTGCTGTCCCCCTCTGTCACCGTGCAGGAGCACACCTCGGTGCTGGATCTCGCCTTCACGGCGGACGAGCGTCGGGTGGACGGGGTCATCGTCACCGACCGCGACTCCGGCACGCCCCACCTGCTGCCGGCGCACCTCGTGGTCGACGCCTCGGGCCGGACCTCACGGACCCCGGAGTGGCTGGAGCGTCGCGGCTACCTCGCGCCCCACGAGGACGTGCGGCGGATCGACAAGCGGTACGCCACGCGGACGTTCCGGCACCCGCGCGGCGCCGACGAGCCGGTGGTGACGGCGGTGCCCGCCTCGCCCGTGCTCCCCCGCGGCGGGCTCGCCATCGCCCACGAGGACGACGTCCTGATGACGTGCCTGGTGGGCCGTGACGGCGAGCGCCCGCCGTTGGAGCTCGAGGCCTACCGCGCCTGGGCCCGCACCCTGGCCTCTCCCGTGCTGGCCGACCTGCTCGACGGGCTGGTGCCGCTCGACGAGGGGCTGGCCTACCGCTTCCCGGCCAACCGCCGCCGCCACTACGAGCAGCTGACCCGGTTCCCGCGCGGCCTGGTGGTCACCGGCGACGCGCTGTGCGCGTTCGACCCGGTCTACGGCCAGGGCATGTCCGTGGCCGCGTTGGAGGCCGAGCTCCTCGGCCGGTGCCTCGCCGAGGGCGTGACCGGCCTCGCCCGGCGCTTCCACGAGGGCGCCGCCGCGATCATCGACACGCCGTGGGCGATCGCGGCGGGTCCGACGCCCGACCGGCGCCCGTCGCTGCGGGCGCGGCTGGCGAGCGGGTACCTCCGGCGGCTGGTCGGGGCGGCGGCCCACGACCGCGAGCTGGCCACCGCCTTCCTCCGGGTCAACCACCTCGTCGACGCCCCGGCCGACCTGCAGCGGCCGCGGGTGGTGCTCCGGGTCCTCCGGAGCGTCGTGCGGGGTCCCGCAGCCGGGGGGCGGGACTCCGACCGGTCCAGGAGCCCTGAGCCTGTGGGGTCGGGCTCGGGGTGAGGGTTGTCCGTATTTTGGACGCACGTCTCACATCACGAGATGTCGGTTTGTGGGCAGGTGGTCCAGCCCCTGAGACTTCTTGACATGATCTCCGCTGCGACGCACGCGCACCTCGTGGTACGACGCCACGTGGACCTGATGCGTACGCACGCCATGATCTGTTGGCCCCGCTGAACGCCGCCCCAGCACCTCTCGTTCCGCGCTCGATCCCCTCCGGACCAGCGCGCGGGCCCTTCAGTCAAAGGACCACTCCCCCATGTCAGACCTGCGATACGCAGCGCAGCCGGCGACCCGCACGGAGGTCCCGCGCCCCAAGCGTGGCGAGGGCCAGTGGGCGTTCGGCTACTCCGAGCCGCTCAACAAGAACGAGCAGTCCAAGAAGGACGACGACCCGCTCAACGTGCAGGCCCGCATCCAGCACGTCTACTCCAAGCGTGGCTTCGCCTCCATCGACCCGGCGGACCTGCGGGGTCGGTTCCGCTGGCTCGGCCTCTACACCCAGCGCGCACCCGGCTTCGACGGCGGCAAGACCGCGATGCTGGAGGAGGACGAGCTCGACGACGAGTTCTTCATGATGCGCGTCCGCTCCGACGGGCAGCTGCTCACGCCGGAGGCGGTGCGCACCCTCGGCACCATCGGTCAGGAGTTCGCGCGGGACACGGCCGACGTGACCGACCGGGAGAACATCCAGTACCACTGGATCCGGATCGAGGACGTCCCCGAGATCTGGGAGCGGCTCGAGGCGGTCGGCCTGACCACCCTCGAGGCCTGCGGGGACTCCCCGCGACCGTTCCTCGGCTCCCCGGTCGCGGGCGTCGCCGCCGACGAGATCATCGACGGTTCCGAGGCGCTGGCCGAGATCAAGCGGCGCATCCTGGGCAACCCGGCGTACTCGAACCTTCCGCGGAAGTTCAAGACGGCGCTGACCGGTCACCCGAGCCACGACGTCTCGCCCGAGACCAACGACGTGGCCTTCGTCGGCACCGTCCACCCCGAGCACGGCCCCGGATTCGACCTGTGGGTCGGCGGCGGGCTCTCGACCAACCCGATGCTCGCCCAGAAGCTCGGGGTCTGGATCCCGATCGACGAGGTCGCCGACGCCTGGGAGGGCGTGGCCGCGATCTTCCGCGACTACGGCTACCGCCGCCTGCGCTCCCGCGCTCGGCTGAAGTTCCTCGTCGCCGACTGGGGAGCCGACAAGTTCCGCGAGGTCCTCGAGAACGAGTACCTCGGCCGCGAGCTGGTCCGCTGCGAGTCGCCGGGGTCCCCGGTCGGGCACCGCGACCACGTGGGCGTGCACCCACAGCGTGACGGCCGGCGGTACGTCGGCGTCGCCCCGACCGCCGGCCGGGTGTCCGGGTCGATGCTGACCCGGCTCGCCGACCTGATGGACCTCTACGGCGTCGCCGGCGCCCGGCTGACGCCGTACCAGAAGATCGTGCTGATCGGCGTCGACCCCGACCACGTCGCCCCGCTGCTGGACCGTCTCGACGCGATCGGGCTGTCCGGCCGTCCGTCCGGCTTCCGCCGGAACACGATGGCCTGCACCGGCATCGAGTTCTGCAAGCTCGCGATCGTCGACACCAAGAACCGCGCCCGCGACCTGGTCGCCGAGCTGGAGCGCCGCTTCCCCGACCTCGACACGGTCCTTCCCGAGGGCATCACCGTCAACGTCAACGGCTGCCCCAACGCCTGCGCCCGCACCCAGGTGGCCGACATCGGGCTCAAGGGCCAGCTGGTCATGTCCGACGGCGAGCAGGTGGAGGGCTTCCAGGTGCACCTGGGCGGCGCGACCGGGCTGCAGGCCAACTTCGGCCGCAAGCTGCGCGCCCACAAGGTCACCAGCGCCGGGCTCGACGACTACGTCACGACCGTCGTCAGCAACTTCCTGGCCGAGCGCCACGAGGGCGAGTCCTTCGTCGACTGGGTGCAGCGGGCCGACGAGGAGCTGCTGCGCGGCGAACGCGCGCTGGAGGTGGCCTCGTGAGCGAACGAGCCGTGCCGTTCCACTGCCCCTACTGCGGCGAGACCGACCTCTGGCCCCACGAGGGTCCCGACGGGTCCTGCCCTCCCGGATCATGGGAGTGCCGTGGCTGCCTGCGCGCGTTCAGCCTGAAGATGCTCGGCCTGGTGCGCCCGCAGCAGGCGGGGGGCGTGTCATGACCGCCGCCACCACCCGCGAGGCGCTGGCCGCCCGCGGCACGCACACCGACGGCCGTTCGCCCGAGCAGCTGCGCGACCTGGTCTCCCACGTCGGCGCCGAGCTGGAGCTCGCACCGGCCGAGCACATCATCGAGTGGGCCGCGGCCACCTTCGGCGACCGGTTCTGCATCACCTCGTCCATGGGCGACGCCGTCCTCGCGCACCTGGTGTCGCAGGTCGCCCCCGGCACCGACGTGGTGTTCCTGGACACCGGCTACCACTTCGCCGAGACCATCGGGACGCGCGACGCGGTGGCGGCGACGCTCCCGCTCGAGGTGGTCACGGCCACCGCGGAGCAGTCGGTCGCCGAGCAGGACGCGACCTACGGCAAGGACCTCTACAAGACCGACCCGGACCTGTGCTGCCAGCTGCGCAAGGTGCAGCCGCTGGAGCGCACGCTCGCCGGCTACGACGCCTGGGCGACCGGGCTGCGGCGCGCCGAGACCCGCAACCGCGTGGTGGCGCCGGTCGTCGGGTGGGACGCCCGGAAGGGCAAGGTGAAGGTGTCTCCCCTCGCTCGCTGGACCGACGAGCAGGTGGAGCGGTACATCGCGGACAACGGCGTCCTCGTCAACCCCCTGGTCCACGACGGCTACCCGTCGATCGGCTGCTGGCCCTGCACCCGCAGGGTCGCCGCCGGCGACGACCCGCGCAGCGGGCGCTGGGCCGGCACGTCGAAGACCGAGTGCGGAATCCACTGAGGAAGAAGGAACAGACATGGCTGCACCAGCACTGGTGGCCCTGGCCCACGGGAGCCGCGATCCCCGCTCGGCCGCCACGATCGGCACCCTCGTCGACGAGGTCAAGGCGCTGCGCCCCGACCTCACCATCGAGAAGGCCTTCCTCGAGCTGTCCCGTCCGTCGTTCCAGACCGTGGTCGACCGGCTGGTGAGGAAGGGGCACGACGAGATCGTGGTCGTGCCGCTGCTCCTCAGCGAGGCCTACCACGCGAAGGTCGACGTGCCCCGGGCCGTGGCCGAGGCGGCCGAGCGCCACGAGGGGCTCTCGATCCGCGCCACCGACGTCCTCGGGCTCGGCACCCAGCTGCTCGACATCCTCGACCTGCGGATGCGCGAGGCGCTGAGGGCCTCGCGGGTGCGCGAGCTCGACGCGCTCGTCGTCGCCGCCGCCGGGTCCTCCGACGCCCTGGCCAACCAGGCCGTGGCCCGGCTGGCCCGGCTGTGGGGCACCCGCCACAAGCTTCCCGTCACCGCGGCGTTCGCGTCGGCCGCGCCGCCGGCCACCGGCGAGGCGGTCCGGGCCTTCCGCGTCGAGGGACGCCGCCACATCGCGGTGGCATCGCTGTTCCTCGCCCCCGGGTTCCTGCCCGACCGGGCCCGGGAGCTGGCGCTCGAGGCCGGCGCGGTCGCGGTGTCGGAGCCGCTCGGCGCCCACCCCGAGCTGGCGCGGACCGTGCTGGCCCGCTACGCCGTCGGCGCGGTGGAGCTGGTCCCGGTCTGACCTATCCCACCAGCCGCTCGAGCAGGTGCTCCAGCTGGCGTGCCGGGTCGTCGGTCAGGCCCCCGTGGACCGGCCCCGGCTGGAGCACGGTGCTGCGCGGCGCCGTGAGGAGGCCGAACCGCTGCCCCAGCGGGGCCCCCGCTGCGTCGCCCGCCGTGGCCTCGCCGGCGCACACAGCCGCCGCGTGGGCGAGCCCGGCCCGGACCTGGTCGACGTCGAGCCGGGGGTCGAGCGCGGCGAGCCGGCCCGCGTCGACCTGGCAGGCGAGGTCGAGGAAGGCCTCCTCCTCGCAGTAGAGCACGACCGCGACGTTGTGGAACTCCTCGCGATCTGGCCGCGGGACACAGCGCAGCACGACGTACTGGTAGGCCAGCCGGCTCATCGGGCCGCTCCGGGCAGCCAGGTCGTCGAGGCGAGCCGGGCGAGGAGGAAGGCCAGGTACGCCGCCCGCACCCCCTCGGGCGAGTGGGCGCCGGGCACCGGCTCCAGCCACTCGTCGGGCACCTGGGCGAGCACGTCCACGAGCGTCGCCTCGTCGAGCCGGGCGCGGGCCGCGCGGTCGGCCTCGGCGAGGTCGCCCGCGTGCCGGCGCAGCACGTGGTCGGACCCGTCCCAGGGCTGGGCAGCGAACCGGACAGGATCTCCGACCCCGGCTCCCCAGCCGTGGTGGAAGTAGAGCGACGCCCCGTGGTCGATGAGCCACAGGTCGCCGTGCCACACCAGGAGGTTGGGGTTGCGCCAGCTCCGGTCGACGTTCGCGCAGAACGCGTCGAGCCACACCACGCCGGCGGCCTCGCCGGGCGCCAGCGGGTGGGAGCCGTCGTACCCGAAGGCTCCCGGGAGGAAGTCGATCCCGAGGTTGCGTCCGGCGCTCGCCTTGAGCAGGTCCTGGACCTCCTCGTCGGCCTCGTACCGGGCGATCTCGGGGTCGAGGTCGAGCACCGCGAGCCGTGGCGTGCGCAGGCCGAGGCGCTCGGCGAGCCCACTGACGACGACCTCCGCCACCAGGACCCGCACCCCCTGGCCGGCACCCCGGAACTTGCAGACGTAGGTGCCCAGGTCGTCGGCCTCGACGACGCCGGGCAGCGAGCCGCCCTCGCGCAGCGGCGTGACGTACCGCGTGACGGACACCGTGGGGATCACCGGACCGGCTCCTCCTCGGCGAGTCGGCGCTGCTCGGCCGCGACGTCGAAGTCGGCGGCGGGCCACTGCGGGTTCAGGTAGCGCAACGTGTCGAGCAGCAGCCGTCCGACCGCCAGGTTGCGGTACCACTTGCGGTCGGACGGGACGACGTACCAGGGCGCGACCTCGGTGTTGGTCCGCTCCAGCGCGATCTCGTAGGCCTCGCGGTAGGTCGGCCACAGCGCCCGCTCGTCGAGGTCGCCCGGGTTGTACTTCCAGTGCTTCGCGGGGTTCGCCAGTCGCTCCGCGAGGCGCTCCTTCTGGGTGTCCGGCGAGATGTGGAGCATGCACTTCAGGACCACCGTCCCGGACTCCACCAGCTCGGCCTCGAACTCGTTGATCTGCCCGTAGCGGCTCTCGACGGTGCGCGGCTCGACCAGGGAGTGCACCCGCGCGACCAGCACGTCCTCGTAGTGCGACCGGTCGAACACGCCGACGTACCCCGGTTCCGGCACGGCGCGCCGGATCCGCCACAGGAAGTGGTGCCGCCGCTCCTCGTCGGTCGGAGCCTTGAAGCTGGTGATCCGCACGCCCTGCGGATCGATCAGGCCGACGGTGTGGCGCAGCACGCCGCCCTTGCCCGAGGTGTCCATGCCCTGGAGCACCAGCAGCACGCTGCGCGAGAAGCCCGAGCGACCCTCCGCGAAGAGCCGCTCCTGCAGGTCCGACAGCTCCTCCCCGAGGTCCGCCAGCGCCTGCTTCCCCTCCGACTTGCCCGCCGTGAACCCGGGGGTGGCGTCGGTCGCATGCCTCGTGAGGTCGACCGGGCCGGTGGGCAGGCGGAGGTCACTCATGCGCCCATCATGTCGGATCGCCCGGGACCGGCCGGCGCAGGAGCGCGGGCAGGAACGCCGCGCCGGGCGCGGTCCGCGACTCCCCGGCGACGTCGCCGGGGTTGGAGACCTGGCAGCGCTGGAGCGACAGGCAGCCGCAGCCGATGCAGGAGTCCAGTCCGTCGCGGAGCCGCTCCAGCGCCTCGATCTGCTCGTCGAGGCGCGCCCTCCAGTGCCGGGAGATCCTCTGCCAGTCCGCCCTGGTCGGGGTCCGTTCGTCCGGGAGACGGGCGAGCTCCTCGCGGATCTCGGCCAGGGTCAGCCCGACGTTGCTCGCCGCACGGATGAAGGCCAGCCGCCGGAGCACGCTGCGCTGGTAGGTGCGTCGGCCGCCGCCCGTGCGGCCGGCGGAGACCAGGCCCTGGGCCTCGTAGAAGCGCAGCGCCGAGGCGGCGAACCCGCTCCGGCGTACGACCTCGCTCATCGTCAGCTGGTCCCGCGTGTCCACGAGTTCTCCTTGACTTCAAGTTGACTTCAACTTGAAGACTAGCAGCAACGAGAGAATTCCGACGTAGGAGGAGACACCTCTCATGCACACCGCACTCGTCACCGGCGGGTCCGCCGGGCTGGGCCTGGCCCTGACCCGCGCCCTCGTCGCCCGCGGCGTCACCGTCGTCACCGACGGCCGCTCCCCCGACACCCTGGCCCGCATCGACTCCCCCGGCGTCCGGGCCGTGGTCGGCGACGTGGCCGACCCGGACCACCGCGCCGCCCTGGTCAGCGAGGTCGGGGCGATCGGCGGCCTCGACCTGCTGGTCCACAACGCCAGCACGCTGGGTCCGCTACCGATGCGCGCCGTACGAGACCTCACGGCCGCCGACCTCCACGCGGCGTGGCAGGTCAACGTGGCCGCGCCCCTGGAGCTGACGCGGGCGCTGCTCCCGACCCTGCGGGACCGCGACGGCGTGGTGCTCAGCGTCACCTCGGACGCAGCCGTCGAGCACTACCCCACCTGGGGCGCCTACGCCGCCACCAAGAGCGCCCTCGAGCACCTCACGCTCACGCTGGCGGCCGAGGAGGGGCTGACGGCGTACGCCGTCGACCCCGGCGACATGCGGACCCGGATGCACCAGGACGCGTTCCCGGGCGAGGACATCAGTGACCGGCCCGAGCCGGAGACGGTCGTCCCGAGCCTGCTCGCCCTCCTCGACCGACGGCCACCCCCGGGGCGCTACCGAGCCGCCGACCTCGCAGTCCCGACGGAGGTGGCGAGCCGGTGACGCTGCTCCAGGAGACTCCCACCACCGTGTTCCCGGAGGCGGGCGAGCACGTCGCCGACCGGCCCGCCGAGGAGCGCGGCGCTGCCCGCGACGACGTGCGGCTGCTGGTCGCCCGACCGGACGGTGTGCGGCACCGTCGGTTCGCCGACCTGGCCGACGAGCTCGAGCCGGGCGACCTCGTGGTCGTCAACAACTCCGCGACGGTCGCGGGGCAGGTCGACGTGGTCGACACGGCCGGTCGCGCCCGGGTGCTGCACGTCGCGACGCCGCTGGACGACGGCAGCTGGGTGGTCGAGCT
The DNA here is from genome assembly GCF_050880345.1 of Nocardioides sp. GXQ0305. Classification (NCBI taxonomy): domain Bacteria; kingdom Bacillati; phylum Actinomycetota; class Actinomycetes; order Propionibacteriales; family Nocardioidaceae; genus Nocardioides; species Nocardioides sp. GXQ0305. The sequence goes on from NZ_JBNYXG010000006.1 coordinate 153,919, forward strand.
GCGCACGGCGCCCGACGCGTCGAGGGCCGTGCTCGACGCTCCCGGAGGCGAGCGGCTGACAGCCGTCCCGGTGACGTCCGAGCGTGTCACCGCCGAGCTCGTGGCGCCGTACCCACGGCCGGGGTCCTCGCCCACGGGCGAGGGCACCCGGCTCTGGCGAGCCGTCGTCACCGGTCCGTTGGCCCGGCACCTGGATGCCCACGGTCGTCCCATCGCCTACGGCTACCTCGACCACGCGTATCCGCTGGAGGCCTACCAGTCGGTCTTCGCCACCGTTCCCGGCAGCGCGGAGATGCCGTCGGCAGGCCGGCCCTTCACCGCGACGCTGATCACCCGGCTGGTTGCGCGCGGCGTCTCCGTCGCGCCGGTGACCCTCCACACGGGCGTGTCCTCCCAGGAGGCGGGCGAGGCGCCGCAGCCGGAGCGGTACGAGGTCGGCGACCACACCGCCCGGCTGGTCAACGCCGCCCACGACGCCGGGCACCGGGTGGTGGCGGTCGGGACGACGGTCACCCGGGCCCTCGAGTCGGCAGTGGCCGCGAGCGGACGGGTGGAGGCCCGCCACGGCTGGACCGAGCGCGTCGTGACGCCGCGGCAGCCGCCGAGGGTCGTGACCGGCCTGGTCACCGGGTGGCACGACCCCCAGGCCAGCCACCTGCTGCTGGTGGAGGCCGTCGCGGGGGCCGAGCTCACGCAACGGGCCTACGACGAGGCGGTGGGCGAAGGCTACTGGTGGCACGAGTTCGGCGACGCCGGCGTGTTCCTGCCCTAGGCCGTCAGCCGACCACCTGGGCGACGTCGAGGGTGCAGCCCACGACCGTGGCCGCCGACCCGTCGCGCTGCGGCTCGTCGAACCAGGTCCCCTCGACGAACCCGACCTTGGCGAGCACCCGGAGGCTGACGGCGTTGCGGTGGTCGGGCGCGGAGAAGTAGGTGGTGACGTCGCGGTAGCGCCGCCGGGCGCTGATCAGCCAGGCCCAGAGCATGGCGGTCCCGATGCCGCGGTGGACCAGGGACGGCTCCCCCACGGCGTAGTCGACGCCCACCGCCTCCGGGTCGGGGACCAGCGCCGCGAAGTCGGGGTGGTCGCGGATCCGGTAGTCCTGGCAGAAGCCCACCGAGCGCCCGTTGGCCTCGGCGACCCACATCCGGGTCGGCTCCATGCCGTCGATGGCAGGACCGTAGTGCGCCGTCACCGCCTCGAAGGTGGGCTCGCCGTCGGCGGCCCACCAGCGCGCCACGTGCTCCTGGGCGCGCCAGCGGGCCACGTCCGGCAGGTCGCCGCGCCCCATCGCCCGCAGGGTCACCTTGCGGTCGTGGTCGACCTGGAACCGCTTGACCTCACCGGAGAGGTCGATCGGCGTCGGGTCCACGTGGAGGCTCGCGCAGGTACGGCGGGCCGCCGCCAGCCACGACTCCCCGGCCCGGACGACGCCGCTCAGCTCGTGCCCGCGGTCGAGGATCGTGAGGTGCGTGGCGTCGTCCACGACGGCGAGGCTAGTCGAGGGGCGACACCACGTCGTCGTCTGCAGCGCCGACCTCGTCACGCACGACCCGGAAGGCGAGACCGGGCGGGTATCCCTTGCGCGCCAGCATCCCGACCAGCCGCCGCGTCTGCGTCGCCTCGTCGAACCGCTCGAGGCTGCGGAGCTTCTTGCGGACCAGGGACCGCGCCGTCGCCTCCTGCTGGTCGTCGTCCACCCGGTCGAGCGCCTCGCGGGCGACGTCGTCGTCGACGCCCTTGCGCCGCAGCTCCTGGGCCAGCGCCCGCGGCGCCAGTCCCTTGGCGGAGTGGCGGCCGCTGACCCAGGCATGGGCGAACGCCGCGTCGTCGACCAGGCCGACCTCCTCGAACCGGTCGAGCAGCCGGGCGGCGATCTCGTCGGGCACGTTCCGCTGGCGCAGCTTGTCGGCCAGCTCTGTGCGCGAGCGGGCGCGACCGGTGAGCTGGTCGAGCAGGATGGTCCGCGCGACCGACTCGGGGTCAGCGTCGGGACCGAGCGTCTCGACGTCCTCCGGAGACCCGGCGGACGTTCCGGTTTCGACGCGCGGTCCCGACCTCGCAGGCTCGGTCGAGCGCTTGCTCAACCTGCCCGCGCCCACACCGGCCCGTCGTTCCTCCGTGCCGGCTGCGCGGTCAGAAGTCATTGATCCCGATCGGCTCGTCGGACAGCTCCTCGCCCGGGGCGTCGACCTGGGGCCCGACCCCCAGCTTCTCGAGGATCTTCTTCTCGAGCTCGTTGGCGAGGTCGGGGTTGTCGCGCAGGAAGGTGCGCGCGTTCTCCTTGCCCTGGCCCAGCTGGTCGCCCTCGTAGGTGAACCAGGCGCCGGCCTTGCGGACCAGGCCGGCCTCGACGCCGACGTCGATCAGGCCGCCCTCGCGGGAGATGCCCTTGCCGTACATGATGTCGAACTCGGCCTGCTTGAACGGCGGGGCCACCTTGTTCTTGACGACCTTGACCCGGGTCCGGTTGCCGACCATGTCGGTGCCGTCCTTGAGGGTCTCGATCCGGCGGACGTCGAGCCGCACCGAGGAGTAGAACTTCAGCGCCCGACCACCGGTCGTGGTCTCGGGCGAGCCGAACATGACCCCGATCTTCTCCCGCAGCTGGTTGATGAAGATCGCGGTGGTGCCGGAGGAGTTGAGGGCACCGGTCATCTTGCGCAGCGCCTGGCTCATCAGTCGCGCCTGGAGGCCGACGTGGCTGTCGCCCATCTCGCCCTCGATCTCGGCCCGCGGCACCAGCGCGGCGACCGAGTCGATGACGATCAGGTCGAGGGCACCGGAGCGCACCAGCATGTCGGCGATCTCGAGCGCCTGCTCACCGGAGTCGGGCTGGCTCACCAGCAGCGCGTCGGTGTCGACACCGAGGGCCTTGGCGTAGTCGGGGTCGAGCGCGTGCTCGGCGTCGACGAACGCGACGATGCCTCCGGCACGCTGGGCGCTGGCCACCGCGTGGAGGGCGACCGTCGTCTTGCCGGAGGACTCCGGGCCGTAGATCTCGACGACCCGGCCGCGCGGCAGGCCGCCGAGGCCGAGCGCGACGTCGAGCGCGATGGAGCCGGTCGGGATGATCTCCAGCGGCGCGCGGGTCTCGTCGCCGAGGCGCATCACGGATCCCTTGCCGAACTGCTTCTCGATGTTGGCGAGGGCGACGTCCAGCGCCTTCTCGCGGTCTCCACCAGCCATGTGGGTGCCTCTCTGTGTCGTGTCGGTGCAGGTGCGCCTTCGACGCTAGGGCGGGCCACCGACAACCGGGCCCGGACCGACCGGGGGCTGTGGAGAACTCGCTCCGCGTCGCACCTGTGGACGACACGCTAGCCGAACAGATGTTCGATCACCGGCACGACGCGCCCGCGTGTCGCGGGCCCCCGGTCATCGCTCCGAGTCCGGCAGCTCCAGCACCCGCCACACCGCGCGCCACACCTGCTTCGGCTCGATCCCGGCGTCGAGCGCCTCCCGTACGGTGCGTCCCTCGAGCGCGCCGATGACCTGGGTGTCCGCCCAGACCTGGGCGTACCCCGCGCCGAGCGCGCGGTCCATCCGGGCCCAGAACTCGGTGTGCCTCATCGTGCCGTCCTCATCGGGCCGTCACCGGCGCCGGGCGCCGACGTCGAGCCAGGTCTCGCCCCCCTGCCCGGGACTGCGGGCCACCTCGACGACGTCCCAGCCGGAGGCGGCCAGCACCTCGCGGAGCGGTCGCTCGCGCCAGAAGGTGAAGTGCCGCGGCCCCGCGACGCTGCCGTGGGTCGAGAAGCGGGCCCCGTCGCCCTCCTTGACCGCGAGGTGCAGCGCTCCCCCGCTGCGCGTGGCCGAGGCGAGGTTGTCGAGCACGTCCGGGAGGTCCTCGCGGCGCACGTGGAGCAGGCTGGCCGAGGCCCACACCCCGTCGTACCGGCCTCCGTCGGCGTCGTCGGCGCGCTCGGGGTCGGTGAGGTCGTCGGTCAGCGGGTCGACCACGTCGGCCTGGTGGCCCTCGAGGCGCAGCAGCCGGACGAAGCCCGGCGTGATGTCGGTTCGCCGCACGGAGAGGCCCCGTGCCTCGAGCGCGGCCGCGTCGCGGCCCGCGCCGCTGCCGACCTCGAGCACCCGGGCGCCGGCGGGCAGCGCCGCGGCGAACCGCTCGAGGGCGGCCTCGATCGCCTCGGTCATCGCCGGTGCGTGGTCGCGGTAGGACTCGGCCGAGTCGTCGTAGGACGCCACCGTCACCCGCTTGGTGATGTGGGAGACGTCGTGGGCGTGGTGGACCACGTCGTGGAGGTGGTAGCGGGCGAAGGTGTCGACGGTGAACCTCGCCCCGTCGCTGCGCCGGCCTGTGCGCTGCCACTGCTGGTCGGCGACCTCCTCGTAGCCCGACGCGACGCGGTCTGCCGCCGCGACGACGGCCGATGCGACGGCGGCGGGATCCTGGCTGCCGTAGTCGCCGAGGACGGCCGCGTCGTCCTGGTCCCAGTTGTCGAACGCCGGATCGTCGTCGCCCAGCATCCGCTCCAGCCGCTCGCGGAACAACTCGTGGACGTCGCGCACGTGGCAGGCGTACTCGAGCGGCGACCAGACGTTGGCCGAGGGCCGCACCGCCGCGTCCTCGGTGTCGAGCACGACCTCCCACAGGGTGGCGTTGTCGCGGATCGCCTGCGGCACCCGGCCGCGGTCGAGCCCGGGCGCGTCGAAGCCGCACTCGGGGCACGGGCGGTCGAGGACCCACGTCCAGTCCTTGGTGTCGGGCTCGATCGTCATGGCGCCATCCAACCAGCAGGGTTCGACCGGTCGCGCTCAGGTGAGCAGCAGCGAGTCGAGCCGGCGACGTACGACGGCGAGGCCCAGCAGGCCCATGACGACGAGGTAGACGACGGACACCCCGCTGGCCCACGTGATCGACCCGGTGGTGAGCTCGCGGCAGAGCACCACGCCGCGGTAGAGGGGCGTCACCTCGACCACCCACTGCAGCCAGGTCGGGAGCGTGGACAGCGGGAAGAAGGTCGCCGAGAACAGGAACAGGGGAAGCTGGGCCAGGGTGATCTTGTCGAAGTCCTGCCAGCTCTTCATGTAGGTGGTGAGCGCCATGCAGACCGCGCTGAAGGCGAACCCGATCAGCAACGTGGCGGGCAGCGCCAGCACCGCCCACGGCGACAGCACCAGTCCCATCGCCCACATCACGAGGAGGAACGCGGCCGAGTAGCTGGCGCCGCGGAGCTGGCCCCACGCGATCTCGCCCCGCGCGATGTCGGAGGTGGTGAGCGGAGTCGCGAGCATCTGGTCGTAGAGCTTGTCGTAGCGCAGCTTGAAGAACACGTTGAAGGTCGAGTCCATGAGCGCGCCGTTGAACGCCGACGCGGCCAGCATCCCGGGCGCCACGAAGGCGGCGTACGAGATGGGCTCGCCGTTGATCTCGAACCCCTCGACGAGCGCACCCACCCCGATGCCGATGGAGAAGAGGTAGAAGACGGGCTCGAGGAAGCCGGTCAGGAACAGCTTCCACTCGGTGCGGTAGGTGATGTAGTTGCGCAGCACCAGCAACCGCAGCGCCTGCCACGGCCCCAGGGGCCGGACGACCTCGGTCGTCGCCATCACCTCACCAGCCGCTTCTGCAGCCCGGACACCGACCAGGACCACCCGACCACCAGCAGGGCCACCAGCACGGCGACGTTGACCAGGGCGAGACCCCAGTCGACGGCGTCGACGCAGAACATCCGGGACAGGTTGACGCCGTGCCAGAGCGGGGTGAGCCGGGCGACCCAGGCGCCGACCTCGCCGAGGTTGGCGACGGGGAAGAACGCGCCGGAGAAGAGGAAGAGCGGGAAGATGCCGAGCCGGAACAGCACGCCGAAGCCGGACGGGCTCTTCAGCCGCGCGCTCCAGCCGTAGACGAGGGAGGCGAAGACCATCCCGACCAGCACCTGCGAGAGGAACGCCAGGACCGGCCCCCACCAGGTCGCGAAGACGCCGAACGGGGTCAGCACCAGCATGAAGACGCCGCACGTCGTGGCCAGCCGGAACAGCACGAAGAGCAGGTGGCCGGCGACGATGTCGCGGATCGCCAGCGGCGTGGCGACCATCGAGTCGTAGACCCGTTGCCACTTGATCATCCCCATGACCGGGTACGTCGTCTCGCCCACCGCGACCTGCATGGCGTGGGCGGCGACCAGCCCGGGGACCACGAACGCGAGGTAGCTGGTGGCGCCCTCGAGCTGGTCGGGGTCGCCCTCGATGAAGCCGCCGAGCAGCACCCCCATCGCGAGCACGTAGAACAGCGGGCTCACGAAGCTGCCGACGATGCTGGCCTTCCAGGTCCGCTTGTAGACCGTCCACCAGTAGTCGTACTGGCGGCCGAGGCTCTCCGTCAGGGTGAGCGCGGACATCAGTCGACCAGGCTGCGGCCGGTGAGGCGCAGGAAGACGTCCTCGAGCGTGGAACGGCGTACGAGCACGGCGGCGGGCTGGAGCCCGCGCTCGTGGACCCCGGCGATCACGGCCTCGCCGTCGTCGCTGTAGACCAGCACCCGGTCGGGCAGCACCTCGACCCGGTCGCCGAGGTCCGCCACCTTCTCGGCCATCGCCTCGTTGCTGTCGCCCTCGGGGGCCACCCCGAACCGCAGCTCGGCCACCTCGCGGGTGGAGTGGGCGTCGATGAGCTCGCGCGGACTGCCCTCGGCGACGATGAGCCCCTTGTCCATGACGACGAGTCGGTCGCACAGCTGCTCGGCCTCGTCCATGTAGTGGGTCGTGATGACCAGCGTGACCCCGGCCTGCTTGAGCCGGAACAGCTGGTCCCACAGCACGTGACGCGCCTGCGGATCGAGGCCGGTCGTCGGCTCGTCGAGCAGCAGCAGGTCGGGGCGGTTGACCAGGCTGCGGGCGATGGTGAGCCGCCGCTTCATCCCGCCGGAGAGGTCCTCGACCCGCGAGGTCGCCTTGTCGGTCAGGGAGACGAAGTCGAGCAGCTCGTCGACGCGCTCCCGCACCAGGGCCTTGTCGATGCCGAAGTAGCGGCCGTAGATGTAGAGGTTGTCGTAGACGTTGAGCTCGTTGTCGAGGGTGTCCTCCTGGGGGCAGACGCCCAGCCGGCCCCGGATCGCCGGCCCGTGGGCGGCGGGGTCCATGCCGAGGATCCTCAGCTCTCCCCCGCTGACCGGGCTCACGGCGGCGATCATCCGCATCGCCGAGGACTTGCCCGCCCCGTTGGGTCCGAGGAAGCCGAACGCCTCACCTCGTCGTACGTCGACGTCGATGCCCTTGACGGCTTCGAAGTCCCCGAACGACTTGCGCAGGCCCACGGCCGAGATCATCGCGTCGGTCACGATGGTCGACTGTACAAAGAGGCGCCGACACGGCCCCAGACGTCGGCCGACGCGACGGGCTGGCAGCCACCGCCCGCAGCGGGATCTGGGGGTTCCGGGTCCCCCGAGCAGTACGCCGGGGCCGGCCGGGGTGGTGCCCTCGGAGTCGCCGAGCCCGGGCTGAACCCGGCGACGTCACAGTGCGAGGACGACTTGGCACCTCCCCTCAGGGCGTGCCGGGGAACCGTGCGAACCGCACCCGCTCGACGCCGTCCACCGTGGTGAAGGTGCCGCCGGCGAGCAGTGCCGTCGGCGTGAGCGTGATCGCCCAGACACCGTTGTCACCGCCCTGAGGGTCGGGGTCCCACGACGTCATGGTGCCGTCGCCCGGGTTGAGGGACGCCAGGAAGTGCCGCTTGACCTTGGCCGAGCCGATGGTGAACTGCGAGAAGTGTCCTCCGACGTACAGCTCTGTGGCAGACGGCGCAATCGCCTGGACGTCTCCGGCCGACTTGCGCGACCAAGCCGGTGCGTTGGAGGCGACGTCGTACGCGTAGAGCATGTTGTCCGGTGTCGAGAAGTAGAGACGCGAGCCGTCGGGGCTCAGCCCCAGGGTGATCGCGAGCGCCCCACCCGTGCTCGGGCTGAAGCCCGTAGCGTCGCCGTTGGTGGCCAGGATCTCCCCGATGCCGTACGGGCGGTCGGCGCCACCGAGCTTGCTGAACGCGCCACCGGCGTACACCTTGGTGGTGTCCGGCGACACCCGGATCGCGCGGACGAGGCCGTTGGCCCGCGACCGGAAGCCGGAGACCACGTTGCCAGCGGTGTCCAGCGCGACCATCGACGCGCGGACCGTGCCGTCGATGCCGCTGAACGAGCCACCGACGTACAGCCGGTCGCCGGCCTGGGCGAGTGCGTGGATGCCCGGGGAGCCGCCGGTCGTGTCGGCCTGCCAGTCGGGCAGCACGGCGCCGCTGGTGGCGGACACCGCGGCGATGTTGGCGCGCGCCGCTCCACCAGCGCTGTCGAAGCGCCCGCCCAGATAGACCGTCGAACCGTCCGGTGATCCGGCCACCGCCCGGACGATCCCGTCGGGGTCGGGCACGAAGTTGGGATCGAGCGTGCCGTCCGCCCGGATCGCCGCGGCGTTGAGCCGCGGCTTGCCACCGACGGTGGTGAACTGCCCACCGATGATGGTGAGGTCCCCGACCTGGGCGATGGCGTAGACGGGCCCGTTGACCCGCGGCGTCGAGTCGGTCGACTCGGACACGCTGGCCTGAGCGGCCTGCGGGAGCAACGCCAGAGCGAGCGCCGCCATGAGCACCACCGCCCTACGCCCGGCACGGATCGATTGACGCACGTACATGTCCTGACACCTTCCGGGCGACCAACGGGCAGCCACCTGCCCCCTGATCAACGCTAGGTCCAGCCCCGGGGGTCAGACATCCCGCGAATTGATGACCAGCCCCCTCACACCGCGAGGGCTACCTCGTGGAGCAGCGTCTCGGCGCGGCTCCTCCCGCTCACGAACGCGGGCGGAACGGGTGCCCGTGAGCGGTAGGCGTGCCCGCTGGGGGTGATGACGTCGATGACGTGCCCCGGCCCCGGCCGCGGGCGAGCACTCCAGCCCGTCGTCTCCTTGGCCTGGTTGCAGGACTCGCAGAGCCCGTGCCCGTTGCGGAGGCTGGTGGCCCCGCCGTCGGTGTCGCGGATCGCGTGGTCGGTGTGGCGGACCGGCGCGTCGCACCAGGGAGTGCGGCAGTGGCGGTCGCGGAGCCGTACCAGCCGTCGGAGCCCGGCCGGGAAGCGGCGGGCCGCGGAGTCGCTGGCGACGAGCACCCCGGCCGCGGGGTCGGCGAACAGCCGGCGCAGCCAGACCCGTTCGCCGTGAGCGAGCTCGCGGGCCAGGTCGGCGTCGACGACGCCGTAGCCGTCGACGAGCGCCGGGTCGTCGGCCGTGCCGAACAGGGTGCGGTCGGTCATCACGAGGTTGATGGCGGTGGCTGGGCCTGCGACACGCTCGGGTCCGGCGCCGGCGAGCGTGGCGGCCAGGGTGTCCGCCATGACCTGCCCTCGACCTCGGGGGTCACCGGCCGTGCGCGCGGTGTCGGCTGCCCGCGCCAGGGCGGCGTACGCCGCGACACCCTGCGCCACGGGCAGCAGCGCCGTCAGGTAGACCATGCAGTCGGGCGCCGGCCGGATCGTGACGCAGCGCTCGGACTCGGCCCGGCGGCGCCGGGCGACGACGGCAGCAGTGTCGAGGACGGCGGCCCGCTCGCGGCAGTAGCCGATGACCTCGCGGTCCCCCATCGCCTCGAGCCCGGACGGGTCGGAGGCGAGCTCGGCATCGATCCGTTGCCGGTCGGCCAGGGCCAGGCACGCGGTCTCGCGCGCGACCAGGGTGACGCGCCACTCGCTCATCCGACCGGCCCGCCAGGCCGACCAGAGGTGCGGCATCTCCCCCGACACCACGCGGGCGAGGCCGAGGTGGCGGCGGCCGTGGTGGTGGGACTCGCGCCGGGCCAGTGCCACCTCCAGCGCCGTCGCCCTCGAGTCGGCCAGCTCGATCGCGAGGGCTGCCTGCCGGGCCTCGGCAGCACTCTTCAGCTCCTCGAGCGCCCGGATCTCCGCGACCCGCCCAGCGTCGTCCGAGCACGCGGGCTCGGCGGCCAGGGCGACCGTCAGCCCCTGCAGCGTCTCCGCGTCGAGTATCTCGAACACGTGTTCGATTGTATCGCCACGTCAACGGCTCCTCAATGGTCCTTCGTTACCTGTGGACGGCCAACCTGACGCCCCTTCTTGTGGAAACTTGCGCCCGAGGGGTGCATACCTCCCTAGGGTTCTCAACATGCTGCGACAGGACGACAACGGCAGTGTGGGCACCCTGATGGAGTGCCCCAACTGTGGGAACTACGGCTGGCATGGCCAAGCAAGGGTCGACGAGGACCAGCACTTCCAGTGCGCCGACTGTTCGGCGGGCTTCACCTACTCCCCCTAGCAAGTCAGCGGCGCAAGGATCGTCCGATCTCGGTGAGTTCACCTGCGCCCGGCACACAACCCCGGGAAGACCAGTCCCACCATCGGGGGTTCAGTCCGCTACTCCACGAGGTGCCGGTGCTCGCGGGTCCACCGCACCCGGCCGCGGAGCTCGTCGAGGTAGCCGGCACGCACCCACGACGCCCAGGGCTCGTGGCCGTGCTCGGCGAGGTCGGTGATCCGCGTGATGGTGGCGTTCTGCCGCTCGACCACCCGGTCGACCAGGCCCGCCGTGCCGCCCAGGCCGTAGGCCTCGCTGAAGGAGCGGAGCCGGGCGAGCCGGTCGGGCGGGCCGTCGAAGCCGTAGCCCTCCTGCGCCTCCTCGTCGCTGCGGAACGGGGCGAAGGTGTCGACGGCGTACGCGACGTCGTCCAAGGCCGGGGCCGGAGAGGCGTACTCCCAGTCGAGCAGGGCCACCGCCTCGCCGTCGCGCCAGACGAAGTTCCAGGGCCCGGGGTCGCCGTGCGTGACGACGGTGGCGCCGGGCGTGGGGCGCACCGCCCACTCGGCCCCCTCGGGCGCCTCGAAGCCCTCGGTGGCGTCGTGCACGCGTCGGAGCAGCGCCCCCGCCGACCGGACGCCGGCCTCGTCCCGCTGGTGACGCCACGCCTCCGGGCCGCAGTCGCCCGGGATCCACCGCAACGCCTGGACACCGTCGCGGATGCCGACGGGCTCGGGGACCTGCTCGACGCCGACGTCGCGCAGGTGGCGCAGCAGGAGGTGCACCGTCGCGGTCCACGGTCGGGCCGGCTTCAGGACCAGGTCGTCGACCCGGGTCACGCCACCGTCGACGAGCTCCCAGCCCCTGGCCATGGCTGATTCTGACCCGCCCCCGGCCGGATCGGACGGCGCCACGCAGGGAGCGTCACCGCACGTCGCCGCGCAGCCGGTCGTACAGCGCGTTGTCCTCGAAGCCGCCTCCGGCGACGGGCGCGGACTGCCGCTCGGTGCCGACGTGGACGAAGCCCGCACGCTCGGCGAGGCGTCGTGAGGCGTCGTTCCGGCCCGAGGTCAGCAGGTACAGCCGCCGTGCGCCCAGCCCGCCGGCGTCGGCGGGCCGCATCGCCCAGTCGCACGCAGCGCGCAGCGCCTCCGTCATCGCACCGCGTCCCCGACCGGCGGGGTGGGACCAGTAGCCCACCTGGGCGGTCAGGTCGTCGGCCTCGTCCTCGAAGTCGAACACCGCGACGTTGCCGAGCACGGCGTCGGTGACCCGGTCGGCGACGCACCAGGCCACCCGCTGGTTCGTCGCCGCGCCGAGGCGCACCCGCTGTAGGTACGCCGGCACCTCGTCGAGCGACCGCGGCAGCGGTGAGTCGGGGATCCACCGGCGCAGCACCGGGTCGCCGGCCGCCTCGACGAGCCCCGCGGCGTCGTCCTCATGCCACGGCCGGAGCACCACTTGGCCGGCGTCGAGCACGGGAGGAACCAGCCACGGCTCACGGGGCCGACGGGGGTCGCCGGCCCCGATCCAGCCGGTCCAGCCGTCGCGACGCTCGCCCCGGTGCGGGAGCAGGTCCGGGACCGTGGGACCGAAGGTGAAGCCCAGCGACCACGCGGTCCGGCGCGACGCCCAGTTGCCGACGAAGGCCCGCCACATGACGACCGCCACCCCGCACTGGTCGAACCCCCAGTCGAGCAGCAGGTCCAGCGCACGCCGCATCACCGCCTGCCCCCGCGCCTCCGGGTGCAGCCCGAACCCCACCTCGGCCTCCCCGCCACCGCGCATCCGCAGGTCGACGGACCCGGCGAATCGGCCGGCGTGCTCGACGGCGAAGCAGTACGTCGTGTCGCGGGCCCAGCCCTGCGGGACCACGGTCCCGAGCCACTCGGCGGCGTCGTCCTCGCCGTACGGCGTGGGCACCGTGGTCCAGGCGACCGACTCGGGGTCGCGGCACTGCTGCACGATGCGGGGCACGTCCGCCGATCCGTGGGCGCGCAGCACCACCTCGCCGTCGGTCAGCGTCGGGACGTCGTCGGGAAATCGCACCGGCACAGTCTGCCGACGGCGTCCGCGGGGACCAACCCACTTTCGGCTGGGGTGGCTGTCGGGGCGCGGTGGGAGGATGTCGGGGTGACGTCGCCGCTCGAGCGCTTCAGCGCTCCCACCCGGGAGTGGTTCTCGGCGGCGTTCGCCGAGCCCACCGCGGCCCAGGCGGGCGCCTGGGAGGCGATCAGCCACGGCCGCCACGCGCTCGTGGTGGCACCCACCGGCTCGGGCAAGACGCTGAGCGCGTTCCTGTGGTCGCTCGACCGGTTGCTCACCAGCGAACCGCCCGAGAGGAAGCAGCGCTGCCGGGTGCTCTACGTCTCCCCGCTCAAGGCGCTGGCCGTCGACGTCGAGCGCAACCTGCGGGCGCCGCTGACCGGCATCCGCCACACCGCCGAGCGGCTCGGTGAACAACTGCCCGAAGTGACCGTCGGCGTCCGCAGCGGTGACACCTCGGCGGCCGACCGGCGACGGTTCACGACAGCGCCCCCGGACGTCCTCATCACCACGCCGGAGTCGCTGTTCCTCATGCTGACCAGCCAGGCCCGCGAGTCGCTGCGCGGGGTCGAGACGGTCATCGTCGACGAGGTCCACGCGGTGGCCGGCACCAAGCGTGGCGCCCACCTCGCGGTGAGCCTGGAGCGGCTCGACGCCCTGCTGGAGCGGCCGGCGCAGCGGATCGGGCTGAGTGCCACTGTCCGCCCCCACGAGGAGGTGGCGCGGTTCCTCGGCGGGCAGGCGCCCGTCGAGATCGTCGCGCCGCCGAGCGAGAAGGCCTGGGACCTCCGCGTCGTCGTCCCCGTCGAGGACATGTCCGCCCCCGAGGAGTACGACGACACCACCGACGACCCGGGGCGGGATCCATCGAGGGGGCAGTCGATCTGGCCCCACGTCGAGGAGCACGTCGCCGACCTGATCGAGGCCCACCGCTCGACGATCGTGTTCGCCAACTCCCGGCGGCTGGCCGAGCGGCTGACCGCCCGGCTCAACACGATCGCCGCCGAACGAGCCGGTGTGGAGCCCGACGACGACGGCACCCCACCCGCCGAGATCATGGCCCAGTCGGGAAGATCAGACGGATCCGCACCGGTGCTCGCCATGGCCCACCACGGGTCGGTGTCGAAGGAGCAGCGGGCTCGGATCGAGGACGACCTCAAGCGCGGCCGGCTGCCGGCCGTCGTGGCGACGAGCAGCCTCGAGCTCGGGATCGACATGGGCGCGGTCGACCTCGTCGTCCAGATCGAGTCGCCCCCCAGCGTCGCGAGCGCGCTGCAGCGGGTCGGCCGTGCCGGCCACCAGGTCGGCGAGACCAGTCGCGGCGTGCTGTTCCCGAAGCACCGCGGCGACCTCGCCCAGACCGCGGTCGCCGTGCAGCGGATGCGCGAGGGCGCCATCGAGAGCCTGCGGGTCCCGGCCAACCCGCTCGACGTCCTCGCCCAGCAGGTCGTCGCCGCCGTGGCCGTCGAGGCCCACGACGTCGACGCCCTGTTCGCGCTGGTCCGGCGCAGCGCGCCGTTCGCCTCGCTCCCCCGCAGCGCCTACGACGCGACGCTCGACCTGCTGAGCGGCCGCTACCCCTCCGACGAGTTCGCCGAGCTCCGACCCCGGATCGTCTGGGACCGGGTCACCGGCCAGCTCACCGGGCGTCCCGGCGCGCAACGGCTGGCGGTCACCAGCGGCGGCACCATCCCCGACCGTGGACTGTTCGGCGTCTACCTCGTCGGCGACGGGGCGGGCCGCCGGGTCGGTGAGCTCGACGAGGAGATGGTCTACGAGTCGCGCGTCGGCGACGTGTTCGCGCTGGGCGCCACCAGCTGGCGGATCGAGGACATCACCCACGACCGGGTGCTCGTGACGCCGGCCCCGGGCCTCCCGGGCCGGCTGCCGTTCTGGAAGGGCGACGCCCTCGGTCGCCCGGCCGAGCTGGGCGCGGCGGTCGGCGCGTTCACCCGCGAGCTCGCCGCGATGCCGGCAGCCGACGCCGAGCGGACGGCGCAGGAGGCCGGCCTCGACGCGTACGCCGCCGGCAACCTGGTCACCTACCTCACCGAGCAGGTCGAGGCGACCCGCACCCTGCCCAGCGACCGTGCCGTCGTGGTCGAACGGTTCCGCGACGAGCTCGGCGACTGGCGGCTGGTCGTCCACTCCCCCTTCGGCACCCCCGTCCACGCCCCCTGGGCGCTGGCCATCAACGCCCGGCTCCGCGAGCGCTACGGCATCGACGGCCAGGCGGTGGCCTCCGACGACGGCATCGTGGTCCGAATCCCCGACACCGACGCCGAGCCCCCCACCGGCGAGGTGGTGACCTTCGAGCCCGACGAGGTCGAGGAGATCGTCACCAGCGAGGTCGGGTCGAGCGCGCTCTTCGCGAGCCGGTTCCGTGAGTGCGCGGCCCGCGCCCTGCTGCTGCCCCGGCGCGACCCCGGCCGTCGCAGCCCGCTCTGGCAGCAACGCCAGCGCTCGGCCGCGCTGCTCGAGGTCGCTGCCCGCTACCCGTCGTTCCCCGTGGTGCTCGAGGCGGTCCGCGAGTGCCTCCAGGACGTCTACGACCTGCCCGGGCTGGTGGCGCTGATGGGACGGGTCGACCGGCGCGAGGTCGCGGTCGTCGACGTGGCGACGACCCAGCCCTCGCCGTACGCGCGGAGCCTGCTGTTCGGCTACGTCGCCCAGTTCGTCTACGAGGGCGACGCGCCGCTGGCCGAGAGGCGGGCCGCGGCCCTGAGCCTCGACCAGGGGCTGCTGGCCGAGCTGCTGGGCCGTGCCGAGCTGCGCGAGCTGCTCGATCCCGACGTGCTGGCCGAGGTGGAGGCCGAGCTGCAGCGTCTGGCGCCCGACCGCCGGGCCCGGGACGCGGAGGGGGTGGCCGACCTGCTCCGGCTGCTCGGCCCGCTCACTACCGCGGAGGTCCGCGACCGCTGCGTCGACGACGCCGACGTCGACGACTGGCTGGAGACGCTCGCCGACACCCGGCGGGTGGTGCAGGTCCGGGTCGCGGGCGACGAGCACTGGACGGTGATCGAGGACGTCGGCCGGCTCCGCGACGCGTTGGGCGTGCCGGTGCCGCCGGGGACGCCGGAGGTCTTCGCAGACCCGGTCGACGACCCCCTCGCCGACCTGGCGGCGCGCTACGCCCGGACCCACGGCCCCTTCACCATCGAGCAGGTCGCGACCCGGCTCGGGCTCGGCACCGCCGTCGTCCGGCTCACCCTCGAGCGGCTGGCCGCCCAGGGTCGGGTGCTCGACGGAGAGTTCCGGCCGTCCGGCTCCGGCACCGAGTGGTGCGACGCCGAAGTGCTGCGCCGGCTCCGCCGCCGCAGCCTGGCGCGCCTCCGGCAGGAGATCGAGCCCGTCGAGCCGCCGGCGCTGGCCCGGTTCCTCGGCGCGTGGCAACACGTCGGCGGCAGGCCTCGTGGTGTCGACGGCGTGCTCACCGTGGTGGGGCAGCTCGCGGGGTGCCCGGTCCCGGCGAGCGCACTGGAGTCGCTGGTGCTGGGGGCCCGGGTGGCCGACTACGAGCCCTCCCACCTCGACGAGCTCACCTCGACCGGTGAGGTGCTGTGGGCCGGCCACGGCGCGCTCCCCGGCACCGACGGCTGGGTCTCCCTCCACCTCGCCGACCAGGCGCCGCTCACGCTGCCCGAGCACGCCCCGTTCGAGCACTCCGAGCTGCACCAGGCCGTGCTCGACGCCCTCGCCCCCGGCGGGGCCTGGTTCTTCCGGCAGCTCGCCCAGGCCGTGCAGTCACCCCACGACGCGGCCCTGGCCACGGCGCTCTGGGACCTGGTGTGGGCCGGGCGCATCGGCAACGACACCCTGGCGCCGCTCCGCTCGCTGGCGACCAGCGGGCGCGGCAGCCACCGCAGCCGTCGCCCCGGGCCACGGGTGCTCCGCAGCGGGCCGCCCCACACGGCTGGACGGTGGGCGCTGCTGCCCGACCTCGACACCGACCCCACGCGGCGCGCCCACGCGCTGGCCGAGCGGCTGCTCGACCGGCACGGCGTGGTCACCCGCGGCGCGGTGCAGAGCGAGGGCACCCCCGGTGGCTTCGCCGCGGTCTACAAGGTGCTGTCGGCCTTCGAGGAGTCGGGCCGCTGCCGTCGTGGCTACTTCGTCTCCGGTCTCGGCGCCGCCCAGTTCGGGACCGCCGGGTCCGTCGACCGGCTCCGGACCTTCTCCGACCGGCGCCCCGACGACAAGCCGGTCGCGGTCGCCCTGGCCGCGACCGACCCGGCCAACCCCTACGGCGCCGCGCTCGGCTGGCCCGAGCCCGGCTCGGCCGAGGGCGGCCACCGGCCGGGCCGCAAGGCCGGGGCGATGGTCGTCCTCGTCGACGGCGAGCTGGTCCTCTACGTCGAGCGAGGCGGTCGGACGCTGCTGACCTGGTCCGAGGAGCCCGACCTGCTCACACCCGCTGCCGAGGCGCTGGCGACGGCGGCCCGGCGTGGCCAGCTCGGGCGGCTCACGGTCGAGAAGGCAGACGGCTCCCAGCTTCTCGGGTCCGGGCCGACGCCGCTGCGCGAGGCGCTCGCCGCCGCAGGCTTCGTGGCCACCCCGAGGGGGCTGCGTCTGCGTGCCTGAGGGCGACACCGTCTACCGCGCGGCCCGGCTCCTCGACCGGACGCTGGCCGGCCACGTGCTCGCCGACAGCGACTTCCGGGTGCCCCAGCTCGCGACCGTCGACCTCAGCGGAGGCCGGGTGCTCGGCACCTGGTCCCGCGGCAAGCACCTGCTCACCCGGATCGACACCGACCACGCGTGGACGCTGCACACCCACCTCAAGATGGAGGGGTCCTGGCACAGCTACCTGCGCGGCCAGCGGTGGCGTCGTCCCAGCCACACCGCACGGGTTGTCCTCACCACCGGTGACCGGGTCGCCGTCGGCTTCTCCCTCGGCATCGTCGAGCTGCTCCCGCGCGACCAGGAGGAGGGCGTGGTCGGTCACCTCGGACCCGACCTGCTCGGCCCCGACTGGGACGAGGCCGAGGCGTGTCGCCGACTCGAGGAGGACCCCTCGCGCCCCCTCGCCGAGGCGCTGCTCGACCAGACCCGGCTGGCCGGGATCGGCAACATGTACCTCGCCGAGCTCTGCTTCGTGAGCGGGTTGCACCCCCAGACCACCGTCGCGCAGGTGCCCGACCTGCTGCGCCTGGTCCGGCGCGCTCACCAGATGCTCGACCTCAACAAGGAGCGGCCCCACCAGTCCACGACCGGCGACCTGCGGCAGGGCCGCCGGATGTGGGTCTACCGGCGCGACCGGCAGCCCTGCCTGCGGTGCGGCACCACCATCGAGGTCGCGATGCGGGGCGAGCCCGGCCGCGAGCGGGCGTCGTACTGGTGCCCGAGCTGTCAGCCCGAGCCGGCGTAGGCGCTAGGCCGCGGAGGCCACGACCTCCGGGCCCGCCTCGACGGGCAGCGACGCGGTCTCCTCGACGGCGACCAGCGACGACACGTCGTGGAGCACCTCGGACAGGGGTACGTCGAGCGCCGCGCACAGCGACGCCAGCAGCTCGGAGGACGCCTCCTTCTGGCCCCGCTCGATCTCGGAGATGTAGCCCAGCGACACCCGGGCCTCGGCGGAGACCTCGCGCAGCGTCAGCCCGCGCTGCATCCGCTTGGCGCGCAGCACGTCGCCGAGCAGACGGCGGAACAGCACCATGCGCGTCTCTCCTTCCCGGGTGGTCTGAGCCCAACGCTACCGGAGTCCGGGTTCTTCCCCGTGCAGTCTGGCGCCGAGGGCCGACACGGCCTCCCGGCAGGTGCGTTCCTGCACCGCTTCACGGTCACCCACCAGCTCCAGGGCGACGACGGTGGTCCCCGTGGGGCCGGCCACCCCGACGAAGACCGTACCGACCGGCTTTCCCTCCTGCTCGTCTGGCCCGGCGACGCCGGTCGTGCTGACCGCCCAGGTGGCGCCGAGCGCAGCCCGGGCACCCTCCGCCATCGCCCGCGCGCACTCCGCCGAGACGACGCCATGACGCGCCACGAGCCCCGCCGGGACGCCGAGCAAGTGCTGCTTGGCGTCGGAGGCGTAGGCCACCACCCCGCCGAGGAAGGTGCGGGAGGCTCCCGGCACGGTGGTGATCCGGGCCGCGAGCCGACCCCCGGTGAGGGACTCGGCCGTCGCCAGCGTCGCTCCCCGACGCCGCAGCTCGCCCAGCAGCTCGTCGACCTCCATGTCACCGACGGTAGGTCATCATGGGGGGCATGCCAGGGGCGATCGAGGACTACGCGGTCATCGGCGACCGGCACACGGCGGCCCTGGTCGGCCGCGACGGCTCCATCGACTGGCTGTGCCTGCCCCGCTTCGACTCCTCCGCCTGCTTCGCTGCGCTGCTCGGCGACGAGCGGCACGGCCGCTGGCTGCTCGGACCGGCCGGCGACCACGAGTCGACGCGGCGCTACCTCGGCGACACGGTGCTGCTGGAGACCACGTTCACCACCGACACCGGGACCGCCACCCTGCTCGACGTGATGCCGACCGGCGACGACCGTGCCGACGTCGTACGCCGGGTGACCGGGGTGTCGGGGTCGGTGCGGATGCGCCACGAGTGGATCGTGCGCTGCGACTACGGGCTGGTGCGGCCGTGGGTCCGCCGGGCGGAGGTGGAGGGCGAGGAGGTCATCGTCGCGGTCGCAGGTCCGGACCAGCTGGTGCTCAGCGGGTCACGACTCCCCCGGGCCGTCGACGGCCGCCACGCGGACGAGTTCACGGTGCACGAGGGCGAGACACTGACGTTCTCGACGACGTGGGTCGAGTCGTGGCGCGAGCTCCCGGGACCGCCCAGCTGGGAGGACTCGATCGAGGCCACCCGCACCGAGCAGGTGGGCTGGGCCGGGCGGTGCGGGCCCGGCATCCCCCATGCCGACCTGGTCGTGCGCAGCCTGGTCACGCTCCGTATGATGACGCTCGCCGAGACCGGCGGCATCGTCGCCGCTCCCACGACCAGCCTCCCCGAGGACTTCGGCGGCGAGCGCAACTGGGACTACCGCTACTGCTGGCTCCGCGACGCGGCCCTCACCCTCGAGTCGCTCCTCGCTGCCGGCTTCGTCGAGGAGGCCGGGCACTGGCGGGCCTGGCTGCTGCGCGCAGTGGCGGGCGATCCGCAGGACATGCAGATCATGTACGCCGTCGACGGCGGCCGGCAGCTGCCGGAGCGGGAGCTCGACCACCTGCCGGGCTACGCCGGCAGCCGGCCGGTGCGGGTCGGCAACGCCGCGGTGTCACAACGGCAGGCCGACGTGCTCGGCGAGGTGATGATCGCGCTGGCCCAGGCGCGCGACATCGGCCTGCCGGCCGACCGGCACGCCTGGGCCCTGCAGCGGGTGCTCATCGACGACCTCGCGACGCACTGGGACGCGCCCGACCACGGGTTGTGGGAGGTGCGCGGCCCCCAGCAGCACTTCACGCACTCGCGGGTGATGGTGTGGGCGGCGTTCGACCGCGCCGTGCAGGCAGTGGAGCGGCACGGGCTCGACGGCCCGGTCGACACGTGGCGCTCCCTGCGCGAGGAGGTCCACGCCGAGGTGCTCGCCAAGGGCTTCGACAGCAGTCGCGGCACGTTCACCCAGCACTACGGCACCCGTGAGGTCGACGCGAGCCTGCTGATGATCCCGCTGGTGGGCTTCCTGCCCGGTGACGACGAGCGGGTGCTCGGGACCGTCGCGGCAGTCGAGCAGGACCTGATGCGCGACGGCCTGCTGCTGCGCTACCGCACCGCCTCGGGCGTGGACGGCCTCAGCGGCGACGAGCACCCGTTCCTCGCGTGCTCCTTCTGGCTGGTCTCCGCCTACGCGGCCGCCGGGAGGACGGATGACGCCCACGCCCTGATGGACCGGCTGTGCGCCCTGCTGCCCAACGACGTCGGCCTGCTCTCGGAGCAGTACGACGTCGCCGGGCAGCGGATGGTGGGCAACTTCCCGCAGGCGTTCAGCCACCTGGCGCTGGTGCAGGCGGCCCTCCGGCTGCGTTCACCCTCCTAGCGGACGACCCGCACGACGTGCACCGTCGTGGCCGCCTCGAGGTGGTCGTCGCCGGAGTAGCGGACCCTGATCTCCTTGTTGCCGGTGCGGCCGAACGTCGGGAGCCGCACCGAGGCCTCGCCGGCCTCGTCGAGGGTCCGGGTGGCGAGGACCTGTCGGCGGAACCGGAAGGTCACCGTTCCGGTGCCGGTGACGTCGTCGGCGAACACCCTCGCCGTGAGCGTCGCCCGGGTCCGGTCCTCGCGCACCTGCCGGGGCGCGTGGCTGGTCTCGATGGTGGGCGTGGCCTTCTCCGGCTCGGGCACGTCGAGCCCGACGACCTCCGGGTTGTGGTCGGAGGCCTTGAACGGGCTGGAGCCGTCGTAGAGCTGGGTGACGTTGGCGTTGTAGCGGCTGTACTCGTAGACCACCGCCTCCTCCGCGTTGATGTTCCAGATGTCCACGCCGGTGACCAGCGCCTCGGCCGCCTCGTTGGCCACCACGTGGTCCAGCGACCCCGACATCCCGTCGAAGGAGTAGGACGCCTCGCCCGGGTCGGTGGTCGACTCGAGGTTGGTGTAGCCGTCCTCGTAGAGGACCTGCATCGGGTCCTCCATGGTGTAGGCGTTGAAGTCGCCGGCGAGGAAGACGGCCTCGACGTCGCGGGCGGCCGCGAACTCGGATGCGAAGGCGCTCAGCGCCTCGGCCTGGCCGATGCGGTCGGGGTTGGCGTTGCCCTGCCCGGTGCCGTCGTCGGCGCCCGACCCCTTGGACTTGAAGTGGTTGACGACCACGACGAACTCGCTGCCCTCGGCGCCGCCCACGGGACGGAAGACCTGGGCCAGCGGCTCACGGGCGTTGTCGAAGTTCACCTCGTCGACGAGGATCTCCGAGGAACCGACCCGCTCGACGTCGGCCGGCTTGTAGATGAACCCGGTGCGGATGACGTCCTCCTGGTCGACCGTCGGCCGGTCCTCCTGGGGCGGCGTCGGCACGAAGTCCCAGGTCCCGGCGCCGGCGTCGGCGTTGAGCGCGTCGACGAGCCGGCCGATGGCGTAGTCGCGGTCCTTGTCGAACTTGGCGGAGTTCTCGAGCTCCTCCAGCGAGACGACGCTCGCGCCGAGGGCGTTGATCGCCTCCACGATCTTGGCCTGCTGGCGCTCCAGGTTCTCGGGGTCGGCCGCACCGCGCGGGCCGTTGGGCGTGCACGAGTTGACCGTCGTCCGCTCGCCGTCGCGGTCGCGGTAGTAGGTGCACGTCGTTCCCGGCATCGCGTCGAACTCGACACCCGTGGTCGGGAAGTAGTTCAGGACGTTGAACGTCGCCAGGCGCAGGTCGCCGCCCACGTCGCCCGGGGCGGTGGTCCGGGTGTTCTCGAACGAGGCGACCGCGGCGCCGTCGCCCGTGACGCGCCGCTGGGGCTGGAGCTTCCACTCGCCGAAGCGGTAGTCGAGCAGCACCTCGTCGTGGAAGGTGACTGCGGCGCCCACCCGCACCGGGTTGGTGGGGGTGAGCCACGGGTAGGGGGTGTCGCTGTTGGCGGCGTCGCGGAAGTTGATCGTCGCGCCGTCGTCGAGGGTGATCGCGCGGCGGGCGTTCTCGGCCGCCACCCCGGCGGGGTCACCGGTCTGGGCGTCCTCGACCTCGGTGGGCGTGACCAGCGGCTCGGTGCCGGACGCGAGCCCGATCTCGCCGTAGTTGTCGGTGTTGTAGGAGTCGGTCACCGTGAACGGCCCCTGCGGCGCCACCAGCTCGCTCTCGTGGGCCTCGCGCTCGACGTCGGAGTCGAGGTCGGACCACGGCGCGCTCAGCGGCTGCACCGGCACCAGGTCGTCGATGACCGAGATGCTCTCGGCGTTGACCTCGGTGAGCTCGAAGTACTCGTCGACCTCGCCGACGACCTCCACGGAGGTGCCGATCGGCGGCAGGTCGCCGGGCGGGATGTCCGGCGCGTAGACGAAGACGGCGTCGGAGGCGTCCGGGGTCGCGGGAGCGCCCCCGGTCTGGATGACGACGCCCTGGTAGCCACCCGTCGCGTAGCGAGCGGTCATCACGCCGGTGGTGCGGACGGAGTCGCCCTCGACCGGGCTGGCGTCGCCCGTGCCCTGGATCTCCGCGACGGTGCGGTCGTCCGGAGCCTCGATGCCCGCGCCCGGAGTGGGGCCGGCCTCGCTGAAGTCGGCCGCGTTGTCGTCACTGTCGGCCACGTTGTCGTAACGCTGGGCGGACGTGGCGGAGGTCAGGTCGACGCCGGTGGGGGCTCCCTCGTAGGTGGCGGCCCCGTTGCCGTAGCCGACCATGTCGCGGATGGCCGGGTCGCCCGCGACGTCACCGGTGCCGGTGAAGCCGGTCGTCGAGTTCAGCAGCAGCACCTGCCCGTCGCTCCCGCTCATCGCGAACGCCGGGGACGCGGTGGCGTCGACGCCGGGGAGCGGGTCGCCGTTGGCGCCGGTGTTGCTCATCTGGATCACGTAGTGCTCGCCGGCCGCGACGGACCCGCTGAGCGGGAACGCGTTGCCGGTGGTGCCGGCCTGGCTGCGGTACTGGACGGACAGGCCGTCGAGCGGGACCGCAGCAGCGGTCGGGTTGTAGAGCTCGACGAAGTCCGCGTCGAAGACCGCACCGGAGTTGCCGCCGGCGCCGTAGACCTCGCTGATCACGAGGTCCGGGCTGACGGCTCCGGCCGGTGGGGCGGCGAGCACGGAGAGCGGTGTGGACAGGAGCGCGAGGACGGTGGCGGAGATCAGTCCTCCGCGTCGACGGGAGGCGGTCGAGAACACGGTGGCGGACGGCCCTTCGGGTGAGGTGGTGGGGGTGTGAGCGCAGGGAAGCGGCCACACCCTAACCCGGGGTCAGCGCAGATCCGGGGCAGCAGTTGATGACAAACAGGTGACGAATTCGTGCCTAGTTGCCGGTGCGCGCACGCATGGTGTGCCGTTGCCGCCACACGTCACGGAAGAACTCCCACCCCGACCACATCGTCATCGCGACCGCGCCCGCGAGGGCCAGCTGGGCGAGGTAGAAGAGCGCCGTGCCGACGACGCCGAACACGTCGAACGCGCCACCGTGGGCGTCGCCGTGCGGGAGCGGCAGGGTCAGCCCGGACAGCGCGATCGCCTGCAGCACGGTCTTGAGCTTGCCACTGCCGGACGCCGCGATGACGACGTGCTTCAGGACCGAGAGCCGCAGCAGCGTCACGCTCCACTCGCGGAGCAGCACCACGACCGTCACCCACCACCAGATGTCGCCGACGATCGACAGTCCGATGAACGCCATCCCCGTGATCGCCTTGTCGGCGATGGGGTCGGCGATCTTGCCGAAGTTGGTCACCAGGTCGTGCTTGCGTGCGAGGTCACCGTCGATCTTGTCGGTGATCATCGCGCCCACGAAGATCGCGAACGCCACCAGACGCCAGGTGATCGAGTCGCCGCCGTCCTGCAGCAGGGCGTAGCCGAAGAACGGCACCATCACGATGCGCAGGGCGGTCAGCACGTTGGGGAGGTTGAGGTTGCTGCCCTTCCTCCCGGTCAGGCCCGACATCAGGCTCCCTCCCCCACCGGGCGCGCCACCAGGTCGACGCCGTCGCTGGCGACGACCTCGGCGCGGACCAGCTCGCCGACGCGGGCCGACGACCCGGCCAGCAGAGTGGTGCCGTCGACCTCGGGGCCCTGGTGGGCGGCCCGGCCGACGACGCCGACGACGCCGCTGCCGGCCACTTCGCCGTCGTCACCGTCCGCGACCGACTCGACGAGCACCTCGACCGTCTCGCCGACGCGTTCCTCGGCACGGCGGGCGGTGAGCTCCTCGACCAGCACGGTGACGTGCTCGACCCGGGCGCGCACCTCGTCGTCGTCGTGCTTGCCGTCGAAGCCGGCCGCCTCGGTGCCGTCCTCGTCGGAGTAGCCGAAGACGCCGGTCACGTCCATCCGGGCGGCCACCAGGAAGTCGCACAGCACCTGCAGGTCGGCCTCGGTCTCGCCCGGAAAGCCGACGATCACGTTGGAGCGGACGCCCGCGAGCGGGGCGTGGTCGCGGACCCGGTCGAGCAGGGCCAGGAAGGAGTCGGGGTCACCGAACCGGCGCATCCGGCGCAGCACGGGACCGCTGGCGTGCTGGAAGCTCAGGTCGAAGTACGGCGCCACCCCGGGCGTCGTGGCCAGCGCCTCGACCAGCCCCGGGCGGGTCTCGGCGGGCTGCAGGTAGGACACCCGCACCCGGTCGATACCCTCGACGGCCGCCAGCTCCGGCAGCAGCGTCTCGAGCAGCCGCAGGTCACCGAGGTCCTTGCCGTAGGACGTGGAGTTCTCGCTGACCAGGAACACCTCGCGGACCCCCTGGCCGGCCAGCCAGGCCGCCTCGCCCAGCACGTCGGACGGACGCCGGCTCACGAACGACCCGCGGAAGCTCGGGATGGCGCAGAACGAGCAGCGGCGGTCGCAGCCGCTGGCCAGCTTGAGCGGCGCCATCGGGCCGCCCTCGAGCCGGCGGCGTACGGCGCGGGGGCCGCTGTTCAGGAAATGGCCGGGGACACTGTGATCAGACTCGTCGACCGACGTGGCCCGCTCGACCGGCGAGATCGGCAGCAGCCGCCGGCGGTCCTGGGGGGTGTGGGGGTGGTGGGCCTCGCCCGCGACGATGGAGCGGAGCCGGGCCGCGATGTCGGGGTAGTCGTCGAACCCGAGCACGGCGTCGGCCTCCGGCATCGAGTCGGCGAGGTCCTTGCCGTAGCGCTCGGCGAGGCAGCCGACGGCGACGACGGCCCGGGTGCGGCCCTCGGCCTTCAGGTCGGCGGCCTCGAGCAGGGTGTCGACGCTGTCCTTCTTGGCCGCCTCGACGAACCCGCAGGTGTTCACCACGACGGTGTCGGCGACGTCGGCATCGGCGACCAGCCGGAACCCGTCGGCCGCGAGCCGGCCCGCGAGCTCCTCGGAGTCGACCTCGTTGCGGGCGCAGCCGAGGGTCACCAGGGCGACGGAGAGGGGTGCAGTCATGACCCGACGAGTATGCCGGGTCGGGGGCGGCTGCCTCGATTCGGGAGGGAGACCGTCACTCCGTGACGGTGAAGATGTCCTGCGCCGGCTCCCCCGTGGCACCCAGGGTGCCGCGGTCCTGGCCGTCGACGTTCGCGGTCAGCGAGCCGTCGGAGGTCTGCACGCGCACCGGTGGCGACACCTGGAAGGTCCGGGTCTCCCCGAAGGCCAGGTTGCCGCTGAACACCACGGCGCCGGTGCCGTCGCGGACGACCACCCGGGCACCGCCGCCCTCGGCCACCAACCGGACCGGCACCTCGGGTGCGGCCCTGCCCTGCCCGTTGCCGACCCCGGCGGACCCGTTGAGGACCGGGGTGTCCCGCACCTCGGCGGGGCCGTCCATCACCAGCCGGGCGACCGACCAGACCAGCACCACCGCCATCACGGCGGCCACCAGGACCGACCAGTTCGGCCCGCCACGGGTGCCGCGGATCGAGCCGTGCGAGCCGGTGGCCAGCTCGGCCTCGAAGACCCGGCGCGGGTTGATGGGGGCGTCGGCGTAGCGCTCGTCGTACGCCGACAGCAGCGGCGCGACGTCGATGCCGAGCACCCGGGCGAGCGTGCGCAGGTGGCCGCGGGCGTAGAAGTCACCGCCGCACGGGGCGAAGTCGTCGACCTCCACCGACTCGATCACGTGCGGCCGGATCCGGGTGCGCTCCGCGAGCTGGTCGACGGTCAGGCCGAGCCGGGTCCGGGCCGCGTGCAGCTCGGGCCCGACGACCGGGTCGTCGGCCGGCTGGATCGCGTGGTCGTCGATGAGCAGCGGCTCGACGGGGTGACCCGCCTGGGCGATCGGCGAGACCCGCTCACCCCACACCACGGTGTCCTCGACCAGGCTGACGCTGCCGGGGCGCCGCAGCTCGCGGCCCTCCAGGTCCTCCTCGTCCGGCTCCGCCTCGCGGCGGACCTCGGCCCGCACCGCCGGCGAGGGCTCCCGCAGCGGGCTCGGCGTGTCGCTCACCGGCTCCGGAGCCGGCGTGGCGTCGTCGGCGTCGGTGTCGGCGGCCGACACCTCCACCTCGGGGTCGTCGGACGGGGTGCGCTGCCAGAGACCGGCGACCCGGGTCAGCGTCCGGGCCAGGCCGGGGCGCGGGTCGCGCAGCCGCGGCGCGTCGTCGGTCTCGTCGACGGGCACGGCCTCGACGGGCACGGCGGGCACGGCCTCGACGGGCTCGACAGGCTCCGCGGCTGCGTCCTCGGCCTCGTCGTCGACCTGCTCCGGCAGCACCTCCACGACCTTGCTGCTGCCCGCCGCCAGCTCGGTGAGCGCGGCCGTCAGGTCGCCGTCGGCGCAGCGGACGCGGGTGGAGAGGCCGAGCGGCACCGCGAACGGCGCGCCGTACAGCTTCTGGCTCAGCCACGACTGCCGCCGACCGGCGCGGTCGAGCTCCTCCACCAGGCGGGCCGGGTTGCGGACGACCATCACCAGGCGGCCGTCGCGCAGCAGCCCGCGGCGCGGGGTGTGCTCCACACGGCTGAGCGCGCCCCACGGCAGTCCGCGCCAGTCGCGGCCCAGCCGGAGCCGGACGCCCTGGGTGTCGGCCACCAGCAGCGGGGTGCGGGCGTCGACCAGGGCGGCCAGGTGACCGACCCCGAGCAGGGCCAGCCCACCCGCGAGCACCCAGTCGACCACGGCGCCGGAGGCCGACGCGCGGGCCAGGTAGGCGATCGCGACGGCGGACGCCAGCCCGCCGACCAGCGCGGCCAGGCCGGCGTTGCGACGTACCTCCACGGAGTCCGGGGCCAGGGTCAGCGCCGCCCGGTGGTCGTCGTCGTCGAGCTCGTCCGGCGCCTCGTCGAAGACGGGCGCGGGTCCCATGCTGCTCATCAGGCCTCCCCCTGCACGGTGGCGATCACGCTGTCGACCTCGTCCGGCTTCACGAGCACGTCGCGCGCCTTGGAGCCCTCGCTCGGTCCGACGACCCCGCGGCTCTCGAGGATGTCCATCAACCGGCCGGCCTTGGCGAAGCCGACCCGGAGCTTGCGCTGGAGCATCGAGGTCGACCCGAACTGCGTCGACACGACCAGCTCGATGGCCTGCACCACGAGGTCCATGTCGTCGCCGATGTCGTCGTCGAGCTCGCGCTTGGCCTGCTGCCCGGCGGTCACGTCCTCGACGTACGTCGGCTCGAGCTGCTGCTTGCAGTGACCGACCACCTGGTGGATCTCCGCCTCGGTGACCCAGGAGCCCTGGACGCGCACCGGCTTGGAGGCGCCCATCGGCAGGAACAGCCCGTCACCCTGGCCGACCAGCTTCTCGGCGCCCGGCTGGTCGAGGATGACCCGGCTGTCGGCCAGCGACGACGTCGCGAACGCCAGCCGCGACGGGACGTTCGCCTTGATCAGGCCGGTGACCACGTCGACGCTCGGCCGCTGCGTGGCCAGCACCAGGTGGATGCCGGCGGCCCGGGCGAGCTGGGTGATCCGGACGACGGAGTCCTCGACGTCGCGCGGGGCCACCATCATCAGGTCGGCGAGCTCGTCGACGACGACGAGCAGGTACGGGTACGGCGCCAGCTGCCGCTCGCTGCCGGCCGGCACCTCGACCTTGCCGGCGCGCACCGCCTTGTTGAAGTCGTCGATGTGGCGGAACCCGAAGTTGGCGAGGTCGTCGTAGCGCAGGTCCATCTCGCGGACGACCCACTGGAGCGCCTCGGCGGCCTTCTTGGGGTTGGTGATGATCGGGGTGATCAGGTGCGGGATGCCCTCGTAGGCGTTGAGCTCGACCCGCTTGGGGTCGACGAGGATCATCCGCACCTCGTCGGGAGTGCTGCGCATCAGCACCGAGGTGATCATCGAGTTGATGAACGACGACTTGCCGGAGCCGGTCGCACCGGCGACCAGCAGGTGCGGCATCTTCGCGAGGTTGGCGACCACGAAGCCGCCCTCGACGTCCTTGCCGAGCCCGGACACCATCGGGTGGTGGTCGCTGCGGGCGGTGCCCGAACGCAGCACGTCGCCCAGCGAGACGATCTCCTTGTCGGAGTTCGGGATCTCGATGCCGATCGCCGACTTGCCGGGGATCGGGCTCAGGATGCGCACGTCGGCGGAGGCCACCGCGTAGGCGATGTTCTTCGACAGCGCGGTGACCTTCTCGACCTTGACCGCCGGGCCGAGCTCGACCTCGTAGCGGGTCACCGTGGGGCCTCGCGTGTAGCCGGTCACCTGCGCGTCGATGCCGAACTCCTCCAGCACCTGGGTGAGCCGGCCGACCACGTCGTCGCTGGCCTTGGAGCGCGCCTTGTGGGGCGAGCCCGGGCGCAGCACGTCGTTGGCGGGCAGCGAGTAGGCGATGTCGCCGGACAGCGAGAGCTGCTCGACCCGCTGCGGGATCGGCGTGTGGGGCGGCGGCTCGAGGTCGCCGCCCTTGTCGGTCACGACGGGCGTGGGCTCGGTGGGCTGGTCGTCGTCGACCGGCTCGCCCTTCTTCCGACGCTTCTTGAGCTCACGGTCGGAGAGCACCGGGGAGTCGTAGGCCGGGTCGCCCATCTCGGGGTCGACCTCGTCCCCGGCCCGGCCGCGTCGGCTGCGGACCGGTTGGGTCACGTCGGCCGCGCCGTCCGCGGGGTCACTGGTGCGGCCCAGCATCCGGTCGCGGGCGTGCGCCAGCCGCTGCGGCACCTGGTAGAGCGGCGTCGCGGTGATGACGAGCACGCCGAAGAACGCGATCAGGGCGAGCACCGGCACCACGACGTACGGCGAGCGGAGCAGGTCGAGCAGCAGGCTCGACACCACGAACCCGATCGCGCCGCCCCCGAACTGCAGCTGCGAGGCGTCGCCGAGCTCGGGCTGCGGGTTCCCGCTGGCGAGATGGACGATGCCGAGCGACCCGAAGCCGAACGCGAGCCAGCCGATGACCTGGCGGCCGGCCGGCCCGTTGTGCTCGGGGTCGCGCATGTTGCGCCAGCCGATGAGGACGAGCAGCACCGGGACCAGCCAGCCGACCTTCCCGACCGAGCCCGACACGACGGTGCGGACGGCGTCCATGACGCCGCCGGGGAGCTGCCACCACACGGCGGCCGCGGCGACGACGGCCAGCCCGATCAGGAACAGCCCGACGCCGTCACGGCGCTGCTCGGGCTGGAGGTCGCGCGCGGCGCCGCCGATCTTGCGGGCGCCGGCCCCCACGCCGTGGGCCGTGGCCATCCAGGTGGCGGCCGCGCCGCGCCCGAGCGCACCGAAGGAGCGCGCGACCGGACCCGTGCCGTTGCGGACGGCCCGGGGCGCGGGCCGGCGCGACCGGGTGGAGCTGCGTCCGCGGGACGAGCTCTTGGTGGTCCGGCTCCGGCTGGTGGTCGGCTTGCGGGTACTCCGTGATCGGGAGCTGGAGCTCCCTCGTGAGCTCCCGGAGG
The DNA here is from genome assembly GCF_050880345.1 of Nocardioides sp. GXQ0305. NCBI lineage: Bacteria > Bacillati > Actinomycetota > Actinomycetes > Propionibacteriales > Nocardioidaceae > Nocardioides > Nocardioides sp. GXQ0305. The sequence goes on from NZ_JBNYXG010000006.1 coordinate 183,563, forward strand.
ACCGGGACGAGGACGTGCTCCTGCTCCGCGACCCCGGCGGGGAAGACGTACGGGTCGCCATGGTGAGAAGGCTAGGCCACGGTCACTCCAGTCACATGGATCACACGAGTGCGTGTCTCGGGGATCGGTGCGACGCCGCCGGGTGGCTCAGTCCTCGGGGAACGGCACCGACAGCGTGAAGGTGCTGCCCCGCCCGAGCTCGGAGTCGACCGAGATCGTGCCGCCATGGGCCTCGGCGATGGTCCGCGAGATGGCCAGTCCGAGGCCGGTGCCGGGGATGGTGAGGGCGTCGGGGTTGGTCGAGCGGTGGAAGGCCGAGAACAGGTGGACCTGGTCCTGCCGCGAGATCCCGAGGCCGGAGTCGGTCACGGCGACGTGGGCCGCCTCCTGGTCGGTGTGGAGCCGGACGTCGACCCGCCCGCCGCGCGGGGTGTACTTCACGGCGTTGCTGCACAGGTTGTCGACCACCTTGGGCAGCTCGTCCTTGTCGCCCAGCACCACCACCGGGTGGTCGGGCTGGTCGAGGACCAGGTCGACGCCGGCGGAGTCGGACTGGACCCTCAGCATCTCCACGGTGGCGCGGCACATCTCGCCCAGGTCGACGGGTGCCCGCTCCAGCTCCCGCCGCCCCTGCATCCGCGAGTAGTTGAGGAGGTTGGAGACCAGGCGGTCGAGGCGGGCCGCGTTGCGGGAGATCGCGTCGACCGACGTGGGCTGCACGCCGGCGTCCTCGAGCAGCTCGGTGTGGCCCATGATCGAGGTGAGCGGCGTCTTGAGCTCGTGGGAGATGGTGGCGATCAGCTCGCCCTTGTAGCGGTCGAGCTCGCGCAGCTCGCGGACCAGGCGGACCTCGGTCCGGCGTACGCGGGCGTCGAGCACGAGCCGGCCGAGCTCGCGGCCGGCCTCGTGCAGCGCGTTGACCTCGTCGTCCTCGAAGGGGGGCTGCTCGGCGGTCCGCAGCACCACGACGTAGCCGAGGACCTCCTGGTCGACGGCCACCGGGGCCAGCAGGCAGCTGCCCCAGCCGTGGCCCTCGACGTGGTCGCGCACCAGCTGGGCGGCCTCGTCGTCGGCCTCCCCCGGCTCCGGGTCCACGTTGATCACGAAGGGGCGGAGCACCTCGTGGGTGGCCCGTCGTTGCAGCCCGGCCCGGATGCCGGACACGGTGAGGGCCGGCGCCCGTGGCCCGTCGGGGTAGCCCGCGGCGTGCTCGGCGGGGTCGTCGACCGTGTCGGGGAAGCACCGGATCGAGACCTGGGGCGCGTCGAGCGCCTCGGACAGTGCGCGGGCTGCGTCGCGCAGGCCACCGTCGAAGTCGCGGTGGACCGCGAAGGCGAGCGTCTTCAGCGCCTCGCCGAGCCGGACCTGCCGGCTGAGCTGTTCGCGGCGCTGCGCGTGCTCGAGGGCCAGGCCGGCCTGCACCACGAACATCTCGAGCAGCTCGCGCCCCTGCTGGTCCGGGATCCGGTTGTCGGGGGGCAGGTCCACCGACATGTTGCCGAGCAGCACCCCGGCGGAGGAGTACAGCGGGGCGTAGAGGGTGTCGAGGGGGTGCCAGGCCTCCGGGTCGTCCTCGCGGACCTCCATCTCGGGGACCCACAGGCTCTCCGCCGTCTCCGACGACAGCCGCTCGTGGGGCAGGAAGCGCAGGATGCCCCAGTGGTCGGCCATCTTGAACTCCTCGAGGATCACCGACGCCGGCGTCCGCCGTCCGACCAGCTGCTCGCGGAGCTCCTCGGGCCCGCCGGTGGCGGTGACCACGAGGATCTCGCCCTCCAGACGGGAGATGGCGGCGACGCCGTACCCGAGGCCCTCGACGACGCCGGTGGCGATCTCCTCGAGCACCTCGGCCAGGTCGGTCGAGCCGCTGACGCGGCGGGTGACCTCGAAGAGGCGCCGGACGCCGTCCGCGTGGAAGGTGTCGGACCGCGTCATGTTCCCCCTTCCCTGGGTTCAGGCCTCGACCACCACGGGGATGATCATCGGACGGCGTCGGTGCGTGTTGCTGACCCACCGGCCCACCACCCGCCGCACGGTCTGCTGCAGCTGGTAGGAGTCGGCCACACCGTCGGACGTCGCGCGGTCCAGGGCATCGATGATCGGCTGCTTGATCTCGTCGAAGGTCGCATCGTCCTCCGCGAAACCCCGAGCATGGATCTCCGGGCCGCCCGACACCTTTCCGGTGACCGAGTCGACCACCACGATGACAGAGATGAAGCCCTCCTCGCCGAGGATTCGCCGGTCCTTCAGGTCGGACTCGGTGATGTCACCGACCGAGGAGCCGTCGACGAACACGTAGCCGCACTCGACCTTCCCCGCGATCCGGGCCCGACCGTCGACCAGGTCGACCACGATGCCGTCCTCGGCGAGCACCACCTGCTCGTCCGGGACGCCGGTCTCCCGGGCCAGCGCCGCGTTGGCCAGCATGTGCCGGATCTCGCCGTGCACGGGCAGCACGTTGCGCGGCTTGACGATGTTGTAGCAGTAGAGCAGCTCACCGGCGCTGGCGTGGCCGCTGACGTGGACCAGGGCGTTGCCCTTGTGGACCACCCGCGCACCCCAGCGGGCCAGGCCGTTGATGACCCGGTAGACGGCGTTCTCGTTGCCGGGGATCAGTGAGGAGGCGAGGACGACGGTGTCGCCCTCCGCGATGTGGACGAAGTTGTGGTTGCGCTGGGCGATCCGGCTCAGCGCGCTCAGCGGCTCGCCCTGGCTGCCCGTCGAGATCAGCACCTGGCGCTCCGGCGGCAGGTCGGCCAGCTCCTTGGCGTCGACCACCACACCGGGCGGGACGTCGAGGTAGCCGAGGTCGCGGGCGATCGCCATGTTGCGCACCATCGAGCGGCCGACGTACCCGACCTTGCGGCCGTGCTCGACGGCTGCGTCGAGGACCTGCTGGACCCGGTGGACGTGGGAGGCGAAGCAGGCCACGATCAGACGCCCGCGGCTCTCGTGGAAGACCCGCTCGAGGACCGGCGAGATCTCCTTCTCGGAGGTGGTGAACCCCGGCACCTCGGCGTTGGTGGAGTCGGTGAGGAACAGGTCGACGCCCTCCTCACCGAGCCGGGCGAAGGCCCGCAGGTCGGTGATCCGGCCGTCCAGCGGGAGCTGGTCCATCTTGAAGTCGCCGGTGTGGAGCACCATCCCCGCGCCGGTGCGGATCGCGACGGCCAGCGCGTCGGGGATGGAGTGGTTGACCGCGACGAACTCGAGGTCGAAGGGCCCGAAGGCGATCCGGTCGCCCTCGGACACCGTGTGGTGGACGGTCTCCTTGAGCCGGTGCTCGCGCAGCTTGCTGTCGAGCAGCGCGAGGGTGAGCTCGGAGCCCACCAGCGGGATGTCGCCGCGCTCGCGCAGCAGGAACGGCGTGGCGCCGATGTGGTCCTCGTGGCCGTGGGTCAGCACCAGCGCCTCGACGTCGCCGAGCCGGTCCCGGATGGGCTCGAAGTCGGGGAGGATCAGGTCGACGCCCGGGTGGTTCTCCTCGGGGAACAGCACTCCGCAGTCGACGATCAGCAGCCGGCCGTCGTACTCGAAGACGGTCATGTTGCGGCCGACCTCGCCGAGGCCGCCGAGCGGGATCACGCGCAGCGCTCCCGGGGCGAGCTCTGGAGGGACGGACAGCTCAGGGTGGGGGTGGGACATGTACTCGCTCTCGTCAGATCAGGCCGGACGTCTCGAGGCCGGCGCGCAGCGTCGCCACCTCGTCGTCGTCCAGCGGGAGCAGCGGCGACCGCACCGCGCGGGTGTCGATCACGCCGAGCAGCTGCAGCGCCGCCTTGGCGGTGGTCGCGCCGTAGTTGGGTACCGACATCATCGCGTCGACCGCCGGCAGCAGCCTCCGGTAGACCTCCAGGGCGCCCGCGGCGTCGCCGTCGAACCAGGCGCGCGCCATCGCCGCCAGCTCGTCGCCGGCGGCGTGGCCCGCGACCGACACGAACCCGCAGCCGCCGTGGGCCAGCCAGCCCAGGTTGGCGTGGTCGTCGCCGGAGTAGACCGCGTAGCCCAGGTCGACCAGTCGGGTGCCCCGGACGAAGTCGCCGGTGGCGTCCTTCACCGCGATGACCGTGGAGAGCCCGCGCGCGGCCTCGTAGGTGTCGAGGGTGATGGGCGAGGCGGTGCGGCCGGGGACGTCGTAGAGCATCACGGGCACGTCGGTCGCGCGGGCGACCTCGGTGAAGTGGTGGAGCATCCCCGCCTGTCCGGGCTTGCTGTAGTAGGGCGAGACCAGGAGCAGCCCGTCGGCGCCGAGCTTGGCCGCCTGCCGGGCCAGCTCCACGGAGTGGGCCGTCACGTTGGTGCCGACGCCGGCGACGACCGTGGCGCGGTCGCCGACGGCCTCGCGGACCACGCGGAGGACGTCACCGGCCTCGGCCGGGCTGGTGGTGGGTGACTCCCCCGTCGTCCCGCTGACGACCACGCCGTCGTGACCGTGGTCGACCAGGTGGGTGGCGATGGCCGCCGTCTGGTCGAGGTCGACCGAGCCGTCGTCGCCGAAGGCCGTGGCCATGGCGGTCAGCACCCGGCCGAACGGGGCCTCGGGGGCAACAGGGCGGGTCATGCGGTCAGGGTATCCGCTGGAGGGATCCTCCTAGTCCGTCTGGGCCATGTTTCGCCGTTCCGCCTCGCGTGCCGTCGCCGCTCCCTGAGCATGGTCGCGCGGCGCTCGGGAAGCCCCTCCACAGGGGGCTCGAGCGCCTTCCATCGTGAGGGGAACGACGTTGTTCGACGCTGTGCTGCGGCCGGAGCCGCGACCGACCACCGGCTGGTGGCGGGTGCCGATGGGCATCCTGGTCGCGCTCGCTGCGCTGCTCGTCCCGGTGTCGGCCACGTTCGCCGCCCCCGGTCCGGCCGACCCGCAGGGCGCGCACGGGAAGCCCGGGAAGCCGGGGAAGCCCGACAAGGAGCCGGTGTGGACCGGCGTCCCCGGCACCAACTTCGCGCACGACACCTACGGCTACCCGTGGCCGGCCGCCCTCGACTGCGACGAGAGCAACGTGTCGTCCGGCGGGTGCGTCAGCGACTCCGTCGGCTTCTTCCAGGGACAGTGCACCTCGTGGGTCGCCTACCGGCTCGGCCAGCGCAACGGCATCGCGTTCAGCAACTGGTTCGAGGGCCGGCACTGGGGCAACGCCTCGGAGTGGTCGAAGGTCGCCAAGCGCCTCGGCTACACCTCCGACAAGGTGCCGTCGACCGGCGCCGTCGGCTGGTACGCACGGGGCCACGTCTCGTACGTCGAGGAGGTCAACGCCGACGGCAGCGTCGTGATCTCCGAGATGAACACCGACGGGCACAACGGCTTCGTGGTGCACACCGTCTACCCGGGTGACAGCAGCTGGCCCGACCGGTTCCTGCACCTCGGTGGCGTCACGGACCTCGCCGACACCACCGCCCCGACCCGGCCGACCCGTCTCGCCGCGGCGCCCCGCGGCGAGGACGGCGACGTCGAGCTCGCGTGGGGCGCGTCGACCGACGAGGTCGGCGTCACCGGATACCGCGTGCTGCGCAACGGCGTGCCGGTCGCCGACACCGACACTGCGGCGTACGTCGACCGCACGGCCTCGCCGGGACAGGCCTACACCTACTCGGTCGTCGCGCAGGACGACGCGGGCAACGTCTCGGCGTCCGCGACCACCGTGCTGAGCCAGCACGTCGCGCCGCCCCGCAGGCAGCAGGACTGGTTCCTTCCCGGCAGCGCGTCGGTGATCGCGGCCGGTGACAGCACCGCCGTCTGCGGGCGGCTCGGCTCCGAGCGCGACCAGCGCGTCGGTTGCCGGCTGCGCACCCTCGCCGGGTGGACGACCGTGAGGGCCGGCCGACAGGTCGAGTGGGGCCTGGACCACACCCGCGCGTTCCTCGCCGGTGACGACGGCCGGGTCTGGTTCTGCCGGGTGCTGGCCGGGTCCCCGGGCGCCGACGCCTGCCTCCCCCTGGACCTCGCCACCCAGAGCTGGGGCTTCGACCGCGTGTCCGAGGATCGCGCCCAGCCCGGCTACGCCAGCTGGGTGACCACCGCCGGGGTCCCCGTCCGCTGCGGCACCGTCGGTGACGAGGCCAGCTGCGCGGTGCTGGCGGAGAAGGGCTGGCGCACCCGCACGACCGGTGCCCGCACGAGCTCCGGCGACCCGCTGTCGCGGGCATTCGTGGGCACCGAGGGCGGCGTGTCGTTCTGCCGCACCGTCGACGGCCGGGCCACCTGCACCGCGCTCGACGTCCGCCGGCTCGAGTGGGAGCGCCCTCGCGCCCTGCCCGGGAAGCTCCCCCACGGTCGGTGGGTCTCGCGCCCGGCCGGCCCCACCCTGTGCCTCCCCGACGCGGGGTGCCGCACCCTCGGACGAACGAAGGACCGATCGTGACCCTCCTGGCCTCCCGACCCACCACGTCACCGCACCTGGCCCTGGGCCCGGAGAGCGGCGACCACCTCTCGGTGCACGTGCTCCGGCGACTCCACCCGCACGCGGTCGACGCCGACGCCGGGTGGCTGGTCTGCCCGGTCCACGTCCACGTGGGCGGCTTCAGCGGCGACGTCGCGGTGGCGCTGCGCGTGGAGGAGCTGCACCGCTTCGGCGAGGCGCTGCGGACGGTGCGCTCGGGCCTGCGCCGCTCCGCCGTCCTCGAGAGCGGCGAGCAGTGGATCGACCTCACCGTCACCCGCGAGGTCGACGGCTCGCTCGCCGCCGTCGGTCACCTGGCCGACGAGCCGGGCAGCGACAGCCGGCTGCGCTTCCGCATCGGCGGGCTCGACGCGGCGGACCTCGACGCGTGGATCGACGCCTGCGCGGACGCCACGGCGCGCTACCCGCTGCCCGCCTCGGCCTGACCCCCGGCCCCCTCGTCGTACCCGACATCTGGGTCGTCCGGTAGGTCTTTTCGACGACACGGACGTCGGGTGCGACGGAAAACTCGTTGCGGCGACGCTCCGTGGGCCCTTTGGGTTGCGCACATGGAGAACTTCGACCCCCTGAGCAGCTTCGGCCCGGACGTGGCCGCTCGCTACGACGACGAGCTGCGGGGGGACGAGGACGACACCGTCGCGTTCCTCGCCTCGCTCGCGGACGGACGTCCGGCGTGCGAGCTCGCCGTCGGCACCGGCCGGATCGCCCTCCCCCTGGCGGCCGCGGGCGTCGAGGTGTGCGGCATCGACCAGAGCCGGGCCATGCTCGACCGGCTGCGCGCGAGGCCCGGGGGCGAGCGGGTCCGGGTCGTCCGGGGCGACATGGCCTCGGAGGCGCCCGAGGGGACCTTCGGCCTGGTCTACCTCGTCTTCAACACCATCGGGAACGTGCTCACCCAGCAGGGCCAGGTCGACGTCTTCCGCAACGCCGCCTCCCGGCTCGACGACGACGGCGTGTTCGTCGTCGAGAACGCGGTGCCGTGGCAGACCTTCGGCCGGACCCAGTTCGTGGAGGCCGAGCGGGTGACCGGCGACGAGGTGGTCCTCGACGTCAACCGGTTCGACCCGACCACGCAGCTGCTGTCGGAGAACCACGTCACGCTGTCCGCGGACGGCGTCCGGATGGGGCCGATCGCGCAGCGGCTGACCACGCCGGCCGAGCTCGACCTGATGGCCCGGGTGGCCGGCCTGACGCTGCGCGAGCGGTACGGCGGCTGGCGGCGCGAGCCGTTCACCCCCGCCTCGCCCCTCCACGTGAGCGTCTGGGGACGGTGAGGGCTACCGCGGAGTCCGCTCCCAGCGCACCACGTCGAAGCCGTCGTGGTGCTCCCGGGACGCCTCGTGCCACTCCTCGGGGTCGACGGGCGGGTAGAACGTGTCGCCCTCGGGCTCGGCGTCGACCTCGGAGAGGAGCTGCACGTCGGCGAGGTCCTGGGCGGCGGCGTACACCTGGGCGCCGCCGGCCACGTAGACGTCGCCGGGGAGGCCGGCGGCCAGCTCGAGGGCGGCCGGCAGCGAGGCGGCGACCAGCACGCCCTCGGCGCGCCAGGCGGGGTCGTGGGTGAGCACGATGGTGGTCCGTCCGGGCAGCGGCCGACCGATCGACTCGTACGTCGCCCGGCCCATCACCAGGGTGTGGCCCGTGGTGGTGGCCCTGAAGTGGGCGAAGTCGGCGGGGAGGTGCCACGGGATCGCGCCGTCGGCGCCGATCACGCCGTTGCGCGCGACGGCGGCGATCAGCACGACCCGCTGGGTGGTCACGTCGCCTCAGACGGCAATGGGCGCCTTGATGCCGGGGTGGGGGTCGTAGCCCTCGACCCTGATGTGGTCGAGGTCGAAGCCGTCGATGTCGGTCACCGACGGGTCGAGGACCAGCGTGGGCAGCGGCCGCGGGTCCCGGGTCAGCTGGAGCCGCGCCTGCTCGAGGTGGTTGGAGTAGAGGTGGGCGTCACCCAGGGTGTGCACGAAGTCGCCGACCTCGAGGCCGGTCACCTGGGCGACCATGTGGGTCAGCAAGGCGTACGACGCGATGTTGAACGGCACGCCGAGGAACACGTCGGCGGAGCGCTGGTAGAGCTGGCACGACAGCCGGCCGCCGGCGACGTAGAACTGGAAGAACGCGTGGCACGGTGCGAGCGCCATCTGCGGGATGTCGGCGACGTTCCACGCCGAGACGATGTGGCGACGGCTGTCGGGGTCGCGGCGCAGGTTGTCGACCAGCTGGGCGACCTGGTCGACGTGCTCGCCCGACGGGGTCGGCCACGAGCGCCACTGGTAGCCGTAGACGGGGCCGAGGTCGCCGTCGGTGTCGGCCCACTCGTCCCAGATCGTGACGCCCCGGTCCTGCAGCCACTTCACGTTGGTGTCGCCGCGCAGGAACCACAGCAGCTCGGCGAAGACCGACCGGGTGTGCACCTTCTTGGTCGTCACCAGCGGGAAGCCGGCGGCCAGGTCGAAGCGCATCTGGTGACCGAAGACGCTCAGCGTCCCGGTGCCGGTCCGGTCGCCCTTCTCGACCCCCTCGTCGAGGATCCGGCGGAGGAGATCGAGGTAGACCTGCATGTGCCGAGCCTAGTCGAGCGACACCTCGCCACGGACGACCGTGCGCGCGTCGCCGCCGACCCACGTCGTGTCGCCGTCCTGCTCGACGTGGACCCGGCCCGACCGGCCGATCACGGTTCCCTGCGCCCCGACGTACGAGGTGGGCAGCACGGAGCCGGCCAGCCACTGGGCGAGGCCGGCGTTGAGGCTGCCCGTGACCGGGTCCTCGGTGATGCCCGAGCCCATCGGGCACAGCGCCCGCACCTCGCACGCCGTGTCGCCGCCGGACCGGACCCCGACCACGCCCACGTCGTGGCGGAGGGAGTAGAAGTCGGGGTCCAGCGCCAGCACCGCGTCGGCGTCGCGGAGCAGCACCCCCACCCAGCCCGGGCCGTTGTCGACCCACGCCATGTCGAGCACGTCGTCGTCGGTGAGCCCGAGGGGTCCCAGGACCGCCGCCCGATCGTCGTCCGAGACCGGCCCGGACCGCGTCAGCGGCGGGGCCGCGAACGCCAGCCGTCCGCCCGTACGACGCAGCCGCACCAGCCCCGCCCCGCACTCCTGGACCACGTGGTCGCCCGAGCGCGGCACCCCGCCGGCCTCGAGCCAGGCGTGCGCCGAGCCGATGGTGGGGTGCCCGGCGAACGGGAGCTCGACCGAGGGGGTGAAGATCCGCAGCCGGTAGTCGGCCTCCTCGGTCGTGGGCGGCAGCAGGAACGTCGTCTCGCTGAGGTTGGTCCAGCGGGCGAACTCCTGCATCCGTTCGTCGCCCAGGCCCGCGGCGTCGTGGACGACCGCCACCGGGTTGCCGCCGAGCGGGGTGCTGCTGAACACGTCGACCTGCCGGAACTCACGCATCCCAGCAGCGTAGGTCTCAGCCCGGGAAGACGGGCGCGGGCACCTCCTCGGGCACCTCCGCGAGCTTCACGCAGGGCTCGGGCTCGCGGTCGGGGCGGCACTCGTAGAGCCGGTAGTCGCCCTCCGACGGCATCTGGAGCATGTCCTGGTAGGTCTTGTCCTGCAGCATGTGGAGCACCGCGAAGTAGAAGGTGCCGTCGGTGTAGGACCAGGCCACGGCGTGGTCGCTGGGCGAGTACATCTGCGGGGCTGGGCGACCGGACTCGACGTCGTAGATCTCGAGGACGTCGAACTGGGACTCGCGGACCGCGAACGCGTAGCGGCCGTCATGGGTGAGGCGGGCGTCGTCGGCATCGATCGCGACACCCGTCCGGTAGGGCAGCGGCGTCACCCGGAGCACGCCGTCGGCGAGGGTCACCCGGGACTCCTCGGCGGTGTCGACCATGGTCCCGGACAGCGCGAACGACACGTCGATCAGCGGCTCCCAGGCGAAGTCGCCGTCGGGTGAGCTGTAGAAGATCCGCTCGTCGTCGATGGCGATCGGCCCGTCGTCGCCGACGGGCTGGCCCCCGCTGTCCCCCGGCGCCGTGAGCGACCGGCGACCGACCTCCGCCCGCGCGAGGGTGTCGTGCACCACCAGCTCCGGGTCGCCGTCGCCCGGGTCGGCCCACGCGACCCAGCCGTTGTCGGGCTCGACGACCAGCCGCGAGCCCGGCACGGTCTCGCCGATCTCGCGCTGCTGCCCGGAGTCGTCCACGTGGACGACCCGGCCCTCGTCGTCGCCGTAGACGACCCCGTCGGGCACCGTGAGAAGGGTCTGCACATCCGAGGCCTCGACCTCCACCCGGGCCAGGTGGAGCACGCCGTCGGCGTACCAGGGGATCGGCATCGGGTTGGTCGCCGTCGTCACCGCACCCTGCTCGCTCCCGCCGTCGCCGGAGGTCCACCACGTGGTGGCGGCGAGCACGACCGCGACCACGCCCACCACCGCCGCACCGCGGGTCCACGCCGTACGCCGCCGGCTGCGCGAGCGGGCCAGGACGCCGGCCACGGGCGCCGGTGGGACGGGTACCGCCTCGCAGGCGTCACGCACGTCCGTCGCGCCGAACGGGAGCGGCGGCGTGGGGCCCGGCGCCTCGACCACGTCGTCGACCTCGTGGTCGGCGAGACCGGCCACGTGGACCAGGACCGTCCGCACCCGCTCCTGCTCGGGCAGCGTCGCCAGGTAGGCCTCCAGCTCGCGCCGCCGCTCCAGCCGGTCGGCGAGGCCGGGCGGCAGCTCGGGCTCCTCGGGTGGCGGGCCGCCGGGTTCGTCACGGCGTCGGCGTACGCGGCCCCGCTCCTCCAGCAGCGACCGGTAGGCGAGCAGGTCGACGTCGCCGTCGCGCCGCTCCCGCTCCCAGGCCGGCAGCACCCGGGCCACGGCCTCGCGGGCGACCTGCTCGGCCTCCGACTGCGGGTGCCCGAGGAACACCAGCGTCCGCACCAGCGCGGGCCAGCGCGCGGCCAGCCAGGTGGCGAACTCGGTACCGCGGCGCATGTCTCACATCCTCCGGCCGTTCCCGCCGGCTGTCAGCAGGCCGGCACCCACCGGAGGTTCGGTGCCGACGCGCCTCCGGATGCGTGGAGTCTCACGCGTGCAGCGACATCGGGCCGTAGACCCGGCGGTCGAGCTCGAAGAGCGTGACCTGGTCGACGCCGTGCTCGGCGAGCTCGCCCCAGATCTCACCGACCCACGACTCCGCGTCGGCCTGGCTGGCGAAGCGCTGGCCGGCGAGGTCGCCGGGCACCGACACCTCCTCGCCCACGGAGTCCTCGAGACGCCACCACCAGGGGCGCTCGGACGGACCGGGCGAGCGGAACGTCGGCGGTTGCTCGGGCAGCATCAGCCCTCCCGGACGCTGGTGTCGACGAACGGCGGCTTGACCAGCTGGAACACCTCGCGGCGTCCCCGGACGTCGACGCCGACCTCGGCGTCGGGGTCCACCATGGTCGGGACCAGCGCCAGCCCGATGCCCGTGCGGAGCGTGGGGCTGAACGTGCCCGAGGTGATCTCGCAGAGCGGCACGTCCGGAGTCAGCGACACCAGCATCCCCGGACGCGGGATGCCCCGCCCGACCGCGCGCAGGCCGCGCAGCAACCGCTCGGGGCCTCTCTCCTTCTCGGCCAGCAGCACCTCACGGCCCCAGAAGGCGTCCTTCTTCCACCCCACGGCCCAGCCGAGCCGTGCCTGCACCGGCGTGACGTCGAGGGTGATGTCCTGGCCGTGCAGCGGGTAGCCCATCTCGGTGCGGAGCGTGTCGCGGGCACCGAGCCCGCACGGGAGGATGTCGTGCTCCTCCCCCGCCGCCAGCAGCGCGTCCCAGAGCGCCCCGGCGGCGTCGGCCGGGACGATCAGCTCGTAGCCGCGCTCCCCGGTGTAGCCGGTCCGGCACACCACGACGCCCACGTCGCTGCCGCCGTCCTGCCACGCCGCATCGACGAAGGTCATGTAGTCGTGGCCGACCGGCAGCCCCACGGCGGTGAGCACCTCGTCGGACCGCCTGCCCTGCAGCGCGAGCACGGCGTACTCGGTGTGGTGGTCGACGACCCGCACGCCCTCCGGCGCGGCCTCACGGAGCCGCCGGCAGACCTCGGCGTGGTTGGCGGCGTTCGGGACCAGCAGGACGTGCTCGTCGTCGTGGTAGTAGGCGATCAGGTCGTCGACGACGCCGCCGGTCGCGTCGTCGCAGCACAAGGTGTACTGGGCCTGCCCGGGCGCGATCTTGCCGAGGTCGTTGGAGAGCGTGGCGTTGACGTGGGCGGCCGCGCCGGGACCCGACACCATCGCCTTGCCGAGGTGGCTGACGTCGAAGAGTCCGACGGTGGTGCGCACTGCGGTGTGCTCCTTGACGGTTCCGGCGGCGTACTCCAGCGGCATCGACCAACCACCGAAGCCGGCCAGCTTGGCCCCCAGCGCGACGTGGCGGTCGTGGAGGGGCGAGACCCTCGGGTCGGCATCGCTCATGGGCCGACCCTAGCCGTCCTCCCCGGTGGCTATCCTGCCCCGGTGACGAGTTACCAGCTGCGCGCGGCGAACCCCGCCAAGACCCGGGCCGACGCCGTCGTCGTCGGCGTCCTCCAGCGCGACAAGGGGGCCGTGCTGGCCCCCGGGGGCGAGGACGTCGGCAAGGCGTACGGCCGCAAGCTGCGGCCACTGCTGGCCTCGTTGGGCGTCACCGGCAAGGCCGGCGACGTGCACCGGGTGCCGACCAGCGGCACCCTGTCGTCGCCGTTGCTGGTGCTCGTCGGGATCGGGCGCGAGACCGACCAGGTGTCCGTGCGCCGCGCCGCCGGTGCCGCGGCGCGGGCGGTCACCAACGCCGCGTCCGTCGCGCTGGCGCTGCCCGCCGACACTCCCGGGCTGGTGCGCGCGGTGACCGAGGGCTACGCGCTCGGCGGCTACGCCTTCACGACGTACAAGAAGGACACCAAGGACACCGCCCCCGGCACCGTGACGGTGCTCAGCCCGATCGCCCGCAAGGACGCCGCCTCCGAGGCCTTCGAGGTCGGACAGGTGCTGGCGGGAGCGGTGGCGAAGACCCGCGACTGGGTGAACACGCCTCCTGGCGACCTGCGACCACCGGCCTTCGCCGAGGCGGTCGCCGACGCCGCCCGGACGGCGTCCAGGGGGCGGGGCAGGGCGACCGTGAAGGTCACCGTGCACGACGAGGCGAAGCTCGCGGAGCTCGGGTGTGGCGGCATCCTCGGCGTGGGCGGCGGCTCCTCCGCTCCCCCGCGCCTGGTCGAGCTGACCTACGCGCCGCGCGGTGCGAAGGCGCACCTCGGCCTGGTCGGCAAGGGCATCACCTTCGACTCGGGCGGACTGTCGATCAAGCCGGCCCAGAGCATGACCGACATGAAGTCGGACATGGCCGGAGCCGCGGCGGTCGTGCAGGCGACGCTGGCGATCGCGGCCCTCAAGCTGCCGGTGAAGGTCAGCGCCTTCGTGCCGATGGCCGAGAACATGGTGTCGGGGACCGCGACCCGACCCGGCGACGTGCTGACCATGTACGGCGGCCGCACCGTCGAGATCATGAACACCGATGCCGAGGGCCGGCTGATCCTCGCCGACGGCCTGGTGCGGGCCACCGAGGCCGACCCCGACGTCATCCTCGACGTGGCCACCCTGACCGGCCACATGGTGCTGGCGCTCGGCGACCGGATCGGTGGCGTGATGGGCAGCGACGACGTCGTCGACGACGTGCTCGCCGCGGGCACGACCGCCGGCGAGGCCCACTGGCACATGCCGCTGCCCGAACAGATCACCGAGCGGGTCAGGGCGAGCAAGATCGCCGACCTGCTCCAGCACGACTGGGTGCGGTGGGGCGGGGGCCTCTACGCGGGTGCGTTCCTGAAGGAGTTCACCGACGGGCGCCCCTGGGCCCACCTCGACATCGCCGGGCCGTCGTTCCACACCAGCGCGGCGTACGGACACGTCACTCCCGGCGGGACCGGCTTCGGCGTCACCACGCTGGTCGAGTACGCCCGAACCCTCGCCGACGCGAAGGCTCGCTAGGGCTCCCCGGCCTTCTTGCGTCGGTTGTAGTCGCGCATCCGCTGCGGGATGCCGACCACGGCCGCGTCGTACGACGGCACGTGGTGCTTGTTGCAGAACTGGTGGGCCCACTGCACCGAGGGCACCCGGCGGCGGGTCCACTCGCCGTCGTGGGCGACCAGCAGCAGGGTGACGTCGCTGACCGCCGTGCGGGGCTCGACGAACCCCTCGACGCCGCGTCGGGCGCCCACCCAGGTGTGCAGGTGCTGCTCGTCGATGCGGTCGGACGCGCGGACTGTGGTCGAGCCGGTGCGGGCGCCGCCGGACGGACGACGCATCTTCGGCCGTCGGCGGAACCGGTCCATGAGACCCATGCGACCAGTGTGCCCAATCGGCGGTCGGGTCGCCCGTAGGGCGGTGTGGACTCGCTCGGAAAGAGTGCAAAGATGGGCCGGGGCCGCGACCGTGCGGCCCTCGCGACCGGAGGGAGACCCGTGGCCCAGGCCGACTTCGACGTCCTTGTTCTCGGAGCGGGATCAGGCGGCTACGCATGTGCCCTCCGGGCGGCCCAGCTGGGCCTCAGCGTCGGACTCGTCGAGAAAGGCCCCCTCGGCGGCACCTGCCTCCACGTGGGCTGCATCCCGACCAAGGCCCTGCTCCACGCGGCCGAGGTCGCCGACGCTGCACGAGAGTCGGAGAAGTTCGGCGTGCAGGCCTCGCTCGACGGCATCGACATGACCGGGGTGAACGCCTACAAGGACGGCGTCGTCAGCCGGCTCTTCAAGGGCCTCACCGGGCTCATCAAGGGCCGCGGCATCACCGTCATCGAGGGCGCCGGACGGCTCACCGGACGGCGCGAGGTGACCGTCGACGGCACGACGTACTCCGGCCGCCACGTGGTCCTCGCGTCCGGCTCCTACTCCCGCTCCCTGCCCGGCCTCGAGGTCGACGGCGAGCGGGTCGTCACCTCCGACCACGCGCTGCGCCTCGACCGGATGCCCGGCTCGGTGGTCGTGCTGGGCGGCGGCGTGATCGGCTGCGAGTTCGCCAGCGTGTGGCGCAGCTTCGGGGCCGAGGTCACCATCGTCGAGGCCCTCCCCCGGCTGGTCCCCGCCGAGGACGAGGCGTGCTCCAAGGCCCTGGAGCGGGCCTTCCGCAAGCGCGGCATCGCGTTCCGCACCGGCACCCCGTTCCAGAGCGTCAAGACCACCGAGAACGGCGTCGCCGTCACCGTCGAGGGCGGTGACCTGATCGAGGCCGAGCTGCTGCTGGTGGCCGTGGGCCGCGGCCCGGTGACCGACGGCCTCGGCTACGACGAGCAGGGCGTCGCCATGGAGCGAGGGTTCGTGCTCACGGACGAGCGGTGCCGCACCAACCTCGACGGGGTCTACGCCGTCGGCGACATCGTCCCGGGGCTCCAGCTGGCGCACCGCGGCTTCCAGCAGGGCATCTTCGTGGCCGAGGACATCGCCGGCCTCGACCCCGCCGCCATCGACGAGACCGGCATCCCGCGGGTCACCTACTCCCACCCCGAGGTCGCCTCGGTCGGCCTCACCGAGGCCGAGGCCGCGGAGCGCCACGGCGCCGACGCGGTGGAGTCGCTCACCTACGACCTCGGCGGCAACGGCAAGAGCCAGATCCTCGCCACCCAGGGGTTCGTCAAGCTGGTCCGCGTCACCGACGGCCCGGTGGTGGGCGTGCACATGGTCGGCGACCGGGTCGGCGAGCTGGTCGGCGAGGCCCAGCTCATCTACGGGTGGGAGGCGCATCCCGACGACGTCGCCCCGCTCGTCCACGCCCACCCGACCCAGCACGAGGCCCTCGGCGAAGCGCACCTGGCGCTCGCCGGGAAGGCACTGCACGCCCACTCCTGACCCCCCACGACCGACCTACTGCTCCGACCGACGCGAAGGAAGACAGACACCATCATGGCCACCGAAGTCACCCTCCCGGCACTCGGGGAGTCCGTCACCGAAGGCACCGTCACCCGCTGGCTGAAGCAGGTCGGCGACAGTGTCTCGGTCGACGAGCCGCTGCTGGAGGTCTCCACCGACAAGGTCGACACCGAGATCCCCTCCCCCGTCGCCGGGACGCTGCTCGAGATCAAGGCGAGCGAGGACGACACGGTCGAGGTCGGCGCCGTCCTGGCGATGATCGGCGACGAGGGTGAGTCCTCCGGTGACTCCGGCGGCGAGTCCGCCGACTCCGGTGAGGCCGAGTCGTCGGGGGACGACGCGGGCGACGAAGACGAAGGGTCGCAGGAGCAGGAGCGGGAGCAGCCGGAGCAGGAGCAGCCGGCAGCCGAGGAGCCCCAGGAGGAGCCCGACGAGGAGGAGCCCCAGCAGGAGCAGCCGGCCGCCGAGCAGGGGTCCGACGACTCCGGCCAGTCCGGCGGGGGTGGCGGCGGTGGTGGTACGTCGGTCACGCTGCCGGCCCTCGGGGAGTCGGTCACCGAGGGCACCGTGACCCGGTGGCTGAAGCAGGTCGGTGACGAGGTGGCGGTCGACGAGCCGCTGCTGGAGGTCTCCACCGACAAGGTCGACACCGAGATCCCCTCTCCCGTGGCGGGCACGCTGCAGGAGATCAAGGTCCAGGAGGACGAGACCGTCGAGGTCGGTGCCGAGCTCGCGGTCATCGGGTCCGGCGAGGGAGCGCCTGCCGAGGCCGCGCCCGAGGCCCAGCCGGCCGACGAGGAGCAGGCCGAGAAGAAGGCCGAGCAGGAGGAGCAGGTCGCCGAGGAGACCGGAGACCTTCCGCCCGGTGACTCCACCCCCGAGTCGGAGAAGCCCGAGGCGGAGGAGCAGCCCGCACAGGAGGAGCCCGCGCAGGAGGAGCCCCAGCAGGAGCAGCCGACCGCCGCCGCTCCCAGCCACTCCGAGGAGCCGGCGAAGGACCGGTCGGAGCCGTCGACGTACGTGACGCCGCTGGTGCGCAAGATGGCCGCGCAGCAGGGCGTCGACCTCACCACCGTCACCGGCACCGGTGTGGGCGGCCGGATCCGGAAGCAGGACGTGCTCGACGCCGCCGCGAAGGCGAAGGAGGCGCCGGCGGAGCAGCCGGCCGCCGCCCAGCCGGAGCAGGCACCCGCCGCCGCCAGCCCGCTGCGTGGCCGGACCGAGCCGCTGTCGCGGCTGCGCAAGATCATCGCGAAGCGGATGGTCGAGTCCTTGCAGACCTCGGCGCAGCTGACCCAGGTCGTCGAGGTCGACGTCACGAACATCGCGCGGCTGCGCGACTCGGTGAAGGGCGAGTTCCAGGCCCGCGAGGGCGTGAAGCTGTCCTACCTGCCGTTCTTCGCGAAGGCGGCGATCGACGCGCTGAAGCAGCACCCCGCGGTGAACGCGACGATCGACACCGAGGCGGGCGAGGTCACCTACTACGACCGCGAGCACGTGGCGTTCGCCGTCGACACCGACAAGGGCCTGCTCACGCCCGTCGTCAAGGACGCCGGCGACCTCTCGGTGGCCGGGCTGGCGAAGAAGATCGCCGACGTCGCGGAGCGCACGCGCACCAACAAGATCGGTCCGGACGAGCTGTCCGGGGGCACCTTCACGATCACGAACCTCGGCAGCGTGGGCGCCCTCTGGGACACCCCGATCATCAACCAGCCGCAGGTGGCGATCCTCGGGCCGGGCTCGGTCGTGAAGCGTCCGGTCGTCATCGACGACCCGAACCTCGGCGAGACGATCGCGGTGCGCTACATGGTCTACCTGGCGCTCACCTACGACCACCGGCTGGTCGACGGCGCCGACGCGGGCCGGTTCCTCCGCGAGGTCAAGCAGCGCCTGGAGACCGGCACCTTCGAGGTCTGAGCCTGCGCCATGGACGTCGTGATCGCCGGCGCGACCGGCTTCCTGGGGACTCGTCTCGCCGCGCAGCTGAGGACGCGCGGCCACACGGTGACCGGCCTGACCCGTCGTCCGGACCCGGGGCCCGGCGAGGTGACCTGGGACCCGTACGCCGGTTCGCTCGACCAGGGGGTCGTCGAGGCCGCCGACGTGGTCGTCAACCTGGCCGGGTCGCGGCTGTTCGGCATCCCGCAGACGCAGAAGTGGCAGCGCGCGCTCCACGACAGCCGGGTCGTGACGACGCGGGTCCTGGCGGAGGCGATCGCCCGGGCCGAGCGGCCACCCGCCTTCCTCGCGAACAACGCCACCGCCTACTACGGCGACCACGGCGAGGAGGTGGTGACCGAGGCCAGCGAGAGCCGCGGTGACGCCTTCATGACCCGGGTGACCCGCGACTGGCAGGCGGCCGCCGACCCGGCCGTCGAGGCGGGGGCCCGCGTGTGCGTCCTGCGCACCGCGCCGGTGCTGGCGCGCGGCGGCGACACGATGAGGATCCTGACGCCGCTGTTCAGGCTCGGGCTCGGCACCCGGCTCGGCGACGGGGGGCAACGCTTCCCGGTGGTGTCGATGCGCGACTTCGTCGGCGCGGCCACCCTGCTCCTGGAGCACGACACGGCCAGCGGGCCGTTCAACGTGTGCTGCCCCGAGACCCCCACCAACGCGGAGTTCACCGAGGCGTTCGCCCGCACGGTTCACCGGCCGGCGTTCCTCGCGGTCCCCCGCCGGGTGCTGGCCGTCGGCGCCGGGCCGGCCGCACCGGAGCTGCTGCGCTCCATGGACCTCCGGCCCGCAGCGCTGCTGGACCTCGGCTACCGGTTCGAGGACCCCGACGCCGCCGCCGTGATGGCGTCGGCCCTGGCCTGACCGGTCACCTCGCCGACCCGCCACCGATCCCCGGTGCGGACGAGCACGACCCGGCGGCGGGACCAGCCGTCGACCGGGAGGGGCACCGCCTCGTCCCCGCCGCGGACCTCGGCCCCCACGAGCCGGTCGGTGACCAGCAGCACCATTCGCTCGTCGCTCGCCCGGCGTACGTCCGCCGCCGCGACCTGCATCCGGATCCCGGTGACCCGCAGACCCCGGTCGAGGTAGGAGGCCAGCATCGCGCGGTCGGCCGCACCCGCCCGCGAGCCGGGGAGGTAGAGCCGGCGCAGCGCCCGCAGGTCGCCCTCGCGCCACGCTGCCGCGCGGTCGTCGTCCCAGGCACGCAGCACCGCGAGCGGAGCCGTGCGATCGGCCGCGGGGGCCGCCGACCGGGGCGCCGGGTCGTCGTCCGGCCACAGCGCGGCGCCCACCAGGAGCAGCGCCGCGACCGCGACCCCGAGGGCCACGGGACGCCGGGAGGGAGCGGCTGCCGTCACCCCGCCAACGTAGGCCGATCCGGGCGCCGGCGTCGGCGGTCGTCCACAGGCCCGGGGGTACGCTGCACAGCGTGCCCCTCGACCACCGCATCGCCGGCCTCGGCGACCACGCCGTCGACTACCTGGCCGCCTGGGACCTGCAGCGCGAGGTCCACGAGGCCGTCGTGGCGGGCACCCGGGACGACACCGTGCTGCTGCTCGAGCACCCGCCGGTGTTCACCTGCGGCAAGCGCACCGAGCCCCACGAGCGACCGCTCGACCCGGGCGGGGCGCCGGTCATCGACGTCGACCGCGGCGGCAAGATCACGTTCCACGGACCCGGCCAGCTGGTCGGGTACCCCATCGTCCGGCTCCCTGACCACGTCAAGGTCGTCGACTACGTCCGCCGGGTCGAGGAGGCGCTGATCCGCGTCTGTGCCGACCTCGGCGTCACCACCGCCCGGGTCCCCGGGCGCAGCGGCGTCTGGCTGCGCGCCGACGACCGCGGTCCCGAGCGCAAGATCGCCGCCCTCGGCATCCGGGTCAGCCGGGGCGTGACGATGCACGGCTTCGCCCTCAACTGCGACGTCTCGCTGAGCTGGTACGACCGGTTCGTGCCCTGCGGCATCGCCGACGCGGGCGTGACCACGCTGAGCGCCGAGCTCGGCCGCGACGTCACCCCGGCCGAGGTGGTCCCGCTGGTCGAGGAGCACCTGTCGTCGTACCTGGCCTGGGAGCCGTACGACGCCACCCCCGACTACGACCCGCGCCCCGAGCCCGGGCGCATCCAGCTGGTCTCTCCGTAGCCTCGGCAGGCCCTCCGGTCGATTCGGGTGGGCTGGGTCACCCGCGTAAGGTGGCGGACGTGACCACCGCCCCCGCACCTGATGGCCGCAAGCTGCTCCGGCTCGAGGTCCGCAACGCGGAGACCCCCATCGAGCGCAAGCCCGAGTGGATCAAGACCCGGGCGAGGATGGGTCCGGAGTACCAGCACCTGCAGAACCTCGTGAAGTCCGAGGGACTCCACACCGTCTGTCAGGAAGCCGGCTGCCCCAACATCTTCGAGTGCTGGGAGGACCGGGAGGCGACGTTCCTCATCGGCGGTGACCAGTGCACCCGCCGGTGCGACTTCTGCCAGATCGACACCGGCAAGCCCCAGCCGCTCGACCGCGACGAGCCGCGCCGGGTCGCCGAGTCGGTGCGCACCATGGAGCTGCGCTACGCCACCATCACCGGCGTCGCCCGCGACGACCTCCCCGACGGCGGGGCGTGGCTGTACGCCGAGACGGTGCGTGCCATCCACGAGCTCAACCCCGACACCGGGGTCGAGAACCTGATCCCCGACTTCAACGGCAAGCCCGACCTGCTCGCCGAGGTCTTCGAGTCGCGGCCCGAGGTGCTCGCCCACAACGTCGAGACGGTGCCGCGGATCTTCAAGCGGATCCGGCCCGCGTTCCGCTACGACCGCTCGCTCGACGTGCTCACGGCCGCCCGCGACTTCGGCCTGGTGACCAAGTCGAACCTGATCCTCGGCATGGGCGAGACCCGTGAGGAGGTCTCCCGGGCGCTGCGCGACCTGCACGACGCCGGGTGCGAGCTGGTCACGATCACCCAGTACCTCCGGCCCTCCGTGCGCCACCACCCGGTGGAGCGGTGGGTCAAGCCCGAGGAGTTCGTCGAGCTCGCCGCCGAGGCCGAGGAGATCGGCTTCGCGGGCGTGATGTCGGGGCCGCTGGTGCGTTCGTCCTACCGGGCCGGTCGGCTGTACCGTCAGGCCATGGACGCCCGTACTGCGTCCCCCGCCTGAGAACCGCCTGACCCGGCGCCGCCCGCCGGACGACACAGAGAGCACCGATGTCCACGCCTGACCCCTCGGAGATGTCCCGCCGCCAGCAGATCGCGGCCACCTACCGGATGACCAAGCGGACCGACCCGAGGATCGGGGTGTGGCTGCTCGGCGCCTTCGTCCTGGGCGCGGCCCTGGGCTACGGGCTGTTCACCGTGCTGCCGGGGTCCGGGACGCTCAGCCTGATCATGTCGATCGTCGGCGCGCTGATGCTCGGCCTGCTGTTCACGGTCATCCTGTTCGGCCGCCGCGCCCAGAAGTCGGCGTACGACCAGATGGAGGGGACGACCGGTGCCGCCGCCCGCGCGCTGTCGTCGCTGCGGAAGGGCTGGAAGACCGACCAGCTCATCGCGTTCACCAAGCAGCAGGACATGGTCCACCGCGTGGTCGGGCCGCCCGGCATCGTGCTCGTCGGCGAGGGCAACCCCCACCGGCTGAAGACCCTGATGGCCTCCGAGGAACGCCGCCACCAGCGCGTGGTCGCCGAGGTCCCGATCCACCTGGTCGTGGTCGGCGACGACGAGGGCCAGGTCCCGCTGCGCAAGCTGGTCAAGCACGTCAACAAGCTCGGCAAGTCGCTCAAGGGTGCCGAGCTCACCGACGTCCGTGGGCGGCTGCGCGCCATCGACGCCAACCGCTCCAACATGCCGATCCCCAAGGGGCCGGTACCGACCAGCATGAAGGGCCTGCGCGGCCAGATGCGCGGTCGCTGACCCGATCAGACCTGGGGGCCCTCGACGATGTCGCTCTGCGCGGGTGCCTCCACCTCGACCGGCGCGCCCCAGTCGGTCGCGTCGATCACGGCCTTCACCGGGCCGAGCTCGAAGGAGACGCGGCGCATCAGGTCGTCCTCGGTGAGCCAGACGTCGTAGGTGAGCTGCTCGGGGCTACCGGGCGGCATCGGCTGACCCTGCGCCTCGGCGGCCTTCGCGGCGTCGACGGTGAACACGTAGTGGTGGGTGGTGTCGCCGTCGATCTCCTCCTCGCCGACGTACTCGACGTCCTGGAGGCCCTCGCGGAACGCGTCGAACGTGGTGTTCAGGTCGCCGCTCCTGGTGAGGCCGGCGAACTGCTGGGCCATCGGGTTCTGGGCGTCCTGCGGGTCGATCTCGATCCACTTGCCGGCCGGGGTCATCGGCGCGCCGGAGATGTAGAGCAGGCCGTCGACCTGCCTCATCTCGAGGCTCTGGCCCTGGAACTCGACGGTGAGCTCCATCTCGCCGTCCTCGAACTCCTCGGTCATCGCCATCTGGCCGGAGATCGACATCTCGACCTGACCGGACATCTGCATCCGCATCTGCGCGGAGGTCTGCTCACCGAGCGCCGCCTGCATGGCCGGGATGATCGACTCGGCGTCGTAGGGCTGGTCACCGCTCTGGGCCGGCTCCGACGACTCCGACGACTCCGACGACTCCGCCGAGGACCCCTCCGCGTCGGTGGCGGGTTCGTCCGCGCCGCACGCCGCCGTCAGCGCCAGGACCGGCAGCATCGCCGCCAGGGCCAGGCGGCGACGTACGACGCCGAGAGTGGTGTGGACGGACATGTCTCCCCCGTTTCCGGGTGCCGGGGTCGGGTGCGCGGCACTGGCCACCACCGTAACCCGCGGACCATGGGCACCGTGGTCAGTCGAGCCGAACCGTGCGTGACCCGACGGCCATGTCGTGCAGGCCGCGGCCGTCGGGACGGAAGACCAGCGGCGGGATGACCAGGCACACCAGGACGGCCCGGAGCAGGCAGCGCAGCAGGTCGAGCGGGCGCCCGCTCCCGTCGTCGCGCACCACCCGCAGCCGGGTCGCCAGCTTGCCGAACGATCCGCCGGCGAGGGCAGTGAGGATCGTCGACTCCAGGGCGAAGACGCCGAGGACGTAGAAGCCGGAGGCCCGGTCCTCCAGCCAGCCGGCCCATCCGATCGCGAACACCACCACCAGGGTGCTGGCCACCCAGTCGACGAGGAGTGCGAGCATGCGGCGCGGCCAGCTCGCGGTCTCGGTCACCGCGCCAGCCTAGAGGCCGGTCCGCGAGACCGCGGCGGCCACCCGTAACACGGCCGAAACAAACGGGATACGGTCGGGAAACCGGCCCTGCCTACCTTCGGGCCAGCCGATGCAGAGCCGCACCGGGATCTTGTTCCGCACAGAATTGGTGGCCGCTCCCCCGATCGGGACGGCCGAGGAGGACGAATGTTCGCAAACAGCGACGAGCTGCTGAAGTACGTGCAGGACGAGGGCGTCGAGATGATCGACGTCCGCTTCTGCGACCTGCCCGGGATCATGCAGCACTTCACCGTCCCGGTGTCGTCCTTCGACCAGTCCGTCTTCGACGACGGCCTGAACTTCGACGGCTCCTCGATCCGCGGCTTCCAGGCCATCAACGAGTCGGACATGTCGCTGTTCCCGGACCCGACGACGGCCTACGTCGACCCGTTCCGCCGGTCCAAGACGCTGAACGTGAACTTCTTCATCCACGACCCGATCACCGGCGAGGCCTACTCGCGCGACCCGCGCAACATCGCCCGCAAGGCGCTGGCCCACCTCGCCTCGACCGGCGTGGCCGACACCGCGTTCTTCGCTCCCGAGGCCGAATTCTACATCTTCGACAACGTCCGCTACTCGACCTCGGAGAACGAGGGCTTCTACCACATCGACTCCGCGGAGGGCTGGTGGAACTCCGGCAAGGAGGGCGACAACCGCGGCTACAAGACGCGGTTCAAGGGCGGTTACTTCCCGGTCGAGCCCTACGACCACTACAGCGACCTGCGTGCCGACATGGTCAAGAACCTCGAGCAGTGCGGGCTGCACGTCGAGCGGGCCCACCACGAGGTCGGCACCGCGGGCCAGGCGGAGATCAACTACAGGTTCGACACGCTGCTCAAGGCCGCCGACGACGTGATGAAGTTCAAGTACCTCATCAAGAACACCGCCTGGGAGGCGGGCAAGTCGGTCACCTTCATGCCGAAGCCGATCTTCGGTGACAACGGCTCGGGCATGCACGTCCACCAGTCGCTCTGGAAGGACGGCGACCCGCTGTTCTACGACGAGACCGGGTACGCCGGCCTGTCCGACACCGCGCGTCACTACATCGGCGGCATCCTCGAGCACGCCCCGTCGCTGCTGGCCTTCACCAACCCGACGGTGAACTCCTACCACCGGCTGGTGCCGGGCTTCGAGGCGCCGATCTCGCTGGTCTACTCCTCGCGCAACCGGTCGGCCTCGGTCCGGATCCCCATCACCGGCGCCAACCCGAAGGCGAAGCGGGTCGAGACGCGGTTCCCCGACCCGTCGGCCAACCCCTACCTGGCCTTCTCGGCGCTGATGCTGGCCGGCCTCGACGGGATCAAGAACAAGACCGAGCCGGCCGAGCCGATCGACAAGGACATCTACGAGCTCCCGCCGGACGAGATGGCCGAGATCGACCAGGTGCCGACCAGCCTCGGCGCCGTCCTCGACAACCTCGAGGCCGACCACGACTTCCTCACCGAGGGCAACGTGTTCACGCACGACCTGATCGAGACCTGGATCGACTTCAAGCGCACCTCCGAGATCGCCCCCGTGCAGCTGCGCCCGCACCCGCACGAGTTCGAGCTCTACTACGACATCTAGGACCTCCGTCGATCGAGGCCTCCGCCATGCCGCTGACCCGCAATGACGCGAGGGCCTCGTTCGTCATCGCCGCCGGGCGAGCGGAGGCGGACGTTCGCCTGCTCTCGCGTCACAGCACGAAGCGGTCATGAGGGTGTCGCAGGCGCTTCGCCAATCTGGGGGAGATTTCCCGACCGCACCGCTGCCTCACCGGCATCCGGAGTGAAGATGCCGGGACGCACGCGTTTCCGTGCGCTGGACGGGACTGCGTGACGGACCACTGTGGAGCCCGACGGGCGCCCTCGGACGAACGGACGCGCGCATGTGCGGAACGACGGCAGCCCCGACAGTGGCCGACGGTCGAGACCAAGGACGCCACCGCCTGAACCGACGAAGAGCAGGTCTCTACCTCGCCAGCGCAGCCGGAGCGGCGTTCGCCGCCCTCGCGCTCACCTCGAGCCCTGCCAGCGCCGGCGAGGCCGCCCCCGTCACTGTCACCCTCACCCAGCCTGACGGCGAGAAGATCGTCGCCCGACAGTGGGGCGATGAGTACTACAACGGACTGGAGACCAAGGCCGGCCACACCATCGTCCAGCGCGCCGATGGGTACTGGGTCTACGCTCATCAGCGGCCGAACGGCACCCTCACGAAGTCCACACGCATCGCGGGAGACGACGCCCCCGCCGTGGCGAAGCACCTCCGTGACCAGGCCGAGATCAATCGGGCCTTGGCCCAGCATGAGGGGACGCGCCCGACGCCGCCCGGGGGCCGGGAGCTGTCGGGGCAGACGCGGGTGCCCGCGCGGGCGATGGCGCCCGCAAGCGGGCCGGCGCCCGCTCCCGCTCTCGGCGACGCACCGACGTTGGTGATCCTGACCCAGTTCACCGACCGCGACTCCCTGGGCACCACCCCGGCCCAGTGGCACGACCGGTTCTTCGGACCCGACCGGAGCGTGCGCGACTACTACGACCAAGCCTCCCTCGGCCAGCTCAACTTCGTCCCGGCCAACGACTCCAGCGGCACCGCCGACGACGGCGTCGTCGGCTGGGTAGACCTGGACATGCCCAACCCCGGCTGGGAGCAATCTCAGTACAACGCCGACAACAAGGAAGCGGCGAAGCAGGCGATCATCGCCGCCGACCCTTACGTCGACTACGCCGCCTACGACACCAACAACAACGACGTGGTCGACAACACCGAGCTGCACATCGTGGTGGTGGCCGCCGGACTCGAAGCTGCCTACGGACGCGCCGATCCGACGAGGAACGTGTGGGCGCACAACGGCACCCTCTTCTACGACGACATCCCCGTGGTGGACGGCACCTACGTGGGCGGCTGGGGGTACTCCACGTTCGGCGAGATCCACCGCCGAGCCAGCGACCCCAGTCACGTCGACCATCAGGCGACCGTCGGGATCATCGTCCACGAGCTCGGCCACGACCTCGGTCTCCCCGACCTCTACGACTACGACTACGACTCCGAGGGAGTCGGTATGTGGAGCCTGATGGCTGCCGGCGAGTGGGCAGAGGTGCCAGGGGACCAGTTCTACGGTGAGACGCCGATCATGATGGACGCCTGGTCCCGGGCTTCACTGGGCTGGATCACCCCGACCAGGGTGACCGGAACCCAGACCCACACGTTGAATGCCGCAGCCGGGACCGCCACGACGGACCACGCGGTCACGCTCGGCCAGAACCCGTTCGGATACGACTGGGACTGGTCCGCTCCCGCTGCCGGCGAGTACTTCCTGATCGAGAACCGGCAGGCGACCCCCGGCACCTACGACGCAGGGTTGCCCGGCTCCGGCCTGATGGTCATGCACGTCGAGGAAGCCTCCGAGGACAACACCGTCGTCGGCGCCCGCATCGTCGACATCGAGGAAGCCGACGGGCTGAACCAGCTCGACGAGCTCGGAAACGAAGGCGACCCCGGCGACCTGTTCCCCGGCAGCGAGAACAACCGCAGCTTCGGTCCATCCACCTCACCGAACAGCGACTGGAACGACGGCAGCGCCAGCGGCGCGTCCATCACCGGCATCAGTGACCCCGGGCAGGCGATGACGGCCACGTTCACCGGCCCGGCCAACCAACCGCCCCGCAACGACGGGTTCGCCGACGCCATCACCGCCGAGCTCGGCGAGTTCGGGCACAAGGTCAACAACAACCTCGCCACCGTCGAGGGACCCGAAGCCAGCCAAGGAAACTGCGACCTGGGCAAGACCGTCTGGTACAAGGTCACCCCGCCGCGCGACATGGTGTTCGAGGCATTCACGACCGGCCCCCTGGACACGGTCCTCAACCTCTGGCAGGGCGAGGACCTCGCGTCGCTCACCGCTCGGGGCTGCAACGACGAGGCCGCGAACAACTCCGGGTACTCCTACCTCACGCCCCGCGTCATCGAAGGTGGCGAGACCTACTACGTCCAGGCCGGGGGCTGGTGGTCCGGCACCGCGCCGCCCGTCGGCGGCGACATGTGGCTGACCATCTACACCTACCCGCTCAACGACTTCTTCACTGACGCCGAGACGATCACCGGGACAAGTGGGAGCGTCGCCGGCAACAGTGCCTACTCGTGGACAGACGTCGATGACGGCGAACCGAAGCACGCGGGCCTGCGTTACACCGGGTCGGTCTGGTACGAGTGGACCGCCCCGTCCGCGGGCAGGTACGTCTTCGACACGCTGGGCAGCGCCGAGCCTGACACGGTGCTCGCGGTCTACACCGGCCCGAATGTCGGGTCGCTGACCGAGGTGGCGTCGAACAACGACGTCAGCAGCACCGACAAGCGCAGCCGGGTGAGCTTCACCGCGAACGCCGGCACCACCTACCGCATCGCGGTGGGTCACCAGCCGTACGACGCCGGCGAGCCCGGGTTCACCCTGCGATGGGGGTTCGCCCCCGCAGCGGCCACCACCCCGCCGTCGATCACGGGGACGCCCCGGTACGGCTCGATGCTGCGCGCGAACCCCGGCGTCTGGCCCGGCGTGACCGACTTTGACTACCAGTGGCGCCGCAACGGCGCTCCCATCCCGGGAGCGACCGGGACGACGTACACGCCGGCGCGGGCCGACGTCGGTCGCCGGCTCACGGTCAGGGTGACCGGCACCGGCCCCAGCCTGTCGCCGGGAGCGGCCACCAGCGCTGCGCGCGAAGTCGGAAAGGCGGTGCCCGCGTTCAGCGAGTCGGCCAAGAACGCGCAGAAGCGGAAGGCCGGCGTCAAGCGCGGCACGTCGATCGTGCTGAAGTTCGGGGTCGGCCCGTGGGCCGACGGCGGCAAGGTGACCGCAGTCCTGGCCGGCGAGAAGAAGGGCACTGCCACGGTCGCGTCCGGGAAGGTCGTGATCAGGGTGTCTGCGGCGAAGGTCGCGCCTGGCAAGAAGTCGCTGGTGATGAAGTTCGAGGGCACATCGATCGCTCGTTCGGTGTCCGACGCCTACTCGCTGCGCGTCCGTCGCTAGAACGTCCCTCCCCGTCGACTACGCAGACCACGTGGTCCGCGTGGTCGGCCGGGCAGGCAGGCTCACCTGCATGCGCCTCACGCACATCGGTGGGCCCACCGTGCTCATCGAGACGGAGGGTTGGCGGATCCTGACCGACCCGACCTTCGACCCCCCGGGGCGTCGGTACGGGTTCGGGTGGGGCACCTCCTCGACCAAGACGGCGGGGCCGGCTCTGCAGCCCCACGAGGTGGGCCCGATCGACGTCGTGCTGCTCAGCCACGACCACCACGCCGACAACCTGGACGCCCTCGGGCGAGAGGCGTTGACGGCTGCCGGAACCGTGGTGACCACCCGACCGGGAGCCCGGCGCCTGGGGCACCCGCACGTGCGCGGTCTCGAGCCGGGCGAGGCCACCACGATCACCCGACCGGGACGGCCCGACCTGACGCTGATCGCCACGCCGTGCCGCCACGGGCCACCGCTCAGCCGCCCGGTCGCCGGCACCGTGATCGGCTTCGCCCTGGGCGTCGGGAGCAGCACCACGACCCGGCTCTGGATGACCGGTGACACCGTCCTCCACGACGCCGTACGACGGACCGCGACGGGCCTGGACGTCGACGTCCTGCTGGTGCACCTCGGGTGCGTCCGGTTCCCGATCACCGGTCCCCTCCGCTACTCCATGAGCAGCCGGGACGCCCTCGAGCTGATCGCGCTCTCGAACCCTCGCGTGGCGGTGCCGGTGCACTACGAGGGCTGGTCCCACTTCAGCCAGCCGGAGGACGTGGCGCGCCGTACGCTCACCGGCGTGACGACCACGCAGGTCCACTGGCTCGACCGCGGGGTGGCCGCCGAGGTGCCGCCGCGCGAGCAGGCGCGCTAGGTTGCGAGAGGCCCGCCGGTGCGCGGGCGGGGAGGCAGCGATGGGGGTCATCAGCCGGGGCTTCGGCCGGTCACGCGAGCCGGAGGACAGCCGACTGCCTCCGGGGCAGTACCTGACCGAGGACTTCCCGGTGCTGTCGGCCGGGCCGACGCCGGTCGTCCGCCTGGACGAGTGGCGCCTCGACCTGATCGGGCCCGCGGGTGATCGGGCGTCGTGGACGTGGCCCGAGCTCAGGGCGCTCCCCCACGAGGAGCTCACCACCGACATCCACTGCGTCACGAAGTGGAGCCGGCTGGGGACGACCTGGCGAGGGGTCTCGCTGGACACCCTGCTGGCCGAGCTGGAGACCGAGGCCGACTTCGCGCTCGTGCACTCGTACGGCGGCTACACCACCAACCTTCCGCTGGAGGACCTGATGGACGGCCAGGCGTGGATCGTCGTCGAGCACGACGGCGAGGACCTCCCACCCGAGCACGGTGGCCCCGCACGGCTCCTCGTGCCGCACCTGTACCTGTGGAAGTCCGCCAAGTGGGTCAACCGGATCGAGCTGCACGACGAGGACCGCCTCGGCTTCTGGGAGAGCCTCGGCTACCACGAGTACGGCGACCCGTGGCGGGAGCAGAGGTACGTCGGTGACTGAGACCGGCACCGCGCCGCGGGCGGCTCGCCGCGCGACGGGCTGGCTGCCGGCACGACTGGTCGACGCGTGGTGGGAGACCCAGCGGGCCCGGACCCTCGTCCTGGACGTCCCGGGGTGGTCGGGCCACCTGGCGGGACAGCACGTCGACGTGAAGCTGACGGCCGAGGACGGCTACAGCGCACAGCGCAGTTACTCCGTCGCGTCGACGTCGCGGGCGGGGCGGCTGGAGCTGACCGTGCAGCGGGTTCTCCGCGGCGAGGTCTCCTCGTACCTGGTCGACGTGATGGAGCCGGGCGACGCCCTGGAGCTGCGGGGACCGGTGGGCGGCTGGTTCGTCTGGTCGCCTCCCGGCGACGGCCCGGTGCTCCTGGTCGCGGGCGGCTCGGGTGTCGTCCCGCTGATGTCGATGCTCCGTGCCCGTGGTGCCGCCCGCGACCGGACGCCGTTCCGGCTGGTCTACTCGGTCCGCAGCCCGGACCACGTCTTCTACGCCCACGAGCTGCACGAGCTCAGCAGCGCGGACCCCGCCCTCGACGTCCGGGTCGTGCACACCCGCTCGGCCCCTCCCCTGGACCCCCGCGGCTCGGGTCGGGTGACGGCGGCCGATCTCGAGGCTGCCCCGGAGGCGCGTGCGTTCGTGTGCGGCCCCACCGGGTTCGTCGAGGCCGTCGCGACGCTGCTCGTCGGGCTCGGACACGACCCGTCCACGATCCGCACCGAGCGGTTCGGACCCACAGGAGGCGCTGATGAGTGACCGCGAGACCGATGCCCTGGACGGCAACGCGGCCGCCGGTGCCTTCGGCGCCGTCTTCGCCGCCGACGTCACCACGGCCGTGGTGGTCTGTGCCGGGTGTGGCCACCGGGACGTCTTCGCCCGCCTCGCCGTCTACGCGCGAGGCCCGGGTGTCGTCGTGCGCTGCCACGGCTGCGACACGGTGCTCGCGCGGGTGGTCGAGACCCCCGACAGCACCTGGGTCGAGCTCACCGGTTCGGCGTCCTGGCGACTGCCCTCCTGAGCCCAGGTCCACTGGGCAGCGGCGCGGCTCAGTCAGCGTCAGGGGTGACGATGGCGAAGTTCTTGTCACCCGGCCGCAGGACGCCGAGCAGGCGACCGATCGTCGACTCGTCGCCAGTGACCTCGATGCCCGTCTGGGCCAGGTTGCCGCTCGCCAGCGCCGGCAGGGCTCGACGGGTCGTCGTCACGGTCGTGTCGGCACTGCCGCGCTGGGGGCGCGGACTGTAGGTCAGCACCCCATTGGCGAGGCGGACCCGGTAGCGCTCGTCGGTGTCGGTGAGCACGACGTCGATGCTGAGCTCCTCGTCCCACGCAGCCGGCCCGTCGACCTGGATCGCCAGGGCATCGAACAGCATGTCTGGCGTCAGCTGGGCGATCACGTCGGGTGCGTTCGTCTCGGTCGGAGTGCCGAACTGGCCGTCGCGCAGCTCGGTCGCGCCGGAGAGGTAGAAGTCACGCCACGTGCCGTTCTCCGAGCCGTACCCGAGCTGCTCGTAGGTGTCGGCCAGGAGTTCGCGGGCGCCGCCGTGGTCCGGTTGGGCGAAGACAGCGTGGTTGGCGGTCTCGGCGGCCCATCGGTAGTCGCCGGCGTCGAAGGCCCGCCGGGCAGCGTCCACGAGGGCGTCGATGCCGCCGGCCAGCTCGACGTACCGCCTCGCCCTCTCGACCGGGGTGTGCTCCCAGAGGTGGGCAGGGTTGCCGTCGAACCACCCCAGGTAGCGCTGGTAGATCGCCTTCACGTTGTGACTGACCGAGCCGTAGTAGCCACGCGTGGACCAGGCCCTCTCGAGCGCCGGTGGGAGCTCGATGGTCTCGGCGATCTCCGGGCCGGTGAGACCCTCGTTGAGCATGCGCAGGGTCTGGTCGTGCAGGTAGGCGTAGAGGTCGCGCTGGAGACCCAGGAACTCCACGACCCGCTCGTTGCCCCAGGTGGGCCAGTGGTGCGAGGCGAAGGCGACCTCGACGTCTGCTCCGAACAGGTCGATGGTCTCGGTGAGGTACTTGCTCCATCCGTGCGGGTCCCGGACGACAGCCCCACGCAGGGTCAACAGGTTGTGCAGGTTGTGGGTCGCGTCCTCGGCGGTGCACAACGCCCTGAAGTCCGGCAGGTAGAGAAGGAGCTCGGAGGGCGCCTCGGTGTCAGGGGCCATCTGGAAGACCATGCGTACGCCGTCGATCGTCACCTCGTGGCCGGTCTCACTCACGACGTCGGTGGGTTCCATCAGGGAGACGGTGCCGGTCGAGATGGTCTGGCCCAGACCGGCACCGACGCCGCCGTGCGGGCCACGGGCCAGCGCCGCGCCGTACATGTAGGCCGCGCGCCGGTTCATCGCGGTGCCGGCGTACACGTTCTCGGCGACGGCGTGCTCGGTGAACCCCTCGGGAGCGAAGATCTTCACCGCACCGGCGTCCACCTGTTCCTGGGTCACGAAGCCCCTGATGCCACCGAAGTGGTCGGCGTGCGAGTGGGTGACGACGACAGCCTTGACCGGACGATCGCCGCGGTGCTTGCGGTAGAGCGCGAGCGCGGCGGCCCCGGTCTCGACCGAGAGCAGGGTGTCGATGACGACGATGCCCTCGTCGCCCTCGATGATCGAGGTGTTGGACAGGTCCATGCCGCGGACCTGGTAGATGCCCTCGACGACCTCGAAGAGACCGTCGATGGCGCAGAGCTGCGACTGCCGCCACAGACTGGGGTTGACGGTGTCGGGGCACTCGCCCTCGAGGAAGTCGTAGGTGGAGTTGTCCCAGAGCACCGTCCCGTCGTCGGCGAGGACCGGCTCCTCGATGGGGACGACGAGCCCGCGCCGGGCGTCGTCGAAGTCCTGGGTGTCGGAGAACGGCAACCGTTCGCGCAGGGCGTGCTGCTGGTCGACGATGGAATGACTGGCCGCGAGAGACGTCATGCTCGCAGTCTTCCTCCTGAGCACGGCTGTCGATCACCCATTTCGGGCGACGAGCGGCAGCAGCGGCGCTCGCGAGGGTGGTGGCGCCCCTGCTGGGCGACCCGGCTATCGGGAGGAACGGTCCGCGTGAATGAGGCCATCGGACAGTCGCTGCCCATCGCGGTGGGCGTGATGGTCAGCCCGCTGCCGATCGTGGCCGTGGTGCTGATGCTGGTGAGCGGCAGCGCGCGGGCGAACGCCGTCGCGTTCGTCCTCACCTGGTTCGTCGCCGTCGGCGGGGTGGCCCTGGTCGTCGCGCTCGCGGCCGGCACGGCCGACGACGACGGCGCACCTGCGTCGTGGACCGGATGGGTCAAGATCGTGCTGGGCGCCCTGCTCCTGCTGCTCGCCGTCCGGCGGTGGCAGGGCCGGCCCCGGGACGGCGCGCAGGCTCCGACGCCGACGTGGATGGCGGCCGTCGACACCTTCACGCCCGTGAAGGCGGTCGGGCTGGCCGCACTGCTCGGCGCGGTCAACCCCAAGAACCTGTTGCTGGCGGTGTCCGGCGGGGCCGCGATCGCCACGGCCGCGCCGGGGGACGTCAGGGCCGCGGTCGGGGCCTCGGTCGTGTTCGCGGTCGTGGCCAGCCTGGGCGTCGCCGCCCCGGTCGTCGTCTACCTGGCCACCGGCGACCGCGCCACCGGGATCCTGGACGACCTCAAGGGCTGGATGGTCGCGCACAATGCCGCGATCATGGCGGTGCTGCTGCTGGTCATCGGCACCAAGCTGGTCGGCGACGGGCTCACGGTCGTGTGACGGGTTGCCGGTCGGTTCAGGGGCCGGCGGCGTCGTCGCCGGTGCGCGGCTCGATTCCGGCCGCCGCATGGACCGTCGGGAACGTCCGACCGCGGAAGCGGTCCGCGATCCCGGAGCGCTCGAGCTGGTCGCGGGCACGGGTGTGGACGCGGGCCAGCCGCAGCTCGATCGACGCTGCTGCGAGCTCGCCGTCGAGCTCCTCGAGGGCCGTGGCCCCGCTGGTGTCGAGGTCGGAGAACATCTCCCCGTCCAGGACCAGGACACGGACGGGGGGACGACTCCGGACGAGCGAGCGGACGGCGCGCTTCAGTCGCGCGGCGTTGGCGTAGATCAGGGGGGCCTCCAGGCGCACCACGGCGACGTCGCCCGGGGACGGCGCAACACCCGTGAGGTCGTCGAGCCGGCCGTAGGTGCCGTCGGCCTCCGGGCGCAGCTCGACGACGTCGGGGAAGCTGGCCCTCCGGACGACGAACGCCAGGGAGAGCAGCACGCCGACGATCATCGCGGGCAGCGTCTCCCACACCAGCACCAGGACGAAGGTTGCCGACGCAGCCGCGAAGTCGAGCCGGTTCACCCGCCACATTCCGACGAGGAGCCGCGGATCCGCCGATCTCAGCACCGCCACGATCACCACGGCCGCAAGGACCGGCTCGGGCAGCCGCTCGAACACCGGGCCGAGGAAGAGCAGGGTGGCGAGGACGAGGACGCCCGCCGTGAGGTTGGCCACCTGGGTGCGGGCCCCGGCGGCCGAGGAGGCGGCGGACTTCGAGAGGCTGCCCGACACCGCGAGGCCACCGAGTGCGCCCGAGGCGATGTTCGCCATGCCGCTGCTGTAGAGCTCCTGGTCGGCATCGACCTCCTCGTCACGCTCCGCCGCGACGCTGGACGCGGCCGCGTAGCCCTCCGAGAACCCGACCAGCAGCAGCGCGGCGCCCCCGGCGAACAGCTCCAGCCAGGTGGTGATCGGAAGGTCCGGGATCCCGACGTCGGGGAGTCCGCGCGGGATCTCCCCGACGATCTCGACCCCCCGGTCCTGGAGGTCGAGGAGCACGACCAGGAGCACCCCCGCGGCGACCACGACCAGCGCCGCGGGCACCCGCGGCAGCCAGCGCTCGAGGAGCAGGATCGTGGCGACCGAACCCAGTCCGACCACCGCCGTCGGGACGGACCACTCGCCGAGGTGGCGCACCACGTCGACCAGCTTGCCGAGGGCGGACTCGGCGTCGACCTTCACGCCGAACAGGCCGTCGAGCTGGCCGATGATGATCGAGATCGAGAGTCCGGCCACGAAGGCGTGGAGGACCGGCCCGGAGATGAAGTTCACGACCCACCCGAACCGCAGCACACCCGCGACGACCAGCAGCAGGCCCGACATCAGGGCCAGCGCCGCCGACAGCACCACCGGGTCCGCGCCTCCGACGTCCCCCACGATCGAGGCCGAGAGCGCTGCCACCGCGGACGCCGGTCCGACGACGAGGATGGAGGTTCCCCCGGTCACCACGTAGGCGAGCACGGCGCCGAGGGCCGCGTACAACCCCACCTCGGGAGGTACGCCGGCGACGCCGGCGTACCCCATGGACTCGGGGATCAGCAGCGCGGCCAGCGCGACTCCGGCGGTCAGGTCGGGGCCCAGGTCCGAGGTCCGGTAGCGACGGATCCAGACGGTGATCGGGAGGAACGTCGCCAGCGACCTCGGTGGCGTCCGCACGAGCCCGCCCTCGTCCGCCACGCCACCCTCCCGCACGCTCGAGGCTCGAATCTCCTCGATGCTAGTCGTCGCGGCAGTCCGGGGTGGAGTGCACGACCGCCGGAGAGGGTCCGATCGGGCGACCCCCGAGGACCAACGTCACCCGGCGGCGATGACGTCCGGCCGTGGCGGCCGGGGCTCCGGGCCGAGCACGCTGGAGCCGTGCTGGCCGAGGACGCACGGAAGTCGCCCGACTCCCGCCCCGAGCCCGTCGAGCTGGCCACCCTGGTGGAGCGGTGGCGCGCAGACGGGGTGATCACGGCCGACCAGGCCGAGGCGATGCTGCGGGCCGACCACCGACTCCTCGTCCGCGTCCGGTCGGAAGCGCCCTCGACGGCCCTCGCGATCGAGGCGCTGGGCTACCTCGGCGGGGTCATCGTCGTGGTGGCCGCCCTCCTGCTCTCGGGCCTGTACTGGGCCGACCTCCCCACGGGGACACGGCTCGCGATCGCGGGCACCGGGGCCGTCGCGCTGCTCGTCGGAGGCTCCCTGGTTCCCCAGCGTCTCGGCGGAGCCGCGTCCCGGCTCCGGTCGGTGCTGTGGGTCGGCGCCACCGGGGCGGCGGCCGGGTTCCTGGTGGTCCTCGGCGACGAGACCCTGTCGCTGCGCGAGGAGGGAGTGGCGCTCCTCGCGAGCAGCGGTGCCGCGGCGCTGGCGATCGTCCTGTGGTGGGTCCACCCCCACCTGCTGCAGCAGATCGCGATGATGGTCGCCCTGGCGCTGACCGCGGTGGCCCTGATCAGCGAGGCGAGCAACGTCGAGGCGCTCCCGGGGCTCGGCATCTGGGGCGTGGGCGCGTGCTGGGCCCTGCTCGGGTGGCGCGGCGCGCTGCGGCCGCCGCGGGTCGCGATGGCCCTGGGCGCAGCAGCCCTGGTGATCGGCGCGGCGACCACGATGGCGTACGACCTCGGCGTCGGCTTCGCCCTCGCGAGCGCCGTGCTCGTCGTGCTGGTCTCGGTGCTGCTGAGCGACCTGGTCCTGCTCGCGGTCGGCGCGGTGGCCGTCCTCCTCGTCCTGCCGGAGGCCGTCGACCGCTGGTTCCCGGGAGCACTCGCCGCGCCGCTCGCGCTGCTCGTCATCGGCCTCCTCCTGGTGGTGACGGCCGTCTGGACGTCGCGACGCCGGAGGGACCGGACGACACGTCGGGCCGGGTCAGGAGCCCCGGGAGGCGATGTCGGGACCACCACCCCGGCCGGGTGAGGTGCTCCACACGTAGTCCGGAAGCACGCCGCCCGAGCGCTCCAGGAGGTCGTCCAGGATCTGCTGCCGGACCCGCACGATGAGCAGCAGCTCCGACGATGTGGCGGCCAGGGCCAGCTGGCGGCCGGACTCCTTCCACTGAAGCCGCAGCGCCTCACCCGGCGGGGCCGACGCCGCCGCCACGATCCGCCCGGGGAGGGCGCGACCGCGCAGCCTTCGCGCGGCGCGAGAGGTGACGAAGGGAGACAGCGCGCCCAGCGCGACGACCACGCCGAGCGCCGGGAGTCCGCCGATCAGGTGCCCCAGCCCCAGGCTCAGCCCCGTCGCGACAGCCAGGGCGGCCCCGGCGAGGACGGGACGCCCGACCCGTCCCGTCAGCTCAGGCCCCAGGGCCAGACCCAAGGCGCCCCCGAAGACCGCCAGCAGAACGCCGAGCAGCAGCGCTGAGCCCCAGGCCATGGCCCCCAGGCTGCCGACGACCGCGGTGCCCGCTGTCCCGGCGACGGCGACGAGCCAGAGCGTCCGGTGGCTACTCATGGCGACGCTCCCCCGAAGCTCCGTCAGAGAGGGACGACGGCCACGGGCACCGTCGCGCGTTCGAGGATGCGCGAGGCCGAGGTGGTCCCGTGGTGGCGCTGGTGGCGCGGGTTGCCGATCACGGTGAGGTATCGGTCACGGCTCTGGTCGAGCACGACGTCGTGGGTGCGTCCACGCTGGACGACGGGCAGGCAGGTCACGTCCGGGTACTTCTCGCGCACTCCCGCGAGGAGCTCGCTGAGCTGGCGGCGGGCGTTGTCCACGATGATGCCGGACCCGTCCTCGGGTACGGCGTGCACCACCGTGAGCTGCTGCCCGAGGACCGAGGCCTCGTGCACCGCGAACTCCACGACCGCCAACGCCGTCGCGTCGTCGACGTCGACGGCCGCCAGGATGCCGTGGCTGAGCTCGCCCGGGTCGTGCTGCGGCCTGATGACCACCACCGGGCACTGAGCCTCACGGACGACGGCCACACTGACGGAGCCGAGCACCTTGCTGCCGACCGGCCCCCGTCCGTGAGACCCGACGACGACCATCTCGGCGTCCTGCGACAGCGCCCTCAGCATGGCGCGCGACTGCCCGGGTGCCGCGACGACGTGGACCTCGGTGCCCGGGCCGTGCTCGTCCAGCACCACCTGCGCCTCGGCCCGGATGCCCTCGGCGACGGCTCGGCACTCGTCCTCAGCGGGCCACACCTCGACGTCGCCGGCGACGTGGGCGGCGAGACCCTTGGCGACCGTGATCGGCCGGCGCTCGCCGCGGGCGTGCCTCACGGCCCAGACCAGCGCCGCAGGGGACGACCCGTCCCAACCCACCAAGATGGTGCCTGCAGGCACGCTGTCCGGGTCCGTCCACAGGTGCGTCATCGTCTGTTCCCTCATCGCCTGCTCCTTCCGTCCTGTGGTCAGCCTCGCGGTGGCGACGCGGGTCGGGTCAGGGCCGGAGGGCGGTGACGGAGGGACCATGGTCCCGCTCACGGGCCGCGGACGGGCCGGCGCCCGGGGAGGCGCGCCCCGTGCGTAACGGGCCCCCGGGCGCCGGTTCGACGTCAGCGGGTCGCCAGGGCGCCACGCCGGCGCAGCTGCGACCCGGGAGGAGCCGCGGCTTCGGGTGGCACGACCCGCACGGGGCACTCGGCCGCCTGCAGCACCGCCCGGCCGGTGCCACCCAGGTGGCGCAGCGCCGGGATGTCCCGCGGACGCCGCACGATGACCAGCAGGTCCGCGTCGCGCGAGGCCGCCACCAGTGCATGGACGGCGTGACCGTGCACCACCTCCACGTCGACCGGGAGGTCGGGGTGGATCTCCCGCCACGGCCGCAGCAGGCGCTCCATCTCCTCGCGCGACCGCTCGGTCCACTCCTGCTCTCGGGTGCGGCTGGCGATGACGTCGTCGTACTCGCTCGAGAGCCGCCAGGCGTGCAGGGCGCGCAGCCGGGCTCCGTGGGTGACGGCGAGGTCGAAGGCGTCACCCAGGAGCTTCTCGGCGTGGTGGTGCGACCGGATCCCGACCAGCACGGTCCGGATCGCGCCGTCGTGCCACGACCCCGGCACGGACACGGTGGGCACCGCGGACCGCGACGCGACGGAGACGGCCGTGGTCCCCGTGACCAGCCGCTCGAGGACCGAACGGTCGGTACGACCGACGACCAGCAGCGACGCGTCGGCCGCGGCTCGAGTCAGCTCGAGGGTACGTGAGCCCTGCCGGAGCGACGACTCGATCGCCAGGTCCGGCGCGAGGGCGCGAGCCGTCGCGGTCGCCTCCCGGAGGATCCGGTCGCCGACCTCCGTGAGCTCGGCCGGGGTGAACGGCATCGAGGTCGAGATCGGCAGGTACCCCGGCACCACGTGCACGAGGCGAGTGGCGGCCCCCAGACGGCGTGCCTCGGCCGTGCCGTAGCGCATCGCGGGGAGGCTCCCGGGTTCTCCGTCGACACCGATCACGACAGGTGCCGGGCTGGAAGGGTTCACCATGGTGCGCCTCCTCGGCGACGGGGCAGCTTCCCCTCATCGTCGAAGGGCCCGCGACGGCCCGGCAGGGCCCATCGACAGGGGCGTCCGGGCCTTCCGGCCCGGTCGCTCCCGCCTCCGGACGTCGACACTGGATCGTGACGAGGTTCCTCGCGTGCGCAACGCGAGCAGGAGGGAGCAGGCCATGACACAGGCGACCGCGGACACGTGGCGGGTGGACATCTTCGTGGGCGAGGTCGACGGCCGGTCCACGGCGACCGCCACCCTGCACGCGCATGCCCGGACCGACCTCAGCGCGCAGGGCACCGCGCGGCTCAGTCCGCGGGACCACGACGTCCCCGAGATCGGCTACGAGCTCGCCACCGCGCGCGCCCTCTCCGCCCTCGCCCATGAGCTCCTCATGGCCGCAGCGGACGACATCAGCGGTGTCACCCACGAGACCGTGCTTCCCGAGGACCTGGTCGAGGGCCCCTGACGGGGATGTGCGACCCACCGGCGGAGGCGGCATCGATGACGAACCGGTCGACCGGCCACACCGCCCGGGCTCTCGTGGCTCCGGGCAAGGGCATCCTGGCTGCGGACGAGAGCACCCCCACCATGGCCAAGCGGCTGGCGACCGTCGGCGTGGAGTCGACCGAGGAGGTACGCCGGGGCTACCGCGAGATCCTCCTCACCACCCCGGGACTCGCCGAGTTCGTCAGTGGCGTGATCCTCTTCGACGAGACCATCCGCCAGCGCACCGGCGACGGGCGCCCGTTCCCCGCCGTGCTCCACGAGGCGGGCATCATCCCCGGCATCAAGGTGGACGCCGGCACCAAGGCGCTGGCGGGGTTCCCGGACGAGGTCGTCACCGCCGGGCTCGACGGCCTGCGCGAGCGCTTCACGGAGTACGTCGAGCTCGGCGCCCGGTTCGCCAAGTGGCGCGCCGTCCTCAGGATCGGACCCGGCCGGCCCTCGCCGGCCTGCATCGAGGCGAACGCCCACGCCCTGGCACGCTACGCCGCACTCGCCCAGGAAGCCGGACTCATGCCCGTCGTCGAGCCCGAGGTGCTGATGGACGGGACCCACGACCTCGACCGGTGTGCGGAGGTCACCCAGCGGGTGCTGCATGCCGTCTACGACCACCTCGACCGGCACCGGGTCGTCCTCGAGGCGACGCTGCTCAAGCCCAACATGGTGCTGTCCGGCACGGACTGCCCCGAGCCGGCCGACGACACCGCTGTCGCCGCCGCGACCCTCGACGTGCTCCGCCGCGCCGTACCCGCCGCGGTTCCCGGTGTGGTCTTCCTGTCCGGAGGCATGACCGAGGAGCAGGCGACCGCGCGGCTCGACGCCCTGAACCGTCAGCAGCCGCAGCCCTGGCAGCTCAGCTTCTCCTTCGGCCGGGCGCTCCAGGGCCCGGTGCTCCGCGCCTGGGCCGGCGACGACGGCCGGCGGGAGGAGGCGCAGGCGGCGTTGCTGCACCGCGCGGGCCTCAACGGAGCGGCGAGGTACGGCAGCTACGTGTCCGCGATGGAGACGAGTGCCTCGACCGTGTGACCAGTGGCCCGCGGGGCCGCGGACCGGGACGTTGGTCCCCCGCCGTGGGTCCCTTGAGCCCTGACCCGCCCGTCGAGGCTGCGACAGCGTGGTGCCACGAACCGACGAAGGGGCGTGCGCCATGCAGACCTACGACATCCCGACCGGCACCGTCGCGGTGGGCGTGGACGGCTCACCGGGAGCCGAGCAGGCCCTCACGTGGGCGGCCGACGAGGCCCGCACCGAGGGTCGTCCCCTGACCGTCGTCCACGCCGTCAACCCGGTGGGGGCGGTCTGGATGGACCAGGCGGGCCACGACACCCGGATCGGCCTCGAGGCCGTGGAGACCGACGCGCAGCGCCTGCTCGGCGAGGCCCGGGCGACCGCCCGGCAGCACGCCCCCGCCCTGGAGGTGCACGACCTGATGCGGGTCATGGACCCGCGCGACCTGCTGCTCGCGGTCTCCGGGCAGGCCTCCATGCTCGTCATCGGCTCCCGGGGCCGCGGACCGGTGCGCAGCCTGCTGCTCGGCTCGGTGGGCGTGGCGGTCACCCGGCACGCCCAGTGCCCCGTGGTGGTCGTCCGTCCGCACCACCGCGGTCTGGTACGCCGCGGGGTGCTCGTCGGCGTCGACGACACCGAGCGGTCGCGCGCACCCCTGGAGTTCGCGTTCCGCCAGGCCGCCCAGCGCGACCTGCCGCTCACCGTCGTGCACGCGTTCCAGGACATGGTCGCCGCGGTCTCGGACCCGCACCTGGTGAGCCACCGCGACCCGACCGTCGAGGAGCAGCGGCTGCTGATGGCGGAGGCCGTGGCCGGCATGCGCGAGAAGTACCCCGACGTGGCCGTCCGGACCGAGCTGGCCCGCGGCCACGCAGGCGACGCCCTCGTCCGGCTCGGCGACCGGATGAACCTCGTCGTGGTCGGCGCCCACCACGGTGGTGCGGCGTCGGCCGTCATGTTCGGATCGGTCGCGACCTCCGTCGTCGACCACGCGTCGTGCCCGGTCGCCGTGGTGCCGACGGCCGACCGCTGATCGTCTCCACACGGACGGTCGCGCGTCGTGGCCGAGATCGACCTCTGGCAGTCCTTCGCCGTGGCCCTGGCCATCGGGCTGCTGGTCGGCGCCGAGCGGGAGCGCTCCAAGCCCGGTGGCAGCGCCGGCGTCCGCACCTTCGCCCTGATCGCCCTGACCGGGGCGCTCGCGGTCGTCGTCGAGCCGGTCGTCGCAGCGGCCCTGGTCGCGAGTGTGTCCCTCCTGGTCGTCGCGGGCTACTGGTGGTCGCGCCCGCGTGACCCCGGCCTGACCAGCGAGGCGGCGGCGGTGGCCACCCTCGGCCTGGGCGCGCTCGCAGTCGGGCAGGCCGCGCTCGCGGCGGGGCTCGCGGTCGCGATGACGGTGCTCCTGGTGTCACGGGACGCGCTGCACCGGTTCGTGCGCGAGACGGTGACGGACCGGGAGCGCACCGACGCCCTGAAGTTCTTCGTCGCCGCCTTCATCGTGCTCCCGCTCCTGCCGCAGGGCAGCTTCGGCCCGTACGGCGTCTGGGTGCCGCAGCGGATCTGGTTGCTGGTCGTGCTGATCATCGCGATCGGGTGGGTGGGGTACGCCGCGACCCGGATGCTCGGGGCCCGGCGCGGCCTGCTGGTGACCGGGTTCGCGGGAGGCTTCGTGTCGGGCACGGCCACGACCGGGGTGCTGGCGTCGCAGGTGCGTCACGGGGCCGCACCCCTCCGCGGTGCCCTCGCGGGCGCCTTGCTCGCCAGCGTCGCCACCCTGGTCCAGCTGGTCGCGGTCACCGGCGTCGCCGAGCCCCGCGTGGCGATCCGGCTGGTCCCGGCCGCCGTGGCCGGTGGCGCGGTGCTCGGGGTCGAGGCGTGGCTGCTGGGGCGGCGTTCCGACCCCTCCGAGGGCGACGTGGCGCCGGGCGGGCGTCCGTTCGCCCTGGTCCCGGCCCTGGTGCTTGCGGGCGTCATCTCGCTCGTGCTGCCGGCGGCCATCTGGCTGCAGGACCGGTACGGCGAGGGCGGCGCCGTGGCGGCCACGGCCACGGCCGCGCTCGCCGACGTCCACGGGGCCAGCGTCGCCCTCGCCTCACTGGTCCACGAGGGCGAGGTCTCCCTGTCGGCCGCCCTCCTGGCGATCGGCGCCGGACTGGCCACCAACACGCTGGGGAAGGTGGTGGTCGCGGGCGTCGCCGGAGGCCTGCGGTTCGCCGGGCTCCTGCTGCTCCTCTTCACGCCCGCGGTGATCGTGGTCACCGCGGGCCTCGCCCTCGGCTGACCGGCCCGGATCAGTCCGCGACCGGGACCTCCACCCAGCGCACCCCGATCGCGCCCGGCACCGTGCAGACCAGGGTCTCCGCCAGCCGACGTTCGCGGTCCCCGGCCGGCCCGTCCACCGTGGCGATCCCGTCCTCCACGGTCACCCACCAGTCGAGTCCGGCCTGGCGGAACA
This sequence comes from Nocardioides sp. GXQ0305, assembly GCF_050880345.1. NCBI lineage: Bacteria > Bacillati > Actinomycetota > Actinomycetes > Propionibacteriales > Nocardioidaceae > Nocardioides > Nocardioides sp. GXQ0305. The sequence continues at coordinate 226,610 of NZ_JBNYXG010000006.1, forward strand.
GCTCGTCGACGTCCGCCTCGATCCGCGAGTCCTGACGGGCGAGGAGCCGGATCACGTCACGCCGGCTGACCACGCCCACGACTTGGCCGCCGTCGACGACCGGCAGGCTCTTCACCGCCGTGCTGGTCATCAGGTCCGCGGCCCGGGCGAGGTCGGTGTCGCTGGTGACCGTGAGTGGCAGCGTGCTCATGACGTCGGCGACGCGGACCCCCAGCGGCGCCTTGGTCAGCCGGACGGGGACCTCGTGCGCGCGCGGGTCGGGCACCACCATCTCGCCGATGAGGTCGGCCTCGCTGACCACGCCCACGAGCTGTCCGTCCTCGTCGAGCACGGGCATCGCGGCGATGTCGTTCCGGTCGAGCTGCTCGATGGCGTCCTTGATGCTCGTCTCCTCCCGGACACCGATCGCGGGTGCACTCATCACGTCTCGTACCAGCATCGCTGCCTCCTCACCGGCCGGTTCCCCCAGTGTCGGACCGACGCGCCGGCGGAGGCAGGGCCCTTGGTGCCCCGCGGGCGGGCACAAGGGCCCTGTCTGACGGGTGCCCGCCCCGACCACGATGACCGTGGAGGTGGAGCATGGACCCCGCGACCCGGCCGCGCCCGGCCGACGTGCTGATGTCGGACGGCAGGATCGCCTCGATCCGTCCCCTGGCCGCCTCGGACCGGGCCGAGCTCGGTCGGATCCACGACGACGCCAGCGACGACACGATCTGGCTGCGGTTCTTCGCGGTCGACCGCACCAGCGCGCACCGGTACGTCGACCACCTGTTCACTGCCCCCAGCGGCGTCGTCACGACCCTGGTCGCGACCGTCGCGGATCACATCGTGGGCGTCGCCACGGCCGAGCACCTGGACGCCCGCACCGCCGAGGTCGCGTTCCTCGTCGCGGACCGGGAACAGGGTCACGGCCTGGGCAGCCTGTTGCTGGAGCACCTGGCTGCGGCCTGTCGCGACCGGGGCGTCCGGCGCTTCGTGGCCGAGGTCCTCACCCAGAACGCGGGCATGGTCCGGGTGTTCCTCGATGCGGGCTTCGACCTGACCCGTTCGACCGAGCACGGCGTGGTCACCGTCGAGATGAGCACGCAGGCCACGGCCCGCGCCATCGAGGCCGCCGACGGCCGCGAGTGCGCCTCGGAGGCGCGCTCGCTCGCGCCGCTCCTGCTCCCGGCGAGCGTGGCGGTCGTCGGCGTCCGCCGCGACGGGACCGGCCTCGGGCACGCGGTCCTCAGGTCGATCGTCGAGGGCGGTTTCACGGGCGAGCTGTCCGTCGTGCACCCCCATCTAGAGGAGATCGATGGCGTCCGCGCCTACCGCACGCTGGGCGACGTCCCCGGGCACGTCGACCTCGCGGTCGTGGCCGTGCCCGCTGCCCGGGTGCTCGCTGCCATCGAGGACGCAGCGGCGGCCGGGACGTCGGCGGCGGTCGTGATCTCCTCCGGACTCGCGGAGCTGGGCCCCGAGGGAGCCGAGGTCCAGCGACAGGCCCTCCGGGTCGCCCGGGCGCACGACATGCGGCTGGTGGGACCCAACTGCCTCGGGCTCATGTGCAACGACCCCGCGATCCGTCTCAACGCCACCTTCACCGACAGCGTCCCGTCGCCGGGAGGGCTGGCGGTCGCCTCGCAGTCGGGAGGGGTGGGCATCGCGCTGCTCGACGTCGCGCGGGAGCGCGGCGTCGGCGTGCGCACCTTCGTGTCCCTCGGCAACAAGGCCGACGTCTCCGGCAACGACCTGCTGTGTGCGTGGCTGGAGGATCCCGACGTGACGGCCGCTGCCCTCTACCTGGAGTCCTTCGGCAACGCGCGCAAGTTCGCACGCCTGGCCCGGAGGTTCTCGGCCCGGAAGCCGCTGATGGCGGTGGTCGGCGGCCGGTCGACGAGCGGCCGACGGGCCGGCGCGTCCCACACCGCGGCCGCCGCCTCGCCGGCCGTGGGTGTCGACGCCCTGTTCTCCCAGGCCGGGGTCATCGCGTGCCAGAGCGCCGAGGCGATCAGCCGGGCTGCGCTGTTGCTCGACCAGCAGCCGCTGCCGGCCGGCCGACGCCTCGGCATCGTCACCAACGCGGGTGGCCTCGGGGTGCTGGCGGCCGACTCCGCCGACAGCACGGGGCTGCTCGTCCCCGAGCTGTCCGAGGCGGTCCGCCACGAGCTCGCGCACCACGTCAACGTCACGACCGGCACCAGCAACCCGGTCGACCTCGGCGCGGGGGCCGGCGCCGACCACCTCACCGGAGTGGTCGACGTGCTCCTGGCCTCGGGGGAGGTCGACGCGCTGCTCGCCGTGCTCGTGCCCACCACGGTGGCCCCGGCCCGGCCCCTCGTCGAGGCCCTGGCCGCGGTGCGCACCCGGTGCCCGGCCACACCGGTCGTCCTGGTCGGCCTGGGTGGGCTCGGCGAGGGGGCCGGGGACGTCACCGTCTACCACGCGGTCGACCACGCCCTCGAGGCGCTCGACCACGCGGCTCGCTACGCCGAGTGGCGGCGTACGCCGGCCAGCGAGCCGCCGGCCCCCGACCTCGACCGGGCCGAGCGCGCCCGCGCCACGGCGGCGAGGCTCGTGGCCGCGAGCGAGGACCCGGTCCACTGGCTCCACCCGGCCGACGTCGACGACCTGCTCACCCCGTACGGACTCGGACCGGTGGGCACGCTCGCCGCCGACGCGCGCACGGCCGGCGAGGTCGCCGCTGGCCTGGGGTTCCCCGTCGTGGTCAAGGTGGCCGACCCGGCCGTCCTCCACAAGACCGACCGAGGCCTGGTGCGGGTCGGGCTGAGGACCGCGGACGACGTGGCCCGCGCCGCCCGGGAGTTCGCGGTCGAGCTCGGGAGCGAGGAGGTGCCGGTGCTGGTCCAGCCCGTGGTCTCCGGGGTCGAGATCGCCCTCGGCGTCGCGCGGGACCCCACCTTCGGCCCGCTGGTCATGGTCGCGGCCGGCGGGGTCGCCACGGGCGTCCTCGACGACCGGGTCTTCCTGATGCCGCCGTTCTCGCGCCAGGACGCCGCCCGCGCGATCCGCAGCCTGCGCAGCTGGCCACTGCTGGACGGCTACCGCGGTGCTCCCCGCGTCGACCTCGCCAGCCTCGAGGACCTGCTGCTCGGGCTCGGCGAGCTGTCCGGCGACGTACCCCAGCTCGCCGAGCTGGACCTCAACCCCGTGATGTGCCGCCCGGACGGCACGATCGTGGTCGACGCCAAGGTGGGTCTCGGCGACACCGCAGACACCGACGAGGGCGTGCCGCGCCGGTTACGGGGGCCGGCGTGACAGGTCGTCAGGCCTCGCCCGACCGGTCGAGCAGCCTGGACGCGAGCACGGCCGCCTGGGTACGGCGCTCGAGGCCCAGCTTGCCGAGGATGCTGGAGACGTAGTTCTTGACCGTCTTCTCCGAGAGGTACATCCGCTCGCCGATCTGGCGGTTGGTCAACCCCTCGGCGATGAAGGTCAGCAGCTTGAGCTCCTGCTCGGTGAGCGAGGAGAGCTCGGGCGCGGTCGCCGGACCGTTGCGCACCCGCTCGAGGAGCCTGGCGGTGAGCTCGGGGTCGATCAGCGACTTGCCGGCCGCCACGTGGCGCACGGCCTTCACCAGGTCGTTGCCCCGGACGTCCTTGAGCACGTAGCCCGAGGCCCCGGCCATGATCGCGCCGAAGAGCGCCTCGTCGTCGTCGTAGGAGGTGAGCACCAGCGCGTTGATGCTCGGGTCCACCGAGCGGACGGCCCGGCAGACCTCGATGCCGGTCCCGTCGGGCAGCCGACCGTCGAGGACCGCCACGTCGGGGCGCAGTGCCGGGATCCGGGCGATCGCCTCCTCGGCGGAGCCGGACTCCCCGACGACCTCGATGCCCTCCGCCGAGGAGAGCAGGGCGCGCAGCCCCTGCCGCACGACCTCGTGGTCGTCGAGCAGGTAGACCCGGATCGGGGCGTCGGACGTCATGCGGATGTTCTACACCTCAGCACCGCTGGTGCGGGCGGCCGATGGTCCCGTGGCCGTGGCCGAAGGTCCTGACGGCAGCCGTCGGAGCAGGGCCGCCGCAGCGACCGAGCAGATCACCGCCAGAAGGAGGAAGGCCGGCGCGAGGTCCGCCGACGCCACGGAGGAGCCCGGGTCGGCGCGCCCGCCCATCCACTGGTCGACGCCCACGCCGACCGCCTCGACCACCCAGAAGACCAGGCCACCGGCGGCGAGCAGGAGGTGGCGGGGGCCGTTCCTGAACAGCCCGATCGCGAGCAGGAGCATCGCCGGCAGCCAGAGGGCGAGGTCCTGCACGTACACCGGGTTGGTCGTGAGACCCGTCTCCCGCAGGAAGGCGGCTGGTTCGTCGTCCAGCAGCGCAGGGACGACGACGCGCAGCCACGCGAGGGTGTTCAGGCCGGTGGCGGCAGCGATGAAGACAGCGACCCAGCGACCGGTGGCCCCCGGATCGGGGCCGGGCGGTTCCAGCGCGCCGGGCAGCAGCCCGACCAGGCAGGCGAGCGACAGCGACAGCATCGCCACGTAGACCAGGAAGAGATCGTTGAACGGCGTCGCGAAGCAGAACAGCACGGCGTTGTAGAGCAGGTACGCCGTCACACCGAGCCAGACGGCGTACGCCCGGTCGGACCCGCGTCGCGCCCGGGTGACGGCCCAGGCCAGCAACGGGACCGCGACCAGCAGCACCACCGCGGCGGTGCCGCGTGCCGAGCCGTTCATCGCCGGCGTCCCCGTCAGGAGACCGGGCAGGAGCAGGGTGCCGGCGGCCGCGCCCAGCGACGCGGCGCCCAGCGCCACCGAGATCGCGACGATCGGCAGCGGCGAGTCGCGGCGTGGCATGGCACCTCCCGGGTGGGTCGTCCTGGTCCACCCTCCCCCGCGGGGACCGGGCCGGGCAGGGGCCTTGGGGCCGGGAGGCGGTGACGTTGGTCCCACGACCCCGGAGTCAGGGAGCGGGGACCTCCCAGCAGAGCCGGGTGCCGCGTCCCCCGTCCGCCACCTCGAGCGAGAGCGTGCCCCCTCGCGCCTCGGCCCGCTGTCGCAGGTTCGCCAGGCCGCTGCAGCGGTCGGACTCGCCGATGCCCACGCCGTCGTCCTGCACCGTCACGGTCAGCGCCGACGTGGACGCACGCACGTCGACCTCGACCCGGTTCGCGTGGGCGTGCCTGACGACGTTGCTGACCGCCTCCCTCACCACGGCCGAGACGTCGTCGGCGAGCGCCTGGTCGCTGATCGTGTCCAGCGGTCCCGAGAAGCGGACCTCCGGGTCGTGCTCGAGCGAGGAGCCCACCCGGGCGACGACGTCGAGCACGCTCGCGCGCACGCCACCGTCGAGGCGGGGGTGGGGCTTCAGCTGGAAGATCGAGGTCCGGATCTGCCGGATGGCGTCGTCGATGGTGTCGACCACCTGCTCGAGGGACTCCGCGACCGGTGACTCCCCCAGGGCGGCGATCGCCCCCTGCAGCGACATGCCTGACGCGAACAGCTGCTGGATGACGTGGTCGTGGAGGTCTCGCGCGATCCGCGCCCGGTCCTCCAGCGTCGACATGCGCTGGGCCTCCCGGCGGCCGTCGGCCAGTTCGAGCGCGAGGGAGGCCTGCTGGGCGAAGGTGCGTGCCATGTCCACGTCGGCTGCGGAGAACACCCGCCGGCCCGCCGTCCGCGTCACGAGGAGCACCCCGCGGACGCCCTCCGACCCGGTCAGGGGGATCCCCATCACCGGTCCGATGGGCAGGAACCTGCTCAGGTAGATCACCCGCTGGTCGGAGGCCTCAGGATCCGTCGCGTCGTCGACCACCGCGGCCTCCCCCGTGCGGAGGATGCCCTGGCTCAGCGTGCCCTCGGCCGGGTAGGTCAGGCCACTGAGCCGGTCGGCCGCCTGTCCCACGGCCACGGCGACCGTCAGCTCGGCACCACCTCGTTCGGGGAGCAGCACAGCGACCATGTCGGCGCCGGCGAGGTCGGCCACCCGGGCCGCGATCGCCTCGAGCGCGTGGTCGCCCTCCGAGGACAGCAGCTGGAGCGTGATGTCGGTGGAGGCCTTCAACCAGGCCTGCCGTTGCCGCGCCTCTCCGTAGAGCCGGGCGTTCTCGATCGCCACGCCCGCGGTGGCGGCGAGCGCGGCGACCAGCTCCTCGTCGTCGGGCGTGAAGTCGCCCTCCGACAGGGACGCGAGGTAGAGGTTCCCGAAGACCTCGTCGCGCACCCTGATCGGGACGCCGAGGAAGCCCCGCATCGGCGGATGGCCCTCGGGGAAGCCGACCGATCGCACGTCGGCGCGCATGTCGCGGAGACGGATCGGTCGCGGGTCGTCGATCAACGCACCCAGCAGGCCCTTCCCCTCCGGAAGGTGCCCGATCCGGGCCGCGGTGTCCGCGTCGACGCCGACGTGCACGAACTCCTCGAGCCCCGTGCCGTCGGGCGCGATCACCCCGAGGGCACCGAACGGGGCGTCGACGAGCTCACAGGCGGCCTCCACGATCCTGCGGAGGAGCGCGTCGAGCGCGAGGTCGCCGATGACGCTGCGGTTGGCCCGCAGCAGACCGCGCAGACGGTTCTGGGCCGCGCGCACGTCCTCCGCGCGGGCGATCAGCTGGGTCAGGAGCTCGTCGAGCTCGAGATCCGGCGCTGCCACCGGCCCGGGGCGTGGACCGTCGCCTTCCCCCCGCACGTCTCAGGATCATAGTGGCGAGGTCAGCCGGGCAACAGGTCGCGCCAGCGTCGTGGCGGGCCGGGGTCGGCGACCATCACGGGGCACTCCGCCCCCTGGAGCACGGCTCGCGCCACGGGTCCGAGGTGTGTTCCCGCCGGCACCAGCGGGTCGTGGCGGCCGACGACCAGGAGCACGGAGTCACGACTGGCGTCGACGAGTGCGTCCGCGGGACGTGCGTGCCGTACGTCGATCCGGACCGGGACGCCCTCGACCTCGTCCAGCCGGTCGACCACCGCGCGGATGCCGGCGCCCGTCTGCGCGGCCCAGTCCTCGACGTCCGCGGGCGTCACGTCGATCGCGGTCTCCGCGCTCCCCAGGTGCCAGGTGTGCACGACGTGCAGGGTGGCCGAGCGCGCTGCCGCCGCCCCGGCCGCGGCCCGGAGGAGCGCCGCGGACCGTTCCGGCACGTCGACCCCCACCGTCACCGTGCCACCGTCGCGCGCCAGGACGTCGCGGGAGACCTCCGAGGGGACCGCGACCACGGGGACCGCTGCGCGGGAGGCCAGCCCCGAGGTGACCGAACGGGTCACGGCACGGCGCACCCCGCTCAGCGGGCGGCCCTGCGCCACGATCATCGCCGCGTCGGCAGCCACGGAGACCACGGCCGGCACGACCCTGCCGTGGACCAGGAGGCTGGTCACCGGGACGGAGTCCCCGGCGGCGTCGAGCGCGTGCTCCTTGGCCGCGGCCAGCGCCTGGCGTCCGAGCCGCTCCCGGTCCACGGCCGAGACGAGGACGAACTCGGGCCCGTCGTGGGCCTGGGGGACGGCGTGGACGAGACGCACCCCGAGGCCGCGTCGACGGGCCTCCGCCACGGCGTACTCCAGCGCAGCGTCGACGGGGTCGTGGCCGACGGCCACGACCACGGGACGGTCGGTCTCCTGAGCCATGGGGCCTCCCCCGGTCGCCACCCCCACCGTGCCCCGGGACCCGCTGACCGGCTAGGGACGAAGGACCCTGGGCCTCCGGCCGGAGTGCTCTGAGCGAAGGGCGGCGCCCGCGTGAGGGTGGTCCGCATGAGCACCGTGGCCGTCGACGTCACCCAGGTGGTGGAGCTGGCGTGCCGTGCTCCGAGCGTGCACAACACCCAGCCGTGGCGCTGGCGGTTCGACGGGCGTGCGGTGGAGCTCCGCGCGGACCACGCGCGGCAGCTGCGGGTGAGCGATCCCGCCGGCCGCAACCTGGTCATCAGCTGCGGCGCCGCCCTCCACCACGCCCTCGTGGCCGCGGCCGGACTCGGGTTCACCGCGTCCGTCGCCCGTCTCCCCGATCCCGGCGACCCGGACCTGCTCGCCCGCGTCGAGCTGCGGCCGGACCGACGCCCGACACCGGCGGACACGTCCCTCCTGGAGGCCCTCCGGGACCGACGGACCGACCGCAGGCGCTTCACCTCGTGGCCGGTGCCCGAGGAGCAGCTGGTGACGCTGGCGGAGCATGCCTCGAGACGCGGTGCCCGGGTGCTTCCGCTCACGGGCGTCACCGCGCGCAGGACAGTCGAGCGGCTGATCGACCGCGCCGTCGCGGCCCAGGTGGCCGAGCCTGCTCTCGCCGAGGAGCAGCGGGCCTGGACCACCGCCAGCCCCACCGGCGGCATCCCCGCGAGCTCCCTCCCGCCCCAGGACCACCCTGAGGAGCGCCGGGACCGCTTCGAACGCCGTACGCCCCGCGCGATGGCCGACGCCCGGGTCGTCGCCTCGGACCAGGTCCTCGCCTTCTGCACCGCCCGCGACGACACCGCCGCCCGGCTCGACGTGGGCGAGACCCTGAGCTCGGTCTGGCTGCGGGCCCAGCAGATCGGCCTGTCGCTGGTGCCGCTGAGCCAGGTCATCGAGGTCGAGCCGACGCGCCGGGCGCTGCGGCACGACGTGTTCCTCGACATGGCCGAACCCCAGCTGCTCGCACGCGTGGGGTGGCTGGAGCTCCACCGACACCCCCTGCCGGCCACCCCCCGACGCCCGCTCACCGACGTCCTGGACCTGGCACCGGGCTCCTGACCGGCCTCGGTCGCGTCACCGCTCGTGGCGACCGGCCCCCGCCCACACGTCCCCCGGCAGGACACCGCCGGACGCCGCCACCAGGTCGTCCAGGATCTGTTCGCGCACCCGGACCAGGAGCAGCCGCTCACCCACCGTGGACGCGCGCTCCAGCTGCCGCGTCGACTCGTCCCACTGCAGGCGCAGCGCCCGGTCGGGCGGAGCCGTCGCACCCGACCCGACCGACCTCGGGGGGACGAGCCGGCGCAGCCCGCGTGCGGCCCGCCGGTGGAGCCACGGGCAGGTGAGGACCAACGCCGCCACCACGGCCAGCGCGGCCCCGTGCCCCACCGCCTCGGACAGGCCGGGATACAACGCGGGCGCCGCGCACACGGCGGCGCCGGCGAGGACCGGGTGACGCACCCGGGGCAGGTCGGACCGGAACGCGAGGCCCATGGCACCCCCGAAGACCCCCAGGAACAGGCCGATCCCCACGGCTCCCCCGAGGGGCACGGCCACCAGCGTGCCGGCGACGGCGACGAGCACCACGACACCCACCGCGCTCCCCCACACCGCGTGGCGGTGACCCCCGTCCGACCTCGCCGGTGCCCGACTCGTGCGCACGTCCTGCTCCCTCCTCGCGCAGGCCTCCCGTCCTCCAGACTGTCCGTCCCACGGCCGAAGCTGCAGGGGCGGAGGGCCCGACCCGGGCGGCCGGAGGGCCCGGGATCACCGCCGGAGGACCGCGGCGCCGCGCACCCGGTCGCCCGCGAGGTCCGACAGGGCCTCGCGGGCCCGGTCGAACGGGTACGGGGAGATGGTCGGCCGGATGCCGAGACGCGCCGCGAGGGCCAGGAAGTCCTCGCCGTCCGCCCTGGTGTTGGAGGTGACGCTCGTCAGCGTGCGCTCCCGGAAGAGGTGACGCTGGTAGTCCAGCGCGGGGATGTCGGTCAGGTGGATGCCCGCCACCGCCAGGGTTCCCTGCTGGTCGAGCGCCGCGAGCGCCGCGGGTACCACCTCCCCGGCGGGAGCGAAGACGATGGCGGAGTCCAGCGGCACCGGCGGCGGATCCGTCGCGCCCCTGGCCGACGCGGCACCGAGATCCAGGGCCAGTGACCTGGCCGCCTCGTCCCTGGTGAGCACGTGCACCTCGACCCCCTGGGCGATGGCCACCTGCGCGGTCAGGTGGGCGCTCCCACCGAAGCCGTAGAGCCCCAGCCGGCCGCCCGGCGGGACCGCGGCCCGGGTCAGGGCCCGGTACCCGATGATGCCCGCGCACAGCAGCGGGGCCAGGTGCAGGTCGTCGATGCCGTCGGGCGGTCGGTAGACGTACGCCTCCGGCGCGATCGCGAGCTCGGCGTACCCGCCGTCTTCGTCCCAGCCCGTGTAGCGGGACTCCCCACACAGGTTCTCGGCGCCGCGCCGGCACCACCGACACCGGCCGCAGGTCGAGCGCAGCCAGGCCACCCCGACCCGCTCGCCCTCGGCCACCCGCGACACGCCCTCACCCGTCGCCACGACGCGTCCCACGATCTCGTGCCCGGGGACGACGGGCACCCGGTGCAACGGGAGATCGCCGTCGGCGACGTGCAGGTCGGTCCGGCAGACGCCGCAGGCGGCGACCTCCAGGAGCACATCGCCGGGTCCCGGCCTGGGCGCCGGCACCTCCTCCAGCCGCAGCGCAGCGTGTCCGCCCCCGTCGGTGAGCCACGCGCGCATGGTCCGCGAGGTGCTCACGGCACGGCCGGCCTCGGGGAGACCGCGATCAGGTCCATGGGCTCAGGGTGGGGGAGCAAACGCACGGGCGGCAAGGGCCGATCGCCTCTCACCGGACGGCCGCACCCCGGGCAGCGTGGACCCGCGTCCCGGGACGGACCGACCCACGAGCGAGAGGACCGCGCGATGGCGGCAACCGGCGGCAGGGCCGCGTGGATCGCGCACGACGCGCACGGGGTCTACCGGGATGTCTACGAGTGGGACGGCACCGGACGGGCCGCGCGACCCGGAGGGACCGACGCGACGGGACGTCTGGCCCTGTCGACCGGGGCCTGGCGACCCTGCCGCCGTGGCGGGTGGGCCCGGAAGGCTCGCCATACACCAACCCGAGGAGACTTCCATGAAAGCCGCAGTCGTCACCGCCTTCACCGAGCCGCTCCAGCTCCAGGACCGAGCCGTCCCGACGCCGGGGGCCGGACAGGTGCTCGTGCGGATCGAGGCGAGCGGACTCTGCCACACCGACATCCACGCAGCGCGCGGCGAGTGGCCGGTCAAGCCGACCCCGCCGTTCGTCCCGGGACACGAGGGCGTCGGGATCGTGGAGGCCGTGGGGCCGGGCGTCACGTCGCGGACCGAGGGTGAACGGGTGGCACTCCCCTGGCTCGGGCACGCCTGCGGCCACTGCGACCACTGCGTGCGGGGCTGGGAGACGCTCTGCGAGCACCAGCAGAACACCGGGTACTCCGTCGACGGCGGATTCGCCGAGTACGCGGTGGCCGACGCGACCTACGTCGTGCCCGTGCCCGAGGGGGTCAGCCCCCACGACGCCGCGCCGCTCACGTGCGCCGGGGTGACGACGTACAAGGCGATCAAGGTGGCCCGGATCCGGCCCACCGAGCGGGTCGCGGTCTTCGGGATCGGTGGCCTCGGGCACCTCGCCGTCCAGTACGCCAGGCTGGTCGGAGCCACCGTGATCGCCGTCGACGTCGAGGACGAGAAGCTGCGGCTGGCCAGCGAGCTGGGTGCCGATCACGTGGTCAACGCGCGGACCGGTGACCCCGTGGCCGCGATCGAGGCGCTGGGCGGTGCCGACGTCGCCGTCGTCCTCGCGGTGATCCCGTCGGTGTTCGAGCAGGCCTTCGCGTCCCTGCGTCGAGGTGGCCGGCTCGTCTGCGTCGGCCTGCCGCCGGAGTCGGAAGGGCCGATGGCCCTGCCGATCTTCCCCACCGTGCTCAAGGGCATCAGCGTGATCGGGTCCATCGTCGGTACCCGGCAAGACCTCGGCGAGGTCTTCGAGCTCCACGCGCGCGGGCGGACACGGGTCGTCGCGGAGACCCGCAAGCTCGACGACGTGAACGCGGCCATCGACGACGTCCTCGCCGGCCGGACCACGGCTCGGCTGGTCTTCGAGTTCTGAGCACGTCGCGCTGAGGCAAGGCTCGGCTTCGTTGCGCGGAGTCGGACGGACGGCAAGACTGGGCACCTGACTTGAATGATTCAAGTAAGCCTGACCTCACTTCGGACGAGACCACAGGAGCACCGATGACCACCTCCACGCACACCTCCCCCGACCTGGCCACGACCCCCGAGGTCGCGGCGGGCGCCGCCCAGTTCCTCTCCCCGGTCGTGCTCGACCTCGAGGCGCTGGTCGTCAACGGCAAGCAGGCCCACTGGCACGTCCGCGGCGGCAGCTTCGTCGGAGTGCACGAGCTGCTCGACGACGTGGTCTCTCACGCCCAGGAGTACGCCGACACCGCCGCCGAGCGCGTCGTGGCGCTCGGGCTGCCGGTGGACTCGCGCCTGAAGACGGTGGCCGAGAAGGCCACCCTCCCCGAGCTCGCCGACGGATTCCACCAGTGGCCGGACACGGTGGACGCCGTCGTCGCCCAGATCGACGCCGCCCTGGTCACCGTGCGCGCTGCGGTCGCGGGCCTCGACGACGTCGACCTCAGCAGCCAGGACGTCGCGATCGAGATCGAGCGCGGCCTGGTCAAGGACCGGTGGCTGCTGCAGGCGCACGTGGCCGGCTGACCGGTCACCGGAGCCCGGCTGGAAGAGAGGTAAGCCTCACCTTAGACTTCCGGCATGAGGACCCGACGCTCCGGCCCGCTCCCCCACGTCCTGATCGCGGGCGACGTCGCCGAGCTCGACTCGGTCCGGGCGCTCCTGTCCCTGCTCCCCGTCACCGCCTACGGCCAGCTCTACCTGGAGGTCGACGAGGGGCACGACCTCCCCGAGCTGCCGGCTCGCCCCGCGCGCGTCGGCGTCACCGCGATCGTCCGCCGTCCCGGCGACGCGACCGGCGAGCGGTTGAGCGTCGCCGTCGACGCGTGGGGCGAGGAGTGGATGGGCGACGTGCCCGACGGGACGCGGGAGCTCTCGGTGTGGGTGGGGGCCTCGGTACGGGTGGCCGCGCGGGAGCTGGAGGGTCTGCTCGAGCGGCTGTGAGGTGAGGGGCCGTCCGGTCATCCCTTCCGGGACGTTCAGCCCTGTCCGGCACCGGGCCGGCCGACGAGCATCAGGGGTGGGAGTCCACCCCTGCCGCTGACCGCCGGAGCCAGAGATGACCGAGCAGAACCCGAACCCGATCCTCGTCGCCGTCGGGCACGACCCGATGGAGCCCGCACTCGCCTGGGCCGCCGCGGAGGTGGAACGGCTCTCGTGCGGGCTGCACCTGCTCCACGTCGTGCACCTGCTTGCACGGGGGCCGGAGCTCTCACTGGGGGACGAGGTGCACCTGCAGCAGGTGGGGAGGAAGCTCCTCGACGCCGCCCTCCGCCAGGCGCGCGCCCTCGTGGCCGAGGGGGTTCCGGTGACCGCCGATCTCGCGATGGGTGCGGTCGTGCCGGCCCTGGTGGAGGCCACCCGGGGTGACGCCCGGATGGTGGTGGTGCAGCACCGCCACCTGTCGCGCACCCGACGTGCGATCACCCGCTCGGTCGCCAGCGGCGTGGCTGCCCATGCCCGGGTCCCCGTCGTCGCCGTCTCGTCCACGTGGTCGCCGGACGGAGGCACGACCCGCACGGTCACCGTCGGGGTGGACGTCGCCGACCGCTCCGCAGAGGTCCTGCGCACCGCCGCCGACGCCGCGGCGTCGCGGGCGGCGACGCTGCGGATCGTGCACACGTGGGACTACCCCGCCACGTACGACGACGTCCTGCCGGTCGACGTGGACAGCGACGACTGGACCTCGCGCGCGGTGTCGGAGATCACGCGCGCGCTCGAGCCGCTCTCCGAGCACCTGGACGGCGTCCCGGTGCAGATCGATGCCGGGCGGGCACGCGCCGCGGACGTGCTGCTCGAGGCCAGCGCCCACAGCGACCTCCTCGTCGTCGGGCGCCACGACCCGCTCGTGCCGGTCGGCTCCCACCTAGGACCGGTGGCGCGGGCCGTGCTCCGCGAGTCCCACTGCCCGGTGCTGCTCGCCGATCCCCATCCCGCGCGCTGGCACCGGCGCAGGCCCCCGTCGGCAGCCGCAGCCGCGCACGAGTGAGGGCGGGGGCGTGACGGGGACCGAGGCCCCGGAGGGCACCACGGAGCAGCCCCTGCTTCCCGGCGCGATCGACCAGTACCTGAGTCCGGGTGACCCCGCGCTCTCGCCCGACGACACCGCGGCCGAGGTCCGGGATTCCCTCGTCGGCGCGCGGTTCCACGGCGCCGACGAGGTCGCCGTGTGCGCGGGGTCCGACCGTCTGGTCGGGGTCGTGCCCCTCCGGAGCATCCTCGCTGCCGACGACGACCGCACGATGGCGCAGCTGATGGACCCCGACCCGCCGGTCGTGGTCGCCGGGCACGACCGCGAGCAGGCCGCCTGGAAGGCCGTCCAGCACGGCGAGACCAGCCTGGCGGTCGTGGACGAGCAGGGTCGGTTCCGGGGCCAGGTGCCGCCCGCTCGGCTGCTCGCGGTGCTGCTCCGCGAGCACGACGAGGACTTCGCCCGCCTCGGCGGCTACCTCGCGAGCACGGCGTCGGCGCGGCTGGCGGCCGAGGAGCCACTGGCCCGACGACTGTGGCACCGGATCCCGTGGCTCGTGCTCGGCCTCGTCGGAGCCGCGATCTCCGCGTGGCTGGTCGGACTCTTCAGCGGGCGCATCGAGGCCGACGTCCGACTCGCGTTCTTCATCCCGGGCGTGGTCTACCTCGCGGACGCCGTGGGCACCCAGACCGAGGCCCTGGTGGTGCGTGGCCTGTCCGTGGGAGCACCGATCCGCACGACGCTGCGACTGGAGGCCGTGACCGGACCCGCCCTCGGCGCGCTGCTCGCCGGCGTCAGCCTCCCCGCGATCTGGTGGGCCCTCGGTGACCTCGCGGTGGCGGTCGCGGTCTCGGTCGCGCTCCTGGCCGCGTGCAGCGTGGCGACCGTGGTGGCCGCCGGCCTGCCGGTGCTCATGTCCCGCACCGGCCGTGACCCGGCCTTCGGGAGCGGCCCGCTGGCGACCGTCGTCCAGGACCTGTTGTCGCTGGTCATCTACCTCGCGGTGGCGGTCGTGGTCGTCGGAGCCTGACCTGCGCGGTCCGGCGTCGACGGGTCACGACCGCAGCGCGTCGAAGGCCTCGAACACCATGTACGCCGGCCAGAACACCCCTTGGAAGACGGCGTACAGGTGCTCCCAGAAGCCGTCGGCCTGCTGCCACCAGAAGACCCACGCACCGAACATGCCCAGGCCGTAGATGGCTCCGCCACCTGCCGCCGCCGTCGCCTCTCGTGCCATCACTCATCACCCACTCAGGACCGATCCGGTCAGTCCATCGCCTCGCGGAGCGGCCCGACAGGGCCGAACGTCCCGCGGGCAGGGCCGACCTCGGGACCAAGGACCCTGCCGCGGACGAGTCCCTGTGGCGACGATCGACCCAGGAAGGTCCCGAGGTGTCGGAGGTGTGCCGTGCCGGAGAGCCACGAGCTCGGATACAGCGTGTGCGAGGCGCTGCTGCGCGCCGGCGTCGTCGGCCGCGTGGGGTTCACCTCCCCCGCAGGTCCTGAGGTGGCGCCGGTGAACTACTCGGTGGTCGACACCACCGTCGTCCTCCGCACCTCGGCGGACAGCGCGCTCGCGACGTACGGCGTCGACGCGGTCGTCGCCTTCGAGACCGACCACGTCGACTTCACCTCCCACCGCGGCTGGAGTGTCGTGGCCCGCGGCCGCGCCGCTCTCGTGCACGACCCGAAGGAGCTGGACCGCATCCGGCACGAGTGGGAGCCCCGCCCGTGGGCGAGCGGGCCGCGCGAGACCACCCTGCGCATCCGCTGGGACGAGCTCACCGGGCGCAAGCTCGGGGAGGGCTGGGACCCGCTGCTGGACCTGCCGCAGCGGCGGGTCGTCCAGGCCCGCGGCCGGTGAGGAGGACGCGCCGATCGCCCGCAACGTGTGACGTTCCAGGTCCTCCCAGGGCCCACCATGGTGACCATGCCCGCACCGAACGCGCCGGAGGCCGACGCCCGGGAGCGCGTCGAGGCCGTGCTCACGCACCTGCCGGCCGGACTGCAGCGACGGGTGTCGTGGATGCTGGACCGCTGGCCGGGGCGGATCGGGCTCCAGTGGACGGCCGGGATGATCCGGATCGAGGTGTTCGACCGGTCGATGACGATCGCGGCCCAGTTCTTCTCCTCGGTCCTCCCGATCCTGATCATCCTCGCGGCCTGGGAGGCCAGCACCGACACCTTCGCCGACGTGATCGACCTGCCCGAGCAGTCGAGGTCGATCATCGAGGGGGCCGTCGAGGGCCAGGACGCGGCGTTCGGCATCGTCGGCACCCTGTTCGTGCTGGTGTCGGCCACCAGCCTGTCCCGCGCCCTGACCCGCGCGTTCGCGGCGGTCTGGCTGTTGCCCCGCCCGCGCACCCGGCTGCGGTCCGCCTGGCGCTGGTTCTCCGTGGTGCTGGTCATGGCCCTCTCGCTGGTCGTCGTGCGGACCCTGAGCGATGGGCTCGCGGGACTGCCACCGCGGGACCTGTGGCCGGTCGCGCTGACGTACTCGTCCGACCTCCTCGTCGCGAGCTTCGTCCCCTGGGCCCTGCTGGCAGGAGCCATCCGGTTCCGGATGCTGCTGCCCGGCGCGTTCCTGTTCGCGACACTGATGGCCACCGTCCGCCCCGCCACCGCGCTGTGGCTCCCCCGGGCGCTCGAGGCGAGCGCCGACCGGTACGGCTCGATCGGCGTCGCGTTCACCTACCTGACCTGGTTGTACGTCGCGTCGTTCTGCTTCATGGCGACCGCCGTCCTGGGTCAGGTGATCGCCACCGACCAGGGCCGGCTCGGCGCCCGCATCCGCGGGGAGGGCACGCTGGTGCCCCAGCCGGACTGAGCTGTCACCGGAGGGCGTCGGCCGCCGCCTCCACGCGTCCGGACCCGACGGCGGCGGCGAGCGCTGCGTGGTTCCGCTCGTTCTGGTCGGCGTAGGTCTCGGCGAAGCGGGCCAGGGCGCGGTCGAACCGGTCACCTCGGCCGAGGTAGCCGGCGATCGCCACCGGGTCGCCGGAGCGCGCGTGCGCCCGGGCGAGGGTCCAGCCGCACAGCCGCGCGTAGCTCCCCATGACCGAGGGCCTCATCGAGTCGATGTCGGCCGAGCCCTTGCCGTCCCACAGCTGCCGGACGTAGAAGTCGCGGGAGACGCCGTCGACGCCACTGGTCCTGATCCAGCCGAGCAGCACGTCGCTCGCCGACTGCATCAGGCGCTGGCCCTCGACCACCCGTTGCCCGTGGTTCCGGAACCGGCTCTTCCCGAGGAAGGGCTCGAGCACGGACGTCTGCGCCTCCTTCGCCTGGAGGAGGAGGGGGTCGCCGTCCTCGGTGCCGAGCATCAGCACGATCCAGGCGCGGGTGCCGACGCTGCCGACCCCGACCACCTTGCGGGCGGCGCTCGCGAAGCGGAACCCCTCGATCAGGTGGCGGTGGTCCCCGCGCAGGCTCCGGCGGTACGAGCCCAGCAGCGCGCGCAGGGCCTCCTCGATCTGGTGTAGCTCGAGGTCGGGCACGAGGTCGGACACCGGCACGACCAGCGGTGGGTCCCCGACGAGCGACGGACGCCCGTCGACCGTCCGCACCAGCTTGCCGAACGCCTTCCGGCTGTTCTTGGACTTCGCCCTGGCCACGTTCTTCCGGAACCGCTTCACCTCGTCCGGCTCCAGGCTGTCGGCCACGACCGTCTCGAGCTGGTCGACGTCGAGGCGCTGGTACCAGATGTCGAGCCGGCCCATGCCGGCGAGCTCGGTCATCGAGGTGCGGTAGGACTCACCGACCGCCCGGACGATCCAGTCCCGCTCCGCGTCGTCGAAGCCGCGGTCCCGGCCGGCCACGGCGAAGCTGGCCGCCAGCCGCTTCAGGTCCCACTCGAACGGGCCCGGCAGCGACTCGTCGAAGTCGTTCAGCCCGAAGACGAGCCGACGGTCCGGCGCCAGGTAGGAGCCGAAGTTGGACAGGTGGGCGTCTCCGCACAGCTGGACGGTCAGGCCGGTCCGGGGCGCGGCCGCCAGGTCCGAGGCCATCAGGTACGCGGCCCCCCGGAAGAAGGTGAACGGCGAGACCAGCATCCGGGCGTAGCGCAGCGGGACCAGCTCTGGGACCCGGCTCGCCGCCTGCTCCTCGAGCAGCGAGACCGGGTCCGGCCGGTCCGTCGCGGGCGTCCACTCGCCGTGCACCGACCGCGGCACCCCTGCCCGCACGCCCCGTCCGAGGGCGCTCCGCTCCGACAGGGTGCGAGGCTCGCCGGGACTGCTGGCAGCCGGTCGGGCGCGGTTCTGGGTGGCGGTCATCGCTCCATTGCAGGGCATCGTCCCGCCCGGCGCCTCCCCCACATCACATGAGGCGGGGCCTACTCGCGCCCGGCCGGCCCGCGTGGCAGCCTGGCGCCCGCTGCTCGCGCAGGAGGACGATCGCGGCCACGGCCAGCCAGAGGAGCCAGGCCCCGATCCCGATGCGCTCCAGCAGTCCCATGGAGGGGGTGGGCTCGCCGGCCTCGATGCGCTCGACCTGCGCGCTGAGCATCCCGAAGACCAGGGCGGTGGCCACCGTGAGCGCGGAGTACACGCGGAACACCCACCCGAACGCGAACGCGAGCACCACGACGTACGCCGCGACGAACAGCCCGGTGGCGCCCGCCAGGACCAGGTGGGCGGAGTCGGCAGGGGTCGCTCCCCCGGCTGCGAGCACCTCGCGCCGGGACATGGGCGCGGCGAGCCACAGGAAGCTCACCGCACCGTGCACGACCATCAGCACGCCGGCGACCCGGACAGGGAGCCGGCCGCGCGCCGCCCGCCACATGCCCAGCCCGAACCCGATCTGCAGCAGGCTGAAGACGGGGAGGACCCAGACCAGGAACGGCCGGGACGGGGCGCCCGTGGCCGAGAGCTCGCTGACCGCCTGCGACACCGGGCTGTACCCGTCGTGGATCGACGCCGCGACGACGTCGTTGGCGACCGGGTAGAGCAGCGCGTAGACCAGCCCGCACGCCAGCAGGGCCCGGGTGGTGCGCATGGTTCTGCTGCTCGCCGGAGGCCAGGCCGCTCAGGGCAGCTGCACGTAGCCGTGCCGCATCTTCCAGAGGAAGTACTTCTCGAACCCGAGCTTCATCAGGTGGGCCTGCGGGCCGGGGATGAGCACCCCGTGCTTGCGGGGCGGCAGCATCTTGTCGGCCAGGATGATCACGCCGTTGTTGCCGGCGTCCATCACGCACACGGCCTTGATGTCCCCGAACTCGCGCCCGGCGGCGGGCTCCTCCCCCCGGATCTGGGCCGCGATGTTCTCGCCCGCGATGTGGGCCATCACCTCGGTCGGGTAGCCCGTCTTCGGGATGCCCACCGGGGTCGGGGTATGCCAGGGGACCTCGACGGCCGCCGCGACACCGACCGCGTAGACGTCGTCGTACTTCTCGCTCTGGTAGGTGGGGCGCACCGGGACGTACCCCTTCTCGTCGACCAGGCCGTCGGCCTGCTGGAGGAACTCCTGGCCGAGGAACGGCGGCACCACCATCGCGTAGCGGAAGTCGAGCGTGCTGTCGTCGGCGAGGACGAGGCGTCCCTGGTCGATGTGGTCGATGCCGACCCCGGTCCGGGCCGTGATGCCCTCCTTGCGCAGGAACATCCCCAGCAGCTGCTCCCCGTGCGGCAGCCCGCCGATGCCGAAGTGCCCGAGGAACGGCTCGGCCGTGACGTAGGTGAGACCGACCCGCTGGTGCAGGTCGTTCCTGCGGAGCTGGTAGCTCATGTTGAACAGGAACTCGTACGCCGCTCCGAAGCAGCCCGCGCCCTGGGTGGCGGCGACGACCACGTCGCCCGGGTCGTCGAGGAACCTGCGCCACCGGGCACCGGCGTCCTCGGCCGTGGCCAGGGTGGTGATCGTGGCGGCGTTCTCGGTGAACCCGGGCACCACGTCGTCCTGGTTCCGGTAGCCCGTGGCGACCACCACGTAGTCGTAGGGCAGGACCGTGGCGTCCGCGAGCGTCACCCGGTGCGCCACCGGGTCCAGCCGCTCGGCAGCGGTGTGGATGAACTCGATCCCGTGCGCGTCGAGGGTGGGCTCGACCGGGAACGTGATGTCGGCGCGGTCGCGCCTGCCGAACGGCAGCCAGATCAGGCTGGGCGTGAACAGGAAGCGGTCGGACGCCGAGGCCACGGTGACGTCCACGTCGTCACCCAGCAGGCGCTTCACGGTCAGCGCCGCCGTGAGACCCGCGAAGTTCGATCCGAGCACCAGCACCCTGCTCATGGCCTTCTCCTCCTCCGGCGCCTGCGACCCTCTGTCTGCGCGCGCCCGGCTACCCGCAGCATCACTCCGCAGCGGGGACGCGGGTACGGCCCCTGTGCCCCTCCGGCTGGGACCAAAGGCCCCCGGACGAGGCGTCGGCTCAGGACAGGTCGCGCGGACCGGCCGAGGGGGAACGGGTCAGGGCTTCGCCTCCAGCTCGAAGTCGCGTCCGTGCGCCGTCAGCGCCCAGATGACGAACACGTTGAGCACGATGATGAGGATCGACCAGAACGGGTAGAACGGGATGAACACGAAGTTGGAGAGGGCGCTGCACACCGCCAGCACCACGCCGCCCACCCGGCCCCAGGTCTGTCCGGCGAGGATGCCGAACCCGACCGCGATCACCACGAGCCCGAGCACCAGGTGGATCCAGCCCCAGGCGGTGGCGT
Source organism: Nocardioides sp. GXQ0305 (assembly GCF_050880345.1). NCBI lineage: Bacteria > Bacillati > Actinomycetota > Actinomycetes > Propionibacteriales > Nocardioidaceae > Nocardioides > Nocardioides sp. GXQ0305. The sequence goes on from NZ_JBNYXG010000006.1 coordinate 247,104, forward strand.
CGAACGCGAAGACGTAGTTCGGCGTCGAGAGGTAGAACTCGTCCCGGAAGATCCCGGCGATCCCCATCAGCACCTGGAACGAGCCCACCAGGATCATCATCATCGCGCCGAAGACGATGAAGCCCGTCGCCATCCGCTCCGCTCGCGTGCCCGACTGTTGCTGCGTCATCCGCCTGCTCCCTCGTCCCGGCCCCCGCGGGGCCATGGCCCCATGCAAGCGTCCCTGGACGCCGGCCGGATCACCTGCATCAGACGAGATCCGGCCGGGCGGTCCGTCAGGCGTCGGCGTCGACGAGCCGGCCGTCGGCGGTGACCGGGTTGTCCTCGTTGATGGCCAGCACGGCGTCGGTGAGGTCCGGCTCGACGTCCAGCGGACGACGGTCGAGGTGGACCCCCGCGATCATGCAGCGGACCGAGCCGCCCGCGAGCTCGATGGTGGGGATGTCGACCGCGACGATCTCGCACGACTCCTCGATCACCGCCACCTGGTCGGGCCGCAGGCTCCGGCGGGCCCGCGCCGACATCGCCATGATGTAGCGGCGCCGCCCCTCCGGCGTACGCCCGCAGAGCTCGACGGCGTTCCCCGCGAACTCGCGCACCTGCTCCTCGGTCAGCTCGACGACCTGCCGGCCGTTGACGGTGAGCCGCTCGCGCACCTGCCGGCGGCGCTCCTCGTCGGGGATCATGCCGAGGGCGATCAGGGCGACGTCGGTGCCGACGCAGGCCATGACGTTGGTGTGGTAGACCGGCACGCCGTCGGAGTCGACGGCGTCGAAGGCCATCGGCTCGTAGTTGAAGTCGGTGCAGAAGTGCTCGAGCACGTGGGTGTCACCGCGGTGGCTCCGCGCCAGGTAGGCGACCCGGGAGATGTGGTCCAGGACCATGGCGCCGGTCCCCTCGAGGAAGATGCCGTCCGGCTCGAGGCCCGAGTAGTCGACGATCACCTGCACCCGGTACTGCGACTTCAGCAGCTCGAGGACGTCGGCCCGCCGCTCGTGGCGGCGGTTGGACGCGTACATCGGGAAGACCGCGACCTTCCCGCCCGCGTGCGTGGAGATCCAGTTGTTGGGGAAGACGCTGTCCGGGCGGGTGTGGTCCTCGTCGTCGAAGACGTGCACCCGGACACCCGCCGCGCGCAGCGCCTTCGCCACCGCGTCCATCTCGGCCAGCGCGCGGGCGGCCAGGACGTCGTCGGACTGCCCCTCGGGGGCGTCGGACTGGAACGCGTTGTCGGCCGCTGTCGCCGGGTTCGGCAGGAACTTCGTGGCGCGGACGAGGATGACTGCGGAAGGGGCCTGTGCACTCACGTCGTCGCAATCTAGAGGACGGGGCCGCCGGGGCGGGAGCCGGGCGAGGGAACCGGGTCGACCTGACCTTGCGCGGCCCGGCACCATGGGCCTACGGGGCCGTCAGCGACATCCGGGAAGGAGCTCGACGTGAGCACCCACGAGCGCGACCACGAGCAGGACCAGCCCCAGGACGGGAGCGAGGAGGAGACCGAGCTGCCGGAGCACCCGGCGGACAAGCCGATCGAGACCGTGGAGGCGCTGGAGGACCGGCTGGCCGGGAGCGACGACGACGCCGACGAGGAGCAGGTACGGGGCGACGACGTGACCGAGTCGCCCGACGCGGACGAGATGGAGGGGCTCCCCGGACCGCCACCGGGCGAGCCGGACGAGCCCGCCGGCTGACGCTCGACGAGCGGTTCGAGCCGGTCGAGCCTCAGTGTTCGTGCCGGGGCTCGAAGTCGTCCGGCTCGCTGTCGATCATGAAGTTGCGGTCGCCCCTGATGCCCTCGACCATGCGCCTCAGCCACCCGTCGTCGGCGGTCTCGATCTCCCGCTCGGCCAGCTGGTCACGGAGGTACTGCACCAGGTCCTGGTCGGTGCCCGCGTCGTGGGCCACGGAGGTCGCGTCGACCGCGGCCTGCAGGTCAGCGTCGTACGTCGCCACGTGATCGGTTCCTCTCGATCCTCCGGCGCCGCCCGAGCGACGGCGCCGCTTCCGACTCTAGGCCGAGCCGCCCGGCTCCAGGCGGGCACCCGGCGCGACCACCGCACCCTCGGCAACGGTGCTGTCACGACCGAGGAGCACCAGCGCGTCGTCGTCGTCGAGGTCGACGTCGAAGGAACCCACCCGGGCGCCATCGCCGATCCTGCAGTGCCGGTCGACGATGGCTCCCGCCACCACTGCTCCGGAGCCGACCACGACGTCGGCGAAGATCACCGAGTCGCTGACCGTGGCGCCGGCCTCGACCCGGGCTCCTGGGCCGAGCACGCTGCGCACCACCCGGCCGGCGACCACGCACGCCGAGCTCAGCATGCTGTCCACGGCCTCGGCGCCGTCGAGGAGCCGGGCGGGGCTGCGCTGGGTGTGCCGGGTGAGGATCGGCCAGTCGGGGTCGTTGAGGAGGCCCAGGTCGTCGCGGAGCAGCTCGCGGTGGGCCCGCAGGTAGTAGTGGGGCTGGCCGAGGTCGCGCCAGTACCCGTCGAGCGGGAACGCGCCGGTCCGGCCGCGGGACACCAGCCGCGGCAGGAGATGCTCGCCGAAGTCGCCGAGGCCCGTGTCCCCCGCCGCGGCTTCGGGTCCCAGCTCTCGGTGCAGCTCCTCGAGGACCTCGATGAGGACGTCGGGTCGGTAGGCGAACACCTCGGCTGCGACCAGCCCGCCGTCCGGGTGCTCGGGCTTGTAGGACACCTCGACGACGCGGCCGTCCTCGACCGTGAGGACGGCGTGGTCGGAGGCATCGGCGGGATCGACCTCGGTCGTCACGACCGTGCAGTCGTCGCCGCTCGCGAGGTGGGCGTCCACCAGCGCGGAGAAGTCGAGGCGGTACAGGTGATCGGCGCTCATCACGAGCACCACCTCGTGACCCGCGCGCCGGATCTGGTCCCGGATCCGGAAGAGCTCGTCGGCGTTCCCGCGGGCGAACCCGTCCTCGTCGGCGCTCCCGGTTCCCTCCTCGGGCATCAGCAGGCGCAGCCCGCCCCGCGTCCGGTCGAGGTCCCAGGGCCGGCCGTTGGCGACCTGCTCCTCGAGCGAGGCTCCGTGGTACTGGACCGAGAGCCACACGTCGGTGACTCCGCTGTGGGAGAGGTTGGACAGGGAGAAGTCGATCAGCTGGTAGACCCCGGCCACCGGGAGCGCGGGCTTCGCGCGCTCCCGGGTGAGCACGTCCATCCGGCTGCCGGCGCCGCCGGCCTGGACGATGGCGAGCGTCCGACTCACGGCGCGCTGGGCGCTGCGTCGCGCAGGGCGGCCAGCAGCGGGCCGGCCGCCTCGTCCAGGAACCGACCGGTCATCTCGTCGCCGACCTGGACCAGCGCGACATCGGTGAACCCGGCTTCCCAGAACGCCGAGACGGCCTTGACGACGGCGTCGAGGTCCGGGCCGCACGGGATGTTGTCGGCCACGTCCTCGGGACGGACGAACTGGGTCGCCCCGGCGAATCCCGCCGTCGTCGGGAGGTCGCTGTTGACGGCCCAGCCACCCGCGAACCACCGGAACTGGTCGTGAGCGCGGGCGACGGCGGCGTCGCGGTCTGGGTCCCAGCAGATCGGGAGCTGGCCGATCGCCCGGGCGCCGTCGCCGATCCTGGGGGCGCCGTCGACGCCGTTCCAGGTCGCCACGAGGTCGGGCTCGGGCTGGACGCCGACGAGGTGGTCCGACAACGGCGCGAAGCGCCGTACCGACTTCTCACCGCTGACCGCGGTCGCGAGAGGGACCGGCCGGTCCGGCAGGTCCCACAGCCGCGCGGAGTCGACGCGGTAGTGCTCGCCGTCGTAGGTGACCAGCTCACCCTCGAACAGCGCGCGGATGATCTCGATGGCCTCCCCCAGCATGTCCTGGCGGGCGTCGATGCTCGGCCAGCCGAGGCCGACGACGTGCTCGTTGAGGTTCTCCCCCGCACCGAGGCCCAGCGTGAACCGCCCCTCCGAGAGCACCCCGAGGGTCGCGGCCTTCTGGGCGACCACGGCGGGGTGGTAGCGCAGGATCGGGCAGGTCACGTAGGTCATCAGGTCGACGTGCTCGGTCACCTGGGCCACCGCGCCCAGCACGCTCCAGGCGTACGACGCGTGTCCCTGGGCGCTCAGCCACGGGAAGTAGTGGTCACTCATCACCTCGAAGTCGAAGCCGGCACGCTCCGCGTGGGCCGCCTGGTCGACCAGCGACCGCGGACCGGACTGCTCGGTCATCAGGGTGTAGCCGATGCGTGTCATCACAGCACCCTAGGAACGGACGGGACCTCCCCGTCACCCCCGTTCGGGTGCCCCGGAGAACGACGTCACGCCAGGAGCAGCACGCCGGCCAGCGCCACCAGCCAGCTCGCGAAGCTGCCGACGAGGAAGTACTCGGTCAGCCGGTGGATGCGTTCCTGCTCGCGCCGCGCGGAGAGCTCGGGAAACCGCAGCAGCCCCTTGGCGGCGACGACCACCGTCGCCGCGGTCGCCTCACCGGCGAGGGCCAGCGCGAGGATCAGCAGCCGCTCCATCGGCCCGAGGAGCCGACCGCCCTTGAGCCGGGTGGCCGGGTCGCTGGGGGTGCCCTCTCGGGCCGGGTTGACGGTGTGGGTGGCGGCCAGCACCAGCCGGACCACGACGTTGCCGGTGCTCATCTGGAGCAGCACCACACCGAGCAGCAGGAGTGCGCGATCGGGGCTGAGGCCGGCCAGCAGCGGCAGGCCGACCCCGTCCAGCCACGCGCCGAGGAGGCCGTCGGCCGGGGGTGCGGCGCCGGACACCAGGACCGCCAGGGCGACGCCCCCCGCGAGGACCAGCAGGGGCCACCAGGCCTGCCCGGTGCGGAACCCACGGGGCACCGTGTAGGCCCAGCCCAGGACGACCACGACGATGCCGGCGAGCGCCAGCAGGTCACGTCCGCTGGTGAGTCCCGCGCCGAGGGCCACCAGGACGGCGGCCGCGGCACCGGCCACGGCGGGTCCGTGGCGCAGCGGGCGCACCGGGCGCACCGAGAAGGCGAGGTCGGTGACGGCGATGCCCACGAGGAGCAGCCCGAGCCAGCTCACCTGATCGCTCCCATCAGCTCGTCCATGGCCAGCACGATGCCGAGGCCGTCGTTGCGCACCCGTTGGGAGACCGCAGAGGTCGACACTCCCTCGGCCTCGGCGATCTCCCGCTGGGTGCGTCCGGCCATCAGACCACGCAGGACCGACAGCCCGCGCGACGACAGGCGGCCGACCAGCGCGTCGCGTCCGAGCAGGGCGGCGTCGACCGCTGCGGGGTCGGGCCCGGGAGTCCCCTCCGCGCCGCGGAAGGAGGTGCGTGCCGCCCGGGTGGCCGGGCGTGCCTGGGCCGTGGCGGCCGCGTCGATGGCGGCGCGGGCGGCCCACCAGCCCGGCCCGTCCTCGATGCGGCTTCCGGCGTCCAGCGTCTCGACCGGCCCGTGGCCGATGCCGTGCCGGACGTCGGCCCCGGGCAGCAGCGCGAGCCGCAGCGCGAGCGTGGCACGCAGGGCGTGACCCACGGTCGGGAACGCGCCCTGGTACTCGTCGCCGACGGTCAGCCGGAGGTCACCGGCGTGGTCGGCGTTCACCTCGTCGAGCGCGCGGGCGACCCGCGCATGCAGGTCTGCCCGGTCGGCGGCGCGGCGGGAGCCGACGACGTCACCGATGACGACGACAGCAGGAAGCTTCACTTCGACCATGTGAAGATCATATCTTCAACAGGTCAGGAGGAAGCCCCCACCTCACTCTCGTCGGCGGGCACCGGCTCCGCCAGCGGCAGCCGGACGGTGAACACGCTGCCCGCCCTCTCGCCGGCCGCAGCGGTGATCTCGCCCCCGTGGCCACGGACCACGGCCGAGGCGAAGCTGAGTCCGAGCCCCGCTCCCGGCACCCCGCGCACCCGGACGGCGCGCGAGCGGTAGAAGGGGAGGAACAGGGACGACGGCTCGTCGTCGTCCCCCAGGCCGACGCCGTCGTCGACCACCTCGATGACGGCGCTCGACCCCTCGGCCCGGGCCGAGCAGGTCACCTCGCCGCTGCCGAGGGTGAACTTCGCGGCGTTCACCACGAGCTCCTCGACCACCTGCACCAGACGGTTCCGGTCGGCGACCACCGGCAGCGGGACCTCCCCCGGCTCCAGCGTCACCGTGACCCGCTCCAGGCCGCTCGCGGCCAGCGAGACCCGGGCCGCCGACACGACCTCACGCAGGTCGAGCTCGGTCAGCTGCAGCTGGGTGGACCGGGACTCCAGGCCGCCGATGAGCAGCAGCTGGTCGGCCAGGGCGCTCAGCCGCTCGCTGTTGCGGGCGATGGCAGCCACGAACTTGCGCTGCATCATCGTCAGCTGGCCGCCCTCGCCCTCGCGCAGCAGCTCGGTGTAGCCGGTGACGCTCGCGACCGGCGTACGGAGCTCGTGGCTGAGCGTGTCGAGCAACCCCCGGGAGACCCGGTCGAGCGCCGACGGCTCGTCGTCGTCGAGGTCGATCCCCACGGCGGGCTCGTCACCGGCCGCGACGGCCGGCCCGAGGTCGGTCATCACCACGCGCGACGTCTCGTCGCCGCTGGCCACGGTGACCTGCGCCCAACGGCCGTGACGGGTGGTGCCGTCCTTGGCCGTCACGGCACCGGCCACGATGCCGCCGACGGCGTCGAGGTCCTGGTGGACCTCGCGCAGGGCCGCGCCGAGGTCACCGGTCGCCAGGGTGTCCCAGACCGGGCGGCCGAGCAGCTCGTGCTCCTCGTAGCCGCTCCACGCGAGCAGCGAGTCGCTGACACCGACGACCACCGCGCTGCCGCCCTCCAGGACGACGGCGTCGACCGCGACGGACTCGGGAGCCACGACCTCGGACTGCTCCACGGCCGTCACGAGGCGCTCCGGGTGCAGGGGGACGCGGCGGGGGGCCGGGCGACGCCGGGGTGGGACAGGTCCACCGGTACGACGTCACTCGCGCGCTGAGACCTGATCATGGACCACTCCCGTGCTGAGGCGACGTCCGACTCTAGAACGCGAGCCGGCCCCGCGACTCGGGAATGGGAGGAATCGCCGGCCGCAGATCGCGGTCAGTTCAGCACGCGCATCGACTCCGGCAGCCCGCCGCCCGCGTGCACGTCCTCGACCAGCTCCTGCAGCGCGGTCAGGGCGACCCGCTGGGAGTTGGGGCCGTAGGAGACCCGGGCGACGCCGAGCTCCTCCAGCCGGGCGTTCGGCAGCGACCCGGGGACGCCGATGAGGGTCAGCCGTTGCGGGCCCGTGGCATCGACAAGCGTGGTGACCTGGTGCTCGTCGAGTCGGCCCGGGACGAACACGACCGGCGCGCCGGCGTCGAGGAAGGCCCGGGACCGCTCCACGGCGTCGGCCAGCACGTCGGCGGGGTCGCGGTCACCGGCCTTGACGAACGCGTCGGTGCGGGCGTTGAGGACGAAGTCGGGGACGCCCTCGTCGGCAGCGGCCGCCATGATCGCCTCCACCTGCGCGGCCGCCTCGGCCAGCGGCTTCATCTGGTCCTCGATGTTGGCCCCGACCACGCCGATCCCGATCGCCCGGCGGATGGTGTCGGGAGCGTCGCCGTAGCCGCCCTCGAGGTCGGCGCTCACCGGCAGGTCGACCGCCTCCACGACCCGACGGCACATGTCGAGCATCTCCGCGACCGGGATCTGCTCGCCGTCCGGGTAGCCGAGGGTGGCCGCGATCGAGTGGCTCGCGGTCGCGAGGGCGCGGGTCCCGGGGACCGCGGCGACCGCGGACGCGCTGATCGCGTCCCAGACGTTGACGACGGTCAGCAGGGTCGGGTCGCGGTGGAGCTGCAGCAGGTCGGTGGCGCGGGAGGAGGTGGTCATTCCTGCATCGTAGGGGTGGGGACGACGGCGACCACCGGGCCGCGACCCGGTCACCCCCAGAAGACCCGCTCGACCACCGCGTGCGTACGACGGGTCCGCCGCAGGTAGTCGTTGACCATCTCGTCGGACCCGCCGACGGAGTAGCCGACGGTGAGGGCCACCGCGGCCTTCTCGCGGGTGTCGCGGGGCAGCTGGTCGGCCGGCCGGCCGCGCACCAGCGTGATCGCGTTCCTGACCCGGCTGACGGTGCGCCAGCCCTCGGCGAGGATCTTCGCGTCGTCGGCCTCGACCAGGCCCGCGTCCCGGGCGGCCTCCAATGCCTCGAGGGTGCGGGTGGTCCGCAGGCCCGGCACCGCGGCACCGTGCTGGAGCTGGAGCAGCTGCACCGTCCACTCGATGTCGGCCAGCCCACCCCGGCCGAGCTTGAGGTGGGTGTTGCGGTCGGCCCCCCGCGGGAGCCGCTCGTGGTCGACCCGGGCCTTGATCCGGCGGATCTCCACGACGTCGTCGTGGCTGAGCCCGCCCTCGGGGTAGCGCAGCGGGTCGATCATGTCGGTGAACCGCCGGCGCAGCTCCTCGTCGCCGACGACCGCGTCGGCGCGGAGCAGGGCCTGCGACTCCCAGACCCGCGACCACTTGGCGTAGTAGGCGGCGTACGACTCCAGGCTGCGCACCAGCGGTCCCTGCTTGCCCTCGGGCCGCAGGCCGGCGTCGACCTCGAGCGCGGGGTCGGGCCCCGACGCGGCCAGCAGCCGGCGCAGCTCGTTGGCCACCGCCACCGCGTAGCGGCTGGCCTCCTGCTCCTCGGCACCGGGACGGGGGTCGTGGACGAAGAGCACGTCGGCGTCGGAGCCGTAGGAGAGCTCGAACCCGCCGTACCTGCCCATCGCGACCACCGCCAGGGCGGTCGGGGGCTCGTCGAGGCCACGGTCCCGACGGACGGCGCGCTCGGCCACCTGGAGCGTGGCCTCGAGGGTGGCGTCGGTCAGCCGCGACAGGCCCTTGCCGACGTCGGCCTCGTCGGTCTGGCCGAGCAGGTCGCCGGCAGCGATCCGCAGCAGCTCGCGCCGCCGGATCGCCCGGATGCCGCGGACGGCGTCGTCGGCGACGGTGTGCCGGCCGCCGGTGGCAGCCATCTCGCTCACCAGCGCGTCCGCGGACGCCGGCGCGAGGTCCTCCCCCAGCATCTTCACGCCCTGCGGCTCGCGCTCCAGCAGGTCGGTGACGTAGCGGGACGTCGCGAGCGCCGTCGCCAGCCGCTGGGCCACCTCGCCCTCGTCACGCAGCGTCGAGAGGAACCACGGCGTGCTGCCGAGGCGGTCGCTGATCCTGCGGAAGCCGGAGAGCCCGGAGTCGGGGTCCGGGCAGTCGGCGAACCACTCCAGCATCACCGGCAGCAGCGTCCGCTGGATGGCCGCCCGGCGGGACACCCCGGCCGTGAGGGCCTCGAGGTGGCGCAGGGCCGCCTTCGGGTCGGCGTACCCGAGCGCCGCCATCCGCTCGGTCGCCGCCTCCGGCGAGAGCCGGGCGCCCTCGCCCGGGATCCGGGCCACCGCAGCGAGCAGCGGCCGGAAGAACAGCTTCTCGTGCAGCCGGCGCACCTCGCGGCGGTGGTGCTGCCAGGCCTCGTCGAGCGCCTTCCCGGAGTCGGTCAGGAACCCCATGCTGCGGCCGAGCCGGCGCAGGGCCGCGTCGTCGTCGGGCACCACGTGGGTACGCCGCAGCTGGTGCAGCTGGATCCGGTGCTCGAGGGTGCGGAGGAACGCGTACGCCTCGTGCAGCGCCTCACCGTCGGGACGGCCGACGTAGCCGCCCCTGGTCAACGCGTCGAGCGCGCTCAGCGTGGTGGGCTCCCGCAGCCGCTCGTCGGTCCGGCCGTGGACGAGCTGCATCAGCTGCACGGCGAACTCCACGTCGCGCAGCCCGCCGGAGCCGAGCTTGAGCTGCCGCTCGGCGTGGTGGGCCGGGATGTGGTCGAGCACCCGACGGCGCATCGCCTGGACGTCCTCGACGAAGCCGTCACGCTCCGAGGCCCCCCACACCAGGGGCCCGACCATGGCGGCGTACTGGAGTCCGAGGTCGCGGTCGCCGGCGACCGGCCGCGCCTTCAGCAGCGCCTGGAACTCCCACGTCTTGGCCCACCGGTCGTAGTAGCCGGCGTGGCTGGCGAGGGTGCGCACCAGCGGTCCCGCCTTCCCCTCGGGTCGCAGCGCGGCGTCGACGGGCCAGAGCGTCCCCTCCGCCGTGTGCGTCGAGCAGGCCTGCATCAGCAGCCCGGCGAGCTGAGTCGCGACCCGCGCGGCCGCGTGCTCGTCGACGCCCTCGGCCGGCTCGAAGCAGAAGATCACGTCGACGTCGGAGACGTAGTTGAGCTCGTGGGCGCCGCACTTGCCCATGGCGATCACCGCCAGCCGCGCCGTCGACGCGGCCTCCCCCACCTGGGCGCGAGCGATCGCCAGCCCCGCCTCGAGCGCACCGGCTGCGAGGTCCGAGAGCTCCGCGGCGGTGTCGTCGACACCCTGGCCGTGGGCCAGGTCGCGGGCGGTCAGCCGCAGCAGCATCCGGCGGTACTCCACCCGCAGCGCGTCGAGAGCGGCGCCGTGCTCGACCGACGCCACCGGTTCGTCGGCGCCGGGGTCGGCCCCCACCGCCTCCAGCAGCCGCGACCGTACGGCGAACGCGGGCGCGCGGGTCGACCCCAGGGTCGGGTCGGTGAGCTCACGCCAGTGGTCGGGGTGCCGCACCAGGTGGTCGGCGAGCGCGGTGCTCGTCCCCAGGATCGTGAGCAACCGCATGGCCGAGCCCTCGTCGTCGGCGGTCTCGGCGAGCATCGCGTCCGGGTCGGGCGTCTCCGCGGACAGGCGGACCAGCCCGGCCAGCGCCAGGTCGGGGTCGGCGGTGCGCCCGAGCAGGGGCAGCAGGGCGTCGGCGTGGTCGCCCAGCTGGTCGAGCAGCGGCTCCGCGCGGTCGGTGTCGGTGAAGCCCGCGCGGACCAGGCGGGAGCGGACGCCGGCGCGGTTCACGAGTGCCACGCTAGCGGCCGCCCGTGCCGGGCCCGGGACGACCGGCTACTCCGACAGCTCGCCGTGCCGGGCCAGGGCCAGCGCCCCACCGACCGCCAGCACGAACCCGACGGCCGCCACCGGACCCCAGCCCGGTCGCGGCTGGTCCCCGAGGAGCAGCAGACCGACCAGGGCGGGCGCGACCGTCTCGCCCACCACCAGCGGTGCGGTGGCCTGGGTGACGGTGCCCCGCTGCAGCGCGACGGCGTACGTGAGCATCGCCAGCACCCCGGCGACCACGAGGGCGTAGGTGGCCGGGTCCCTCAGCAGCAGGGTCACCGACGGCCCGAGCCGGTCGAGGGAGACCTCCGCCGGGAGCATCCGGGTCGCGACCGAGGTGGCCCCGAACGCGAGCCCGGCGATCGCCCCCAAGGCGACGGCCCCCCGCGCGCCGGGCCACCGAGCGAGGGGGACGGCGAGCAGGACGAGGGCCAGGGTGGCGACCAAGACGCCCCACTGCTCGACCCGGCTCACGGCGACGGCCCGGTCCTCGGCGGCGGAGGCGGCGACCAGGACCAGGCCGGCCAGCACCACACCGAGCGCGACCTTGTCGCGCCGCGTCAGCGACATGCCGAGGAACAGGGCCCCCAGCACCGCGGTGACGGCGAGGAAGCTCGCGACGACCGCCTGCACCACGAAGAGCGGGAGCGCCCGGACGGCGACGAGGGTCAGCACGAACCCGAGCGCGTCCAGGCCGACGCCGAGGACGTAGCGCCACGAGCGGGCCAAGCGCACCAGCAGCCGGGGGTCGAGGCCCTCCGCCGCATCGGTGCCCCGGGCCGCCACGGCCTGCAGGACCGAGCCCGCGCCGTAGCAGAGGGCCGCGGCGAACGCCGTCACCAGGGCCCACAGCACGGATCGACGCTAGCGGATCGCCGCCACCCCGCGGCGTGCTCCATACTGACCGCGTGGCGAGCGGCCCACCGCCCCAGCGCCGGCCCTCGATGACCGACGCCGTCGACGCCTGCTTCTTCGCCTTCTCCGGCGTGGCCGCCGTCTGGTTCGCCTACGTGCTGCTCCGCGAGGGCGTCCGGCCCGGGTGGCCGGCGCTGCTGCTCGTGGTGTTCTGGATCTTCTTCACCTACCTGGCCCTGCCCCGGCTGCACCGGATCCTCACCCGGATCTACCTGCCCGGCTACTTCATCGGACGCACCCGCACCAGCGACGGCCTGCTGGGGGACCCGGTCAACCTCGCGCTCCACGGTCGCGAGGACCAGGTGCACGCGGCGATGACCGCGGCCGGCTGGACCCGGGCCGACGACCTCGGGCTCCGCTCCGGGAGCCACATCGTGACCCAGACGCTGCGCCGTCGCAGCTATGCCGCTGCGCCGGTCAGCCCGCTCCACCTCTTCGACCGGCAGCAGGACTTCGCCTACGAGCAGGAGGTCACCGGGAGCCCGTCCCGGCGCCACCACGTGCGGTTCTGGCGCTGCCCCGAGGGCTGGCGGCTCCCGGGGGGCTTCGCGGTCGACTGGCTCGCGGCGGCGACGTACGACCGCAGCGTGGGCGTCTCCTTGTTCACGCTCCAGGTCACGCACAAGATCGACGAGAACACCGACGTGGAGCGGGACTTCGTGGTGAGCACCGTGACCGGGGCCGACCCGGCCGTCGGGGTCGAGGTCCTGGAGCACTTCTCGTCCGGCTACCACGCACGCAACGGGGGCGGAGACCGGATCCGCACCGACGGGCACCTGCCGGTGGTCGACCTGCGCCGGGTGTCGACCGGCGAGCGGACTCCGGTGGCGGTGCCGACCGACAGCCGGGACCGGCGCCCGGCCACGACGGTGACGGGCGCGACGATCGCCCTGCTGCGCGCAGCCGTGTACTCGGCCACGGTGGGCGTGCTCCTGGTGGCGCCGCGGCACGCCCGGCACCTGGAGGACCTGGGCTTCTCGCCCCACGAGCTGCGCGAGCTCGCGCCGGTGCTGGCGGTCGTGTTCGCCGTGGCCGCGGTGGTCGACGGCGGGTTGGGCCTGGCCATCCTGGCCGGCCGCAACTGGGCCCGGCTGACGCTGATGACCGTGTGCTCCCTGACCGCCTTCACCGCCTTCCTGGCCACCGTGGGGAGCGACGGGCGACCGATCGGCCTGGGGAGCCTGCCCAGCCTGGGCCTGAGCATCCTGGTGCTGCTCGCCCTGTCCAGCCCCAGCGCCCGCGCGCACGCCGTCCACCGCCAGCTCCCCGAAATCGGGCCATCCGGGGGCGACCCGGCGTCGCTAGCCTCCACGCACCGCGGGAGACAGGACCCAGCCCCATGACCGAGACAGCCGAGGAGCACGGCCGGACCGGCCACCATCCGGTCGACGACCGGTGGCCGGACCGCTTCGCGACCGGCATGTTCGTCGCGGCGACGTTCGTCGCGGTCGTCGCCGTGGTGCCGCCCTGGCACCGTGCGTTCCTCGGGCCGGACGACCCGGTGTCGCTGCTCGTCGTCCCGGTGGTCCCGAGCCTGGTGTACGCCGCGCTGCTGCTCGTGATGGGCGTCGCCCTGCGGCGCCGGCTGCGAGCCGCGTGGTGGCTGCTGGTGGGGTGGTGGCTCCTGGTGCCGGAAGTGGGCCGGGCGCTCCTGGTCGCCGAGGGCCGGCACGTGCTGCTCGCCTCGCTGGGCCTGGTCGTGATGGGGGCGGTGACCGTGGTCGCAGTCCTGGCCCGCGACCAGTTCGTCGTCCACCGGGTCAGCGGCAGCCTGCGCAGGGCGGTCGCGATCTTCCTGGTGGGCGGGGCCGTGGTGCTCCTCGGTGGCGCCGCCCTCGTCTCGGCCTTCGGGACCTCCTCCGGCTTCGGCAGCTCGGCGACGTTCGTCCTCGGCTCGATGCTCACCGACGTCGGCCGCCTCACGACCGACTCCTCGGTCCATGCCCCGTGGTGGGTGCACGGCGTCATCGGCCTCTCGGGCGCGGTCGTCGTGATCACCGCCGCCACTGTGCTCTTCCGCCCGCCGCGCGGCACCCGCACGCTCACCGTCCCCGACGAGGCCGGCGTACGGACCCTGCTGCGCGACTTCGGCGACCACGACTCGCTCGGCTACTTCGCCACCCGTCGCGACAAGACGGTCGTCTGGGACGACGGTGACCCGGCCGCGGCCCGGTCCGGCGTCTCCTACCGGGTGATCGGCTCGGTGTGCCTGGCCAGCGGAAACCCGCTGGGCGACCCGCAGTACTGGCCCGACGCCATCCGCCGGTGGCAGGAGCAGGCCCGCGGCAACGGGTGGTCGCTCGCCGTGATGGCGGCCGGCCACGACGCCGCGCTCGCGTACGCCGACGCCGGCCTGACCATGCTCCAGCTGGGGGACGAGGCGATCGTCGACCTCGGTCGCTTCTCGCTGAACGGCCCCGGCATGCGCGCGGTCCGGCAGTCGGTGTCGCGCCTGCAGCGGCGGGGCTACACCTGCCGGGTCGTGCGCCACGCCTCGCTGACCGCCGCCGACTTCGACGCCCTGGCCGAGGCCGCCGGGCAGTGGCGCGGCGACGGCGGCGACGAGCGGGGGTTCTCGATGGCGCTCGGCCGCCTGGGCGACCCGATCGACGGCTCGTGCGTGCTGGTCGAGGCGCGCGACGCGGACGAGCACTTGCGCGGCTTCCTGAGCTTCGTGCCGTGGGGACGCACCGGGATGTCCCTCGACCTGATGCGGCGCGATCCGTCCTCGGACAACGGGCTGGTGGAGCTGATGGTCGCCAGCCTCGCGGAACACTCCGCGACGTTCGGCATCGGGCTGGTGTCGCTCAACTTCGCGATGTTCCGCGAGGCGTTCGAGCGCGGCGCCGAGGTGGGGGCCGGTCCCCTCGCACGCCTGTGGCGTCGGGGCCTGCTGCTGGCGAGCCGGAACTGGCAGCTGGAGTCGCTCTACCGCTCGAACGCGAAGTACCTGCCGGAGTGGCAGCCCCGCTACCTCGGGTACGAGTACGCCTCCGACCTGCCCCGCGTCGGCGCGGCCGCCGGGAGCGCCGAGGGCTTTCTGACCGCGCCCGCCGTGGCCACCTTCCGACGCGACCGGACGAGCGACGCCGAGGCGCTCGACACCGCCGGCCAGGACCACGCGGACGCCGTGCTCGCGCTCGTCCCGCCCGCGCGCGACGTGGTGGCGGAGGCGATCTCGACCGCCCACCTGCCCGAGCAGATGCGGGTCCGTCGGGCCAAGCTCGATCGACTGCGCGCCCAGGGCATCGACCCCTACCCGGTCTCGGCCCCGCGGACCCACACCCTCGCCCAGGCCCGCGCGCTCGTCGGTGACCTGCCGGCCGACGTCGACACCGGGACCGAGGTGTCGGTGGTCGGCCGGTTGCTGCTGAAGCGCGACCTGGGCGGGCTGGGGTTCGCGACCCTGCGCGACGGGACCGGGGACCTCCAGGTGATGGTCGACGCGCGGTACCTCGACGCCCCGTCGCTGGACCTGTGGAAGCACTCCGTGGACCTGGGCGACCAGGTCGGGGCCACCGGTGACCTGGTGACGACGCACACCGGCGAGCTGTCGGTCCGGGCCCGGACGCTGCTGCTGACGAGCAAGGCGCTGCGTCCGCTGCCCGACAAGCACCAGGGGCTCACCGACCCGGACGCCCGGGTGCGGATGCGGTACGTCGACCTGATCGTCCGTCCCGAGGCCCGGACCACCGCCTACCAGCGCGCCTCCATCGTGCGCAGCGTCCGGGACTCGCTGCAGGCGCGCGGCTTCACCGAGGTCGAGACCCCGGTCCTGCAGACCATCCACGGGGGTGCGAACGCCCGGCCGTTCGAGACGCACATCAACGCCTACGACCTCGACCTCTACCTGCGGATCGCCACCGAGCTGCACCTCAAGCGGCTGCTGGTGGGCGGCATGGAGAAGGTCTTCGAGCTCGGCCGGCAGTTCCGCAACGAGGGAGTCGACTTCAAGCACAACCCGGAGTTCACGTCGCTGGAGGTCTACGAGACCTACGGCGACTACGACACGATGCGGGTCCTGACCCAGGAGATCATCCAGGAGGCGGCCACCGCGATCTACGGCGAGCCGGTCGCCCGCCGACGCGACGAGGAGGGCCGGACGGAGGAGCTCGACCTCTCCGGGCAGTGGCCGGTCAAGACGATCTGCCAGGCGGTCTCCGAGGCGCTCGGCGAGGAGGTCACGGCCGACACCCCGCTCGCCGACCTGCTCCGGCACGCCGACCGGATCGGGCTGGAGCTCGACCTCGACCCGTCGTGGGGGTTCGTGCTCGAGGAGATCTACGGCGAGCTGTGCGAGAGCCGCACCACGACACCGGTCTTCTACACCGACTTCCCCAAGGAGAACGCGCCGTTGACGCGGCCCCACCGGCACGACCCGCGGCTCGCCGAGAAGTGGGACCTGGTCATCTTCGGGGCCGAGCAGGGGACGGCGTACTCCGAGCTGGTGGACCCCGTGGACCAGCGGGAGCGGCTGGTCGCCCAGTCCCTGCTGGCCGCCGCCGGCGACGCCGAGGCGATGCAGGTCGACGAGGACTTCCTCGAGGCCCTCGAGTACGGCATGCCGCCGACGGGCGGCATGGGGCTGGGCGTCGACCGCCTGGTCATGAACCTCACCGGGCTCAGCATCCGCGACACCATCCTGTTCCCGCTCGTCAAACCGGTCACGGGCCCATGACCGAGGCACCGGTCCGCGGGAGTCGTCGGCCGGCCGTCTCGGTGCCCACCCTGGCCGCGATGGTCGTCGGGGCGATGGTGGGTGGCGGCGTCTTCACGCTGCCCAGCAGCTTCGGTCAGGCCACGGGCGTGCTCGGCGCGCTGGTGGCGTGGACGGTGGCCGGGCTGGGCATGCTGATGCTGGCCCTGGTCTTCCAGTCGCTGGCGGTGAGGCGGCCCGACCTCGACAACGGCATCTACGCCTATGCGCAGGCGGGCTTCGGCAGCTTCGCGGGGTTCAGCTCGGCCTGGGGCTACTGGGCGAGCAACGTCGTCGGGAACGTCTTCTTCATGGTCTTCGCGATGGCGAGCCTCGGGCAGTTCCTCCCCGGACTCGGCCAGGGCAACACGCTGCTCGCGGTCGTCCTCGCGTCCGTCGGCGTGTGGATCTTCCACGCCCTCATCGCCCGTGGGGTCCGGCAGGCCGCCGTCGTCAACCGGATCGTGACCGTGGCCAAGCTGCTGCCGATCCTGGTGTTCGTCGTGCTGACCCTGGTCGCGTTCGACGCGGGGACGTTCGCCGACAACTTCTGGGGCGGCGAGACGGGCGACCTCGGGTCGCTGTTCGACCAGGTCACCGACACCATGCTGGTCACCACGTTCGTGTTCCTCGGGATCGAGGGAGCCAGCGTCTACTCCCGGCTGGCCCGCCGCCGGGAGGACGTGGGACGGGCGACGGTGCTCGGGTTCCTCAGCACGCTCGCGCTGTTCGCGTCGGTCACGCTGGTCTCGTACGGCGTGCTGCCGCAACGGGACCTCGCCAAGGCCGACCAGCCGGCCATGGGCGCCGTGCTGGAGTCCGTGGTCGGCGACTGGGGCGCCACGCTCATCGACGTCGGGGTCATCGTGTCGGTGCTCGGGGCCTACCTCGCGTGGACGCTGCTCAACGCCGAGGTCATGTTCACACCGGCGCGCCACGACGTCATGCCCCGCTTCCTCGCCCGCGAGAGCGGCAACGGCACCCCGATCGCCGCGCTCGCGCTGACGACCCTCTCGGTGCAGGTGTTCCTGCTACTGGTCCTGGTCGTCGACGACGCCCTGGACTTCATGCTCAAGCTGGACACCGCCCTCACGCTGGTGCCGTACCTGTTCGCCGCGGCGTATGCGGTGAAGCTGGCCGCCACCGGCGTGACCTACGGTCCGGGCGAGGAGCGCTCACGTCGCCGCCAGCTCTGGATCGGGGGCGCCGCGGTCGGGTACTCGCTCTACCTGATCTATGCGGCCGGGCCGGAGTACCTCCTGCTGGGGTGCCTCATCTACGCACCGGGCACGCTGCTGTTCGTGCGCGCCCGTCGCGAGCACGGTGCGGACCGGGTGTTCCGGCCCGCCGAGGCCGTCGCGTGCGTCGTGCTCTGCCTGGCCGCCGCCGTCGCGGTGGTGCTCCTGTCCACCGGCGTGCTGGAGCCCTGACGCCCACCCGGTCAGTCGGCGTCCGGCACCTCGCCACGGCACAGCGCCAGGAACCGGACGGCCAGCGGCTGCCAGGCCTGGGCCAGCTCCTCGTGCGCCCGGCCGATCTCGGCCAGCACCGCCTCCTGGTCGATCCCCCGCTCGAGGTGGTCGTCGCGGTCGCCGGCCGCCCATGAGCTGAGGATCGGGACGTCGACCTCCGGGTGGAGCTGGATGCCCCAGGCGCGCGGGGCGAAGCGGGCGACCTGCAGCTCCCCCTCGGCCGTCTCCGCCAGCGCCACGGCCCCGGCGGGCAGGTCCACGACGACGTCGCTGTTCCACTGCACGCCACGCACCGGGCCGAGGCCGGCCACCAGCGCGTCGTCGGTCGCGGCCCCGAGCCACCCGACGTCGTAGAGGCCGACCTGCTGGCCGCGCGGGTTGGGCACCGAGGTCCCGCCCAGGGCGACCGCCAGCAGCTGGTGGCCCAGGCAGATCCCGAGCGTCGGCAGGTCCTGCTCGACGGCGTCGCGCATCAGCTGCTTCACCGGCGCCAGCCAGTGGTGCAGGGCGTCGTCGTCGGCGCCCATCGACCCGCCGAGCACGACCAGCCCGGCGTACGACGCGAGCGCGGGCAGCTCGTCACCCGCCCAGGGTCGGCACACGTCGAGCTCGGCACCCGCCTCGCTCAACCAGGTGCCGACGTGGGCGGGCGGGCACTGCGCCTCGTGCTCGACGACCAGGATCCTGGTCACGGACATCGGATCCGCCTCAGATGACCGGCAGCATCCGGTCGCGCTCGAACGGCGAGACCTGGACCCGGTACTCCGCCCACTCGGTGCGCTTGTTGCGCAGGAAGAAGTCGAAGACGTGCTCGCCCAGGGCCTCGGCCAGGAGCTCGGAGTCCTCGGCGATGCTGATCGCCTCCTGGAGGGTCTTGGGCAGCGGCTCGATGCCGAGGCTCTGCCGCTCGCGGTCGGTGAGCGACCACATGTCGTCCTCGGCCTCGCGGGGCAGGTCGTAGCCCTCCTCGATCCCCTTCATGCCGGCCGCCAGGATCACGGCGTAGGCCAGGTAGGGGTTGGCCGCCGCGTCGAGGGTCCGGATCTCGATCCGGGTGGACGGGCCCTTGTTGGGCTTGTACATCGGGACCCGCACCATGGCCGAGCGGTTGTTGTGACCCCAGCAGATGTAGGGCGGTGCCTCGTCGCCGGCGAGCAGCCGCTTGTAGCTGTTGACCCACTGGTTGGTCACCACGCTGATCTCGCTGGCGTGGGTCAGGATGCCGGCGATGAACATCCGGGCGGTCTTGGACAGCTGGTACTCGGCACCGGCCTCGAAGAACGCGTTCTGGTCGCCCTCGAAGAGGCTGACGTGGGTGTGCATGCCGGAGCCGGGATGGGTGGTGAACGGCTTGGGCATGAAGCTGGCCCAGATCCCCTGGCTCAGCGCGACCTCGCGGACCACGGTGCGGAAGGTCATGATGTTGTCGGCCGTCGACAGTGCGTCGGCGTAGCGGAGGTCGATCTCCTGCTGGCCCGGGCCGCCCTCGTGGTGGCTGAACTCGACCGAGATCCCCATCGACTCCAGCATCGTGATCGCCTCGCGGCGGAAGTCGCTGCCCATCGACTGCGCGGTGTGGTCGAAGAAGCCGCTGCGGTCGACCGGGACCGGCTCGCCGCCGGGCACCGGGGTGTCCTTGAAGAGGTAGAACTCGATCTCGGGGTGGGTGTAGTAGGTGAAGCCCTTGTCGGCCGCGGCCGCGAGGTTGCGCTTGAGCACGTAGCGCGGGTCGGCGTACGACGGGGAGCCGTCGGGCATCACGATGTCGCAGAACATCCGCGCGGTCGCCGGGCCCTCGCCGCGCCACGGCAGGATCTGGAACGTCGAGGGGTCCGGCTTGGCCAGCATGTCGGCCTCGTAGACCCGGGCGAACCCCTCGATCGCGGACCCGTCGAAGCCGATCCCCTCGTCGAAGGCCCCCTCGAGCTCGGCGGGCGCGACGGCGACCGACTTGAGGGAGCCCAGCACGTCGGTGAACCACAGCCGCACGAAGCGGACGTCTCGCTCCTCGAGCGCCCGCAGCACGAAGTCTTCCTGCTTGCCCATGGGGCCACTATGTCTCACACGTGTGTCGGCGGTGTTGCGGGCTCGCGGGGAGGCCGCCCCCGTCGCCGTGGCCGTCGCCGTGGTCGTGGACGGGCGGTGCCCCTGCGGCCCGACCCGGTGCTAGGTTCCCCGGACAGTCCAGCCCCACCTCGGGCCCGCTCACACGGGAGGGATGCTGACCATGCACGACCGCGCCTCGAAGGGTCCGGCCGACCCGTACGGGGTGGCCGACCCGCAGCCACCGGACGACTTCCTCGTGCGCCGCCTCGCCCACGAGACCCGCGAACGGGCCCGGAACGCCCCGGCACCGACGTCGACGTCGGCCGGCGCCCGGAGCGACCTGCTCGAGGCCCTGCGCGACGCGGTCGCCGGCCTCGAGCCCTCGCTGGTGGCCGCCAGCCACGACCTCGCGGCCCATCCCGAGGTCGCGTTCGAGGAGCACCGGTCCGCCGCCTCCCTGGCCGACCTCGTCGAGTCCCACGGCGTCGAGGTGGTCCGGGGCGCCCACGGGCTCGACACCGCACTGCGCGCGGAGACCGGCGACCCGACGGGACCGACGGTCGCCGTGCTCTCCGAGTACGACGCCCTGCCCGGCATCGGCCACGGGTGCGGCCACAACGTGATCGCCACCGCCGGCCTCGGTGCGTTCCTGGCGCTGGCGGCCGTCGGCGACCGGCTCCCGGGCCGGGTGGTCTGGCTCGGGACCCCGGCCGAGGAGGGTGGCGGCGGCAAGGAGCTGATGGCCCGGGAGGGAGCCCTCGAGGGCGTCGACGCGGCGCTGATGGTCCACCCCTTCACCTACGACATCGCCGAACCGGTGTTCCTCGGCCGCCGCCAGCTGCGCGCGACGTTCACCGGCATCACCTCCCACGCCTCGGCCCAGCCCTTCATGGGGCGCAATGCCCTGGACGCGGTCAACCTGATGTACACCGGAGTCGGGCTCCACCGGCAGCAGATGCCACCGACCGACCGGGTGCACGGGATCGTGACGTCGGGCGGGGAACGCCCCAACGTGGTCCCCGAGCACGCCGAGATGCTGTTCTACCTGCGCAGCGAGTACCCCGAGAGCCTCTCCGTGCTCAGCGGACGCCTCGCCGACATCGCCCACGGGGCCGCGCTGATGACCGGGTGCGGGGTCGAGCTGTCGTGGGACGAGGCGCCGCCGTACCTCCCGGTCCGGGGCAACGGTCCCCTCGCGACCGCGTGGACCGGCAGGTACGCCGAACGGGGGCGGACCGTGCTCGCCCCCGACGTGGTGCCCCGCATGTTCGCCGGCTCCACCGACTTCGGGAACCTGTCCTACCGGGTGCCCGGCGTGCACGCCATGGTCGCGATCACCGACCAGGACACCTCCCTGCACACCCGCGAGTTCGCGGAGGCGGCGGTGGCGCCGGAGGCCGACCGCGTGGTGCTCGACGCGGCGTACGCACTCGCCGCGGTCACCGCCGACTACCTGTCCGACGCCGACCTGCGCGCCGCCGTGGCAGCCGACTTCGAGGCGGCCGGTGGTGCCGTCGACGTCCCGACCTACTTCGACGGCAGGTGACCCGACCATGAGCCAGACAGCCGAGTTCCGGACCCGCACCGACCGTTTCCTCACCGGGGTGGAGCGCATCGGCAACAAGCTGCCCGACCCGTTCCTGCTCTTCCTCGGGCTCTTCCTGCTGGTGGGCGTGATCTCGACCGTCCTCGAGCTCGCCGGCACCAGCGTCACGATCCCCGGGACCGACGAGCCCACGGCGGTCCGCGGGCTCTTCACCGGTGAGGGTCTCGCCTGGCTGACCGTCAACCTCGGGGCCAACTTCATCGGCTTCCCGCCCCTGGTGACGGTCGTGACGATCCTGCTCGCGGTGACCGTCGCGGAGCGGACCGGCCTGCTCGGCGCCGCGATCCGGGTCAGCCTCGGCTCGGCGCCGCGCTGGCTGCTCCCGTACGCCGTGGGGCTGGTCGGCGTCACCGCGTCGGTGATGGCCGACGCCTCGTTCATCGTGGTGCCGCCACTGGCGGCGATGGTCTTCAAGGCGGCCGGACGCCACCCGATCGCCGGGCTGGTCGGCGGCTTCGCCGCGGTCGGCGCCGGCTACTCCACCTCGCTGGTCGTCACCAGCCTGGACGCGCTGTTCGCCGGCATCACCAACGCGGTCACCGAGACCCTCCCGAACGCCGGGGCCACGGTGACGCCGATCTCGAACTACTACTACAACGTCGCCGCCTCGATCGTGCTCGCGCTGGTGGCCGGGCTGATCATCGACCGCGTCGTGGAGCCGCGGCTGGTCCGGGAGGACGCCCCCCGCGACATGGTGACCAGCGACGACGTGGAGCCCGCCGCCGTCGCGGGAGGTCAGGACGCCGACGACGTCGCTCCGGCCCTGCGCAGCGGACCCGACGACCTCGCGCCCGAGCTCGACGCGGCCGAGCGGCGTGGCCTGCGGATGGCGGGGCTGGCGTTCCTGCTGCTCTCCGCCGTGATCCTGGTCGCGGTCCTCCCCGGCGGGTCGCCCTGGCGCAACGACGAGGGCGGCTTCCTGCCGGAGTCGCCGCTGCTCGACTCGACCGTGTTCATCGTGTTCGTGCTGTTCCTCGGGCCGGCGCTGGTCTACGGCTACGTCAGCGGGTCGATGAGGGAGTCGGCCGACGTACCGAAGGTGATGGCCCTCGGCGTCAAGGACATGGCCGCGTTCATCGTGCTGGCGTTCATGCTCGGCCAGTTCATCGCCCTGTTCAACTGGACCAACATCGGCTCCGCGCTCGCCGTGTCCGGGGCCAACGGCCTGGAGTCCATCGGCCTCACCGGCTATCCCGCGATCCTCGGGTTCATCGTGCTGGCGTCGCTGCTCAACCTGTTCATCGTCAGCGGGTCCTCGATGTGGACGCTGATGGGGGCGGTCTTCGTCCCCCTCTTCGCCCTGCTCGGATACGAGCCCGGCTTCGTCCAGGCGGCCTTCCGCATCGGCGACTCCGCGACCCAGGTCATCACGCCCATGAACCCGTACATCTGGATCTTCCTGGTGATGCTCAAGCGCTACGAGCCGGACGCCGGGCTCGGCACGGTGATCGCCCGGATGCTGCCGTTCGTGGTGCCGTTCTGGGTGGCCTGGGTGGCCGTGCTCTCGGTGTTCTACTTCGGTGGCCTCGACGTCGGCCCCGGAGTCGGCATCCGGATCCCCTGAGGACGCCCGGGCCCGCCCGCGGGGCTCAGCGTCGGGTGATCCGGAGCGCGCAGGCCCGGTCCGGGTTCCCGACCGGGTGCGCCCGGAACCGGAACCGGTCGGCGCCGCGGGTGTCCGGGCGGCGCAGGTCGACCTCGACGTCTCCCCCCGGACCGGCGGTGCGGACCCGGTTGAAGACCGTGCGGCCGTCGTGCCGGATCCTGATCCGCCAGTCGCTGCCGGCGCTGGCGTCGTCGACGTCCGACTCGACCTCCCAGCCGCCGTCCTCGGGGCCGACCTTGAGCTCGATCCGGAACCCGCCGCAGCCGCGCGCCTTCTCGACGTCGCCGTCGCCCGCGAGGGCGGGCGAGGGGGCCAGGGTGAGGGCGGACGCGACGGTGGCGGCCGAGACGGCGAGGGGCAGCAGGTGCTTCTTCATGGTTCCTCCTGGGTAAGTGGTCTGGGCACAACCTGCCGGGAGGACCGCTAAGGACGGGAGATGACTCCCTCAAGTCGACGTCAAGCCGGGTCGTCGACGGAGTGTGCGGGCAGACGGCGGTACTCGGCCCGCCAGAGCGGGCCCTCGAGCTCCTCCAGCCGCACCAGGTCGAGCCCGCCGTGAGCGAGGCCGGTCATGAAGGCGCGGTCGAGCGGGAACGGCGGGCCGTCGTCCGGGGCCACGGTGCCGTCGGCGCGGAACTGCACCGCGAGCAGGGTGCCGCCCGGTGCGACCAGGTCGGTGACCGCCGCGGCAGCCTCGGAGCGGGGTGGGTCGGGCAACGCCTGCAGCGTGAACACCTCGACGACCAGGTCGAACGCCTCGCGCCACTCGGCGGGCAGGGCGAGCAGGTCGGCCACGACGAAGTCGGCACCCGAGCCGCCGTGACGGCGCCGCGCCTCGTCGACCGCGGTCGGCGCCACGTCGAAGCCGGTCGTGGCGAAGCCGAGCCGCGCGAGGTGGGCGGCATCGGCTCCCAGCCCACTGCCCACGACCACGGCGCGACGTCCGGCGCCGTCGAGCCCGTTCGCCCACTCCTCCAGGGCCGGGTGGGCGCCGTCGCGCGACCACGGCATGCCGACCTCGCCGGCGACCCCGGCGGCGTACAGGCGGTCGAACCACGCGGTCGGCCGCCCGGCACCGATCGACTCGGCGGCGAGCTCGTCGGCGCGCTGCTGCCAGTCCTGGGTCACGGGACGTCGCGCTCGATCTCGGCCAGCCAGGCCGCGGCGCTCGCGTCGGAGGGCATCCGCCAGTCGCCGCGCGGGCTCATCGTGCCTCCGGGGCTCACCTTGGGCCCGTTGGGCAGCGCCGAGCGCTTGAACTGGCTGGCGAAGAACCGCTGCACGAACACCACGAGCCAGCGGCGGATCGTGGCCAGGTCGTACGCCGGCCGGGCGTCGGCCGGGAAGCCCGGCGGCCACTCCCCCTCCTCGGCGTCTCGCCACGCGTGGTGGGCGAGGAACGCGATCCGGCGCGGTCGGTGGCCGTGGCGCAGCACCGCGTGGAGCGTGAAGTCCTGGAGGGCGTAGGGGCCGACCGACTCCTCGGTCGCCTGGCTGCCGCCGGGGACCAGCTCGGGGGTGATCTCCTGGTCGAGGATCTCGCGCAGCACCTCACCGGTGTCGGGCCCGACCTCGCCGGAGTCGGCGACCCAGCGGATGAGGTGCTGGACCAGCGTCTTCGGGACGCCGGCGTTGACGCCGTAGTGGGACATCTGGTCGCCCACGCCGTAGGTGCACCAGCCGAGCGCCAGCTCCGACAGGTCGCCGGTGCCGAGGACGATCCCGCCCCGGTGGTTGGCCAGCCGGAACAGGTAGTCGGTGCGCAGCCCGGCCTGGACGTTCTCGAACGTGACGTCGTAGACCTCCTCGCCGTCCGCGAAGGGGTGGTCGATGTCGGCCAGCATCTGCCGCGCTGCGGCGGTGATGTCGAGCTCCTCGAAGGTCACGCCGAGGCTCTTGGCGAGGCGGGTGGCCAGCGACCTGGTCTCCTCGCCCGTCGCGAACCCGGGCATCGTGAACGCGTGGACGTCCTCCCGCGGGCGGCCGAGCCGGTCCATCGCCCGCGCGGCCACGAGCAGGGCGTGGGTGGAGTCGAGCCCGCCGCTGACGCCGATCACCACCTTCGGACTCGGCCGATCGGGATGGGCGATGGCGTGCAAGCGCTGCTCGAGGCCCGCGACCTGGATGTGGTAGGCCTCGTAGCAGTCGAGGGCGAGCCGCTCGGGGTCGTCGGGGACGAAGGGGAACCGGTCGACCTTGCGCCGCAGCCCGACGTCGCCCGTGGGCGGGTCGAGGGCCAGCTCGACGGAGCGGAGGCCGGCGGCGCGCTCGGCGTGGGTGCGCCGGTTGTCGTCGAAGGTCCCCTGACGCAGCCGCTCCTGCCGGATCCGGTCGAGGTCGACGTCGACGACGGTGCGGCGGGCACCGTCCGGGAACCGCTCCCCCTCCGCCAGCAGGTCGCCGCACTCGTAGACCATCGTCTGCCCGTCCCACGACAGGTCGGTGGTCGACTCCCCCTGCCCGGCGGCCGCGAACACGTACGCCGACTGGCAACGGGCGCTGGCGGACCGGACCAGCAGCCGGCGGTCCTCGGCGCGGGCCACCGTGATCGGGCTGCCGGAGAGGTTGGCCACGACGGTGGCGCCGGCCAGCGCCGCCTCGGCGCTCGGCGGCACGGGCACCCACATGTCCTCGCAGACCTCGACGTGGAGCACCAGGCCCGGGACGTCGGTCGCCCGGAACAACAGGTCCGGACCCAGCGGCACCTCGCGCCCGCCGAGGGTGATCGTGGCGCCGCGCCGGTCGTCGCCCGGAGCGAACCAGCGCCGCTCGTAGAACTCGCGGTAGGTCGGCAGGTAGGACTTGGGCGCGACCCCGAGGACCTGCCCGCGGTGGATCACCACCGCGCAGTTGAGCAGCCGGTTGCCGTGCACCAGCGGCGCGCCGACCACGACGACCGGCGTCAGCTCGGCCGTCGCCGCGACGAGCTCGTCGAGCGCGGCCAGCACGGCGTCGAGCAGCGTGTCCTGGAGCAGCAGGTCGTCGACGGCGTACCCGCACAGCGCGAGCTCGGGGAACACCGCGACCGCCACCCCGTCGTCGTGGCAGGCACGGACCTGCTCCAGGACGGTCCGCGCGTTGGTCGCCGGGTCGGCGACCGCCACCGGGACGGTGCACGCCGCCACGCGCGCGAACCCCTGGTCGTAGGCCGAGTAGAAGTCCACGTGGCGAGTCTAGGGCGATGAGTCTCGGAGCCCGGGCCGGTCGACACCGTCGTACGCCGCGACCGCGACGAAGGAGCCGCCATGTCCTCGATCACGCCGTGCCTCTGGTTCGACGACGACCTGGGCGAGGCAGTCGACTTTTACACCTCGGTCTTCCCCGACGGGGAGGTGCACCACGTCACCCGCTACGGAGACTCCGGTCCCGGCGAGCCGGGCTCGATGATGGCCGCCGAGTGGACGGTCAACGCGCTCCGGTTCAAGGGCGTCAACGGCGGCCCGGACCACGCCGGCTTCAGCGAGACGATCTCGTTCGCCGTCGACTGCGCCGACCAGGCCGAGGTCGACCGCTACTGGGCGGCGCTGACGGCCGACGGCGGCGAGGAGTCGATGTGCGGCTGGCTGCGGGACCGGTTCGGGCTGTGCTGGCAGGTGGTGCCGGTGCGGCTCTACGAGCTGCTGACCGACCCCGACCCGGGCCGTGCCCGCGCCGCGGCGGGGGCGATGTTCACGATGCGCCGGCTGGTCGTCGCCGACCTCGAGGCGGCGGCCGACGCGGTGGTCGCCGGCTGACCGTGACCAGTCGGGTGCGTGGGCATGGCCCAGGTGGGTGGGGCAGGTCCGGCGTCCGGCCACGGTTGGTGGCGCCACGGTGCAGGGACGGGCCGAACGCCGACGCCGGGAGCCACGACCTGATACATCTGGGGGTGCGACGGTGACCCCCCTCCAAACCATCCACCGTCTCGGAAGGCAGTTCCCGTGCGCGAGCGACCCCTGCACGTCTCCGACGACGACGTGCACCGCCTCCTCTGGGCCCATTGGCTCCCGGAGGTCGAGCGCGTCTCGCACCTGCCGGTCGGGTTCGGCGCGTGGCACTGGCAGGCCTTCGTCGGCGAGCGGCCCGTCCTGTTCGTCACCCTCGACCGGCTCGGCGACCGGCACACCGGGAAGTCCCTCGAGGGCGCGTACGTCGCCGCCGCGACGCTGGCCGCCCGCGGGCTCCCCTTCGTGCTGCCCAGCCGGAGGACCCTGCTCGGCAGCTGCACCGTCCCGCTCGGCGACCACCGGCTCAGCGTGACGCCGTGGGTGGAGGGCCGCAGCGGAGACGGTCCGTTCGTCGACCAGGCGCAGGCCGAGGCGACGCTCGCGATGCTGGCGGAGCTGCACGCGGAGCCGGCACCGCCGTCGCTCCCCCGCTGGCGACCGCTGGTCCACCCGGCGTTCGCGTTCCGCCTCGAGACCCGGACCGCCCGACCCTGGGAGAGCGGCCCGTTCGGAGAGCGGGCCCGCCGCGCGATCCGCGAGCGGCTCCCCCTGGTCCGGGAGTGGACCTCGCGCTACCTCGCGCTCGGCGCGGACACCGACGACACCACCTGGGTGCCGACCCACGGCGAGCCGCACACGCGCAACCAGCTGGCCACGCAGACGGGGACCTACCTCGTCGACTGGGAGTCCGCCAGGCTCGCGCCCCGGGAACGCGACCTGGCCACCCTCGTGGAGCACGGCTGGGGCCACCTGGTCCAGGCGGACACCACGCTGCTGGAGATGTTCGACCTCGAGTGGCGGCTCGACGAGATCTCGCAGTACGCGACCTGGTTCGAGGCCGAGCACACCGGCGGCGACAGCGACGAGATCGCCCTGGCCGGCCTCACCCACGAGCTGACGCGTGAGCCACGCGACCACCGCTGCCGCACCTGAACGGTCCCCGGCGCCGCTAGCCTGAGCGGATGAGCGAGGAGCAGCCGGCGACGTACGGCTCCGGCCCCCAGCAACCCGCCGTGCGACGGGTCCGCACCCACCACCTGCGCGAGCTCAAGGAACGCGGCGAGAAGTTCACGATGCTCACCGCCTACGAGCAGTACGCCGCGTCGGTCTTCGACGAGGCCGGCATCGAGGTGCTGCTGGTCGGCGACAGCGCGAGCAACAACGTCTACGCCAACGAGACCACGGTGCCGGTGACCGTCGACGAGCTGCTCCCCCTCACCCGGGCCGTGGCACGCTCGGTGCGGCGGGCCCTGGTGGTCGGCGACCTGCCGTTCGGCTCCTACCAGGCCTCCCCCGAGCAGGCCTACCTCACCGCCGTCCGGTTCCTGAAGGAGGGCGGGGCCCACTGCGTCAAGCTCGAGGGTGGCGCCGACCTGGTTCCCCAGATCGAGCACATGGTCCGGGGCGGGATCCCCGTGATGGCCCACATCGGGTTCACGCCGCAGAGCGAGCACGCGCTCGGCGGCTACCGGGTCCAGGGACGAGGCGACGCCGCCGACCGGCTCCTCCACGACGCCCGGGCCGTGCAGGCCGCCGGTGCCTTCGCCGTGGTGATGGAGATGGTCCCCGGCGACCTCGCCGGGGAGGTCACCCGCGAGCTGGTGATCCCGACGATCGGCATCGGCGCGGGACCCGACTGCGACGGGCAGGTGCTGGTCTGGCAGGACGCCTTCGGCCTCCGGACCGGCCGGATGGCCCGCTTCGTCAAGCAGTACGCCGACGTCCACGGCGTCCTGCTGGACGCCGCCCGGGCCTACGCCGACGACGTCCGGTCGGGCGGCTTCCCCGGCCCTGAGCACACCTTCTGACCCGCGCCTCGGGTTAACGTGAGGCATGCGCCTCCCCCACGCAGCCCTTCGCCGTGCGCTGGTCCGTCCGCTCGCGCTGACCCTGCCGGTCGCCCTCCTCGCGGCGCTCCCCGCGACCCAGGCGTCCCCCCCTTCGGCTCCGGCTGCGGCGGCCGCTGCGGGCACCGAACGGGCCCAGGCACGCCTCCCCCGCTTGCGGGTGAGGACCGTGGTCGGCGACCTCGACATCCCGTGGGACGTCCAGGTGCTCCCGGGCGGCACCAAGCTGCTCACCGAGCGCGGCGGACGGTTGTCGACCCACGACGGCACCCGCTCGACGGTGGACTTCCCCGAGAACCGGGTCTGGGCGGCGGGCGAGACCGGCCTGATGTCGCTGGCCGTCGACCCGGGCTTCCGCAACAACCGCCGCTTCTACACCTGCACGGGGTGGGTGAAGAGCGGTGGTGGGCACGACGTCCGGGTCAACGCCTGGAGGCTCAGCGCCGACGAGGACGACGCGACGTTCCAGGAGACGCTCGTGAAGGGGTTCCCGACCTCGTCGGGACGGCACGGCGGCTGCCGGCTCCTGATCGCGAGGAACGGCGCGCTGGTGGTCGGCACCGGTGACGCCGCGCAGGGCCGCAACCCGCGCAACCTGAAGTCCCTCGGCGGGAAGACGCTGCGGCTCAACCGGTTCACGGGTCGTCCGTGGCGGGGCAACCCGTTCCGCAACGCCGACAACCGTCGCAAGCGCTACGTGTTCACCTACGGCCACCGCAACGTGCAGGGGCTCGCTCAGCGCCGGAACGGCACCCTCTGGTCGGTCGAGCACGGCTCCTACCGCGACGACGAGGTCAACCTGCTGCGCGGCGGAGGCGACTACGGCTGGCACCCCGTCCCCGGCTACAACGAGTCGGTCCCCATGACCGACCGCTCGCTGCCCGGACCGCAGCGAGGAGCGAAGTGGCGCTCGGGGAACCCGACGCTGGCGACCTCCGGGGCCGCGTGGGTCAGGGGCAAGCGCTGGGGCCGTCTCAACGGCACGCTCGCCGTGGCGGCGCTCGGGTCGCAGCGGATGATCTTCATGAAGTTCTCCCCGAAGGGCAAGCACCGCTGGAGCCGGGCGCCGCAGGCCCTGCGCGGCGAGCGGCTGCGCTCGGTCACCCTGACGCCGCAGAACGCGCTGCTGGTGACCACGAGTGACGGCGGCGGCAACGACCGGGTGCTGAGGATCACCCCCCGCCGCCGGGGCTGAGGCGCCGGGTCAGGCCCCCCAGCCGAACGCGGCCGCGCCTCCCGCGACGAGCGCGAACCAGAGGACGGCCACGGCCACCGGCACCCACGGCACCCACGTGGGGTGCAGCGACCACCACGCGGTGGCGACGAAGAGGCCCAGCCCCCACACCACGAGCAGGCCGCCGACCACCCACCAGGGGGTCGTCAGCACGCTGGCCGCGATCAGGAAGAACACGCACGCCATCCCGACCATCCCCGCGAACGGCCAGGGGGAGGCCCGCGGTCGCTCGGGCCGCGAGGGGATCTCGCTCACGTGGTCGGGCCCTCAGTCCTCGAGGTCGTCGTTCCACCTGGGGTCGTTGTCCCACTCCTCGTTGCGCTCCTCGACCCGCTCGAGCGCCCGCTCCGCCTCGGCGTGCGTCGGGTAGGGCCCCAGCCGGTCGATCGGCGGACACATGTCCGGCGGGGCCTCGACGGCGTGGTGCTTGACGCAGAACCAGTACTCCGACGCCGAATCACTCATGCTCCGGAAACTACACTCGCTCCATGCCTGTCGCAGCCCCCGTGGCCCCCGGAACCGTGTCTCCCCGCCGAGCCGTGCCGGACCGCATCGCGCGCCCCGAGTACGTCGACCGGGCCGCACCCGAGCGGTTCTCCGGCAGCGAGGTCAAGGACGCCGAGACCATCGCGAAGATGCGGGTGGCCGGACGGCTGGCGGCGCAGGCCCGCGAGCTGGTCGGGTCCCACGTCGCGCCGGGCGTCACGACCGACGAGCTGGACCGGATCGGCCACGAGTTCCTCTGCGACCACGGCGCCTACCCCTCCACGCTGGGATACAAGGGCTTCCCCAAGAGCCTGTGCTCGAGCGTCAACGAGGTGATCTGCCACGGCATCCCCGACGACCGCGTCGTCGAGGACGGCGACATCGTCAACATCGACATCACGGCCTACCTCGACGGCGTCCACGGTGACACCAACGCCACGTTCCTGGCCGGCGACGTCGACGAGGAGTCCCGGCTGCTGGTGGAGCGGACCCGCGAGGCCCTCGAGCGCGGCATCAAGACGGTTCGCCCCGGACGCCAGGTCAACGTCATCGGCCGAGTCATCGAGAGCTACGCCCGTCGGTTCGGCTACGGCGTCGTCCGCGAGTTCACCGGGCACGGGATCGGCACCGCCTTCCACTCCGGGCTGATCATCCCCCACTACGACGAGCCCCGCTTCGACGACATGATCGAGGTCGGCATGACCTTCACCATCGAGCCGATGCTCAACCTCGGCACCCACGAGTGGGACATGTGGGACGACGACTGGACCGTCGTGACCCGCGACCGGCGGCGGAGTGCGCAGTTCGAGCACACGCTGCTCGTCACGCCGACCGGTGCCGAGGTCCTCACCCTGGCCTGACCGGACCGTCCGCCCGCACAGCCACTAGGCTGGACCCGCGAACGGGCCGGCCGGGCGACCGCGTCGCCCTCCTCCGGGAGGGTGCCGAGGAAGGTCCGGGCTCCACAGGGCGAGGTGGTGGCCAACAGCCACCCGGGGCAACCCGCGGGACAGTGCCACAGAGAACAGACCGCCGCACCGTGCTGGTCGAAGGCTGGTCAGACGGGACGGTAAGGGTGAAACGGTGGTGCAAGAGACCACCAGCGGTCCGGGTGACCGGACCGGCTCGGCAAACCCCACCTGGAGCAAGGTCGAGAAGTCCGGCGCCTCCCGAAGTTCTGGGAAGCACCGGGCGCGCGTGCGCTCGAGGGCTGCCCGCCCGAGCACGCGGGTGGACCGCTGGAGGCGGCCGGCAACGGTCGTCCTAGATGGATGGTCGCCCCCGCCGTCAGGCGGGACAGGACCCGGCCTACAGGCCGGCCCGTTCGCCCACCCGAGCTCCCCCGGGCCCTCGCCGCCGCTCCGAAGGGCGAACGGCGAGGGCGGAGACGGGTCCAGACACGCAGCGCCTCGAACGGGGGAAACGACAACGCCGCAGCTCCCCTGGTCCCTCCCCACGCACGAGCGTAGGAGCGCGGTGGTCGGCGCGCATCCGCCAAGTGGCGTAGTCCGGGCCCCGGAACCGGTTACGTGGTCACGCCGTGGTGTCGGCATCCGGGTCGACGACGACCGGGCGCCCCTGGGCGAGGTGCCCGGCGGCCTCGGCGAGCCACGCCTCGTCGTCGACGTCGACGCCGCGCCGGGCGAGCTCCTCGCGCAGCAGGCCGACCATGTCGGCCTCCGGCTCGGCGTCGTGCCGCCGGCCGGCCGCGTCGAGGGCGTCCTGGACGGTGGCAGCCACCTGCTGGTCATCGGCGTCCGACATGCCCCGGACGTTACTCCGGGAGCCGGGCCCTCCGGTCAGCAGTCGTCGGTGAAGGTCCCGCGCTGGAGGCCGCCGCCGGACCTCACCTCGCGTCCGCGGGTCAGTGGGTAGCCGCGCATCCAGTCGTAGTAGGTCTGGGTGCGGTTGAACAGCCGGTCGCCCTCGCCGACGATGCTCAGCCGCAGCGTCATCGGGACGTCGGGGATGGCCGCCTTGCTCTTCAGGGTGCCGATCGGGTGGCCCTCGCGGAACCACGTGATGTGGTCGCGCGCCACCTCGACGCCCCAGGCGTGGTTCTGGCCGTCGAGGTCCAGTCCCCCGACGTTCCGGGTCCACTCGGTGCCCCCGGGTGCGCGGACGCCGAAGCGGACGTGGTCGGTCTCCGGGGAGAGGTCGGCGAGGGTGAGGTTGCGGGCCCCGCAGGCGTAGTCGGCCGGGTCGGCGGGCACCAGCTCGATCCGGGTGCGGCTGCGCGCCTGGCCCTGGACGTCGGCCTCGGCCCGCAGTCGGACCTCCCAGCGCCCGAGCCGCATCGGGTTGCCCTTCATCGTGACCATCGTGGTGCCGCTGCTGGCGGCGAACCGCTTCAGCTCGCGCTGGCTGTCGAGCTTGAGCTGCCCGTTGTGCGGGACCGCCCGGCCGGTCCCCTCGGACCAGTCGAGCCACCAGCCCTCCGGGTCGCTGCCGCGGTGGGGCGGGGTCGAGAGCGACTCGCCCGCGGACCAGCCGAAGTCCCAGAGCGCAGGCGCCCAGCCGTACTTCACGCCGGCCGTCGTGGAGCCGCCGCCGCGGAGCAGGGAACGGTCGCTGGAGTCCGGCGTGGTGAGAGGGTCGGTCCGCACCGCGCGGGGGCAGTGCCCCGGGTAGTCCCCCTGCTGAGCGAGCACGTCGACACACGTGGGGAAGGAGGGGAACCAGCCCACCCTGTCGCCGTCGGCCGTCCAGTTCTCCTGCCGGACCCGGTAGACCACCGCCCCGGTGGCGCCCGGGGCGGGCACGTCGCGGAACGTGCCGAGGCCTCGGGGGTCGGTCACGACCTCACCCTTCGAGAGGGTGATCCAGGGGCTGCGGTAGCCGGATGGCTGCGTGGGGTCGAGCACCCGCTGCTGCAGGGTGAGCGCGCGGCCCTCGAAGGTGGGCCCCGGAAGGTCGTCGCGTCCCTCCACGACGTCGTCGTCCGGCGTCGTGTCGACCGAGATGTCGAACGGCGTGCCGGCCACGGCCGTCGTGAGCGGCTCACGCGTCCCGGCCTCCAGCAGCACCAGGTCCTGCGACTTCGCGTTGAAGGTCAGCGCCGGCGTGACCAGGCCGCCGGCGCCACGCACCCGCATCTTCTTGTCGCGCATCGAGGGAGCGACGTAGTCGAAGCGGAAGCTGCCGTCGCGCTGGGTACGGCGTCGGAAGCCGTCGATGGTGATCCACTCGTCGCCGGGGCGGTCGAGGTGCATCTGCAGCCGGATCACCCGGCGGCCCGTCGCCCCGATGTGGCCGGTGAAGGTGAGCTGCTGCCCGCCGACGAAGCTCTTCGGCGCGTAGTCCAGTGAGGCGGCCCGACGTTCGCCGGTGGCGCGGGCAACCTCCCGGTGTCCGGGGTCGGCGGCCGTCGAGGCCACCGGGGCCCCGAGCACGGGGATCAGAAGGCCCGCGGACAGGAGCAGGGCAGCGAGGGCGCGGGGCTGCGGCATGGGGCGTTCCGTCCGTCGTCGGGGGGACGCGGGCAGCGTAGGTCACCCCACTCGCCGGTGTCCGCGGTTCGCGAGATCCACCCTCGGCCGCCCCTCAGACCAGCTGGAACGCGATCCGCCGCTCCGCGACGTCCGCGGCCACCAGCTCCACGGTGACGTCCTCGCCGACCGGGAGGTCCCCCGAGCTCCTGACCGGGGCCTCGATCGCCGGGTCGGCGATCGTGACGGTGCCGCGCCTCGGGTCGTCGTCGTCGGCATCGACGACCACGCCCGGGAAGCGGTCTCCCACCCTGCCCCGGAGCAGCGCCGCCTCGACCAGGTCGAGCACCTCGCGCTCGTAGCGCCGGGACCGCTGGCCGGACTGCTGGAGCAGCTTCGGCAGGTCGTGGAGCTGCCCGGTCACCCACTCCGGTACGTCGTCACCGGAGCACAGGGCGAGGCACACCTCCCCGGCGTACCGGTCGCCCAGCCGCCGGAGCGGAGCGGTGACGTGGGCGTACTCCGAGGCCAGGGCGGCGTGCTGGGGGTCGCCCGGCACCTCGCCGTCGAAGGCCACGTAGCCGCTGCCCCGCAGCAGCCGGGTGCACGCCACGACCATCGCGGCCTGCTGCGGCTTCTCGGTGTCCAGGGCCCGGATGAAGTCGGGATACAGCTGCTCGGCCGGCCACTCGATCCCGAGGGCCCGCGCCGTGCGGTGGAGCCGCTTCACGTCACGGGGGTCGGGCGGTGGCAAGGTCCGGAGCAGCCCCACCCGCGCGTAGACCATCAGCGACGCCGCCGCGAAGCCCGTCAGCAGCGAGATCTGCGCGTTCCACTCCTCCACCGGCAGCATGGAGCGGAACTCGAGGTCGACCCTGTCGCCGTCGACCTCGACCCGCTGCTCGGGCAGCGGCAGCGAGAGCCCGCCCCGGGCCGCCTCGCGGTGCAGGCGCAGCTCGCCGAGCTCCCGGAGGAGCTGGAGCGTCTCGGGCGCCGAGCCCTCGTCGATCTGCCGCTGGGCACCCTCGTAGTCGAGCTGGGCGCGCGAGCGCACCAGTGCCCGCTCCACGGTGACGTCGATGCCCTCGCCGGTCTCGTCGCAGGTGATCGTCCACAGCAGTGCGGGCCGGTCCTGGTCGGGGAGCAGCGAGGCGGCCTCCTCGGAGAGCACGGTCGGGTGCAGCGGCACCTTCCCGTCGGCGCCGTAGAGCGTCTCCCCCCGCAGGTGCGCCTCGACGTCGACGGGGTCGCCGGGGCTCACGAACGCGGCGACGTCGGCGATCGCGTAGTGGACGACGTATCCGTCGCCGTCGCGCTCCAGGTGGAGCGCCTGGTCGAGGTCGCGGGCCGACGGCGGGTCGATGGTGACCAGCTCGAGGTCGGTGCGGTCGAGGCCGGGCAACCGGGGCGCCGCGGCGGCGGCTCGGGCCGCCTGCTCGACCTCGTCGGGGAAGTCGGGCGTGACCTCCATCTCCGCCTGGATCCGCCCGACCCCGCGACGCAGCTCGGCGGCGACGCCGTCATCCGCCTCGGACCGGGACCGGACCCTGACCACGCGACTGCTCGCCATGGGGTGCACCCTAACGTTGCGCCCGTGCTGATCCTGCTGCCTCCGAGCGAGGGCAAGTCCGCTCCCCGACGGGGCGCCCCGCTCGACCTCGACGCCCTCTCCCACCCGACGCTGGACCACGTCCGCCGCGGCGTCATCGCGGCGCTGGGCGAGGCCAGCAACCGACAGGACGCCGCAGGGCTCCTGGGCGTGGGCCGCACGCAGACCGACCTGCTGGAGCGCAACCGCAGGCTCACCGTGACCCCGGCCGCCCGCGCCGACCGGGTCTACACCGGCGTGCTGTACGACGCGCTCGGGTTCGGGGACCTCTCCCCCGCGGCCCGTCGTCGCGCGGCCACCCGGGTCGCGATCACCTCCTCGGTCTTCGGGCTGGTCCGCCCCACCGACCGGATCCCGGCGTACCGGCTCTCCGGCGACACCACGCTGCCCGGGCTGGGGCCGGTAGCCGCGGCGTGGCGCGGGGTCCTCGGCGAGGCGGTGGCCCGCTCCCTCGGACGTGGCCTGCTCGTCGACCTGCGGTCCGGGACCTACGTCGGCTTCTGGCGCCCGCCGACGTCGCTGGCCGGCCGCGTGGCGACGGTGCGGGTGCTGCACGAGGTCGACGGGACCCGCCAGGTGGTCAGCCACTTCAACAAGGCGACCAAGGGCCGGGTCGTCCGGGCGCTGCTGGAGGACGGCCGCGACCCGCGCACGCCGGCAGCCCTCGCCGACGTGCTGCGCGACCTCGGCTGGAAGGTGGAGGAGCCCGAGCCGACCGGCACCGGCACCCGCCTCGACGTGGTGGTCCACCAGGTCTGACGCGCTCAGCCCGCCTGTGCGTCGTCCGCCGCCGGCCCGTACACGCTGGGCCCGGACCAGGCGAAGGAGCCGCCGGGCAGCGGGCGACCGGCCGTGCGGTGCTGCTCGGTCGCCGAGGGCACCAGGCCGAGCTCGCGCGCGGCCAGCACCGCCATCAGGCGGTCGGACACCCCGAGCTTGCGGTAGATGTGACCGAGGTGGGTGTGGACGGTCCGCGTGGACACGAGCAGCCGGTTGCCGATCGCTGCTGCCGTCTTCCCCTCACCGAGGAGCCGGAGCACCGCCACCTCCCGGCAGGTCAGGTCGGCGCCCGAGCCCGTGGTCAGCGGGGCCTCGGTCCGGGCCAGCACCTCCGCCTGTCGGTCGAGCACGGCCAGCAGCGGCTGCAGCCGCCGGGCCAGGTCGAGCTGCTCGTCGGTGAAGTCGTGGCGGGTCTGGGCCAGCACCATGGCCCGGTAGGAGGACGGACCGAGGTGCGAGGGGATGGAGAGCTGCTCCTCCCACCCCGGGTCCTCGAGGCACTCCCGCAGGAGCGTCCATCCCGTCGCCGGCGCCAGCTCACGCGGCACGCGCCCGACCGTCATCGGGAGCGGGTCACGGGTGTGGGCGAACCACGTCAGCAGCGGGTGGGTCCGCATCGCCTTCACGGCCCAGTGCCGGACATGGGCCGCGTCCAGGAACTCAGGGAGCGGCCCGCGGAGCTCGAACCCGTAGCTGCCGCTCGGCTCCGCCCAGTTCCACGAGACGTGGCAGGAGAAGGTCTCGGCCAGGTGGTCGGCGAGGACGGCGCGCGGGAACTCGGCCGTGTCGCGGCTCAGCTGCACGACGAGGTCCACCCACTCGTCGAAGCCAGGAGTACGCGCCTGCACCTGCCTCACCGCCCCGTTGCGGCGGCCCGTCCGGCGCCGCGGCGGGCGTGACCCGGGTCGCCCGCGACCGCAGGGCCGCTCCTGGCACACGGTACTCGCGTCGGCGGCGCGCCGTCTCCCCCTTCGGCGGCAGCCGGCTCACCAGCGGGGCGGCTCCCCGAGCCACGCCCGGTCGGGCGGCAGCGCGTTGAGCAGCCGGACGGCGGCCCACGGGCCGCGTTCGTCCTGCGCCGGCCAGTGGCTGAGCACGCTCACGGACGCGGGTGCCAGCTCCATCCGGTACAGCGACTGCAGCGGCGCCTCCAGCGTGTGCGCCAGCAGGGTCTTGATCGGCGTGACGTGGCTGACGAGCACCACCGTGCGCCCGGCGTGCTCCGTGAGGCAACGGTCACGGGCGGCGAGGACGCGCTCCTCGACCGTGCGCAGCGACTCACCGGTACCGCCCGGCGCGGCGTCGACCGAGCCGTACCACGCCTCCAGGTCCTCGCGGTGCTGCTCGGCGACCTCCTCGAAGGTCAGCCCGTCCCACGCCCCGAAGTCCATCTCGGCGAAGCCGGGCTCCTCGGCCACCTCCCGACCCAGCATCGACCCGAGGATCTCGGCCGACTCACGGGTCCGGCGTACGGGCGAGGTGACGATGGCGTCGATCCGGTCGGCGGTGGGCGCGAGCCACTCACCCACCGAGCGCACCTGCTGCCGGCCCTCCTCGGACAGGCCGGGGTCGGCGCCTGCGAGGCCGCCCGAGAACCGCTTGCCGGTGGTGTGGTCGGTCACCCCGTGGCGCACCAGCACCAGCGTCGTCGGCGCCTGGTCCACCTACAGCCCGCTCTCGGAGGTGCGCACGAGGATCCGCTGGCACTCCTCACAGCGGATCACCTCGTCCATCGCCGCGGCCCGGATCCGGGTCAGCTCCGCCGGGTCGAGGGAGAGGCGGCAGCCGCCGCACTCCCGGGCGCGCAGCGCGGCGGCACCCACGCCCCCCTTCTGCTCGCGCAGCCGGTCGTAGAGGGACAGCAGGTCCTCCGGCATCCCGTCGAGCATGGGTACCCGCGCCGTCTGCACGTCGGCGAGCGCGGCGTCCAGGGAGGCGGACTTCTCGTCGCGGGCGGCGGTCAGCGCCGCCAACCGCTCGTCCGCCTCGACGACCTGGCCCGAGAGCTCGTCCTGGGTCTTCTGCGCCTCCTCGAGGCGCTCCATGACCTCGAGCTCCTGGTCCTCCAGGGAGGTGATCCGCCGTTCCAGGGACTCCAGCTCGTGCTGCATCCGCTGCAGGTCCTTGGGGTTGCTGATCAGGCCCTGGTCGATCCGGTCCCGGTCTCGGGTACGCCGGGCCTTGACCTGCTCTACGTCGGCATCGACCTTCGCCTGCTCGGCGGTGAGGTCCTCGACCACGATCGCGGCGTCGCGTGCCCGGTCGTCGAGGTCGGCCCGGGTCGCGGTCAGCTGCTGGATCTCGGCGTGCTCGGGCAGGTGTGCCAGCTGGTGCCGGAGCTGGTCGGCCCGGGAGTCGAGCTCCTGGACGTCGAGCAGCTTGAGCTGGACGAAAGGGTCGGCTTTCAGGGGGGCTCCTCGGGTCTTCAGGTCCGGAACTGCCACGGGTCGGTGACGATCGTGCTCACGCGAGTCTCCACCGTATCGCCCAGCGCGACGGCCAGCCGGTCCCGGAGCACCGGCAGCCAGGTCCACTCGGCCGCCCAGTGGGCGACGTCGACCAGGGCCGGCCCGTCGTGCTCCAGGAACTCCGACGCCGGGTGGTGGCGCAGGTCGCTGGTGACGTAGACGTCGGCGTCGGTGGCCCGCACGGTGTCGAGGAGGAAGTCCCCCGCCCCGCCGCACAGCGCGACCCGCCGTACGTCGCGTTCGGGGTCGCCGGCCACCCTCACGCCGTGGGCCGTGGTCGGCAGCGCCGCGGAGACCTGCTCGGCGAAGCCGCGCAGCGTGGTCGGCTGCACCTCGCCGATCCGGCCGGTACCGGTCGCGGCGCAGCCCG
Source organism: Nocardioides sp. GXQ0305 (assembly GCF_050880345.1). NCBI lineage: Bacteria > Bacillati > Actinomycetota > Actinomycetes > Propionibacteriales > Nocardioidaceae > Nocardioides > Nocardioides sp. GXQ0305. The sequence goes on from NZ_JBNYXG010000006.1 coordinate 286,456, forward strand.
GGTCGCCCAGCTCGACGACGTCGTAGGCGGGCTCCTCGTAGGGATGGGTCGCCAGCAAGGCGGAGATCACCGCGCCCCGCAGCGCGCGGGAGAGCACCACCTCGACCCGCTCCTCCTCGACCACCTCGGCGCGCCCGACCTCGCCGACCGCCGGCGCGGCCCCCTCCAGCGGCCGGAACCGACCCTGGCCGCTGGTCGAGAACGAGGCGGCCTCGTAGTCGCCGATCCGCCCTGCTCCCGCACCGGCCAGCGCGTCGCGCACCCGGTCGGCGTCGGCGACGGGCACGTAGACGGTGAGCTTGTCGGTCGGGAGGCCCGCAGCGGGGACCAGCGGTGCGATGCCGGTCAGCCCCAGCGCCTTCGCCATCGCCTCGGACACCCCGCCGACCGCCTGGTCGGCGTTGGTGTGGGCCGTGAGCAGCGCGCAGCCGGACCGGGTCAGCGTGTGCAGCGTCCGCCCCTTGGGGGTCGTCGCAGCGACCCCGTGCACGCCGGCGAGGAACAAGGGATGGTGCACCACCAGCAGGTCGGCGCCCCACGCGGCGGCCTCCTCGGCGACCACCGGGGCGGGGTCGACCGCCAGCAGCACCCGCCCGACCTCGTCGCCGGCCGGGTCACCGGACACCAGGCCGACCGCGTCCCAGGCGTCGGCGGTGGCGGGCGGGTACCAGCCGTGGATCAGGTCGACGACCTCGGACAGGCGGGGCATGGCCGAGAGGGTAGTGGAGCGGCCGGCGTCAGTTGACCTGCCGGTCGTAGCCCTTCCAGTACTCCTCGCGCAGCTTGAACTTCTGCAGCTTGCCGGTCGCGGTCCGCGCCAGCTCGTCGCGGAACTCCACCGACGTGGGGGCCTTGTAGCCCGCCGCCTTCTCCTTGCACCACGCGATCAGGTCGGCCTCGGTCGCCTGCTCGCCCTCGGCGAGCACCACGAGCGCCTTGATCGTCTCGCCCCACTTCTCGCTCGGCACGCCGATGACGGCCACCTCGGCGACCGCCGGGTGGGAGAACAGCACGTCCTCGACCTCGATCGACGAGACGTTCTCGCCGCCGGTGATGATCACGTCCTTCTTGCGGTCGGAGATCGTCAGGTAGCCGTCGTCGCCGAGCGTCCCGCCGTCGCCGGTGTGGAACCAGCCGCCCTCGAGCGACCTGGCGGACTCCTCGGGCTGCTCCCAGTAGCCCTCGAGGACGACGTTCGACCGAGCCAGCACCTCGCCCTCCTGGTCGACCTCGAGGCGTACGCCGAGCGCCGGCGCTCCCGCCCGCGTCAGCAGTCGGGCCCGCTCCTCGGCGTCGAGGTCGTCCCACTCGGCGCGGGTCCGGTTGAAGGTCAGCAGCGGCGAGGTCTCGGTGAGGCCGTAGATCTGGACGAACTCCCACCCGAGCTCCTCCTGGACCCGCACCACCGTCTTGGTCGGCGGCGGCGCGCCGGCCATGATGATCCGCACCTGGTCGCGTCCGGGGATCTCGCCCTCCCAGCTCTCGGCGGCCTCGAGCACGGCCGCCGCCACGGCCGGCGCCGCGGCCATCACGGTGACGCCGTGCTGCTCGACCCGGCGCAGGATCTCGGCCCCGTCGACCTTGCGCAGCACGATCTGCGGCACCCCCATCCCGGTCATCGTGAACGGCAGGCCCCAGCCGTTGGCGTGGAACATCGGGAGGGTGTGCAGGTAGACGTCGCGGTCGCTGACGCCCGCGTGCAGGCCGAAGGTCACCGCGTTCACCCAGATGTTGCGGTGGGTGATCTGGACGCCCTTGGGCCGGGCCGTCGTACCGGACGTGTAGTTGATGCAGGCCGTCGCGTTCTCGTCGGGGTCCCAGGGCTTCGGGTCCGCGTCCTCCTCCGCGAACAACGTGTCGTCGTCGCCCAGCACGAACCGGTGCTCGGCCTCGACCGAGGCGAGCGCGTCGTCGAGCTCGGGGTCGACGTAGAGCACCCTCGCCCCCGAGTGACCGACGATGTAGCGCACCTCGTCGGGCCGCAGCCGGAAGTTGACCGGGACCAGCACCCGCCCGTAGCCCGCCACCCCGAAGAACGCCGCCAGCAGCCGGGCGCTGTTGTGCGACACGACCGCGACCCGCTCGCCGACACCGATGCCGAGCTGGTCGAGCCGGGCCGCGATCCGTCGGGCGCGCGCGCCGAGCTCGGCGTACGTCATCTCCCCGAGGGACGCTGCGGGCTGGTCCGGCTCGTCGACCACACCGGTGCGCTCGCCGTAGACGGTGACGGCACGGTCGAGGAAGTCGGAGACGCTGAACGGGACGATCATCGGTCCTCCTGCTGCGCGGTTGGTGACCTCCGTCACTCTAGACATGCCCCCGTTGGCCGGGCGTTGGCCGGGGCCTCGCGCGGACGCCGACCCGATGAGAGACCTCTCATCGTCGCCTCATCGGCAGCCAACGCGGGCCGGGCAGGCTGGGCCCATGTCCCACTGGAAGGTCCTGCTGCTGCCGCTGGCGGTGCTGCTGCCGCTGCTGGCGTACGTCGTCGGGACCCTCTCGACGGGGCAGGAGCGGCCGGAGCAGCCCGAGCCCGTCATCCTGCGGAACGACGACCCGGGCGGCAGCCCGACGTCCCGCGACGACGGCCCGACGCGGGGGGACGGCCAGCGACCGGGACCGCGAGGCGACGGCGTCGGCCGAGGCAACGACGACGACGACGGCGAGAGCAGGGACAATGGGCGCGACGACGACGACGTCGAGGACGACCCCGAGGTCGTCCTCCCGTCGCCGACCAGGCTGGACGATGGCGAGACTGACGATGACGACGGCGATGCCGAGGGCGACAGCGACGACGAGGGAGGCGACGACTGAGCCCCCCGTCACACCCCCCTCGCCGCGCGCGCGACCCTCCCTCTCCGTCCGCACCCGGATGACCGCCGTCATCCTGCTGCTGACCGCCCTGGCGATGGCGGGTGCCGGCGTCACGGTCTACACGCTGGAGTCGGACCGGATCGACGCCGGCGTCGCCCACCAGATCGACCAGGAGATCGCGGAGCTCCGCGAGTTCCAGGGCAACGACCCGGTCGACCCGCAGACGCTGCGCCCGATCCGCGACCCGAACGTCCTGCTCCGCGTGTTCCTCACCCGCAACGTCCCCGACGACGACGAGATGCTGATCTGGTACGCCGGGGAGCGGTTGCGCGGCACCTCCGACCCCGGCCGGGCCGAGCGGGCCGGCGACCTGGCCACGCGCAACCGCTACGGCGACGAGTTCCTCGCGCTCCCCGCCTACCAGGAGGCGGTGTCGGCCATGCTCGGGTCCGGCGGCACCACCGAGCTCGACGACACGCCGTACGGCGAGGTCTGGGTCACCAGCGTGCCGGTGCAGCGCGAGGGGTCCGAGCGCGTCGAGGGCACCCTGGTCATCGTCAACTTCCTGCTCGACGAGCACGTCGAGCTCAACAGCACCCTGCGGACCTACACGATCGTGTCCGTCCTGGCGCTCGGCCTCGTGCTCCTGATCGCCGCGTGGCAGTCCGGCCGGCTGCTGGCGCCGCTGCGGACGCTCCAGCAGACCACGACCGAGATCACCGAGACCGACCTCGCCCGCCGCCTGCCCGAGCGCGGGAACGACGACATCACGGCCCTCACCCGGACCTTCAACGACATGCTGTCCCGCCTGGAGCTCGCCTTCGTCGGCCAGCGGCAGTTCCTCGACGACGCCGGGCACGAGCTCAAGACGCCGCTGACGATCCTCCAGGGCCACCTCGAGCTGATGGACGTCGACGATCCCCGCGAGGTCGCCGAGACCCGGCAGCTGCTGCTCGACGAGATCGACCGGATGTCGCGACTGGTCGGCGACCTGATCCTGCTCGCGAAGTCCGACCGTCCCGACTTCCTCACCACCGCGCCGGTCAGCCTCGAGCGGATGACCCACACGCTGCTCTCGAAGGCGCGCGGGCTCGCGGACCGCGCGTGGGTGCTCGACGCGGCGGGCGAGGCCGTGGTTTCCCTCGACGAGCAGCGCGTCACCCAGGCGGTGCTCCAGCTCGCCGACAACGCCGTCAAGCACACCGACGACGGCGACGAGGTCGCGATCGGGTCGGCGGCCGACGAGCGGGGCGTCCGGATCTGGGTGCGCGACACCGGGCCCGGGGTGCCCGCGTCGGACCGCCAGCACGTGTTCGAGCGGTTCGGCCGCAGCGTCGTCCGTCCGGGCGACGAGGGGTTCGGGCTCGGCCTGTCGATCGTCCGGGCCATCGCGGAGGCGCACCGGGGTGGGGTCGCGATCGAGGACCCCGCCGACGGCCGCGGCGCGGTCTTCGTGATCACCCTGCCCGGGGAGCGGGAGTCGTCGTGGCCCGCATCCTGATCGTCGAGGACGAGACCCGCATCGCGTCGTTCGTGGCCAAGGGCCTGGCGGCCGACGGGCACTCCACCACGGTGGCCGGCGACGGGGTCGAGGGGCTCGACCACGCGCTCAGCGGCGAGTTCGACCTGATGGTCCTCGACATCGGGCTGCCCCGGCTCGACGGGTTCGACCTGCTCGACCAGCTCCGGTCGCAGGGGTCCCGGCTGCCGGTCATCGTGCTCACCGCCCGCGACTCCGTCACCGACACCGTCTCCGCGCTCGAGGGCGGCGCCGACGACTACATGCCCAAGCCGTTCCGGTTCGCCGAGCTGCTGGCGCGGGTGCGGCTGCGGCTGCGGCAGGCACAGGGGGGCGGCGGCACCGGGGTGCGCGACGCCCTCGAGGCCGGCGGCGTACGCCTCGACCTGCGGACCCGTCGGGCCACGGTCGACGGACGTGAGCTCGACCTGTCCGGCCGGGAGTTCATGCTGGCCGAGATCTTCATGCGCAACGCCGGCCAGGTCCTCTCGCGGGAGCAGCTGCTCGACCACGTCTGGGGCCTGGACTTCGACCCGGGCTCCAACGTGGTCGACGTCTACGTCGGCTACCTCCGCAAGAAGTTCGGCGCCGGGGCGATCACGACGGTGCGCGGGATGGGCTACCGGTTCAACGCCTGACCTTGAAGGTGAGCCGCGGCGCCGGAAGGCCGGCGACGGCGGGCTCCAGCGCGTCGGCGAGCTCGGCCGGGAGTGGTCGCGCCGACGGGCGCTTGTCGAGGGCGGCCATCACCACCTTGGCCACGACGTCCGGGACGTCGTCCGGCAGGGGGTGGGGATCCCGGACCAGCTGGGGGAAGCGGTCGGCGAGACGCTCGGCGTCGGCGTCGCCCTTGTCGAACGCGCGGTGGCCGGCCACGGCATGGAACAGCGTGGCTCCCAGCCCCCAGACGTCGGCCTCGTGACCCGGTCCACCGTGGGTGTCCGGGTCGGCCTGCTCGGGCGACATGTAGTAGTCGGTCCCGATCCGGCGCGACCCCTTCGCCCGCTGCCGCGACCTCGCGATCGACAGGTCGATCAGACGGGCGGGCGAGCCCATGATCACGTTGCTGGGCTTGAGGTCGAGGTGGACGACGTCGACCCGCCGGAAGTAGTGCAGAGCCCCCGCGACCTCGATCGCGAGCGGGAGGTACTGCTGCGGCTGGAGCCTCCCGTGACGGCGGATCAGGCTGGAGAGCCGTGGTCCCTCGATGTGCTCGAGCACGGCGTGCGGTCGCTCGCCGTCGAGCTGGTGGCGCAGCCCGCGGACGACCACGGGGTGGTTCACCCGTGCCAGGGTCTCGACCTCCCGGCCGAGACCGCGCAGCGTGTGCTCGTCGTCGACCTGGTCCGGACGGACCACCTTCACGACGACCGGGCCGTAGGTGACCTCGTCGAACGCCAGGTACGCCTCGTACGCCGACCCACCCCCGAGCAGCCGCATCGCGGTCAGCTCGGGGGTGACGGCGTCGCCCTCCTGCAGGTGCCAGCTGCCCTTCGCGCTCACAGGACCATGGTCCACCAGGTCAGCGGCGGGTGTCGTTGCGGGACCGGTCGTTGGTGCGTCCGGCCGACCGGTCACGGGTCCGGTCACCGCCGTCGCGGGTCCAGTCCCTGGTCTTGTCGCCGCGGCTCCTGTCACGGTCGCGGCTGACCGCGGTCTTGCGGCTGTTGGTGCCGTCGTTGCTGTTCGCACCGCTGGTGTTGCGCGAACGGGTGTCGCCGCGCGAGCGGTCGGCCGTGTCGTCGTCGTCCTCGTCGGCGACGAGCACCACGTCGGGTGTGTCCTCGTCACGCTTGAGGGCCGTGTCGTCGTCGGCCACGGCCGAGGTGATCGGCAGCGCGAGCAGGCCGGTGGTGACCAGGCCGGCGATGCCGACGGTGCCGAGGGTCAGGGTGGTGCGCTTCATGGGTTCCTCCTCGTGGGCGGTGTCGCCGTCGGGAAGGAAGCCTCCGGGAACGAGGTGAGCAGGCGATGAGGGCGCGATGAGACGCCTCTCATCCTGTCGTGGGTGCGTCGGGACGGGATCGAACCGCCGACCGCTCGGGTGTAAACCGAGAGCTCTACCGCTGAGCTACCGACGCGAGGCCCGGTGGGCGCGCCACAGACTACCTAGACGAGTGCGTGCAGCTGACGGAGGTGCTCGTCGAGGTCGCGACCCTCGGGGTTGGCGTTGTGCACCGACCAGCGCAGCAGGCCCTCGCGGTCGACGACGTACGACGAGCGGCGCGAGGAGCCCTTGGCCTCGTCGAACACCTCGTACGCCGAGGAGACCGCCCCGTGCGGCCAGAAGTCCGAGAGCAGCGGGAAGTTGAGGCCGTCCTGGTCGGCGAAGGCCCGCAGCGCGTAGACCGGGTCGCACGAGATCGCGAGCACCTCGGTGTCGAAGGTCATGAACTCGGCCAGCCGGTCCCGGAGCCCGGCCATCTCGCCGGAGCAGACCCCCGAGAACGCGTACGGGTAGAACACGAGCGCCACGGCCTTGGACCCGCGGTACGACGACAGCGTGACGTCCTGGCCGAACTGGTCGCGCAGCGTGAAGTCGGGCGCGGGGCCGCCGAGAGAGAGTCCGGTCATGGTGCGCCCATCCTCGCACCAGCAGGGTGATCAGGCGTCGGCGGTGTCCCCGGCCCCTTCGTCGTCGTGCTCCTGGTCGGCGAGGTCCCGCTTGAGCACCTTGCCGGTCGCGTTGCGGGGCAGCTCCTCGAGGAACACGATGTCGCGCGGCACCTTGTAGCGGGCCAGGTGGGCCTTCACGTGCTCCCGCAGGTCGTCCTCGGTGACCGACCGGCCCCCGCGGACGACGACGAACGCACGCAGGCGCTGGCCGAAGTCGTCGTCGTCGACCCCGACCGCGGCGGCCTCGGCCACCGCCTCGTGGCCGACGAGGCAGTCCTCGACCTCCTGCGGGAAGACGTTCTCGCCACCGGACACGATCATCTCGTCGTCGCGACCCTCGACGTACAGCCGGCCGTCGGGCCCGATCCGGCCGACGTCGCCCGTCGACATCAGGCCGTCGACCACGTCCTTGCTGCCGCCCCCGGTGTAGCCCTCGAACAGCATCGAGTTGCCCACGAAGATCCGTCCGGTCTCCCCGTCGGGCAGGGACCTCCCGTCCTCGCCGAGGATCCGGACCACGGTGGCGTGGGGCGGCCGACCCGCCGACGACGGGGCCTCACGCAGGTCCTGCGGGGTGGCGACGCTGGCGTAGGCCACCTCGGTGGAGCCGTAGATGTTGTAGAGGTGGTCGCCGAAGTGGTCCATCCAGCTGAGCGCCAGGTCGCCCGGCAGGGCCGAGCCGGACGCCGCGACCACCTCGACCCTCGACAGGTCGTACCGCGCGAGGGTCTCCTCCGGCAGCGCCAGGATCCGCTGCAGCATCACCGGGATCACCACGACCGACTCGCAGCGCTCGTCCTGGACCGCGGCCAGCGCCCCCTCGGGGTCGAACCGGCGCCGCAGCACGACCGTCGAGCCGAGCAGCATGGCCAGGGCGAGGTGGGCGAACCCCCAGGTGTGGAACAGCGGCGCGGCGATGTGGGTGCGCCAGCCGTAGCGCAGCGGCAGGCGCGACATCAGCGACACCGCGGCGTCGACGCCCGCCTCGTTGCGCGGGGCGCCCTTCGGGGTGCCCGTGGTGCCGGAGGTGAGGATCACGATCCGGGCGTGACGGTCGGGAGCCGGGAGGTCGGCGTCGTCGTGGGCGGCGATGATCGCCTCCACGGTGGGGAGGTCGGTGTCGGAGTCGGTCCAGGCGAGGACGCGTTGCTCGACGTCCGCCTGCGCGAGCAGGCCGGTGAACTCCTCGTCGTGGACCACCACGGTGGGTGCCTCGCGCTCCAGCACGTCGACCAGCTGCGGCCCGGCGAACGCGGTGTTGAGGTAGAGCAGATCGGCACCGAGCTTCGCGACCGCGATGGTGGCGTCGACGAAACCCCGGTGGTTGCGGCACATCACGGCGACCGCGTCCCCCTCGGCGACCCCCAGGTCGGCCAGCCCGCGGGCGAGCGCGTTGCTGCGTCGGTGCAACTCGTCGAAGGTCAGCTCGCCCCGCTCGTCGACCAGCCCGATCCGGTGCGGCTCGCGCGCGGCGAGGGCGGCGAAGCCACCCGCAGGGCCGGTACCCCACCGCGCGAGCGCGACGCCGACCCCGGCGAGCTTGCGCGGGGAGTAGGGCCGGATGATCCCCGAGCGCCCGAGGACGCGGAGGCTGGTCGTCAGGTCACTGAGGAGGGCCATGGTGCCTGTGGAACGTCCGAGCGGGACCGCGGGTTACGCGGGAGTCCGAGGCGCGATCAGCCGGGTGGCCGTCCAGTCCTTGCTCACGGCGACGGTCGTGGTGTGGGCCAGGCCCGCGATGGGGGCGGCCTCGGCGACGTCGGCCGCGTCGACGGAGTTGGGGCGGCCGACCTTGGGCGTCAGCAGCCAGATCACTCCCCCGCCCACCAGGTCGGTGAGGGAGTCGACCAGGCCGTCGACGAGGTCGCCGTCCTCGTCGCGCCACCACAGGACGACGGCGTCGACCACGTTGCCGTAGTCGCCGTCGACCATGTCGGCGTCGATGGCGTCCTCGATCGCGATCCGCAGGTCGTCGTCGGTGTCGGAGTCCCAGCCGAGCTCCTGGACCACCATCCCCGTGGTCAGCCCGAGCCTGGCCGCGGGTCCGGGTGTCCCCGACTGACTCGCCGGGGTCTGCGAGGCATCGCTACCCGCCGTCGAGCTCACGGGTCCTCCCTCCCTCGCCGTGTCGGCCGTGTGGGCGCTCGCGGTGCGCGAGCGCTCAGGTGGGCAGTAGTCCAGCGGAACAGCGGCGGGTGCGCAAGCCGCCACGGCCGGGCACCCGCACGTCGGGGGGCCACAAGCACTACCGCCGGGTAGATTTTCCGCCTCCTCCCCGCGTGCGACGATGGTCCGGTGAGCGACGACACGACGACGGACCGCGGAGCGGACCGGAGGGGCGCCCCCGCCCGCTCCGTCATCCACGAGGGCCTCCCGACCCAGCTCCCCGACATCGACCCCGACGAGACCACCGACTGGCTGGAGTCCTTCGACGGCCTCGTCGACGAACGCGGCCGCGAGCGTGCCCGCTACGTGATGCTGCGCCTGCTGGAGCGGGCGCGTGAGTGGCAGGTCGGCGTCCCCGCCCTGCGCAGCACCGACTACATCAACACCATCCCGCCCGAGCGGGAGCCGTGGTTCCCCGGCGACCTCGAGATCGAGCGCCGGATCCGGGCCTTCATCCGCTGGAACGCCGCGGTGATGGTGTCCAGCGCCAACCGCAAGGGCCTCGAGGTCGGCGGCCACATCGCCACCTACCAGTCCGCGGCGAGCCTCTACGAGGTCGGCTTCAACCACTTCTTCCGCGGCAAGGACCACCCCGGCGGCGGCGACCAGGTCTACATCCAGGGCCACGGCTCGCCGGGGATCTACGCCCGAGCCTTCCTCGAGGGCCGGCTCACCGAGGAGCAGCTCTACCGGTTCCGCCAGGAGGTCCAGCACGGGCCCGGCAACGGCCTGCCGTCGTACCCCCACCCGCGGCTGATGCCCGACTTCTGGGAGTTCCCGACGGTCTCGATGGGCCTGACGGGCATCAACTCCATCTACCAGGCCCGGTTCAACCGCTACCTGCACAACCGCGGCATCAAGGACACCTCCCAGCAGCGGGTGTGGGCCTTCCTCGGCGACGGCGAGATGGCCGAGCCCGAGTCGCTGGGCGCGATCGGGGTCGCCGCCCGCGAGGAGCTCGACAACCTCACGTGGGTCATCAACTGCAACCTGCAGCAGCTGGACGGCCCGGTACGCGGCAACGGCAAGATCATCCAGGAGCTGGAGTCGTACTTCCGCGGGGCCGGCTGGAACGTGATCAAGGTCGTGTGGGGCGACGGTTGGGACCCGCTGCTCGCCAAGGACGTCGACGGCGTGCTGGTCAACCGGATGAACAACACCCCCGACGGCCAGTTCCAGACCTACCACAACGAGAGCGGCGCCTACATCCGCGACCACTTCTTCGGCACCGACCCGCGGCTGCGGAAGATGGTCGAGCACATGAGCGACGAGCAGATCGAGAAGCTGCCGCGTGGCGGCCACGACTACCGCAAGGTGTACGCCGCGTTCGATGCCGCGACCCACCACGTCGGGCAGCCGACGGTCATCCTCGCCAAGACCATCAAGGGCTGGACCATCGACGCTCTGGAGAGCAAGAACGCCACCCACCAGATGAAGAAGCTCACCCAGGACGACCTCAAGAAGTTCCGCGACCGGCTCTACCTGCCGATCTCCGACAACGACCTCGAGCGCAGCTACGAGGAGACCGGTGCGGCTCCGTTCTTCCACCCCGGCCAGGACGCGCCCGAGATCCAGTACATGCTCGAGCGCCGCTCGGCGCTGGGTGGGTCGCTGCCCCGCCGGGTCGACCGGTCCAGCCCGCTCAAGCTGCCCGGCGACGCCGTCTACGCCGAGCTCAAGCAGGGGTCGGGCAAGAACAAGGTCGCGACGACCATGGCCCTGGTCCGGCTGCTGCGCGACTGGATCAAGGATCCCGAGATCGGGCAACGGATCGTGCCGATCGCCCCGGACGAGTACCGCACCTTCGGCATGGACTCGATGTTCCCCAGCGCCAAGGTCTACAACCCCGGCGGGCAGCAGTACGAGTCGGTCGACCGGAAGTTGTTGCTGTCCTACAAGGAGTCCGCGCAGGGGCAGATGCTCCACGAGGGCATCTCCGAGGCCGGGTCGCTGGCGTCCGCGACGGCCGCCGGGTCGTCGTACTCCACCCACGGCGAGCCGATGATCCCGTTCTACATCTTCTACTCGATGTTCGGGTTCCAGCGGACCGCCGACTCGATCTGGGCGATGGCCGACCAGCTCGCGCGGGGCTTCCTGATCGGCGCGACGGCGGGCCGCACCACGCTGACCGGCGAGGGGCTGCAGCACGCCGACGGGCACTCCCCGCTGCTGGCCACCACCAACCCGGCGGTCGTCCACTACGACCCGGCCTACGCCTACGAGCTCAGCCACATCATGCAGAACGGCCTGGAGCGGATGTACGGCGCCGACGCCGAGGACGTCATCTTCTACCTCACCGTCTACAACGAGCCGGTCGACCAGCCGGCCGAGCCCGACGACGTCGACGTCGACGGGATCCTGCGCGGCCTGCACCACGTCGGCCGGGGCGAGGGCGGCGGGCCACGGGTCCAGCTGCTCGGCTCGGGGGTGGCGATGCCCTGGGTCGAGGAGGCCGCCCGCCTGCTCCGCGACGAGTGGGGCGTGTCGGCCGACCAGTGGTCGGTCACGTCGTGGAACGAGCTGGCCCGCGACGCCGTGGCGGCGGAGGACTGGAACCTGCTCCACCCCGACCAGGACAAGCGCACCGCCTACGTCACCGACCGGCTGCGCGACGCCGGCGGTCCGGTGGTCGCCGTGTCCGACTACATGAGCGCCGTACCCCTCCAGATCGCGCGCTGGGTGCCCGCCGACTACCGGGTGCTGGGGGCCGACGGCTTCGGCTTCGCCGACACCCGGCCCGCGGCGCGCCGCTACTTCCGGGTCGACGCCCAGTCGGTCGTGGTGCAGGCCCTGCAGGCCCTCGCCGACGCGGGCCAGGTGCCCCGCGAGAAGGTCTCCGAGGCGTTCGCCCGCTACCGGATCGACGACCCCACCGCGGTGGCCGACGTGAAGCAGGAGGGTGGCGACGCCTGAGCGCGCAGCGCTCTGGCGGCGCCGGGGTGCGCGAGCAGCCGGACGCGAGGAACGAGCGCCCGGCGTGGGCGCGCAGGTTGAGCAAGGCCCGCGCCCGCGCCAGCGGGCGCGACGGCCGCGTCGAAACCCCGGGACGTGCCCGCTGACCTCACGCGGAGCGACCCACGCTCGCCGGTGCCGAGCAAGCGCTCTGACCTCGACCGCGGCAGCGGTCAGGCAGGCGCGATCCGGGTGACCGTGGCGTCCTGCTCGACCGGCTGCCCGGCGCGCAGCAGGGTGCGGAACCTCGCCCGCGAGTACGTCGCGGGCGGGGTGGACCGCACGAAGTCGTGGACCAGCCGGGCGAACCGCTGGGGGTGGTCCTTGTGCGGGAAGTGCCCGGCGTTCGGGATCACCTCCACCCGGGCGGTCGGCGCGATCCGCGCGGCCAGCTCTGCGTGGCGGACGGGGATGACCTGGTCGTTCTCGCCCCAGAGCACCGCCATCGGCATGCTGGCGGTGAGGTAGGCACGGTCGCCCATGGTCACGATCTGGCCACGCCAGTCGACCACCGCCCGGACGACGTGCCGGATCGCGTGCCGCGCTGCCGGGTCCCGGAAGGAGTCGTAGATCTCGGCGACCTCGTCGAGGTCGCGGGTCCAGCCGGACGGGATCCGGGAGAGGCCCTTGAGGCCGGCCTTCCCGGCGTGCCGGACCCCGGGGAGGGTCAGCACCTTCATCGCCGGGTGGAAGCCGGGCGTCGTGACCGCGCGGACGAGCGGCGACACCTCGGACCCGAGGCCGCCGGAAGCGACCAGCACCAGCCGCTCGGTGCGCTCGGGGAACTGGTAGGCGAACTGCATCGCCACCCCGCCGCCGAAGCTGTGCCCCACCACGGTCACCTTGTCGATGCCGAGGCAGGTCATCAGGTCGCGCATCCCGTTGGCGTACCCGCCGACGCTGTAGTCGGCGCGGGGCTTGTCGGAGAGACCGTGGCCCAGGAGGTCGGGGGCGATCACGGTGTACCGCCGGGCCAGGGTGTCGATCACCGGCGTCCACGTCGTGTGGTCGCAGCCGAGGCCGTGCAGGAGCAGCAGCACCGGTCCCGTGCCGACCTTCACGTAGGCGCGCCGGTGGCCGTGGACGGTGAGGTAGGAGACCTCGTGCTGCGCGGGGGGCATGTGACCAGCCTCTCGTCGACGTCCGGCGATTCAACCACGGGATCGGTCTGCCCGGGGATGCGAAACCCTTGTTCTCCCAGCGTTCTGACGTCAACTAGCCTCGCATGGTGACCTCGTCCCTCGATCGCCCCACCCCGCGGCCGGACCGCGCGGCCGAGGCGCTGACCCGCGCCACGGGGACCCTCAGCACGGCGGCGACCGCGCGGATGGAGTCCGAGCTCACCTGGTTCCGGGAGCTGAGCGCCCAGGACCGCTCGTGGGTGGGCGTCATCGTCCAGGCCGGCATCCAGGGCTTCGTCGACTGGTACTCCCACACCGGCCGCCCGGTGCCGGGCGCGACCGTGCTGGCCTCCGCGGTGTTCGGCGCCGCCCCTCGGGCCCTGACGGGCGTGATCACGCTGCAGCAGACCGTCGACCTGGTGAAGCTGTCGATCGAGGTGGTCGAGAGCAACATCGAGGACATCGTCCATCCCGACGACGCCGCCGACGCCCACGCCGCCGTCCTCCGCTACGCCCGGGAGGTGGCGTTCGCGACCGCGGAGGTCTACGCCCGCGCCGCCGAGGTGAGGGGCGCCTGGGACGCCCGGCTCGAGGCCCTCGTCGTCGACAGCGTGCTGCGCGGCGAGGCCGACGAGGCGCTGCTGTCGCGGGCCAGCGCCCTCGGCTGGTCCGGGCACGGAGCGGTGTCGGTCGTGCTGGGCGAGGCGCCCAGCCGGCGGGCCGACACCGACGTCTTCGAGGAGGTACGCCGGGTCGCGCGCTCGGCGGGCCAGGACGCGCTGTGCGCCACCCAGGGCGACCGGCTCGTCGTTCTGCTCGGCGGGGCCGGTCACGGCGAGGACTCGGTCGCGCCGGCCCTCGTGGAGCTGTTCGGCCCGGGGCCCGTCGTGGTCGGACCGGTCGTCGGGGGGCTCGAGCACGCCCACCGCTCCGCTCGCGCCACCCTCGCCGCCCACCGGGCCGCCGTCGGCTGGCCCGACGCACCCCGACCGGTGCGCAGCTCCGAGCTGCTGCCCGAGCGGGTGCTCGCGGGCGACGGCCACGCCCGGCGGCACCTGGTCGAGGAGGTCTACCTGCCGCTGACCAAGGCGCGGGACACGCTCGTCGAAACGCTGGCGACCTACCTCGAGACCGGGTCGTCGCTGGAGGCCACCGGCCGGGCGCTCTACGTCCACCCCAACACCGTGCGCTACCGGCTGCGACAGGTGGCCGAGCTCACCGGCTTCAGTCCCTCGGAGCCGCGGGAGGCGTTCGTGCTCCACATCGCCCTGGTGCTGGGCCGACAGTCCGGGCGCCACGAATCGTTGTAGGAACCCTACAAGAATCGCGGGGTCGGATTCGTGCGCGCCGGAGGCGCACGCGCGTGGGTCCGCCCGGCAGAGTGGTCCCCGTGCTCGTCATCGTCGCGCCCGGCCAGGGCGCCCAGTCCCCCGGCTTCCTGACCCCGTGGCTCGAGGACCGCACCTTCGCCTCGCGCTTTCACTGGCTCTCCACGGTCGCGGGCCTCGACCTGGTGCACCACGGCACCGAGTCCGACGCCGAGACGATCCGCGACACCCAGGTCGCCCAGCCGTTGCTGGTGGCGACCGGGCTGGTCGCGGCCCTCGAGCTGTTCCCGCACCCGGCCGACGCGTTCTCCCAGATCGGCGCGGTCGCCGGTCACAGCGTCGGAGAGCTCACCGCGGCCGCCGGTGCCCGGGTGATCACGGCCGAGCAGGCCATGGTCCTGGTACGCGAGCGAGGCAAGGCGATGGCCGAGGCCGCCGCCGCGACACCCACCGGCATGACCGCCGTGCTCGGAGGCGACCGCGACGAGGTGCTCGCCGCGATCGACAAGCACGGCCTGACGGCCGCCAACGACAACGGCCCCGGGCAGGTCGTCGCGGCCGGCACCCTCGAGCAGCTCGAGGCGCTCGCCGCCGACCCGCCCGCCAAGGCCCGGCTCACCCAGCTGAGCGTGGCCGGTGCCTTCCACACCGAGCACATGGCGCCCGCGGTCGGGCACCTCGCCGGGCTGGCCCGGTCGGTGTCGGTGCACGACCCCCGTACTCCCGTGGTCTCCAACCGCGACGGCACCGTGGTCCACGACGGGCGCGACGTCCTGGCCCGCATCGTCGGCCAGATCGCCAGCCCGGTCCGCTGGGACCTCTGCATGGAGACCATGGCCGACCTGGGCGTCACCGGCATCCTCGAGATGCCGCCCGCCGGCACCCTCACCGGCATCGCGAAGCGGGCGCTCAAGGGCGTCGAGACGTTCTCGCTGAAGACTCCCGACCAGCTCGACGACGCCCGGGCCTTCGTCGACAAGCACGGCGAGGCCTCCCCCATCGACACCACGCCGACCTGGCGGATGGTCGTCTCCCCCGCGAAGGGCACCTTCCACCAGTCCGAGGACGCCTTCGGCCGCGACGTGCTGGCCCCCGGAGCATTGATCGGTGAGGTCGAGACCTCCCGCGCCCGCTCCGAGATCGTGGCCCCGCACGGCGGCCAGGTCGTCGAGTGGCTGGTCGAGGACGGCGACATCGTCTCGCCCGGCCAGCCGCTGCTGCGCCTCCACCCCGAGGGAGCCGCCTGATGGTCGCCATCGCAGGGTCGCCCGGAGCGCCCCACGCCGCCATCCTCGGTCTCGGCGTCTTCCGCCCGTCCCGGGTCGTGCCCAACGCCGAGGTGATCGCCGCCATCGACTCCAGCGACGAGTGGATCCAGCAGCGCTCGGGCATCCGGCAGCGCCGCTGGGCCACGCCCGAGGAGACGGTGCAGATGATGTCCGTCGCGGCCTCGAGGGAGGCCCTCGAGCGCGCCGGGATCGCCCCCGCGCAGGTCGACTGCGTCGTGGTCGCCACCGTCTCGCACCTGCTGCAGACCCCGGCCGTCGCCACCGCCGTCGCCCACGAGCTCGGGACCGAGAACGCCGCGGCGTTCGACATCTCCGCCGCCTGCGCGGGCTTCTGCCACGGCATCTCCCTGGCCGCCGACATGGTCCGCGGCGGCAGCGCCGGCCACGTCCTCGTCATCGGGGTCGAGCGGCTGAGCGACCTGACCGACCTCCACGACCGGGGCACCGCGTTCATCTTCGCCGACGGTGCCGGGGCCGCGGTCGTCGGTCCGAGCGAGACCCCGGGCATCGGCCCGGTCGTCTGGGGGTCCGACGGCGAGCAGTTCGACCTGATCCGGCAGCGCGAGGACTGGCGCGACGTCGTCGGCACGCCGACCGAGCCGGGCAGCGGCGTGATGCCCCACCTGGTCATGCAGGGCAACCCGGTCTTCCGCTGGGCGTCGTTCGCGATGGCGAAGGTCGGCCAGCAGGCGCTCGACCGCGCCGGCGTGAGCGCCGACCAGCTCGACGTCTTCGTCCCCCACCAGGCCAACATGCGCATCATCGACGCGATGGCGCGTTCCATGAAGCTCCCCGAGCGGGTCCGGATCGCCCGCGACATCGCCGACCAGGGCAACACCTCGGCGGCGTCGATCCCGCTTGCGCTCCACCGGATGATCGACGAGGGCGAGGCCCACAGCGGCGACCTCGCGCTCCTGATCGCCTTCGGAGCCGGCCTGGCGTACGCCGCCCAGGTCGTGACCGTCCCCTAGCCACACGCGGCGTCCGCACCACCCCTGTCGCACCACCTGTCCGCACCACCCCACACCGGAAGGAAGAGCACCACATGGCCACCACCGAAGAGATCCGCACCGACCTCGCCGAGATCGTCAACGAGGTCGCCGGCGTCGAGGCCGACGACGTCCAGATGGACAAGTCGTTCGTCGACGACCTCGACGTCGACTCGCTCTCGATGGTCGAGGTCGTCGTCGCCGCCGAGGAGAAGTTCGGCGTCACCATCCCCGACGACGAGGTCAAGAACCTCAAGACCGTGGGCGACGCCGTCGCCTACATCGAGCGCGCCCAGGGCTGACCGGCCGCGCTCCACCCCCCGCCACCCCGTCTCCGAAGGATCGGATTGCAGATGAGTCGCACCCGCGTCGTGGTCACCGGCCTCGGCACCACCAGCCCGCTCGGCGGTGACGTCGCCAGCACCTGGGAGGGCATGCTCGAGGGCCGCTCCGGCGTCCGGGCCCTCACCGACGAGTGGGCCGAGGAGCTCCCGGTCAAGATCGCCGGCCGGATCGCGGTCGAGCCCACCGAGGTCCTCGAGCGCGTGAAGGCCCGTCGGCTCGACCGGTCGTCGCAGTTCGCGATGATCGCGGCGATGGAGGCCTGGCAGGACTCCGGCCTCGCCGACGCCGACGTCGACCAGGAGCGGCTCGGGGTGGCGATGGCGTCCGGCATCGGCGGTGTCAACACGCTGCTGGACAACTACGACGCGCTCCGCGACAAGGGACCGCGTCGGGTCTCGCCCCTCGCGGTGCCGATGCTGATGCCCAACGCGCCGGCGGCCCAGATCAGCCTCCACGTGGGGGCCCGGGCCGCGGTCAACACGCCGGTGTCCGCGTGCGCGTCCGGCAACGAGGCGATCGCGCTGGCGGTCGACCAGATCCGGCTCGGTCGCGCCGACGTCGTGGTCGCCGGCGGTACCGAGGCGGCGATCCACCCGCTGCCGATGGCGGCGTTCGCCAACATGATGGCGCTGTCGAAGAACCCGGGCGACCCGACCACCGTGTCCCGCCCCTGGGACACCGGCCGCGACGGGTTCGTCCTCGGTGAGGGCGCCGGCGTCGTCGTGCTCGAGTCCGAGGAGCACGCCCGGGCCCGCGGCGCCACCGTGTACGCCGAGGTCCTGGGCGCCGGCATCACCGCCGACGCCCACGACATCGCCCAGCCGGACCCGGCCGGCCGGGGTGGCTCCCGCGCGATCCTGCGGGCGATCGAGGAGTCGCAGGTCGATCCCGGCGCGATCGTCCACGTCAACGCGCACGCCACGTCGACGCCGCAGGGCGACATCGCCGAGGGGCTGATGCTGCACGCGACGCTCGGGTCCCACGTCTCCGAGGTCGTCGTGACCAGCACCAAGTCGATGACCGGGCACCTGCTGGGCGGGGCCGGGGCGCTGGAGGCGATCGCGACGATCCTCGCGCTCCACCACCGGGTGGCACCGCCGACGATCAACCTCGACGACCAGGACCCGCAGGTGGAGCTCGACATCGCCACCAAGGCGCGCGACCTGCCGCAGGGCGACATCGCGGCGCTCAACAACTCCTTCGGCTTCGGTGGCGCCAACGTCGCCGTGGCCTTCGGGAGCACGTCGTGACCACGGCCCCGGCCAAGCCGGCGAAGCTGCCCCGCGAGCAGGACCCCCGCAACCCGGTCCACCGGCTCACCGCGCTGCTCGACGAGGGCAGCATGGAGCTGATCACGCCCGACGACGACTCGGGGATGCTGGCCGCGGTCGGCAACGTCGACGGCACCCGGGTCGCGGCCTTCTCCTCCGACGCCACCGTCATGGGCGGCGCCATGGGCGACGTCGGCTGCCGCGTGGTCGTCGACGCCTACCACCGGGCGATGACCGACGGGGTCCCGATCATCGGGCTCTGGCACTCCGGTGGTGCCCGGCTCGCGGAGGGCGTGCTGTCGCTGCACGCCGTCGGCCGGATCTTCCACGCCATGACCCAGGCCTCCGGCCGGATCCCGCAGATCTCGGTCGTGCTCGGCCCGGCGGCGGGCGGGGCGGCGTACGGTCCCGCCCTGACCGACGTGGTGATCCTCGGTCCCGACGGCCGGATCTTCGTGACCGGGCCCGACGTGGTGCGGTCGGTGACCGGCGAGGACGTCGACATGCTCCGCCTCGGCGGGCCCGAGCCGCACGGCCGCCGGTCCGGCGTGGTCCACATCCTCACCGAGTCCGAGGCCGAGGCGCTCGGGCGCGCCCGCACCGTCGCCTCGCTGCTGGGCTCCCAGGGCAGTCTCGACGTCGCCGACGTCGCCGACCGTGACCTGGCCGAGCTGCTGCCGGAGTCCAAGAAGCGCGCCTACGACGTGCACCCGCTGGTCGACTCGCTGCTCGACGAGGGCACCATGCAGGAGCTGCACGCCCGCTGGGCCCCCAACATCGTCACCGCGCTCGGCCGCTTCGGCGGCCGTACGGTCGGTGTGGTCGCCAACAACCCGTTGCGGCTCGGCGGCTGCCTCGACTCGCTCTCGGCCGAGAAGGCCTCCCGGTTCGTCCGGATGTGCGACGCGTTCGGCGTACCCCTCGTCGTCGTGGTCGACGTCCCGGGCTACCTGCCGGGCGTCGGGCAGGAGTGGGACGGGGTGGTCCGACGCGGCGCCAAGCTGCTCCACGCCTTCGGGGAGTGCGTCGTCCCGCGCGTCACGCTGGTGACCCGCAAGACCTACGGCGGCGCCTACATCGCCATGAACGCCCGCTCCCTCGGAGCGACCCGCGTCCTCGCGTGGCCGGGCGCCGAGGTCGCGGTGATGGGCGCGGTCGCGGCCATCCGGATCCTGCACCGCCGCAAGCTCGTCGACGTGTCGCCGGAGATCCGGCCGCAGGTCGAGGCCGAGCTCGCCGCTGAGCACGAGCGGATCGCGGGCGGGGTGGACCGGGCGGTCGAGATCGGTGTCGTCGACGAGGTCGTCGAGCCCGACCGGACCCGCACCGCCATCGCGCACGCCATCGACGACGCGGTCCAGGCCGTCGGCGTACGCCGTGGCCAGCACGGCAACATCCCCCTCTGAGACGCACCGTAACGTCGGTCACACCGACGCGTTGGGCCTCCCGGAGGTAGGACATGTCCCTGAGGCGCCTGTGCGCAGCGCTCGTGCTCGGGTGCGGCGTGCTCGTGGCCCCTCCGGCCGGCGCGTGGGACGCCGACCACGGCCGGGTGTGGCGCGGTGACGGCGTGCTCGCCCCCGGGTGCCACGACTACGGGTTCCGCTACCGGGTCCGGCCGGGCAACAACGACTGGGGTCTCGAGCTCTTCCTCGTGGGACCGGGCCGCGAGGGCCTCGGGACCGTCAACCGGCTCTCGGAGAACGATCCCAAGAGGGGCCGGGCCAGGTTCGAGGTGTGCCGCTCCTCGACCCGGCCCGGGAAGTTCCGGATCCGCGGCAAGCTGACCGTCATCCGCGGCTTCGACACCGACAAGCACTGGATCAAGCCGGCCCGGTTCCGGCTGCGTCGGGGCTGACGCGCACCCCCGACGGTTCCGCCTCAGACGACCTGGTGCAGCCAGCGGACCGGCGCGCCCTCGCCCGCGTGCCGGAACGTCTCCAGCTCGTCGTCCCACGGCTTGCCCAGCAGCTTGTCGACCTCGGCGACCAGGGTGGTGTCGCCGAGCGCCGCCTTGACCACGGCGGCCTTCAGCCGGTCCTCGGGGATCATCAGGTCGCCGTGGAGGCCGGTGACGGCGTGGAACACGCCCAGGTCCGGGGTGTAGGAGTAGCGGACCCCCTCCGTGGTCGCGGTGGGCTCCTCGGTGACCTCGAACCGGAGGTGGTTCCAGCCGCGCAGTGCCGAGGCGATGGCCGCGGCCGAGCCGGGCGCGCCCGTCCAGGACAGCTCGGCACGGTAGGTACCGGACTGGGCGGGCTGCGCCGTCCAGTCGACATGGGAGGACACGCCGAGGACGCCGCCCACGGCCCACTCGATGTGCGGGCACAGCGCGGACGGCGCGGAGTGGACGTAGAGGACGCCCCTCGTTGCAGTGGTGGTGCGTGCGGTCACCGTGACCTCCTTCAGCTCCGGCGCGAGGTACGCCTTCCCCAGCGGTCTCCGCACGGGCTGAATCGGTCGGTGGTGAGTCACACGTGTGTAGTTGGTGGCCCCATTGTGACGCATGTGGCGGGTGAACACCAGTGAATCGAGCAGGTCAGTCCTCGTCGTCGCGTGGGGCGCGCTCCAGGGCCTCGGCCCGGGCCTCGGCGTCGGTGAGCTCGTCGCCGTCGATCGCGTGGGTCCGGTGGAACCACGCGAGCGCGTCGGTCCCACGTCCGGCCTGCTCGAGGGTGTCGGCGTACGCGTAGCGCAGCCGCACCACCCAGGCGGCCCTGCTCTGCGACTGCAGCGGCGCCCGCTCGAGGGTCCGCAGGGCGGCGTCGAAGCGACCCAGGTCGCGCAGCGCCCCGGCCTCGACGATGGTCATCTCCGCCTTCGCCTCGGGTCCGAAGGACGCCACGCCCGGGCTCTTGGCGAGCTTGAGCGCCTCCTCGGGCCGCCCGAGTGCGCGGTGGCAGTCGGCCATGATCGGCAGGTACGCCGTGGCGCCGTTCATCCGCTTCGCGGCGCGCAGGTCGCTGAGCGCCTCGGCGTAGTGACCCGCGGCGTACGCCGCCTCACCGGTCGCCTCGCGCACCACCGCGAGCCGGCCGGCGCGGGCCCTCGCCGCGAGGGTGTGCTGGTAGGCGGTCTCGGGGTCGTCGTCGATGAGCATGCCGGCGGCTGCGAGGTGACGGGCGACCCGGGCCGCGAGCTTCTCCGGCAGCCCCTTGAGCTGCGCGGCCACGGAGCGGTCGAGCTCCTTGCCCGTGATCTCCTCGGGCAGCGGTGGCCCGTCGTACTTGGCCTGGTCCGCGGTGCGCGGACCCTGCTGGTCCTGCGGACGCTTCCAGTCGCCCTGGCGGGGCCGGCGCTTGCCCGGGCCGGCCCCCTTGCCCCGCGGGCGTCCGGCGTCGCCGGACCGCGGCTTGGCACCCGATCGAGGGTTCCCGCCGGTCCGGGGCCTGCCGCCCCCAGCGGGGCGCGGTCGTCGCTCGTCGGCCACGACGTCCTCCTCACGGATCGGGCTGGAAATGACGTGGAGGCCACCCGCATCGGGTGGCCTCCACCGAGTGTAGGTCCGGCGGCGTCCTACTCTCCCACAGCCTGTCGGTTGCAGTACCATCGGCGCTGATCGGCTTAACTTCCGGGTTCG
>NZ_JBNYXG010000007.1:0-222574 GCF_050880345.1 Nocardioides sp. GXQ0305
ACCCCGGACGCGGTGTCCGGAAGCTCGACGGGAGCGGTGGTGGTCATGGACCCATTCAAGCCGCCACCACTGACACTGAGCCGCGCGTGGAAGCCGTACTCCACAGGGCCAGGACACGGGTGCCCCGGCACGCGCCAGACACCCTGCAGGTCCGTCCGGCACGCGACCCGTCGATAGGCTGACGACGACATCCACGAGACGCGGAGGACCGATGGCCGGCGGACTGTTCGCCCTGCTCGACGACGTGGCCGCACTGGCCCGGATCGCGGCGGCGTCGGTCGACGACGTGGGGGCGGCCGCGGGGCGCGCGAGCGCCAAGGCCGCGGGCGTGGTCGTCGACGACACGGCCGTGACGCCGCAGTACCTGCACGGGACGGCCGCCGAGCGCGAGCTGCCGATCATCCGGAGGATCGCGGTCGGCTCGCTGCGCAACAAGCTGCTGTTCATCCTGCCCGCGGCGCTGCTGCTGAGCGAGTTCCTCCCGGCGGCGTTGCCGGTGCTGCTGATCCTCGGCGGCACCTACCTCGCCTACGAGGGCGCGCACAAGGTCTGGGAGAAGGTCAGCGGCCACGGGAGCGAGGCCGGGGAGGAGATCGACCAGCAGGGTGAGCTGACGCCCGAGCACGAGCAGGTCACGGTCACCAAGGCGATCCGCACCGACTTCATCCTCTCCGCCGAGATCATGGTCATCGCGCTGAACGAGGTCGTCGACTCCTCACCGGACGCCGGGTTCCTGATGCGGGCGGTCATCCTGGTCGTCGTCGCGGTCCTGATCACCGTCCTCGTGTACGGCGTCGTCGCGCTGATCGTGAAGATGGACGACATCGGCCTCAGGCTCGCCGAGCGCCCCTCCCCGGGCTCGCAGCGGCTGGGCCGTGGGCTGGTCGCCGCGATGCCGAGGCTGCTGGCGGTCATCACGGTGATCGGCACCGCCGCGATGCTCTGGGTGGGGGGCCACATCCTGCTGGTGAGCGGCGACGAGCTCGGCTGGCACGCGCCGTACGAGCTGGTCCACCACTGGGAGGAGGCGGTCCACGACGCCGTCGCGGGCGTCGGCGCCGCGCTCGCGTGGCTGGTCAACACCCTGGCCTCGGCGGTGGTCGGGCTGGTGGTCGGTGCGGTGGCCGTGGCGGTGATGTCGGCGCTCCCGTTCGGCCACGGCAAGCAGGGCGCCGGCGAGGGCCACTGACCCGTCGTCGAGGATTCTTCGATCCCGCTCCCCCCGGCCTACTCTCGTGACCACGATCACGACGCACAGCACACCCGAGGGGACGACGTGGACTTCAAGGTTGCCGACCTGGACCTGGCCGAGTTCGGCCGCAAGGAGATCACCCTCGCCGAGCACGAGATGCCCGGCCTGATGGCGATGCGTGAGCGGTACGGCGCCGAGAAGCCGCTCGCCGGCGCCCGGATCGCCGGTTCGCTGCACATGACGGTGCAGACCGCCGTCCTGATCGAGACGCTGGTGGCCCTCGGCGCCGAGGTCCGCTGGGCGTCCTGCAACATCTTCTCCACCCAGGACCACGCCGCCGCCGCGGTCGCGGTCGGTCCCGACGGCACCGTCGACGCCCCCGCGGGCGTCCCGGTCTTCGCCTGGAAGGGCGAGACCCTCGAGGAGTACTGGTGGTGCACCCAGCAGATCCTCGACTGGAGCGGACACGAGCCGGACCACGGCCGTCACCCCCGTTCGGAGCTCGCGGAGCGAGGTCCGAACATGATCCTGGACGACGGCGGCGACGCCACGCTGCTGCTCCACCTCGGCGTCGAGGCCGAGAAGACCGGCACCGCCCCCGACCCGGCGACCGCCACCAGCCACGAGCAGCGCGTCATCTTCGGCGTCCTGCAGGAGTCGCTGGCCGCGAGCACCGACCGCTGGACCCGGATCGCCAACCAGGTCAAGGGCGTCACCGAGGAGACCACCACCGGCGTCCACCGCCTCTACGACATGATGAAGCTCGGCACCCTGCTGTTCCCGGCCATCAACGTCAACGACTCGGTCACCAAGTCGAAGTTCGACAACAAGTACGGCTGCCGCCACTCGCTCGTCGACGGCATCAACCGCGCCACCGACGTCCTCATCGGCGGCAAGGTCGCGGTCGTCTGCGGCTACGGCGACGTCGGCAAGGGCTGCGCGGAGTCGCTGCGCGGCCAGGGTGCCCGGGTCATCGTCACCGAGATCGACCCCATCTGCGCGCTGCAGGCCGCCATGGACGGCTACCAGGTGGCCACCCTCGAGGACGTCCTCGACACCGCCGACATCATCATCACCGCGACCGGCAACAAGGACGTCGTCACCGTCGACCAGATGACGCGGATGAAGCACCAGGCGATCGTCGGCAACATCGGGCACTTCGACAACGAGATCGACATGGCCGGCCTCGAGACCTACGACGGTGTCGAGCGGACCAACGTCAAGCCGCAGGTCGACGTCTGGACCTTCCCCGGAGGCAAGAAGATCATCGTGCTCTCCGAGGGCCGGCTGATGAACCTCGGCAACGCCACCGGCCACCCGAGCTTCGTGATGTCGAACAGCTTCACCAACCAGGTGCTGGCCCAGATCGAGCTCTTCACCAAGCCCGAGGACTACCCGGTCGGCGTCTACGTGCTGCCCAAGCACCTCGACGAGGAGGTCGCCCGGCTGCACCTCGACGCCCTCGGCGCCCGGCTGACCACGCTGACGGGTGACCAGGCTGACTACCTCGGCGTCCCGTCCGAGGGTCCCTTCAAGCCGGACACCTACCGCTACTGAGCGAGGGGGATCCCGTGGTTCGACCCGGGGTCCGCCCGCCGTTGCGGCACTATTGAACGCATGAGCAGCACTGCACCCGACGTCGCGCACCGCGGGCGGATCCTCGTGGTCGACGACGACGCGTCCCTCGCGGAGATGCTCACGATCGTGCTGCGCCAGGAGGGTTTCGAGAGCCAGATGTGCGGGCGCGGCGACGAGGCCCTGCCGCTGTTCCGCGACTACCGGCCCGACCTCGTCCTCCTCGACCTGATGCTGCCCGGCAAGGACGGCATCGACGTCTGCAAGGAGATCCGCGCCGAGTCCGGCGTCCCGATCGTGATGCTCACGGCGAAGGGCGACACCATCGACGTCGTGCTGGGCCTGGAGTCGGGCGCCGACGACTACATCGTCAAGCCGTTCAAGCCCAAGGAGCTCATCGCCCGCATCCGGGCGCGCGTACGTCGGTTCGACTCGCCGTCCCCCGAGGTGCTGTCGATCGGCGACCTCGACATCGACGTGGCCGGCCACAGCGTGACCCGTGACGGTCGCCCGATCGGCCTGACGCCCCTGGAGTTCGACCTGCTCGTCTGCCTGGCCCGCAAGCCGTGGCAGGTGTTCACCCGTGAGGTGCTGCTCGAGGAGGTGTGGGGCTACCGCCACGCCGCCGACACCCGGCTGGTCAACGTCCACGTGCAGCGGCTGCGTTCCAAGGTCGAGCACGACCCGGAGAACCCCGAGGTGGTCGTCACCGTCCGCGGCGTGGGCTACAAGGCCGGTTCGTCGTAGGGCGGGCCATGTCCCCACTTCGGCTCGACCGGTTGGCCGGTCAGCGTGCGACCGGGATGGTGCGGCACGCGTTGACCTTCTGGCGGCGTTCGATCCAGGCTCGGGTCGTCGCCAGCACCGTCCTGCTGTCGGCGCTCGTGGTCGGCATCGTCGGAGTGTTCCTGCTGCAGCAGACGCGCGACGGGCTGCTCGACCAGCGCGAGGTCACCGCGGTCGGCGAGGCCAACCGGGTCACGGCCGAGGCTCGTGAGCGGTTGGAGAGGGTGCCTGCGACCGAGACCGACGTGGACCTGCAGCTGCGTGAGCTGGTCGACCCGATCGTGCAGCTCGGCCGGACCCGTGACTTCGCGGTCGTCCTCAGCGGCCCGGCAGGCGACGCCACGATCGCCGACTCCGCCAAGTACACGCCGCGCCTCGACAAGAGCAGCGTCCCCGCCGACCTCGAGCAGCACTTCGACACCGCCGCCGGCACCGCGGCCGGCACCGCCTACACCTACACCGAGATCCGCCGGACCGGCACCGAGGGGAGCGCCGAGGCGGTCCCGGGGATCGTCGTCGGCTCCCAGGTGCGGCTGCCCGCCGACTCCCAGACCTACACGCTCTACTACTTGTTCCCGCTCACCGACGAGATCGGCACCATGCAGCTGGTGTCCCGCGCGATGCTGACCGCCGCCGGGTTGCTGCTCCTCCTTGTCGCCGGCCTGGCCTGGCTGGTGACCCGGCAGGTCGTGACGCCGGTCCGGATGGCGCGGCGGGTGGCCGAGCGGCTGGCCGCCGGCCAGCTGCAGGAGCGGCTGCGGGTCGAGGGCGAGGACGACCTCGCCCGCCTCGCGACGTCGTTCAACCAGATGGCCACCAGCCTGCAGCGGCAGATCCGGCAGCTCGAGGAGCTCTCGCGCGTGCAGCGCCGGTTCGTGTCCGACGTGTCCCACGAGCTGCGCACCCCGCTCACCACGGTCCGGATGGCGGGGGAGGTGCTCCACGACGCCCGCGGCGAGTTCGACCCGGCGACCGCGCGCGCGGCCGAGCTGCTGCAGAGCGAGCTCGAGCGGTTCGAGACGCTGCTGGTCGACCTGCTCGAGATCAGCCGCTTCGACGCGGGGGCGGCCGTGCTCGAGATCGACGATGTCGACCTGGTCGCGGTGGCCCACCGGATCGCCGACTCGACGGCCGCCCTCGCGGCCCAGAACGGCGTCGAGGTGCTGGTCGAGGCGACCGGCCCGAGCCACGCCGAGGCCGACGTACGGCGCGTGGAGCGGATCGTGCGCAACCTGGTGACCAACGCGATCGACCACGCCGAGAGCGGAGACATCGTGATCCGGGTCGCCGGCGACGACCACGCCGCGGCGATCGCGGTGCGCGACCACGGGGTGGGCCTCGGCGTCGGCGAGGCGGCCATGGTGTTCAACCGGTTCTGGCGCGCCGACCCCGCACGGGCGCGCACCAGCGGCGGCACCGGCCTCGGGCTGTCGATCGCCATGGAGGACACCCACCTGCACGGCGGCTGGTTGCAGGCGTGGGGCCGTCCGGGCGAGGGGGCCCAGTTCCGCCTGACGCTGCCGCGCCGCAACGGCGGGGTGCTCCGCCGCAGCCCGCTGCCCCTGGTGCCCGCCGACCAGTCGGTGGTGGCCCGGTGACGGCGATGACGAAGCGGCGCGGGCTCGCGCTGGTGCTCGCCTGCCTGGCGCCGGTGGTGTCGGGGTGCCTCGGCATCCCGGACGACGGGCCGGTCGTGGAGGCGCCGACCCGCGTCGACCCCAACGAGGAGCTGGGCTACTACAACGACCCCCCTCCGCCGACCCCCGGCGAGCAGCCTGCCGACATCGTGCGGGGCTTCCTGGACGCGCTCACCGCCATCCCGGTGCAGACCAACACCGCCGAGGAGTACCTCACCTCGACCGCGGCGTCGTCGTGGCAGCCGCAGCGCACCACGATCACGTACGGCGCCGCCTCGCTCCCCGAGGGCAGCAACCGGGTGAGCGTCGAGCTGAGCGGCGCCAACCACCTCGACAGCGGCGGCCGGTGGCTCGGTCCGCTGCCGGCGGACGAGCGCGTCCTGACCTACACCATGCAGCGGGAGGACGGTGAGTGGCGCATCGCCACCCTCCCGGACGCCCTGGTGGTGCCGGAGACCTGGTTCGGCCAGGCGTTCCGGCGGGTGTCCCTCTACTACCTCGACCCGAGCGCCCAGATCATGGTCCCCGAACCGGTCTTCCTGCCCCGGGGCGACCAGCTGACGACCGCCCTGGTCACCGAGCTGATCCAAGGGCCTGCCCGCGGGCTGCGGGGCGAGGTCGAGCAGAGCTTCATCCCGCCGGGCGTCGACGTGGAGCTGTCGGTGACCGTCTCCGAGGCCGGCATCGCCGACATCCGGCTGACCGGAGGCGTCGCGATGCCGAGCGAGCGGGACGCCGCCCTGATGGTCGCGCAGCTCACGTGGACCCTGTCCCAGGACTCCGCCCTCACCGGGTTGCGCATCTCGATCAACGGCGAGCCGGTGCTCCTCTCCGAGGGCGAACCGGTCTTCGCGATGGACCGTGGCCGGTTCTACGACCCGACCGGCTTCGACGCGACGTCCCAGCTCTTCGCGCTGCGCGAGGGGCGCCTGGTCGCCGGGGAGCCGGGCGACCTCGCACAGACCGACGGGCCGATGGGGGACCAGGACCTCGACGTGGGCGCGATCTCGGCCGACCTGACCGGCACCCGGGTCGCGGGCGTCCGGACCCGCGAGGACCGGATCCTGGTCACCGACGTCCGGGACCCCGAGGCGGCGGTCACCGAGGTGGTGCGCGGCGGCACCCGGTTGCTGCCTCCCGTGTGGGACTTCGCCGACCGGATGTGGATCGTCAACCGTCCGCCCGGGGATGCCGAGCTCTCGGTCCGCGCCGGCGGGCGAGTGCGTCCGGTCAGGGTCCCGGGGGTGAGCGGTGAGGAGGTCAGCCGGGTGCTGGTCTCCCGAGACGGCTCGCGGCTCGCCGCCGTGCTCGACCGGGGGGCCGATGACCGGATCGTCGTCAGCCGGATCCGGTACGACAGCCGGGGTCGGGTCGCGGGCGGCACCCGGGCTCGGGCGATCTCGTGGGAGGACCAGTCGCGCGCCGACGTGATCGACATCGGCTGGTCCTCGCCGACCTCGCTGGTCGTGCTGCACCGGCTCAGCGGCGACCTCACCCAGGTGGAGACGCTGCCCGTCGACGGCGCTCCGGCGGGCCTGACCGGGCTCTCGGTGACGCTGCAGGGACCGGTCCGCGGACTCGCCAGCTCGCCCCGGGAGACCGATCCGGTCCTGGTGCACACCCGGGACGGGCTGCTCGACGTGCGCAGCGGCTCCGAGGTGGTGCTCCCGGGGACCGGGGAGCTGGTCTCGCCGACGTACGTCGGCTAGGCGTCGTCCACAGGCCGCCCGTCCGGCCTTGCCCGCCGCGGCGCCGGGCTGCTCCGATCCCGGGGTGCGCGACGCCGTCCTCGACCTGCTGCTCGGCGGCAGCTGCGTCGCGTGCGGACGTCCGGGGCGGGCGTGGTGCGTCGGCTGTCGCCCGGCGCCGGGGCCGGCGTGGCCCGCCTGGCCCACCCCGGTCCCGCCGGGCCTGGCGCAGCCGTGGACCGCGGCCGACTACGACGGGGCGGTGCGCGCGGCGCTGCTCGCCCACAAGGAGCGCCACGTCACCGGGCTGGCCACCACGCTGGCTGAACTGCTCGCCGGCGCGGTGGCCGCCGCCGCACCCTCCCCGGTGCTGCTGGTGCCGGTGCCGAGCCGCCCGGGATCGGTCCGGGCGCGCGGGCACGACCCGCTGCTCACGGTCGTCCGGGCGGCGGCCGCCCTGCTCCCCGACGCGCGGGTCGCGCCGCTGCTCAGGTCGCGCGGCGGGGTGCGTGACCAGGCGGGTCTGACCGCCGAGGAGCGGGCCGCCAACCTCACCGGTTCGATGTGGTGCCCGACCGGCCGACTGCGGCGGTGGGCCGGTCACCCGGCCCGGGTCGTGGTGTGCGACGACGTCCTCACGACCGGCGCCACCGCCCGCGAGGCGCAGCGTGCGCTGGCGGCGTCCGGGCTGGTCGTCGACGGCATCGCGACCGTGGCAGCGACCCGTCGCCGGTGGCCCGGGACCGGCCGCCACGAATAGTGCGGACCACGCCTTTCGTCGCGGACGCCGGTGGTCTAGCGTCTCTGCATGGAGTCCGTCCGGGTCCGTGGTTGCGTCGGTACGACGCCCCGGGAGACCGGACCGTCGTACTGGCAAGCCGATGCCAGTCGCAGGCGAAACGGCCCACGTAACCCCGCCTCGTGCGGGGGATCACGGTGCGGCTTAGTCGTAAGTCCTGCCCCGGTCACGCCGTCAGACGCGGCGGGTCCCGGGAGAAGGCCAGTAGTGGCAGAGAAGCTGCGAGCGCCTCAGCAGGCGGGTGTGGGGACGAAGACCAGGTCGGCCGGGCGGACTCCTGCCCCCCAGAGGAAACCGTCGCCAGCCATCGGAGGATCACATGGACGTTGTCGTGACCGGACGGCACATCGAGCTCTCCGAGCGCTATCGCGAGCACGTCACTGACAAGCTCGCCCGCCTCGAGAAGCACGACCACCGCATCATGCGGGTCCAGGTCGAGGTCGAGACCGAGCGCAACCCCCGGCAGCACGACCGTGCCGTCCGCGTCGAGCTCACCGCTTTCTCCAAGGGCCCGGTGATCCGGGCCGAGGCCGCCGCCGAGGACAAGATGGGCGCCCTCGACCTCGCGGTCGACAAGATGGCCGCCCAGATGCGACGGGCGGCCGACCGGCGCCGCGTCCACCGCGGCCGGCCGCCGGCCTCGGTCGGCGAGGCTCTCGCCGGCATGGAGACGATCTCGCCGGACGCCGACGCCGCCGACACCGTCGAGGAGCGCCACGTCGGTCCGATCACGGTCACCGGCGACGGCCCCCTGGTGGTGCGCGAGAAGTCCCACGCCGCGCACCCGATGACCCTCGACCAGGCGCTCTACGAGATGGAGCTGGTCGGTCACGACTTCTACCTGTTCGTCGACAAGGAGAGCGAGCGGCCGTCGGTGGTCTACCGGCGCCGCGGCTACGACTACGGCGTCATCTCCCTCGACGTCGGCGGCGAGGGCTAGCCCACCTCGTCCGACACGGAGCGGCCGGAGCACCCGTCCCGGGACGCAGCCGTGACAGAATCCCTGCCGTGGAGGCGAACCCGACCGAGTCCGCGGAACCGATCCGGCTGCTGGTGGTCGACGACCAGGAGCTCTTCCGTCGCGGCCTGACGATGCTGCTCGCGAGCGAGGACGGCGTCGAGGTCGTCGGCGAGGCCGGTGACGGCGCCGAGGGGGTCCGGCTCGCCGAGTCGGTCGCGCCCGACGTGGTGCTCCTCGACGTACGCATGCCGAAGCTGTCGGGGATCGAGGCGTGCCAGGCCATCAAGCAGAGCGTGCCGTCGGCCAAGATCATCATGCTCACCGTGTCCGACGAGGAGGCCGACCTCTACGAGGCGGTCAAGAGCGGTGCGTCCGGCTACCTGCTCAAGGACTCCTCGATCGAGGAGGTCGCCCAGGCGGTCCGCGTGGTCGCCGACGGCCAGTCGCTGATCAGCCCGTCGATGGCGGTGAAGCTGATCGACGAGTTCAAGCAGATGTCGCGGCCCGAGAAGACCAACGTCCCGGGCTTGCGTCTCACCGAGCGCGAGCTCGAGGTGCTGCGCCACGTCGCCACCGGCATGAACAACCGCGAGATCGCCCGCAAGCTGGTGATCAGCGAGAACACCGTCAAGAACCACGTGCGCAACATCCTGGAGAAGCTGCAGCTCCACTCCCGCATGGAGGCCGTGATGTATGCCGTCCGCGAGAAGCTGCTTGATCTCCCGTAGCGGCGAAGCCGCTTCGGGAGATCGTCGGTGGTTGAGCGAGCGGCACGGCTGAGCGTGCGAGGCCGTGACCCGCGTGTCGAAACCCGGTCAGGCACATGCCCACCGCAACCACCGGGGCCGGTCGGTGACCACCTGTCGGCACCTCGTGGTTGAGTTCTGGCCGTGATGGAGCTGTCACGCGCCCAGGCCCGCCGGATCGCGCTCGCGGCCCAGGGGTTCCTCGACCCGGCCCACGCGACCCCGACGATGCGCACGCTCGACCGCACGCTCGCGCGCACCGGCGTGCTCCAGGTCGACTCGGTCAACGTGCTGGCCCGGGCCCACCTGATGCCGCTCTACTCGCGGATGGGCCCCTACGACCCCGCGCTGCTCGAGCGGGCGGCCTCCGGACGCGAGAAGCGTCGCCTGGTCGAGTACTGGGCCCACGTCCAGGCCCTGATGCCCGTCGACCTCTGGCCCCACATGCGGTTCCGGATGGAGGGCTACCGCGCCCAGCGCGGGAAGTGGGGGTTCACCGCCGACCCCACCCTCGAGCCCGCCGTCCTCGACGCGGTCAGGGAGCGGGGGCCGGTGACGGCGCGCGAGCTCGACGGCGACTTCAGCGGACCCCGCACCAAGGAGCACTGGGGCTGGAACTGGTCGGACGCCCGCAAGGTGCTCGACTACCTGTTCCTCGTCGGGGACGTGGCGATCGCGGGCCGGTCCAGCCAGTTCGAGGTCCGCTACGACGTCCCCGAGCGGGTGCTGCCCCGGGCGGTGCTCGACGCGCCGACCCCGACCCTCGACGAGTCCGCCCTCGAGCTGGTGCGCCGGGCGGCTCGCTCCCACGGCGTGGCGACCGGGGCGTGCCTGGCCGACTACTACCGGATGCGGTTCCAGCCGGCCACCGGTCCGGTCCCCGCCGCCAACGCCCGCGAGGCGATCGCGACCCTGGTCGGGACCGGTGAGCTCGAGCCGGTCCGCATCGAGGGATGGGGCAAGCCCGCCTACCTCCACGTCGACGCCCGCCGACCGCGCCGGGTCGCCGCCCGGACCCTGCTGAGCCCGTTCGACCCGTTGGTGTGGGAGCGTGCCCGCACCGAGGCCCTCTTCGACTTCCACTACCGGATCGAGATCTACGTCCCGAAGCCGCAGCGGACGTTCGGCTACTACGTGCTCCCCTTCCTGCTCGGCGACCGGATCGTCGCGCGGGTCGATCTCAAGGCCGACCGCGTGGGAGGCCGGCTGCTGGTCCAGGGCGCGTACGCCGAGCCGACCGCGCCGGTCGAGACCGCTCACGAGCTGGCCCAGGAGCTGCGGCGGCTCGCCGGCTGGCTCGGCCTCGACGACGTGGTGGTGGCCGACCGGGGTGACCTCGCCGCCCCGCTCTCCGTCCTCACCCGCTGAGCCCTCGCCGACCCGTCACCTGTGCACCTTGAGGACCCTGCGAGCCGTCACCTCTGCAGGTTGATAGACGCCCCAGCCGTCACTCCTGCAGGTGGGTGACACGCCCAGCCGTCAATGCGGAAGGCCCTGCTCTCGACTCGCCATTCCGCAAGCTGCCACGGTGGCGAACGCGACCGTGCCGAACCTGCACGGGTGACGGATCACAGGCTCGCGAACCTGCACGAGTGACGGGTCACGTGCTGTGCGAGCTGCCCGAGTGGCGGGTCGCCGGGGCGGGGATCCGCGCGGGTGCTCTGTAGCATGGCGGATGGCCCACCGGCCCATCGACCTCTCATCTCAGGAGTCCCACCCAGTGCCCGCCATCATCGACAAGATCCTCCGCATCGGCGAGGGCAAGATCATCCGCCAGCTGGAGTCGGTCGCCCAGGCCGTCAACGCCATCGAGGACGACTTCACCGCGATGAGCGACGACGAGCTTCGCGGCATGACCGACGAGCTCCGCAGGCGGCTGGGCGAGGGGGAGACGCTCGACGACGTGATGCCGGAGGCGTTCGCGACGGTCCGGGAGGCCTCGCGCCGGGTGATCGGCCAGCGGCACTACGACGTCCAGCTGATGGGCGGCGCGGCGCTCCACCTCGGCAACATCGCCGAGATGAAGACCGGTGAGGGCAAGACCCTGGTCGCGACGCTGCCGTCGTACCTCAACGCGCTCGAGGGCAAGGGCGTCCACATCGTCACCGTCAACGACTACCTGGCGCGCTACCACGCCGAGTGGATGGGCCGGATCCACCACTTCCTCGGGCTGACCACCGGCGTGATCCTGCCGTCGATGAAGCCCGACGAGCGGCGCGAGGCCTACGCCTGCGACATCACCTACGGCACCAACAACGAGCTGGGCTTCGACTACCTGCGCGACAACATGGCCGGCTCCCTCGAGGAGTGCGTGCAGCGCGGGCACAACTTCGCCATCGTCGACGAGGTCGACTCGATCCTGATCGACGAGGCCCGGACCCCGCTGATCATCAGCGGCCCCACCCAGGACGAGGTGCGCTGGTACGGCGAGTTCGCCAAGATCGCCCGCACCCTGACCCTGGACACCGACTACGAGGTCGACGAGAAGAAGCGCACCATCTCGGTCCTCGAGCCCGGCATCACCAAGGTCGAGGACCACCTCGGCATCGACAACCTCTACGACTCGGTCAACACGCCGCTCATCTCGTTCATGAACAACTCCATCAAGGCCAAGGAGCTGTTCCGCAACGACAAGGAGTACGTCGTCATGGAGGGCGAGGTGCTCATCGTCGACGAGCACACAGGCCGCATCCTCTCCGGACGCCGCTACAACGACGGCCTGCACCAGGCGATCGAGGCCAAGGAGGGGGTCCAGATCCGCGAGGAGTACCAGACCCTCGCCACGATCACGCTACAGAACTACTTCCGGCTCTACGAGAAGCTCTCCGGCATGACCGGCACGGCGATGACCGAGGCCAGCGAGTTCGACAAGATCTACGGGCTCGGCGTGGTGCCCATCCCGACCAACAAGCCGATGATCCGTGCCGACCAGGCCGACCTCGTCTACCGCACCGAGGAGGCCAAGTACGACGCGGTCGTCCAGGACATCGCCGAGCGCAACGCCACCGGCCAGCCGATCCTCGTCGGCACCGTCTCGGTGGAGAAGTCCGAGCACCTGTCCCAGAAGCTCCGCAAGCGCGGCGTCGCCCACACCGTCCTCAACGCCAAGCAGCACGCCGACGAGGCCAAGGTCGTCGCGCTGGCCGGCCACAAGGGGGCGGTCACCGTCGCGACCAACATGGCCGGACGCGGTACCGACATCATGCTCGGCGGGTCGGTCGACTTCCTCGCCGACGCCGAGCTGCGCAAGCAGGGCCTCGACCCCGTCGAGCAGCCCGAGGACTACGACGCCGCCTGGCCCGCGATGGTCGAGAAGATCACCGCGCAGGTCGCCGCCGAGCACGACGACGTCAAGGCGCTCGGCGGGCTCTACGTCGTCGGCACCGAGCGCCACGAGTCGCGCCGCATCGACAACCAGCTGCGCGGCCGCTCCGGCCGCCAGGGAGACCCCGGCGAGTCACGGTTCTACCTCTCGCTGCAGGACGAGCTGATGCGCCTGTTCAAGTCGGAGTGGGTCGACCGGATCCTGCAGGTCATGAAGATCCCGGACGACGTCCCGATCGAGAACAAGCGGGTCACGAACGCGATCGCCAACGCCCAGGGACAGGTGGAGTCGCAGAACTTCGAGTCCCGCAAGAACGTGCTCAAGTACGACGACGTCATGGACCGGCAGCGCAAGGTCATCTACGCGGAGCGCCGCGAGGTGCTCGAGGGCGCCGACCTCGAGCAGCAGGTCCGCGGCTTCCTCGACGACGTCGTCGAGGGCTACGTCGCGACCACCACCCAGGACCTGCCCGAGGAGTGGGACCTCGACGGCCTCTGGAGCGCGCTGGGCCAGCTCTACCCGGTCGGGGTCTCCGAGAAGACCTACGTCGACGAGCGTGGTGGCCGCGAGGGGCTGTCCCGCGAGGAGCTGGTCGAGACCCTGCAGAAGGACGCCCAGGCGGCCTACGACCGCCGGGCTGCCGAGGTGACCGAGGAGGTCATGCGCGAGCTGGAGCGTCGGGTCGTGCTCTCGGTGCTCGACCGCAAGTGGCGCGAGCACCTCTACGAGATGGACTACCTGCGTGAGGGCATCTACCTGCGTGCGTACTCCCAGCGCGACCCGCTGGTCGAGTACCAGCGCGAGGGCTTCGACATGTTCGCCGCGATGATGAACGGCATCAAGGAGGAGGCCGTCGGCTTCCTGTTCAACCTCGAGGTCACCGTCGAGGAGGACGACGACGCCGAGGTCGAGGCCGAGGAGGTGGCCGAGCCGCTGCTCGCCGAGATGCCCACCGCGTCGGCGTCGGCGGCCGCGGCCCGCGAGGCGGCCCCCCACATCCGCGCGCGCGGGCTCGAGGGGGTGCGCCAGCCGCAGCAGCTCACCTACTCCGGCCCCGACGAGGGCGTCGGCGAGGTGGGGGAGGACAACGCTGCGGTCCGGACCACCGTGACGAATGCCGACGATCCCTACGCCGGGGTCGGCCGCAACGCCGAGTGTCCCTGCGGCTCGGGGAAGAAGTTCAAGAAGTGCCACGGCGCGCCCGGCGGTCCCACCGGCCTCACGGCGCGGTCCAACGGCTGAGGCCCTGCAGGGGACTCAGAACGCGTCGCGGTAGCGCTCGGGCAGCACCCGCAGGGGTGTCTTGTCGAGCGCCGTGGTCTGGTTGCCGCGAGGCCGCCAGGTGCCGTTGGCGCGCTTCGAGACCACGGCGCGGGCTCCGACCTCCTCGACGTCGAGGACCGGCACCGGGTCGCTCTCCCCGGCGGGGCTGGTCCAGGACGCCAGCTTGCGCCTCAGCTGGTCGGGGCGCTTGGCCCAGAAGCTCCGCGGGCTTCCGCGCCCTTCCTCCTCCCGGACCCGGTGGCGAAGCTCGGCGACCCGCGAGAGCGTCGGTTCGTCGGACCACTTGAGGTGGAGCAGGAGCAGGTCCGGGTCGACCGCGAAGGGCGCATGGATGGCGTGGAAGGCGGGCTCCCAGGGCACGGGCACGCGCTTGACCAGCGGCTTGCACATCCCGGGAGCGAACTTGACGTAGCGGCGCTGCTGCAGGAGCGGGCGGCACGGGTCGAGCGGCGGCTCGGAGCCCACGTGGTGCATCACCTCCAGGGCCAGGGGCGCGATGATCGGGACGTCGGAGCGGTGGGCGAGGTAGTCGCGGAGTCCGGCGTACTTGCCGGGGTCGGCGACCAGGAACTCGTCGACGTCGGTGAACACCACCACGTCGTTGCAGGCCAAGAGGGCCCCCGCCATGCCGTTGACCATCCGGGCCCGCGTCTTGGCCCACCGCTGCTTCCACGGCTCGGGCGGCAGGCGGTAGAGCGTGCACGGAAGGTCGTCGGTGGAGCCGTCGACGCTGTTGTCGTCGAGCACGATCAGGCTCCCCAGCCCGAGCTCCCGACCGTAGTAGTCGACCCAGCGCGGCAGCATCTCCGACTCGTCCCGCACCATGGTCATCACCACGATCCGGGGAGCACCGGGGGATGCCGACTCCTCACCGGCGTGAGTGCGCCGCGACGCTCCCGACGGCCGGACCGAGCTCCCGTCTGTCCCCATGGGCGCAGGCTAACCCGGGCTAGGCGAACTCCAGGGCAACGGCGAGCCACCGGTCCTGCCGTTTCTCGAACCGGATGGCGACCGCCCGTGACCGGTGGCCGTGGCGGGCGCGGACACTGACCTCGGCCACCCGGTCGGAGAGCCAGCAGGCATGCACGCTCTCGACGTGGGGACGGACCTGCTGCACCCGGCCCGAGTGGACGTCGCGGGCCGCGGCCACCCTGACCAGCTGGGCCCGCCTCGCGAGGTCCTGGTAGACCTCGGGGGTCGTCCA
Source organism: Nocardioides sp. GXQ0305 (assembly GCF_050880345.1). Taxonomy (NCBI): domain Bacteria; kingdom Bacillati; phylum Actinomycetota; class Actinomycetes; order Propionibacteriales; family Nocardioidaceae; genus Nocardioides; species Nocardioides sp. GXQ0305. The sequence continues at coordinate 15,198 of NZ_JBNYXG010000007.1, forward strand.
CCGGAGCAGCTGGCTCACCGGACGGTCACCGCCGGCGATCTCGACCGCGGCCTGCGCGAACCGGTGGGCCCAGGCCTCGACCTTCCGGCGCTCCCGGAGGCCGAGGGCGTGCACGGTCGCGAGCGGTGGCGGCCAGGCGTCGTCCGGGCGGGTGGCGAGGTCGAGCGCCAGCGTGCCCTGCACCGAGGCGACCGGCGCGGGCGGGGGCAGCGGGACGACCTTCTCGTGGAACATGACGGCTCCTCTCGTTCAGGTGGTCGGCGGGACGGCCGGCGACGGCGGGAGTCGCAGCCGCTGCCCGGGAAGGATCAGGTCGGGGTCGTCGCCGACGACCTCGCGGTTGGCCGCGTGGATCACCCGCCACCGCTCGTCGACCGCGGCGAGCGGCGCGCGGTCGGGGAGGTCGGCCGCGGCCAGGTCCCAGAGGGTGTCGCCACGCTGCACCCGCACGGTGGGCGAGCGCCGCCCCGCCTCGCCGGCGGCCGCTGCGGGCGTGGAACTCGGCGACGGTTCCGGAGGCCTGGTCGCGTGGGTCGTGGGGCGGTCGGGAAGCGGGAGACCCGCGAGGGGCGAGGGCAACGACCCGGCATGGGCGGGAGAGGCCAGGCTCCCCAGCAGCCCGACGCCGCACGCCGCGAGCACCACCCGGCGCAGCAGGGGCGGGACGGCACCACGCGGGCACGTCGTCCCGGACACCGCCTCCCGGACGACCAGGCCGACGAGGAGCCACAGCCAGGTCGCGGCGAGGAGCGCCGCCACCTCGCAGCCGATGACCAGCCAGGCGTCGAAGGGCCGCGAGGCGGCCGGGACCCCGCCGGCCGCCACGAGGTCGGGGACCAGCCATCCGGCCAGCGCGGCCAGGGTGAGGGTCGCGCCGCCCCACACGAGCAGGCCGCGAAGCCGTGGGCCAGGGTCCCGAGCCATCCCGAACCTTCCGTTTGCGTCTGTTTGCCTCAGTCAACGCCTCTTTCGTGGGATCGGCAAGCGCTCCTCCACAGGGCCGCCGACGGCCGCCGCCCGAGCGGCGATGTGGCAGGCTCGCCGGCGTGGCCTGGGAGGAGAACCTGTTCGCGGTGCTCGACGACCTCGAGCAGCAGGCCGAGGCGCTCTACGACGCCGAACGCGTGGCCGAGCTCGCCGACCGGAGCCGGGCGGAGTACGGCGCGGTCACCTTCGCCAGCAGGCTGATGGCCTCGGTGGGGTCCGAGGTCGTCCTCGGCATCGCCGGGGTCGGACGGGTTCCCGGTGAGCTGCAGCGGCTCGGTACCGGCTGGGCGCTGCTGCGGGGCGTGTCGGGCGACTGGGTGGTCCACCTCGGCGCGGTCGAGGAGGTGCTCGGCGCCTCCGCCCGGTCGGTGCCCGAGGTCGCCTGGTCACCCCTCACCCGGCTCGGGCTGGGGTCCGCGCTCAGGCGTCTCAGCGAGGCGGGGGAGCGGTGCCTGGTGCACCTGCGCTCGGGAGCCCGCCTCGAGGGCGCCGTGCTCCGTGTGGGTGCCGACTTCGCGGAGGTCGAGGCCGCCCCCGGAGGGGTGCGGCTCGTCGCGTTCGGGGCGCTCGCAGCCGTCCAGAGCCGCGAGTGACTCAGGTCGCCTCCGCGTCGTACGGCGGGAGCTCGCCCTCGCCGAGGGGGCGGGTCCCCGGGCGTCGCGGCCTGGTGTCCTCCTCCTCGGCCTCCTCCATCGCCTCCACGATGTGGCGGCGCACGATGGTGCGGGGGTCGAGGTCGCGCAGCTCGAGGTCGGCGTACGCCGGCCCGAGCTCGGTGCGCAGGTCGTCGCGGGTCGAGCGGGCGAACTGGCGCATCCGGTGGAGGAACCGGCCGGCCTGCTTGGCGAACTCCGGGAGCTTCTCGGGGCCGAACACGAGCACTGCGAGCAGCGCGATGACCGCCATCTCGGGAAGTCCGACGCCGAACACGGGTCAGAACTTACTGGTCGGTGTCAGTCCCAGCTGCATGCCGGCCAGACCGCGGCCGCGGCCCCCGAGGGTCCCGGCGACCTCGCGCAGCACCGTCGCCGCGGGCGAGGTCGGGTCCGCCTCGACGATCGGCTTGCCGTCGTCGCCACCCTCGCGCAGCCGGGTGTCGAGAGGCACCTGTCCCAGGACGGGCACGTCGTAGCCGAAGCGCTGGGACAGCGTGCGGGCGACACGCTCGCCGCCACCGCTGCCGAAGACCTCGATCCGGTGGTCGCGCCCCTCCTCGGTGCAGTGGGGGCACGCGAGGTAGCTCATGTTCTCGACGACGCCGACCACCCGCTGGTGCATCATCGAGGCCATCGTGCCCGCGCGCTCGGCTACCTCGGCCGCGGCCTCCTGGGGGGTCGTCACGACCACCACCTCGGCGCCCGGGAGGTGCTGGCCGAGCGAGATCGCCACGTCGCCGGTGCCGGGCGGGAGGTCGAGCAGCAGCACGTCGAGGTCGCCCCAGTAGACGTCGGAGAGCATCTGCACCAGCGCCCGGTCGAGCATCGGCCCGCGCCAGGCGACGACCTGGTCACGCCGGGGCTTGAGCATGCCGATCGAGATCACCGACACCCCCGACGCGGTCGGGACAGGCATGATCAGCTCGTCGACCTGGGTCGGACGCTGGTCGGCGACGCCGAGCATCGCGGGCACGCTGTGGCCGTAGATGTCAGCGTCCACGATCCCGACCTTGAGACCCTGGGCGGCCATGCCGAGCGCGAGGTTGACGGTGACCGACGACTTGCCGACACCGCCCTTGCCGCTGGCGACCGCGAACACCTTGGTGAGCGAGCCGGGCTGCGAGAACGGGATCTCGCGCTGGGCCTGGCCGCCCCGCAGCTGCTCCTGGAGACCGCTGCGCTGCTCGGCCGTCATCACCCCGAGCGTGAGGTCGACGTCGGTGACCCCGTCGAGCGCGCTCACCGCGGCCGTCACGTCGCGGTTGATGGTGTCCTTGAGCGGGCAACCGGCCACGGTGAGCAGGACGGTCACCCGGACGGTGCCGTCGTCGCCGACCTCGACCGCGTCGACCATGCCGAGATCGGTGATCGGGCGCTTGATCTCGGGATCGTTGACCGTGGCCAGGGCGGCCATGACCTGCTCGGTGGTGGGGCTGCTCATGATGTCCCAGCGTAATGAACAGGTCTAGCGCGCGCCGCCGGCACCCCTTCCGGCACGGTTCCCCGGACCGGAGCCGCCTGCCGACCCGTCCTTCTCGGGCACGCAGACCTCGTCGCCGGACACCGTGAGCAGGTAACGGGCCCGCACCGCCCGGTGGTCGGACACGACCTGGCCGAGCACGGCGATCGACCCCACCCGGAGGCCGGGCGAGTGGTAGAGGTGGTCGATCCGGCGCCGAGGACTGCCGGCCGGTGCCGTCGGGCCCGGGCCGCGGCCTGCGTCCTCCCAGCTGTCGGTCAGCAGCCGCCTCACCCTGGCGGCCGCCGTGGAGGTCGGTACGGTGTTGAGGTCGCCCCCCAGGACGGCCGGGTGGGGCGTCGCCGCGACCGGCCGGCGCAGCGCGCCCGCCTGGCGCAGCCGCAGGCGGGCGGCGAGGTGCTCGAGGTGGGTGTTGAAGACGCTCACCCGGACGCCGTCGACGTCGAGGTCGGTACGCAGCAGGCCCCGGCCCTTGGCTCCCGGCGCCCCGGGCAGCCGGACGTTGCGCCGGGAGAGGATCGGGTAGCGCGAGAGCGTGGCGGTCCCGGACACCGCCCGACCCCGGAGGTCGACGTTCAGGCCGTAGGCCACCTCCATGCCGGTGCGGGCCGCCAGCACCCGCGGCATGTCCGAGTAGCGGCTGCGGCCCCGGAACCGGTCGACCTCCTGGAGCAGCGCGACGTCGACGTCGGCCGCCCGGAGGAACGAGGCGAGCCGGTCGAGGTCGAACCCGCCGCGTCCCTGGGCGCCATGGGTGTTGAGCGTCAGCACCCGCAGCGCCACCCGCTCGGTGGGAGCCTGGCAGGGGGTGGCGGTCGCCTCGGGCTGCCCGGACGGGTCCGTCCGCGACGGGGACGGCCGTGGCGGCGAGGGCTCCGGCGTGACCGCAGGGACCGGCGCCGAGGACGTCGCGGTCCCGGTGGGGGAGCCCACCTCAGCGTCGGGCCGGGTCAGCGCGACCAGGGCCACCCCGGAGCCCGCGGCGACGAGCACGACCACCAGCACCAGGGTCCGGAGCACCTCGGAGGGAGGCCGCCTCACTCCTCGTCGGCCCTCGGGTCCGGGGACCGCTTCTCGTCGAGCTCGGCCAGCAGCGCGCGCAGCTCAGAGCGCACGTAGTCGCGGGTGGCGACCTCGCCGATCGCCATCCGGAGCGACGCGACCTCACGGGCCAGGAACTCCATGTCGGCGTGGGCGCGGGCGTTGGCCTGCCGGTCACGCTCGGCGATGACCCGGTCGCGGTCCTCCTGGCGGTTCTGGGCCAGGAGGATGAGGGGAGCGGCGTACGACGCCTGCAGGCTCAGCATCAGGGTCAGGAAGATGAACGGGTACAGGTCCCACGCCAGGTCCTCGGGCGCGAGCCAGTTCCACACCAGCCAGATGCCCACGAACAGGGTCATGTAGAGCAGGAACCGGGCCGTGCCCATGAACCGCGCGAACTGCTCGGCGAACGAGCCGAAGGCATCGGCGTCGTAGCTGGGCCGGCGCACCAGCGGTCGGCGCACGTCGGTGGGCGTGTCGAGGCGGTTGCGGCGCGGCTCAGCCATAGGTGCCCTCCTGCTCCTGGTCGCGCCAGTTCTCGGGGAGCATGTGGTCGAGCAGGTCGTCGACGGTCACCGCCCCCAGCAGCCGCCCGCTGTCGTCGACGACCGGCGCCGCGACCAGGTTGTAGGTCGCGAGGTAGGAGGCGACCTGGTCGATGGTCGCGTCGGGCCGCAGTGCGTCGAGCGCGCTGTCGACGGCGGCCGCCGCCAGCGACGAGGGGGGCTCCCGGAGCAGCCGCTGGACGTGGGCGCAGCCGAGGAGCTTGCCGGTGGGGGTCTCCAGCGGCTGCCGGCACACGTAGACCATCGCCGCCAGTGACACCGGCAGGTCGGGGTGGCGGACGTGGGCGAGGGCGTCGGCCACGGTCGCGTCCGGCCCGAGGATCACCGGCTCGGGCGTCATCATGCCGCCCGCGGTCTCCTCGGCGTACGACATCAGCCGTCGGACGTCCTCGGCGTCCTCGGACTCCATCAGCTCCAGCAGCCGGGCGGCCGTCTCGGGCGGCAGGTCGGCGATCAGGTCGGCCGCGTCGTCGGCCGACATCTCCTCGAGCACGTCGGCGGCCCGCTCGGCCTCGAGGTGGCCGAGGATCTCGACCTGGTCCTCCTCGGGCAGCTCCTCGATCACGTCGGCCAGCCGCTCGTCGGTCATCGCGGCCACCACGGCGGTACGCCGTGCCTGCGGCAGGTCGTGGATCACGTTGGCCGCGTCGGCCGGCTTCATCTCCGCCAGCTGAGCGATCAGGTGGGTGGCGCCCTGCGCGGCCTCCTGCCGGGTGAGGCCGTCCACCCCGCGCCACTCCACGACGTGGGTCTGCCCGCGCCGCCGGAAGGTGCTGCCGGGCTCCTGGACCGCCACCCGGGACAGCACCCAGTCGCGGTCACGCGCCTGCTCCATGCCGACGTCGTAGACGGTGCCGGTGACGCCCGTCTCGGTGATGGTGACGGTGTGGTCGAGCATCTGTCCGACCACGAGGGTCTCGGTGGGTCGCTGCTCGAAGCGGCGCATGTTGATCAGGCCCGTGGTGGTGACGTGCCCGCTCTCGATGCTGGTGACCCGGGTCATGGGGACGAAGATCCGGCGCCGCCCGAACACCTCGGCGACCATGCCGAGGACCCTCGGCTGGCTGACCTCCGAGCGCACCGCCGCCACCAGGTCGCGCACCTTGCCGACCTGGTCGCCCTGGGGGTCGAAGATGGGCAGGCCGACCATCCGGGCGATGTAGACGCGGACGGGGGCGGTGCTCACGGCCCGAGGCTACCGGCCGGGCCGGACACGAGACCTGCGTCCCGCCAGCGCGTCGGGCGGCGACAACGCGGTTCGTTCGGGGGTCCGGCCTTATACTCGCGGCATGCTTCGGGTCAGTGGTCTGCGAGTGCGCACGACGGCGTGCGCCCTCCTGACCGCAGTGGCTCTCGCCTCCTGCGGCCAGCAGGACGGCGGGGAGACCGCCGAGGGTCCGTCGGCCTCCGAGTCGTCCTCGTCACCTGCGGGTGAGGGGCCGCCCGGTGCGCCGGAGTGCGCGGACGTCTGGCAGGAGGGCGGGGACATCCCGCGCGCCTACCAGGGGTGCGTCGACGAGACGGGGGCCTATGTCGAGCGGGACGTGCTGGGTTGCTCCTCGGGGCAGCGCATGGTCCGCTACGCAGATCACTTCTGGGGCGTCCTCGGGGGCACGGTCAACGAAGCGGACGGGTCACTCGACGAGGACCGCGACTACCGCGAGTCGATGAGGAACTGCTCGGCCTGACCCCGTCGGGCCCTCGGGGCCCGCACCATCTCCCCGCACAACAGCCATAACCCCGTGATCGAAGGGATTCCCATGCTTGTCAGGACGCTCGCCCTGACCCTCGCCGCCACCGCACTGCTGGTGCCCTCGGGGACCGCTCCGGCGGCGGCCACGCCCGACCACTTCACGCCGAAGCCCGGGGTGACCTTCAACAACCCCACGAACCCCGGCGCCCGCCGGAAGATCTTCCGGCGGGTGATGCGGTCGATCAACTCGGTCCCGCGGGGCGAGAACATCGACATCTTCTCGTGGAACTTCATGACCTCCGCCGGCAAGGACGCGCTGCTGCGCGCCCAGCGCCGCGGCGTACGCGTGCGGCTGATCATGGACGACCGCAACGTCAAGCAGGTCAGCAACCCGCCCTTCCGCGCCCTGCGCTCGGGGCTCAAGCGGTACAACCGGAACCACCCACGCAAGCGCAACAGCTGGGCCCGGCTCTGCCAGGGCACCTGCCGCAGCGGCGGGGGCTCGGCGCACTCGAAGTACTTCCTGTTCTCCGACGCGGGGCGCACCAAGCGCGTCGTGATGCAGGGCTCGGCCAACTTCACCGAGGCGTCCACCAACAACCAGTGGAACGACATCTACACCCACACCCGGAACCGTCAGGTGTGGAAGTTCTACACGAACATCTTCAACGAGGCCGCCAAGGACCGGAAGGTCCGGCGTCCCTACCGCGACAAGAGGGTGGCGAACTTCCGGCTGATCGCGTTCCCCAACAAGGGCAAGCGCACGCGCGACCCCGTGATGCAGATGCTCAACCGCACGAACTGCCGGGGCGCGACCAACACGGCGAGCCACCGCACGAAGATCCAGATCGCGCCCGACGTGATCCGGCAGAAGCGCGGCATGAACCTCGCCCGCAAGCTCCGCACGATGTGGAACAACGGCTGCAACATCCGGATCGGCTACACGGTCGTCGGAATCGACATCGGTCGGTTCCTGCGGAACCCTGCGGGACGCGGCAACGGGGTCCCGATGAAGCACCTCGTCCAGGACTTCAACTGCGACCGCGAGTTCGACCGCTACTTCCACATGAAGTCCATGACGATCCGTGGCAACTACAACGGTGACCGCTCCGGCTACGCCCTGCTCAACGGGTCGGCCAACTGGTCCGGGCTGGGCAAGATCAGCGACGAGAACGTCGGCATCTACCGCAGCCGCCAGCGGGTGAAGCGTTACGAGAGCCACCTCGACTACTGGTACGAGAACTTCCCGCACCGGCGGTGCCGCTCGGACTCGAACGCGCGGTCGACCGGCGGCGAGATCGACGGCGACCGGCTGATCTTCGGGACCGACGAGAACGCCGTCTACGAGGACGGCGAGTCGGTCACCGACGGTGAGGTCGACCCGTTTGCCTCGATGGAAGAGTGAGGGTGGCGCCGAGGCCACGGATCGGACGGGTCGACGACGGCGGGCTGATGCTGCTCGCCGTCGACGACCGCCCGGTCGACGTGTGCCTCGACGGCCGGCGGATCTGGACGTTCTGGACCCTGCGTGACACCGACCGGGTGGGGCCCGTCCCGGGCCCGCTCCGGCGGATCGCCTGGCCCCGGCCCCTGGTCCGGTTCCTCCACGGCCGCACCCGGCTGACCCTGCGCGACCCGGGATCCGAGCTGGTGTTCCTCGACCGCGAGGTCTCGCTCGGGGAGGGCGAGGGCCGCATCGACGTCCGGAACCAGCAGGGCGTCGAGCTCGGCTTCGACAAGTCCGGCAAGCTGGTGCCCACCTTCGCGGGTCGCCCCGAGCGCGACATCTCGGCGCTGCTCGACGCGACCGAGGCGGTCCTGGCGGCACTGCAGGAGGCCGGTCTCGAGCCGTTCCTCGCCTACGGCACGCTGCTGGGCGCGGTGCGGGAAGGACAGGTGCTCGGTCACGACTCCGACGCCGACCTCGGCTACGTCAGCCGCTACACCACGCCCGTCGACGTCGCCCGCGAGTCGTTCCGGGTGCAGCGCCGGCTCGCCGAGCGCGGCTGGTCGACCACCCGCTACAGCGGTGCCGCGTTCAAGGTGCTGGTCACCCCCGAGCCCGGGGTGCAGATCGGTCTCGACGTCTTCGGGGGGTTCCTCGACGCCGGTCGGCTCTACCTGATGGGCGAGATCGGCAGTCCCTTCGAGGACTCCTGGATCCACCCGCTCGGCAGCTGCGAGCTCGGTGGTCGTCCGATGCCGGTCCCGGCCCGCCCGGAGAAGCTGCTCGAGGCGACGTACGGCCCGGGGTGGCGGGTGCCCGACCCGGCGTTCAAGTTCACCACGCCGCCGCGGACGGTGCGGGCGCTCGAGGACTGGTTCCGCGGGACCCAGCCTGGGATCCGGCTCTGGGAGCGCCGCGCGAGCGTCGGCGCGGCCCATGGCTTCCGCGATCCATCCCTGCTGGCGAGGCGGGCGGCCGCGCTGGCGGCCGAACGCGGCGCCGACGTGCTCGACGTCGGCGCGGGGCGCGGCGCCGACAGCCTGTGGCTGGCCCAGCAGGGCGTGCGGGTGACCGCCTACGACTACGTTCCGCGGGCGCTGCGCCACGCCGAGCGGCGGGCCCACACCGACGGCCACCGCCTGGAGGTGCGCCACCTCAACCTCACCGAGTGGCGCTCGGTGCTCGCCGAGGGGGCACGCCTCGCCCACGACCCGCGGCCGCGGGTCGTGCTGGCGCGCCACGTCCTCGACGCGACGTCCGGCGTCGGACGCGAGGCCTTCGTGCGGCTGTGCGCGATGGCCATGAGGGCCCGCGGCGGGCTGCTGCTCGCGGACCTGCACCTGAGCGACGAGGCCGACGGGGCGCCGGAGCCGCCCGAGTGGATGGTGGGTCAGGTCGACCTCGCGTCGCTGACTAGGCTGCTCGAGCGGGCCGGGGCGACCCGGATCGAGGTGAAGCGGCTGGAGCAGCGCAGCCGGCCGACGGTGAGACTGGTGGGAGAGTGGACTGATGCAGAGCAGGGACGTGCCGCGACCGTGGTCGACGATGGGGGCGGTACGCCGGCTGGAGCAGCGGGTCGCTGACCTCGAGGCCGACATGACGGAGATGCGCCGGCAGCACCTGCGCCTGGCCGAGCTGGCCGACGTCGTGCAGGAGCTGCTCATCCCTCTCGCGTCGCGCGACGAGGCGGCCGTCGACGACGCTCTCGAGCGGTTCCGGAAGTCCCTGTGAGGACCCGCTAGTGGTCGAGCGGGTCTTCGTCCACATCGGGTTGCCGAAGACCGCGACGTCGTACCTGCAGACGATCCTGTGGTCCTCGCGGGACGCGTTGCGCAGCCGCGGCGTGGTGGTCCCCGGCGAGGAGCGCCGCGACCACCTGTGGGCCTCCCGCACCGTCCGTGAGGACCACCACCAGGACCGGGCGCCCGAGCGGCACCGCACCGCCTGGTCGCGGATCTGCGCCGAGCTGGCGGAGACCCCCGGCACCGGGCTGCTGAGCCACGAGTTCTTCGCCGCCGCCTCGGCGAAGCAGGCCGGCGCGATGGTCGCGGCGCTGCCGACCGACGACGTGCACGTGGTGGTGACCGCGCGCGAGCCGTTGGGACTGTTCACCGCCAGCTGGCAGGAGAGCCTGAAGAACGGGTCGACGACCCCGATGGCCGACTACGCCCGCGGCGAGTCGCGGCGGTCCACCGCGATCTGGAACTGGCGCACCCTCGACCTCCGGCTGGTGCTCGAGCGCTGGTCACGCGCCGTCCCTCCCGAGCGGATCCACGTGGTCGTGCTCGACCCGGAGGCTCCGCGCGACGACGTGTGGCACCGGTTCGCCGGCGTGGTGGGGTTCCCGCCCGACGGGATCGACCTCTCGGCGTCCTTCCCGAACACCTCGATGGGGGTCGTCGAGGCCGAGACCCTGCGCCGGGTCAACGGCTCGCTGGAGGGCTTCGGGTCGGCGTTCGACCGCGGGGTGTGGATCCGGACCTTCTTGGCGGACGAGCGGCTGGTGCCGCGGGGTGGCGAGCGGTTCTGGCCCGAGCCGGACCAGGTCGACGACTGCCGGCAGCGTGCGGAGGCGGCGATCGACCACCTCGGCTCGGCCCCCTACGACGTGGTGGGCGACGTCGAGCACCTGCGCGTGCCCACCGACCTCGAGCCGCGACGCTCGACCACGTCGGTCACGGACTCGGAGGTCGCCGGGGTCGCGGTCGACCTCGTGGCGACCCTGATGGGCGACGTACGCCGACTGCGCCGGGCGGCGTCCCGGCGCCCGACCCGGCCACGGTGGCGCTCGTGGCTGGGCCGGTTGCGCCGCCGCTGAGGGTGCTCAGTCGCGCGCGGCCATCCGGCGCAGCCGGCGCACCCCCCTGCGTGCCGCTGCGGGCAGGTCCGGAGCGGAGCGGGGCGCGTCGGCCACGTAGTACGGCCGCTTCGCGGCCGCGCGCAGCTCCTCGACCCGGGCGGCCAGGGCGTCGGCACCACCGGCCGGCAGGTCCCGTGGCGTCGACCCGCCCTGCTCGGGGTCGACCTCCTCGAGCAGGCCCAGCTCGTCGAGCAGGTCGACGTCGTCCAGGGTGGTGAGCTCGTAGACCTTGTGCAGGTACTTCTCGCGGACCTCTTCGGACAGGTCCTTGTCCACGAGGGTCTTCAGCGCCCGGGCCGTCGGGGCACGGGAGGCCCGGTAGCGGGCGTGACCCGCCCGCGCCAGGGCGCTCCACTTCCGCACGAACGCCTCTCCCGAGACCGCGTCGTAGTGCAGCAGACGCAGCACCTCTGCCGAGTGGCGTGGCTGCGGCACCCCGTCGGGCGAGACTGCGTCGTGCAGGGTGAGGCCGAGCCCCGAACCGGGACGCACCCCGGACTTGCCCATGACGTGCCCGTGGAAGTACGCCTGGTTGGTCGGCGACTCCAGCACGCCCAGCACCCGCAGCAGGTTGAGGTCGTCCCGGTCGAGCAGGCGCTTGAACCGGGTCGGGCGCTCCTCCGGCCGCAGCTGGCTGACCGCCTCCAGCGGGGGCAGCCACACCGCGTCCACGTCGTCCGGTACGGCGGCCAGGGCGGCGGGGTCGAGCAGGGCCACCTCGTCGCCGTCGAGGTGGAACAGCCACTCTGCCCAGTCGAACGGCTCGAGCACGGCCCGCGCCCAGTTGGCGTTGACCCGCTGCCGCACGTTGAGCCCCGACGGGCGGTCGCCACCCCACCAGCCCTTGCCGGTGCGCAGGTAGGTGACCCGGTCGTGGGACTCCAGGAAGTCGGCGACCTCCTGCTGACCCGGCTCTCGCGGGGAGTCCAGGAACACGAACATGTGGTCGACGCCCGAGGCGAGGTTGGCGGCCACGAAGAAGCGGACGTTGTCCGGCGAGTCCTGGAGGGTGGTCGCCGTGAACAGCATGGCGATCACCCTAGCGAGCACGTGCGCGGTGCCGGCTGCCCCGACAGGTCGGGGGACGGCGCGTCGCTGTGTTAGTTTCGCGCGGTGCCCGCCCCCGTCCATCGAGCCCCGAAAAGTGCTGCCCTCAAGCGGCTCTCCGTGGTGGTCGGATCGATGGTCGTCCTAGCGCTCGGAGCCCCCGTCGTGGCCAGCGTGATGGAGCCGGAGGTCACGACCGCCCGCGACCCGCAGCCACCGGCGTCGTCGGTCGAGCGGGCGACCGAGGCAGCTGCGTCGGAAGCCACCATCCTGTCGCCGGCCGGCTCCCCGGACCGGCTGCTGCGGCTGCAGCGGGCCAGGGAGCTCGCACGGCAGGAGGCGGAGGAGGCCCGCGAGCGCCGCGAGGCGCGTCGGGAGCGGCTGCGTGAGCTCGCCGAGAAGCGGGCTGCGCGCCGCGAGGCCGCCCGTGAGCGCCGCGAGAGCGCGCCGTTCTCGCTCCGCATCGGCTCGTTCAACGTCCTCGGCAGCCAGCACACCGCGCCCGGTGGCTCGCGCCAGAAGTACCCGCCCGCGTCGACCCGTACGGCGGGCGCCGCCGGCGTGATCGGCTCCCACGGCGTGGACGTCCTCGGCACCCAGGAGCTCCAGGCCGACCAGCTGCGCGACCTGCAGAACCGCACCGGCATGGCCGCCTGGCCCGGATTCGGCTGGGGAGACAAGGAGACCGACAACTCGATCCTCTACGACCCGGGTGTCGTCGAGGTCGTGAGCGGCAGCTCGTTCACCATTCCCTTCATGGGAACGCCACGACCACAGCCGATCGTCCGCTTCCGCCACGAGGCCACCGGCCGGGAGTTCTACGTCGTCAACACCCACCCGTCCGCCGGCGGCGGCTCCTACTTGGCCGAGCGCCGGCAGGGTCAGGCCGCGCTGGTCAACGTGGTCAACGACCTCGAGTCGGAGGGGGTGCCGATCCTGGTCACCGGCGACATGAACGACCGCGAGGAGTTCTACTGCCGCGTGATGCCCGCTGCCGGGCTGGTCGCCTCCAACGGCGGCAGCTACGGGAGCGGGTGCCAGCCCCCGCCGAGCCCGCTGCCGGTCGACTGGGTCGTCGGCACCGGCGCCTCCTGGAGCGAGTACCGCCGCGACACCACCCCCACGGACCGACGGATCAGTGACCACTTCTTCATCAGTGCCCTCGCCTCCTTCAGCTGACCCGACCCGACGGGGTCCCCTCGGGTTTCGACCCGACATCCAGGGGGTCCGCGCGGTCGCGGTGCTGTTGGTGATCGCGCACCACATCGCACCGTCGTTCCTCACCGGCGGCTACCTCGGCGTCGACGTGTTCTTCGTCGTCTCCGGCTACATCATCACCGCGCTGCTGCTGCGGGAGGCCGACCGCGACGGCCGGGTCTCCCTTGCCGGCTTCTATGCCCGACGCGCGCGCCGGATCCTGCCGGCAGCCACGCTGGTCACCCTCGTCACGGCGCTCGGGTCGTTGCTGACCCTGTCGCTGCTGCGCACCCAGACGGTGCTGGTCGACGCGGTCTGGTCGGCCGGCTTCGCGGCCAACATCCGGTTCGCCCTCACCGGCACCGACTACTTCGCCCAGGGCCAGCCGCCCTCCCCGCTGCGCCACTACTGGTCGCTCGCGGTCGAGGAGCAGTTCTACCTGCTCTGGCCGCTCCTGCTGGTGCTGTGCCTGCTCTGGGTACGCCGGCAGGGTGGCGGCGCGCGGGACCTCCGACGGGTCGCGGGGGTGCTGCTCGCGGTGGTGGTCGTCGGCTCGCTCGCCTGGTCGGTCTGGGCGACGTACTCCTCCCCGACGACCGCCTACTACTCGACCTTCACCCGGGCCCACGAGCTCGCCATCGGCGCGGCCTGCGCGCTGCTGCCGCGGACGCTCCGGCTGCCGGGCACGGCCCGGGAGGGTCTGGCGCTCGTCGGCATCGTCGGCATCGGGGCGACTGCGATGCTCTACACGCTCGGCACCGACTTCCCGGGCGTCGCGGCGCTCGTGCCCGTGCTCGCGACCGCTGCGCTGGTGGTCGCGGGGGAGGGGGCCGGCGACCGGCCGGCGACGGTGACCAGGCTGCTGGGGAGCGCCCCGCTGGTGTGGGTGGGTGACCTGTCCTACTCGCTCTACCTGTGGCACTGGCCGGTCATCGTGCTGGTGCGGAGCAACCTCGGGCCCGAACGCTTCGGCAGCATCCCGGTCCGGCTGGCCACCCTCGCCGTCGTCGTGCTGCTCAGCTGGGCGACCTACCGGTTCGTCGAGACACCGTTCCGCACCGGACGGCGGTGGCAGCGGGTGCCGCGGGCACTGACGATCTATCCCGTCTCGGTCGCGGCCGTGGTGGTGACGGTCGTGGCCAGCACCCAGGTGATGAGCTTCCGGCTGGGGGAGTTCTCGGGCCAGCCCCCGATCAGCACCGCCGACTACGACCGGTCCGCGGTGGGCACCGACCGCTACGTCTCGTTGGTGCGGGCGTCCGTGCTCGCCGCCCGGGAGGGGCGTGCCGTGCCGAGTCGCCTGACGCCGGGACTGCTCGACCTGCGGTCCCAGACCGCGCCCCTGGGTGACTGCGACTACCGGACCGGCACCACGAAGCTGTGCCCGATCGGTGACACCGACGCCGAGCGCTCCATCGTGGTGCTCGGGGACAGCCACGCCCGGGCACTCTCGCCGGCCATCGACGAGATCGGCCAGAGCTCCGGTCACCGGGTCTACGTCCTGGTCTACAGCGGATGCATGGCGACCAGCCTCACCCAGATCCAGCGGTCCACCGACCGGCCGTGGGCGGAGTGCGAGTCGTTCAAGGACTGGGCCGAGCAGACCATCGCAGAGCTCGCGCCCGAGCTGGTCGTCGTCTCGACGTCGGCGGGCCGGGTGCAGGACCCGGAGACGGGCGTGACGCTGGCGGGCAGCCCCGAGCTGAAGCGCTACCGCGAGGTGCTCCGGCTGGGCTGGCGCGACCTGTTCGAGCAGCTCGACGAGGTGGCCGGCGAGGTCGCCGTCGTCGGCAACACGCCGAAGCTGCCTCGCGAGACCGGCGTCTGCCTGAGCCTGGGGCACCCCGATCTGGGTGACTGCGCGTTCGAGCCCGGGAGGTTCATCCGCCGTGAGGCCCTGACCTCGTTCGCCGCGGCTCGTGACGCCGGTGTCGAGGTGGTCGACGCCGAGCGCTGGTTCTGTGCCGACGGCCTGTGTCCGTCGGTCGTGGGGGAGTACATCACCATGCGCGACTCCGAGCACATGACGCCCGACTACGCCCGCTGGCTGGCTCCGGCCGTGGCCGAGGCGCTGGGCCTGCCGCGGCCGTCGCGCACCGACTGACGACCCTCCAGGGGGCGCATGGACCGGCCCGGGAACTACACGTCTGTAGTTCTCCGGAACCGATTGCGTGTGACTCGAGGGGGTGGTGTGATTCCTGTGATTTGGCGTCCCGCCCCCCTTTCTTCCCCGTCCCGAGGAGCCCCCCGATGCCGACCACGGTGCCTGCCCGGTCACGTCGTCCGATGCCCGTGCGCAGGGTCGCCGGTGCTCTGCTCGTGGGCGTCCTGGCCGCGACCGCGTCGCCCGTCACTTCGCCCGTCCAGGCCGCCTCGAGCACCGAGGCGGGCGCCACCTCGACGGACAGCGACCTGACGGTGATCCACGCCAACATCCTGTCCCGGCTCTCGGTCAAGCGGTTCCAGGCCGACGTGCGCGAGGTGCTCGCCAAGAAGCCCGACATCGTCACCTACAACGAGGTGCCGGTCCGCCAGGACGCGGTCCTCGCACCCACGGGTTACGACATCCACCGGAAGTTCCAGAACCGGTACACCCAGGCGACGGCGGTGGCCTGGCGGACCGACCGCTGGACCCTGGTCGACAGCGGCACGTCCCGGGTCTCCAACTACCGCAAGGTGCCCGAGGGCCGGAACATCAAGCTCGGGCTGCGCTACGCCAACTGGGTCACGCTGCGCGACACCGACGGCCGCCAGCTCTCCGTCGTCGCCGCGCACGTCGCGCCGCTGGACGACGACATGCCGGACCTGCTGCGTCCCTCGGTCCGCCGGATCGGCGAGCTGGTCACCAGGCTCGCGCCGGCCGGGCCGGTGCTCGTCGGTGGTGACTTCAACGTCCACTACACCAGCGGTCGCTACCCGGAGGACCTCTTCGACGCCGCGAGGATGGTGCCGACGTACGACGCCCTAGGCGACCACTTCGCGACGGGCGACCACCACGGCGCGACCATCGACTACCTGTTCAAGCGCGGTCCGCTGTCCGTCGACGCGCACTCCAGGTTCGAGCTGAACTCCGACCACGACGCCGTGCGTGCCGACCTATCCTGGAAGGCGGACGCGCCGAAGGTCACCCAGCAGTTCGTGAGCGACCCTGCCGGCAGCCCGGAGGCGAAGCGGGTGGTGGTCGCCGAGATCCGCGAGGGCCTGCGTGCGGCCGGCCAGGGGACGTCGGTCGAGCTGGTGTCGTCCGGGTTCGGCCCGTACCGGCTCTACCGTCCCGTGCGCCAGGCGATCTCCCGCGGCGTCGAGGTGCGCCTCACGACCCGGAGCGCGAAGCTCACCGAGCGCGAGCGCAACGTGGCCCGGCTGATCCGCGAGGAGGGGGCCTCCGGGAGCGCCGTCGTGAGGTGCCGCGACGCGTGCGAGCGGGCGTGGCGTCGTTCCGGCATGGCGCGCGGCTTCCTGCTGATGCGCGACGACGAGGGTCGCGCCGTGCAGCGCATGGACGTCAACCGCTACCTGAACCCGTCGATGCTCGAGCGCCGCACGCGGCTCACCGTGCGCACCGGTGCGACGGGACTCTCCCGTGGTGAGGAGATGCTCGACTCGCTCAGCTGAGGCCGGGTTTGCCGGGCCGATCCGGGATGGCGTAGGAACAGCCCATGCCCGAGTCGCGCCGCGTCTACCTCCACCTCGGACTGCAGAAGACGGGCACCTCCTACCTGCAGGGCGTGATGCGCCACAACCGACGCCTGTTGGCCGACCGCGGCCTCGACCTGGTGCCGGAGGGCAGGCGCGACTCGTTCGAGCTCATGCTGCTGGTCCGGGGCCGCTACAACCCGCAGCGTGACCCTGACTCGGTGGCCGGTGCCCTCGAGCGCTTCAGCGCACAGCTGGCCCGTGCACCGGGTTCGCGCGCCCTGGTCAGCCAGGAGTCCCTGGCCGCAGCGCGTCGGGCCCAGGTCGGGCGCCTGGTCGAGGCGTGCGGGGACCGCGAGGTGCACGTCGTCCTCACGGTGCGCGACCTGGCACGGCAGGTGCCGTCGTCGTGGCAGCAGGAGCTCAAGGCGGGCCGGACGGTGGGCTACGGCCGCTGGCTGGAGCGTCTGCAGGAGGCGCAGCGGGCCGGACGGGGCGGACACCCGTGGATCCAGCTGGACCCTCCGGCCGTGCTGGCGCGCTGGGCTCGGCTGGTCCCCGCCGAGCGGATTCACGTCGTCACGGTGCCGCCTCCGGGGAGCGCGCCCACCCTGCTGCTGGAGCGCTACTGCCGCGTCCTCGGCGTCCGGGCCGACGAGCTGGCGCCGGCGCCCGGACGGGGCAACACCAGCCTGGGCCGGGTCCAGGCCGAGCTCCTGCGGCAGGTCAACCTGGGGCTGCCCGACGACCTGCGGCGGCGCCAGGTGTACGGCGACGTCGGCAAGCGCTGGTTCGCGGCGCAGGTGCTGCGGCACCAGGAGGCGGACCGGATCCTGGTGCCCGAGCGGCTCCGGCCGTGGTGCGAGACGGTCACCGCCGGCCAGGTGGCCGCGCTGGAAGAGGCCGGGTACCACGTCGAGGGCTCTCTCGACGACCTCACGTGCCTCGACACCGCCTTCGGGGCGGACGCCGACGCGACCGCCTCGGACGCCGAGCTCTCGGCCGCGGCGGTGGAGGCGTTGGTCCGGGTCGTCTCCCAGCGCGCGAACGCCCGTGGTCGCCGCGCACGGGCGGCGCGCGGGCGCAGCCTCGTCGCCCGCGCCCGCCGGGCGCTCGCGCGACGAGGGGACTCAGCGCAGGAGTCCGACGACCTCTAGGCTGTGGTCGAGTCGACCGGGGGCGTGAGGAGGACGGCGTGAGCGAGGCGCGTGACCCGTCGCTCGGGTCATCGGGCACCCCGCCGGCCGCCGGCCCGCAGCGGCTGTACTTCCACGTCGGGCTCCCGAAGAGCGGCTCCACCTTCCTGCAGACGGTGCTCGGGAACCATCGCGCCGAGCTGAAGGACGCGGGCCACGTCTACCCGTACGTGCGGCAGGAGGGGATGTTCCACGCGGCGGTCGAGATGGCCGGCAGCCCGGAGCGGTGGGGCCTGGTCCCCGAGGACATCGCGGGTACCTTCGCCCACCTGCTGCGGCGCGGCCGCAGGCTCGGCGGCGTCGTCCTGATCAGCCACGAGATCTTCGGGTCCGCGACGCGGGACCAGATCGCCCGGATGGCGCCGCTGCTCGACGACTTCGAGGTGCACCTCGTGCTCACCGTCCGTGACCTGGGGCGCACCGCCACGGCCGAGTGGCAGGAGCGGGTCAAGAACGGCCACACCCGCTCGTTCGCGGGATTCATCGACGACCTGATGTCGCGCCTGCCGGAGGACCTCGGCGACACCTCGGCCTTCTGGCGGACCCAGAACCTGCGCAACGTGCTCGACCGCTGGCAGGCGCTGGTCCCCGCGCAGCGGATCCACATCGTCACCTGCCCGCCGAGTGGCACCGACCCGGACCTGTTGTGGCGGAGGTTCGCCGAGGCCGTCGAGCTGCGGCCCGACGTCGTCGACCTGACGACGGTGCCGCCGCGCAACGAGTCGCTGGGCACCGCCCAGATCGCGTTCCTGCGCCGCGTCGTGCGTGCCCTCGACGGACGACTGGAGCAGCCGTGGTTCGCACGGGTCGCCAAGCGCTGGTTCGCCCAGACCCTGCTCGGTGCTGCCAGCGGCTCCGCGAAGCCGGTGACCCCGGCCCCGGTGGCGAAGCGGCTCGCCGAGGTGTCGGCCGCGTGGATCGAGATGATCCGGGCCGGCGACTTCCAGGTCCACGGCGACCTCGACGAGCTCCTGCCCGACATCGCCGACGACACCGTGCCCCACCCCGACGACGCGACCGACGCCGACATGCTCGCCGGCCTCCCGGGCGTGGTCGCCGAGATGCTGCTGCGCACCGCACAGCTCCAGCGCGAGCTCGCCGGTGCCCGCGGTCGCAACGACGAGCTCGCGTCCTCGAAGGCGAGGCTCGAGTCCCAGGTGGCGCAGCTCACCGCCGAGCTCGAGGAGCGGACCGGGCGCCGCCACCGGTGGGCGCCGTTCCGCGTCGTACGTGCACGGTCACCGCAGCCGGTGGCCCGTCAGGAGCCGTGACGGCGGGGTCCGACGCGCGCCGGGGGGCGTGCTGAGCGTCACAGTCCAGCGCCGCTCAGCGGTGCCCGCCGCCGGTAGGCTGCCCGATGATCCCGCGCGGGTCAGACGAAGGGAGTCAGCATGGGTCGGCTGTGCCAGACCGACGGCCTCACCGAGGACCAGACCGAGATCCTGAAGGCCGTCCGGACCTTCGTCGAGGAGAAGATCCTCCCGGTGGCGACGGAGCTCGAGCACGCCGACGAGTACCCGCAGGAGATCGTGGACGGGCTCAAGGAGCTCGGCATCTTCGGGCTGATGATCCCCGAGGAGTACGACGGCCTCGGTGAGTCGCTGCTGACCTACGCGCTCTGCGTCGAGGAGATCGCGCGGGGTTGGATGAGCGTCTCGGGCGTCATCAACACCCACTTCATCGTGGCCTACATGCTGATGCGCCACGGCACCGAGGAGCAGAAGCAGCGGTACCTGCCGCGGATGGCCACCGGCGAGGTCCGAGGCGCCTTCTCCATGTCCGAGCCCGGACTGGGCTCCGACGTCTCCGCCGTGAAGACCAAGGCCCTGCGGACCGACGAGGGCTACGAGGTCACCGGGCAGAAGATGTGGCTGACCAACGGCGGGACCTCCACCCTGGTGGCGCTGCTCGCGAAGACCGACGAGGGCGCCGACTCGGTCTACCGGAACATGACGACCTTCCTGGTCGAGAAGGAGCCCGGCTTCGGCGAGGTCGCCCAAGGCGTCACGATCCCCGGCAAGCTCGACAAGATGGGCTACAAGGGGGTCGACACCACCGAGATGGTGCTCGAGGGCCACCGGATCGCGGCCGACCAGGTGCTCGGCGAGGCGCCCGGCCAGGGCTTCTACCAGATGATGGACGGCGTCGAGGTGGGCCGGGTCAACGTCGCGGCGCGCGCCTGCGGGATCGCCAACCGGGCCTTCGAGCTCGGCATCGCCTACGCCCAGCAGCGCGAGACCTTCGGCAAGCCGATCGCGCAGCACCAGGCGATCCTGTTCCGGCTCGCGGAGATGGCGACCAAGGTCGAGACCGCCCACGCGATGATGGTCCGCGCGGCCCGGATGAAGGACGCGGGCGAGCGCAACGACGTCGAGGCCGGCATGGCCAAGCTGCTCGCCTCGGAGTACTGCAACGAGGTGGTCGAGGCGTCGTTCCGGATCCACGGCGGCTACGGCTACTCCAGGGAGTACGAGATCGAGCGGCTCTACCGCGAGTCCGCGTTCATGCTCATCGGCGAGGGCACCTCCGACATCCAGAAGATGATCATCGGCCGTCGGCTCCTCGAGGACTACGGACTGCGCTGAGGTGGCCGACCGGGTCGTCCTGCACATCGGGACCATGAAGTCCGGCACCACCTACCTGCAGGCGGTGCTCACGAGCGGGGCCCTCGACGCGGTCGGCGGCTTCTACCCCGGCGGCCGGTTCGAGGAGCAGTCCGTGGCCGTGCGCCGGATGCTGCGACCCGAGCACGAGCGCGACCGGACGCCCTGGCTCGCCCTCGTCGACGAGGTGCACGCGAGGCCGGGGGTCGCCGTGTTCTCCCAGGAGTTCCTGAGCTTCGCCCGGCGGCGACGGGTGCGACAGATCGTGGAGCCCTTCGGGACGACCCCGATCGACGTGGTGCTCACGGTGCGCGACCAGCGCACCGCCATCCCGTCGCAGTGGCAGAGCTTCACCCGCAACCGTGGCACCGACGACCTCGCGACCTACGTCCGTCGGCTGAGCGGCCCGGGTGGGCGCCGCACCTCCAAGGCGCTGATGAGCTTTCGACGTGCCCAGGACGTCCCCCAGATCCTCCGGCGCTGGACGAGCCCCGAGGCCGTCAGGTCCGTGTCGGTGGTGGTGCTCCCGCCTCCCGGGTCTGCCCCGGCCGAGCTGTGGCGGCGGTTCTGCGACGCTGCCGGCCTCGAGGTCCACGACCCACCCGATGCCGCCGTGCCCGCGAACGAGTCCCTCGGCTACGCCTCGTGCGACGCGCTGCGCCGGGTCAACGCCCACCTCCTGGACCTCGACCGGGACTCCTACCGTCGGGCCCGGGACCTGGTGCTCGGGGGTCTGCTGCCGCTGCGTGCGGCCGAGGGGCGGCCCGAGCTCGACCGGGACGGCCTCGCACTGGCCGCCGACCTCAACCGGGCCGTCGTCGAGGCGATCTCGTCGCCGGGCGTCCGGGTCGTGGGTTCCCTCGACGACCTGCCGGTCGACCCCCCGGCGGAGGGCCCGGCGACCATCGCCGCACCCGACGAGGGGGAGGTGCTCCGAGCGCTCGAGGCCGCGTGGGCCGCTGCCCTTCCCCGGCAGGCGCCGCCGTCGGGCGGGGTGGAGGAGGTGGCGGACCGGCTCGGCCGCAGCCTGGCCCAGCGCTTCGGGCCGGCTCCCCGGCAGGAGCCTGCGGGGACGTGAGGCCGGCGCGGCCCGGCCGACGGGGCCGGGTAGCGTGCCGCCCATGAGGGGTGAGCGGCCGGTCGTCACGCTGCACGTGGGAACCCCCAAGAGCGGGACCACGTCACTCCAGAACATCCTCGCCAGGAACCGGACGCTGCTGCAGGAGCACGGCTACCTCTACCCGGGCGAGCGGTCCGGACACTTCCTCGAGGCCCTCGACCTGCGCGACTCGGGGTTCCGCGGCCACCGGTTCGAGGGCGCCGAGGGTGCCTGGGACCGGCTGGTCGAGGCGGTGCTGGCCCACGACGGTCCGGCCCTGCTGTCCCACGAGGTGCTCGGCGGCTCCACCCGCAAGCCCATCAAGCGTGGCGTGCAGTCGTTCCCGGGACGTGAGGTCCACGTCGTGGTCACCTGCCGCGACCTGGCCCGCCAGCTCCCCGCGGTCTGGCAGGAGGGCGTCAAGAACGGCGACACCGTGACCTACACGGACTTCCTGCGGACCACGCTGGGAGAGTGGAAGGGCGTCGGCACCGGCACCGGGATGTGGCGGGGCCAGGACCTGTCAGGGCTGGGGGACCGCTGGGCGGCCCACCTCGATCCGTCCCGCGTCCACTTCGTGACGGTGCCGCCGTCCGGGTCCGGCAGCGACGTGCTGTGGCAGCGCTTCCGGGAGGCGACGGGGTTGCCGGAGGCCGACTACGCCGTTCCCGACGCGCCACGCAACCCCTCGATGGGCACGGTCGAGACCGAGCTGCTCCGCCGCATCGTCGAGCGGCTCCCCGACGACGTGCCGCGTCCGACGTTCACCCGCCAGGTCAAGCGCCGGCTGGCCCAGCGCAGGCTGGTCAACCACCGGGCCGGTGGCTCGCTCGGCGTTCCCGAGCCGTTCCGTCCCGCCGTGGAGGAGATCTCCGCCGAGATCGTCGAGGGCCTCCGCGCCGGTGGCTTCACGGTCCACGGGGACCTCGCGGACCTCACTCCGGCGTTCCGCGACGACAGCACCGCCCCCGACGAGGTGTCCGACGGGCAGCTGCTCGACCGCGCCCTGGAGGTGCTGGCGCCGCTGGTGCTGCGCGACCAGCCCGACAAGCGAGGCTGACCCTCAGGCCTCCCGCGCTGCGAGGACCTCCTCGGCGAGCCCGACCCAGCGGTCGGCGATCGCACCGGCCTCGTAGGCGCGAGCGGTCTCCAGTGCCTCGGCCCCCAGCCGGCGGCGCAGCTCCGGGTCGTCCATCAGCGTGCGCAGCGCCTCGGTGAGGCCCGCGATGTCACCCTCGGGCACCAGCAGCCCGTTGCGGCCGTCGTCGATCAGCTGGCGCGGCCCCTCGGGAATGTCGTAGGACACGGGCGGAACGCCCTTGCTGAGCGCCTCCAGCAGCACCATCGGGAGGCCCTCGTAGCGCGACGACATCGCGTAGACCGACGCGTTGGCCAGCTCGCTCTCCAGCTCCCGGGTCACGCCGCCCAGCAGGATCCGGTCGCCGACGTCCGCCTTCGCGACCTGGGCGTTGAGCCGGTCCCAGTTCTGCCCGTCGCCGAAGATCCGCAGCTGCCAGTCCGGATGACTCCTCGCCAGCGGGATGTAGGCCTTCACGAGACGCTCGAAGCCCTTCTGGGCGGTCAGCCGGCCGGCGGCGATCACGACCGGCGTGGTGAGCGGAGCCGGGTCGCCCACCACGAACGGCGTGGGGTTGGGGATCACCCCGGTACGCACCCCGGGGTCGTCGACGTAGTCACGCCACCGCTCGAGGTCGGCCTCGGTGAGCGTGAGCAGCGCGTCGATCGGACGTACGCCGCCGACGCCGCGGGCCAGGTCGCGCAGCGCCGCCCGCAACGGCTCGGGCCGGGGCAGGAACGACAGGTGCTCCTGGTGGAGCAGCACCGAGCCGGGGGCCGACCAGCGGCTCGCCGCGACGGCGAACTCCGGTCGGGTGCTCACCACCACGCCGGGCGGGGCGTCGGCGAGGTGCTCACGGAGCCGGTCGTCGACGTACGCCGAGAACGTCTTGCGGGCCTGTCCGTCGGCGACCAGGTCCGACGGGCTCCGCAGCAGCTCCCGGACGGTGGCGGCGGGCCGGGGGTCCCGGGGGAGCCGGAGCGGCCGCTCGGGGTGGTCGGGGTCGTGGCGGTCCTGCATCGCGACCAGCCCGACCGCGGGGTCGAGGTCGAACTTCGGCTCGGCGGAGGACCGGTTCAGGGTCAGGATCCGCACCTGGTGCCCGCGCCGGACCAGGGTGTTGGCCGTGGTGAAGACGGTGCGGGCGATGCCCCCGGCGGCGTACGCCGAGGGCACCATGAACGTCCAACGGGTCGTGGTGGTCCCGGTCACGGCTCTGTCGGCTCCTCGTCGGTGTCGTCGTCCCCGTCGTCCCCGTCGTCCCCGTCGTCTCCGTCGTCCGGGTCGGTGCCCGGCCGCTCCGAGCTGCGCATCCGCGCCGCCAGCAGCCCGACCGCGAGGGCCCGGCTGGCCTCCACCAGCTCGGCCTCGGTCACGTCGTCGGGGTGCCGCGCACCGTCGCGGTCGGTGCCGCCGAGCAGCTCGTCGAGGTCACCCGTGACCGGGCACCCGAGGTCACGCAGGTCGGCCACGCTCCGGGCCTCGCGCTCGGCCAGCTCGTCGCGCAGCTGCGGCCCGACGCCGATCGGGTCGCCCGGCACGCCGGCGAGGACCTGGCGCACCACGGCGTTGCGCAGCCAGCGTGAGTGGCTGCGGACGTGCTGGTCGTGACGGTCGATCTCGTCGCGGAGCGCCGGGCCGAACTCCTGCAGCAGCCGGGCGGCCTGCACCGACAGCGACTCGTTCGCCAGTCGGGGCGGTACGTCGGTGAGGCCGCTCGCCAGGCCGACGGTCTCGCAGAACCGGTCCCAGAGCTGGGAGGAGCTGGTGGGCTGCTCGGGCATGGTGATCAGGTGGACCCGGTCGGGCCCGACCACCTCGGCCCAGCGGCGTGCCACCCGTGCCGGGTCGACGACGTCCCAGGTCCACTTGTTGCGGGGGTCGTCGAGCCCGGCCACGAAGTCGCCCAGGCTGGTGCCGCGGCCGACCTTGAGGCTCTCCTGCCAGCCGGCGGGCACCAGTCGGACCAGGTTGCGGGTGGTGATGACGACGTGCACGCGCTCGCCACCGAGCTGCTCGACCGCGCCGGCCGCCTGCTCGGGGCCGGCCGCGAGGTACCACTCGTTGCTCAGCACGACGGTGCCGTCGAACCTCTCCGCCTCCCGGCAGAAGCGCGTCCAGACCTTGAGCTTGCGCCCCCCGCGGCGACGCCCGGACGCTGCCTCGAGGTGGCCGCCCTTGCGCACCAGGATCGAGGCGCGGTTGTGGTCGAAGGGGGCCCGGCCGGGGAACGAGAGCCCGTGGTCCCTCAGCGCCTCCCGCTGTGCCCAGAGCCCGGCCTGCAGGTAGGTGGTGCCGGACTTGGGCGTGCCGACGTGCACGAAGACGCGCTCAGCCAAACCGGGCTCCTCACTCAGGACGGGCTCAGTCTAGGGTTGCGCTGCGGGCCACCCCGACCCCGCCCCACGGGTCGCCCGCGCGTGCCCACCGACCGGAAAGGCGACCGCTGATGACGACCACCGACGGGTCCGCACCGTCGTCGACGACCCCCCGGGTGGTGGTCGTCGCGGGCTCCGGCCGCAGCGGCACGAGCACGATCGCGGGCGTCCTGAAGACCGTCGGACTGGTGATCCCGCCGCCGGAGGTCCCCGGGAACCGCACCAACCCTCGGGGCTTCTTCGAGCCGCGGTGGGCGGTGGACCTCCAGACCAGGTTGCTGCGCCGTTCGCAGGTCTTCCTCACCGACGCACGTCCGGCCGCCTTCGACCTCACCGAGGGGGTGTCCGACGACGGGGAGGTCCGGGCCGAGGTGGCGGCCTGGCTGCGCGAGCACCTCGCCGACGGCCGCGACCTCGTCGTCAAGGACCCGCGCAACAGCTGGTTCCTGCCCCTGTGGCAGCGGGCGGCGGCCGAGGCAGGCGGCGAGGCGGCCTTCCTCACCATGCTGCGCCACCCCGCAGAGGTCGTCGGCAGCAAGGACAAGTACTACAAGAGCACCAGCGCGGGCGAGACGCCGCGCCACGCCCAGACCACGCGGGTGGCGAGCTGGCTCAACGTCGCGCTCTTCACCGAGGCCACGACCCGCGACGCGCCCCGCAGCTTCGTGCCCTACAACGACCTCCTCGACGACTGGCGGTCGGTCGTCCGCCGGGTCGTGGACGAGCTCGACCTGACCACCGGCCGTGACGTCGACGACGCGGCCGCGGCCGAGGTCGACGCCTTCGTCGACCCCGGCCTGCGTCGGGTCCGCACCGGCTGGGACGACATCGACTGCCCGACCGACGTGCGGGAGATGGCCCAGGACGTGTGGGACCAGCTGGGCGTGCTCGCCGCCAGTGGCGGCTTCGACGACCCGGCCCAGCAGCGGCTCGACGAGGTGCGTGAGCGCTACACCGCCCTGTACGCCGACGCCGAGGCCCTCGCGCAGTCCTCCGCCGAGGACGCCCGGCGAGCGGGGGTGAAGCAGGGTCGACGCGCCCTGCTCAAGGAGCAGCGCCGGGCAGCGCGCCAGTCGGGAGGGGCGGTCGCCGGTTCCGCGGACGCGGACCACGCGGGCGCCGTACGTCGCGCTCGCTCGGCCGTCCGAAGGGTCTCCCGCCGGTTGCGTCGTCCGTGACCACGGGCCGGTGTTAGATTCGCCGACCGTGGCGAGGAATCGTGCCGACACCCAGCGGCCGGTGCCGGCAGCAGGCGCGGCCCGGTGACCGACTCGACGGTGTTCAAGTCGCCTTCGGGGCACCCGAAGGCGCTGACGCGCGCCTCCAGGGTCGAGCTCGAGCGGCGGGTGGAGCTGCTGCGCGAGACCGGCAACCTCTCGTCCCGGGTGCACAACCTGACCATCAACGACGCCGACCGCTGGGTCTGGTTCCGCAACGCCAAGGTCGGGACCCGCACCATCCAGGCCTTCTTCGACGAGCAGTACCCCGATGGGCTGATGGTGCTCTCGGAGGTGCCCTACCCGACGGCCGCCTTCTCGGACTACTTCAAGTTCGGCTTCGTCCGGCACCCGCTCGACCGGTTCATCTCGGCGTGGCAGAACAAGGTGTGCGACACCAACCACTTCCGGTTCGCCGCCGCCAGGCGCGAGCGGATGCAGACGATCGAGACCTTCGCGGAGTGGGTGGCCGGGCACGACGTGGACGACCTGGCGACCACCGACCGTCACATCGTGCGGCAGACCCGCCTCCTCGACCTCAACCAGATCGACTTCGTCGGCCGGATGGAGACCTTCGCCGCCGACTTCGGCGCCGTGTGCGACCGGATCGGGCTGCAGTGGACCGAGCCCGAGCGGCGCAACCGCTCCGCGCCCAGCGGCGTCACGCGCAGCAGTGCCTCGCAGGAGCTGCGCTCGATCGTCGAGGAGACCTACCGCCTCGACTACCAGGTGTTCGGCTACTGACCCGACTATCCGGTCGACCTCGTCCGGGGTGGATGGCACAGTGAGCACTCCATCCACCTCGGAGGAGGAGACCGTGGCGAACGAGGACCTGAAGGCCAAGATGCGTGAGGCGCTCGACAGGAAGGCGTCGCAGTCGAAGGGGGTCGACCAGGACCAGCCGCTGCACGAGAAGGCCCACGGTCCCGAGGTCGAGGGCGGCGCGGCGCCCAAGGTGCACCGCCGGAAGGCGGGCGGGGGAGGCTCCTGACCGGCTCGTGAGCAAGCCCACGCGTGAGCGGGTGTCGGCCGGGGGGTGACTCCGGCAGGATGTCCGGCATGCAGTTCGGGCGCAGCTACGAGGAGTTCGAGGTCGGCGCGACGTACCGGCACTGGCCGGGCAAGACGGTCACCGAGTACGACGACCACCTGTTCTGCCTCCTGACCATGAACCACCACCCGCTCCACCTCGACGCGCACTACGCCGAGGAGACGACCCAGTTCGGCCGGAACGTCGTCGTCGGCAACTACGTGTACTCGGTCGTGCTCGGCATGTCGGTGCCCGACATCTCGGGCAAGGCGATCGCCAACCTCGAGATCGAGTCGCTGCGCCATGTGGCGCCGACGTTCCACGGCGACACCCTCTACGGCGAGACCCGGGTCCTCGACAAGTGGGAGTCGACCAGCAAGGACGACCGGGGCGTGGTCCACGTGGAGACCATCGGCTACAACCAGGACGGCACGGTCGTCTGCATCTTCCGGCGCAAGGTGATGGTGCCGAAGCAGAGCTACCTCGACGCGCGTGGCGGGGAGCAGCCCGGCCGCCCGGTGCCCCGGCCCGACAAGAACTGGCCGGGCCCGCAGGAGGACTGACCAGGGCATGGGCGAGGACGTGGAGGTGTGGCTGGTCCGGCACGGCGAGACCGAGTGGAGCCGTGACCACCGGCACACCTCGACCACCGACCTCGAGCTCACCCCCGACGGGGAGGCCGTCGCCCGGGCGCTGGCGCCGCGCCTCGACCGCCCCTTCGACCTGGTGCTCACCAGCCCGCGTCGACGGGCCTGGGTCACCGCCGAGCTCGCAGGCCACCCGGAGGCCGAGGTCGACGCCGACCTGGTCGAGTGGGACTACGGCGCCTACGAGGGCATCACGACCACCCGGATCCGGGAGACGGTGCCCGGGTGGACGGTGTGGACCCATCCGACGCCCGGCGGCGAGGACGCCGCCCAGGTGACCCAGCGGCTCGACCGGGCCGTCGCCCGGATCCGCGGCCACCGGAGCGTCCTGGTCTTCGGGCACGGCCACGCCCTGCGTGCCCTGGCGGCGCGGTGGGTCGGCCTGCCCGTCACGGAGGGACGGCTGCTCCGGCTGGACACCGCGACCGTGTCGGTGCTCGGCTACGAGCGCGACCAGCCGGTGGTGCTGCGGTGGAACGCCTGACCCGCGGCTGCCCGCGCTGCCGGGAGCCGCTCGACCAGCCCGGCGGGCCCGACTGCGCCCGCCACGGGTCCGGCGCGGTGCTGTGGCACCCGCGCGAGCCGTCGTACGCCGCCTTCGTCGAGCACCTCGCCGCGGCGCGCGACTTCCCGACCTACCTCCCGTGGCCGATGGCGCCGGGCTGGGCGGTGTCCGACTTCGCCGTGGTGACCGAGGGCTCGGGCGTGCCGGTGGCCACCCTGACCTGTGTCTCCGGCACCACCGAGCTCGACGGACCGGTCGACGTGCTGCTGGTGGCGGAGGAGCCCGGCGTCGGGCTCGGGGCGCGCTGCGCCGGGCTGCCCGGCGGCGACCCCGGTCACGAGATGGGGGACCAGCAGCCGGTCGTGCGGGTCCGGATCGGCAGCCTCGCCTCGTCGCTGTGGACCGTGTCGACGAGCGGGGCTGCGTCCGCGGAGCTGGATCGTTCGGTGCTGGCGGGTGAGGCTGCGGGCCGGTGGCTCTGGGTGGTGCTGCGGCCGGCGTCCGCCGTCCTGCTCATGCGCGACGACTGGATCCTCCGCGACGTCTCGGGCGGTGGCCCCCTGATGGTCGAGATGCCGTTCGCCGGCCCGGGACCGGACTGGTAGGAGTCAGCCCCCGGCGGCCCGGCGGGCCTTGATCCGCCGCCACCCACCCGCGCGGTTGTCGGCGATGACCTGCTCGAGCATCGCCTGCAGCGGACGGGCCGGGACGGGCTCGCCCTCGTGCACCGCGACGGTGCGGGCAGTGGTGTTGTCGTGGCCGCCGGTGATGATGCCCTGGGGATCCGGCACGATCCCGCCGTCGTACAGGAAGACGTTGACGTGGGTCTTCGCGGCCAGCAAGGCGCACACGTTCCCCTCGAGGACGAAGTACGGCTGGGTGGTGCGCTTGATCGTCTCCTGCACGTCGGGATCGGCGGCGTGCACGAGTCCGCGCACCTCCCGACAGATGTCCTGCTGCCACTCCGGCAGCGCCTCGATCCAGGCGTCGACCCGCGGGTCGCGGTGGTGGTCGGTCATCGGTGTCCTCCCTGCTCGAGGTGACCGACTCCGCGGCCGCGGCGGAATCATCGGCTGCACCGCCGGCGCGGGCCCGTGCCGGGTGAGGTCCTGAGGTGACCTCCCGGGTCACCGCCGGCACCGTGTCCGGAGGCGCCGGCATCTCGTCCTACCCGACGCGCGAGTCCAGGATGACCAGCTGCCGGTAGCCGAGGTGGCGCCGCTCGGGGTTGGGAGTGAGTCGGCCGTTGCTGATGGTCCACGCCGCGCGTTGTCCCTTGTACTCCGGGATCGCGGTGCAGGTGTCGCCGTTGCCGTTGCGGCGATTCCTCCTCGGCGGCTGCGGCACCGGCAACGCCCTGAAGGTCCGGCCGGTGCCGCGGTTGACGAGCATCCAGTCCCGCCGCTGGATCCGGTCGGTGGGGGAGGCCAGCCGCTGGACGACCAGGAGGTCCGTCGCGTTGTCGCCGTTGGCGCGACCACTGCAGAAGCTGGAGCCGGCGTTCAGGGGGAAGCGGTAGTCGACCTCCGGGAAGTGCGGCGACTGCCGCCGGTTGAGGCGCACCAGCAGCGCTCCGTCGGAGACGAGCACGAGGTCGCGCCACCGGTCGCCGTTCAGCCTGACGAGTCCGGCGTCCCTCCACCGCCGGGTCGGCAGGCCCTCGCTCTCCGCCACCTGCTCGTAGGACACCGGGCCCGCCCGGTCGGACCGGTTCCGGTAGAGGCGGAAGGACGTGGAGCACGACAGGAAGTCCTGGCGGCCGTCGCGGTCGAAGTCACCGGTCGCCGAGCACCCGGTGTCCTGCACGGAGGGAAGCCCGGCGGTGCGAACCTGGTCGAACCGTCGGCCCCGGTTGATGTAGATGTGATCCCTGCTCGGGTGACGGACCGGGAAGGCGTTCCCGACGAACAGGCTCGGCCGCCCGTTGCCACGGATGTCGAGGATGGACGTCGTCCGGCCTCGCCCCGACGGGTCCACGGCGCCCCACCTCCGGACGACGTTCCGGAAGCCGCCGCCCGCCCGCTGGATCAGCAGCTCGTTGCTCTTGTCGGAGAGCGTGCCCACGTTGGCGCCCCTCACGCAGTACAGGTCGGGGCGGCCGTCGGGCGGTCTGCGGGCCGGCCCGGCGAAGTCGGCCACCGCACAGTTGTGCCGGTCGGTCCTCGGCAGGGAGCGGTCGAACCTGAAGCCCCGGCGGCGGTTGCCCAGCCAGATCTCCCACGGCTGGGTGTGGAACGAGAGGAGGACGTCGGGGTTGCCGTCACGGTTCTTGTCGAAGACCAGGCTGTCGCCCCACGTGTCGGCGAAGGCGCCCAGGCCCCGTCGCCGGGGGTCCACGCGGAGGGTGATGTCACGCACCCGCGCGGGGGCGAGGCGCGACGAGCTCACCTCGGCGGCGTCGGTGGTCGAGGAGGCACCGGGCGGGGCGCCCCGGGCCGACAGCCCGGCACCGAGGCCGGCGACCAGTGAGACGGCGAGTCCGGGTGCGAGCACGGAACGCTTCATGATTCCCCCGATGGCGTCCGGGACACGACCCCCTTTCCGGGGCACGGGCTCAGCCGTGCGGGTCGTGCTCTCGACCGTGCATCGTATCGACGGACACACGGGCGTGAACACCCGTTCGCCGGCGCCGGGTGCGAGGTCACGCTGGCGAGGCCACGGAGCGCGCACTAGTGTCCGCGGCGTGGCGACGCTGATCTACTCGGCCATCTGCTCCCTCGACCTGTACATCAACGACGCAGGCGGCTCGTTCGAGTGGGCGGCACCGGACGAGCAGGTGCACGCGTTCGTCAACGAGCAGCAACGGCCGGTCGGCACCTACCTGCTCGGCCGGGGCACGTACGACACGCTCAAGGTCTGGGACACCTTCGGCTCCGATCCCGAGGAGTCGGACGCGGTCCGCGAGTTCGCCTCGATCTGGAGGTCGGCCGACAAGGTCGTCTACTCCGCGACCCTCGGTGACGTCGAGACCGCGAGGACCCGGATCGAGCGTGACTTCGACCCGGTCGTGGTCCGGGCGATGGTCGATGCCGCGGAGCGCGACGTCTCGGTCGGCGGCGCGAGGCTCGGCGCGACGGCCCTCCGCGCCGGCATCGTCGGCCGGGTCGAGCTCTACCTCACCCCGGTCGTGGTCGGGGGTGGCACGCGCGCCCTGCCGGACGACGTCCGGCTCGGGCTCGAGCTGCTCGCCACCGAGCGCTTCGACCACGGCGTGGTCTACCTCAGCTACGCGCTCCGGGGCTCCCGGGCCGACTGAGGGCGACCGGGCGGTCCCGATCTACGGCATCTGCCTGATCCGCCGGGGCGGGCCTTACGGGGATCGTCGAGGGCATCGGCAGATCGCCGACCAGGAGTCCCAGGAGGAAGCCATGAGGCCCTCGACCACCCCCGAGCTCACCGCCGCCGTCCTCGTGGCCGACCACGAAGCCCGGCTCCGTGGCGCCGAGGAACGCAGGCGCGCAGCAGAGGCGAGCCGCGAGGCTCGCAGCGTCCGCCGGGAGGCGCGTCGGAGTCGGCTGGCGGCCCTCCTCGCCGTACCGCGGCGCCGAGCCCGACGGCGCCCCGGGCACCGCGTCCACAGCTCGATCGCCTGACCGCCGCACCACTTCCGAAGGAGGGCCGGTCGTGCACACCTCGCTCCCGCCGGCCAGCTCACGCACCGTGACGTTCGCCAAGGCCTACCGTGCGGCGGAGCTCGGCCGCGCCCGTGAGCCGCGACCCGCCGGCCACCGGCGCCGACGGGCGAGGCGTGGCCGGTAGCCCGACGACCGCCGGACCCCCGGCCGTGAGAGCACGACCGGGCGGAGCACCTAGGCTGCGGCCGTGGGTGATCTGCTCAACACCGTGCTGCTCGTCGAGGTGTTCGTCACCCTCTTCGTGATCATGGACCCGGTCGGCACCGTGCCGATCTTCCTCTCGCTCACCGGCGGTCGCTCCGCGGCCAGTGCCCGCCGGGCCGCCTGGCAGGCGGTCACGGTGTCGTTCCTCGTGATCAGCCTGTTCGCGTTCTTCGGCCAGCAGATCCTCGAGTACCTCCACATCTCGCTGCCGGCGCTGCAGGGTGCCGGCGGGCTGCTCCTCCTGCTCGTGGCGCTGGAGCTGCTCACCGACAACGAGCAGGAGCCCGCCGCCGCAGCCGGCGCGAACGTCGCGCTGGTCCCGCTCGGCACCCCCCTGCTCGCGGGGCCGGGCGCGATCGTCGCGGTCATGCTGTTCGTCCAGCAGATCGGCGACGTCGCCGACTTCGTCGCGGTCTCCCTGGGCGTGGTCCTGGTCCACGTCAGCCTGTGGGCGGCGATGCGCTACTCGCTGCCCATCCTCCGCGTGATCCGGGAGTCCGGCGTGCTGCTGATCACCCGGATCGCGGGCCTGCTGCTCTCGGCCATCGCGGTGCAGCTGGTCGCCGACTCGGTGCGGGCGTTCATCGCCGGCGAGGGCTAGCCACGGCCCTTGGTCTGGAAGCGCTGCAGCGCGGTCGGTGACGACGACATGCGGCCCGTCGAACCGGTGTGGTCCCTGATCCGGCAACCGGCTCCGGCATGATGGGCACCACCATGACCACCACCCTCGCCGTCGCCAACCAGAAGGGCGGCGTCGCCAAGACCACCTCGGTCGCGTCGATCGGCGCCGCGCTGGCCGAGCTGGGCCAACGGGTGCTGCTGGTCGACCTGGATCCCCAGGCCTGCCTGACGTTCTCGCTCGGCATCGACCCTGAGGACCTCGAGGTGTCGATCCACCAGGTCCTGACGAAGGGCCTCTCCCCGGTGGAGACCATCCTCGAGACCGACGACGGCGTCGACCTGCTCCCCGCGACCATCGAGCTGGCGCGGGCCGAGGCGGACCTGCTCACCCGGACGGGGCGTGAGCACGCCGTCAAGGCCGCCCTGGAGCTGCTCGACGACGACGACGTCCACTACGACTGGGTGCTGCTCGACTGCCCGCCCTCGCTCGGAGTGCTGACGGTCGCGGCCCTCACCGCGGCGGACGGCGTGCTGATCCCGCTGCAGTGCGAGACGCTCTCCCACCGGGGCGTCGGCCAGCTCCTCGACACCGTCCACGACGTCCGCCGGTTCACCAACCGTGGGCTCGTCGTCTGGGGCGTGCTGCCGACGCTCTACGACGGCCGCACCAACCACGCCCGCGCGGTGCTCGAGACGATCTCCGACACCTACCAGCTCGACGTCGTCGAGCCACCGATCCCGAAGACGATCAAGTTCGCCGAGGCGCCGGCAGCCGGGCGCTCGATCCTGCGCACCAGCCGCAGCAGCAAGGGCGCGAAGGCCTACCGCGACGTGGCCGCCCACCTCCTGGCGCGCACGGGGAGGGGCTGACCGTGTCCGGACGCCGGCGCGCCGAGGTCCGCCCGCGCTACGGCCGGATCGGGGCGGCCCTGTCGTCGATGGGGGTCACCGCCGTCGCCGTGCTGGGCGGGACCGGCATGCTCCCGTCGGCGGCCGGCGAACCCGCCGGCTCCGACGGCGCCATCACGACCTCGGCCTCCGAGCCCCGGACCCCGGCGCCGGCCCCGAAGCCGCGGGAGCGCGACCGCGGCGAGCGTGACGTCGACGCACCGCCGTCGACGCCCGGCGAGCGGGTGGTGACCTCCGAGCTGCTGCCCTCCGACTCGGGGACGGGTCGGCGGGTCGTGTTCAGCGAGGACCGGCAGCGGGTGTGGCTGGTCGGTGCCGACGAGCAGGTACGGCGTACCTATCCCGTGTCCGGGAGCATCCACGACAACCTGGACCTCGGCACCTACTCGGTCTACTCGCGCAGCGAGAACGCCGTGGGCATCGACGACTCCGGCACCATGCGCTGGTTCGTCCGGTTCACCCAGGGAGACTCCGGCGCGGCGATCGGGTTCCACGACATCCCGGTCGACGAGGGGGAGCGGGTGCAGACCGTCGGCGAGCTCGGGACACCCACCTCGCACGGCTGCATCCGGCAGCGCACGGCCGACGCTCGCGCGATGTGGGACTTCGCGCCGCTCGGGACCACGGTCGTCGTCGTCCCCTGACGCCTCGTCAGCCCTGCCCCGTACGCCGCCGCTGCCGGTGGGTGGTGACCGCGAAGTTGGCGAAGGTGGCCACGGCGGCGGCGGCGACCTCGGCCTCGTCGACCGGGGGGAGCGGTTCCGCGTCGGCGTCGCCCGGGAGCAGGTCCGAGGTCTCCCCGTGGATC
Organism: Nocardioides sp. GXQ0305; assembly: GCF_050880345.1. Lineage (NCBI taxonomy): Bacteria > Bacillati > Actinomycetota > Actinomycetes > Propionibacteriales > Nocardioidaceae > Nocardioides > Nocardioides sp. GXQ0305. The sequence continues at coordinate 49,738 of NZ_JBNYXG010000007.1, forward strand.
CGGATCCCGCTCTCGCGCAGCCACCGCGCCTGCTCCTCGGCTGCCTCGGCGACCCACGGCAGGTGCTCCGGCGGCAGCTTGATCCGGGCACTCGCGCTGCGGGGGAGCGCCCCCTTGACCAACGGCCAGCGGACCGCGGGCTGGTAGGCCTCCTCGTAGCGGGGGAGCCGGTCCCCCAGGGCGAGGTTGATCCGTCGGTAGACCTCAGCCTCCACCATCCCCCAGGAGGCGTTCACGTCGCGCTCGGGCCACGACATGGTGGCCGGGTCGAAGCCGACGACCGCCCCGAAGGTCCGGTAGAGGCCCTCGGGCTCGCGAGAGCGGGGCGGCGTCACGACGACGTCGAGCCGCTCGGCGCCGAGGACCGAGCTCCAGCGCTCGCACATCGCGACCGCGTCCTGCCGGGTCCAGAAGTGGCGGCCCCACCGGCCCTTCCGGTCGCGGACCCGCTCCAGGAACGTGGGGTAGTCGAGCGTGATCCGGTGCTTGAGGAACTGCTGCCACTCCGAGGGGATGGTCGTGGCCAGGCCCCGCAGCGTGATCACCACGCGCGGCTCGAAGCCGGCGTCCTCGAACACCGTGCGCAGCACCGCGATCCGCTCGGGATCGGCCTCGCACAGGTCCTCGCAGGTCAGCAGGGCACGTTCACCGCTGACCTTCCGCAGCCGCCGGGCGAGCCGGTCGAGGGCCGCGGGCCGGACCGGGTCGACGAAGCCCGAGGCGGTCAGCCACCCGAGCGGGCGCAGCACCAGCTCGACGTGCTCGTGGCGGTTGGTCAGGGGCAGCCCGATGCCCTGCTGGTCGAGCTGGTCGGCCGAGCCGAACAGCCCGCGCTGCAGCGCCGAGGTCCCGGTCTTGCTGGCGCCGACGTGGACGTACAGCGGGCGGGGCGTCGTACCGGTGGTGCTCACAGGCGAGGAGCAGCTCAGCCGGCGGCGGAGCCCGACGAACGGCGACGCCGACGCCGCCGGTTCCGGTTGCCGGAGGAGCCCTGCTGGTCGCCGTCGGTCGCCCCGTCGGCCCCTGTCGAGGCGTTGCCGGCCTTCTCGGCACCGGACCCGGAGTCTCCGTCGACCGGTCGGCCGGAGCGAGTACGGCGACGGTTGCGGTTGCGGCTGCGCGGCGGCCGGTCCGAGGAGCGCTCGGAGCGCTCCTGGCGGGGTGCCGGCGGCGCGGGGTCGGCGATCCGCCCCTTGGTGCCCGGAGCGATGCCCTGGTCGTGGAAGAGGTGCTCGGAGGTGGAGTAGGTCTCCTGCGGCTCGTCGAACGGCAGGTCGAGCGCCTTGTTGATCATCTTCCAGCGGTGGATGTCGGCCCAGTCGACGAAGGTGATCGCGATGCCCGACGCACCGGCACGACCGGTGCGGCCGATCCGGTGGACGTAGGTCTTGTCGTCCTCGGGGCAGCTGTAGTTGACGACGTGGGAGACGCCCTGGACGTCGATGCCGCGGGCGGCCACGTCGGTGCAGACCAGCACCTGGATCTTGTCGTCGCGGAACTTGCCGAGCGCCTTCTCGCGCGCCACCTGGGCCATGTCGCCGTGGAGCGGCGAGGCCCGGAAGCCGCGCTCGAGGAGGTCCTCGGCGATCCGCTGGGCCTGCCGCTTGGTGCGGGTGAAGACGATCATCTTGTCGGCGCCCTCGGCCTGCAGCACCTTGCCGATGATCTCGGGCTTGTCGAGGTCGTGGGCCTGGTAGATGAACTGCGCGGTCGCGGGGACCGTCGCGTTCTCGTAGGACGACTCGGCCCGGATGTTCATCGGGTGGCGCATGTGGACGCGCGCCAGCGAGACGATCGCGGCCGGCATGGTCGCGGAGAACAGCATCGTCTGCCGGGTCTCCGGGGTCTTGCTGATCAGGTTGACCACGTCGGGCAGGAAACCGAGGTCGAGCATCTCGTCGGCCTCGTCGAGCACCAGCGCGTGGACGTGGGACAGGTCGAGGGCACGGCGGTTGGCCAGGTCGAGCAGCCGGCCCGGCGTACCGACGACGATGTCGACGCCGCTCGCGAGCGCCTCGAGCTGCGGCTCGTAGCCGACGCCGCCGTAGACGGTGAGCACGCGCATGCCGCGGTCCTGGCCGGCGAGCGCGAGGTCGCCGGACACCTGGAGGGCCAGCTCGCGGGTCGGCGCCACGATGAGCGCCTGCGGCTTGCCGGCCGGGAGCTCGGAGTAGTCGGGGTCCTTGGGGGCGACCGAGCGCTGCAGCACCGGGATGCCGAAGGCCAGCGTCTTGCCGGTGCCGGTGCGGGCCTGGCCGATCAGGTCGGTGCCCATCAGCGCGATCTGGAGGGTCATCTCCTGGATCGCGAAGGGGGTGGTGATGCCGGCGCGCTCGAGCGGGTCACAAATCTCGGGGAGCACCCCGAGGTCTCGGAAGGTAGTCAGTGTTCTGTTCGCTTTCGGTGAGTGGAGTTTCAGCATCCAGCGGCTGACGTCTCACACCCAGCCGCGCACATACGGATCCCGCCGGGTGGCGGGCTCGGGCGCCGTACGAGGTGGCGCTCGGTGACCCCAGCCTATCGCTACGCTGCGAACATGACGGAATCCCGGGGGACGGGCGCGCCCGGCGGTGAGTCGGCCGCCTTCGAGGACGACGACTACCGCCACGCCGTCGTCGACCTGCTGGGGGCGATCGCGTACGGCGAGCTGACGGCGTTCGACCGGCTCTCCGCCGACGCCCGGCTCGCCCCCTCGCTCGAGGACAAGATCGCGATCAGCCAGATGGCCTGCGTCGAGCTGGGGCACCTGGTCCAGCTGCGCGACCGGATCACCGAGCTGGGCAGCGATCCCTCGGTGGCGATGGCGCCGTTCCGCCAGGCCCTCGACCTGTTCCACGCCCACACCGCCCCCGCGGACTGGTGGGAGGGGCTGGTCAAGGCGTACGTCGGCGACGGGCTGGCCGCCGACTTCTACCGGGAGATCGCCGCCTACCTCGACACCCGGACCCGGGACCTGATCGTGTCGTCGCTGGAGGACGCGGGCCACTCCGACTTCGTCGTCGACCGGGTCAAGGCGGCCATCGCCGACGACCCGCGGCTCGCCGGCCGGCTCGCCCTGTGGGGACGCCGGCTGATGGGGGAGGCGCTCACCCAGGCGCAACGGGTCGCCGCCGAGCGTGACGCGCTGTCGGCACTGCTGGCGGGGGGCGTCGACCGACCCGCCCTCGACCTGGCCGCCATCGGCCGCCTGTTCACCCGGATCACCGAGCGGCACGCCGAGCGGATGGCGGCGCTGGGGCTCGACGCCTGAGCCCCGCCTCCGCCCGACGGCGTCAGGCCTTCGCGCGGCTCCGTCCGGTGACGGTCGCGGCGAGCATCACGAGCACCGCGGCGGTGAGCACGGTGACCAGACCCTGGATCCAGTCCAGCCCCCGGCTGCCGTCGCCCCCGAACGCGCGGTAGATGACGTCGCCGAGCCACATGCCGCCGATGCCGCAGATGATGGTGAGCCAGAAGGGGATGTTGTCGCGGTTGCCGGGGGCGACGAACTTGCCGAGCAGTCCGACGACGGTGCCGACGATGAGGTAGAAGAGGATGGTTCCGAGGTCCACGGGCCACACCTTTCTCGATGCGCCCCGGTGCAGCTCCCTCGTGCGCCGGGCACGCGGCCCCGGTGTCCCGGCGCCTGGTTCGAGGATCCTCCCGCGACCTGCCCGGTTCAAGCACCGGAGCGTCGCGTCGCGTCAGCTGCGGAAGCCCACCTGGCCGGTGACGCCGCCGCCGACCTCGACGTAGGCGAGCTTGGTGGCGGGGACCAGCACCAGCCGTCCCTTGGTGTCGCGCAGGGTCAGCAGCCCCTCGCCGGTGACGGCCGCGTCCACCTTCTGCTCGACGGTCTCCACGGACTCGTCGGTCTCCAGCACCAGCTCGCGGGTCGAGTGCTGGACGCCGATCTTGATCTCCACAGGTGCTCCTCGTCGTACGGGGTCGTCAGTCAGTGCTCGTCGGTGAGCGGGTAGCCACGGATGCCGCGCCACGCGAGCCCCGAGACCAGGCCGACGGCGTCGTCCTGGCTGATGCCCGCAGCGTCCGTCACCCAGAACCGCGCACTGACCTGGGCCATTCCGACCAGGGACACGGCGAGCAGCCGGGAGGCCTCGCCGGGCAGGCCGGTGTCGTCGTGGATGACGTCGGCGATCATCGCCGCGCACTGGTTGGTCACCCGGTCGATCGCCTCGCGCACGGCGGGCTCGTTGGTCAGGTCGGACTCGAAGACCAGCCGGAACGCCCCGTCGTCGCCTGCCATGTAGTCGTAGAAGGCGTGCATCGCGGCGGTGACCCGCTGCTTGTTGTCCTGGGTGGAGTCGAGCGCGCGCCGGCAGTTGTCGATGATCGCGTCGCACGAGGTGTCGAGCAGCGCGAGGTAGAGGTCGAGCTTGCCCGGGAAGTGCTGGTAGAGCACCGGCTTCGAGACGCCCGCCCGCTCGGCGATGTCGTCCATCGCCGCGGCGTGGTAGCCCTGGGCGACGAACACCTCGAGGGCGGAGTCGAGCAGCTGCGCCCGCCTCTCCTTGCGGGGCAGGCGGGCGCCGCGCACGCGGGCGTCGCCGGGGAGGGTCACGGGTGCTCCTTCTTGCTCCGGGCCGGTGCCGGCCGGGGCCGAGCCTATCTCCCGCCGCTGGTCCCCCCTGCGAGGGCACTCCGTCACGGACCGGGACGACGGTCCGGATCGCGGGACAGGCGTGGCGCCCCGACCCGCGGTGGGGAACATGGTCGGTGTCCGGGTTGTTGCGCCGACGACAGCCTGAGCCACCGTCCGAGGAGAGAAGCCACCGTGTCGTACGCCCCGCTCGTGGAGCCCGCTGACGAGCTCACCATCGACGAGGTACGCCGCTACAGCCGCCACCTGATCATCCCCGACGTCGGGATGTCGGGCCAGAAGCGGCTGAAGAACGCGAAGGTCCTGGTGATCGGCGCCGGAGGGCTCGGCAGCCCCGCGCTGCTCTACCTCGCCGCCGCCGGGGTCGGCACCCTGGGAATCGCGGAGTTCGACGAGGTCGACGAGTCCAACCTGCAGCGACAGGTGATCCACGGCCAGTCCGACATCGGGAAGTCCAAGGCGCTCTCGGCCCGGGAGGCGATCGCCGAGACCAACCCCTACGTCGAGGTGGTGCTCCACGAGGAGCGGCTCGACAACGACAACGTGATGCAGGTGTTCGAGGGCTACGACCTCATCGTCGACGGCACCGACAACTTCGCCACGCGGTACATGGTCAACGACGCGGCGTACTTCCTCGGCATCCCCTACGTGTGGGGCTCCATCTACCGGTTCGACGGCCAGGCCTCGGTCTTCGCGCCGACGCTCGACGAGAACGCCCCGTGCTACCGGTGCCTCTACCCCGAGCCGCCCCCGCCGGGCATGGTCCCCAGCTGCGCCGAGGGCGGGGTGCTCGGCGTGCTGTGCGCCAGCGTCGGCTCGATCCAGGTGAACGAGGCGATCAAGCTGCTCACCGGCATCGGCGACCCCGCGATCGGGCAGCTGGTCATCTACGACGCCCTCGAGCTCGAGTGGCGCAAGCTGAAGGTGCGCAAGGACCCCAACTGCGCGCTCTGCGGGGAGAACCCGACGGTCACCGGGCTGATCGACTACGAGACCTTCTGCGGCGCGGTGTCCGACGAGGCCGCCGACGCGGCCGCGGGCTCCACGATCTCGGTCGTCGACCTCGAGCAGATGCTGAAGGAGCGCGAGGAGGGCTCGCGTGACTTCGTGCTGGTGGACGTCCGCGAGCAGAACGAGTACGAGATCAACCAGATCCCCGGCGCCGTGCTGATCCCCAAGGGCGAGTTCCTCAACGGCCACGCCTTCGAGCAGCTCTCGCAGGACGTCCCGGTCGTGCTCCACTGCAAGACCGGTGTCCGCTCGGCCGAGGCCCTGGCCGTGCTCAAGGGCGCCGGCTACTCCGACGCGGTGCACGTCGGCGGCGGCGTCGCCGCGTGGGTCAACCAGATCGACCCGTCGCAACCCAGCTACTGAACCCCGACTGGGGTTACCGCGGCGTAACCCCCGTCACTCCCGCTCGTTGGACCCTCCGTCATGATCACGCCGGCCCCGCCCGGCCGAGAGGGAGGGAACGCATGCGTCCTGCTCACAGCCCACGTCCGGGGGCCATTCCCCGCCGTCGACGCGTCGCCGGCGCGGCCGCCGTCCTCGCCAGTGCGGCGCTCGGGACCGCACTGTCGACGGCAGCTCCCGCCGGCGCGGCCTCCGTCGCCGCCGACTGGGCGCCCGCCGACACCGCCGAGATCACCCCGGGCGTCCAGATGTACACCGACGGGGCCCAGTGCACCGGCAACTTCGTCTACCGCGACGGCGCCGGCACCACCTACGTCGGGTACGCCGCGCACTGCGCCGGCACCGGCGCCGCGACCGACACCAACGGCTGTGACGCCCAGTCCCTCCCGCTCGGCACCCGGGTGACCTTCAACCGCGGCGGCTCGCTGGTCTCCGGCGGCACCGAGGTCGGCCAGGGCACGCTGGCGTACTCCTCCTGGCTCACGATGCAGCAGCGCAACGAGTCCGACGCCGACGCCTGCGCCTACAACGACCTGGCGCTGGTGGAGGTCGACGCCGACGACGTCGCCAAGGTCAACCCGTCCCTCCCGTTCTGGGGCGGTCCGGTGGCCCTGAACACCGACGAGAGCGCGGCCGGGGAGGCCGTCTACTCCTTCGGCAACTCCAGCCTCCGCGGGGGTGTCGAGCAGCTCTCGCCCAAGCGCGGCGCCAGCCTCGGGGCCGAGGGCAACGGCTGGAGCCACCCGGTCTACACCGTGACGCCCGGCGTGCCCGGTGACTCCGGCTCGGCGTTCCTCGACGCCGAGGGCAACGCGCTCGGCACGCTGTCGACCCTCGCCCTCGCGCCGCTCGCGGGCTCCAACGGTGTGGGCGACCTCGAGCGCGAGCTCGGCTACGCCCAGCAGCACGGCGGCATCGCCGGCCTGGAGCTGGTGCCCGGCACCGAGCCGTTCGAGCCCATCCTCTGATCGATCGACCGGACGACCGCGCGACTGCACCGGGAGCCGCTCCATCCGTGACCGGATGGGGCGGTTCTCGTTGTGCCGGCATGAAGACCACGGCTCCCGGAGTCCTCGCCGCCCTCGCCCTCGCGCTGGCCTCCGCCACCGCACCGGTCGCCGCCGCGTCCGCGCCACGCGGGGCCGGCTGGGCCCCGGCGGGCTCGGCGACGATCACGCCCGGCGTCCAGATGTTCACCCGGGGAGCACAGTGCACCGGCAACTTCGTGTTCCGTGACGGCGCCGGCCGGACCTACGTCGGGTACGCCGCCCACTGCGCCGGTCGGGGCGCCGCCACCGACACCGACGGGTGCCGCACCCGGTCGGTCCCGCTGGGCACCTCGGTCCGGTTCGCCCACGGCGCCACCGCCGCGACCGGTGGCGACACGGTCGGACAGGGCTCGCTCGCCTACAGCTCCTGGCGGACCATGCGGTCCCGTGGAGGCGGCAGCGGCCCGGCCTGCGCCGCCAACGACTTCGCGCTGGTGCGGGTCGACGCCGGCGACGTCCGCAAGGTCAACCCGTCGGTGCCCTTCTGGGGCGGGCCGACGGGCGTGTCCCGCAGCGCCCCCACGGGCACCCGGGTCCACTCCTACGGCAGCTCCAGCCTGCGTCCGACCGAGCTGCTCTCGCCGAGGACCGGCGCCTCCCTCGGTCGCACCCACGGCGGCTGGGGGTTCGACGCGTTCACCGCGACCCCGGGGATCCCGGGCGACTCCGGCTCGGGCTTCCTCGACGCCCGGGGCCGCGCCGTCGGCACCCTGTCGACCGTCGCGGTCGCGCCGGTGGCCGGCTCCAACGGCCTCGGCAGCCTCGCCCGCGAGCTCGACTACGCCCAGGCGCACTCCGGCCTCGCCGGCCTCCGCCTGGTCCGCGGCACCCGGGACTTCTCCCCGCTACCGTGACCGCGTGCCGCGCGTCGACCCCGAGGAGTACGTCGAGCTGGTGCTGCGGTGCGTCGAGCAGGTGCCCCGCGGGCGGGTGACGACGTACGGCGCGGTGGCCGAGGCCGTCGGCGTGCTCGTCGGTGGCGGCGGGCCCCGTCAGGTCGGCTCGGTGATGGCGGCGTACGGCGGTCCGGTGCCGTGGTGGCGGGTCGTGCGCGCCGACGGGTCGCTGCCGCCGAGCCACCAGGGCGAGGCGCGCCAGGCCTACCTCGAGGAGGCCACGCCGCTGCGGCCCTCCGGCAACGTGGACCTCAGGCGAGCGTTCTGGCAGCCGCAGGCGCTCGACCCGCCCGACGGCTGATCGCCCCAGGGCGGCGAGCGGTCGTGCGTGCGCGGGACGACCTCATCGCTCCTGACGGGCGAGCTGGGCGAGCCGCGTCAGCGCCTGCGGGAAGATCTCGGCCGGGGGAGTGACCAGCCCGGCGCCGACCTGGCCGACGCCGGCGACCCGGCCCGCCATGCCGGTGTTGATCTGGGGCAGGATCCCGGTCCGGCACACCTTCGTCACGTCGATGCCGGTCGGCACGCCACGGAAGTCGAGCACCGGCACCGACCAGCGCGGGTTGTCGCCCAGGGTGATCTCGTGCATCCGCTGGGTGGTGGCCAGCGCGTCGGGCACGGTGCCACCGACGAACCGGACGATCGCGGGCGCGGTCGCCATCGCGAAGCCGCCAAGGCCCGCAGTCTCGGTGATCGCGGAGTCGCCGATGTCGGGGTTGGCGTCGTCGGGGCCGTAGTCGCCGAGGTAGAGCCCGTCGGCGACCTGGGCCGGGCCGGTGAACCACTCGTCGCCGGTGCCGGCGACCTGGATGCCGAAGTCGGTGCCGTTGCGGGCCATCGCGACGACCATCGTCGAGCCCTCGGTGCCGCGCGCGGCGTCGAGCGCGAGCTTGCACGCCGGCATCGCGAGGTTGAGGAAGAAGTGGTCGTTGCCGCCGACGAACCGGAGCGCCTCCGCGACGTCGTCGGCGTCGTACCCGCTGCCGACCATGGCGGGCGAGAGGTCGCGCAGCAGCATCAGGGTGCCCGCCCGGTTGCGGTTGTGGGCCTCGTCGCCCATCTGCAGCATCTGGGTCAGGATGCCGGTGACGTCGACGGGTCCGGCGGTGTCGCGGACGGTCCGCACCGCGCGCTGCAGCAGCGGCCCCAGCACCCCGCCCAGCCAGCGGAGCCGGGCGAGCACGTCGGGGGAGTAGGCGCCGTAGCGCAGCACCTTGCCGAGCCCCTCGTTGAGCGTGCAGTGGGTACGCCGACCGGTCGCGGGGTCCTCGAGCACGAACATCCACATCGACGGTGTCACCACGCCCGCCATCGGGCCGACGGCGCCCCGGTGGTGGCACGGCTCCAGGGAGACCGAGCGACCGTCCTCGAACAGCGCGACCGCGTCGTCGGGGTCGTCCACCAGTCCCTCGAGGGCCGCGCCCCCCAGCAGCGCGCCGCGCAGCGGCCCGGAGGCCCGCTCCCATGCGATCGGGGGACCCGCGTGCAGGAACTCGCCACGCTGGAGGCCGAGCAGCTCCGAGGCGGGTGCGACGTCGACCAGGTGGGCGGTGACGTCGAGCACGGCCGCCAGCGCGCGGGCGTTGGCGTCCCGGCGGCGCGGGTCGGCCGCCACGGCGACCAGGTCGTCCTCGGTGCCGGGCATCGGCGGTCGCCAGTCGACCCGCGTCACCTCGACGGCCTGCGCGGCGAGCGCGTCGGCCAGCAGGTCGGCACCGGCCGTCACCACCCGTTCGGGGGTCCTCATCGGGCACCTCCGGCGAGCTCGACCGCACGACGGGTCGCGGTCGCGTTGGACAGGTGGACCTCGGCGCCCGCGTCGACCAGGGCGGCCACCTGCCGGTCGCGGTCCTGCGGGTCGAGGACGGTGCCGACCACGGTGACCACGGAGGGCACGTCGACCTCGGCCAGCGCCGGCGCGAGGGTCGCCGCGGGGTCGGCGTCGGCGCCGTGGCCGAGCACGACGTCGAGCAGCACCACGCCGGTGGTCGGGTCGGCGGCGAGCCGGCCCAGCTCCTCGAGCCGCAACGTCGGGTCGATCATCGGGTGGGCGCGGCCGGCGGTGTAGTCGTCGTCGCCGAAGTCGGTGAACGAGCTCCCTTCGGAGGGGACCCCGGCGCCGGCCGCGATCAGCCGAGCCTCCTCACACAGCGTGCCGCCGGCGAACAGCCCGTGCAGCCGTCCGCCCGACCCGGGCCGGGCGGTGCCCGCGACCGGCCACGTGGGCGGCGTGACTCCGAGCGCTCGCAGGGTCGCCTCGGCGGCCGCGGTGAGGTCGGGACGTCCGGGTCCGAGCAGCGCGGTCTCGACCGGGGTGGCCAGCCCGCCGGTGTACGCCTCGACGCGGGTGGCGACCTCGGGGGCCGGTGGCTTGGAGACCAGCAGGACCAGCTCCACGGAGTCGTCGGCGTCGAGACGGCGGAGCGCCTGCATCGTGGCCAGGCCCCCCACGTCGTCCGACAGGTCGCGGCCGCCGACGCCGAGGGCGTGGGTCACGCCGACGCCGGCGTGGTCGAGGAGCGCGAGCAGCTGTTGGCAGCCGGTGCCGGAGGCGGCGACCAGGCCGACCGGGCCGGGCCGGGTCACGTTGGCGAAGCCGAGCCCGAGACCGCCCACGACCGCCGTTCCGCAGTCGGGGCCCATCACCAGCAGGTCGCGCTCGTGGGCGACCTGCTTGAGCGTGACCTCCTGGGCCAGGGGGACGTGGTCGCTGAAGACCATCACGTCGCAGCCCGCGTCCAGCGCGTCCATCGCCTCCACGAAGGCGCTCGGTCCGGGCACCGACACGAGCACGGCCGCCTCGCCCCCGCCCAGCGCGGACCCGGTGGTGCGTGGCGCGACCGCAGGAGCCCCCGCGGTGTCGCTCGGCGCCGGCTGCGGGGCGAGCGCCCGGTCGACGGCGGCCAGTGCGGTGTCGAGGTCGCCGTCGGGCCCCGTGCGGATCGCGACGACCATGTCGTGGGGCGAGGCGCTCCCCGGGACGTCGAAGCCCAGGCCCGTGATCACCTCGAGGTTGAGGGGCGTGGCCATCGCCACCTGCGCGGTGACCACCCCCGGGACCGCCTGCACGTCGCGGCTCACCTGCAGCAGCGCCACCGAGTCGGCGTAGGCCGCGCGCAGCTCGACGTGGTCGGTGGGGTCGGACGAGATCACGCGGCCTCCCGGAGCTGGTTCAGGGCGAGCACCCCACCGACGTGGAGCCCGGCGCCGGACGTGGCCCCGACGGCGTGCAGCGCCCGGACCGCGGCGGGTTCGCGGTCGGTGCCGACCGTCCGCACCCAGTCGGCGAACTCGGGCAGCACCTCGCCGTGCCGTGCGCAGTCGAGCAGCGTCGCCGACAGCAGGGTGGTGCGGTCGCGGGCCTGCCCGGCCACCTCGTCGACCGCGGGCGTGGGCGCGCCGGCGGCCCGGTGCATCGCCAGCCACCCCGCGAGCACGTCGTCGCCGAGCGGCGTCAGCCCCTCGCCGCGGCCCACGAGCCGGGCGGCGGCGGCCGCATCGATCCCCCCTCGCGGCACGAGCTCCACGACGAGCCCGGCCACCGTGGCCGGGGGGGTGGCCTGGACGGTGACCGGACCCGTCTTGCGGGTCGCTCCGTCACCGAGAGGCGGTACGTACGCTCCCACCAACCGGCCGATCGACAGCGTGCCGCTGCCGACGTGGAGCTTCCCGTACCCAAGGTACGCGGTCGACGGCGGGACCGTACCGCCGATGTCCCGCATGTCGGTCACTCGCAGCGCGCACGGCACCTGGGCCGCGCCGGGTCCGACCACGCCGACGCACCACCCGCCGACCTCGACGTACAGGGCGTGGACCCCGGCGTGGAGCACCCTCACCGGCCCGTCGGGTGCGGTGCGCAACCGGTCGCGCACGCGGGGTGGGGCGCTGGCCGGGGTCACGGCACTCGACGCTATCCGCACCCCGCTACCTTGTGCGATGTGAGGTTGTGCCAAGGACGGCGAGGATCCGGGACACATGGTGACAAGGCCCGCTGACGGTCGCGATGCCGGCGCGGCGCTCGCCCGCGCCGACGCGCTCCACACCGCCCTCACCGAGATGGTGCTCGAGGGTGGCGACCTCGCTCGCATCGCCGGCGAGGCGTCGGGCGTCCTGGGGTGCGGCGTCGCCGTGACCTCCACGGACGGCCGGGAGCGTGCGGCCGCCCTGTCGTCGGAGGACCGCGAGGCGCTGGCGGGCGCCGACCTGCTGGATCCCACCGGTCGGGTCCGGGTGGAGCGGGTGCCGGCCGACGGGGTGGCCCTGCGCGGCTCCACCGACGGCGAGGTGCGTGCGCTCCGGGTCGCGGCCGGCGGCACGGACCTGGCGCGGCTGGTCGCGGTGCGCCGGGGCAGCCCGATCCCTGCGGACGACGTCCACGCCCTCGAGCGGGCCGCGACCGTGGCCGCGCTCCTCATCACCCGCGAGGAGGCGATCACCGCGGTCGAGAACAAGTACCAGGGCGACTTCCTGCGGGAGGTGTTCTCCGGCCGGGTCCGCGACGAGCAGTACGTCGACGAGCACACCGCCGCCTTCGGCTGGGACCTCCACCGGCCGCTCGTGGTGGTGGTCGCCGAGCTGGACCCCTCCGGCACCGAGGAGGACCCGTCGCGGGCGCGGCGGCGCAGCTGGCAGGAGCGGTTCTCCGCGGCCTGGCGACAGGTCTGCGCGACCGTCGACCCCGGCGTCCCGGCCGTGGACTTCTCCTCCGAGGTCGTCGCGCTGCTCCCCGTGGACCGTCTCGGCGACGGTGACGGTGTCGTGGCCCGGGTGGTGGCCGACGTGCGCGGCGACCGCGGAGGCGGCCGGCGGCCGTTCTCCGTGGGCGTCAGCCGGGTGTCCCACGGGCTGGGGGACCTGCCCGACGGCTACGCCCAGGCACGGCGGGCCGTCGAGGTGGGTCGGCGTGTGGGCGGCGGCGGGTCGACGACGTACTTCGACCAGCTCGGGCTGCACCGGCTGATCGCGCTGGTGCCCGACCCGGCCGAGCTGCGCGCCTTCGCCCACGACGTCCTCGGCCCGCTCGCCGCTCCCGAGGGCGCGGAGCTGCGGGAGACGCTGCAGGTGCTGCTCGACGCCAACTTCAACCTCGCCGAGGCCGCGCGGCAGCAGTTCTTCCACTACAACACGATGCGCTACCGGGTGGCGAAGCTCGAGCGGATGCTCGGTCCGCTCACGTCCGACCCGCACCTGCGGCTGGACGTCGCGGTCGCGCTGCGGGTGCTGGAGGTCAGTGGGTGAGTACCCGTCCTCAGGCGGGCGACGACCGGCGCTGCCACGCTGAGGTCATGACCGACGCTCCCGAGCTCAGCTCCTCCGTCCCCGAGCGCCGAACGGCCTCTCGCCCCCGGCCGTGGCTGCCGTTCCTGTCGCTGGCCGCGCAGGTCGCCGTCGTCGGTGTGGGCGCGCAGGCACTCGACTCCTCGGACCTCTACCAGTCCACCGACTCGTGGGGGTTCGTCTTCGCCTTCGCCATCCTGGCCATCTTCTACGCGAGCTGGCCGCTGCTGGCCACGCTCGTCTGCGGCGTGGTCGCCACGGTCACCCGCGGCGAGACCGTCGAGCGTCGTGCCGCGCTGGTCGGCGCCTGGGTGGCAGGAGGGTTCGGGGCCATCGGGATCGTGACGGGCACCGTGGCCATGGCGACGGGCGACCACGCCGCGGACCAGGCCTTCGGCGTGGTCCTGGCGGCCGCGAGCGTGCTGCCGCTGCTCCTGTTGGTCCGCATGGTGGTCCCCCGCCAGGGCTCACCGGCGCACCCGTGACGGCGGCTCGACCTCAGAGCAGGCCGGCGCCGGCCGCGTGCCGGCGGACGCCGTCGCTGTCGGCGGCCAGCACGAACGGCACGTCGTCGTGGTCCCAGCCGCCCGACACCTTCTCGACCCGGCCGTCGCCGGGATCGAGCCGGACCTCGCGGATGTAGACCGCACGGATCCGGCCGGGGTGCGCCCGCACCACCTGCGCGTAGACCTGCGGGTCCTTCTCGCCGGAGTCGCCGATGAGCACGAAAGGCAGCTCCGGGTGGAGCTCGAGGACCTCGTCGATGCGGCCACCCTTCTGCTCACGTCCCTGCGCGGTCCCGAGCAGGTCGCGCAGCAGCACGGGGCCGAGCGGGAAGTCGCGGTGCCTCAGGAAGGCGACGAGGAAGGAGTGGAGGTTCCACGGGCTGGAGGACACGTAGAAGAACGGGTTGGTACCGGCCGCGAGGTCGCGGTAGAGCTCGGCCGCGCCCTCGAACGGCGTGCGGGTCAGCGCCGAGCCGGTGAAGGTCCGCCGGATCATCTGGCCGACCCGCTGCACGCCGGTCTCGAGGATGGTGTCGTCGACGTCCGAGACCACCCCGAACCGTGCGCCCGGTCCCGGCACGAGCACGTCGACCGGTGTCGTGTGGGCACTCCGGACGCCGCGGTAGTCGCCCGCGAGCTCGACGGTCCCGCTGGTCCAGGGACTGGTGAGGGACGCGGGGTCGGGCCGGAGCCGGACCTTGAAGTACCCGTCGTGGTCGGTCGCGGTCTCGGCCGTGACGTCGCCGACGGTCACCCGCAGCGGCACGCCGGGCAGGTCGTCGGTCGCGAAGTGGCGCAGCACGCGGCCGACGGCCGCGCGGACACCTTCGTCCTCGACCGCCTCGCTCGGCTCCGGGTCGTCCACGACGCGGCCGCGCACCACGACCCCTACCGGTCCGCCGTGGCCGACGTAGCACTCGATCCGGAAGTGCGCCGGCGGCCGGTCACCCGCGCGGCGGCGACGCCACCCGTCGTACGCCCGCTCCAGCCGGACCAGCCAGGAACCCAGATCCATGGGTGCACCCTAGGTGGCCGGACCCCGCCTTCCTGCCGTCCTCGGCGACCACGAGGTCCCGAGCTCCCGCGGTTGTGGCAACCTGCGGACGTGACCCTTCCTCGCCCGGACGTCGATCCCGAGGGGCTGCTCGAGTACTCGGTGGTCTTCACCGACCGGTCCCTGAACCACATGTCCCAGCGGTTCGTCGGCGTGATGGCGGACATCCGCGACGTCCTCCTCGAGACCTACGGCGCCGAGACGGTCGCGGTGGTCCCGGGTGGCGGCACCTACGCCATGGAGGCCGTGGCCCGGCAGCTCGCCACGGGGCGTCGCTGCCTCGTCGTCCGCAACGGGCTGTTCTCCTACCGGTGGTCGCAGATCTTCGACGCCGGGTCCGTCCCGGCCGAGGCCACGGTCTGTCGTGCCCGCCCGGTGTCCGACGCGCGGCACGCACCCTGGAGCCCGCCTCCGGTCGAGGAGGTGGTCGAGACGATCGAGCGGGTTCGTCCGGAGGTCGTGTTCGCAGCCCACGTCGAGACCGCCGCCGGCATCGTGCTGCCCGACGACTACGTCCGCGCGGTCGCCGCGGCGACGCACTCGGTCGGCGGGCTCGTCGTCCTCGACTGCATCGCGTCGGGGGCGCTCTGGGTGGACATGACCGAGCTCGGTGTCGACGTGCTGCTGAGCGCCCCGCAGAAGGGGTGGAGCGGCTCCCCGTGCGCCGGCTACGTGATGCTCGGCGACGCCGGGCGGGAGGCCGTCCTGTCGACCACCTCGACGAGCTTCGCGGTCGACCTCCAGAAGTGGTTGGCCATCTCGGAGGCATACACCCGGGGCCAGACGCCGTACCACGCCACGATGCCGACCGACACGCTCGCGCACGACGCCGCGCTCATGGTGGAGACCCGGGCCGCAGGGCTCGCCGAGCTGCGCCGGGCCCAGGTCGCGCTCGGCACGCGCGTGCGCGCGCTGCTCGCCGAGCGGGGGTTCCCGTCGGTCGCGGCCGAGGAGTGTTCCGCCCCCAGCGTCGTCGTGGCCTACACTGACGACCCCGACGTCCGGAGCGGCGCCACGTTCCGGCAACGGGGCCTCCAGGTGGCGGCCGGCGTACCGCTGATGTGCGGTGAGCCCGACGACTTCTCCACGTTCCGGGTCGGCCTCTTCGGCCTCGACAAGCTCGGCGACGTCGACGGCACCGTACGACGGCTCGAGGCGCACCTCCGGGACTGAGCACCACCGACGGCCCCTCCGCGGGAGCCCCGGCGGTCCTAGGGTGTGGCCATGGACGGCGACGCAGCGCCGGGGCCGCAGGAGCTCCAGGAGCAGGCGGACCAGCTCAAGGAGCGCGTCTACGTCACCTTCACGGCGCTCGCCGTGGTCCTGGCCCTGCGCGGTCACGAGGTCGAGGCCGCGCGGGCGCTCAGCCTGCTCGGGATCACGGTGCTGGGGACGGTGCTCGCCGTGTTCACCGCTGACGTCGTGTCGCACATCGCCGTGCACGCGCAGGTCCCGCACCGCGCGGCGCTGCGCCACATGGTGCGGGTCAGCTTCGGTGCCCTGGGTGCGGTCGCCCTGCCGTTCGGCTTCCTGCTCCTCGCCGCCCTCGAGGTGTGGGAGGTCGCGGTCGCGCTGCGCGCCTCGAGCATCGCGCTGGTGGCGGCCCTGGTGGCGATCGGCTACCTCGCGGCGCGCCGGGCCCGGCTGAGCGCCGTCCAGCGAGCGGTGGTGCTGCTCGCGGAGTTCCTGCTCGGGGTCGCCGTGATCGGCCTCGAGCTGCTGGCCCACGCCTGACGCGGAACCCGGGGCAAGGCTTGCCAGCGGGAGCGGCGTTCCTCCGGCACTTCTCGCCGTCGAGGGTGTCCAATGTGCGGAACTACCGTGTGCAGCCTCGGGCTGAGCAGCGCCAAGGAGGTCACCATGTCGATGTTCACGTGGGAGGTCGTCGATCCCGCACCGGGCGAGGCGGTCGCTCCTCACCAGCGCCTCGCGTGGGGCAAGACCATCGGGCTGGGCGCCCAGCACGTGGTCGCGATGTTCGGCGCGACCTTCGTCTTCCCGCTCGTGATGGGCCTGGACGCCAACCTCGCCATCATGTTCTCGGGCATCTGCACGATCCTGTTCCTGCTGATCTGTGCCAACAAGGTGCCGAGCTACCTCGGCACCAGTGCCTCGTTCGTCGCCAGCGTCGCGGCCATCCGCGCGCAGGGCGGCGACTCCGCCGACGTGACCGGGGCGATCCTGCTCGGCGGCGTCGTGCTCGCCCTGGTGGGCGTCCTGGTCCACGTCTCCGGGTCGGGGCTGATCCACCGGATCCTGCCACCGGCCGTCACGGGCGCCGTCGTGATGCTGATCGGCTTCAACCTCGCGCCGGTCGTCGCCGACATCTACTGGCCGCAGGACCAGTGGATCGCGCTCGCCACCGCCACCTTCATGGTGATGGCCGCGGTCATGCTCCCCGGCTTCTGGTCGCGCATCGCGGTGTTCCTGGCGCTGATCTTCGGCTACGCCGTCTCCTGGGCGGCCGACAACCTGTTCGGTCCGATCACCTCGGTGCTGCCCACCGGCCCGGACCCGGTGGAGCACGACCGGGTGTCCTGGGCCGCCGTCGAGGCCGCTGACTGGATCGGGCTGCCCAGCGGCACCCTCGCCGACGGTGTCTCCGCGGTGCACGCCCCGTCGTTCTCGCTCACCTTCTTCCTGCTCGTGCTCCCGGGCGTGATCGCCCTCGTTGCCGAGAACACCGGTCACGTCAAGGCCGTCGCCGAGATGACCGGCGAGGACCTCGACCCCTACATGGGCCGCGCGATAGGTGCCGACGGGCTCGCGACCGCCCTGGCCTCGGCGTTCGGCGGCTCCCCGACCACGACGTACGCCGAGAACATCGGCGTCATGGGCGCGACCCGCGTCTACTCGACCGCCGCCTACTACGTCGCCGCCGCGGTCGCGATCCTGCTGGGGCTGTGCCCCAAGTTCGGCGCGATCGTGAACGCCACCCCCGGCGGGGTGCTCGGCGGGATCACCGTGGTCCTCTACGGCATGATCGGCCTGGTGGGGGCCAAGATCTGGGTCGAGAACGGCATCGACTTCGGCGACCCGGTCAACCTCGTCGGCCTCGCCGCCGGCATCATCGCCGGGGTCGGCGACGTCACGCTGCAGATCACCGACGACTTCTCGCTGACCGGCATCGCGCTGGGCACGATCCTGGTGATCGTCTACTACCACGTGGTCAACACCCGTCGTGGGCCCGGCACCGGCCACACCACCCAAGCCCTGTCGCACCGGGAATAGCGGGACCACGTGAAGCCCGCACCCTTCGCCTACCGTCGGCCGGAGACCCTCGAGGCGGCGCTCGAGGCCCTCGCCGGCGAGTCGGGGGCCAAGGTGCTGGCGGGCGGGCAGAGCCTGGTCCCGCTGCTCTCGATGCGGCTCGCCGCGCCGACGGTGCTGGTCGACGTCAACCGGCTCCCGGGCCTCGACGAGGTGTCGGTCACCGACGACGAGGTCCGGGTCGGGGCGCTGGTGCGCCACGCCGACCTGCTGGTGGACGAGCGGGCCCGCGCGGTCCAGCCGTTGCTGGCGATGGCGCTCGCCCACGTCGCCCACGCCACGATCCGCAACCGCGGCACCACGGTCGGCTCGATCGTGCACGCCGACGCGGCCGCCGAGATGCCGACGGTGCTCGCGCTCCTGGGCGGCTCGGTCGAGGTCGCGTCGCTGCGCGGCCGCCGGACGATCGCAGCCGGTGACCTGTTCGCCGGTCCGCTGGAGTCGACCCTGGCCGCCGACGAGCTCGCCCTCGCGGCGGCGTTCCCGGTGCTGAGGCCGGGGGAGGGGGTCGGCTTCGCCGAGATCGCGCGGCGGCACGGCGACTACGCGCTGTGCGGCGTCGCCGGCGTCGTCCGGCTCGAGGAGGGTCGCGCCGCCGAGGCCCGGCTCGGCTACCTCTCGGTGAACGACGTCCCGACGGTCGTCGACGTCACCGGCCTCGACGCCGAGGCCGCCGCGGAGCGGGCCCTCGAGCGGCTCGAACCCGCCGACGACGTCCACGCGACCGCGGCCTACCGCGCCCAGCTGGTGCGGGTGCTGACCAAGCGCGTGCTGGCCGCCGCGACCGACCACGCCCGCGGGAGGGCCGATGGCTGAGGAGCTCCACGACGTCCGCCTCCGGGTCAACGGCGCCACCCACGACGTATCGGTGCCGGCCCGACGGCTGCTCTCCGACGCGCTGCGCCACGACTGCGGGCTCACCGGCACCCACGTCGGCTGCGAGCACGGAGTGTGCGGCGCGTGCACGGTGCTGCTCGACGGACGCCCGGTGCGCTCCTGCCTGATGCTCGCGGTCACCGTGGACGACGCCGAGGTGACGACCGTCGAGGGGCTGACCGAGGCCGACGACTCGCTCTCGCCGGTCCAGCAGGCCTTCGCCGACACCCACGGCCTGCAGTGCGGCTTCTGCACCCCCGGCTTCCTCACCACCATCACGGCCGGGCTCGAGGAGAACTCCGACCCCACCGAGGACGAGGCGCGGGACATGGTCGCCGGCAACCTGTGCCGCTGCACCGGCTACCAGAACATCGTCAGGGCGGTGCTGCGCGCCGCCGAGCTCCGGAGGGAGCGCGGATGACCACGAAGCTGTTCGGGTCGAAGGTGCCGCGGGTCGAGGACCAGCGGCTGCTCCGGGGACGCGGGCGCTACGTCGACGACGTGCTCGTGGGCCAGCGGGTGCTGCACGCCGCCGTGCTGCGCTCGCCCCACGCCCACGCCCGGATCCTCGACATCGACGTCACCGACGTGCTCGACGTCGAGGGGGTCCACGTCGTGTGGACCTTCGAGGACCTGGCCGACCTCTCCGGGAGCATGGCCGAGCCGCTGCCGCTGCTGATCCCGCACCCGACGCTGACCCACGGCCGCACGCAGTACGCCCTGGCGAAGGACGAGGTCAACTACGCCGGCGAGGCGATCGCCTTCGTGGTGGCCGACGACCGCTACGTCGCCGAGGACGCGGTGTCGCGGATCCGGGTCGACTACGAGCTCCTCGAGCCGGTGGTCGGCATCCCGGCGGCGAGGGCCGCCGACCGGCTGGTGCACGACGACGTGCCCGGCAACGTCGGAGCCCGGATGGAGCAGGAGAACGGCGACGCCCGCGCCGCCATCGCCGCGGCGCCCCACACCCTGGAGCTCGACCTGACCATCGAGCGCTCGGCCTGCCAGCCGATGGAGGGCCGCGGCGTCGTCGCCCGCTGGGACCCCGACACCGGCCGGCTGACGGTGTGGTCGTCGACCCAGACCTCCACCGGCGTCCGGGGCTGCGTCGCCGCCAAGCTGGGGCTCGACCTCGGCCAGGTCGACGTCGTCACCCCCGACGTCGGCGGCGGCTTCGGGGTCAAGATCAACCACCCGTGGCCCGAGGAGCTGCTGGTGCCACTCGCCGCCCGCACCCTCGACGTACCCGTGAAGTTCACCGAGGACCGCCGCGAGCACTTCATCTCCTCCGCCCACGAGCGCGGGCAGGTCCACCACGTCACGGTGGGCTACGACGACGACGGGCGGGTGCTCGGGCTCGACGTGGAGTTCTGGCACGACCACGGCGCCTACACGCCCTACGGCCTGATCGTGCCGATCATCACCTCGACCCAGCTGCTGGGTCCCTACAAGCCCGGCGCCTACCGGGTGGTGTTCGAGAGCCTCTACACCAACACCGTGATGGTCACGCCCTACCGCGGCGCCGGGCGTCCCCAGGGGTGCTACGTCATGGAGCGCACCATGGACGCCATCGCCGCCGCGCTCGGCAAGGACCGCACCGAGGTGCGCGCCACCAACTTCATCCAGCCCGACGAGTTCCCCTACGACCACGGGCTGGTCTTCCAGGACGGCCGCGAGCTCGAGTACGACTCCGGCGACTACCCCGCCTCGCTCGCCAAGCTCAAGGAGCTCGTCGGCTGGGACGAGTTCCCGGCGTTCCGGGAGGAGATGGCGGCGCAGGGGCGGCGGGTCGGCATCGGCCTGGCCTGCTACGTCGAGGGCACGGGCGTCGGCCCCTACGAGGGCGCCCACGTGCACGTCGAGACCTCCGGCAAGGTCAAGGTCTCCACCGGCCTCACCACCCAGGGCCAGGGCCACCAGACGGTGCTCGCCCAGATCGTGGCCGACGAGCTCGGGGTGCGGTTCGAGCAGGTCGAGGTGACGACCGGCGACACCCGCCGGATGCCGTACGCCGTCGGCACCTTCGCGTCCCGCACGGCCGTGATGAGTGGTTCGGCCGTCCACCTCGCCGCGCAGCGGGCGAAGGAGAAGGCGCTGCGGATCGCCGCCGAGGCGCTGGAGGCGTCGGTCGACGACCTCGAGATCAGTGACGGCGTCGTCCGGGTGAGGGGCACCGAGTCGGCCATCGACCTCGGCACCGTCGCCGTCCTCTCCAACCCGCTGCGCTACGCCTTCGACGAGGCGTCCAAGGCCGCCACCCAGTTCTCGGTCGGCGACCCCGGGAAGCCGCCGGTCGCCGAGGACGACGAGCCGGGCCTCGAGGGCCGTGACTTCTACTCACCGGAGCGCTCGACCTTCGCCTCCGGCATGCACGCGGTCGTCGTCGAGACCGACCCCGACACCGCCGAGGTCCGGATCCTGAAGTACGCCGTGGTCCACGACTGCGGCCACCTGATCAACCCGATGATCGTCGAGGGCCAGATCCACGGCGGCGTGGCTCAGGGGGTCGGCGGCGCGCTGTACGAGCGGATGGCCTACGACGAGTCCGGCCAGCTGCTCAACGCGTCGTTCATGGACTTCCTGATGCCCTACGTCACCGAGGTGCCCGAGCGGATCGACATCGACCACCTCGAGACCCCGTCGCCGCTCAACCCGCTCGGCATCAAGGGCGCCGGCGAGGCGGGCGTGATCCCGTCGGCCGCCGTCTTCGCGGCCGCGATCGAGGACGCGGAGGGCATCCGGATCACCTCGATGCCGATCTCGCCGTCAGAGCTGTTCCACCTGCGCGACCAGAAGGAGCCGTCATGAAGTTCACCGGCGAGAACACCCTCGCGGCCCCCGTCGAGCAGGTCTGGGACGCCCTGCTCGACCCGGCGGTGCTGGTGCGCACCATCCCCGGTTGCGAGCGGCTCGAGGCGACCGGTGAGAACGCCTACGCGATGACCGTGACCGCCGGTGTCGCCGCGATCAAGGGCACCTACGCGGGCTCCTGCGAGCTCTCCGACCTGGTGCCCCACGAGTCCCTGACGATGCGTCTCGACGGTGCCGGCGCGCCGGGCACGGTCGGAGCGACGGTGCAGGTGCGGTTCGCCGAGGAGGGCGGGTCGACGGTGGTCACCTACGACGCCGACGCGGTCGTCGGCGGCATGGTCGGCGGGGTCGGCCAGCGGATGCTGACCTCGGTGTCCCGGCGGATGGCGGGGGAGTTCTTCGGCAACGTCGGCGGGGTGCTGAGCGGCGTGACGGCGCCCGGCGCGGCCGAGGCGCGGGAGCCCGGCGCGGTGGGGATGCCGCAGGTCTACACCGACGCCCGCCCGGCCCGGGTCGACTCCCAGCGCGACTTCCTCACCGGGATCGCCGTCGGCGCCGGACTGGTCCTGCTCGGCGTGCTGCTCGGCCGTCGGCGATGATGGCCGGGTGACGATCACTGTCGACTGGCCGGCCTGCGACCAGGCCGAGGCCGTACGCCGCCGCGAGATCTCCGCACGCGAGCTGCTCGACCTGCACCTGCAACGGATCGCCGCCCTCAACCCGCGGCTGAACGCGATCGTGTCCCTCGACGAGGAGCGCGCCCGGGCAGGGGCGGCCGCGGCCGACGACCACCTCGCGCGCGGCTACCCGGTCGGCCCGCTCCACGGTCTGCCGTTCGCGGTCAAGGACACCCATGATGTCGCGGGGTGGCGCACGACGTACGGGTCGCCGCTCTTCGCCGACCACGTGCCCGACCGCGACGACCTGGTCGTCGAGCGGATCCGGCGTGCCGGGGCGGTGCTGCTCGGGCGGACCAACGTGCCGGAGTTCGCGGCCGGGTCGCACACCTTCAACCGGGTCTTCGGCACGACCCGCAACCCGCGCGACCCCAGCCGTTCGGCGGGTGGGTCCAGCGGGGGTGCGGCCGCGGCGCTCGCCTCGGGGATGGTGCCGCTCGCCGACGGCTCCGACATGGGCGGCAGCCTGCGCAACCCGGCGTCGTTCTGCGGCGTCGTGGGGCTGCGGCCGTCGCTGGGCCGGGTGCCCTCGTGGCCGTCGACCAACCAGTGGGAGACCACGTCGGTCAGCGGGCCGCTCGCGCGCAACGTCCGCGACGTCGCGCTGCTGCTCTCGGTGATGGCCGGGCCCGACCCGCGGGTCCCGATGGCGCTCGGCGACCCGGGTGGGGCCTTCGGCCCGCCGCTGCGCGGCAACCTGGTGGGCCTCAGGGTCGGCTGGACCAGCGACCTGGGCGGGCTGCTGGAGGTCGACGAGCGGGTCGCGGCCGTCGTGGAGGAGGCGGGCCGGACCATGGTCCGCGCCGGCGCCCACGTCTACTCGGGCCACCCCGACCTCGGCCCGGCCGACGAGTGCTTCCGCACCCTCCGCGCCTGGCACTTCCAGGCTGCGCTGGGGCCGCTGCTGCGGGAGCACCCCGACGCCCTCAAGCAGAGCCTCGCGGACAACATCCGGGCGGGGGAGTCGCTCACCGGCGCCGACGTCGCCCACGCCTACGAGCAGCGCACGGCCCTCTCGGAGACGATGCGGCAGTTCTTCACCGACTACGACGTGCTCGCCATGCCGGTCTCGCAGGTGCCGCCCTTCCCGGCGGACGAGGAGTACCCCACCGAGATCAACGGCAAGCCGATGGACGACTACCTGGCGTGGATGCGGTCGGCGTACGTCGTCAGCGTCACCGGGTGTCCCGCCGTGTCGGTGCCGGCCGGCACCACTCCCGAGGGCTGGCCGGTCGGCGTCCAGCTGGTGGCCGCCCACGGCCAGGACCGGCGGCTGCTCGAGGTCGCCGCGGCGTTCGAGAACGCCCGGGCGGTGGGGGTCTGAGGCTCGTCCGTCGTCCACAGGCGGTGTGGAGAACGTGTGGAGGGGCGGGCCCGATCTGGGGACGATCCGGGGCGTGTCTGGGGACGACACGCCGGAACCCGGAGTATGTGAAGAAATGTCGCGTGAACCCCTTGCGACGTCCGGCCGACACGACATAGAACTTCTCCCACGCACTCCCCTCGGGGAGAGCGGGACGGCTCGGAGACGAGGGTCCGCACGACGGGAACTGGTTCGCCCAGGGAACGTCGCAGCCGCCGGGTGATGCGGAGGCTGGGACCGGGGTCGAGGGGCCGTCGACCGGGAGCATCACCAGTACCGGTCGCCGGTGAGCGGGCCGGCTTCGGCCGGACCGCGCACCACCCGGAGGGCCCTTGTAGCTCATACCTGCAAGGGCCCTTCACCTATTTCCGAGCCCGCGTGGCCCGGCGGAGCCGGGACACGCGAAGGGGCGAGGAGATTGAGGAGGGTCGGCTCGGGCCGTCGCGGCAGCGACGGAACGAGCGAGCCGTCTCGAAATCCACGCACGGCAATCCAGTGGCCGAGCTTGGCGCTCCTTCTCTACCGTCGCTCACATGCCCACCCTGACCGACCTGCTGCGCCGCTCGCTCCTCGACGCCCGCCGCGAGGGTGACCGGGCCGCGGCCGCGGCGTTACGACGTGAGCTCACCGCCGAGGAGCAGCGCGCGGTGGTGCACGAGGAGGTCGCCGACCTCGACGCCGCGGCCACGACGTACGACGGCGTCGACCCGGTCCGCGCGGACGCCGCCGTCGCCGGTGCGCGGGTGCTGCGCGAGCTGCTCGGGCAGCACACCGCCTGATGCCGCGCCCGCCGGGTTCGGACCTGCGTCCACGGCCGGTCGCGGACCCGGCATGATGGGCGCCGTGCTGTACGAGGTGATGCACGCCGTCATCCCACCCGTGACGCGTGCCCTGTGGCGCCCGACGGTGGAGGGGCTCGACCACGTACCGGCGACCGGGCCGGTGATCCTGGCGAGCAACCACCTGAGCTTCGTCGACAGCATCGTGATCCCGTGCATCGTGCCCCGCAAGGTGACCTACCTCGCCAAGTCCGACTACTTCACGGGCACCGGGCTCAAGGGGACCGCGCAGCGGATGTGGTTCGAGGGCCTCGGGATGCTGCCGATCGACCGCGACGACACGCGCGCCGCGCTGGCCAGCCTCGACACCGCACTGGAGGTGCTCGGGCGCGGCGAGGCGTTCGGCATCTACCCGGAGGGCACCCGGTCCCGCGACGGCCGGATCTACAAGGGCCGGACCGGGGTCGCCCACCTCGCGCTCACGGCCGGCTGCCCCGTGGTCCCCGTCGGCCTGATGGGGACCCAGGACATCCAGCCGGTCGGGTCCAACCGCCCCCGGCTGGCGGCCGACGTCACGGCCCGGTTCGGGGAGCCGCTCCACTTCACCAACCGGTTCGCCGGCGTCCCGTCCGGACGCGCACGCCGCGAGGTGACCGACGAGATCATGGCCGCGATCGGCCGGCTCTCCGGCCAGGAGCCCGCGGGCGTCTACAACGACCGGCCCGTCGAGGCCTGAGGGACCACGTCCCAGGCCTCACCGGCGGCCTGGTCCCAGCGCCGCAGCCGCAGCGCCCGCGCGGTGAACGGCGGCGACTCCGCCACCAGCTGCAGGGCGTCCGGCAGCTGGTCGTCGGTGACGCCGCGCGCCAGCGTCAGGTGCGGGACCCACCGTCCCGGCTCCGTGAGCGGCGAGCCGCCCGGGCCGAGCACGGCGGCGACGTGGGAGTGGAGGTCGAGCAGCGCACGGTCGACGACGACGTGCCGGGCGAGCACCCACCGCTGCTTGGCGTGGAAGAGCACCAGCGTCCCGACCCGTACGGCGAGCGGCAGCCGCCGGGCGACGGCCCCCAGCGCAGCCTCCGCCTGCGGCGACACCCGGTCCCGGCTGTCGAGCGTGAGGTGGGGCCGGTTCGTGGCCCCCGTGTGCCGGGCCAGGCTGGGCAGGCCGGCCCCGCGCAGCACCTCCCACTCGACGCGCACCCGGTCGTCGGTCGGCTGGTCGAAGGTCAGGTCGAGGGCCTGCACCGTGCGAGTGTCCCAGCACGCCACCCTCGGCTGGCACGTTGTGCCAACACCCTCGGGCCCGGTTGGCACGTGGTGCCCTCGCCGCGTGGGTGCCGGACCGGTTGAATCGTGGTCATGGCGCGGCGGATCCGGATCGGCATCGACACCGGCGGCACGTTCACCGACGTCGTGGCGCTCGACGAGGAGTCCGGCGAGGTGGTCACCACCAAGACCCCGTCGACGCCGGCCAACCCGGCCGACGGGTTCCTCGCCGGCATCGAGAAGGTCCTGACCACCCTCGGCGCCGAGGGGGACGCGATCGGCGCCGTCAGCCACGGCACGACCGTCGCCACCAACCAGCTGCTCGAGGGCAAGGTCGACCGGCTGGGGTTCATCACCACGGCCGGCTACGAGGCGATGCTCGAGATCGCCCGGCAGTCGGTCCCGGACGGCTACGGCAACTCCTACTTCTGGGTCAAGCCCGACCGGATCGTGCCGCGCGACCTGGTCCGCGGCGTCGAGGGCAGGCTGGACTTCACCGGCGCCGAGGTCCGCCCCTTCGACGAGGACGGCGCCCGCGAGGTGGCCCGCTGGTTCCGCGACCGCGGCATCGACACCCTCGGCGTCTGCTTCCTGCACGCGTACGCCGAGCCCGCCCACGAGGAGCGGATGCGCGCGATCCTGCGCGAGGAGCACCCCGACGCGGTCGTGTCGGTCTCCAGCGAGGTGCTGCGCGAGTACCGCGAGTACGAGCGCGCGATGACCACCCTGGTCGACGCGGCCGTCAAGCCGCGGCTCTCGGCGTACGTCACCAACATCGCGCAGCGGCTGACAGCGTTCGGCGACCGCCAGGTCCCGTTCTACGTCATGAAGTCCAACGGCGGCGTCCTCAGCGCCGACGAGGTCGTCCGCCAGCCGATCACCACGGTGCTCTCCGGCCCGGCCGCGGGAGCGCTCGGCGCGGCGCTGATCGCCGAGGTCGCGGGGTTCGACCGGGTCCTCACCTCCGACGGCGGCGGCACCTCGACCGACGTGTGCGTCGTCATCGACGGCGAGCCCACGCTGACGACCGAGGGGAGCGTCGGGGTCTACCCGTCGAAGATCCCGATGATCGACGTCGTCACCGTCGGCGCGGGCGGGGGCTCGATCGCCTGGCTGTCGCCCGAGGGGACGCTGAAGGTCGGACCGCAGTCGGCCGGTGCCGACCCGGGGCCGCTCTGCTACGGCCGTGGCGGTGCAGGTGGTGACGGCAGCGCGGTCACGATCACCGACGCCCACCTGTGCCTGGGCCGGATCCCCCCACACCTGCTCGGGGGCGAGATCCCGCTCGACGCCGGGGCCGCCCGCGCCGGCGTGGAGCAGCTCGCCGCCAAGCTCGGCATGACCCCCGAGGCCGCGGCTGCCGGGGTGCTCGAGATCTCCGCCTGGAACCAGGCCAACGCGCTGCGACAGGTCACCGTCAAGCGCGGGCTCGACGTCCGCGACTTCACCCTCGTCACCTTCGGCGGCTCCGGCTCCCTGCTGCTCTGCCGGCTGATGGACGTGCTCGGCATCCCGACCGTACTGGTGCCGCCCGACCCGGGCAACGTCTCGGCGTTCGGCCTGCTGACGGTCGACGTCAAGAACGACTACGTGCAGACCCACGTGACGCTCGCCGACGGGCTCGACCCGGCCGAGGTCGCGGCGACGTACGACGACCTGACCGGGCGGGCCCGCGACGCGCTGCTGCGCGAGGGCTTCGCCGAGGACGCACACGGCTTCGCCCGCACCGCCGACCTGCGCTACTTCGGCCAGGCGTTCGAGGTGCGGGTGCCGGTGCCCGAGGGCCCGTTCGACGCGGTGTGCGCGGCCACCGTCGCCGACGCGTTCCACGCCGAGCACCGCACGCTCTATGGCTACGACTTCGCCGACGACCCCAGCCAGCAGGTCGAGTGGGTCAACCTGCGGGTCTCCGGCATCGGACCGATCCAGCGGCCGGAGATCCGTTCGTCGGAGGTCGAGGTGGTTTCGAGGCTCGCTCCGCTCGCACCTCAACCTCGGGACCTCGAAACCCCGCACTCGACCCGCCTGGTCTGCTTCGACGCCGACGCCGGGTACGTCGAGGCCGCGGTGCTCTGGCGACCCGACCTCAGGGTGGGCGCCACGGTCACCGGGCCCGCGATCGTCGAGGAGTACGGATCGACGATTCCGATCCACCCCGGGTTCACCGCCCGGGTCGACCCATGGCGCAACCTGATCGTCACGAGGATCCAGGAGGGCGACTCGTGAGCCGGCGCGTCCCGACCGACTTCCCGTTCGGCTTCCTCACCGACGACGCCGGCGCGGTTGCCGATCCGGTGCTCACGGAGATCGTGCAGGGCACGCTGGCCAGCGTGGAGATGGAGGTCGAGACCGCCATCGCGCGCACGAGCCGCAGCCCGATGATCCGCGACGCCCACGACTTCCGGGCCGGGATCCACGACCGGCTGCTGCGCAAGCTGACCGGGCGCTCGTACTCCGCGCTGGTCCACCCCGTCGCCCGCGACTTCCCGATCGCGGAGATGCGCGAGGGCGACGTGTTCTTCCACAACGACGTCTACCGCTCCGAGGGCGGGATCGGGCACCTCCCCGACCTGTGCGTGACGGTGCCGGTCTTCGCGAAGCGCAGCGGAGCGAACCCTCAGGGGAGCGCGGACGGTCGCGTGGTGGCGTTCGTGCAGGCCTTCGGCCACCACGACGACATCGGCGGCGCCGTCCCGGGCTCGATGCCGAGCAGCGCCACCAGCGTCTTCGAGGAGGGGCTGATGGTGCCGCCGATCAGGCTCTGGGACGCTGGCAGCCCCAACCGGGCGGCCCTGGCGATCATGACCCGCAACTCCCGGATGCCCGAGTCGCTCGCCGCCGACCTCGACGCGGAGTGCTCGGCGTGCCTGATGGGCGCGCGGCGGCTGGGCGAGATGTTCGAGCGGTACGGCGTCGCCACGGTCGAGCAGTGCTTCGACGCGATCATCGGCCGCACCACCGACACCTACCGGCGCGAGATCCTCTCCCAGGTCCCGGTCGGCAGCTGGACCTGGGAGGACTACGCCGAGCACGACGGCGTCGACGAGCCGCAGCTCCACGCGCAGCGGATCACGCTGACCCGGACCCCACCCGACGACCCGGACGGCGAGCGACTGGTCCTCGACTTCGACGGCACCGGACCGCAGGCGAAGGGACCGATCAACCACTGCGGCGACTACTCCGACGGCGTCTTCCTCAAGAAGTGGCTGGCACCGATCCTGCGCAACCTTGCCGAGTCACCGGAGCGGATGGCCGAGCTCGACGTCAACGAGGGTGTCGTCCCCCTGATCGAGATGCGGTTCCCCGAGCCCGGGACGCTACTGACGCCGGTGTTCCCGGCGCCGACCAACGCCCGGACCTTCGTGATCCTGCGGCTGCTCGGCGTCCTCGCGGGGGTCGTCGCCAAGGCGGTCGACGGCGCGATGCCGGCCGACCAGGAGACGATCCGCTACACCGGCGTCTACGGCACCGACCGCGAGGGCCGCCCCTACCTGATGCGCGAGGTGCTGGGCGGCGGGTCGGGCGGCCGGCCCCACGGCGACGGCGAGGACACCATCCACGTCGTCCCCGACTCCCGGAACCTGCCCAGCGAGTTCACCGAGTCGCGCTTCCCGTTCCTCGTCGAGTCGCTGTCGCTGGCCGTCGACTCCGGCGGTGCGGGGGAGCACCGCGGCGGCCTGGGCTACGAGAAGCAGATCCGCATGTTGCGCGACGCCCACTTCATGTCCATCGCCGACCGGTCGATCCTGGCCTGCTGGGGCGTGCGCGGCGGCCGTGCCGGCCGGCCGTTCCAGGTGACGGTCGACCCCGGTGGACCCCACGAGCGTGAGGTCGACGCGCTGGCCGACGCCGAGCCGGTGCGGGCCGGTGAGCTGATCCGGATCCGGACGACGGGCGGTGGCGGCTGGGGTGACCCGCTGCGGCGCGACCCGGAGCTCGTCGTCCGCGACGTGGCGTGGCGCAAGGTGTCACCGGAGGCAGCGCTCGGCGACTACGGGGTGGTGCTCACCGGTTCGCTCGAGGGCGACGACCTGGCGTACGACGCGAGCGCCACCGACGCCGAGCGCGCGTCACGGCCCGCGCCGGACGCGGCCTTCTTCGACCGCGGCCCCGGCTACCGGACGCTGGCCGGAGGGGCGACCCACGCCGAGGTGGACACGCTCTGATCACCCCCAGACCTCGTCGGCGAGCTCGACCAGGAGCGCCAGCTTCGCCTTCTGCTGGTCCACGCTGAGCGAGTTGCCCTCGACGGTCGAGGAGAAGCCGCACTGGGGCGAGATGCAGACCTGGTCGAGGTCGACGAACCTCGCCGCCTCGTCCAGCCGTGCCCGCAGCGCGTCCTTCGACTCCAGCTCGCCCCGCTTGGTGGTGACCAGGCCGAGCACGACGAGCTTGTCGTCCGGGACGTGGCGCAGCGGCTCGAAGCCCCCGGACCGCTCGTCGTCGTACTCGAGGAAGAAGCCGTCGACCGTCAGCTCGTTGAACAGCGCCTCGGCGACGAAGTCGTAGCCGCCCTCGGCGACCCACGAGTCGCGGAAGTTGCCGCGACACATGTGGGTGGTCACGGTGAGCCCCTCCGGACGCCCGGCGAGCGCCTCGTTGAGGTGGCGGATGTAGGCCTCGTGGAGGTGCTCGGCGTCCTCGCCCCGGTCGGTCATCGCTCGCCGCTGGTCGGGGTCGTTGAGGTAGGCCAGCGAGGTGTCGTCGAGCTGGAGGTAGGTGCAGCCGAGCGCGTGGACCCGGCGTACCTGCTCGCGGTACGCCGCGGTCAGGTCGGCCCAGAACCCGTCCAGGTCGGGATAGACGCCGGTGTCGACGGCGGCCGCGCCACCGCGGTAGTGGACCATGCTCGGCGACGGGATGGAGAGCTTCGGGGTGACTCCCTCGGGCACGTGGTCGCGCAGGAACGCGAAGTCGTCGCCGAAGACCGGCTCGGACAGGCCGATCTCCCCGTCGACGCGGAGCGCCGCCGGGGTGAAGTCGATCTCGCCGGAGGCGTTCTTGAAGTGGACGGTCAGGCTGTCCTCGGCCCGGCTGATGCCCTCCAGGGCGTAGATGAAGTCCATGTGCCACGACGCCCGGCGGAACTCGCCGTCGGTCGCCGAGCGGAGGCCGGCCTCGTGCTGGAGCGCGACCACCTCCTCGATCGCGTGGTCCTCGGCGGCCCGGAGCTCGGCAGCCGAGATCGCTCCGGCCGCGTGGTCGTCGCGGGCCTGCAGCAGGTCGGGCGGCCGGAGCAGGCTCCCGACGTGGTCGGCGCGGAACGGTGGGGTGTCACGGAGCACGGGTCCTCCCGGAGTGGACGAAGTCCTCCCACCTTGGCACGCCTCCGGGTCGCCGATCCCGCGGCCCGTGGCGATGTCGACCTCAGTGAGGTCGGTCCGTTCGGACCTTCCCAACCTCCGGCTCCAGTGACATTCTCGGTTCCTCAGCGTCTCGGGATGTCGAAAGGTGCCGTGGTGCGACACATCCGCCCCCTCCTCGTCGGGTTCTCCTCCGTCCTGCTGGTCGCCGGCGGCGCCACCGTCGCCGTGGTCCCGGCGAACGCCGCACCGAGTGAGCCGCTGCGCGACGACGGTCGTGGCGCCGAGGCGCGCACCGGCGCCACCGACCTGCGGGCGACCACGCGCGCCCGGCCCCAGTCGCGCGGACCGCGCGCTGCCGGCGGCCTCGAGATGCCGACGTCGTACCCGTACCAGCCGGACCTGCGGGTCTACCCCGCCGTTCCCGACCAGTCGACGACCGGGGACCTGCTGGCGTACCACGACCTCGCCCCCCTGCTCAACGGGTGGATGGACCAGAGCGACCGGATCTCGGCCCAGGTGGTCGGCCAGTCCACGCAGGGCCGCGACCTCTACCTGGTCACCCTCACCGCGCCCGAGAGCAAGCGGGAGACCTCGCGGCAGACCGCCTGGCGCGAGGAGATCAGGAACGACCCCGACGGCGCTGCCGCCGACAGCAAGCTCGAGCGCGACTACAAGCAGCCGATCTGGTTCAGCTCCAACATCCACGGCAACGAGTGGGAGGGCACCGACGCCTCGATGCAGGTCATCGAGGACCTGGTCGAGGCCCCGTGGAGCGAGGTCGGTGACCTGCTCGAGGACCACCGGCTCTACTTCTCGCTGACGCTCAACCCCGACGGTCGCGTCGCCGGGACCCGTGCCACCGCGCTCGGGCTGAACGAGAACCGCGACATGATCACCAACACCACGCCCGAGTCGGTCTCGTTCGTCAAGACCGGCGCGGCGGTGCAGCCGTTCCTGGCGGCCGACCTGCACGGGTACACCGGCGTGCTCCAGGTCGAGCCCTGCGGCCCGCCGCACGGCGAGAACTACGAGTACGACCTGTTCATCCCGCACGGCTACGCGATGGCACGGCAGGTCGAGGACGACGTGGTCGCCGCCGACATCCCCGGCAACACCTACTACAACATCGAGACCGGCGACGTGGTCGACGAGAACACCGGTCCGGAGACCGCCCACATCGCGATCCCCTACCGCGACATCCCGTCGGGCTGGGACGACTACCCGCCCATCTTCACCGCGCAGTACGCCGCCTTCTTCGGCGCCATCACCAGCACCGTCGAGCTGCCGCTGTCGCGGCCGACCTCGACGACGCAGTCGCCCGAGAACGCCGGGGTCAACACCGCGGTGGCCAAGCGGACCATCGAGAGCATGGTCGACTACGTCGCCGACAACGGCGACGACCTGCTCGCCAACCAGATCGAGATGTTCCGCCGCGGCGTGGCCGGCGAGCCGAAGGACTCGCTGACCGAGGCCGACGTGGCCGGCGTCCCCGGGCCCGACGAGTGGAAGCCGCTGTGGGACGTCGTCGACGACCAGGACCCGGTCGAGGTGCCGCGGGCCTACGTGATCCCCGTCGGCGACGGCCAGCGCTCGACGAGCGACGCCGAGAACGTCGTCCGGCAGCTGCTGCTCCACGAGATCGAGGTCGGCGTGCTGCGCCAGGACGCGACGGTCGGCGGGACGACGTACCCCCGTGGGTCCTACGTCGTCGACATGCACCAGCCGCTGCGCGGACTCGCCAACTCGCTGCTCGACCTCGGCACCGACATCTCCCAGAAGGTGCCGACCATGTACGACATCTCGGCCTGGAGCTACTCCTACCTGTGGGGAGCCACGGTCGACAAGGTCGGCTCGACGGCCGACGGGCCGGTCGGCGCCACCAAGCCGATCGCGGCTCCGGTGCCGGACCGTGACGTGCCCCGCGGCCAGGGTCCGGTGACCTTCGACCTCGCCGGCATCGCCGACTACCAGGCGCTCAACGCGCTGCTGGAGCAGGGCGTGGCGGTGTCGATGCTGGCCGACGGCACGGCCGTCGCCGACCGCGCCGACAAGGACGCCGTGCGTGACGTGGCGCGCACCTTCGACATCGACCTCGACAAGGTCACCAAGGCCGAGCGGGACGCCCTCGACGACCCCACCACCAAGGGCCTCGACGACCTGACCGTCGCGGTCTCCGGCACCCAGGACGACACCCTGTCGCTCACCGAGCTCGGCTTCGACGACCTGGTGCCGGTCAGCTCGGCCACGCTGACCGCCGACCCGACGCTGCTCGACGACGTCGACGTGCTGTGGGTCGCCTCGGGGCTGAACTTCTCCGCCGCCCAGGAGGCAGGTCGTGCGGCGGTCCAGTCGTACGTCGACTCCGGGCGCTCGATCGTCGGGGCCGGCTCGGCCGGCTTCAACGCGGCGTCCGGCTTCGGGCTGGTCTCGGCCACCCGGGTCGCCGGGAACGGCGCCGGCAACGGCATCGTCGCCCTGGACACGCCGGCGGCGTCGGTGCTGGCGCCGTACGCGCAGGACCACTCGTTCATCTACCCCGCGAGTGCGTTCAGCGGACTCGGTGCGGGCACGACCACCCAGCAGTCCTACGAGGGCGACCCGTTCCTCGCCGGCCACTGGCTGCCCGGCAACGGCGGGGTCGGTCCGGAGGGCGTCGCCGGACTGGCCGCGGCCATCGCCGGTGAGAGCGCCTCGGGCGCGAAGGGCTTCGTGTTCGGGACGTCGGTGATGTTCCGCAACCACGTCAAGGGCGGGCAGAGCCAGGCGGCGCGGGCCCTGTTCTGGGCCGGACCCGAGGGCGACGGGGTGGTCCCCTGAGCCTGACGGAGTCCGACCTGGCTCACCTGCGGCGGTGCGTCGAGCTGGCCCGCGAGGCGCTGGACGACGGTGACGAGCCCTTCGGCTCGGTGCTGGTCGACCCGTCGGGCGTGGTGCGGTTCGAGGACCGCAACCGGGTCAAGGACGGCGACCAGACCCGCCACCCCGAGCTCGAGATCGCCCGGTGGGCGCCCGGCCACCTGACGCCGGAGGAGCGGGCGGCAGCGACGGTCTACACCTCCGGGGAGCACTGCCCGATGTGCGCGGCCGCGCACGCCTGGGTGGGCCTCGGCCGGATCGTGTACGCCGTGTCCTCCGCC
Organism: Nocardioides sp. GXQ0305; assembly: GCF_050880345.1. Taxonomy (NCBI): domain Bacteria; kingdom Bacillati; phylum Actinomycetota; class Actinomycetes; order Propionibacteriales; family Nocardioidaceae; genus Nocardioides; species Nocardioides sp. GXQ0305. The sequence continues at coordinate 84,018 of NZ_JBNYXG010000007.1, forward strand.
CAGCTCACGGAGTGGCGGGCGGGGTGGGGTGCGGCGGGCTCACCGGTCCTCCCGCTGCCCATCCGTCAGGTGGCGCCGGGCGTCCCCGTCGAGGGCCCCGCACCCGAGCTGGAGGACGAGATGCGCGCGCTCCACCGGGCCGCCGCAGGGCTCGCGTGACGACCCGACCCGTGGCTACGGCTCGATCAGCCCCGCCCGGATGGCGTAGCGGGTCAGCTGGGTCCGGTCCCGCATGCCGAGCTTGGCGAGGATGTTCTCGCGGTGCCGCTCGACCGTGCGCAGGCTGATGGTGAGCGCTTCGCCGATCTCCTTCGACGACAGGCCCTCGGCGACGAGCTTCAGCACCTGGTCCTCCCGTTCGGTGAGCACCGTGTCGGGCACGCGTTCGCCACGACGCAGCCGGTCGAGGTAGTCGCGGGCCAACGCGCCCATCGCCCCCGGGTAGACGAACGCCTCCCCGCGCATGGCAGCGCGGACGGCGCCGACCAGGTCCTCGTCGGCGACCGACTTCAGGACGTAGCCGCTGGCGCCGGCCTTGAGCGCCGAGAAGAAGTACTGCTCGTTGTCGTGCATCGAGAGCATCAGCACCCGCGGCGGCTCGCGTCGGCGCGCGATCTCGCGGGCCGCCTGCAGCCCGGTCATGCGCGGCATCGCGATGTCGAGGACCACCAGGTCGGCCTCGGTGGTGCGCAGCACCTCGAGCGCCTCGGCGCCGTCACCGGCCTCGGCGACCACCTCCACGTCGGGCTCCTGCTCGAGGATCAGTCGTACGCCGCGGCGCACGAGCACGTGGTCGTCCGCCAGCAGCACCCGGATCACGATGCACCACCCCCGCCGGGCAGCGGGACGGTCAGCCGGACCGTGGTGCCGTGGCCCGAGGCCCCGTCGACGTCCAGCCGGGCGTCCACCAGCCGCGCCCGCTCCCGCATCCCGGTGACCCCGGCGCCGGGGACGATCCCGCCCGAGCGGCGGCCGTCGTCGCCCACCTCGAGGACCACGGCACCCGCCACCCGCACCAGTGACAGGCTGATCTCCGCCGCACCCGCGTGCCGGACGGCGTTGGTGAGCGCCTCCTGGGCCACCCGGTAGACCACCAGCTCCGCCTCCGGGCCCAGGTCGGGCAGACCGGGGGAGAGCCGGCGTCGCACCGGCGGCCCGCCGTGGGCGGTGATGTCGGAGCACAGCTGCGCGAGGGCGCTCGCCAGGCCGAGGTCGTCGAGCACGCCCGGTCGCAGCTCGCGCGCCACCCGGCGTACGTCGTCGAGGCTGTGGCGGGCACTCTCCCGCAGCAGCTCCAGCTCGGCCACGGCGTCCTCCGGGAGCCGCGTCGCGAGCTGCTTGAGCCCCAGCAGCACGACGGTGAGGTCCTGGCCGACCTGGTCGTGCAGCTCCTGTGCGATCCGGTGCCGCTCCGCCTCCTGGGCGGCGAGCGCGCGGGCGCTACTGGCGCTGCGCTCGGTCTCCAGCCGGTCGAGCATGGCGTTGTAGGAGCGGACCAGCCGCTCGCCCGGACCGCTGCCCCACGCCGTGAGCCGCTGTCCGTCGTGCAGCTCCACCACCTCCATCTCCCGGACGACCCGGTCGACGGGGGCGAGCCGGGCGCGGAGCAGGATCGCGTTCAGCAGCAGCATCGCCGCCAGGCCGACGAGGAGGACGACGGCCTCCGAGGGGACCAGCTCCGTCGAGACCGTCGCCGGGGAGACGGCGAGCACGGTGGTGGCGAGGACGAACACCGCGCCGTTGATGAGGCACACCTGCCAGTAGAGCGGGAGCCGGTTCATCGCGCGCACGCCGCCAGCGTCCCCGATCGGTCAACCGGGTGCCACCCCGACGGGGGTCACCGGGGAGAGATGGGTGGTGCTCCCCATTCGGTCGGGCCGTCCCGTGCCGAACACTGGAACCGGCCCGGCGAGCAGGTGCGGGGAGGTAAGGCGTGGACAGGATTCCCGCGACGAGCGGAGCCACGATCCGCGTCAGGCTGGGTGTGCCCTTCCCCGCCCCGCTCGCCGGCTCCAGAGCACCGGGGAGCGATGTCGCCCGGTGACCTCGACATCGTCGTCCTCGTGGGGGCGGCGGTACTGCTGGCGGCCGTCGCCGCCGTACGGATCTCGACGCGGGCCGGGCTGCCGAGCCTGCTGGTCTACCTGGCGATCGGACTCGCCCTGGGGGAGTCCGGCCTCGGACTCGGCTTCGAGGACGCCGAGCTCACCCAGGTGCTCGGCACCGTCGCCCTCGCGGTGATCCTGGCCGAGGGCGGGTTCACGACCCGGTGGCAGGACGTCCGCCCGGTGGCACCCCGGGCGGTCGTGCTGGCCACCCTCGGGGTGCTCGTGTCGGTGGGCGTCACCTCCACGCTGGCGTGGCTGGTGCTGGACGTCGACGCCCGGACGGCCATCGTGCTCGGCGCGGTGGCGTCCTCGACGGACGCCGCGGCGGTGTTCTCCGTGCTGCGGAGGCTGCCGATCCGACCGCGGCTGCGAGCCACGGTCGAGGCCGAGTCGGGCTTCAACGACCCCCCGGTCATCATCCTGGTCACGGTCGTCACCTCCGACGCTTGGGACCGGGGCGGGGTCCTGACGATCGCCGGGCAGATCGGCTACCAGCTGGCCGGCGGGGTGCTGGTCGGCCTCCTCGTCGCCCTCGCCGGTGCCCGCCTGCTGGCCCACAGCGCGCTGCCCGCGTCCGGGCTCTATCCCCTGGCCACGCTCGCCATCGTGTTCCTCGGGTTCGCGGTCGCCGGGATGGCCGGTGCCAGCCCGCTCATGGCCGTGTACGTCGCCGGGCTGGTGCTCGGCGACGCGCGGCTGCCCCACCGGGCCGCGACCGACAGCTTCGTGGAGGGCCTGGCCTGGCTGTCCCAGATCGGCCTGTTCGTGCTGCTGGGGCTGCTCGCCAGCCCGGACCGGCTGGCGGCGGCCCTCCCGACGGCGCTGATCGTCGGCGCCGCCCTGACCCTGGTGGCGCGCCCGCTGTCGGTCGTCGCCTGCCTCACGCCGTTCCGGGTCCCGTGGCGGGACCAAGCCTTCGTCAGCTGGGCGGGGCTGCGGGGCGCCGTCCCGATCGTGCTCGCCACCATCCCGATGAGCATGGGGCTGCCCGGGGCGGAGCGGGTCTTCGACGTGGTGTTCCTGCTCGTCGTGCTGTTCACGCTGGTGCAGGCTCCCACCCTGCCGTGGGTCGCGCGGGCGACGGGGGCGGCCGTGCCCCTCGACGCCCGGGACCTCGGGATCGACTCCGCTCCCCTGGAGGACCTCGACGCCATCCTGCTGCAGTTCTCGGTCCCTCCGGGGTCGCGGCTGGCGGGGGTCGAGGTCGGGGAGCTGCGGCTGCCGCCCGGCGCCGTGCTGTCCCTGCTCCTGCACGACGGCGACCTCGTCGTCCCCACCCACCGGACGGTGCTGCGGGCCGGCGACCACGCCCTGGTGGCCACCGACCGGGCCCACCACCACGAGATCGAGGCCCGCCTGCGGGCGGTGAGCCGGGCCGGACGGCTGGCCCGCTGGTACGCCGTACCGCAGCGACCCGTTGGCAACTCCTGACACCGGATCTCCCGCGCGTTGGTCGCAGTTGCTGGTGTTGCCGGGCGGTCCCCTCACTACCCTCGCGTCATGAGGGTCCTGCTCGCGCTTGGCGGCAACGCCATGACCGGCCCCGACGGGCGCGCGCGGGTGGAGGACCAGCAGGAGGCGGCCGCGGTCGCGATGCGCGCCGTCGCCGACCTGCTCGAGACCGCGGTCGACGTGGTCATCACCCACGGCAACGGCCCCCAGGTCGGCAACCTGCTGGTCAAGAACGAGATCGCGGCGACCGTGGTCCCTCCCGTGCCGCTCGACTGGTGCGGCGCGCAGACCCAGGCGACCCTGGGGCTGACGCTGACCAACGCCCTCGACGACGAGCTCGCCCGCCGTGGGCTCGAGCGACCCACCGTCACCGTCGTCACCCGGACGCGCGTCGACGCCGACGACCCCGGGCTGTTCCGGCCCACCAAGCCGATCGGCCGCCACCTGCCCGAGGAGGAGGCGCGGGCGCTGATGGACCACGGCCAGGTCTGGGAGGACCGCGGCGAGAAGGGATGGCGCCGCGTCGTGGCCTCGCCCGAGCCACGCGAGATCCTCGACGCCGGCGCCGTCCACACCCTCGTCGAGGCCGGGTACGTCGTGGTCGCCAACGGCGGCGGCGGGATCCCCGTGGTCCGCGAGCCCGACGGCCTGCGCGGGGTCGAGGCCGTCATCGACAAGGACCTCGGGGCAGCGCTGCTCGCGGGGACCGTCGACGCCGAGGTGCTGGTCATCGCCACCGACGTGCCCCACGCCGTCCTGCGCTTCGGGCGACCCGACGCCGAGCCCCTCGGCCGGGTCCCCGTGACGCAGATGCGCCGCTACCTGGCCGAGGGCCACTTCGCGAGCGGCTCGATGGGGCCCAAGGTGGAGGCCGCCTGCCGCTTCGTCGAGCAGGGCGGCCGGCACACCGCGATCACCCGGCTCGACCAGATCGTCGGCGCCGTCGCCGGCGAGACCGGCACCGTCGTCGTCCCCGACTGACCCACGAAGAGAGGAACCGCCCATGCCCAGCGCCATCGAGGTCCGCAAGGTCCCGATCCACTCCGTCGCCGACGCCTCGGAGCTGACCAGGCTGATCGACGACGGCGTGCTCGAGGCCGACCGCGTCGTCGCGATCATCGGCAAGACCGAGGGCAACGGGGGGGTCAACGACTACACGAGGATCATCGCCGACCGGGCGTTCCGCGAGGCCCTGGTCGAGAAGGGTGCGGACGCCGAGCGGGTGAAGGAGATCCCCATCGTCTGGTCGGGCGGCACCGACGGGGTGATCAGCCCGCACGCCACCATCTTCGCCACCACGGACGCCGAGCCCTCCGACGACCTCCGGATGACCGTGGGCTTCGCGATGAGCGAGGTGCTGCTGCCCGAGGACATCGGCCGCGCCGGCATGGTGACCAAGGTCGCCGACGCGGTCAAGGTCGCGATGGAGCGCGCCGGGATCGAGGACGCCTCCGACGTCCACTACGTCCAGACCAAGACGCCGTTGCTGACCCTCGGCACCATCGCCGACGCCAAGGGGCGCGGCGAGACCGTCTTCACCGAGGACACGCTCTACTCGATGGACGTCTCCAACGGTGGCACCGCCCTCGGCATCGCGGTCGCGCTCGGCGAGATCGACATGCCCACCGACGAGCAGGTGCTGAAGGACCGGTCGCTGTACTCCTCCGTGGCGTCCTGTTCCTCCGGCGTCGAGCTCGACCGGGCCCAGGTGGTCGTGGTCGGCAACGCCCGCGGCGTCGGCGGCCGCTACCGGATCGGTCACTCGGTCATGCAGGACGCGCTCGACCAGGACGGCCTGTGGGCCGCGATCCGCGACGCCGGTCTCGACCTGCCCGAACGGCCCCACCACACCGACCTCGACGGCCGGCTGGTCAACCTGTTCCTCAAGTGCGAGGCGTCCGGGGACGGCAAGGTCCGGGGGCGCCGCAACGCGATGCTCGACGACTCCGACGTCCACTGGCACCGGCAGATCAAGGCAGCCGTCGGCGGGGTCACCGCCGCGGTCACCGGCGACCCGGCGGTGTTCGTGTCCGTCTCGGCCGCCCACCAGGGCCCCGAGGGCGGCGGCCCGGTGGCCGCGATCGTCGACCTCGGCTGACCACATCGTCGAGTTGGGCCTCGCTCGGGGTCGAGTTGGGCACGGCTCACCCCGTCGGCGCGAGCGAGGCCCAACTCAACGCCGAGGCACGCCCAACTCGACGTCAGTCGACGTGGCGGCCGGCGTACGCGGCGATGGCCTCGTAGGGGTCGGCACCCTCGGGCGCCGGCTGCTCCGCACCGAACGCCCGGCCGCGGTTGTCGGGCGTGAGCGACCTCTGCATGAACGCCAGCCCCCGCTCGGCGGGCTCAGGGTCGAGCTTGTCGGTGGCCCGGCCGATCCCGCGGGCGAGGTCGAAGGAGTGGACGGCGAACTCGGCGGTGTGCCAGTCGGCCGACCCGGCGTCCTCGCCCTGCTGGTGCCAGTGGTGGATCAGGTCGTCGGCGTCCTCGCGGAACGCCTCGGCCCAGCCGGTCTCGGGCGGCGCCGGCGTGGTGTCCCAGTCGACCTCCTCGCCGCGTGCCATCGCCAGGAACCGGTGGGGGGCGGCGAGGACGTGCGTGACGAGCTGCTGGACGTTCCAGTCCGCGCAGGGGGTCGGGTTGCCCAGGTGGTCCTCGCGGACCGCGGCGACGAGGTCGCCGAGCTGGTCGAGGGCGCGGTTGAGCACGATCACGGAGTCGGTCGTCTCGGACATGTCCGGCACGCTACCCATTCACTCGTCAGTGTCCAGCCAGGCCCGGATCGCGGCGCCGTGCTGGTCCAGCGTCGGCGGCGGCAGGTGCGCCGCGCGGCCGCCGGAGTGGAGGTTGTCGTCGTAGCGCACCGGAGACCCGGGCAGCGAGACCGTCCCGGCGGTCGCATGGTCGACGTCCACGAGCAGCCCCTGCGAGCGGGTCTGCTCCCACCCGTAGACGTCGTCGAGCGACCGCACCTTCCCCGCCGGTACGCCGGCCTCGGACAGCCGGCCCAGCCAGTGCTCGGCGGGCGCCTCGGCGAAGTGCGACTCGATCAGGTCGACCAGCGCGTCGCGGTGGGCCACCCGGTCGCGGTTGGTCGCGAACCTCTGGTCCTCGGCGTCCCAGCCGAAGGCGCCGCACATCGCCCGCCACAGCCCCTCGGAGCCGCAGGCGATCTGCACGGGTGCGGTGGCGGTGGCGAAGAGGCCGTACGGCGCGATCGACGGGTGGTGGTCTCCGGCCAGCCGGGGCACCTCTCCGCCGACCGTCCACCGGGTGCCCTGGAAGGCGTGGACGCCGACCATCCCGGCGAGCAGCGAGGTGCGGACGAACCGGCCGCGGCCGGTCCGCTCCCGCTCGTGCAGCGCGGCCATCACGCCGAACGCGCCGTACATGCCGGCGCAGAGGTCGGCGATCGGCACCCCGACCTTCGTGGGGTGGTCACTGCCCGTCAGCGACATCAGGCCGCCCTCACCCTGCGCGATCTGGTCGTAGCCGGCCCGGGTGGCCTCGGGGCCGTCGTGCCCGAAGCCGGTGATCGAGAGGACCACCAGCCGCGGGTTGAGCTCACGCAGCCGTCCCTCCCCGAAGCCGAGCCGCTCCATGACGCCGGGCCGGAAGTTCTCCATCAGCACGTCGGCCCGCTCGACCAGCCGGGCCAGGACGTCGCGGTCGGCGTCGGTCTTGAGGTCGAGGACCAGCGACTCCTTGTTGCGGTTGGCCGACATGAAGTACGTCGACTCGCGGGCGTCCTCGGGCCCGACGAACGGCGGCCCCCAGCCGCGCGAGTCGTCCCCGGAGGGCGACTCCACCTTGATCACCCGGGCGCCCTGGTCGGCCAGCATCATCGCCGCGTGCGGGCCGGCCAGCGCGCGGGTCAGGTCGAGGACGAGCAGGTCGGCGAGGGGTCCGGCGTTCATGGGGGCACGGTAGCCCCCGATGTCGGAGGGCCATGATGAGGTGGACCCCGTGACGACCTACCGGCTGGTGACCGCGCGCGCGGCGACCGCACCGCCGGTGCTCGATCCCCACCAGCAGGCCGTCGTCGACCACCCGGGTGGCCCGCTGCTGGTGCTGGCCGGCCCCGGCACCGGCAAGACCACCACCCTGGTCGAGGCGATCGCCCAGCGGATCGAGGCGGGCGCCGACCCGTCGTCGGTGCTGGCCCTCACCTTCTCCCGCAAGGCCGCCGAGCAGCTCCGCGACCGGGTGGTGGCGCGGGTGGGGCGCACCGTCTCTACGGCGATGTGCTCGACGTTCCACTCCTTCGCCTACGGGCTGATCCGCCAGTGGTCGCCGCCCGAGCTCTACGACGAGCCGCTGCGGCTGCTGTCCGCGCCCGAGCAGGACGTCGTGCTCCAGCAGATCCTGACCCGCGAGGCCGAGTCGATCCGGTGGCCCGACACGGTGCGCGGAGCCGTCGGCACCCGCGGCTTCGCCGGCGAGGTGGCCCAGGTGCTGGCCCGCGCCCAGGAGAAGGGACTGGGCTTCGAGGCACTGCGCCGCTTCGGGGAGGCCGAGCAGGTCCCCGAGTTCGTCGCGGCGGCCGCCTTCATGGAGCAGTACGACGTCGTCTCCGGCAACCAGAACTTCCTCGACTACGCCAGCCTCATCGCCACCGCCGTCCGGATGCTCCAGGACCCCGACCAGGCGGTGCGCGACTCCCTGCGCCGTCAGCTGCGCCACGTCTTCGTCGACGAGTACCAGGACACCGACCCGGCCCAGGTCGCGCTGCTGCGCGCGATCGCCGGCGACGGTCGCGACCTCACCGTCGTCGGCGACCCCCACCAGGCGATCTACGCGTTCCGCGGGGCCGAGGTGCGCGGCATCCTCGAGTTCCCCGAGCGGTTCCGCCGGGTCGACGGGTCGCCCGCCGAGACCATCGCGCTCGGCACGACGCGCCGCTTCGGGTCGCGGCTGCTCCGCGCGTCCCGCCACGTCGCCGCACGGCTGCCGCTGCCGGGCGCGGTGCCCGAGGCCGCGCTCGAGCGGTTCCTCCGTCCCGACACCGCGTGCGACGACCCTGGCGCGGTCGAGCTGCTGACCTTCGACACCGACCGGGCCGAGGCCGAGCACCTCGCCGACCTGCTGCGTCGCGCCCACCTCGAGGACGGCGTGGCCTGGTCCGACATGGCCGTGCTGGTGCGGTCCGGCCGGCAGTCGATCCCCGGACTGCGACGCGCGCTGGTCGCCGCCGGCGTCCCGGTCGACGTGGCCTCCGACGACACGCCGCTGGTCCAGGAGCCGGCCGTCCAGCCGTTGCTCGCCGCGCTCTCCGTGGTCGTCGACGGCGGGGCCGACGACGCGGCCGACCCCGACCTTCCTGTCCTGGTCGACGCCCAGCGGGTGACCGACCTGCTTGCCACCCCGCTCGCGGGGATGGACGCCGCCGACGTCCGCGCCGTGGCGCGCACCCTCCGGGTGCGCGAGCGCGAGCGGGCGGGGGCAGACGGAAGGACGCCCCGGCCATCGCCCGAGCTGGTCCGCGAGGCCGTCCTCGACCCGACGGTCCTCGCCGCCGAGCCGGACCTGGGGACGGGGGAGCGCAAGGCCCTCGCGCTGGCCACGCTGCTCGCCCGGGCGCGGGCGCTCCTCGACGGCGGTGCCAGCGTCGAGCAGGTGCTGTGGGAGCTGTGGTCCGGGACCAGCTGGCCCGAGCGGCTCCGGGTGGCCACCGAGCGCGGAGGGCTGGGCGCCCGGCTCGCCCACCGTGACCTCGACGCCGTGTGCGCGCTGTTCGACGCCGCGGGTCGCGCCGAGGACCAGCGAGAGCACACCTCGGCCGGGGCGTTCCTCGACACGCTGCGCGCCCAGCAGATCCCGGCCGACACGCTGGCCGAGGCGGGCGTCCGCGACGACGCCGTACGACTGCTGACCGCCCACCGGTCCAAGGGCCTGGAGTGGGGGCTGGTCGTGGTGGCCCACGTCCAGGAGGACACCTGGCCCGACCTGCGGCGGCGCGCCACCCTGCTGCGGGCCGACCGGATCGGCGTGAGCGGGCTGGTGCCGCCGACCACCGCGCGCGAGCTGCTGGCCGACGAGCGCCGCCTGTTCTACGTCGCCTGCACGCGGGCGACCCGCAGGCTGGTCGTCACCGCCGTCGCGTCGACCGACGACGAGGGGGAGCAGCCCTCCCGGTTCCTCGAGGAGCTCTTCCCCGACGACGAGGGCCACCGCGTCCGCCACGTCACCGGGCGCCCGCGGCGCCCGTTGTCGCTGCCCGGCCTGGTGGCCGAGCTGCGGCGTACCCTCGCCGACCCCGGCCAGCCCGAGTCGCTCCGGCAGGCGGCCGCGCTCCGGCTGGCGGCCCTCGCCGACGACCACCGGGCGGGCCGGGTCCGGGTCCCGTCCGCCGACCCCGCGACGTGGTGGGGCACCCGCGCGTGGAGCGTGGGCGACGAGCCGCTGCGCCCCTCCGACGAGCCCGTCGTGATCTCGGCGTCGACCCTCACCAGCGTCGAGCAGTGTCCCGCGAAGTGGTTCCTCGAGCGCGAGGGCGGGGGCGAGCGGCCGGCCACCCAGGCGCAGGGCTTCGGCAACGTCGTCCACTCCCTGGCCGACCGGATCGGGCGGGGCGAGGTCGAGCTCGAGGGCCGCACCCTCGACGACGTCGTCGACGGGCTGATGTCCCACGTCGACGCCGTGTGGGGCCAGATCCCGTTCCGGACGCCGTGGTCGGCGGAGTCCGAACGGGCCGAGGTGCGGGCGGCCCTGCTGCGCTTCCTCGCGGTCCACCAGGCCCCCGGCGCCCGCGAGGTCATCGGCACCGAGCAGCCGATCCGGGCCGAGGTGACCCTGCCCGACGGGCAGCGCGTCCGGTTGCACGGCTACGCCGACCGGGTCGAGCTCGACGCCGAGGGCCGGGTCGTGGTCGTCGACCTCAAGACCGGCAAGGGCACGCCCACCCGCGACGAGATCGCCGCTCACCCCCAGCTCGGCCTCTACCAGCTCGCCGTCGAGCACGGCGCGGTCGCGGGTCACGACACCCCGGGCGGTGCGGAGCTCTGGCAGCTGCGACAGGAGCTCAGCTCCGGGATGCGGGTGCAGTCACAGCCGCCGCAGCAGCCCGACGACGAGGGCGTCCGCCCCGTCGAGCGGCAGCTGATGGGGGCGGTGGCGCGGCTCCGCGACGAGCAGTTCCCGGCGCGTCCCGGGAACCACTGCACCTACTGCGACTTCGACCGGTTCTGCCCGGCCTGGACCTCCGGGACGGTGCTCTCGTGACGACGCGCGCGCTCCGCACCCCCGCCGAGCTCCAGCAGGTGATGGGGACGTCGTGGCAGGCCAGCGCCCAGCAGTGGGCGGCGATCAGCGCCCCGCTCGAGCCGGCCGTCGTGGTCGCCGGCGCCGGGTCCGGGAAGACGACGCTCATGGCCGCCCGCGTCGTCTACCTCGTGGTCACCGGCCAGGTGCGTCCCGACCAGGTCCTGGGCCTGACCTTCACCACCAAGGCGGCCGCCGAGCTCCGGAGCCGGATCCGCGCGGCGCTGGAGGCCAGTGGCTTCGCGCGCGGTGTGGTCGGCGACGACAGTCCCGACGGGGAGGAGGTGCTCGAGCCGGTCGTCGAGACCTACAACGCCTACGCCGCCTCGCTCCTCACCGAGCACGGCCTCCGGATCGGCCACGAGCCCGACACCCGGGTCATCGCCGACGCCGCCCGCTACCAGCTCGCGGGGCGGGTCATCGACCGGCACACCCGGCCGGTCACCGAGCTGTCCGACAGCCCACCCCACGTGATCGCCTACCTGCTCGCCCTCGACAGCGCCCTCGCCGAGCACCTCGTCGAGCCGGCCGACCTGCGGGCCTTCGACGCCCGCGAGCGGCTGCTCTTCGAGGCCGAGCTGTCGGGCCGGACCGCCGAGCAGGTCCGCAGCGCGTTCGTACGCCGGGGCGAGGCGCTCGGCCTGGTCGACGACTACCGGGCGACCAAGCGCCGGCTCGGCCTGATGGACTTCTCCGACCAGATCGCCCTGGCCGCGCGGCTCGCCGACGCCCACCCCGACGTGGGAGCGCTCGAACGGGACAAGGCGCGAGTGGTGCTGCTCGACGAGTACCAGGACACCTCCGTCGCCCAGGCCCTGCTGCTCCGCCGGCTGTTCTCGGGCCTCGACGTCGCGACCGGCCGCGGTCACGCGGTCACCGCGGTGGGCGACCCCAACCAGGCGATCTACGGGTGGCGAGGAGCGTCGGTGTCCAACATCCTGCACTTCGGCGACGACTTCCCGGCCGCCGACGGCGGAGCGGTCCCGACCCACCCGCTCACCGTCAACCGGCGGTCCGACGTCCGGATCCTCGAGGTCGCCAACCGGCTGGCCGCCCCGCTCCACGACGCGTTCACCCAGGTCGAGCCGCTCGAGCCCGGGGGCGACGAGCCGGGGGAGGTGCAGACCGTGGTCCACGAGTCCTACGCCGGCGAGCTCGGCTGGCTCACCGACGCGGTCCGCGGGGCCCACGCCGCGGCGCCCGACCGGGGCTGGCGCGAGATCGGCGTCCTGGTGCGCGACAACGACCATGCGGCCGACGTCTTCGACGCCCTCACGGCGGCCGACGTCCCGGTCGAGATCGTGGGCCTCAAGGGACTGCTGCGGCTGCCCGAGGTCGCCGAGGTGCTGGCCATGCTGACCCTGGTCCACGAGCTGACCGCCAACAGCGAGCTGCTCGCGCTGCTCACCGGTCCCCGGTGGGCGATCGGGCCCCGCGACCTGGCCCTCCTGGGACGTCGCGCGCGCGAGCTGGCCGACGCCCGCCAGGGCCGGGTGACCGGTGGCACGGTCGACGAGGAGCTCGGGCGGGCGGTCGCCGGCGCCGACCCGACCGAGGTCACCGCGCTCTCCGACGCGCTCGACGACCCCGGCGACCTGCCCTACTCGGCTGCCGCGCGGGAGCGTTTCGGGCTGCTGGCCGGAGAGCTGCGCCACCTGCGCGCCCACTCGGCCGAGCCGCTGCTCGAGCTGGTCCGCCGGATCATCGACGTGTGCGGCATCGACGTCGAGCTGGCCGCGTCGGTGAGCGAGGCCGCCCGGGCACGCCGCGAGAACCTCGACCTGTTCGTCAAGGCGGTGGCGGAGTTCCAGGCGATCGACGGGGCGGTGACCCTGCCGGCGCTGCTGGCGTGGCTCGAGGCCGAGCAGGACGGCGAGGGGCTCGACGTCGCGACCCCCTCGACGGCCGACTCGGTCAAGCTGCTGACCGTCCACCGGGCCAAGGGGCTGGAGTGGGACACCGTCTTCCTGGTCGGGGTCTGCGAGGAGAAGTTCCCCCACACCCGCAGCCGCGGGCTCTGGCCGACGCGGGTGGAGCTGCTGCCGACGCCGCTGCGCGGGGACCGGCGCGACCTGCCCGCCCTGCTCGGCCACGACAAGGCCGCGCTCGACGACCTCAAGGAGCGGTCCAAGGCCCACGAGATGACCGAGGAGCTGCGGTTGGGCTACGTCGCGTTCACGCGTGCCCGGCACCGGCTGCTGGTGTCCTCCTACCTCTGGACCGAGGGCCGCAAGACCCCGCTGGGCCCGTCCCCGTTCCAGGAGACGGTGCGTCAGGTGCTCGAGACGTGGGGTGAGCAGCCACTGGCGTGGCACGACAAGCCCGAGAAGGGCGCCCCCAACCCGCTGCAGGCCGCGCCCCGCGAGCTGCCGTGGCCGGTCACCGAGCAGACCGCCGAGGCGCTGCGCCGGATCGACGCCGTCGAACGGGTGCTGGCCGCGACCGGCCGGCCCGAGCCCGAGCTCGACGTGGTCGACGCGGCGACGGTGGCGGAGTGGGACGACGAGCTGGAGCGGCTGCGCGCCGAGGCGGCCGCGGCCCGCGCGGACACCGTCGACGTACCACGACCCGCGAGCCTGTCCGCCACGGCCGTCGCCCGCCTGCGCGACGACCCTGACGGGTTCGCGGCCGACCTGGCCCGGCCGATGCCGCGACCACCGGCCCCGGCGGCCCGCTTCGGCACCCGCTTCCACGCCTGGGTCGAGAACCGGTTCGGACAGCAGGACCTGATCGACCCCGACGACCTGCCGGGTCGTGCCGATGCCGGGATCGACGACGCCGACGACCTGCGGGCGCTCACCGAGGCGTTCGAGAAGGGCCCGTTCGGCGACCGGGTGCCCCACCGGATCGAGGCGCCGTTCGCCCTCGTGCTCGCCGGCCAGGTGGTGCGCGGGCGGATCGACGCGGTCTACGCCGAGAACGACGGCGGCTACCTCGTCGTCGACTGGAAGACCAGCCGGCGGCACGACGCCGACCCGCTGCAGCTGGCCCTCTACCGCCTGGCCTGGGCCGAGCTCACCGGCACGCCCGTCGCGAAGGTCCGGGCCGGCTTCTGCTACGTCCGCTCCGGCGACCTGGTCGAGCCGCCCGACCTGCCCGACCGGGCCGAGCTCGAGCAGCTGCTCAGCTCGCCAGCCCCGCCGTGAGCGCGACCTCGACCATCCGGCCGAACGTCTGCTCGCGCTCCTGCGACGTCGTCTCCTCGCCGGTGACGATGTGGTCCGAGACCGTGCAGATCGCCAACGCACGCCGTCCGTGCCGGGCGGCGAGGGTGTAGAGCGCGCTGGCCTCCATCTCCACGGCGAGCACGCCGTGCTCCACCATCCGGGTCATCAGCTCGGGCCGGGCCGCGTAGAACGCGTCGCCCGAGAAGATCAGCCCGACGTGGGCCTCCGGTGCGGCGTCGGCCGCGGCCCGGAGCAGCCGGAAGTCGGCGACGGGGGCGTAGTCGAGCCCCTCGAAGGCGATCCGGTTCATCGCCGAGTCGGTGCACGCACCCGAGGCGATGACCAGGTCGCGGATCCCCACCCGCTCGGTGAGGGCGCCGCAGGAGCCGACCCGGATCACGGACTGCACGTCGTAGTCACCGAACAGCTCGGTGGCGTAGATCGCCAGAGAGGGCTGGCCCATGCCGGACCCCTGGACCGAGACGGGCGTGCCGTTCCAGGTTCCGGTGTAGCCGAGCATGCCCCGGACCTCGCTGTAGCAGCGCGCGTCGTCGAGGAAGGTCTCGGCGATCCACCGGGCACGCAGCGGGTCCCCGGGCAGCAGGACGGTGGGGGCGATCTCGCCGGGAGCGGCGCCGATGTGGGTGCTCACTCTCGGGAACCTACCGGCGTACGCCGTGGGTAGTGTCATCGGCGTGACGTCCGACGACCTGCTCCCGCACGTCGCCCTCTCCCGACACGCGCACAACCGCCTCGGGAACCAACGCACCGACGAGGCCTGGCTGGAGGGCCGGTGGTCGGACCCGGACTCCCGGGTCGTGGTCGTGGCCGGCACCCGGCTGCGCGTGGTCGACGGCGAGGTCCCGTGGCTGGCACCCGAGGCCGTCCCCGACGGGACCCGGGTGCTGCTCGGCGAGGAGGACGGCGCGACGTACTTCGCGGTGCTGGTGGCCCCGGCCGAGGCCTCCGGCGCCCCCGAGGAGTGGCTGCCCCTCCGGGCGCTGCTGCCGGCGCTCCCCGGCCGACCGGACCTCGCGCCCCTCCTCTTCCATGCGATCGGGCTCGCGGAGTGGCACTTCGCCACCCGGTTCTGCCCGCGGTGCGCCGGGCCGCTGGAGTCGCGCGCCGCCGGTCACGAGCTGCGCTGCCTGCGCTGCGACAAGCCGCAGTTCCCGCGGAGCGACCCCGCGGTGATCATGGCCGTGCGCCACGGCGACGACATCCTGCTGGGTCGGCAACCCCGCTGGCCTCCTGACCGGTGGTCGACGCTCGCCGGGTTCTGCGAGCCGGGGGAGACCCTGGAGGACGCCGTCCGTCGCGAGGTGGGTGAGGAGGTCGGGATCCGGGTGGGGGAGGTGACCTACTTCGGGAACCAGCCGTGGCCGCTGCCCGCGAGCCTGATGCTGGGGTTCGTGGCCCACGCCGAGACCCGCGAGATCGACGTCGACGGTGCCGAGATCGAGGCCGCCCGCTGGTTCTCGCGTGACGAGTTCGGCGCGGCCGTGGCGGCGGGGGACATGGCCGTGCCCCGCGGGGTCTCGATCAGCTCCTCGCTGCTCGCCGACTGGTACGGCGGCCCGCTCCCGGGCGACGCCTGACCGGACCCGCGTGCCCGCCCTCTCAGGCCAGCGCGGCCAGCTTTTCCTTGACCTGGGCCACCGACGGGTTGGTCTGGCTGCTGCCGTCCGGGAAGACCAGCGTCGGCACCGTCTGGTTGCCCTGGTTGGCCGCTTCGACGATGTCGGCTGCCTCCGGCTGCTGCTCGATGTCGACGATGTCGAAGGGGATCCCCTCGCGGTCCAGCTGGCCCTTCAGGCGCACGCAGTAGCCGCACCAGGGCGTGGTGTACATCGTGAACGAAGTCATCTGGGGGGTGTCCTCGGTCGCGTCTAGGGTTGTGTCCGTCGCATCGACAACCCCTGAGACCGCGGAGATGTTCCCGAGATGGCCCCAGCCGACGACCTGCTGGCCGCGCTCGACCCCGAGCAGCGGCAGGTGGCCGAGGCGCTGCGTGGTCCCGTGCGGGTGCTGGCCGGTGCGGGCACCGGCAAGACCCGGGCGATCACCCACCGGATCGCCCACGGCGTGGCCACCGGGATCTACCAGCCCACCGAGGTCCTCGCCGTCACGTTCACGACCCGGGCCGCAGGCGAGATGCGGGCCCGGCTGCGGCGCCTGGGAGCCCCGGGCGTGCAGGCCCGCACCTTCCACTCGGCGGCGCTGCGACAGCTGCGCTTCTTCTGGCCCCACGTCCACGGCACCGAGCTCCCCACCCTGACCGAGTCCAAGCTGGGGCTGGTCGCCGCCGCCGCCCGCCGCTGCCGGATCGCTGCCGACCAGGCGCTGCTCCGCGACCTGGCCTCCGAGGTCGAGTGGGCCAAGGTGAGCAACGTCCACCCCGACGACTACGCGCGGGTGGCACCCCGCCGGGGCCGGCAGGTGGCCGGCCACGAGCCCGAGGCGGTCGCCCAGGTCTTCTCCGCCTACGAGGACGGCAAGCGGAGCCAGGGCCGGATGGACATGGAGGACGTGCTGCTGTTCACCGCGGGGCTGCTGGCCGACGACGAGCGGGTCGCCGCCCAGGTCCGCGCCCAGTACAAGCGCTTCGTCGTCGACGAGTTCCAGGACGTCTCACCCCTCCAGTCGGCGCTGCTCGACCTGTGGCTCGGCGGCCGCGACGAGCTCTGCGTCGTCGGCGACCCCGCCCAGACCATCTACTCGTTCGCCGGGGCCCGCGCCGACTACCTGCGCGACTTCCCGCAGAAGTTCCCGGGCACCACGTCCGTCGAGCTGGTCCGCAACTACCGCTCGACGCCGCAGGTCGTCGCGCGCGCCAACCAGCTGCTGCAGGGCACCGCCAGCGAAGGGGTGGCGTTGCGGGCCCAGCGGCCGGCCGGTGCCGAGGTGACGTTCCGCTCCCACCGCGACGAGGTCGCCGAGGCGGGGGCGGTGGCCGACGCCTGCCGTCGGCTGGGCGCAGCCGGCACGCCGTGGTCCGAGATGGCCGTGCTGTTCCGCATCAACGCGCAGTCCGAGCACCACGAGGAGGCGCTCGCCGAGCACGGCATCCCCTACGTCGTCCGCGGTGCTGCCCGGTTCTTCGACCGGCCCGAGGTGCGCCAGGCCGTCACCCTGCTGCGCGGTACGGCGCGTGGCGGGCAGGCGACGGGGGACCTGCTGGAGGTCGTGCGGGCGACCCTCTCCGGGCTCGGCTGGAGCGTCGAGCCACCCGCGACCCGGGGCCAGGTCCGCGACCGCTGGGAGTCCTGGCAGGCGCTGGTCGACCAGGCCGTCGAGTTCGCGGCCGCGGCAGCAACGAGCGACCTCGGGGCGTTCGTCGACGAGCTCGACCGCCGCGCGGCCGAGCAGCACGCCCCGGTCGCCGACGGGGTCACCCTCGCCACCCTCCACGCCGCCAAGGGTCTGGAGTGGGACGCGGTGTTCGTCACCGGGGCCCAGGACGGCACGCTGCCGTTCAGCCACGCCGACACCGCGGACGAGGTCGAGGAGGAGCGGAGGCTCCTCTACGTCGGCATGACCCGGGCACGCTCGCACCTCGAGATCTCGTGGGCGCTCGCCCGCAACCCGGGCGGCCGGCCGGGGCGACGGCCCTCGCCGTTCCTGACCCCGATGCTGCCGGCCGAGGAGGCTCGCGCCACCACCGTGGCCCGGCGCCGCGCGGTCCACTGCCGCGAGTGCGGCAAGCCGCTCACCGGCGCCGCGCAGAAGAAGCTCGGCCGGTGCGCCGACTGCCCGGCGTCCTACGACGAGGAGCTCTTCGAGCGACTGCGCGAGTGGCGCCGGGACCGGGCCGGCGACGACGAGGTCCCCGCCTACGTCGTGTTCACCGACGCCACGCTCCAGCTGATCGCCGAGCACAAGCCGACCAGCGAGACCGCGCTGCTCGCGATCAGCGGCGTGGGACGCACCAAGCTCGAGCGCTACGGCACCGAGGTGCTCGACCTGCTCGGTGGTTCCTGAGGCCGGGCGCGGAAGGCGGGAGGGGGGCCCGCAAGCGGGATCCGGACGATCAGGGAAATTTCTGACGAAATACCCACAAAATCGTTTGCTCCTTACGCGGCCCAGCCGGTAACTTCTTCTCACCGACCCGTCCGCGCACAGGACCCCGCCAAGGTTTGCGCCCGACCCGCCGAAGGAGGTGGCCCGCATGACCAAGATCCAGATCCCGATGACGGCTCAGCTCCCGTCCGGCTTCGCCATGCCCACCTCCGCCCCGACGGCTGCCCTCTGCGGCACCGGCCTCGGCGCGGGCGCCGGCATGGCGACCGTTGCGGGTCGCACCGCCCCCGTCTACGTGACGCGTGAGCGCGTCGTGACCGGCGATGCCATCCAGCCGTTCCCGGGTCCCACCGCCTGGAGTCCACCGACCAGCTGACACCACTCAGCCACCGGCGACCTCCAGGCCGCGGACCCGAAACCCGGGATCCGCGGCCTTTCTGTTTTCCGCACACACCAGCGATCAGAACCAGGAGGAGGTGACCAAGACATGACCATCAGCGTTCTCGACCGCACTGATGGCAGGACCGGTGCCACATCGGACAACGGGCTCGGCGGGTTGCACGACACCGCCAGCGAGGTGGACGAGGAGCAGCTGCCGTGCCGGGTCAACGACCCGGAGCTGTGGTTCGCCGAGTCCCCGCAGGACGTGGAGTTCGCCAAGGCGCTCTGCACCGACTGCCCCGTACGGGACCTGTGCCTCACCGGTGCCCGACAGCGGCGTGAGCCGTGGGGCGTCTGGGGCGGCGAGCTTTTCCTGCAGGGCGTCGTCATCCCGCGCAAGCGGCCGCGAGGCCGTCCGCGCAAGGACGCCGCGTAGGGACAGCGCAGCACCACCCGACCGAGGCCGGCACCGACCGACCACCACCCACAGGGGTAACCACCACACCATGACCACACAGAACCGGAGAAAGCTCATGAACCTCTTGAACGAGGACCTGGCGCGGGCACAGATGTCCGCGCGCCTGGGAGAGGCGCAGCAGATGCGACGGGCCGCCCACGTGGCCCGGGCCCGTCGCGTGAGCCGCAAGGCCGAGAAGGCCGCACGGCAGGCACGCCTCGCCCTCGCTCGTGCGATCTGAGGGACGGGCGGCCACGGGGGAACCCGGGCCACCTCCACACCCTGATCGCTGGGTGAGAGATGCAGGAGCCGGGCACGGCGTCGAGGGAGACCTCCGACACCGTGTCCGGCTCTTGTCACGTCCGGGGCCGCGTCCGCGATCCGTCGTAGGGTGACCGCGTGACCACGTGCGACTTCTGCGGCCGGCACGAGCCAGACGAGGCCAACACCCTCACCTGGACGTTCGCCGTCGAGAACGGCCGCCCGCGCACGTTCTGCGAGGAGTGCTCGCGCGCGAACCTGCGGGCGATGGAGGGCAAGCTCGACAGCGAGTGGTGGTGACCGAGCCGCCGGTCGCTCACCCGGCCAGCAGGTCGCCCCACGCGCAGCCGCACCGGGGGTGACGCCGCCAGGCGTGGACGCCGGGATCGCCCGCTCCGACCTCGACGGTCGCCGACCAGGTCACCGGGTGCCGGCCGTCGGCCCAGCAGGCGAGGTCGCGCACGGCCCACGCGAGCGCGAGCTGCAGGTCCTCCGGGCGGACCGGGTCGCCGGGGTCGACCGCGTGGTGCTGCTCCAGGACCAGCGGGTGCCGCGGGTCGCGGTCGGTGGCGTGCTCGTCGACGCAGCGCAGGCACGCCGTACGTCCGGGCACGACGAAGGGTCCGAGCCGGGTCCGGCCGGCCAGCGAGGTGAGCGTCAGGTGGGGCAGGTCGTCGCGGACCCACTGGTCGAGGACCTCACGGCGCGGCTCGGCGCCGGTGGTGACGTGGAGCATCACGGCGGGGGCCGCGCCCCGCCCCGCGACCTGCAGGTCGGCCAGGGCGAGCAACCGGACGACCGTGGCACGCGCCGGGTCGTTCGCCACCACGCCGACCCTCGTCCCTGCTCGCCGCTCGGCCGGGCCTGAGGCCTCGTCGAGCCCGACCACCAGTCCGCGGCTGCGGAGCAGGTCGAGGACGGGTGCCACCCGGGCCGTCACCTGATCGGCGCTGACTCCGTGGGTGAGGTCGCGCAGGAGGCCGCGTACGTCGTCGGCGTCGGGGAGGACCGCGCGGTCATCGGGGTGCAGGCCGACCTGGAGCTGGCCGTCGCTGCGACGGGTCACCCGCAGGCCGTGGCGCAGCCGCAGCGTGGGTCCGCGGGCGTGGTGGGGCATGCCGGCACCCTCGCACAGCAGTGCGCGGGGTCGCGGTCGCTCTCCACAGGCCCGGACGTGCCGACGGCGGCACCCTCCCGGTCACCGGGTGGGTGCCGCCGTCACGTCGGCTCGCGGCGCGGTGGGCCGTGCTCAGGCCTTGCCGAGGATGCGGTTCAGGTTGGTGCCGCAGACCGGGCACACGGCCTTCGCCATGCGGGTGCCCTTGTCGTTGACCCTGACCTCTCCCTCCGCCTCGCGCTTCTCCTTGCACTTGACGCAGTAGAACTCGCCGCTCCAGGTCTCCGCCATGACGGCCTCCTTGCTTCTGTGGTGTTCGGGTCGTCGCGGCGGGAGGGTCCAGGGAAGCCCGCCGGAGCCCGGCAGGCTGCACCGGGCCGTTGCCGACCCTACGACAGACGTGGCCGCGCCCGTGGGCGGCGCGCTGGGGGGCAGAACCTGTCGTACGGCGTGATCGGCCGGTCTGGCGCCGATCCCGACCCTCCGGACCAGCCCCGGGACGTCGCCTCACTACCCTCGGGCCATGGCTGCGGACCCCCACCTGCGACTCGACCGGCCCGCCGACGGCGTCGCGGTGCTGACCCTCGACAACCCCGACCGGCGCAACGCGATGTCGGCGGAGATGACCGCCTCCTGGGTGGCCGCGATCGACGAGCTCGCGGCCGACCGGTCCCTCCGTGTGGCCGTCGTGACGGGCGCCGGGCCGGCGTTCTGCTCCGGTGGCGACACCTCGTGGATCGCGGGGGAGCCGGACGCGTCGGTGGACGACCTGCGGCACCGGATGTTGCCCTTCTACCGGGCCTGGCTCTCCGTCCGGCGGCTCGAGGTGCCGACCATCGCGGCGGTCAACGGCCATGCGGTCGGGGCCGGGCTCTGCCTCGCCCTGGCCTGCGACCTGCGGTTCGCCCGCCAGGGGGCCCAACTGGGAGCGCCGTTCGTGCGACTCGGGATGCACCCCGGCATGGCGGCCACCTGGCTGCTGCCCGACGTGGTCGGCCCTGCGCACGCTCGCGACCTGCTGCTCACCGGCCGCATCGTCGACGCGGACGAGGCGCTCCGGATCGGTCTGGTGTCCCGGGTGATCGACGCCGACGGTTTCCACGACGAGGTGCTCCGGGTGGCGTCCGAGGTGGCGGCCACCGCGCCGCTGCCCAGCCGGCTGACGACGCTGGCGCTGCGCGACGGCGGCCACGCGGACCTCGAGGCCGCCCTGCAGTGGGAGGCGCTCGCCCAGCCCGTCACCTTGGCGACCGAGGACCTCCAGGAGGGCATCGCAGCCGCGCGGGAGAGGCGGCCGGCACGGTTCTCCGGTCGGTGACCGGGCCCCGTCGCGTGTGCCCGAGGACGCCTTCCGGATCGTCTCCGGGCACACGCGGCGTCAGGGGGACTGAGAAGAGGCCCCTGGCCCGAGTCGACGACGCTTGCCTTCCCCTTGCGAACGTCGTGTCGGCGGGCCCGGGGCCTCATCTGCCGCCACGCTAGGAAACGGCTGGACCCGGGGTCAACGGATCCCGGCCGGCCACTGTCCCCGCCTGTGGAAAACCCTGTGGACAACTCTGTGGACGAGCCCGTTCCCGCGGTGGACGAGCAGGGGACGGGGCTGTGGACGCGAGGTCCCTGCGGTCGCCGTCCCCGCGTTGACCAGCCACAATGGCGTCCACGGCCTGTGGACGGAAGAAAAACCGAGACGCTCAGGAGGCGCGCCAGCGTGACCGAGACCTACGACGCGGGTCCGGTGGCGGCGCTGCGCCGGATCGCGTTCCTGATGGAGCGCGGCCGCGAGGAGACCCGGCGGATCGAGGCGTTCCGGACCGCTGCGGCGGCCATCCTCCCCCTCCCCGACGGCGAGGTCGCCGAGCGGGTCGGGGCCGGGACGATCACCGAGCTGCCCGGCATCGGCAAGAGCACCGGCGCGGTGATCACCGATGCCGTCCGGGGGGTCCTCCCCGAGCGGCTCGCCCGGCTGGAGGCCGAGCACGCCGGTCCGCTGGCGACGGGCGGACGCGCCCTTCGGGCGCGGCTCCGGGGTGACCTGCACTCCCACTCCGACTGGTCCGACGGCGGGTCGCCCCTGGAGGAGATGGCGTTCACCGCCATCGAGCTCGGACACGACTACCTCGTGCTGACCGACCACTCGCCCCGGCTCACGGTGGCCCGCGGGCTGAGCATCGAGCGGCTGACCCGGCAGCTCGGCGTGATCGAGGCGGTCAACGACCACCTCGGCGACAGCTTCACGCTGCTGAAGGGGATCGAGGTCGACATCCTCGACGACGGGGGACTCGACCAGACCGCGGAGATGCTCGGCCGGCTCGACCTGCGGGTGGCCAGCGTCCACTCCAAGCTGCGGATGGACGCCCCGGCGATGACCAGGCGGATGATCGGCGCGATCCGCAACCCGTTCACCAACGTGCTGGGCCACTGCACCGGCCGGATGGTCATGGGCAACCGCGGCACGCGGCCACCCAGCCAGTTCGACGCGAAGGCCGTCTTCGAGGCGTGCGTCGAGCACGACGTCGCCGTCGAGATCAACTCCCGCCCCGAGCGCCGCGACCCGCCCACCGCCCTCCTCGAGCTGGCCCGCGACACCGGCTGCCTGTTCTCCATCGACAGCGACGCCCACGCGCCGGGCCAGCTCGACATGCTCGACTACGGCTGCGAGCGGGCCGAGGCGGCCGGCATCGATCCCGACCGGATCGTCAACACCTGGTCGCAGGACCAGCTGCTCGCGTGGGCCAACGACCGGCGCGCGGGCTGACGCACCGCAGGCTAGGTTGGGACCGTGGGCGATGCTCCCGAGGTCGAGGTACGCCGTTCCAAGCGACGCAGGCGTACGGTCTCGGCCCACCGTGACGGCGACCGGATCGTGGTGATGATCCCGTCGACGCTGACCCGCGCCGAGGAGCGCGAGTGGGTCGACACCATGGTGGCGCGGCTGGAGCGGGCCGAGCGGCGGCGTACGCCGACCGACGACGAGCTGCTGAAGCGGGCCCGCGGCCTCTCCGACCGGCACCTCGGGGGCCTCGCGGAGCCGGAGTCCGTGCGCTGGGTGGAGAACCAGAACTCTCGGTGGGGGTCGTGCACACCGGGCGACCGCACGATCCGGCTCTCGGCCCGGCTGAAGGGCATGCCGCCGTGGGTCGTCGACTACGTGCTGGTGCACGAGCTGGCGCACCTGCTGGAGCCGGGTCACGACGCGGCGTTCTGGGCGTGGGTCGACCGCTACCCGCAGGCCGAGCGGGCCAAGGGGTACCTGCTCGGCTGGTCGGCCGCCAGCCGGCTCGACCCGCCGCCGGGCGACGAGGTCGACTGACGACGGTCAGGGGGAGAGCCGCTCCCGGGCGAGAGCGAGGGCCGACGCCCACGCCTCGTCGCGACCGGGAAGCCCGTCGGCGGGCCACCAGCGGACGTCCAGCGACTCGTCACTGGCGGCGTGCTCGGCGTCGTCGGGAGCGACCGCCAGGAACCACACGTCGAGGTGGTGGACCTCGCCGGTCGTCCCGCAGAACGGCACCGCGTGCTCGTCGAGCCGCAACGGCACCGGGTCGAAGGCGAGCCCGGTCAGGCCGGACTCCTCGACCGCCTCCCGCCGTGCCGCGCCGAGGAGAGTGGCGTCGCCCGGCTCGCAGTGGCCGCCGAACTGGAACCACTGGCCGGCCTTGGCGTGCAGCGTCAGCAGCACCAGCCGGGCGTCGGGGGAGACGACCAGCGTGCTGGCTGTGAGGTGGTCGGGGTGACACCCCCGCTCCATGCCGTCGGGCCTCCGCTCGAGGTGCGCGACGTACCGGTCCCGCAGCGCCGCCTGGTCGGCGTCGGGCGGCTCCCAGGACCGCAGCACCGTGAGCGCGTCGGCGTGGAGCGCGGTGGTCCGCGGGGTCACTCGGCGGGGCGGTCGTCCTGCGGGCCGTCGAGCAGGTCGCGCAGGCCGGCCTCGAACTCCTCGTCGCTGAGCTCGCCGGGCGCGCCGGCGTCCTCGCGGAAGCCGAGCGGGTCGTCGAGGTCGGCGTCGGTCGGCAGCAGGTGGGGGCTCATCCACACGCCGTCGCGGGCCTCCGTGCCCTGGCGCGTGCGCAGCGACCCCCAGAGGGTCGAGGCGTCGCGCAGCCGGCGCGGCCGGAGCTCGAGCCCCACGAGCGAGGCAAAGGTCTGCTCGGCGGGTCCGCCGGAGGCGCGGCGGCGGCGTACGGCCTCCTGGAGCCGCGCGGCGGTCGGCATCCGCTCGGCGGTGGCCTGGCCGACCACCTCGTCGACCCAGCCCTCGACGAGCGCGAGGGTGACCTCGAGCCGCTGCAGGGCGGCCTGCTGCTCGGGGGTCTGGTCGAGCTCGAACATGCCGCCCTCCATCAGCTGCTGGAGGGTCTCGGGGTTGCTGGGGTCGATGCCGCGGACCTGCTCCTCGATCTTCCCCTGGAGGTTGGCGGTGTTGACCTCGAGGCCGCGCGCGTAGTCGATCACCGCGCCGATCAGGTGGTCGCGGAGCCACGGCACGTGCGCGAACAGCCGCTGGTGGGCCGCCTCCCGGAGCGCGAGGTAGAGGAGCACGTCCTCCTGGGGCACGTCGAGCCCCTCGGCGAAGGCGGCAACGTTGGTCGGCACCAGGGCCGCGCGTCCGGGCTCGGTCAGTGGCAGGCCGATGTCGGACCCGGTGAGCACCTCGCCGGCGAGGGCGCCGAGGCCCTGCCCGATCTGGCTCGCGAGCATGGCGCCCACGGCCCGCTGCAGCATCCCGAGGAGCGGCCCGCCCATGGCCTGCGCCTGCTCCGGCATCGCCTGGCCGAGCGCATTGACGGACGAGGCCGCGATCGGCTCGACCAGGCCCTTCCACACGTCGGTGGTGCCGACGATCCACTCCGCCCGGCTCCAGGCGGCGGTCGAGGTGACGCCGGAGGGGAAGTCGGTGGTCTCGTCGAGCCAGTGGTCGGCGAGCGTCAGGGCGTCGGCGACGGCGTCGCGCTGCTTCTGGGAGGGTGTCGGGTCGGACTCCGAAGCCGCCTGCCGGCGGGCCATGTCGAGCGCCAGGTCCCAGTTCAGCGGGCCGTCGTGGGGCTGCATCATCGCCTGCAGCTGGCTGAAGAGCTGGTTGAGGTCGGGGGCGCCCCCGCCACCGAAGAACTGCTCGAACGGTGTCCCCTTGAAGGGGTTCTGGCCGTCGTCGGGGTCGGAGCTCATGCCCCCACGGTACGCGGACTCTCGAAACCTCAGGAGGGCCACGGATACGGTGGCCCGGTGACCGAGAGCGAGGCACGTCAGGTGGTCCGGCTCGTCGAGCTGCGCGAGGAGCCGCTCGACGTCTCGGAGGTGGTGGCTGCACTCGACGACGACACCTCCGGCGGGCTGACCCTGTTCGTCGGCCGGGTCCGCGACCACGACCACGGCCAGGGGGTCGACGGGCTGGACTACTCGGCCCACCCCAGCGCCCTCGACCGGATGAGGGACGTGTGTCGGCGGGTCGCCGAGGACCACGACGTCACCGGGGTCGCCGCCGTGCACCGGGTCGGCACGCTCGCGATCGGCGACGTGGCCGTGGTCGTCGCGACCACCGCGGCCCACCGGGCCGAGGCGTTCGTGGCGTCCCGCGCGCTCATCGACACCCTCAAGGCCGAGGTGCCCATCTGGAAGCACCAGCGGTTCACCGACGGTACCGAGGAGTGGGTCGGCGCGCCCTGACGCCCACGCTCCCGTACGGCGCCTACGCTGCTGCCCGTGGAGATCCTGCTCTGGCTGGTGCCGTCGGCCGTCGTCACGCTCGTGGCGATGGCCTGGGTGGCCTGGCTGGGTCGCGAGGGTCGGGGCGAGGTCGACCGCGACGTCGCCGTCACCCGCCTGGCGGCCGCGCTGCAGCGCGAGCACGCCGCCACCCGGCGGCAGCGGCCCGAGGCGCCGCGCGACCGCAGCACCGGCATCGCCGTCCGCCCCTCACGGGTGCCCCGTCCCGGGGGCCCGGCGGGGTCGCCCGGCCCCGGTGACACCCGCCGCAGCGCCTGACGTGCCGCCGATTTCCCCCGGGTGAGAGGCTTTCGCCATGACGCAGCGCACCCTCGCCGGCCTGCTGGCCGTGCCGTTGCTGGTGGCGCTGTGGGTCGTGGCCCTGCTGGTGCCGCTGCCGTTCGTCGTGTACAGCCCCGGTTACACCATCGACGTCCTCGGCAAGGTCGACGGCAAGGAGATGATCGAGGTCACCGGTGCGCCGTCCTTCCACGACCAGGACGGCCAGCTGAGGTTCACGACGGTGTTCGTCACCCAGCCGGACACCCACATCGGGCTGATCCAGGCGATGGGGGCGTGGTTGGACCCCGACTCCGCGGTCTACCCCTACGACACGGTCTACACGCCGGGGGAGACCGACGCCACCAACCGGCGCGAGGGCGCCCAGCAGATGTCCTCCTCCCAGGACACCGCGGTCGCGGTGGCCCTCACCGAGCTGGGCTACGAGGTCGAGACCCCGGTGGTGGCCGGCGTCCGCAACGGGTCGCCGAGCGACGGCGTGCTGGAGGAGGGCGACGAGCTCCTGGCCGTCGACGGCGACCCGGTCGGCTCGATCGACGAGGTCGTCTCGGCCGTGGCCGACGGCCCCGCGGGCCAGCCGCTCGACGTCCGGCTGCTCCGCGACGGTGACAAGCAGACGGTGACGGTCGACCGTGAGGAGGTCGACGGCGAGCAGCGGATCGGCATCGAGCTCGGTGTGAGCTACGACTTCCCGTTCGCGGTGGACTTCAACATCGACTCCGAGATCGGCGGGCCGAGCGCCGGGCTGATGCTCTCGCTGGCGACCTACGACGTGCTGACCGAGGGACCGCTCACCGACGGCGCGATCGTCGCCGGCACCGGCACCCTTGACCCCGACGGGAGCGTGGGCCCCATCGGCGGCATCGACCAGAAGATCGCCGCCGCCCGCGACGCCGGCGCGTCGCTCTTCCTGGTCCCGCCCGAGAACTGCGGCGACGCGATCGACGCCCCCCGCGGCAGCATGCGGCTGGTGCGCGCGGAGACCATGCCCGAGGCGCTCGACGCGGTCGAGACGTGGACCGCCGACCACGACGCCGACCTCCCGCAGTGCTCCGACGACGACGGGAGCTCCGGTGCCTGACGAGCTCGACGTCGACCCCGCCCTCGCCGCCGCCGTCCTGGAGATCGAGGGCCACGTCGCCGGGACCGGCTGGGACCAGCCGGCCCGCTTGTACTCGCTCGTCGAGACGGCCCGCATCGTCGACCGCGAGCCGGCGCTCGCCCGTGCGATGGGCCTCGACGAGGCCGCCGCGGCCGGCTCGCTGACGCCGGTCGAGCAGGACCAGCTGCGCCCGGACCAGCCGCTCGAGCAGGTCCTGGAGACGATCAGCTGGCCGGACGGGGTGTCCGGGTGCGCCGCGGTGGTCGAGCGGCTGGTGCTGCCGCCCGACGCCGACGGCCAGGTGCCCGACGACGCCGTCGAGGCCGAACGCTTCGCCCGGGAGCACCCCGGGCGGCACGAGGTGCGGATCGTGGCTGGGGCCACCCGTGCCGGGTCGACGTACTGTGCGCTGCGGCTGCGCGCGCACGACGACGACCAGTCGGTGGTGGCCGGGGTCGACCTGGTGCCGGCGCTGCTGCAGCTGTTGAGGGTGACCCTGGAGGAGGACCAAGAGTGAGCGACCTGTTCGACGGAGGCAACGGGCGTGGCGGCGGACGGCCGCAGCCGCGACCGACGTCCGACGTGGCTCCGCCCCGCCGGTCCCGTGCGCTGCTGATCACCGCCGCGGTGCTGATCGTCGGCTTCTTCGTCCTCACCACCTTCGCGGCGATCTGGACCGACCGGCAGTGGTTCGAGTCCGTCGACTACCCCGAGGTCTTCACCACGATGTTCTGGACCCGCGTCGGCCTGTTCGTGGCGTTCGCGGCCCTGATGGCGGCCTTTGTCGGCGTCAACATGGCCCTCGCCTACCGGTTCCGACCGATGTTCCGGATGCCCTCGCCGGAGCAGAGCGGCCTGGAGCGCTACCGGGCCGCCATCACCCCGATCCGGATCTGGCTGCTGGTGGGCGTCTCGATCCTGCTGGGCCTGTTCGCCGGCACCTCGGCGTCCGGGCAGTGGCGCTCCTTCATGCTGTGGCGCAACGGCGGCACCTACGGCGACCGCGACCCCTACTTCGAGCGCGACATCGGCTTCTACCTCTTCGACCTCGGCTGGTACCACTACCTCGTCGACTCGCTGATGGCGTTCGCGGTGGTGGCGCTGCTGATGGCGGCGCTCGTGCACTACCTGTACGGCGGCATCCAGCTGCAGACCCAGCACGACCGGCTGACGGGAGCCGCCCAGATCCAGCTGTCGGTGCTGCTCGGACTGTTCGTGCTGGCCAAGGCCGTCGACTACTGGCTGGACCGCTTCGACCTGGTGACCGACACCGGGGGGCTGATCACCGGCATGAAGTACACCGGCGAGCACGCTGTGCTCCCCGGCAAGAGCATCCTGATGGGGATCGCCCTGATCTGCGCGGTGCTGTTCTTCCTCAACGTGTGGCGGCGCACCTGGATGCTGCCGTCGGTGGGGCTCGCGCTGCTGGTGCTCAGCGCGGTGCTGATCGGCATGATCTGGCCGACGATCGTGCAGCAGTTCCAGGTCAACCCGAGCGAGGCCGACCGCGAGGCGCCGTACATCGAGGACAACATCGAGGCCACCCGGGCGGCGTACGACCTGAAGGACATCGAGGTCGAACCGTTCTCGAGCAACCTCGCCGCCGGCAACGGGAACCTGAACGAGCTGGAGCAGCAGACCGAGTCGGTGCCGCTGGTCGACCCGAAGGTGGTCAACCAGACCTTCGAGCAGGTCCAACAGGTCCGCGCCTACTACTCGGTGGCCGACGTGCTCGACGTCGACCGCTACGAGATGGACGACACCGACCGGGCCCTGGTCCTCGGGGTGCGCGAGCTCGACCAGTCCGGGATCGCGGAGAGCGACCGCAACTGGAACAACCTGCACACCGTCTACACCCACGGCAACGGCATGATCGCTGCCTACGCCAACCAGCGCAGCGAGGACGGCACCGCGGAGACGGGCGACCTGGTGTGGGCCGAGGGGCAGCAGGCCAACCAGAACGCGCTCAGCGAGCTCTACCCCGACGGCTACGAGTCGCGCGTCTACTTCGGCGAGCTGAGCCCCAGCTACTCGGTCGTGGGCAAGGCCAGCGAGGGCTCCTCCGACGTCGAGCTCGACCTCGGCAACGCGGCCAGCGCCGACGAGGGGCAGACCACGACGTACGACGGCGAGGGCGGCGTGCCGGTGGGCAACCTGTTCTCCGAGCTGATGTACGCCGTGCGCTTCGGCGAGCCGAACTTCCTGCTGTCGGGCCGGGTCCACGAGAACAGCAAGGTGCTCTACCACCGCACCCCCATCGAGCGGGTGGAGCGGGTGGCGCCGTGGCTGACCGTCGACCGCGACCCCTACCCGGCCGTGGTCGACGGCCGGATCGTCTGGATCCTCGACGGGTACACCACCACCGACCGCTTCCCGCAGGCCCAGGCGGAGTCGCTGGAGACGATGACCGACGACGCGCTGAGCCAGGACAACCCGTTCGGCACGCTGCCGACCGACGAGATCAACTACATGCGCAACGCGGTGAAGGCGACCGTCGACGCCTACCACGGGACCGTCGACCTGTACGCCTGGGACGAGAACGACCCGATGCTCGAGGCGTGGCGCAATGCCTTCCCCGGCACCGTCAAGGACAAGGAGGAGATGTCCGACGAGCTGCTGGAGCACGTCCGCTACCCCGAGGACCTGTTCAAGGTGCAGCGCTACCAGTTCGCGCGCTACCACGTCACCGACGCGGGCGACTTCTACCAGGGCAACGACCGGTGGGAGGTTCCCGAGGACCCGTACGCGGAGGACACCTACCAGCCTCCCTACCGGCTGTTCGTCGACGACCCGACCATCTCCTCCGACGAGACCTGGTCCCTCACCTCGAACTTCACACCGCGCAACAAGAACAACCTGGCGGCGTTCATGTCGGTCAACTCCGACGCGACGTCGGAGGAGTACGGCCGGATGCGGGCGTTGCAGCTGTCCAATGAGCAGACCGACGGGCCGGGCCTGATCGCCAACGAGATGGCGAACAGCGACAACGTCCGGCGCGAGCTGCAGGCGTTCAACCTCGGCGAGATCGAGCCGACGTTCGGCAACCTCCTGACGCTGCCGGTCGACGATGGACTGATGTACGTCCAACCGGTCTACGCGACCCGTGAGCTCTCCGAGGCGAGCTATCCGATCCTGCAGTTCGTGATCGTGTCGTACGGCGACCAGGTCGGCATCGGCGACTCCCTGGTCGAGGCGCTCGCCGACGTGCTCGGCGTCGATCCGGAGTCGGTGACCGAGCCGATCCCCAGCGAGGGGGGCGGAGACGGCAACAACCAGCCGCCGCCCAACCAGAGCACCGAGGAGCAGATCGCCCTCCTCCTGCGGCAGGCCCAGGCGGCGTTCGACGCCGCCGACGCGGCGTACCGCGACGGCGACCCGGTCGAGGCTGCGGAGCAACAGCAGAAGGCCCGGCGGCTCATCGACGAAGCGGTCACGCTCTACAACGAGGCCGGCGGCGGCTCGGGCGGCGACACCGCCTCCCAGGGCGGAGACGCCGCATCGCAGGGAGGCGGCGGCTGACCTGCGTGACCGACGCCACCCGGTCCCGATTTGGGATCGTCCGCCACCGTCCCGTAGGGTTGCGTTCACAACGCGGGGTGGAGCAGTTCGGTAGCTCGCTGGGCTCATAACCCAGAGGTCGCGGGTTCAAATCCCGCCCCCGCTACCACGTGACAGGCCCTCACCGGCACAGATGCCAGGTCGGGGCCTGTCGGCATTTCAGGACCGGTCGACGTCCCTCAACGGCGGGCGGCGTACAGCTCGCGCGCGGCGGCACCGTCGACGAAGGTCAGGCCGGTCAGGCCCGCTGCGGCGAGGGCACCTCGGGGACCACGACCCACGACGAGCCCCGCCTGGACGAGGTTGAGCACCGTCCGGGTCGTCGCCCACGGCCACCGCGGTCGACCGGCGAGCAGGCCGACCGCGCAGGTGACGTCAGCCAGGGCCCCGACGGGTCCCGGAGCCAGCAGCAGTGCCGTCCCGACGGCCAGGGTCGCCACCCCGGCCACCTGGGTCGATCTCACGGCGGCGGTCGGGTCCACCGCTTCACACTACGACGGCGTGGCCCGTCTTCCCTCGTGGCCGGGGGTCTGCGTTCAACGGCGTTCGGCGTCCTGACCGCTCGGTTCCAGCGCGGTCCCGAGCGCAGCCAAGGCAGCCAGGACGGCGGAGATGCCGCGACGGGTGTCGGGGTCACGCAGGCGTCGGAACAGGGCCCTGATGCCCTCCGGCTCACCGGTGGCGGCGGTGGCGGCCGCCGCTCGCGCGCGCCGTACGCCGGCGGCGACCTGCTCGGACCGGTCGGGATCGAGGCCGCGCAGCGATCCGCTGAGGGCGACGAAAGACCGCACCGTGCCGGCGTCGACGGCATGGAGCACACCGCGCAGCAGCTGGGGGTAGGAGCGGGCCCCTCCTGCAGCCGCCCGCAGGAGGCCGCTCTCGTGGAGTGCCTTCACCAGGTCGTCGAGGTCGTCGTGGGCCGCGGTGTCCGGCGGCGACGGCGGGGTGTAGCCGAGCGAGGTGGCCATCAGGAGGTGCTCCTCTCGTCGTGGTGGGCGGGGTGCACGTAGTCGTCGCGAGCCCACTTGCGCTCGACCTGCACGCCGAGCTGGGGCGTCGGGCTGCCGTAGCGGTGATGGTGGCGGGGCAGAGGGGAGCCGTGGGGGTCGCCCTTCTGGTCCCGGTCTCCCTTGCGGGCCCGGTCGGCCCCCTTGCGTTCCCCTCCTCGCCGCTCCTGCGGCCCGTCGGTCCGTTCGATCCGCACCGCGATCTCCTTGAAGGCCGGCGTGTGCGAGTCCGGGTCGACGGTGTTGGAGGTCATCAGGTTGATCTCGGCTGCCTGCATCGGCACCCAGAGCTCGCCGTCGGCGACCTCCTCCGACAGCAGCACCCGTACGGTGGCTTGCCCGTGCGGGGAGATCAGCGTGACCCAGTCGCCGGTGGACAACCCCCCGTGGTCCTCGGCGGTACGCCGGGTCATCTCTGCCCAGGTGTCCGGCACGAGGTGGGTCAGGCCGGACGAGCGGAGGGTGAGGTTGCCCTCGTGGAAGTGCTCGAGGCTGCGTCCGTTGTTGACGTGCAGCGGGTACTCGTCGTCCGGCTGGTCCGCGGGCTCCCGGAACTGCAGTGGATACAGCCGGGCCAGGCCGTCGTCGAAGTGGAAGTCGTCGGTGTAGAGGAGCGGGGTGTCGGTCCCGTCCTCGGAGACCGGCCACTGCAGCGAGTCGTAGCCCTCGAGACGGTCGTAGCTCACGCCCGCGAAGAGAGGCGTCACGTCGGCGATCTCGTCCATGATCTGGCTGGGGTGCGTGAACCCCCACTGGTGGCCCATGTGGGCGGCGATGTCCTGCAGGATCTGCCAGTCCGGGCGGGCGTCGCCGATCGGCGGCATCGCGCGGTACAGCCGCTGGATGCGGCGCTCGGTGTTGGTGAAGGTGCCGTCCTTCTCGAGCGATGCGGCCGCCGGGAGGATGACGTCGGCGAACTCACAGGTACGGGAGAAGAAGAGCTCGGAGACGACCGTGAAGTCGAGATTCTCGAGCGCCTCCTGGACGTAGTGGACGTTGGCATCGACCAGCGAGAGCTCCTCTCCCACGATGATCAGGGCGCGCAGCGAACCGTCGTGGGCAGCGTCGACCATCTCGTGGTTGTCCAGTCCGGGCTCCAACGAGAGCTCGCGACCCCACGCCTCCGCGAACTTGTCGCGGACGGACTCGTCCTCCACCGGCTGGTAGCCGGGGTAGAAGGAGTTGATGGTGCCGAAGTCGCTGCATCCCTGGACGTTGTTGTGTCCTCGCAGCGGGTACGCGCCGGTGCCCGGGCGGCCGAAGTTGCCGGTGACCAGCAGCAGGTTGGAGACCGCTGTCGAGGTGTCGGAGCCCATGTGGTGCTGAGTCACCCCCATGGCCCACAGACCCACCACCGTGTCGGCCTCGGAGACTCGGCGGGCGACGTCGCGCAGGGTGTCGGCGGGGATGCCGCAGCGCTCCTCGGCGTACTCGAGCGTGAAGGGCTCGAGGGAGCCGCGGTACTCCTCCAGGCCGGCGACCCGCTCGCGCAGGAACTCCTCGTCGGCCCACCCCTGCTCGAGCACGTGCCGGGTGACGGCGGAGAGCCACACCAGGTCGGTGCCCGGCTTGGGGCGGAGGAACACCTCGGCCCGGGCGGCCATCTCGTGCTCGCGGAGGTCGGCGACGATCAGTTGTTGGCCGTTCAGCTTCTGCGCCCGCTTGAGACGGGCGGCGATGACCGGATGGGACTCGGAGGTGTTCGAGCCGACGACCAGCGCCAGCTCGGCTCGCTCCATGTCGCTGATCGAACCGGCGTCACCGCCGTACCCGACCGTGCGCCACAGCCCCTCGGTGGCGGGTGCCTGGCAGTAGCGCGAGCAGTTGTCGGTGTTGTGGGTGCCGAGCACCTGCCGGGCCAGCTTCTGGGTCAGGTACGACTCCTCGTTGGTGGCCTTGGAGGAGCCGATGACGGCGACGGCGTCCGGGCCGTCGTCATCGATGATCTCCTTGAGCCTGACCGCGATCTCGTCCAGCGCCTCCTCCCAGGGGACCTCGACGAATCGCGAGCCGCGGCGAACCAGAGGGCGCGTGAGCCGGTCCTCGGCGTTGACGAAGTCCCAGCCGAACTTCCCCTTGACGCACGTCGAGATGGAGTTGGCCGGAGCCTCGTACTGCGGCTGGATCCGCAGGATCTCCCGGCCGCGGGTCTCCACGTCGAAGGAGCAGCCGACGCCGCAGTAGGTGCAGACGGTCTTGGTGCGCGTCGTGGCCGCCTGGCGCGCCGTCGCCTCGGCCTTCGAGAGGCCGTACAGCGGCCCGTACCCCGTGGTCGGCTCCACGTCCTTCACCAGGTCGATCGAGGCGTGCCAGGTGTCCTCGGGCCAGTCGGTGAACAGGCCTGCTCGCCCGAGCATGGTCTTCTCCATCAGAGCGTTGCAGGGGCACACGGTGACGCAGTGTCCGCAGCCGACGCAGGAGGACTCGCCGATCGGCGACCCCCCGTCCCACAGGACGCGGGGGTCCTCGGACTCCCAGTCGATCGACAGCGTCTCGGTGACCTGCACGTCCTGGCAGGCCTCCACGCAGCGTCCGCACAGGATGCACTGGTCCGGGTCGTACCGGTAGAAGGGGTGGCTGTCGTCCACGTCGTACGGCTTGGGTGCGAAGGGGATCCGCTCGTGCTCCAGGCCGGAGGCCTCGATGCTCCCCTTCAGCGTGCAGGCGCCGTCGTTGTGGTCGCAGACCGAGCAGTAGAGGACGTGGTTGCGCAGGAGCCGTTGGGCCGCCTGCTCCCGGGCGTCGGCGGCGGCACCGGACAGCCGCACCTGCAGACCGTCCTCGGCCTCGGTGGCGCACGCGCGCACGATCTCACCGTCGACCTCGACCATGCAGGTGTCGCAGGTCTGCAGCGGCCCCAGGGCGGGGTGGTAGCAGGCGCGCGGGAACTCGCCGGAGTGGTCGCCCAGGGCCTCCAGCACCGGGCGCCCGGCGATCGCACTCACCGGCCGGCCCTCGACGTCCACCCGGCACTCGCGTGGCTGCGGTGCCGCCGCGTCCTGGCTGAGCGGACGGAACGCCGCCCGCCGGTCGACGTCGTGCTGCTCGCCGGTGTCTGTCATGCGTCTCCTTCGGTGTCTCGGTCGCCACCCCGGCCGGGGTCCATGGCCGGAGCCGGGGTGGGAGGCCTCGCGGCGCCCTCCCACCCCGCGGTCGCGTCGTCGTCCCGACCCGTCGTACCACCCACGTGTACACCGAGAGCCGAGGAGAGCAACCGCAGGGTCCGATCGTGCACGACGGCGGCCACCCGGTCGGGCTCGGCCGGCACGTCGTAGGTGGCGCTCACCGTGAGCGGTCCGACGTGCACCGCCAGGGTGACCGTGGGGGCCACGTGCTCCCCGAGGCCATGGCGACCCCGACGTCGGCGGCCGTCGTCCCCGCGACCGAGACCGCCAACCGCTCCACGTCCCGCTCGGTCCTCCCCGACTGACCTCCGAGGTCGCGGGGCTCCCCGTCGAGGCGCACCCCGCCACGGAACCACCGCTCGGCGTCCGGGCCGCTCTCGAGGCTGTGGGCCAGCCGACCCCCGGTGACGGAGTCGGCCACGGCGAGGGTCAGACGGTGGCGGGTCAGCCGCCGTGCGAGGTCCTCCACCAGCTCCCCGGCGTGCATGCTCATGCCGCACACCACGGGCAGGCCCGCGGCGCGGCGCGAATTCGGCGGGGCGGGCCGAGAGGGGGGAGGTCCACGCTTCAGGCGGTACCCGATGCTCGTCGAAGCATGCCCGCGCAGGGTTCGGGGCACCACGCAGGCGTCAGCCCGTCAGTCCCCGCGCAGCCGGCGACACGTCGGCCGGGTCGAGGTAGCCGTTCCGCACCCCCCACAGGACGGCCTGCGAGCGGGAGCCGACGCCCATCTTCTGGTAGGCGGTGCGGATGTAGGTCTTGACGGAGTTGATGCTCAGGCAGAGATCGCGGGCGATGGTGAAGTTGTCCAGCCCCTGCGTGATGAGCGAGATGATCTCTGCCTCCCTGGGAGTCAACGGGACGCCCTGGGTCCCGGTGCGGCGCGGGCTGCCGCACTCCACCACCACCTCTCCGCGGTGGACGGCTTCCAGGGCGGCGATCAGGGCGCCCGTCGGGAGAGACTTGGACAGGCAGCCGCGAACCCCGTGCGACAGGACGATCTCGGCCAGCCTCGGCCTCGCGTTCCACGTCCACGTCACCAGCTCCCCGCCGTGGGAGCGAGGAAGCCGGAGCCGGTCGACGAAGCCGGAGGAGAGGTCCGCCAGCGAATCATGGAGGGTGATGTCGACGTCGACGTTCGGGCTGCCGTTGGGATGTGGTGGGACGTACTCGACTCGCGTGGAGTGACCCGCGAACATGCTGGTCAGTCCCCGGGTCACGAGCTCGCTCTCGCCGGCGAGGGTGACTCGGAGAGGGCGAGCCGTCGGGCTCGCAGGGCTGTGGGCCATGATCGCCCTGTACCCGCGGCGCGACCTCGGCATTCCTCTCCCGGTCGGTCAGGTCCTCGCCCGGCCCACGACCCGACGTGCACCGCGGCCGCGGAGACCGCTCCGTGGATGATCAGAGCGGGACCGGCTGGGTGTGGGTGAACAGCGCGCTGTAGGCGTTGAGGGCGGGCTGCCCGCCGAGGTGGGCGTAGAGGACCGTCGCGTCCTTCGGGATGTCGCCGCGCGAGACCAGGTCGACCAGGCCGGCCATCGACTTGCCCTCGTAGACGGGGTCGAGGATCACGCCCTCGAGCTGGGCGGTGAGCCGGATCGCGTCGAGGGTCGACTCGACCGGGATCCCGTAGAGGTCGCCGGCCCAGCCCTCGAGCACGGTCACCTCGTCGTCGCGCAGCGGGCGGTCGAGTCCGATCAGCTCGGCGGTGTTGCGGGCGATCCGGCCCACCTGCTCGCGGGTCTCCTCGAGCCTGGCGCTGGCGTCGATGCCGAGGACGCGGCGTGGCCGACCGCCGGCGTCCTCGAGGGCCGCGAAGCCGGCGATCATCCCGGCGTGGGTCGAGCCGGTGACCGCGCAGACGACGATCGTGTCGAAGAAGACGCCCAGCTCCCGCTCCTGCTCGGCGACCTCGTACGCCCAGTGGGCGAAGCCGAGGCCGCCGAGGCGGTGGTCGGAGGCGCCCGCGGGGATGGGGTACGGCGTCCCGCCGGCCGCCTCGACGTCGGCGACGGCCTGCTTCCAGGAGTCCTTGAAGCCGATCCCGAAGCCGGTCGGGTCCAGCCGGACCTCGGCCCCGAGCACCCGGCTCAGCAGGATGTTGCCGACGCGGTCGTTGACCGCGTCGGGCCAGTCCACCCACTTCTCCTGGACGAGCACGGCCTTGAGCCCCAGCTTGGCGGCCACGGCGGCGACCTGGCGGGTGTGGTTGGACTGGTACCCGCCGATCGAGACGAGCGTGTCGGCACCGCGGGCGAGCACGTCGGGGACGATGTACTCCAGCTTGCGCGTCTTGTTGCCGCCGTAGGCGAGGCCGGAGCTGCAGTCCTCGCGCTTCATCCACAGCCGGGCGCCGCCGAGGTGCTCGGTGAGGCGGGGGAGCGGGTGGACCGGGCTCGGCCCGAAGGTGAGCGGGTACCGGTCGAAGTCGGTCAGGGCCATGGTCGTTCCTCGGTGTCGTCGGAGTCGGTGGGCGGGGCGGGCAGGGAGTGCCAGGTGTCGAAGGCGACGGCCGCGGCGTCGTCGGTCGCCCCGGCCTCGCACAGCCGGATCAGGTCGTCGTGGCGGCGTACCGATGCGCGACCGTCGAGGGTGGAGAAGCGCAGCCGCTCGGCGCGACGCAACACCGGGGTGTACTGCTCCAGGACCGAGGCGAGCGCGGTGTTGCCGGCGACCGCGACCGGGACGGCGTGCAGCTCGTCGTCGGCGCGGAGCGCGGCGTCGACGTCGCCCTCGCCGAGGGCGCGCCCGAAGCGCCGGTTGGCCTCGCGCATGCGCCGCAGGTCGGCCGGGGTCAGGTTCGCAACCGCCTCGCGCACCGCGAGCTCGTGGAGGGCGGCGACCACGTCGCGCGCCTCGCGCACCGCGCGGACGTCGACGGCGCTGACCACTGTGGACCTGCCCGGGGTGGCGACGACGAGCCCGGAGTCGGCCAGCCGCAGCAGGGCCTCGCGCACCGGCGTCCGGCTCACCCCGAGCCAGGCGGCCAGCTCGAGGTCCCTCAGCTGCTCCTCCGGGGCGAAGGTGCCGTCGACGATCGCGTCCCGGAGCTGGCCGAAGACCTCCTCGCGGAGGGGCCGCCGGGGGAGCGGAGGGGTGTCGGTCGGGATGGGCATGCAATATATTGCACATCGCACGGTGCCCGCGTCAACCCTCCGCGGATGCCCGAGCCCGGTCGGGAGCCCCCGGAGCGCTGCCGACCGGGGCGGCCGACCATCCGTCCGTCACGACGGCAGCAGCTCCGGGGCCGGTTCCTCGGGCGCGGGCTGCGCGCCACCGGGCCCGCGACCCGGGGTCCGGCGCAGCCGGCGCGGCAGCCACCAGGCGGCGCGTCCGAGCAGCGCCATCACCGACGGCACCAGCACCAGCCGGACCAGGGTCGCGTCGATCGCGATCGCGGTCGCCAGCCCGAGCCCGAACATCTTCGTGAACGGGTCGCTGCCGCCGGCGACGAACCCGAGGAACACCGCCACCATGATCAGGGCCGCGCTGGTGATCACGCGGGCCGTGCTGGCGATGCCGTGCACCACCGAGCGGACCGGCTCGCCCGTCTCGTCGTACCGCTCCCGGATCCGGGACAGCAGGAACACCTCGTAGTCCATCGAGAGCCCGAACAGGATCGCGAACATGAACATCGGGATGAACGAGACGACCGGGACCGTGGACTCCAGCCCGATCAGGTCGGCGCCCCAGCCCCACTGGAAGACCATCACCATCACGCCGTACGCCGCGCCGATCCCGAGCAGGTTGAAGAGAGCCGCCTTCAGCGGCACGACGACCGACCGGAACACCAGGCTCAGCAGCGCGCACGACAGCACGATCACGGCGGCGACGAACCACGGGAGCCGGTCGCCGATCTGGTCGCCGAGGTCGGCGAAGGCCGCGGTCTGTCCGCCGATGTGCGCGGTGGCGGGGCTGTCGTCGAGCGCCGTGGGCAGCACGTCCTCGCGGAGCCGGTGCAGGGTGTCGACGGTGGCCTCCGCCTGCGGCCCGGTGGTCGGGATGGCGACCATCGAGGCGATGCCGCTGGCCTCGTCCAGCTCCGGCGGGGCGACGCGGGCGATGCCGACGTCGTCGGCGACGGCGTCCTGCAGCGGCCCGAGCGCGCCGGGGTCGCCCGCGGTGTCGACCGCGATCACGAGCGGACCGTTCACGCCGGGCCCGAAGCCCTCGGCGATCAGGTCGTAGGCGCGTCGCTCGGTCCGGTCGGTCGGGAAGCTGCCGTCGTCGGGGTTGCCCATGCGCAGGTCGAGCACCGGCGCGGCCAGCGCGAGCAGCAGCACGGTCCCGCCGAGCGCGTAGGGCCACGGGTGGCGCGAGACGTGCTCACCCCAGCGCCACCAGCGCCGCGACTCCCTCGCCGACCGCCGCGAACGCCGGTTGATCCGGAGCCCGGCCAGGCCCAGCAGCGCCGGGACCAGGGTCAGCGACGCAGTCATCATCACGAGCACAATGAGCGACACCGCGATCGCGCCCGCGGTCACGAACGGCACCCCGGCGACGATCAGGCCGAGGATCGAGACGACGACGGTGCCGCCGGCGAGCGCCACCGCCCGCCCGGCCGTCGCCATCGCGCGGCCCGCCGCCACGACCACGCCGTTCCCCTCGGCGAGGTGCTCCCGGTGGCGCGTCACCAGGAACAGCGCGTAGTCGATGCCGACGCCCAGGCCGACCATGCTGCCGATCACCGGCGCCCAGGTCGGGACGTCGATGACGTGGGCGACCAGGGACAGGGCGGTCGCGCCCACCCCGAGGCCGACCAGCGCACTGACGATCGGCAGGCCCATCGCGACCAGCGAGCCGAACGCGAGCGCCAGGATCACCACGGCGGCCGCGATCCCGATCAGCTCGCCACCTCCGCTGCCGGACTCCTCGAAGGCGAAGAACAGCGGGCCGCCCGTCTCGAGCTGCAGCGAGGACCCGGCCCGCGCCTCGGCGACCGTCTCCTTGAACCGGTCGAGGTCGGCCGGCGAGAGCTGCTCCAGGGCGGGGTACTGCACGTCGAGCACGGCGATCCGCTCGTCCGGCGAGATCCGTTCGCCGACGTGCCGGACGTTCGGCAGCGCCTCGAGCTCGGCCTTCAGGTCGGCCATCTCCGCGCGGGCCGGCCCGGCGGCGATCGAGGCGTCGGCGTCGTACGGCGACAGGGCGACGTGGGCGGGAACGCCGCCCTCGTCCGCGCCGGACGACGCGAGCAGGTCAGCGGCCCGCTGCGAGTCGAGCCCGGGTGCGCCGAACGAGTCCTCGTAGTCGGCCCCGAACCCGAGGGAGGCACCGGCGACGACCAGGGCCGTCACGAGCCAGCCGCCGATCACGGTCCACGGGTGGCGCGCGGCGAACCGGCCCCATCGGGTCAGGATGTCTGTGGTCATGGCGTCAGCGTCGTGGAGCCGGCGCGACGGCCACATCGGTCCGCGGGCCGGACCCCGGTCGTCCCTCCGGCCGGGTCGGGGTCGCACCTTCGGCCGATCCGGTGGGAGCGCCGACTGTCTACGCTGAACCGGTGATCCGTGACGCCGGCCGGACGTGGTGGGAGGAGCAGCGCGCGCCCGGGGCTCCGGCCCGGGTGTGGTGGGACTGGCTGCTCACCGGGGGGCTCGCGGTCACGGCGGTGCTCGAGGCCCTCCTGCGGGCGGACGTGCCGTGGCGCGGGGCGTCCCTGGCCCTCGCGCTCGGCCACGCGGTCCTGCTGCTGTGGCGCCGGACCCACCCGCTCCTGGTCGTGCTCCTCGCCTTCGGCTCGTCCACCGTGCTCACCCTCGTCGCGGCCGCGGCGGGAGCGGGCCCGATCGGCCTCTACAGCTCGGCGATGGTGCTCCTGCTCCCGTACGCGCTGTTCCGCTGGGGCGCCGGTCGCGAGATGGTGATCGGCCTGGCGGTGATGCTGGTCGCGGCCGTCACCGGGATCGCCGCCGACTGGACCGGGCCGGGCGAGGCCGTGGGCGGCATGGTGGTGCTGCTGTTCCCGGCCGCCCTCGGCGCCATGGTCCGCTACCGCGACCACGCCTTCCGGAGGGAGATCGAGCAGGTGACGCTGCGGGAGCGTGGCCAGCTCGCCCGGGAGCTGCACGACGTCGTCGCCCACCACGTGTCGGCGATCGCCGTCCGTGCCCAGGCCGGACAGCTGCTGGCCGCCACCGAGCCGGACGCCGCGGTGGAGGCGCTGCGCGTCGTCGAGAGCGAGGCCTCGCGGGCGCTCGCCGAGATGCGTGCCATGGTCGGCGTGCTGCGAGAGGGGCTGCCGGCGGAGCTCGCCCCCCAGAGCGGGCTGGCCGACATCCGGCGGCTCGGGAGGGAGGAGCCCGCGCCCCGGGTCACCGTCGAGGTCGGCCCCCACCTGGACGACCTGACCCAGCCCGTCGCCTCGGCCCTGTTCCGGATCGCCCAGGAGTCGGTCACCAACGCGGTCCGGCACGCGCGCGACGCGAGCCGGGTCGACGTCGACGTACGCAGGGAGGCGAGCGGTGTGCGGATCCGGGTGCGGGACGACGGAGCCGGCGCGCCCGAGGGCTGGGGCACGTCCGGCTACGGGCTGGTCGGCATGAACGAGCGGGCCACCCTGCTCGGTGGCGTGCTCCGCGCGGGCCCGCAGCCGGACGGAGGATGGCTGGTGGAGGCCACCCTTCCCGCGGACGGACGACCCCGGTGACGATCCGGGTGCTGGTGGCCGACGACCAGGAGATCGTCCGCACCGGGCTGCGGATGATCCTGGACGCCCAGCCCGGCATCGAGGTCGTCGGCGAGGCGGCCGACGGGCGGGCCGCCGTACGACGGGCGGGCGAGCTGGGTCCCGACGTGTGCCTCCTCGACATCCGGATGCCGGACCTGGACGGCATCGAGGCGACCCGGCAGATCACGGCGTTGCCGGACCCGCCGGCCGTCGTGGTGATCACGACGTTCGACCTCGACGAGTACGTCCACGGCGCCCTCCGGGCGGGAGCGCGCGGCTTCCTCCTCAAGGACGCCGGCCCCGAGCTGCTGACGCAGGCGGTGCACGCCGCCGCCGAGGGCGACGCCCTGATCGCGCCGAAGGTCACCGCCCGGCTGCTCGCGGCCTTCTCCCGGCCGGACC
This sequence comes from Nocardioides sp. GXQ0305, assembly GCF_050880345.1. NCBI lineage: Bacteria > Bacillati > Actinomycetota > Actinomycetes > Propionibacteriales > Nocardioidaceae > Nocardioides > Nocardioides sp. GXQ0305. The sequence goes on from NZ_JBNYXG010000007.1 coordinate 126,108, forward strand.
CCGCCGCGGCCGCGCAGCCGCTCGACCCGCTTACCGACCGCGAGGAGGAGGTCCTGCTGCAGGTCGCCCGGGGCCGCACCAACGCCGAGATCGCGGAGGAGATGCACATCAGCCTCAGCACCGTGAAGTCCCACCTGACCAGCCTGCTGGCCAAGCTGGGGGCCCGGAACCGGGTGGAGGTCGCGATGTGGGCCCACGAGACCGGCCGCGTGACCGGCGAGTGACGCGTCGGGGGAGAATCCCCGTCCATGGGTGCCCACGCCAAGCACGCAGCGGCGGAGTCGACCTCGATGCGTCGGACGGCGCTCGCGGTCATCGTGCCGATCGCCGTGCTCACGCTCGTCGGCATGGTCTGGCTGTGGCCCTCCCAGGGCGTGCCGGCTCCCGGGTCCTCGGGATCGGCCCCCCAGGTGGACGGCGAGGTGCTCGCCCTCCAGCGTGAGACGTGCGAGGAGGAGCTGCCCGACGAGGTCAACGGCTGCGGCACCGCCCGGGTGCGGGTGACCTCCGGGGCCGACGAGGGCGCCGAGGCCGTCGTCCCGCTGCCCAACGGCCCCGGCGCGCCCCTGATCGCCGCGGGGGACGAGGTGGTGCTCATCGAGAGCAGCTCGCCGGACGGCACGACGTACTCGGTCGTCGACCACCAGCGCGCCACCGAGCTCTGGGTCCTCCTGGGAGCGTTCGCCCTCGCGCTGGTGGCCTTCGGGCGGTGGCGGGGCGTCTCGGCGCTCGCCGGCCTCGCGGTCACCTTCGCGATCCTGCTGTTCTTCGTGGTGCCGGCGATCCTGGCCGGTGAGCCGCCGCTGCTGGTGGCCATCGTGGGGGCGGCCGCCATCACCCTCACGGTGCTGTACCTCACCCACGGGTTCGCGTCCTCGACCACCATCGCCGTGCTCGGCACGCTGCTCAGCCTCGCCCTCACGGGAGTGCTGTCCGCGGTCGCGGTGTCGGCGCTCCACCTGACCGGGATCACCGACGACATCTCCACGTCGGTGAACGTGTCCTACACCGTCAACATGCAGGGACTGCTGCTGGCGGGCATCGTGATCGGGTCACTGGGCGTGCTCGACGACGTCACGGTCACCCAGGCCGCCACCGTCACCGAGCTCGGCCGCGCCAACCCCGGCTACGGCGTGGTCGAGCTCTACCGGGCCGCGACCCGGGTCGGGCGCTCCCACATCGCGTCGGTGGTCAACACCATCATCCTGGCGTACGCCGGCTCGTCGTTGCCGCTGCTGATCCTGATCGTCGCGAACGAGGACTCGCTCGGGATGGTCCTCACCGACCAGATCATCGCGCAGGAGATCGTCCGCAGCGTGGTCGCCACCCTGGGCCTGGTCGCGGCCGTCCCGATCACCACCGGGCTGGCGGCGGTCACCGTGCGCCGGGCGGGACGGCCCGCGGACCGGTAGCCCGGCTCAGGAGTCGAAGACCTCGACGTCGGCGCGGCCCGTGGGTCACGACGTACGTCGCGTCGGGCCAGGTGCCGCAGACCTCGCCGACGGCGGCCAGGGCCAGGTGCTTGCTCCGGGCCGGTGACCTCCACCGTGGCGGCGGTGGGCTCGCAGCTGCCGGTCACCATCCCGGCCAGCCGGGCGGCGCCGGCGTCGTCGGCGACGAAGGAGCTGGTGGGCTCCTCCGGTGTGGTGATGCGGTCCCGGAACGGTGTCCGACGGGACTCGGAGCCGCCTTGCGATCCGCTTGAGGCACCGGATCTGGGGGATTCACACGGTCGGTGATCGCCGTATCCTCGTCGCAGCGGCAAGGGGGGTGAGGTGGAGGGGGAGTCGACGCTGCGCCTGCGGGTCCTCGGCGGGCTCGAGGCCACCCGCGAGGGGGTGGCCCTCGACCTCGGCGGGCGTCGCCAGCGCGCGGTCCTGGCCGCCCTGGTCGTGATGCGGGACCAGGTCGTCACCACCGAGCGGCTCGCCGGGTGGGTCTGGGGCGACCGTGCCCCGGCCAACAGCGCCGGAGCGGTCCAGGCGTACGTCAGCCACCTGCGCCGCCGCCTGCAGCCGGAGGCCGGGGCCCGTCGCCGCGACGGCGTGATCGCCAGCAGCGGGGGCGGCTACCTGCTCCGGCTCGGACCCGAGACCGTGGACGCGTGGTGCTTCGAGGCGGCCGTCGACGGCGCGCGGGGAATGGCCCCGGCCGAGGCGGTCGAGACCCTCGACGACGCCCTGCGGTTGTGGCGCGGACCGCCGTACGCCGAGTACGCAGGGGAGTCCTGGGTCGAGGCCGAGACGATCCGGCTCACCGAGCTGCGCGACGTCGCCCGGGAACGGCTCCTCGAGGCGCGGCTCCAGCTGGGAGACGCGGCGCTGCTTGTGGGCGAGCTCGAGGCGCTGGTCACCGACGACCCGCTCCGCGAGGAGCGGTGGCGGCTGCTGGTCCTGGCCCTCTACCGCGCCCAGCGGCAGGCGGACGCGTTGTCGGCGCTCCGCCGGGCGCGCACCACCCTGGCCGACGAGCTCGGGGTCGACCCGGGGCCGGCCCTGCGCTCGCTCGAGGCCGAGGTGCTCGCGCAGTCGCCCTCGCTCGACGCCCCACCAGCCCCGGTGGCGGCGGCGCCCGTCGCCGCCTCCGGTTCGGCGGCCCCGCCCACCGACCTCGTGGACCGCGACCGGGAGACCGCGGTGCTCGGTCGCGCGGTCGCCGACCTGGCTGCAGGGACCTCGGGCTGCCTGCTCGTCGAGGGCCCCGCCGGCATCGGCAAGACCCGGCTGCTGCTCGAGGCCGTGCGGCTCGCCACCGCGGCCGGCTCCCGGGTGCTCTCGGCGCGGGGCAGCCAGCTGGAGCGTTCCTTCGGCTTCGGGGCGGTACGCCAGCTCTTCGAGCCGTGCACCCACGACCCGGTACGACGCGAGAAGCTGCTCGGCGGCGCCGCCGCCGGAGCCCGGACGGTGTTCGAGGAGGTCGCCGACGGTCCGGTGCACGACGGCAGCTTCGCCGTCCTGCACGGCCTCTACTGGTTGACGGTCAACCTCGCCGACGACGGGCCGCTGGTGATCTGCGTCGACGACGTCCAGTGGTGCGACAGCGCCTCGCTCCGGTTCCTGGCCTACCTGGTCCGGCGGCTCGAGGGCGTCCCCGTCCTGCTGGTGCTCACCCTGCGCACCGGCGAGTCGCACCCCGACGACGCGCTGCTGGCCGAGATCGCGCTGGACCCGTCGGTCACCGTGCTGCGTCCCGCCCCGCTCTCGCCCGGCGCCGCCGGGCTGCTGGTCCGGGAGCGCCTCGGCGAGGGCGTCGAGGCCTTCGTCGAGGCCTGTCACCGGATGACGGCGGGCAACCCGCTGCTGCTGCGCCAGCTGCTCCGCGCCCTGGAGGACGCGGGGATCCGGCCCGACGTGACCCACGTCGACACCGTGCGCGCGGTGGGGTCGCGGGCCGTGTCGGCGCTCGTGACGATGCGGCTGCGCCGGATGCCGATCGCGGTCACGGCAGTGGCGCGGGCGGTCGCCGTCCTCGGCGACGCCGCGGGCCTCCACACGGTCGCCACGCTCGCGCAGCTCCCCGAGGAGCAGGTGGCCGCCGGACTGGACTCGCTCAGCCGGAGCGAGATCCTGACCGACGCGCAGCCCCCGGGCTTCGTCCACCCGCTCGTCCGGGAGGCGGTGTACGACGACCTGCCGGCCGCCGAGTGCGCGCTGCACCACGAGCGGGCGGCCGGCATCCTCCACCGACAGGGTGCACCTCCCGAGCAGGTGGCCGCCCACCTGCTGCTCGCACCCCGGCGGGGGAGCGCCGAGACCGTGAACCTGCTGCGGGCGGCCGGCCGCGCGGCGACGTCCCGTGGCGCCTCGGACTCCGCGGTGCTGCTGCTCCGCAGGGCGCTGGAGGAGCCGGTCGGCAACGACGACCGTGCGGGCCTGCTCGTCGAGCTCGGCATGGTGGAGACCCTGGTCGACGGCCCGGCCGGAGCAGCCCACCTGGTCGAGGCCCTCGACCTGGTCGACGACCCGCACGAACGGGCCCTGCTCGCGATGGTCGTCGCCCGCGTGCAGGTGTTCGTGTCGCCGCCCGGGGTGGCGACCGCGTTCGCGGGGGAGGCCGCCGCCGCCCTGCCCGACGGGCTGGACGACGACCGGCAGGGCCTGGTGGCGCTGCACCGGATCACGGGCTTCATGCACGGCCTCCCGACCCCGCTCTACCGGTCGGGGCCCACACCCGTGGTGAGCGGGGAGGGCGACGGCGCGCGGATGCTCGCGGCCACGCTCTGCTACGAGCTGCTCCGCGACGGTGAGGACCGGGCCCGGGCCGTCGAGCTGGCCCGGTTCTCGCTCGAGCGCGACCGGCTGCTGGAGATCGACAACGGACTGCTCTGGATCGTGTCGGCCAACGTGCTGCTGCTCGCCGACGAGGACCTCGGCGACTTCTGGGACCGGGCCCTGGCCCGGGCCCACGCGACCGGGGGGCTCTTCGCCGCCCTCGCGGTGAACCTGTGGCGAGGGTTCACCCAGTGGCGCCACGGGCTGATCGACGACGCCCTGCAGTCACTGGCCGATGCCACCGAGCAGCAGCGGATGTGGGGCATCTCGCCGGTGTCCGCGACGTACGGCGCGGCGTTCACGCTCGGCGCCCTCGTGGACACCGGCGACCTCGAGGCGGCCGCCCTCAGCCTCGAGCAGGCGCGCGAGCTGCCGTGGATCGGCGAGGGGGGCCGACTGCTCCGCGAGGGTGCGGCCCGGCTGCTCCTCGAGGAGGATCGGCCGGCGGCCGCCCTGGAGCAGCTCACCGCCCCCGTCGACTATCCGGAGGTCGTCAACCCCGCGTGGGCGCCGTGGCGCGGCCTGAAGGCCCGGGCGCTCGCCGGGCTGGGCCGGCTCGACGAGGCGCTCGCCCTCGCCGACGAGGAGGTCGCGCTGCTCCGCCGCTGGGGCGCGCCGTCGTCGCTGGGCCCCACGCTCCGGTTGCGGGGCGAGCTGCGCGGCGCCGACGGGCTGGACGACCTGCGCGAGGCGGTCACGGTGCTGACCGGCACCCGGGCCCTCGTCGAGACCGCGCGCGCCCGGGTGTCCCTCGGCCGGTCGGCCGGGCTCGACGACGCCGAGGCCGGGGCGCTGCTCCGGTCGGCCCTGGAGACCGCCCGCGGCTCCGGGGCCCGCGGCGTGGCGGACGACGCGGTGTCCGCCCTGGCGTCGCGCGGCCTGCCGCACGCCGACCCCGGCGACCTACCGGCGCGGCTCACCAGCAGGCAGCGCCGCGTCAGCGAGCTGGCGGCGTCCGGGCTCGACGTCAACGAGGTGGCGCAGCGGCTCTTCCTCACCCCGGGGACGGTGCGTGCGGTGCTGGAGTCCATCCGGGACGGCGACCGGTGACCCGTGGCGCCGGGCGGCTCAAGTCGTCCTCAAGTCGTCCCTGCGATGCTCGTGCACCCCGATCGTGAGGAATGCGATGGTCCCCGACCCGGCCTCCCTGGCCACCCCCGGAGCCGAGGTCCTGCGCGGGCTCTGCGGCGGCGCCGTGCACCTGGCCGGCGACGCCGCCTACGACGAGGTCCGGCTCCCGTGGAACCTGCAGGCCGACTCGCGGCCGGCAGCCGTGGCCTATCCCGCGTTCCCGTCCGAGGTCGCCGACGTGGTCCGGGCCGCGGCGTCGGTGGGCCTCCGGGTCGCCCCGCAGGGCACCGGCCACGGGGCGCCGCCGCTCGCCGGACGGCTCGACGACGCCGTGCTGCTCCGCACGTCCGCCATGACCGAGCTGCAGGTCGACGCGGACCGGCGTACCGCCCGGGTGGGCGCCGGCGTGCGCTGGGGCGACGTCATCGACCGGGCCGCCTCCCACGGGCTCGCCGCACTCCACACCACGAGCCCGGGCGTGGGGGTCGCCGGGTCCTCGCTCGGCGGCGGCCTGAGCTGGTACGCCCGCCACGCGGGGCTCCAGTGCAGCATGCTCACCGCGGTCGAGCTGGTGCTGGCCGACGGCACCTTCGTCCGCGCCACCGACTCCGACGACAGCGAGCTGCTCTGGGCCGCCCGCGGCGGGAGCGGCGGGTTCGGCGTCGTGACGGCGCTCGAGTTCGACCTGCTGCCGGTCCCGCAGGCGTTCGCGGGGATGCTCGCCTGGGACTGGACGCACGCCCACCAGGTGTTGTGCGCCTGGGGCGAGTGGGCCGGCGAGGCCCCGGAGTCCGTCACCAGCATCGCCAGGCTCCTGCAGGCACCCGACGACCCCTGGCTCCCGGCCGACGTCCGCGGGCGGAGCCTCGTCGTCATCGACGCCGTCTCGGTCGGCGACCCCGCCCGGTCCGAGGAGGTCCTCGCGCCCCTGCGGGCGCTGCGACCCGAGCTCGACACCTTCGACGTCGTCCCCGCCTCCGCCGTCGCCCGCCTCCACATCGACCCGGAGGCGCCGACCGCGGTCTACGCCAGCAGCGTCCTCCTCGACGACCTGCCGGACCGGGCCGTCGAGGCACTGCTGGCCGCCGCCGGCCCCGGCTCGGGGTCCGAGCTGTTGTTCGTCGAGCTGCGCCAGCTCGGCGGCGCCCTCTCCCGGCCGGCCCCCCGTAGGGGGGCCCTGGACCGGATGGACGGCGCCTTCCTGGCCCTCGGTGTCGGCGTCGACACCGGCGCCGGGTGGGGAGCGGTCCGCGAGGACGCCCACCGGGTGCTGGGCGTGCTGGACCCGTGGGCCACCGGCTCGGCGTACCTGCTCATGGACGACGAGCCGGCCGACGAGTCGGCCGGCTGGCCGACCGCGTCGTGGGAGCGCCTCACCAGCCTGCGCGCGACCGCCGACCCGGGCGGGCTGTTCGTCCCGCCCCACGCCGCGCGCGAGCGCTGACCGCCCGGCTCAAGTCGGATCCAAGGTCCTCTCAAGGACCCCGGCCCACCGTGGTGCCCTCAGCAACCACGAGACCCGGAGGAACCCATGACCCTCGTCGAGACCCGCACCGAGCTGATCTCGCCGTCCCAGGCACCCCACGCGGAGCTGGACGCCCTCACGACCGGCACGGTCGTCGTCCCCGGAGACCCCGGGTACGACGCGATCGTCTCGCCCTGGAACGTCGCGATCCCCGTGCGTCCCGCCGTCGCCGTCGCCGCGGAGACCGCCCAGGACGTCGTCGAGGCGGTCCGCTACGCCGCCCGCCACGGGATGCACGTCACCCCGCAGGCCACCGGCCACGGCCCGATGGCCGAGCTCACGACCGAGCTGCTCGTCACCACCGCCGGCCTCGACGAGTGCGTCGTCCACCCCGAGGGCTGGGCGCGGGTCGGCGCCGGCGTCAAGTGGCTCCGCGTCGTCGAGGCGGCGGCGCCCCACGGCCTCGCCCCGCTCTCGGGGTCGATCACCGACGTCGGCATCGTCGGCTACACCACCGGCGGCGGCCTGGGTCCGATGGCGCGCACCTACGGCATGGCCATCGACCGGGTGCGGGCGATCGAGGTCGTCACCGGTGACGGAGAGCTGCGCCGGGTGACGCCGACCGAGCACCCCGAGCTGTTCTTCGGGCTGCGCGGGGCCAAGGGGATGCTCGGCATCGTCACCGCGATCGAGTTCGACCTCGTGCACCAGCCCACGTTCTACGGCGGCTCCCTGTGGTTCGACGGCGAGGACGCCGCGACCGTCATCGAGCGGTGGCTGCACTGGTCCGAGGACCTGCCCGAGCTCGCGACGACGTCCGTCGCGCTGTTCCAGCTCCCGCCGATGCCCGGGGTCCCGACCCAGCTCGCCGAGAAGCTGACGCTGTCGGTGCGGTACGTCTGGACCGGCGACGCCGCCGAGGGTGAGCGCAGGTTCGCGGAGATCCGCGGAGCGGCGCCGGTGCTGCTCGACGACGTGGCGCTCAAGCCCTACACCGCCATCGACTCGGTGCACACCGACCCGCTGGACCCGGTGCCGGCCCACGAGGCGGCCGCGGTGCTCACGGACTTCCCGGCGGAGGCGGCCGAGGCGCTGCTGGCGCTCACCGGTCCGGGCTCGGCGTCGCCGCAGGTGCTGGTCGAGATCCGGCAGATGGGTGGCGCGATCGCCCGCGAGGGCGAGCACGAGAGCGCGTTCTGCTCGCGCGACGCGGCGTACTCGCTGCTCACCGTCGGCATCGCCGGCACCCCGGGGGTCGAGGAGCACGCGTCGGCGATCCTGGACGCCGTCGAGCCGTGGACCGGCGGTCACCGGCTGCCGAACTTCACCTTCACGCCCGGCGAGTACGTCGACGCCTACGACGAGCCGACGCTGGCGCGGCTGCGGCAGGCGATCCGCACCTACGACCCGCACGGCGTGATGGCGATCGGCCGGGTGCTCGCCACCTGATCACCGCAACGACCCGACGGGGGCCCGCGTAGCCCGGACTGCGCGGGCCCTCGCACGTCACCGGCCGGTCAGCACCACCAGCTGCTGGGTGGCGCGGGTCATGGCGACGTACCGGTCGACGGCGCCCTCGATGCCCTCACCGAAGCGCTGCGGGTCGACGAGGACCACCAGGTCGAACTCGAGCCCCTTCGTGAGCTCGGGGGCCAGCGACCGGACCCGGCCGCGTGCCCGGAACGTCGGGGAGCCGACGACGCAGGCGGTCCCGTCCGGGTGCGTCGCGAGCCAGTCGTCGACGACCCTGTCCAGGTCGCTGACGGAGCCGTGGACCACCGGCAGCCCGCCGGTGCGGATCGAGGTCGGGACGTTGGCGTCGGGGATGGCGGCCCGGATGACCGGCTCCGCCTCCGCCATCACCTCCTCCGGCGTCCGGTAGTTCAGGGTGAGCGAGGCCTGGGTGACGTGGCGCAGCCCGACCCGCTCGAGGTGCTCCTCCCACGCGTCGGTGAACCCGTGCCGCGCCTGGGCGCGGTCGCCGACGACGGTGAAGCTGCGCGACGGGCAGCGCCGGAGCAGCATCTGCCACTCGGCGTCGGTCAGCTCCTGGGCCTCGTCGACGACGACGTGGGCGAACGGGCCGGCCAGCACGTCGGGGCCGGGGGCGGGGACTCCGCCGCCGTCGGCCAGCGCGCCCTGGAGGTCGTGGACCCGGAGCATCGACATCACCTGCATGTCGGAGTCGTCGGTGGCGACCAGGTGGTCGATGACGTGCGACATCTCCTCGGCCTCCGCCGCCAGCGCCGCGCGCTTCCGCCGGGCGTGACGGGAGGCGTCGGGATCCCCGAGCCGCTGCCGCGCCGCGTCGAGGAGCGGGAGGTCCGCCAGGGTCCAGGCGTGCGGCTCCTCGCGCTGCAGGGTGCGCACCTCCTCGGGGCTCAGCCACGGGGCGCAGCGGCGCAGGTACGCCGGCACCGACCACAGGTCGCCGACCAGGTCGAGCGGGTCGACCACGGTCCAGGCCCGGTCGAAGGCCTCCACCAGGTCCGCGTTCGCGGCCAGGGCACGCCTGACGTCGTCCTCGGACACGTCCTCGTCGACCTCGTGCTTGTCGACCAGGATCGCCAGCAGCTCGTCCCAGACCGGCTCGCGACCGTCGTTGTGCGGCGTGCCGGGCTCCAGCGAGCCGAACGCCTCGGCCCAGTCGGCGGGGTCGAGCCGGACGTCGCCCCACGGCGTCTCCACGTCCATGCCCTCGGTCGGCGGCTCCTCGTAGAGGCTCACCGCGGGCTCGATCGCCCCCACCATCCGCGCCGTCGACTTCAGCCTCGTCACCTCCGGGTCGGGCTCGTCCGGGAGAGCGGCGCCGTGGGGGACGAGGTCCCGCAGGGTGCAGGTCCGGACGCCCTCCTCGCCCAGGCTCGGCAGCACGTCGGCGACGTAGGCGAGGTAGGGCTGGTGCGGCCCCACGAACAGCACGCCGCCGCGGCCCTCGCCGAGGCGCGGGTCGGAGTAGAGGAGGTAGGCGGCCCGGTGCAGCGCGACGACGGTCTTGCCGGTGCCCGGGCCGCCGTCGACGACCAGGGTGCCGCGCGACCCCGCGCGGACGATGGCGTCCTGGTCGGCCTGGAGGGTGGCGAGCACGTCCCGCATCCGGGGGGAGCGGGCACTCCCCAGGCTCGCGATGAACGCCGACTGGTCGTCGAGCGCGGCCCGGCCGGCGACGTCGCCCGAGAAGACCTCGTCCCAGTAGTCGCTGATCCGGCCGTTGGTCCACCGGTAGCGCCGCCGGCTGGTGAGGCCCATCGGGTTGCCGTGGGTCGCCCCGAAGAACGGTTCCGCCGCGGGGGAGCGCCAGTCGACCAGCAGCCGGCGACCGGTGCGGTCGGTGAGCCCGAGCCGCCCGACGTACGTCGGGGCCCGTCCGTCCGCGTGGACCATGTGGCCGAGGCAGAGGTCGAGACCGAACCGCCGCAGCGTCCGCAGCCGCGCGCTGAGCCGATGCACCTCGAGGTCGCGGTCCATCGCCTCCTGGCCGGTGCCGCCCGGCGCGCGGCGCGCGACGTCGAGCCGCTCGGTGAGGTCGGCCGCGGTCTGCTCGAGGGACTCCGCGATCGCGGCGAAGTGCTCCTCGTCGCCGGTGACGAGGGCCGGGTCTGCCTTGGCGGCGAGGTGGTCGGGGAGGTCGAACGCGCTGGACGTGCGGAGTGCCACGGGCACCTGCCTTCTCGGGGAGCGAGGGGGTCGGGCGGCGATTCTGAGCCACCACCGGGGCCTTGCCGCAAGCCCCCTGCTGCGCTATACGTTGGTAGTGGCGAGGGGTTCCCCTCGCCGTCGTGTCCCGGAGGGCACGGACCCCCGAAAACGGGTGACGCCAACCTCGGCCGAACCCGCCACACTGGTCTCGACCAGCAACGGAGGGGGAGCCGATGCAGTCCACGTCCCACGAACTGTCCAGCCAGGCGTCACCGTGGCGCGCCGTCGTCGGCGGCGTGGTCGCGGTCATCCTCCTGGTGTCGCTCTTCGGCGGGCTCGCCGCGGCGGCCACCCTGGGCGTGCTGCGCGCGTTCAGCCTGCTGATGCCCTGACCGGCTCTGCGGGGAGGCTCCCCGGTCAGTCCTCCTCGGGGGGCCAGGTCTTGGCGACCAGGGTCAGCACGTCGTACGTCGCCGCCGGCTCGTCGTCCTGGTTGAGGACGACGGCGTCCCAGCGCACCTCGCCGTAGTCGGCGGAGGAGCGCGGGGTGATCTGCTTGACCGTCAGCAGCACCCGGATCGTGTCCCCGGCCTTGACGGGGGTGAGGAACCGCAGGTGGTCGACGCCGAAGTTGGCCAGCACCGGGCCGGGGTCCGGGTCGACGAACAGCCCGGCGGCCAGCGAGACCACGAGGTAGCCGTGGGCGACGATGCCGCCGAAGAGCGGGTTGCGCGCGGCCGCGTCGGGGTCGGTGTGGGCGTAGAAGGTGTCGCCGGTGAACTCCGCGAAGTGGTCGATGTCCTCGAGGGACACGGTCCGCTCCGGGGTCTGGATGGTGTCGCCGACGGCGAGCTGGGCGAGGCTGCTGCGGAAGGCGTGGGTCGACCCGACCGCGCGTCGCGAGCCGGTCGTCCAGCGTCCGGTGATCGCGGTCATCATGTCCGGTGAGGCCTGCAGCGAGGTGCGCTGCATGTGGTGGACCACGGCCCGGACGCCGCCCAGCTCCTCGCCGCCGCCGGCCCGCCCGGGGCCGCCGTGCACCAGCATCGGCAGCGGTGAGCCGTGTCCGGTCGACTCCTTCGCGTCGTCGCGGTCGAGAACGAGGATCCGGCCGTGCCAGGGTGCGACACCGAGCACGACCGTGCGGACGACCTCGGGGTCGTGGGTGACCAGCGAGCCGACCAGGGACCCCTTGCCGCGCGCGGCGAGCTCGACCGCCTCGCCGACCGACTCGTAGCCGAGCACGGTCGACACGGGGCCGAAGGCCTCGACGTCGTGGGGCTCCACGGCACCCCGGGTGGCGCGCAGGAGGACGGGGGACATGAAGGCGCCGCGCTCGGCGTCGGCGTCGAACACCTCGACCCGGTCGGGATCGCCGAAGACCAGGTCGGCCGAGGACCGCAGCGCCTGGACCGCCTTCCGGACCTCCTCGCGCTGCTCGAGGCTCACCAGCGCACCCATCCGGACCTCCTCGCTGGCCGGGTTGCCGACGGTGACCTTCGCGAGCCGCTCCGCGATCGCCTCGGTCACCGGCCCGACCATGGCGGTCGGGACGAGGGCGCGCCGGATGGCGGTGCACTTCTGGCCCGCCTTGACGGTCATCTCGGCGACCACGCCCTTGACGAACAGGTCGAGCTCCGGGTCGTCGGCGGTGACGTCGGGACCCAGGATCGAGCAGTTGAGCGAGTCGGCCTCGACGCCCAGGGACACGCCGCCGTGCAGCACGTTGGTGTGGTTGCGCAGCAACCCGGCGGTGTGCGCGGAGCCGGTGAACGCGACGGAGTCCTGGACGGTGAGCTCGTCGAGCAGTCCGCGGGGGCTGCCGCAGAGCAGCTGCAGCGTGCCCTCGGGGAGGATGCCGGACTCCACGACGCGACGTACGACGAGCTCGGTGAGGAACGCCGTCTGGCCGGCCGGCTTGACGATCGACGGGAGACCGGCGAGGAACGCCGGCGCCAGCTTCTCGAGCATCCCCCACACGGGGAAGTTGAACGCGTTGATCTGTACTGCGACCCCCGGACGTGAGGTCCAGACGTGCTGGCCGACGAAGGTGCCGGCCCGACCGAGCTGCTCGAGCGCCCCGTCGAGCACGACGGTGTCGTTGGGCAGCTCGCGCTTGCCCTTGCTGGCGAACGAGAACACGGTGCCGATGCCGCCGTCGATGTCGACGAGGGAGTCCCGGTGGGTGGCGCCGGTGCGGGTCGAGAGGGCGTACATCTCGTCCTTGAGCCCGGTCAGGTGGGTGGCCAGCTCCTTGAGCAGCGTGGCCCGCTCGTGGAAGGTCAGCGCCCGGAGCGCCGGCCCTCCCACCTCGCGCGCGTGGGTGACCATGGCCGCCAGGTCGAGCCCGGTGCTGGAGAGCCGCGCGACCACCTCGCCCGTCGCGGCGTCGAGCAGGGGCGTGCCCTCGTCGTCGGCACGGAACCAGCGTCCAGCGGCGTAGCTCTCGAGCAGGTCGGTCACGGGGTCCTCCTGGGCGGTGGGTGCGGTCGACGCGAGATGTTACGGGACTTGGCGTGGGTGGCGTCAGCGTGTAACACTCTAGGTGAGCACCGAGACGAGCGTAGACCGCCCGCCCGACCCACTGGAGGAGACGTGACGACGTCCCCGACGACACCCGCCACCCACGCACCCGACGACGAGCGGCTGCAGGCCGGGTTCGACGCGACGATCGGCCGCAACGACCGGATCGAGCCGCGCGACTGGATGCCCGACGGCTACCGGAAGACGCTGGTGCGCCAGATCGCCCAGCACGCCCACTCCGAGATCATCGGCATGCAGCCCGAGGGCAACTGGATCACCCGGGCGCCGTCGTTGCGTCGCAAGGCGATCCTGCTGGCCAAGGTGCAGGACGAGGCCGGCCACGGGCTCTACCTCTACTCCGCGTGCGAGACCCTGGGGGTCTCCCGCGGCGAGCTCACCGAGATGCTCGTCGAGGGCCGCCAGAAGTACTCCTCGATCTTCAACTACCCGACCCTGTCGTACGCCGACGTCGGCACCATCGGCTGGCTGGTCGACGGCGCCGCCATCTGCAACCAGGTGCCGCTGTGCCGGACCTCGTTCGGCCCCTACGGGCGGGCGATGATCCGGATCTGCAAGGAGGAGTCCTTCCACCAGCGCCAGGGGTATGAGCTGCTGTCCACGATGATGCGCGGGACCGACGAGCAGCGGGCGATGGTCCAGGAGTCGGTCGACCGGTTCTGGTGGCCCTCGCTCATGATGTTCGGTCCACCCGACGCCGACTCGCCCAACACGGCCCAGTCGATGGCCTGGGGGATCAAGCGCAACACCAACGACGAGCTCCGGCAGCGGTTCGTCGACATGACGGTGCCGCAGGCCGAGGCGCTCGGGGTCACCCTGCCCGACCCGGACCTCCGCTGGAACGAGGAGCGGGGCCACCACGACTTCGGTGAGCCCGACTGGTCGGAGTTCCTGCAGGTGGTCAAGGGCAACGGCCCGTGCAACGCCCAGCGGATGGCCCACCGCAGGGCCGCCCACGAGGACGGCGCCTGGGTGCGTGAGGCGGCAAGCGCGTTCGCGCGTGCGACGCAGGAGCGCGGGCGAGACCGCGCGCAGGTTGAGCGAGCGTCGGGGCCGAGCGTGCGAGGCACCGAACCGCGGGTCGAAACCCAGTGAGCGAGGAAGCAGCCGTGACCACCCCACCCCGCGCCGAGTGGCCGCTCTACGAGGTGTTCGTCCGCGGCAAGCGCGGCCTCAACCACGTGCACGTGGGGTCGCTGCACGCGGCCGACGACGAGATGGCGGTGCGCCACGCCCGCGACGTCTACACCCGCCGCAACGAGGGCGTCTCGATCTGGGTGGTCCGGGCCGACGCGATCACGGCCTCCAGTCCCGACGAGAAGGACCCGTTGTTCGCGCCCAGCGGCGACAAGGTCTACCGCCACCCGACCTTCTACGCCATCCCCGACGACGTCCCCCACATGTGACGCAGGCCGATGATGAGCATGGACAGCCCTTCCCACTCGGCCCCCGACCCGTCGGCGGTCGGTGACCACGAGTCGGTCTACGACGGCCTGCTCGGGGGCGACGCCTCCCACTGGGCCTTCGGCACCGCCTTCGAGGACCCGCTCGCCGGCGTCGACACGACCGTTCCCGAGGGGGTCGACGGCGGCGACCTCGCGGCGTACTGCCTGATGCTCGGTGACGACGCCCTCGTGATGTCCCACCGGCTCTCGGAGTGGTGCAGCCGCGCCCCCGACCTCGAGGACGACATCGCGCTCGCCAACGTCGCCCTCGACCTGCTCGGCCAGGCGCGACTGCTGCTGGCGAGGGCGGCGGCGGCCGACCCGGGCGCCGTCCCCGTGCTGCCCGAGGGCTCGCCGGTCCCCGCCGAGGACGCGCTCGCGTTCTTCCGCGAGGCGCAGGAGCTGCGCAACGTCCGCCTGACCGAGGTGCCCCACGGCGACTTCGCCCACGTCGTGTGCCGGCTGCTGCTGTTCACGACGGCCCGGCTCGAGGTGTTCCTCCTGCTCGCGGGGAGCCGCGACCCGGTGTTGGCCGCGGTCGCCGCCAAGGGCGTCAAGGAGCTGACCTACCACCGCGACTACGCCGGCCGCTGGTTCGTGACCCTCGCCCGGGGCACCGAGGAGTCGCGTCGTCGGCTGCTCGCCGCGCTCGAGGAGCTGTGGCCGTTGCACTCCGAGCTGGTCGCCACCCACCCGGTCGAGGCCCGGATGGCCGCGGCCGGGGTCGGGGTCGACCCCGCGGCTACCGCCGCGGCGGTCGACGGGGTGCTCGACCAGGTGTTCGCGACGAGCGACGTGGAACGGCCCGCCGACCGGTCCCTCGCCGGCGTCGACGGGCGCACCGGCCGCGACGGGCTGCACACCGAGGCACTCAGCCGGGTGCTGGCCGAGATGCAGGTCGTCGCGCGCGCCCACCCGCAGGGGCGCTGGTGATCGCCCAGGCGGTGAGGGCCGCCGACGAGGTCCGCGCCCGCGAGGTCGCGGCAACCGTCACCGACCCCGAGATGCCGATGCTGACGCTGGAGGACCTGGGGGTGCTGCGCGACGTGAGCCTCACCGACGGCGCGGTCGTCGTGGCGATCACGCCGACCTACTCCGGGTGCCCGGCGATGGCCACGATGCGCGACGACCTGGTCCGCCGGCTGGGCGACGCGGGCTTCGCCGACGTACGGGTCCGGGTCGAGCTGCAGCCCGCGTGGTCGAGCGACTGGATCACCGAGCGTGGCCGGGCGGCCCTGGCCGCCCACGGGATCTCACCGCCGGGAGCGGCGCCACCACCCGACGGGCCGATCCCGCTCACCCTGCTGCCGACCCGCCGCGCGATCGGCTGCCCGCGATGCGGCTCGTCCGAGGTCGAGCTGACCTCGGAGTTCGGCCCGACCGCGTGCAAGGCGCTCTACCGCTGCACCGACTGCCGGGAGCCCTTCGAGCACGTCAAGGAGATCTGAGCGTGGCCGCCCCCGCCTTCCACACCCTGACCGTCGCCGACGTCGAGCGGCTCACCGACGACGCGGTCGCAGTCACCTTCGACGTGCCGGACGAGCTCGCCGACGCCTACGCCTTCGCCGCCGGTCAGAACCTCGCCCTCCGCCGGTACGTCGACGGGCAGGAGCAGCGGCGCCAGTACTCCATCTGCGCGCCGGTCGGCGCCCGGCCGCGGATCGGCGTCCGCGCGATCCCCGAGGGCGTGTTCTCCCGGTGGCTCGTCGAGGAGGTCGGGCCCGGCAGCGAGCTCGAGGTGCAGACGCCGGGCGGCTCCTTCTGCACCGACCCGGCGCTGCTGGAGGGCGGGCGGCACCTCTGCATCGCCGCCGGCTCCGGCATCACCCCGATGCTGTCCGTGGCCGGCACGGCGCTCGCGTCCTCCGAGGCGGAGGTCACGCTCCTCTACGGCAACCGCACCAGCGGGTCGGTGATGTTCGCCGAGGACCTCGGCGACCTCAAGAACCGCTACGGCCCGCGCCTCCAGACGGTGCACGTGCTCAGTCGCGAGCCGCGCGACGTCGAGCTGTTCTCGGGCCGTCTCGACGCCGACCGGATCCGCCGGTTGCTGCAGGTGCTGGTCCCGCTCGACACCATCGACCACGTCTGGCTCTGCGGCCCGTTCGCGATGATCCAGGACGCCCGGGAGGTGCTGGCCGAGCTCGGCTTCCCGGCCGACCGGGTGCACTTCGAGCTGTTCTACGTCGACGAGCCGCCGCCCGAGCTGCACCGCGCCGACCCGGTGGTGGAGGGCCGGACGTCCGAGGTGACGGTGGTGCTCGACGGGCTCTCCTCGACCGCGCCGATGCCGCGCGGCCAGACCATCCTGGACGGGGCGCAGGCGACCCGGTCGGACCTCCCGTTCGCCTGCAAGGGCGGCGTGTGCGGCACCTGCCGCGCGCTCGTGCGCGAGGGTGAGGTCGACATGCGTCGCAACTACGCGCTCGAGGCCGCCGAGGTGGACGCCGGCTTCGTGCTCACCTGCCAGACCCATCCGGTCAGCGACGAGGTCACGGTCGACTTCGACGCGTGAGCCGTCCGTCCCCGCCGCGTCCCGCTGTGCTCACGCCGGCGACCGTGCGAGGCCGTCGATCATCAGGCCGGCCACCGCCTGCGCCAGTGCCTCCAGCTCCGCGAGCGGCTGCCCGTCGATGCGTCGGTACCAGAGGTCGACGCCGTTGAGACTGCTCAGCAGGACGCGGGCGGCCAGCCGGGGATCGACCGCGCGCAGTGAACCGTCCGCGACGCCGGCATCGATCACGCGCCGGAACATGTCCTCGTAGTCCTGGCGCAGCTCGTTGAGCGCGATCAGGGCATCTCGCTGGCGGACCCTCAGGTCTGCGGAGTCCTGGGCCCGGACGCCCTGGTGGACCGTGTGGTGGTAGGCCAGGTCGGTCATCAGGTTGAGCAGGTGGGCGACCGACATCGCGGTGAGGCGCTCCCGTCCTGCTCCGCCGGTTCCGGCGTGGGGCTCGACCCGCCCACGCACCCGGCGCATGGCCTCGGCGTACACGGCGAGGAACAGGTCGAACTTCGACCGGAAGTGGTAGTAGACGAGCCCCTTGGTCGCACCGAGCTGGTCGGCGATGTCGTCGATCGTGGTCGCGTCGAAGCCGCGTCTCATGAACGCCTCCGCGGCCGCGTCCAGGATGCGCTGCTTGGCGGCGGCGCCCCGTGCGGCGCCCGGTGCAGGACCCTCGACCTGCGCGCTCACGGCGCCTCCCTCCTGACCCTGACCGGTCGGGTGCTCATGGTTCCACCTGCCGGATCCAGGTCGAGGAGCCGGTTGACAACGGTGGTCCGCGTCACATCATACTACGTAGTATCACCACACCGGCCCGCTCGGGCGTGCCGGAGGAGGAGTCGCCAGATGTCGTCGGTCATCGCCATCATGCTCGTCTACTTCGCCGTGATGCTCGCCATCGGCTTGTGGGCACGGTCCCGGGTCAGCAGCTCTCGCGACTTCCTCGTGGCCGGGCAGTCGTTGGGCTTCCTGGTGATGGCCATCGGCACCTTCTCCTCGATCCAGAGCGGCTTCGGCATGATCGGCCACACCGCCAACACCAACGCGTGGGGCGTCCAGGCGATGGTGGCGGCAGCACTGTTCGTGCCGTTGGCCTTCGCACTGTCGTGGTTCCTGCTCGGCTCCCGGCTCTACCGCCTCGCCCGGCGCTACGACGTGTACTCCGTCCCCGACGTCATCCACCTGCGCTATGCCGACCGGTCGGCACGCTTGTGGATGTCGGTCGCCATGTTCGTCGGGTCCGTCGCGTACATGACGGCGCAGGTGACTGCGACCGGCGTGATCATGGCGCTCATGCTCGGGGTCTCCGTGACGACCGGCGCGATCATCGGCTCCGTCGTCGTGGCCCTCTACACGATCATCGGCGGCATGCTCGCGGGTGCCTGGACCGACTTCATCCAGGGCCTGCTGATGATCGTGATCTCCCTCGGGACCTTCGTCGTGGCGACCAACACGCTCGGCGGCTGGAGCGGCGTGCTGGAGACGGTCGCCGAGGGCGACCCGACCTTCCTGCGGCTCGACGCGAGCCAGCCGCTCACCTACGTCTACGCGTTCGTGCTGATGGCGATCCTCGGTGCCGTCGCGCAGCCCCACCTGGTCTCGAAGTTCCTGATGCTGCGCTCGCCGTCGGAGCTCAAGTGGGGCGCGCTCGTCGCGGCGGTGGCGTACGCCGTGACCACCCTGTTCTCGCTCGGCGTCGGGCTGACCGTGCGTGGCCTGACCTTCGAGGGTCGTGCCCCGGAGTTCGACAACGTCGACAACACGACCACCTGGTTCCTGGACACGATGACCTCGCCGTTGTTCGCCGGCTTCGTGCTCTCGGGCCTGCTGGCCGCGATCATGTCCAGCGCGAACTCCTTCATCGCGGTGGGTGCCTCCGCGCTCATGCGCGACCTCACGGGCTCACTGGGCATCACCGTCCGTCGGGAGCTGCTGTGGGCGAGGATCGCGAGCGCCGTGGTGGTGGGTTGCTCGATGGTCTTCGCGCTCTACCTCTCGCAGGTCGTCTTCCTGCTCGGTGCGATCGGGTGGGCGGCATTCGCCGCGGCGATCTTCGGTCCCCTCGTGCTCGGGCTGTACTGGAGGCGCGCCACCGGACTCGCGGCCACGGTCGCGGTCGTCTTCGGGCTGGTCTCGAACCTGGGACTGACGGTGCTGGCCAACGAGGAGGTCATCACGGTCCCCACCTACCTGCAGACCGGAGGCCTCGTCACCTGTCTCGGTGTCCTCGTCTTCATCGCCGTCTCCCTGGCGCGCCCGTCGCCGACCTCGGCGCAGAAGTACGAGGAGCTGGCGGAGGCGTGAGAGTGCGGACCTGCGCGAGGTGCCCGGACCCGACGAGCCCGAGGGTGTGATCGAGATGGATCGGATGGACAAGCTGGTCGCGGTGGTTGCCGGTGCCAGCGCGGTGGCGGTGGTCGGGATGTTCTTCGACCGGTGGACCCTGGTCTACTACGCAGTTCCCGTGCTCACCACGGTGCTCCTGCTGATGGGCGCTCTCGACCGGCGCGACCAGTGGTCGCGACAGGGACTCGTGGGGGTGTCGGCGTTCGGCGCCCTGCTCGTCGTGCTCTTCGTGGCCTCGCACCTGACGCTGGACCGGGAGGGATCCTTCGGGGGGCTCCCCACCGCGACCGCCATCTTCGTGTACCTGATCTGGCCGGTGACGAGCGTGGTGGCGCCGCTGCTCTACGCGGTCGTGTACCAGACCTGGCTGCGCAGGGACCTCGAGGAGCCGACGTCCGTGGCCGTGGGCCTCACCGACGACTGACCGGGCGCGCGGCGTCGGCCATCACCAGGTCGGCGTTGATGTGGGCGCCGGCCATGGCGCCGGCGGCGGCCGAGGCGCCGACCTGGGCGGAGAGGTCGACGACGTTGCCCGCCGCCCAGACGCCGGGGACGTCGGTCCGTCCGGTGACGGGCTCCGCGGGCAGGTGCACCCCCATGCCGGAGGGGTGCTCGACCGGGTGCAGCCCGAGGTCGCCCAGGAACCCGGCCCGCGCCACCATCCGGGTCGCGACGGCGACGACCTCGCGCTCGACGAGGGTGCCGTCGGAGAGCCGCAACCCCGTCAGCCGGTCGTCGGCCACCTCGACGCCGGTCACCTCGCCGCTGACGACCCGGACCCCGCGGGCGGCCACCAACCCCGCCTGCTCGTCGTCGAGCGGGGGAGCGGCGTGGGTGACGAGCACGACGTCGTCGCTGAGCTGGCTGAACAGCAGGGCCTGGTGGACCGACGTCGGACCGGTGCCCAGGACGCCGATCGCGCGGTCCCGCACCTCCCAGCCGTGGCAGTAGGGGCAGTGCAGCACGTCCCGGCCCCACCGCTCGCTCAGGCCGGGGACGTCGGGCAGCTCGTCCGCCAGGCCCGTCGTCACCAGCAGCCGTCGGGCCCGGACGGTCCGTCCTCCCTCGATCGACACCACGAAGCCGTCGTCGAGCCGGGCGGCGCCGGTCGCCGCGCCGTCGACCAGGTGGCCGCCGTACCGGCGCACCTCGGCACGGCCGCGCTCGCGCAGCTCTGCGGGCGGGGTGCCGTCGTGGCCCAGCAGGCCGTGCACGGCGTCGGCGGTGGCGTTGCGGGGGTCGCCCGCGTCCACCACCAGCACCGACCGCCGGGAGCGCCCCAGCATCATCGCGCCGTTCAGCCCGGCCGGGCCGCCGCCGACCACCACCACGTCGTACTCGTCCAGGATCTGCTCGCTCATGCCTCCAGCGTGCGGGCACCCGGGGCGCAGGAGCAAACTCCCTTGCCGATCTGGCAAACTGGAGCCATGGACGACGAGCTCGACACCTCTCTTGCCGGCGTCGGTCCGCGGCTGCGGGCGCTGAGGCAGGGCCGCGACACCACCCTCGCCGACCTGTCGTCGGCGACCGGGATCTCGGTCAGCACGCTGTCCCGGCTCGAGTCCGGGCAGCGTCGCCCCACCCTGGAGCTGTTGCTGCCGCTGGCCCGCGCCCACGGCGTGACCCTCGACGAGCTGGTCGACGCTCCGGCGACCGGCGACCCGCGGGTGCACATGCGACCGGTGCAGGCCCGCGGCATGACGATGGTGCCGCTCACCCGCCGCGCCGGTGGTATCCAGGCCTACAAGCTCGTGCTGCCTGCCCGGACGGGGCACGCCGAGCCCGACCCGCAGACCCACGAGGGGTACGAGTGGCTCTACGTGATGGACGGGCGGCTCCGGCTGGTGCTCGGCGAGCACGACGTGGTGCTCGCCCCGGGCGAGGCCGCCGAGTTCGACACCCGGGTGCCGCACTGGTTCGCGGCCGCCGACGACCGTCCGGTCGAGCTGCTCAGCCTGTTCGGGCGTCAGGGTGAGCGCGCCCACCTGCGGGCCCGGCCGAAGTCACGCGCCGGCGGCTGACGGAGTTCACCGGGAGGCCACCTCGCGACAGGTGACGGGACGCGCCGGTCGGCCTAGGTTGGCTTCCATGGTCCGGAATCGCACGCCGCTCGCTGCCGCCGTCCTCGCCCTCACCGCCGGGTTGCTGCCCGCGGTGGGAGCCGCGCCGGCCTCGGCCGGCGCCGACCGACCCGGTCCGGTCCGGTTCATGACCTACAACGCCTCGCTCAACCGCGGCGCCGAGGGTCAGCTGGTGAGCGACCTGTCGACGCCCGGCAACGCGCAGGCCCAGCAGGTCGCCGAGATCGTGCAGCGGACCGCGCCCGACGTGCTGCTGATCAACGAGTTCGACTTCGACGAGCAGGGCCGGGCGGTCGACCTGTTCCGCGACAACTACCTCGAGGTCTCCCAGAACGGCGCGGCGCCGGTGGAGTACCCGTACGCGTTCACCGCGCCCTCCAACACCGGGATCCCGAGCGGGCACGACCTCGACAACAGCGGCGGCCCGGCCGGTGGCCCGGGCGACGCCTACGGCTTCGGGTTCTTCCCCGGCCAGTTCGGCATGGTCGTCTACTCGAGGTACCCCATCGACACCCACGAGGTCCGCACCTTCCAGAACTTCCTCTGGAAGGACATGCCCGGTGCGCTGCTGCCGGACGACCCGGCGACCGCCGCACCCGCCGACTGGTACTCGCCGGAGGAGCTCGAGGACGTCCGGCTCTCCAGCAAGTCGCACTGGGACGTCCCGATCCGGGTCGGCCGCCGCACGGTGCACTTCCTCGTGTCCCACCCGACGCCGCCGGTGTTCGACGGTCCCGAGGACCGCAACGGCACCCGCAACCACGACGAGATCAGGTTCTGGGCCGACTACGTCGGCGGCCGCCGGGCGTCGTACATCTACGACGACGAGGGCGTCCGCGGCGGGCTGCGGGGTGGACACTTCGTGATCGCGGGTGACCAGAACTCCGACCCGCTCGACGGTGACTCGATCCCCGGGTCGGCGCAGCTGCTGCTCGACCACCCGAAGGTGCAGGACCAGCCGGTCCCCGCCAGCGCCGGCGCGGTCGAGGCCTCGGCGACCCAGCCGGGCAACGAGACCCACCAGTCACCGCCGCAGTTCGACACCGCCGACTTCGATGAGCCCCCGGGGAACCTGCGCGCCGACTACGTCCTGCCCGGACGGGGCCTGCAGATCCTCGGGTCCGGGGTGTTCTGGCCGACGTCCACCCAGCCGTTCGCGGACCTGATCGCGGCCTCCGACCACCGCCCGGTCTGGGTCGACGTCCGGGTGCGGCGCCGCTGACGACGGCGGTCAGCTGCCGGTCGAGATCTTCTCGATCAGGGCGGTGGTGGACACCGCGGGGGTCCGCGGCAGGTAGACGACCTCGCAGACGTCGCCGAGCTCGTCGAACTTGCCCTCCCAGTCGTCGCCCATCACCAGGACGTCGGCGGCGTAGCGCAACACGTACTCGCGCTTCAGCTCGAGGCTCTCCTCGACGAACACCTCGGCGACGCACTTGAGGGCCGCGACGATCTCGACCCGCTCGGCCTCGGTGAAGATCGGCTCCCGGCCCTTCTTGCGGAGGTTGAGCTCGTCGGCCGACACCCCGACGACCAGGCGGTCGCCCAGAGCGGCAGCCCGCTCGATCATCCGGAGGTGCCCGACGTGGAAGACGTCGAACGTTCCGAAGGTGATCACCGTGCGTTCCATGGGGCGACATTCTAGGAAGCGCCCGGACGTGGGGGAGAATCGTCGTCGATGAGTGCCACTTCGACTGCCACGACGACCGGGCCGGTCCCGATGATCACCCCCAACCCGGCCGCCGACGCCGTACGACGCCGCGGGCTGCGCCGGATGCGGACCGTCGCGGTGGGCCTGCTGCTGCTGGCCGCGGTGGTCTACCTGCTCACCCGGGGCCAGGACGGCTTCCTGGGCTTCGTCAACGCCGGTGCGGAGGCGTCGATGGTCGGCGCGATCGCCGACTGGTTCGCCGTGACGGCGCTGTTCAAGCACCCGCTGGGCGTGCCGATCCCGCACACCGCGCTGGTGCCGAAGCGGAAGGACGACCTCGGGCGGAGCCTCCAGGAGTTCTTCGGCGAGAACTTCCTGCAGGAGTCCATCATCCGCGAGCGGGTCGCGGCCGCCGAGGTCTCGCGCCGCGTGGGTGAGTGGCTCGTGCGGCCGGAGCACGCCCGTCGCGTCGTCGACGAGGTCAGCGAGGTGGTCGGGCTCGGCCTGGCGAAGGTGACCGACGACCACGTGGCCGACCTCGTGGAGTCCGTGCTCGTGCCCCGCTTCCGGGAGGAGCCGATCGCGCCGCTGCTCGGCAGCTTCGTCGTCGAGGCGGTGCGCGACGACCTCCACCACGGTGTCGTCGACCTGGCGCTGGAGGAGCTGCACCGCTGGCTGGTCGCCAACCCCGACACCGTGCAGGAGGTGCTGAGCGAGCGGGCGCCGTGGTGGGCGCCGCCCCGCCTCAACGACGCGGTGACCGGGCGGATCCACCTCGAGGCGGTGCGCTGGATCGCCGACATCCGCGACGACCCGCTCCACCACGCGCGCACCGCCCTGGACTCGATGCTGGCCCAGCTCGGGCAGGACCTGCTCTTCGACCCCGACACCCAGTCCCGCGCCGAGGCGATGAAGAACCGGCTCCTGGACCACCCGCAGTTCACCGCCACGGGGGTCTCGCTCTGGAAGGCGCTGCGCTCGGCCATGGTCGGAGCGCTGCGCGACCCCGACGGCGCCCTCCGGTCGCGGTTCGAGGACGAGCTCGTCCGGTTCGCCGAGCGGCTGGTGGCCGACGCCGACCTGCGTCGGCGCCTCGACGGGCTCGCGGCCGACGGCGCGGTCTTCGTGGTCGACCGGTACGGCGAGGAGATCACCACCGTGATCACCCACACGATCGAGCGGTGGGACGGCCAGGAGGCGGCGCGGCGGATCGAGCTCCACGTCGGCCGGGACCTCCAGTTCATCCGGATCAACGGCACCATCGTCGGTGGACTGGTCGGCGTCCTGATCCACGCGGTGTCGGTGCTGCTGTGAGCGCCCCCGTCGACGTCCCGATCCACGACGAGTCGATCCGGCTCGGCCAGTTCCTCAAGCTGGCCAACCTGGTCGAGAGCGGGGCCGACGCGAAGCCCGCCGTCCAGTCCGGACTGGTCCGGGTCAACGGCGAGGTCGAGACGCGCCGCGGGCGACAGCTGGGCCGGGGTGACGTGGTGGAGCTGGGCGGCGTCGCGGCTCGGGTGGCCGGCCCGTCGGACGCGCTGGACGACCTGCCCTGGTGACCGACACCAAACCGTCACCCGGAAATGGTGGCGCCGGCGTGGTCCACCGATTACGTTGCGCGCGTCAACCACTTCTGAAGGGACTGCTCATGCCGTTCAGCTCACGTCGGGCGAAGGGCGGTGCGCTCGCGATCATCGCGGCCGCCTCGCTGGCCGCCGGATCGCTTGCCGCCGCCACGGCGGACCAGGGCCGCGACGCCCGTCGCACCTACACCGCCAAGGCCGCAGCGGACAAGTACGTCAAGCTCGACCTGCTCGCCCTCAACGACTTCCACGGCAACCTCGAGGTCGTGCCGTCCAGCAGCTCCAGCGGCCGGATCAACAACACCCCGGCCGGCGGTGCCGCCTACCTGGCCGCCCTGCTGAACGAGGAGCGCGCCAAGTCGCGTGCCGCGGGCGCCACGCCCATCACCGTCGCTGCCGGCGACCTGATCGGTGCCAGCCCGCTGCTGTCGGCCGCGTTCCACGACGAGCCGACGATCGAGGCGATGAACAAGATGGGGCTCCAGGTCGCCTCGGTCGGCAACCACGAGTTCGACGAGGGCTGGCGCGAGCTGAAGCGGATGCAGAAGGGCGGCTGCCTCGACGACGGCGACGGCGAGAACGGCGCCGACTCCTGCCCCGGAGGCAAGGACTTCGAGGGTGCCGACTTCCGCTACCTCGGCGCCAACGTGGTCTGGAAGGAGCAGGGCGACCGCACGAGCCCGACCGTCTTCCCGGAGTACAGCATCAAGCAGGTGCAGGGCGAGAGGGTCGCCTTCATCGGCATGACGCTGGAGGCCACCGACACGATCGTGTCGCCCTCCGGGATCGAGGAGATCGACTTCGACGACGAGGTCAAGACGGCCAACGCCCTGGTGCCGGAGCTGCGTCAGAGGGGCGTCAGGTCGATCATCGTGCTGCTCCACGAGGGGGTGCAGCCGGGCGACGCCACGGCGTACAACGACTGCACCGGGGTCTCCGGACCCGGCCTGGAGATCGCCGAGAACCTCAAGCCCGCGATCGACGCCGTGGTCAGCGGCCACACCCACCAGCCGTACAACTGCGTGGTCGAGGACCCGAAGGGGAACCCGCGTCTGCTCACGAGCGCCTCGTCCTTCGGACGCATGGTCTCGAAGCTGCACTTCCTGATCGACCCGAAGTCCGGTGACATCGTGCGGCCGGCGGCGTACGCCCAGAACATGATCGTCGAGAACGGCGAGGGCGAGCCGCAGGCCAAGGGCATCCTGAATCTGATCGCGCGCTACACCGAGCTGGTGGCGCCGATCCGTGACGAGGTCATCGGCCACATCGCTCCCGAGGGGACGCCCGACCAGTCGATCACCCGGACGGCCGACGCCGACGGCGGCGACTCCCCGCTCGGCAACCTGATCGCCGACGCGCAGAAGGCCGACGCCACGCTCGGGGGAGACAACGCGCCGGTGATCGCGCTGATGAACCCCGGTGGCATCCGGGCCGATCTGCTCGAGAACAGCGACGGCGACATCACGTACGGCGCCGCGTTCTCGGTGCAGCCGTTCAACAACCTGGTCGCAGCGACCACTCTCTCCGGCACCGAGATCAAGGCGATCCTCAACCAGCAGTGGAACGGCGGCAACGAGGGCACCAACCGCAAGATCCTGCAGGTGTCCGGCCTCGAGTACACCTGGGACCTTTCCACAGCGCTCGAGACGGGTGCGGACGCCCTCGTGGGTGACGTGATGGTCGACGACGACGGCGACCCGGCGACCGACATGGTGCCGTTGGAGGACAACACGGAGTACCGCGTGGCCGCCAACAACTTCATCATGGACGGCGGCGACAACTTCTCCGGCTTCGCGGCCGGCGCGGACCGCGTCAACGGCGGCCTCGACATCGACTCGCTGCGCGAGTACCTGCTCGCCAACGACCCGGTCGAGCCGACCCCGACCGACCGGATCTCGCAGCAGCCCTGATCCGGGGCAGGACGGGAACGACGACGGGGCCGGCGCACAGCGCCGGCCCCGTTGCCGTCCGTGCGGCGGGTCCCCTCAACCGACGTCGACGAGGTCGACCACGAAGACCAGGGTCTCGCCGGGCTTGATCACGCCCCCGGCCCCGCGGTCGCCGTACGCGAGGTGGGGCGGGATGACGAGCTGGCGTCGGCCGCCGACCTTCATGCCCTGCACGCCCTGGTCCCAGCCGGCGATGACCTGGCCGACGCCCAGCCGGAATTGGAGCGGGGTGCCGCGGTTGTAGGACGCGTCGAACTCCTCGCCGGTCGAGTGGGCCACCCCGACGTAGTGGACCGACACGGTCGCGCCGGAGGTGGCCTCCGCGCCGTCCCCCTCGCTGAGCTCGACGACGACGAGGTCGGTGGGCGGTTCGGGGTCGACGAAGTCGATCTCGGGCTTCTCCATGCCGGCCACGCTAGCCGACCGCCCTGCTCACGCCGCACGGGAGAGGGTGAAGGAGACCACGAAGCCGAGGGAGGCGATCAGCCCCGTGTAGAGGTGGGTGCGCTCGAAGGCCTCCGGGATCATCGTGTCGGCCACCATCGCGAGGATCGCCCCTGCGGCCACCGCGGTGATCAGGGCCACCGTCGCGGCGGACGCACCGTCGAGCAGCAGCACGCCCGTCGCCCCGGCGAGCCCGCTGGCGACCGCGATCCCGCCCCAGACGCCGAACACGTACGCCGCGCTGCGGCCGCTGCGCCGCATGCCGGCAGCGCTGGAGAGGCCCTCGGGGAGGTTCGACACCGCGATCGAGACGAGGACCGCGACCCCGACGCCGCCACCGGGCAGGAGCGAGAGCCCGAGCACGACCGACTCGGGAACCCCGTCGAGCAGCGCGCCGATCGCGATGGCGGTGCCGCTGCCGCGCTGGTCCTCCTCCGAGGGCTGCTGGTCGCCCGACCGCTTGCGGTGCCGGGCGCCGTGCCGGGCGAGCACCACGTTGGCGGCGACGTAGACCACGGCTCCGCCGAGCATGCCGACGACGGTCGGGACCAGGCCCGCGCTCCGCTCGGCCTCGTCGACCAGCTCGAAGGCGAGGGCCGACAGCAGCACGCCGGAGCCGAAGGCCATGACCGAGGCCACCAGGGTCCGCGGCAGGTCGACCAGCCACGCGATCGCGGCACCGACCACGAGGGCACTGCCCGCCAGCAGGCCCCACAACCCGGCCTCGACCCAGTCAGGCACGCCGGGCCTCGCCGTTCACGGCCGGCACGGCCGGGTCAGGACTGGTGCACGTAGCTGTCGAGCTGGTCCCGCTCGAACTGGAGCTGGTCGATCCGGTGCTTGACGATGTCGCCGATCGACACGACGCCGACCAGCTGGCCGTCGTCGACGACGGGCACGTGCCTGATCCGCCGGTCGGTCATCGTCTTCATCAGGTCGTCGAGCAGCGTGTCGGAGTCGCACGTCTCGACGTCGGTGGTCATGATCGCACCGACGGTGTTGTTGATGACGGTCCCGTCGTGGTGGAGGTGGCGGACGACGTCACGCTCGCTCACGATGCCGTCGACGGTCGCGCCGTCGGTGCTGACGATGAGCGCGCCGACGTTGTGCTCGGCGAGCAGTGCGATCAGGTCTCGTACCCCCGCGTCCGGGGTGATCGTGACGACGTCCTGGCTGGCCTTCGACCCGAGCACTTCGCGGATGCGCATGTGTCCACGCTAGCCCGTGCCCGGGCCCACCGGAACCTCGATTCTCACTCCGGTGGAGGTCGCCGCAGCTCCGAGACCGAACCGTGACGTCGGGGCGGCGCGTCCGGGTCGTCCTCGTCGTCGGGCAGCGACCCCAGGAACGCCAGCGCGGCGTCGTGGAGGTGGCCGTTGGAGGCCAGGGCGTTGCCCCCGAACGGGCCGTCGGTCCCGTCGAGGGAGGAGAACCGGCCGCCGGCCTCCCGGACGATCACGTCGAGCGCGGCCATGTCGTAGAGCTCCAGCTCGGGCTCGGCGGCCAGGTCCACGGCGCCCTCGGCGAGCAGCATGTAGGACCAGAAGTCGCCGTACGCACGTGTGCGCCAGCACCGGCGCGCCAGCGACAGGAAGTCGTCGAGCCGGTCGCGCTCGTCCCAGCCCGACAGGTTCGAGTACGACAGCGACGCGTCGTCGAGGCGGCGTACGTCGGAGACCTGGCAGCGGGTCGCCTTGAGCAGGGACCGGCCGGTCCACGCACCGTGGCCGGCGGAGGCCCACCAGCGGCGCTGCAGCTGGGGCGCCGAGACGACGCCCAGGACCACCTCGTCGTCGACGACGAGCGCGACCAGGGTGGCCCAGACCGGGACGCCGCGCACGAAGTTCTTGGTGCCGTCGATCGGGTCGACCACCCACCGCCGCTGGCTGTGCCCGGAGGAGCCGCCCTCCTCGCCGACGACGGCGTCGCGCGAGCGCACCCGCGAGAGGGTGCGACGGATGCTGTCCTCGACGGCCTGGTCGGCGTCGGTCACGGGCGTGAGGTCCGGCTTGCTCATCACGTGCAGGTCGAGTGCCTTGAAGCGTCCCGTCGTCAGCGAGTCGGCGTCGTCGGCCAGCACGTGGGCCAGTCGGAGGTCGTCGGTGTAGTCGGGCACGGCGCTCACACTATGCCGAACCGGCCTCGGGGCCGCCGCACGCACCCGGGACGGGTTCTCCCGTTTCGGCCTCGCCGGCGCCCCCGGCCGGTTACCTTTCCAGCATGGACCTCGACCCGGACTCGATGCACGTCGCGGCGGCGTACGCCGCGGTGGCGCTCGGCGTCCTCGGGCCGGTCCTCGGCATCCTCTACGCGGTGCTGGTCGACCGCCGCGACCTGTGGCGCAAGCCGATGCTCGGCGGGGCGACGCTGACCCTGGCCGCCGTCCTCGGCGCCTACCTGAGCGGGCGCCGCCTCGTGGAGGCCCACCCCAGCCTGGCCGACGACCCGATCGTCGCGCCCCACCTCGAGTACGCCGACCGGCTGCTCCTGCCGGGCGTCGGCTTCTTCGTGGTGGCCGTGCTCACCGGGCTGCTCAACCCGCGTACCGGCGCGCTGCGCACCGTCCTGCCCTTGCTGCTCACCGGGTTCTCGGTCGTGGTGCTGGTGCTCGTGGTGCTCAGCAGCGACTCAGGCGCCCGGGTGCTGCTGGACCAGATCCTCGAGCTGTTCTAGACCTCCGCTAGTAGGCCGGCTCGCTCCGCGCCGCCAGAAGCCTCCGGAACGACTCGACCCGCTCCGCGTCCGCCTCGCCCGCGGCGACCGCCGCGTCGAGCCCGCACTCGGGCTCGTCGGCGCCGTGGGTGCAGCCGCGTGGGCAGTCCTCGGTCATCTCGTCGAGGTCCGGGAACGCCTCGATCAGCGACTCCGGCTCGACGTGGGCCAGGCCGAACGACCGGATGCCGGGGGTGTCGACGATCCAGCCACCGTCCTCGGGGAGCGCCAGCATCAGCGCCGAGGTGGAGGTGTGCCGACCGCGGCCGGTGACGGCGTTGACGTGCCCGATCGCGCGGTCCGCGTCGGGCACCAGCGCGTTGACCAGCGTCGACTTGCCCACGCCGCTGTGGCCGATCAGCACGCTGGTGCGGCCGCGCAGCGCGTCGCGGAGCTCGCCCAGGTCGCCGCCCTTGTGGGTGACCACCCACGGGACTCCCAGGGAGCGGTAGGTCGAGAGCAGCGTCTCGGGGTCGGCGAGGTCGGCCTTGGTCAGGCACAGCAGCGGCCGCATGCCGGCGTCGTACGCCGCCACGAGCGCCCGGTCGATCAGCCGCGGCCGTGGCTCGGGGTCGGCGAGCGCGGTGACGACGACGAGCTGGTCGGCGTTGGCGACGATCACGCGCTCCACCGGGTCGTCGTCGTCGGCGGTGCGGCGCAGCACCGTGGTGCGCTCGGCGACCTCGACGATCCGGGCCAGCGCCCCGTCGGCCCCCGACACGTCGCCGACCACCCGGACCCGGTCGCCGACGACCACGCCCTTGCGCCCCAACGGACGGGCCTTCATCGCGGTGACCGTGCTGTGGCCGACCAGGAGCGTGTAGCGGCCGCGGTCGACGGTCACCACGGTCCCGTCGACGGCGTCGTCGTAGGTCGGGCGCTCCTTGGTCCGGGGGCGGGTGCGCCGGCGGGGGCGCTCGTAGTGCTCGTGATCGTGCTCGGTGTAACGACCTGATTTCGACGCGCCCATCACGACCTCGTTCCTCGGTCGTGGGGCTTGCTCAATCTGGCTCGCGACGAGCCCCGCGCGTTCCGCGCCTGCCTCGGCTCGCACATCACAGCAGGGCCGCCCAGAAGCCGGGGAAGTCGGTGAAGGTCTTGGAGGTGGTCCCGACGTCGGCCACCGCCACGTCGTCGACCGCGGCGCCGACGATGACGCCGGCATGGGCCATCCGGTGGTCGGCGTAGGTCCCGAAGGTGCCGCCGTGGAGGCGGGCCGGCCGGAACGACAGCCCGTCGGGGTGCTCGGTCACGTCGGCGCCGAGTCCGCCGAGCTCGCGGGCGAGGGCGGCGAGCCGGTCGGTCTCGTGGCCCCGGATGTGGCCGATGCCGCGCAGGTGCGAGGGGGAGTCGGCGAGCGCGCACAGCGCGGCCACGGCAGGGGTGAGCTCGCCGACGTCGTGCAGGTCGAGGTCGACGCCGTGGATCGCGCCGCTGCCGGTGACTCGGAGCCCCTCCTCGGTGAACCCCACCTCGCATCCCATCTCGGCGAGGATCGCGCGCAGGGCGTCGCCGGCCTGCGTGGTCGCGCGAGGCCAGTCGCGGACCGTCACGGTGCCGCCGCTGACCGCGGCCAGGGCCAGGAAGGGGGCGGCGTTCGACAGGTCCGGCTCGATGGTCCGGTCCTGGGCCGCGATCGGGCCGGGGGACACCCGCCAGCGGTCGGCCTCGCGGTCGTCGACGTCCACCCCGTGCTCGCGGAGCAGTGCGACGGTCATGGCGACGTGGGGGAGCGACGGGACGGGCGGGCCGGCGTGGCGGACGTCGACGCCGGAGTCGAACCGGGCGCCGGCGAGCAGCAGCGCGGAGACGAACTGCGAGGACGCGCTGGCGTCGATGGTGACGGCGCCGCCAGGGACGGCGCCGTCCCCGAGGACCCCGAACGGCAGCGCGTCGCCCTCCACGGACACACCCAGAGTCCGCAGCGCCGACAGCACCTCACCGACCGGGCGTCGGCGCATGTGGGCGTCGCCGTCGAAGTCGACACGTCCGGCCGCCAGGCCCGCCACGGGCGGCAGGAAGCGCATCACGGTGCCCGCGAGGCCGCAGTCGACGGTGGCCGGGCCGCGCAGGGACGTGGGCGTCACAGTCCAGTCGTCACGCCCGGTGTCGACCTCGCAGCCCATCGCGCGGAGTCCGCCGACCATGAGGGTGGAGTCACGCGAGACCAGCGGACGGCGTACGACGGACGGGCCGTCGGCGAGGGCGGCGAGCACCAGCGCCCGGTTGGTGAGCGACTTGCTGCCGGGCAGCGACACGTCCACGTCGACGGGCATCCGGGCGCGCGGCGCCGGCCAGGGGTCGGCGAGCCCGGTGCTGGTCGTCACCCGGGCAGGGTATCTGCGGCCGGGTCCGGCGGTCCCGATCGGCCGCGTCAGGGCCGCTGGGAGCTGGGTCGCTCAGCGGAGCAGGTCGGAGCTGGGTCGCTGAGCGGGGCAGGTCGGAGCTGGGTCGCTCAGCGGAGCAGGTCGCAGTGCGCCGGAGCCCGCGATCAGGAGAGCTGGGCGGCGGCCAACTTCGCCTCGCGACGGGCGGTCGCAGCGAGGTGCTTGGCCTCGCGGCGTGCGTCGCGCGCGGCGCGGCGGGTGCGCCACACCACGCCGGGCTTCCCCTCGGTGTCGCCGGCCGCGATGATCAGGCCGCCCAGCATCGACACGTTCTTGAAGAAGTGGACCTTCTGGTTGGCGCGCTGGGCGGGGTCGGTCTCCTCCCAGAAGCGGTGGCCGGCCGCCGTGGTCGGGACCAGCGACGCGGCCAGCACTGTCGCCGAGAGGCGCGGGGCGCGTCCGCTGGCGAGCAGCAGGCCGGCCCCGACCTGGGCGAGGGCGTTGATCCGGACCAGGGTGACCGGCTCGGTGGGGATCGGTGCCTGCGGCAGCACCCGCTCGGCCAGGGGGACCAGCTTCTCGGTCACCGGTGCCGCCGCTCGGGCGCGGCCCTCGGCGTCGCGCAGGGCGTTGACCCCACCCACCACGAACATGGAGGCGAGCATCGGCCGGGCGAGCAGTCGCGAGATCGTCATGGTCCCTTCCTACACGATGCGCGCGAGACGGACGTCGGCCGTCCGGCCCGGGCGTCCCGCGCTGCGCCTAGGGTGTCCCCATGTGCGGTCGCTACGCCTCGAGCCGGAAGCCCGAGGACCTGATCGAGGAGTTCGAGGTCGTCGACAGCCGGCTGGAGAGGCCGATCGAGGCCGACTACAACGTGGCCCCCACCAAGGAGGTCTACGCGGTGATGGAGCGCAAGCCCTCCCGCGACTCCGCCGACGACCCGCAACGTCAGCTCCGGGCGCTGCGCTGGGGCCTGGTCCCGTCGTGGGCCAAGGACCCCGCGATCGGCAACCGGATGATCAACGCGCGGATGGAGACGGTGGCCGAGAAGCCCGCCTTCAAGCGGGCCTTCGCCAGCCGCCGGTGCCTGCTGCCGGCCGACGGCTACTTCGAGTGGTACCCCACGAGCCAGAAGACGAAGGCCGGCAAGCCGCGCAAGCAGCCGTTCTTCATCCGGCCCGCCGACGGCGGGGTGCTGGCGATGGCGGGGCTCTACGAGATCTGGCGCGACCCCACCCGCGACGACGACGACCCGGAGCGGTTCCGGTGGACCTGCACGGTGCTCACCACCCAGGCCGAGGACTCCGTCGGCCATATCCACGACCGGATGCCGCTCATGGTGGAGCGAGAGCGGTGGGGCGCGTGGCTCGATCCCGCGACCGACACGACCGACGACCTGCTGTCGCTGCTGGTCCCGGCCGCCCCCGGTCGGCTCGAGGCGTTCCCCGTGTCCACGCTGGTCAGCAACGTGCGCAACAACGGCCCCGAGCTGGTCGAGCCGATCCCGCTCGAGGAGTCGCTGGCATGAGGGAGTCCAGGGTGGCGACCCCCCACGGGGACGGCCGCTCCTTCACGTTCCGGGCCCGTCGCCCGACGGCGACACTGCTGCTCAGCCACGGAGCCGGAGCCGGTGTCGGCAGCCGCGACCTGCAGGCCCTGGCCGCCGACCTCCCCCGCAACGGGATCACGGTCGTGCTGTTCGACCAGCCGTGGGTGGTGGCCGGACGCAAGGTCGCCACCCCGCCGCCGACGCTCGACGACGGGCTGCGGGCGGCCGCAGCCCGGTTGCGACCCACCGGCCCGCTGGTCGTGGGCGGACGCTCGGCCGGCGCCCGCTCCGCGTGCCGCACCGCGCAGGAGCTCGGTGCCGCCGGGTGCCTGGCCCTCTCCTTCCCGCTGCACCCGCCGGGCAAGCCCGAGAAGAGTCGCCTCGGCGAGCTCGCGAGCGCCGGCGTCCCGACCCTGGTGGTGCAGGGCGAGCGCGACACGTTCGGCGCGCCGGAGGAGTTTCCCGACGGCCTGGAGCACGTCGACATGGCGGTGGTGCCCGGCGGTGACCACGGGTTCAAGGTGCCGAGGAGCGGTGCCGTCAGCCAGGACGACGCCCTGGCGATCGTGGTCGAGGCGACGCTGGAGTGGATCGTCCGCGAGGTGGTCGGGGAATCAGCCGGGCTCTGAGGGCGTTGGTCGGGAGTGCTCGCAACGATGGATCGCCCCGACACCGCAGTAGGCTGGGGGACGATGACAGACGACCCCACCGCCACCGTCGAACCGGATCCCACGGAGATCGACGTCGAGACCGAGACCCACGACGAGCGCGCCGCGCGCTTCGAGCGTGACGCGATGCAGTACCTCGACCAGCTCTACTCGGCCGCGATGCGGATGACCCGCAACCCCACCGACGCCGAGGACCTGGTCCAGGAGACCTACACGAAGGCGTTCTCGTCCTTCCACCAGTTCCGGCCGGGCACGAACCTCAAGGCGTGGCTCTACCGGATCCTCACCAACACCTTCATCAACAGCTACCGCAAGAAGCAGCGCCAGCCCCAGCAGGCGATGACCGAGGACGTCGAGGACTGGCAGCTCGCGCGCGCCGAGTCCCACACCTCCTCCGGGCTGAAGTCGGCCGAGACCGAGGCGCTCGAGCGGCTCCCCGACAGCGAGGTCAAGGAGGCCCTGCAGCGGCTCCCGGAGGAGTTCCGGCTGGCCGTCTACCTCGCCGACGTGGAGGGATTCGCCTACAAGGAGATCGCCGAGATCATGGAGACCCCGATCGGCACCGTCATGTCTCGGCTCCACCGTGGCCGTCGCCAGCTGCGCGACATGCTGTCCGACTACGTCCGGACCCACGACCTGCTTCCCGTGGGCACGACGGGGGGAGAAGACCAGTGAGCGGCCACCAGCACGAGCCCGGCACGGACTGCGCCGACTACCTCGAGCGCATCGTGTACTTCCTCGACAACGAGCTCGACGAGGCCGACTGCACCGCCGTGCAGGCCCACCTCGACGAGTGCGGGCCCTGCCTCGAGCGGTTCGACCTGCAGCGGACCGTGAAGGCCGTGGTCGCCCGCTCGTGCTCCGAGGCCGCGCCGACCGACCTCCGGCAGCGGGTGATGGTCCAGATCCGCGAGGTGCAGGTCCGGATCACCGAGGCCTGATTGGCCTCCGGCCGCCCCGCTTTGGCACACTGCTCCGAGCACTCGACCAGGAGGACATCATGGGCAAGACCGGCCGCAAGCGCCGCGCTCGGCGCAAGAAGAACGCCAACCACGGCAAGCGCCCCAACAGCTGAGGGCACGCTCGACACCTCCGGAGCGGACGGTGACCGGCGTGACCGTGCTCGACGGCGGTCTCTCCACGGCGCTGGAGGCGCGGGGCGCTGACCTCGACGGCCCGCTGTGGACCGCCCGGCTGCTCGCGGAGGAGCCGGAGCGGCTCGCCCGGGCACACCGCGACTTCTACCTCGCCGGCGCGCAGGTCGCCACGACGGCCAGCTACCAGGTCAGTGTCGACGGACTCGTCGCCGTCGGCCACGAACCTGACGCTGCCGCGCGCCTGGTCGGGCGGAGCGTGGCCCTCGCACGTGAGGTGCGCGACGAGCTCGCCGACTCCCGCCCGGGCCTGCTGGTCGCGGCCTCCGTCGGCCCGTACGGCGCCTACCTCGCCGACGGGTCGGAGTACCGCGGCCGCTACGGCGTGACCGCCGCCGGGCTGCGCGACTTCCACGCCCCTCGGCTGGAGCTGCTCGCCGCGGCCGGCCCGGACCTGCTGGCCGTCGAGACGATCCCCGACGCCGACGAGGCCGAGGTGCTGGTCCCGTTGCTCGACGAGCTGGGCCTGCCGGCCTGGTTCAGCTACTCCGTGGCCGGGGCGGCCACGAACGCCGGGCAGTCGCTCTCCGACGCCTACGCCGTGGTGGCGGGCTCGACCAGCGTGGTCGCCGCCGGGGTCAACTGCTCGGCCGCTGCTGACGTGCTCGACGCGGTCCGCACGGCCGTGGCGGTGACCGGGCTCCCGGCCGTGGCCTACCCCAACCGCGGCGGCAGCTGGGACGCGGCCACGAAGCAGTGGGACTACGGCGCGCCCCTCGACCTCGGGCTCGTGGGGTCGTGGGTGGCCGCCGGCGCGGCGTACGTCGGCGGCTGCTGCGGCACCGGCCCCGACGACGTCGCGGCCCTCACCCGCCACGTGGAGCTGGGCTTTCCCCGCAGGGTGAGCCCACCCCGAATCACCGGGCCAGGCGGGAGAGGAAGCGCTCCGCGTCGACCACGACCCGAGTGACCTCGCCGGTGGCCACGACCCGGCCGTCGGCGGAGTGCCGGGCAGCCACGGCGAACCGGTGCAGCCGGCCGTCGACGTAGGTCGCGGAGGCGGTGACCTCGACCTCGGCCCCGACCGGCGACGCGGCCTGGTGCTCGAGGGTGACGCGGGTGCCGACCGACGTCGCGCCCTCGCCCAGCTCCGGCTCGATCGCGGCGCAGGTGGCCGCCTCGCACCAGGCGAGCAGCCGGGGGGTGGCGAGCACCGGCAACGAGCCGCTGCCCAGGGCCTGCGCCGTGTCGTCGTCGGCGACGCTGAAGGTCAGGGTGGCGGTGCGGTCGGCGGTCACGGCAGCTCCTTGGTGAAGGCGATGAGGTGCACGCCGACGACCGGGCTCCAGTCCCGCTCCGGCGCCCTGGCGTAGCCGTGGCGCAGGTAGACCCGGTGGGCGGCGGCCATCTCGGCGAGCGAGGAGAGCACCATCCCGGTCGCGCCGTGGTCGCGCGCCCGGCCCTCGCAGTGCGCCACCAGCGCGTGCCCGGCTCCGCGCTTCTGGTGAGCCGGGTCGACGGCGAGCATCCGGAACTCACCCTCGTCGTCGCCCCCGAGCTCGCGCCACGGCGAGCCCGGGGGACAGTACGTGACCGTGCCCAGGACGGCGTCCCCGTCGACCGCCACCCACAGCTCCGCCTCCCGGGCGCGGCGGGCCGCGTCGCGGAGGTGCTGCCGGTAGAAGTCCTCGGTCCCGGTCGTGAAGTCCTCGTAGGCGGCGAGCGTGATCTCCCCGACGGCGTCGAGCTCGTCGGACCGGGCCAGCCGCAGCTCCATCAGACCCCGAAGGTGGCGCGGGGGTACGCCGCGTCGACGTCGGTGATCACGTTCACGAGGTAGGGGACGCCGGACGCGAAGGCCCGGTCGATCGCGGGCCCGACCTCACGGGGATCGGTGACCGTCTCACCCGCACCGCCGAGCGCCTTGACCACCTCGTCGTAGCGGGTGCGCTGGGCGAGGTCGGCGGCCACGTCATAGCCGTAGATCATCTGCATCGGGCCCTTCTCCAGCCCCCACGCGGAGTTGTTGCCGCACACCATGACCACCGGCAGGTCGTGGCGGACCAGGCTGTCGACGTCCATCAGGGAGAAGCCGGCGGCGCCGTCGCCCAGCAGCAGCACCACCTGCGAGGAGGGCCGCGCGAGCCGGGCGGCCATCGCCGACCCCAGTCCGGCGCCGAGGCAGCCGTAGGGGCCGGGGTCCAGCCAGCCGCCGGGCCGCTTCGGCTCGACGAACTTGCCGGCGAAGCTGACGAAGTCGCCGCCGTCGCCGATCACCACGCTGTCGTCGGCCAGCCGCGGCACCAGCTCGCCGTAGATCCGCGCCGGGTGGATGGGGTCGGCCTCGGCGGCGAGCAGCCCGGCGTCCCGCTCGACCGCACTCCGGACGGTGTCCTGGAGGTCGGTGACCCACGCCGACCAGTCGGGCCGGCGTACGACCTGCTCGAGGGCCTGCTGCAGGTCGTCGAACACGCGGGTGAGGTCACCGGCGACCGAGGCGGCGAGGTCGGCGTGGCCCGAGAGCTGTCCGGCGGAGTCGGCGACGTGCACCACCTGCGCCGGCGTGCTGCCCTCCTTGCCGCCGAAGACGCCGTAGCCGAGCCGGAAGTCCAGCGGAGTGCCGACCACCACGACCAGGTCGGCGCCCCCGAAGGCGAGGCCCCGGGCCTTGGTCACCAGCAGCGGGTGGCCGCCCGGGACGACGCCACGCCCCATCCCGTTGGTGATCGTCGGGACGCCGGCGGCCTCGACGAAGCGCAAGGCCGCCTCCTCGGCGCCGTCGGCCCACACGTCGGTGCCCAGCACCAGGACCGGACGCCCCGCGGACGCGAGGAGCTCGGCGACCTCTCCGATCGAGTCGGGGTCGGGCTCCGCGCCGGGGCTCCGGTTCGCCTCGGGCAGCGTCCCGGAGGCCGAGTTGAAGAACTCGTCCATCGGGACGTCGACGAACACCGGCCCGCGGTGCGGTGAGGCGGCGGTGGTGAACGCGTCGTGGAACCCGTCGAGCACCCCGTCGGCGGTGTGGATGGTCCGCGCCGCCTTCGAGACGGGGCCGAGGACCGGCGGATGGTCGAGCTCCTGCAGGCTGCCGCTGCCCCACCTGTTGGCCGGGGCGCGGCCGCCGACCACGACCATCGGCGAGCCCGCGAACTGCGCCTGCGCGATCGCGCTGACCCCGTTGGTCACGCCGGGGCCGGCGGTCAGGACCGCGAGCCCGGGCACCCGGGTCAGCTTCCCGGTGGCCTCGGCCGCGAACGCCGCGGTCTGCTCGTGGCGTACGTCGACCAGCCGCATCGGCGGGTCGGCCTTCACCGCGCCGTCGTACATCGGGAAGACGTGGGCGCCGGACAGGGTGAACATGGTCTCGACCCCGTGGGCGCGGGCGACGGCGACCGCGAGCTCGCCTGCGTGGCCGCTCGTCGTGCCGTCCGCGGCGGTCTCGTCGACGGGGGAGGCGGCGGACTCGTCGAGGTCGGTCATGCCCGCAGGCTACTCAACGGTAGGGCGGGTCCGACAGCGGAGTCAGCGGGCCAGCGTGAAGGGGTTGGTCGCCCGCAGGGCGTCGACCGCTGCCAGCACCAGGTCGGCCTTGTCGGCCGGCGGACCGGGAGCGACCGCGAGGTGCAGGTAGAGCGAGCGCAACAGCTGCTGGGCGTTGTTGGTCGCGAGGTAGGGGTCGCGGTCCCCGCGCAGGACGTAGGGGTTGCCGCTCGCGGCGAGACGCGCGACCCAGGGCTCGACCACCTTGGTCGGGACCAGGTTGCGGCGCAGCACGGCCATCACGGCGGAGGCGACCCGGTCGGGCTCGCCGGACTCCAGCTGGGTGTCGGCGGACAGGATCCGGTCGGCCAGCACGTCGAGGAGCACGGTGAGCTCCGTCGCCCCGAAGTGGCGCGAGCCGGCCAGCGCGGCGATCGCGTCGGCGCCGTGGGCGACCGAGTGCGCCCAGCCCTTGCCGGGCACGTAGCCGCGCAGGTCCCGCTCCCGGAGCAGCCACGACACGATCCGGTCGCCCCAGCGGAGCACCTGGTCGCCGGGGAGCAGCTGCGCCGCGGTGTCGCGCTCGATGACCGCGGCCAGCACCAGCACGCTGAACGTGCGCCGGAACACCGAGTCGGTGCCCACCTCGCCGAGCCCGACGGTGAGTCCCGCGGCCATCCCGTCACCGAGTCCCACCAGGAGGTCGTCGTAGACGCCGCGGTCGACCCAGGTGGCGAGCGCGGGGTAGGCCGTGCCGTCGCGGAGCACCGGGTCGGCGGACCCGAGCATGCTGGTGAGCTCCGCGGTCAGGTCGTCCAGCGGCCGGTCGGTCGGTACCTGCAGGCCGTGATCGAGCACCTGCTTCCAGTACGACCGTGCCATGGGGGCCATCCTGCCAGCCACCCGGCCACGGCCCGTAGTCGGGAGCGACGGGCCGGCCCCGAGCCCGAGTCCACGTCCTAGGCTCGGGCCGTGCCGTCGTTGACCGAGCTCGTGCGCAGCCACACCGACCTCGACGACGACGACGTCGCGTGGCTGCAGCTGATCCAGGCCGACTGGCAGATCATCGCCGACCTGTCCTTCGCCGACCTGGTGCTGTGGCTGCCCGACCGCGAGGGACGGGGATTCTGGGCGGCCGGTCAGATGCGGCCCACCACCGGCCCCACGGCGTACGTCGACGACGTGGTCGGCAGCTTCGTGCCGGGCGGCCGGCGGCCGATGCTCGACGAGGCACTCGCCCGCGGCCGGCTCATGCGCGAGGGCGATCCCGAGTGGCGCGACCACGTGCCGGTGCGGGTGGAGACGATCCCGGTACGGCGCGGCGGTCGGGTGATCGCCGTCATCGCCCGCAACACCAACCTGCTCGGGGTCCGCACGCCGAGCCGGCTGGAGCTGTCCTACCTGCAGACCGCGGCCGACCTGACCCAGATGATCGCCCGCGGCACCTTCCCGCTGCCCGGCCAGCGCAGCGACCACGCCGACTCGCCGCGGGTGGGCGACGGCTTCGTGCGCGTCGACGCCGACGGCCGGGTCGGCTACGCCAGCCCCAACGCGCTCTCGGTGTTCCGTCGGCTCGGCCTGTCCGGCGACCTCGAGGGGTTGGTGCTCGCCGACGTGGCCCGCGAGCTGGTACCGGTGCGCCAGCGGCCCGACGAGGAACGGCTGTCCGCCGTGCTCTCCGGACGGGTGCACGGCGACACCGAGCTCGCCGCCGACGAGATGGCCGTGATCTTCCGGTCGGTGCCGCTGCAGCCGACGGGGGAGCGGATCGGTGCCCTGGTGCTGCTGCGTGACGTCACCGAGCTGCGTAGCCGCGACCGGGAGCTGGTGACCAAGGACGCCACCATCCGGGAGATCCACCACCGGGTCAAGAACAACCTGCAGACCGTCGCCGCGCTGCTCCGGATGCAGGCGCGGCGCATCGACTCGGCCGAGGCCCGGGCCGCGCTGGAGGAGGCCGTCCGCCGGGTCGGGTCCATCGCGGTGGTGCACGAGACGCTGAGCACCGCCGTGGAGGAGCAGGTGGCCTTCGACGACATCGCCGACCGGCTGGGCCGGATGGTCACCGACGTCGGCCTCGCGGGGGAGCACGTCCGCGTCGAGCGGAGCGGCTCCTTCGGCGAGCTCGGCTCCGACGTGGCCACCGCGCTCGCGATGGTGCTCACCGAGGTGGTGCAGAACGCCGTCGAGCACGGCTACGGCGAGGGCGCCACCGACGGGCTGATCCGGGTGACCGCGGGCCGGCTGGTCGGCCGGCTGCACGTCACGGTGGAGGACGATGGTTCAGGGCTGCCGGCCGGGTTCGACCCGGCGGCCTCGACCCAGCTCGGGCTCTCGATCGTGCGCACGCTGGTCGAGTCCGAGCTGGGCGGCCAGCTGGAGATCGGCCCGCGGCCGGATGCGCGGGGGACCAGGGTCGCGATCGACGTACCGCTGGAGTGAGCCTCAGGCGGTCCGGACCCGCGCCCGGGCGTTGCGACGCTTCAGGGCGCGGCGCTCGTCCTCGCTCAGACCGCCCCAGACGCCGTGGTCCTGCCCTGCCTCCAGCGCCCACTGCAGGCACTGCTCGCGCACCTCACAGCGCCGGCAGACCTGCTTGGCCTCCTCGATCTGGAGGATGGCCGGCCCGGTGTTGCCGATCGGGAAGAACAGCTCCGGGTCCTCGTCGAGGCACGCGGAACGGTCGCGCCAATCCATGGCTGGGCTTTCCTCTTTCTCTCGGGTCGCTGGGGGCGTTGCTCACGGCACGCAAAGTGAACGCTTTCACGAGCGATCACCTAGCGTGACAAGAGTTCGATCGGTAAACAAGCCCCCCACGCACTCGATTCCGTGATGCCCGACACCTCGTGGCCACCTTCTAGGCTGACCGGCGTGACCGGCGTCCGTCCCGACCGTCCCGCCCCCCTCACCGTGGCCGCCTCCCTGGTGGCGGTGGAGGGTGTGGTGGTGGTCGTGCTCGCCCTGGTCGAGATCTTCAGCCTCACCTCGACGCGGCTGACCATGGGCCTGACGACCACCGCCTTCTTCGCCGCCTACGGGGCCCTGCTGGTCGGGTGCGGACTGCTGCTCGTACGGCGGGTGTCGTGGGCGCGCGGGCCGGCGGTGCTGGCCCAGCTGATCCAGCTCGGCCTCGCATGGAGCTTCCGGGGGAGCCCCACCACGCTGGTGGCGATCGCCCTGGCGGTGGTCGCGGCTGTGGTGCTGGCCGGGATCTTCCACCCGGCCAGCATCGATGCGCTCGCCGAGGAGTGATCAGCCCGGCAGCGACTCGCCCCCCACGCCGAGCACGATCGCCAGCAGGCCACCGTCGACCTCGGTCGTCGCCCCGGAGGCTAGCGTGTCGAGCACCTGCCAGGCGAAGCTCTCGCGGTCGGGCGCCTGCACCTCGGTGCCGGTCACCGAGACCCTGACCGTCAGGTGGCGCGGGGCGAGGTGGAACTCGGCCCGCAGGCTGCTCCCCTCGTCGGCCTGCGGCAGCGCCAGGGCGCAGGCCTCTCCCACCGCCACCCGGAGGTCCTCGATGGTGCTGAGGTCGAAGTCCAGCCGCGAGGCCACGCCGGCCGCGGTCGAGCGCAGCACCGACACGAAGGCGCTGTCCGCAGGGACCCGCACCTCGACGTCGGCCTGCGGACGCTCGGTGACGCTCGTGGCCATGCGGAACGGGCCTCCCCTCGTCGGTGACGGTCCCGACCCTAGTGGGGAAGCGGCTCCGCACCGTCCACCACTCGCCGACGGTGGGCCTGGCGTCGGGGTCGCGACCTCGCTTCGCTCGGTCGCGCCCGGCACGTCGGCTGCCGCAGGCGGTCTGGGGTTGCGGTGCCGCGGTCGCGACTTCGGTGCGCTCAGTCGCGCTTTCGACACGCGAAGGCCGTGATCTCGGCACGGCTTCGCCGGGCCGGGATCAGGCCTTCTTGGTCTCCCAGAAGATCTCGGCGATCTCGTCGATCTTGGCGAGCAGCTCGTCGGCCTTGGCGGCGTCCATCTCGCCCTTGGTGCCGGTGGCGCCGGCCAGCTTGGTGGCCTCGTTGACCAGCTGGTGGAGCTGCGGGTACTTCTCGAAGTGCGGGGGCTTGAAGTAGTCGGTCCAGAGCACCCACAGGTGGTGCTTGACCAGCTCGGAGCGCTGCTCCTTGATGAGGACGGCCCGGGTGCGGAAGTCGGGGTCGTCGTTGTCGGCGACCTTCTCGATGATGGCCTTGACGGACTCGGCCTCGATCCGGGCCTGCGCCGGGTCGTAGACGCCGCACGGAAGGTCGCAGTGGGCGGAGACCTCGACGGTCGGGGCGAACAGCTTCGCGAACATCGTCTGTGTGTCCTATCTGCTGGGGATCGTGTCGTCACTGCGACACTACTCGCTGTGTCTTCACCCCTGAAGGTGGCCCGAGTGCCGCTGGGATGGGCCGTCGTCCGCGGCGACTCGATGCGCCCCACGCTGACCCCGGGAGACCGGTTGCTCGTGCGGTACGGCGCCTCCCCCCGGGCGGGGAGCGTCGTGGTGGCGCGGCTCGCCGACGGGACCCTCGCGGTCAAACGGGCCGAACGCCGCGTCGAGACCCGGACCGGAGACGCCGCCTGGTGGCTGCTGGGGGACAACCCCGCCGGCGTCGACTCCCGGCACCGGGGCCCGGTGGCCGACGAGGACGTCCTCGGGGTGGCGGTGCTCCGGGTGTGGCCCCGGCCCCGGACCCTGCGAGGCCGGTGAGACACGACGTGCCGTCCGTGAGCGGTGTGGGAGCATCGGCGATCATGGCTGTCCCCGACCACCCGCAGGCCGGCGATCCCGTCTTCGACCTCCACGTCGGCGGCAAGATGGCGATCAGGTCGACCGTCGGACTCACCGGGCCCGACGACCTGTCCCTGGCCTACACGCCCGGCGTCGCCCGGGTCTGCGAGGCGATCGCGGCCGACCCCGAGCTGACCCGGTACTACACCTGGGTGCCCAACACCGTCGCCGTGGTCACCGACGGCACGGCGGTCCTCGGTCTCGGTGACATCGGCCCGGCCGCGGCGATGCCGGTGATGGAGGGCAAGGCGGTGCTCTTCAAGGAGTTCGGGGGGGTCGACGCGCTCCCGATCTGCCTCGACACCACCGACACCGAGGAGATCATCGAGACCGTCTGCCGGCTGGCGCCCAGCTTCGGTGGCATCAACCTCGAGGACATCTCCGCCCCCCGCTGCTTCGAGATCGAGGACCGGCTCAAGGAACGCCTCGACATGCCGGTCTTCCACGACGACCAGCACGGCACCGCCGTGGTCGCCCTCGCCGCCCTGGAGAACGCGCTGAGGCTCACCGGGCGTGACCCCGGCACCACGCGCGTGGTCGTCTCGGGCGCCGGCGCCGCGGGGGTGGCAGTGACCCGGATCCTCCTCGAGGCAGGGATCTCCGACATCGCGGTGCTCGACCGGCGCGGCGTGCTCCACTCGGGCCGATCCGACCTCACCCGGGTCAAGCAGGCCCTGGCCCGTGACACCGCCGACGTCACCGGCAGGCGGGGTGGGCTGGCCGACGTGATGGCCGGCGCCGACGCCTACCTCGGGGTCAGCGGCGGCACCGTGCTCGAGGAGGTGGTGGCGAGCATGGCCGACGAGGCGATCGTGTTCGGGATGGCGAACCCGAACCCGGAGGTGCATCCCGAGGTCGCGCACCGGTACGCCCGGGTCGTCGCCACCGGCCGGTCCGACTTCCCCAACCAGATCAACAACGTGCTCGCCTTCCCCGGCATCTTCCGCGGTGCGATCGACGCCCGCGCCACCGCGATCACCGAGGGGATGAAGCTCGCCGCGGCCGGTGCGCTCGCGGACCTGGTGGGGGAGGACCTCCGGGAGGACTATGTCATCCCGTCGCCGTTCGACCCCCGGGTCGCCCCGGCGGTGGCCGACGCGGTCACCGAGGCCGCCCGCCGCGACGGGGTCGCGCGCGACTGAGCCGGTCCAGACCACCACTGCTCCGCGACGAGCACCGGTGCCAGAGTGGCCGGGTGGACCGCCCCGTCCTGGCCCGCCGCGCGACGGAGATCGCCCACGGCATCGCCGAGGGCGCGGCCGTGGTGCCC
The DNA here is from genome assembly GCF_050880345.1 of Nocardioides sp. GXQ0305. Lineage (NCBI taxonomy): Bacteria > Bacillati > Actinomycetota > Actinomycetes > Propionibacteriales > Nocardioidaceae > Nocardioides > Nocardioides sp. GXQ0305. The sequence goes on from NZ_JBNYXG010000007.1 coordinate 170,986, forward strand.
GACCTGCTGGCCCTCCTGGACCGGCAGGTCGGGGCCGACACGGTCACCTTCAGCGAGCTGGACATCACCGGCCGGGGGCCGGCGCTGGTCGAGACCCATGGCGCCGACCCGCTGGACGCCGACGAGGAGGTGCGGTGGCGCCGGCTGCTGCCGACCCACCCCTACGCGCGATGGTTGACCACCGCCCCCGCCGGCACCACCCGGCTCACCGACGTGGTCAGCCTCACCCGGTTGGAGCGGATGGAGGTCTGGGAGGTGTGCCTCGAGCCTCGCGGCCACCGCTACCAGAGCGCCCTCACCTTCCCGTGTCGCCGTCGTGACCTCCGGCTGCTGTCCCTCTGGCGCGAGGACCGCGACTTCGCAGACCGGGAGCTCGAGGCCTTCGAGCACGTACGTCGCCTCGTCGACGCCGGGTTCGCGATGCGCGAGGCCGGGCAGGCGCTGCGCGAGTGGTCCGGCCCGGGTGGCGGGACCTTGCTCACGCCGCGGCAGCGGGAGGTCGCCGCGTTGGTGAGCCAGGGACACACCAACGAGCAGGTGGCCCGGCGGCTCGGCATCTCGGCCCGCACGGTGCGCAAGCACGTGGCCGACCTGTTCGACGTTGCCGACGTGAGGAGCCGGACCGCCCTCGCGGCGTGGTGGCGTCAAGGTGGCCGAAGCGCCATCTAGCGCTCGCCCGGCCCACACCACAGGATTCACGCCACGGGGGAGGGACGCTCGGGCGGTCCGGGTGCCGGGGGACGCCCGGACGCGCGGCCCCTCTGCCCGGCTGGGGGAAGCCGGGCGGAGGGGCATGGCGCTAGGGTCGCCGAGTGCTGGTGGTCGCCCTCGTCGCTGCGTCCCTGGCCGCCGTCGTGCACGTCTACATCTTCGTGCTGGAGTCGCTGCGCTGGAACGAGCCCGCAACGCGTCGGGTGTTCGGGACCACCGAGGAGACGGCCCGGATGACGGCGCCGCTGGCCTACAACCAGGGCTTCTACAACCTCTTCCTCGCCGTCGGGGTGGCCGCCGGCGTGCCCCTGGTGGCGCTCGACTCCGACGCGGGTGCCCCGTTGCTGGTGTTCGGGTGCGGCAGCATGGCCGCCGCCGCGCTGGTGCTGGTGCTGAGCGACCGGAGCAGGGCGCGGGCGGCAGTGGTGCAGGGTGCGGTGCCGGCGGTGGCCCTGCTGGCGCTGCTCGTGGACTCGATAGCCTCGTGAGCATGTTCGCCGTCTACGCCGACAGCTTCAGTGCCGAGGACCCGTTGCAGGGGCTGGTGGTCGGGGAGCGTCCCGACCCCGAGGTGCCCGACGGGTGGACCACGGTCACCGTGAAGGCCGCCTCGCTCAACCACCACGACGTCTGGTCCCTGCGCGGGGTGGGCCTGAAGGAGGAGGCGCTGCCGATGATCCTGGGCTGCGACGCCGCCGGGATCGACGAGGACGGCAACGAGGTCGTCGTGCACGCCGTGATCAGCGACCCGGCCTGGAGCGGCGACGAGACGCTCGACCCGAGGCGGTCGCTGCTGTCCGAGCGCTACCAGGGGACGTTCGCCGAGAAGGTCGCCGTCCCGCGCGGCAACGTGGTGCCCAAGCCGTCGTCGCTGTCCTTCGAGGAGGCCGCCTGCCTGCCGACCGCCTGGCTCACGGCCTACCGGATGCTCTTCGTCCGGGGCGGCCTGCGGCCGGGTGACACCGTGCTCGTGCAGGGCGCGGGGGGCGGGGTCGCGACGGCGCTGATCACGCTGGCCCGCGCAGGCGGCCTCAAGGTGCTCGCCACCAGCCGCGACGAGACGAAGCGGAAGCGTGCGCTCGAGCTCGGCGCCCACGAGGTGTTCGAGTCGGGCGCTCGGCTGCCGGTCAAGGTCGACGCCGTCATGGAGACGGTGGGGCGCGCGACGTGGTCGCACTCGATCCGATCCCTGCGGGTCGGCGGCCGGATCGTGGTGACGGGGACGACGTCGGGGCCGGACGTCGACGACGCCGGCCTGACCCGGATCTTCTTCCTGCAGCTGGAGGTCATCGGCTCGACGATGGGCACCAAGACCGAGCTGGCCTCCCTGATGAGCATGCTCGACGCCACCGGCACCCGACCGGTGATCGACCGCACGCTCCCGATGGAGCAGGCCCGCGACGGCTTCGCGGCGATGGCCGACGGGGACCTGTTCGGCAAGGTCGTCTTCACCCGATGATCCACCTGCTGACCGGTGCCGGGTCCGGCATCGGCGCCGTCCTCGCGCAGCGACTCCTCGACCGGGGCGACGAGGTCGTCGCCATCGCCCGCTCCGAGGAGCGTGCGGCCGAGCTGGCGGGCCGGCTCGACGGCGTGGCGGTGCTGGTGGCCGACCTGGCCCACCCCGACTCCGTGGAGTCGCTGCCGCTGCCGGACGCGCTCGACTCCGTCGTGCACTTGGCCGGTGTCGTCGAGCTCGGCCCGGTGTCCGACCTGGACGTCGAGACCTGGGACACCACCCTCCGCGTGAACCTGGTGGCCCCCGCCGCGCTGACCCGGGTCGCCCTCCCGGCGCTGCGCGCCGCGCGCGGGACCGTGGTCTTCGTGAACTCCAGTGCCGGCCAGGTCGCCCACCCGACCTGGGCGGCGTACGCCGCCTCGAAGCACGGCCTGCGCGCGCTCGCCGACTCGCTGCGTGGTGAGGAGGCCGGGCACGGCGTCCGGGTCACGACCGTGTTCCCCGGCCGCACCGCCACCCCGATGCAGGAGAAGGTGCACGCGCAGGAGGGGAAGGACTACGACGCCGCCCAGTGGGTCCGGCCCGAGACCGTGGCGGAGGCGATCCTCGGCGTGCTCGACCTCGGGCCGGACGCGACCGTGACCGACGTGTCGGTCAAGCCGCGGTGACCGGCTCGAGCACGAACACCCGGATCCTCCGGCGGCCGTCGACCCGCTGCCGGTAGTGCTGGTAGCCGACGTAGAAGGTCGCGGCCGCCGCGAAGACCTCCTCGGCCTCGGCGTCGGTGGCCGGGCGCGCGACCACGTCGCGGCTGGTGCCGCGGTGGCTGACGGTCGCGCGGGGCTCGGCCTCGAGGTTGAGCGCCCACGCAGGGGTGCTCGCCTGGCCGAAGTTGGTGCCGAGGAGCGCGAGCGTGCCGGCGTAGGGCGCGGCGATGAGGTGGCTGGTGCGGGGCAACCCGGACCTGCGCCCGGTCGTCGTGAGGTCGAGCACCGCCAGCCCGGCGAGCAGGCCGGGGGCGCTCTGCCGGCCGCGGCTCAGCCGCGCGACCACGTCGTCGAGGTGGCGCAACGTGCGCGAGAAGAACCAGCCGCCTGGGCGGGTGGCCGCGAACGACCGCACCACACGGTGCAGCGGGTTGCCGGTGTCGTGGCCGTAGCCGAGGTCCTCCGCGAGTCCCATGGGTCGCAGGCTAGTGGGGAGGTCAGCCCCGCGAGCGCCAGTTGAGGGCGCCGACCAGGACCATCCGCAGCTGGGTCCGTGCGCGGGCCACGATCCGTTGCTCGTTCCCGGGGCGGGCGAGGATCACCTGCTCGGCGGTCGCCACCACGGAGGTGACGATCAGGTCGGCCAGCACCTGCAGGTCCTCGGTCGACCACGGCTCGGTGCCGGGGATCCGGGCCAGGTCGGTCGCGAGCTCACGCTCGAACAGCTCGATCTGGTGGCGGATCTCCTCCCGCACGACCGGCGGCCCGGCTGCCCGCTCGCGGGCGATGAACGCGAAGTGGCCCCGCTGGGCGTGCACGTGCTCGACCAGGACGTCGAGGGAGCGGTCGATGATCTGGTCGAACGACGGGTCGTCGCGGCGTACGGCCCGCAGCATCGCCCGGAGCGAGGCGAACGACTCCTCGACCAGGGCGAGCCCGAGGTCGTCGAGCGTCGCGAAGTGTCGGTAGAAGGCCGTCGGCACGATGCCGACACGGCGGGCCACCTGACGCAGCGAGAGCGCGGCGAACGTCCGGTCCTCGGACAGCTCCAGCGCGGCGTCGAGGATGGCGCGCCGGGTCTGCTCCTTGCGCTCACCGCGGGTCTGCGTCACGGAAGCCAGCGTAGTGAGGCACATGTGTGCACGAACACAGCGCGGACGCCTTGACGTCGCGGAGCGTGGTCGACAGGGTTGAGTGAACAAGCGTGCACTCAAGAGGAGGTCGTAATGGGCATCGCCCAGACCCTGCTCCGCTCCCGGGCGGTCGCCGCGCTCGCGTCGCCCCACGGGGTCGACCGCTACCTCGAGCAGGTCGATCCGATGTGGGCCGCCCACGAGGTCCGGGCCCGCGTCGTCGACGTCACTCGTGAGGTCGACGTGGCCGGCCACCCGCCCGTTGCGACGATCACGCTGCAGCCCACCAGCACCTGGCAGGGCCACCGTGCCGGACAGCACGTCCAGCTGGGCGTCGAGCTCGGCGGGGCCCGTCGTACGACGCGGGTGTTCACCGTGTCCAGCCCGGACTCCCGTCCCGGTGACCGGTTCACGATCACGCTGCGCGCCAACCACGACCGGCCGGTCGGGCAGGGCGTGTCCCGCTTCCTGGTCGAGGAGGCGCGGCCCGGGCAGCTGGTGCACCTCTCCCAGGCCGAGGGCGACTTCGTGCTCCCCGACTCGGTGCCCGAGCACGTTCTGTTGATCTCGGCCGGCTCGGGGATCACCCCGGTGATGTCGATGTTGCGCAGCCTGCAGCGCCGGACCCACCGGGGCCGGGTGACCTTCGTGCACTACGCGCAGAGCCCGGACCACCAGATCTTCGCCAGCGAGCTCGCCGACGTCCGGGCCTCCGGCTACGGCATCGACGTCCACCTGCTGCACCCCGAGCTGGGCGACCCGGCCTTCTCGCCGATGTGGCTGGAGCGGCTGGTGCCCGGCTTCCGCGAGGTGCCGACCTGGCTGTGCGGACCGGGTCCGTTGGTCGACGCGGTCCGCGCGGCGTACGCCGGATCCGACGCCCTGCGGGTGGAGTACTTCAAGCCGCCGGCGGCCGGGTCCGGCGAGGCCGGCGGTCGAGTCGCCTTCACCCGGTCCGGCGTCACCGTCGACAACACCGGGGCCCCGCTGCTGGAGCAGGCCGAGGCCGCCGGGCTGGCGCCGGAGCACGGCTGCCGGATGGGGATCTGCTTCTCCTGCACGGCCCGCAAGACCGAGGGGACGGTGCGCCACGTCGTCAACGGCGCCGAGTCGTCCCTGCCCGACGAGGACATCCAGGTCTGCGTGAGCGCCCCGGTCGGGGACTGCTCCGTCGACCTCTGACACCGACTCCGGAAGGGAGCCACCGCCATGACCACGACCCCCACCCTCACCCCCGAGCAGGTCGAGGAGCTCGGCGCCGAGCTCGACGCCCTCCGGCAGCGCATCGTCGCCGACCTCGGCGAGGAGGATGCTGCCTACATCCGCACGGTCGTGAAGCGGCAGCGCCAGCTCGAGGTGGCCGGCCGCGTCATGTTCTACCTGCCCCCGCTGTGGCCGCTGGCCGTGGCCAGCCTGAGCCTCTCCAAGATCCTCGACAACATGGAGATCGGCCACAACGTGATGCACGGCCAGTACGACTGGATGGGCGACCCGGGCCTCAACTCGCGGATGTACGAGTGGGACACCGTCTGCCCCAGCGACCAGTGGAAGTACAGCCACAACTACATCCACCACACCTACACCAACATCCTCGGCAAGGACCGCGACATCGGCTACGGGATCCTGCGGATGGACGAGGACCAGGAGTGGCGTCCGTACTACCTGGGCAACCCGCTCTACGCGTTCCTGCTCATGGTGTTCTTCGAGTGGGGCGTGGCGCTGCACGACCTCGAGGTCGAGAACATCGTGGCCGGACGGCGCAGCCTCGAGGACAACAAACCGCTCTACCCGGGGCTGCTGCGGAAGATCCGTCGGCAGGCCGTCAAGGACTACCTGCTGTTCCCGGCGCTGACCGGGCCCCTGTTCCCGCTGACCTTCGCGGGCAACGCGTTGGCCAACCTGGTGCGCAACGTGTGGGCGTTCAACATCATCTTCTGCGGCCACTTCCCGGCGGGGGTGGCGACGTTCAGCCAGGAGGAGTGCGAGGACGAGACCCGGGGTCAGTGGTACCGGCGCCAGATGCTCGGCTCGGCGAACATCACCGGTGGCCCGCTCTTCCACCTGATGACCGGGAACCTCTCGCACCAGATCGAGCACCACCTGTTCCCCGATCTCCCCGCACGGCGCTACCCGCTGGTCGCGCCCGAGGTCCGGGAGCTGTGCGAGCGGTACGGCCTGCCGTACAACACCGGCCGGCTCAGGGGCCAGCTGTGGAGCGTGGCCAGGAAGATCTGCCGGTTCGCGCTGCCGGGGGCGTCGAGGCCGGCCTCCCGTGGACAGCGGACTGGCGAGTCCGCTGCCGCCGCGTGATCATGGCGACATGTTCGACCGACTGAGCCGCGCCGAGATCCGCAAGGACGTCATCCAGGACACCGTCGAGGCGGCGGCGACCACCGTCGGTCAGGTGGCCGGGATCGTCAGCACCGCGGTCCGGGACGTGGCCGGTGCGCTCGGCGGTTTCGCCACCGAGGTGTTCGAGATCCGCGACTCCGCCCGCCGCGCCACCGAGGACAGCGATCCGGCCTGAGACGCTACGCGAAGCGGCTCGGGTCGAGCTCGGACACGAGGGGGACGACGTCGGCGATCGAGCCGACGACCTTGGTCGCCTGGTAGGGGAACGCCTCGACCTTGTCGGGCGTCGTCGAGCCGCTGAGCACCAGGATCGTGCGGATCCCGGCCTCGAGGCCGCTCACGATGTCGGTGTCCATCCGGTCGCCGATCATCATCGTGGTCTCGCTGTGGGCCTCGAGCCGGTTGAGCGCGGAGCGCATCATCAGCGGATTGGGCTTGCCGACGTAGTACGGCGTCCGCTGGGTGGCGGTGCTGATCAGGGCGGCCACCGACCCGGTCGCCGGCAGCTTCCCCTGCGGGCTGGGGCCGCTGGGGTCGGGGTTGGTGGCGATGAACCGCGCCCCGCCGTCGATCAGCCGGATCGCGCGCGTGATCGCCTCGAAGGAGTAGGTCCGCGTCTCCCCGAGGACGACGTAGTCGGGGTCGCGGTCGTTCATCGTGTAGCCGACCTCGTGCAGTGCCGTGGTGAGTCCCGCCTCGCCGACGACGTAGGCCTTGCCGCCCGGGCGCTGGTCGTCGAGGAACTGCGCGGTGGCCAGCGCCGAGGTCCAGATCGACTCCTCGGGCACGTCGATGCCGGCGTGCAGCAAGCGGGCCCGGAGGTCGCGCGGGGTGAAGATCGAGTTGTTGGTGAGGACCAGGAACGGCCGGTCGTGCTTCTTGAGCGCCTCCAGGAAGTCGGCGGCGCCCGGCAGCGGGGTCTCCTCGTGGACCAGGACGCCGTCCATGTCGGTCAGCCAGCACTCGACCGGACTCGTGTGGGTCATGGCTCCATCGTGGCAGAGTGGGAGGTCACCGCGACGGCGCCGAGTTCACAGGCTCGCCTCCCAGCCGTCGTACTCGCCACCAGGGTGGGCTGCGGCGACGGACTCGAAGAACTGGCGCGCCGTGCGGACCGCGTCCGGCGTGGTGACGGCGCCGTGCTGCTCGGCGATCACCACCCACTCCGGCCCTCCCGCCGCCGACGCGTCGACCCGCTGGATGTCCCAGCCCCCGGCCGTGACCTGCTCCGCGGCCCGGCGGGCGGCGTCCTCGTGGGCGACGTAGACGTAGTGGACCCAGTGCCGGGCGGCCTCCAGGTTGCTGTGCTGGGCGATCTGCGCCAGCAGCTCGTCGTCGCCCGCATGTCCCGTGGGCGCGAGCGGCGACGCAGCATCGGGCTTCCGGCGGAAGATTCCCATGGCCGGACCTTCTCACCCTCGAGGGGGAGCTGTGGGCAAAATCTTTGCGATCCACAGGCCCGGGACCGTCACCCGGCGACTCGGTCCCGAGTGGTGACACCGGTCAGCCGCAGAACGCCTCGTCCAGGAAGGCGTCGACGGCGTCGTCGGGGTCGCCGCCGAAGTCCGGCGTCAGGGCCAGGGTGGCCTGCCGCTCCCCGTCGGCCGACGTGAACGACCACGACTGGTAGGCCAACGCGTCTCCGTCGTTGCCGTAGACCCGCACCCCGCACGAGGTGTCGCGCCACGCGAGGCCGAGCCCGTACGGCCTCCCGCCTGCCACCCCCTGCGTCTGCATCTGGTCGAGCAGGTGGTCGGGCAGCAGCCGCCCGCCGAGCAGCGCCGCGAAGAACCGGTCCAGGTCGCGGGTGGTCGAGATCATCTCGCCCCCGGCACCCATCACCGACGGGTTCATCTCCGTGTAGTCGAGGAGACCGTCGCCACCCGGCACGTACCCGTGAGGGTGCGGTCCACGGATCCGCGGCGAGGCCCCGGGCACCGAGGTGCCGTGCAGCCGCAGCGGCCGGAGGATCCGCCGCTCGACCTCCCGGCCCCACGGCCGGTCGGTGGCCTCCTCGACGACCTGGCCCAGCAGGAGGTAGCCCGTGCTGGAGTAGTCGAACGCGGAGCCCGGCGGCCGGAACGTCGGCGGGTGCTCGACCGCCCGTGACACCAGCTCCGCGGCGGTCCAGGTGCGCCAGCGGTTGTCGTAGAACTCCTGCTGCGGCGGCATGGGCAGCGTCTCGACGACGTCGTGGAGCCCACTGGTGTGGTTGAGGAGGTGACGGAGCGTGATCCGTCGGCCGTCCGGGACGACGCCGGGCAACCACCGCGCCACGGCGTCTCCCAGCCGCAGCCGACCCTCGTCGACCAGCTGCAGGACGACGGTGGCGACGAAGGTCTTCGTGATGCTCCCGGCACGGAACCGGCCCCGGACCGGCACCGGTCTCGTCGAGCCCAGCTCGGCGACTCCGCTGGTGCCGCGCCAGCGGCCCCGCTCGTCACGCACCTCCGCCAGGGCGCCGACGGCGCCGGCGCCGACCACCTCGTCCAGTCGCTCCTGCAGCGCCACCCGGTGCTGCTCCTCCGGCGCGGTTGCCGCCGCGGCCGGCGCTGCGAGCAGCGCCACCCCCGTCGTCGCCGCCACCACTGCGCGATGCAGATGCCTCATCCCGACCTCCCGATCAGCTCGTGGAGGTCGAGCGTGCTCCCGGACCCGCCGAGGCCACATCCGGGAGTGCCCGGTGGTCGCCCCGGAGACCGGTGTCGGGGTGCGGTCAGTCGTCGGGGTCGTCGAGCCTGGCCAGCCAGGTCGCGAAGCGCTCCGTGGCCGTCTCGAACTCCGGGTGGAGGTCGGTGAACTCCTGGAGGCGCTCGGCGATCCACTCACACGTGACGACCTCGTCGCCCCGGCGCTTGACGAGCTCCTCGAGCCCGCGGTCGGTGAAGTACATCAGTAGTCGGTGCCGTCACCCTCGTCCGGCGAGGCGAAGGCCCGGTCGAGGAGCGCCTTCTGCTCCTCGACGTGGCGCTTCACGGTGCCGACCGAGGGGGACGAGGACCCCGCGCGGGTGACCGGCTCGACGTGCCGGCCGAGGGCCGGCCAGACGTTGAGCGCGTAGTGCGGCCACGGGCCCATGTTGCGGGGCTCGTCCTGCACCCACCGGATCGCCTTGAGGTTCGGGAGGCTCTCGACGTAGTCGTGGATCTGCTCGGTCGGTCGCGGGTAGAGCTGCTCGACCCGCGCGATCGCGAACTTCTCGCCGTCGTCGCGCTTCCCGCGCTCGACCATCAGGTCCCAGGTCACCCGGCCCGAGCACAGCAGCAGCGTCTCGATCTCCGCGGGGTCGGCCTGGTCGTCGGTGATCAGCGCCCGGAACTCCCCGTTCGTGAAGTCGGAGGGCTGCGAGGCGGCCTCCTTGCGCTTGAGCATCGACTTCGGCGAGAAGACGATGAGCGGTCGGTGCTCCTCGCCGAGCGAGTGCTGTCGCAGCATGTGGAAGTACGACGCGGGCGTCGACGGCTGCGCCACCACGAACGCGTCCTCGGCGGCCATGGTCAGGAACCGCTCGATCCGGGCCGAGGAGTGGTCGGGGCCCTGCCCCTCGTAGCCGTGGGGGAGCAGCATGACCACGCCCGACTGCTGGCGCCACTTGGTCTCGCCGGCGGTGATGAACTCGTCGATGACGATCTGGGCGCCGTTGACGAAGTCGCCGAACTGGGCCTCCCAGATCACCAGCGCGTCGGGCCGGGCGACCGAGTAGCCGTACTCGAAGCCGAGGGCGGCGTACTCGGAGAGCAGCGAGTCGTAGGCGAGGAACTTCGCCTGGTCCTCGGTGAGGTTGCTCAGCGGCGTCCACTCGTCGGCGTTGGTGCGGTCGATGATCGTCGCGAACCGCTGCACGAAGGTGCCCCGCCGCGAGTCCTGCCCGGCCAGCCGCACCGGGCGGCCCTCCATCAGCAGCGACCCGAAGGCGAGGATCTCGCCGGTGCCCCAGTCGATCGGCCCGTCGGTCATCGCCGCGGCCCGGCGCTGCAGCTGGGGCATCACCTTCGGGTGCACCGTGAAGCCGTCGGGCGGCGTGACGTAGGCGTCGGCGATCCGCTTCAGGACCTCGCTGCTGACTGCCGTGGTGGCGGTGCCGGTCTGCTTCTCCGGGTAGTCGGGGACGGTCATCCAGTCGTCCGGCGCATCGGTCGTGGCCTCGCGCACCTCGGTGAAGACCCGCTCCAGCTGCTGCTGGTAGTCCTTGAGGACCTGCTCGGCCTCCTCGATGGTGATGTCGCCACGACCGATCAGCGACTCGGTGTAGAGCTTGCGCACCGACCGCTTCTGCTCGATCAGGTCGTACATCAGGGGCTGGGTGTACGACGGGTCGTCACCCTCGTTGTGACCGCGCCGGCGGTAGCACACGAGGTCGATCACGACGTCCTTCTTGAACTGCTGACGGTAGGCGAAGGCCAGGCCCGCGACCCGGATGCAGGCCTCGGGGTCGTCGCCGTTCACGTGGAAGATCGGCGCCTGGACCATCCGCGCCACGTCGGTGCAGTAGAGCGAGGAGCGCGACGCTCCCGGCGAGGTGGTGAAGCCGACCTGGTTGTTGACGACGACGTGGATCGTGCCGCCGGTACGGTAGCCGCGCAGCTGCGACAGGTTGAGGGTCTCGGCGACCACGCCCTGACCCGCGAACGCCGCGTCACCGTGGACCAGCAGCGGCAGCACCGGGAACTCCTCGCCCCGGTCGAGCACGTCCTGCTTGGCGCGGGCGATGCCCTCGAGCACCGGGTTGACGGCCTCGAGGTGGGAGGGGTTCGCGGCCACCGACACCTTGATCCGGTCGCCGTGCTCGGAGATGAACTCGCCCTCGGCGCCGAGGTGGTACTTCACGTCGCCGGAACCCTGCACGGTGCGGGGGTCGATGTTGCCCTCGAACTCGCGGAAGATCTGGGAGTACTTCTTGCCGACCACGTTGGCCAGCACGTTGAGCCGGCCGCGGTGGGCCATGCCGATGGTGACCTCCTCGAGCCCGGCGCCGGCGGCCTCCTCGCAGATCTCGTCGATCAGCGGGATCGTGGTCTCGCCGCCCTCGAGGGAGAACCGCTTCTGTCCGACGAACTTGGTCTGCAGGAAGGTCTCGAAGGCCTCGGCCTGGTTGAGCTTGAGCAGGATCCGCAGCTGCTCCTCGCGCGGCGGCTTGGTGTGGGGCTGCTCGACCCGCTGCTGGATCCAGCGGCGCTGCTCGGGGTCCATGATGTGCATGTACTCGATGCCGGTGGTGCGGCAGTAGGAGTCGCGCAGGATCCCGAGGATGTTGCGCAGCTTCATGAACCGGCGGCCCTCGCCACCGAACGACCCCGTCGCGAACTCGCGGTCGAGGTCCCACAACGTCAGGCCGTGCGACTCCACCTCGAGGTCGGGGTGGCTGCGCTGCCGGTACTCCAGCGGGTCGGTGTCGGCCATCATGTGGCCGCGGACGCGGTAGGCGTGGATCAGCTCGAGGATCCGGGCCTGCTTGGAGATCTCGTCGTCGTGGGAGGTCGCGATGTCGCGCGCCCAGCGGATCGGCTCGTAGGGGATCCGGAGGGAGCGGAAGATCTCGTCGTAGAAGTCCTGCTCGCCGAGCAGCAGGCCGTGCAGCCGCTTGAGGAACTCACCCGACTGGGCGCCCTGGATGACGCGGTGGTCGTAGGTCGAGGTCAGCGTCATGACCTTGCTGATCCCGTTGCGGGCGATCGCCTCCTCGGAGGCGCCCTGCCAGTCGGGCGGGTAGTCCATCGCGCCCACGCCGAAGATGGCGGCCTGGCCCGGCATCAGCCGGGGGACCGGGTGGTTCGTGCCGAGGCCGCCGACGTTGGTGAGGCTGACCGTGGTGCCCTGGTAGTCGTCCATCGTCAGCTTGTTGTCGCGGGCCTTGCGCACGATCTCCTCGTACGCCGTCCAGAACGCCGCGAAGTCCATCGTCTCGCAGCCCTTGATCGAGGGGACGACGAGCTGGCGGGTGCCGTCGGACTTCTGCTGGTCGATGGCGAGCCCGAGGTTGACGTGGGCCGGGGTGACCAGGTGGGGCTTGCCGTCCTTCTCGGCGTAGGAGCTGTTCATCTCGGGCATCGTCCGCAGGGCCTTGACCAGGGCGTAGCCGATGATGTGGGTGAAGGACACCTTGCCGCCGCGGGCGCGGGCCAGGTGGTTGTTGATGACCGTCCGGTTGTCCCACAGGAGCTTGACCGGCACCGACCGGACCGAGGTGGCGGTCGGGACGCTCAGCGAGGCGTCCATGTTCTTGGCAGTCGCGGCGGCGATCCCCCGCAGCGGGGTGAACGTCGGCTCGTCGGTGGCCTTGCTGGTGGGCTGCGGCGAGGGGTCCTTGGCGACCGGCGCCTTCTGGCTGGCGCTGGGCGTCTCGGCGGCGGCGCTCTCGGGGCGCGGCCGGGCGACCGGCTTGGTCGACGCGTCGGCCTTCGGCTCCGCGGGCTTGCGCTCGGTCGGCTTCTTCTCCTCGGCCGGCTTCTTCTCGTCGGGCGACTTCTTCTCCTCGGTGGCCGTCTGCTGCTTCGGCGCCTGCTGCGGCTTCGGCGCCTGCTGCGGCTTCGGCTCCGGCTCCGCCGCCTTGGCCTCGGTGGAGGAGGGGGTGCTGCCCGCGCCGTTCCCGCCCGCCGTACCGTTGTCGGCGAAGTAGCGCACCCACTCGGGAGCGACGCTCTTCGGATCACGCTGGTACTGCTCGAACATCTCCTCGACGAGCCACTCGTTGGCCCCGAAGTCGGTGGAGGTCTCGGAGGACTGGTTGCCAGGGGACTGCGGCACGGTCGCTTTCGCCTCTTCCGGATATGCGCGCGCGGATGTCGGTGCCTCAAGGCTAGTCCCACACGCACACAAATGCGCAGCCGCGTCCCGCCCGTGCGGCAGGCTGTGGCCCGACACACGACCGAGGGAGTACGAAGCCCATGAGAAGCGTCCTCAGACCCCGACCGGGGACCCGACTTCTCGCCCCCGCACTGGTCCTCGTGGTGGGCCTGCTGGCGAGCGGGTGCAGCGGCGACGGGGACGGCGACGCCGGCCCCGACCAGGCCGAGCCGAGTGCGGCGCCCACCCTCGAGATCGAGCCGGTCACCGAGCTCGGCCGGGTCACCGGGAGGCTGCCCCGCAAGGACGCCCGGGTCGTCGAGGAGCGGGTGTCGCGGATCGCCGTGCGCTGGCTGACCGACGCCTACGTCGGCGGCAGCTACCCGAGGGGGGCGTTCGACAACTCGTTCGCGGACTTCAGCCGGGGGGCCCGCGCCGCGGCCCGCGGCGACCTGCGGGTGATGTCCAACGCCGACATCGGCAAGGGGGTCGACGCGGTCACGCCGACCAGGATGGACGTCGAGGTCGACGTCCTCGCCGTCGGGAAGCGGCCGGTGGGTTCGACTGCCCACGTGCTCACGACGTTCCGGACCGAGGGCGACCAGCGGGGTCGCTACCGCGTGTCGGGGCGGCTGCTGCTCACCAAGGACGGCGGTCGCTGGACCGTGTTCGCCTACCACGTCAGCAAGGGAGGCCGCTGATGCTGCGACCCGGACTGCGACACCGACCCTTGCAGCGGGTGGTCCGGACCGTGCTGCTCGGCCTGGTGCTCGGCCTGGTGGCCGTCACCGTCCCTGACGGCAGCGTCCGGGAGGCCGAGGTCAGCCTGACCGACCTGCGCATCGCCGAGGGGGTCGACCTCGGCGACGACGTGATCTGGATCCTCACCGTCGGCTCCGACGCCCGACCCGGCCAGGACATGACCCGCAGCCGGGGCGACGCGATCCAGATGGTCGGCATCAACACCCGGACCGGCGCCGCCACGGCCATCGGGATCCCCCGCGACTCCTGGGTCCCCATCCCGGGCCACGGCAGCAACCGGGTCAACGCGGGCCTCTACTTCGGCGGGCCTCGGCTCATGGGGCAGACGGTCGGCAACCTGGTCGGCGTGCAGCCCGACTACGTGATGGTCACCCGGTTCCCCTTCTTCGAGAACATGGTCGACGACATCGGCGGGATCTACGTCCACAATCCCCGGCGGTTCAGCGACCCCTACCTCAAGCCCAAGGGTTTCGCCGCCGGCAAGATCAAGCTGAACGGCTACTCCGCGATGGCGTTCTCACGGATCCGCAAGGGCCTCGCCGGCGGCGACTTCGACCGCTCGGCCAACCAGCAGCGGACGCTGCGCGGCATCCACGCCCGGATCCGGGCCCGCGCCGACGAGCCGGGCTTCATCGAGCGGGGCGTGATGACGGTGTTGCGCAACACCGACACCAACGCCTCGCCGGCGGGGCTGTTCGAGCTCGCCCAGGCGGTCGCGCAGGTCCAGCCCTCCAGGATCACCAGCTGCGTGGTCGACGGCCGGATCGGCAGTGTCGGGGGAGCGAGCATCGTCTTCCCGAACGTCGGCCAGGCCCGCCGCTACGGCGACGCCGCGCGCCGCGACGCCACCATCAGCAACTGCTGAGAAGTCGAGTTGGGCTTGGCTCGCGGTCGAGTTGGGCGTCACTCGCGAGCGAGTCGGGCACGAATCCGGTGCCAGTGTGAGCGAAGCCCAACTGAACGGCGAGGGACGCCCAACTCGACGAAGTTTTTGAGCGCCTCCGGCAGGATTCGAACCTGCGGCACCTGGTACCGGAAACCAGTGCTCTATCCCCTGAGCTACGGAGGCTCGGTGCGGGATGACCATACATGCGGCGATCGGCCGGGTCACAACCGAGGAGGGGGGTCGCTCCGGGCCTGCTCACGCAGCACGTTCTTCTGGATCTTGCCCGTCGAGGTCCGGGGCAGCTCGCCGCGCACGAACCACCGGGGCACCTTGAACGACGCCAGCTGCTGACGGACGTGGTCCGACAGCGCCTCGTCGGAGACCTCGGCCCCCTCGCGGAGCGAGACGTGGGCCAGCGGGAGCTCTCCCCAGCGGTCGTCCGCGACCGCCACGACGGCCGACTCGACCACGTCGGGGTGGGAGTCCAGGACCCGCTCGACCTCGACGGAGGAGATGTTCTCTCCGCCGGAGATGATCACGTCCTTGCTCCGGTCACGGATCTCGACGTACCCGTCCGGGTGCACGACGGCCAGGTCGCCGGTCCGGAACCACGCGCTGTCGTCGACGGGGTCGGTCCACGTGGCGGCGCGGGTCGCCTCCTCGTCGCGGTAGTAGCCGAGCATCACGTCGTTGCCGCGGGCCAGGATCTCGCCGGTCTCCTCGCCGTCCTCGGCGACGTCGGCGTCGTTCGTCGGGGACACCACCCGGAGGCGCTCGGCCACCACGTTGCCCACGCCCTGGCGTGCCTTCAGCGCGGCCTGCTCGGCGTCCGGGAGGTCGGTCCACTCGGGGTGCCACTGGTTGACCGCGATCGGTCCGTAGGTCTCGGTGAGCCCGTACAGGTGGGTGACGTCGAGGTCCAGCGCCGCCAACCGGCCCAGCAGCGTCGGTGAGGGAGGGGCGCCGCCGGTCTGCACCTCCACCCGTCGGCCCACCGGCCCGTCCGAGGCCGCGTCGGCGCCCACGATCATGGTCAGCACCGTGGGGGCCGCGCTGAGGTGCGTGACCCCGTCGTGGCGCAGGTGGTGCCAGATCCGTTCCGGCTCCACCCTGGGCAGGCACACGTGGACACCGCCGGCGGCGGTCACGGCCCACGGGAAGCTCCAGCCGTTGCAGTGGAACATCGGCAGCGTCCACAGGTAGCGGCTCTCCGGGCCGAGCCCGGCGTGGTGGGCCATCGCGAGCGCCTGGAGGTAGGCGCCCCGGTGGCCGTACATCACGCCCTTGGGGCGACCGGTGGTGCCGGAGGTGTAGTTGAGGGCGAGCAGTCCGTGCTCGTCGGGGCACGGCACCGCGAGCGGCTCGGCGGCCTCGAGCTCGCGCTGGTACTCGTCCGGGTCGCCACTGGCGATGAGCAGCGGCAGGCCGGCGGCCTCGCTCACCTCGCGGGCCACCTCGTCCAGGGCCTCGTCGGCCACGATCAGCGAGGCGCCGGAGTGGTCGACGATCCACCGGAGCTCGAAGGGGGAGAGGCGGACGTTGAGCGAGACCAGCACCGCTCCTGCCCACGGGACGCCGTGGTGCATCTGGAGCATGGTGAGGCTGTTCGTGCACAGGGCGGCGACGCGGTCGCCGGGACGGACGCCGCGGGCCCGCAGGGCGCCGGCCAGCCGGCGGGAGCCGTCGGCCAGCTCGCGGTAGGTGAGCCGGCGCTCTCCGTCCACGACGGCGAGCCGGTCCGGGAACACCCGCGCCGACCGGGTCAGGAAGGCGGTCGGGGTCAGCGGCTCGGCGCTGAACGTGGTCATCGGCTGCTCCCCTCGGTGGGGCGGGGACTCGGTCGGAACCGTAGCGCCGGAGCGGGTCTCCGTGCAGGCCACGCCCGCGGATAGGCTAGGCAGGTGACCCCCGCCGAGCTGTCCGCCGCCGTCGTCCGCGTCCTCGCGTCGCTCGTGGACGACGGGACGATCACCCTGCCCGCCGGCGTACCGACCGAGGTGAAGGTGGAGCAGCCGCGCGACAAGGGGCACGGCGACTACGCCACCAACGTCGCGATGCAGCTGGCGAAGCAGGCGGGGATGCCGCCGCGGGAGCTCGCCCAGCTGGTCGCCACCGGGCTGGAGCAGTCCGACGGCATCGCCGCGGCCGAGGTCGCGGGACCGGGCTTCCTGAACGTCACGGTGGCGGCCGGGGCCCAGGGCCGGGTGGCGGCCGACATCGTCGCCGCCGGTGCGGCGTACGGCCGCAACAGCCACCAGGCCGGCGAGCGGGTCAACGTCGAGTTCATCTCCGCCAACCCCACCGGCCCGATCCACCTCGGCCACACCCGCTGGGCGGTGCTCGGCGACGCGATCGCCCGGGTCCTCGAGGCGGCGGGCGCCGCGGTCACCCGTGAGTTCTACATCAACGACCGGGGCACCCAGATGGAGCACTTCGCGGCCTCGCTCGAGGCCCGGGCGCTGGGGCAGGACGTCCCCGACGACGGCTACCGGGGCGAGTACGTCGTCGCCCTCGCGCAGCGGATCGTCGCCGACGACCCCGCGATCGTGGACCTGCCCGAGGAGGAGCGCCGGGTCGCCTTCCGGGAGGCCGGCTACGCACTGCAGCTGCAGGAGCAGAAGGAACAGCTCGCCGAGTTCCACACCCACTTCGACGTCTGGTTCTCCGAGCGGAGCCTCCACGACAACGAGGACGTCGTGGCGAGTGTCGAGAAGCTCCGCTCGCAGGGCCACCTGTACGACGCCGACGGCGCGCTGTGGATGCGCACGACCGACTTCGGCGACGACCGCGACCGGGTGCTGATCCGGACCAACGGGCAGCTGACCTACTTCGCCTCCGACACCGCCTACTACGTCAACAAGCGGGAGCGTGGCTTCGACCGGTGCATCTACCTGCTGGGGGCCGACCACCACGGCTACGTCGGACGACTCAAGGCGATGGCCGCGTGCGCCGGCGACGACCCCGACCGGACCATCGAGGTGCTGATCGGCCAGCTGGTGAAGATCATGCGCGGCGAGGAGGAGGTGCGGCTCTCCAAGCGCTCGGGCCAGATCGTCACCCTCGGCGAGCTGGTCGACCTGATCGGCGTCGACGCGCTCCGCTACTCCCTCGCCCGCTACCCGGCCGACTCGCCCCTGGTGCTCGACGTCGAGGAGATCACCCGGGCCTCGAGCGAGAACCCCGTCTACTACGTCCAGTACGGGCACGCCCGGACCTGCCGGATGATGGAGAACGCCGCCGACCTCGGCATGTCCGTCCCGGACGCCGACTCCTTCGACCCCTCGCTGCTCACCCACGAGCGCGACCGTGAGCTGCTGCGGGCTCTCGCGGAGTTCCCGCGGGTCGTGGCGTCCGCCGCCGAGCTGCGCGAGCCCCACCGGATCGCCCGCTACCTCGAGGACACCACCGCGGTGTTCAACAAGTGGTACGACACCAAGGAGTGCCGGATGCTGCCCCTGGGCGACGAGCCCGTGGCGCCGGTCAACGAGGCCCGGCTGATGCTGGTCGTCGCCAGCCGCACGGTGCTGGCCAACGGCCTCGACCTGCTCGGTGTCACCGCGCCCGAGCGGATGTAGCGGGGACCGGTACCACGATGCCCACCTCCCACCCGTCCGGTTGGGCGCACGCCGACGGGGCCCTCCGGGGTCCGCACTGGTTGCGCGAGCCCGAGGACGCCGACGCGCTGGTGCCCCAGCTCTGGTCGACCACGGCCCGGAAGGTCGACGGCGTGCTCCACGTCGGCGGGCGCGCCGTCCCCGACGTGGTCGCCGACGTCAACACTCCGGCGTACCTGCTCGACGAGGACGACTTCCGGGGCCGGGCGCGCGCGTTCCGGGAGGCCTTCGCGGACTACGACGTCTACTACGCCGGCAAGGCCTTCCTCTGCACCACCGTGGCCCGCTGGGTGGCCGAGGAGGGGCTGCTCCTCGACGTGTGCACCGGCGGTGAGCTCACGGTCGCCGAGCGCGCGGGCGTCGACCCGGCGCGGATCGGGTTCCACGGCAACAACAAGTCCCACGCCGAGCTGCGACGTGCCGTCGTCGCCGGTGTCGGGCGGATCATCGTGGACTCCTTCCACGAGATCGAGCGGCTGGCGGAGGTCACCCGCGAGACCGGGCGCACGACGTCGGTCATGGTCCGGGTGACCGCCGGGGTGGAGGCCCACACCCACGAGTACATCGCCACCGCCCACGAGGACCAGAAGTTCGGCTTCTCGATCACCGGCGGTGACGCCCTGGAGGCGGTACGCCGGGTGCTGAGCGAGCCCGGCCTCGACCTGCGTGGCCTGCACTCCCACATCGGCAGCCAGATCTTCGACTCCTCCGGGTTCGAGGTGGCCGCACGGCGGGTGCTGGCGCTGCACGCCCGGGTGGCCGACGAGCTCGGCGTGACCATGCCCGAGCTCGACCTCGGCGGCGGGTTCGGCATCGCCTACACCACTCAGGACGACCCGTCCGACCCGGCGCAGCTGGCCACCGAGATCACCAAGATCGTCGACGGCGAGTGCCGCGCGCTCGGCATCGAGCGGCCGCGGCTGTCCGTCGAGCCGGGACGCGCGATCGTCGGGCCGTCGATGTGCACCGTCTACACGGTCGGCACCGTCAAGGAGGTCGCGCTCGACGGAGGCGCCCGGCGTACCTACGTCTCGGTCGACGGCGGGATGAGCGACAACATCCGGACGGCGCTCTACGACGCCGACCACTCCTGCACACTGGCCTCGCGCCGCTCCGCGGCCGCCCCCGTGCTGACGCGGGTGGTGGGCAAGCACTGCGAGGCGGGCGACGTCGTCGTCCGGGACGAGTTCCTCCCGGGCGACGTGGCGCCCGGCGACCTGGTGGCGGTCCCCGGAACGGGGGCCTACTGCTGGTCGATGGCCTCCAACTACAACCACCTCCTGCGGCCGCCGGTGGTCGCGGTGCGGGACGGCGAGGTGCACGTGATCGTGCGGCGCGAGACCGAGGACGACCTGTTGGCCACCGACATGGGAGCAGACCAGTGAACGAGAGGCCCCTCAAGGTCGCGGTGCTCGGCTGCGGCTCGGTCGGGTCGCAGGTGGTGCGGCTGCTGCTCGAGCAGTCCGGCGACCTGGCGGCCCGGGTCGGGGCGCCGCTGGAGCTCGCGGGCGTCGCCGTCCGCCGGCTCGACGCACCGCGCGAGGTCGAGGTGCCCGACGGGCTGCTGACCACCGACGCGCACGGTCTGGCCACCCGCGCCGACGTCGACGTGGTGGTCGAGGTGATCGGGGGCATCGAGCCGGCCCGCGGCCTGATCCTGGGCGCGCTCGAGAGCGGCGCGGCCGTGGTGACGGCCAACAAGGCGCTGCTCGCCGCCGACGGTCCGACGCTCTACGAGGCGGCCGACAAGGCCGGCCGCGACCTGTTCTACGAGGCTGCGGTCGCCGGGGCGATCCCGATCCTGCGGCCGCTGCGCGAGTCGCTGGCCGGTGACCGGGTGACCCGGGTCCTCGGCATCGTCAACGGCACCACCAACTTCATCCTGGACCGGATGGACACCTCGGGCGCCGGGTTCGCGGAGGCCCTGGAGGAGGCCCAGGAGCTGGGGTACGCCGAGGCCGACCCCACGGCCGACGTCGAGGGCTTCGACGCCGCCGCCAAGGCCGCGATCCTCGCGAGTCTCGCGTTCCACTCCCGCGTCACCGCCGACGACGTCCACCGCGAGGGGATCTCGGAGGTGACCGCGGCCGACGTCGCCTCGGCCCGCGAGATGGGGTCGGTCGTCAAGCTGCTGGCGATCGCCGAGCTGCGTCGCGACGGTGCGGGCGCGGAGGCGGTCGCCGTTCGGGTCCACCCGGCGATGATCCCCGCCGACCACCCGCTCGCGTCGGTCCGCGAGGCGTTCAACGCGGTGTTCGTGGAGTCCGAGGCCGCCGGTCAGCTGATGTTCTACGGCCCCGGCGCCGGCGGGTCGCCGACGGCGTCGGCGGTGCTCGGCGACCTGGTGACGGTCGCCCGCAACCGGCTCTCGGGGCGCAGCGGACCCGGGGAGTCGGCGTACGCCGACCGGCTCGTGCTGCCGATGGGGGAGACCCTCACCCGCTACCACGTCGCGATCGACGTCGACGACCGCGCCGGAGTGCTCGCGTCGGTGGCGCTCACCTTCGCCGACCACGACGTCTCGATCCAGACCGTCAAGCAGGAGGGGCGCGGCGAGGACGCCCAGCTCGTCGTCGTCTCCCACACCGCCACCGACGCCCAGCTCGCCGCCACCGTCGAGCAGCTGCGCACGATGGAGGCCGTGCACGACGTGACGTCGGTGATGCGGGTCGAGGGAGACCCGGAGTGACCCACCAGTGGCGCGGCGTCGTCGAGGAGTACCGCGACCTGCTCGACCTCCCCGCGGGCGTCGAGGCGGTCACGCTGCGCGAGGGCGGCACGCCGCTGGTCCACTCCGGCTGGCTGTCGGGGCTGACGGGCGGCGAGGTCCACCTCAAGGTCGAGGGAGACAACCCCACCGGCTCCTTCAAGGACCGCGGCATGTCGGCGGCGATCTCGGTGGCCCGCCACGAGGGCACCGAGGCCGTCGTCTGCGCCTCGACCGGCAACACCTCGGCGTCGATGGCGGCGTACGCCGCCAAGGCCGGGCTGACCCCGCTCGTCCTGGTCCCCGAGGGCAAGATCGCCGCCGGCAAGATGGCGCAGGCCATCGTCCACGGCGCCCGGATCATCATGGTCCGGGGGAACTTCGACCACTGCCTCCAGATGGCCCGGGGGCTCTCGGAGAACTATCCGGTGGCGCTGGTCAACTCGGTCAACCCGGTGCGGCTCGAGGGCCAGAAGACCGCCTCCTTCGAGATCGTCGACTTCCTCGGTGACGCCCCCGACGTGCACGTGCTCCCGGTGGGCAACGCCGGCAACATCTCGGCGTACTGGCTCGGCTACCGGCAGTACGCCGACCTCGGCCACGCCACCCGCCGGCCGGTGATGCGGGGGTTCCAGGCTGCGGGGGCGGCCCCGCTGGTCCACGGCGAGCCGGTCGCGGAGCCGGAGACGCGGGCGACCGCGATCCGGGTCGGCAACCCGGCGTCGTGGACTCTCGCCGTGGCCGCACGGGACGAGTCCGGTGGCCGGTTCGCGGCGGTCACCGACGAGCAGATCCTGGCCGCCCAGCGTGAGCTGGCGTGTCGCGACGGCGTCTTCGTCGAACCTGCCTCGGCCGCGGGCGTGGCCGGACTGCTGCAGGACCTCGGCCAGGGCGGGTCGTACGCCGGCCTGCGGGTGGTCGTGACGGTCACCGGACACGGCCTCAAGGACACCGCCACCGCTCTCGAGGGGTTCGGCGGCCTCGTCGACACCGTGATCGACCCCGACGTCGACGAGGCGGCGCGCGCCGCGGGACTTGCCTGACATGACCTTCGTCGACGGCCCGGTCGAGGTCACCGTCCCGGCCACCTCTGCCAACCTCGGCCCCGGCTACGACGCGCTCGGGCTCGCCGTCGGGCTGCGGGACCGCCTGGTCGGGCGGATCGCCGGTGTCGGCACCGTCGTCGAGGTGTCCGGCGAGGGTGCTGCCGAGGTGCCGCGCGACCAGACCCACCTGGTCGTCCGGGCGATGCACCTGGCCTTCGACGAGATGGGGGAGCGGCCCCCCGGACTGCGGCTGACCTGCCACAACTCGATCCCGCACGCGCGGGGCCTGGGCTCCTCCTCCGCCGCGATCGTGGGCGGGATCGCGCTCGCGAGGGGGCTGGTCGCCGGCGGAAGCCTGCTGCTCGACGACGACGCGGCGTTCCGGCTCGCCGCCGGCCTCGAGGGCCACCCCGACAACGTGGCTCCGGCCTGGTACGGCGGGTTCGTGGTGAGCGGCCGCGACGACGACGGTGCCTTCTGGGCGGTTCCCTCGTCGGTGGACCCGAGGGTCTCCGCCGTGGCCTTCGTCCCGCCGAGCCGGGTGTCGACCGAGGAGGCGCGCCGGTTGCTGCCGGCGACCGTGCCGCACGCCGACGCAGCCGCCAACGCCGGCCGCGCGGCGTTGCTGGTCTCGGCCCTCGCCGGCCGACCCGAACACCTGCTCCGCGCGACCCGGGACCTCCTGCACCAGGACTACCGGCGGCCCGCGATGCCCGCGAGCCTCGACCTGGTCGAGTCGCTGCGGACCCGGGGGATCGCGGCCGTGGTGTCGGGAGCCGGTCCGAGCGTGCTCGCGATGTGCGCCGAGTGCGACGTCGACACCCTGGTCGCCGCGGCACCTGACGGCTGGCGCGCCCTGCCGCTCGAGGTCGAGCGGCACGGCGTCCGGGTGAGCAGCTGAGGAGAACTGCAGCGCGCACCAGTCGGTCGCCGGGTTGCTGCGACGCCGCGCGAACGCGGTGCTACCCTGAAGAAGCGCCGTCGATCTCGGCGTGCACCTGCCACGGACTTCTGGCAGTCCCTGACACCTCGTCACAGACCGCCAGTCGTCCCTGCGGGTGTGACCCTTCCTCGCCCGGCACGGCCCGCCGTGCCCGCGCCGATGCGCTCCCACGAGCAGCACCTCGGGCCGGGGAAGCCTGACCGAAGCCCGATCCCGTACGGCGGATCGGCTGTGAAACGTGGGAAGGACCTCACGTGACCGAGACCCTCGACTCCACTTCGGCTGCCCCGGACGCCGGCTCGGCCGCTCCGAAGAAGCGCAGCGGTGGACTCAACTCGATGCTCATCGCCGACCTGAAGGCGATGGCCGGCGGCCTCGGCATCTCCGGCGCCGGCTCCATGAAGAAGGCCGAGCTGGTGAGCGCCATCAAGGCCGCCCAGAGCGGCGGCAGCGCGAAGGTCGGCGGCCGACCCGACCGCGGGCAGCAGCGCGACGCCCAGGACAAGAACGCCCAGGACAAGGGCGCGCAGGACACGAACGCCCGCGACAAGGGCAAGGCCAAGGGCCAGGACAAGGGCCAGGACAAGAACGCCGGCGACCGGGACGACACGCGCGACGACGGCCAGCGCTCCGAGCGCCAGGACCGCGGCGACCGCAGCCAGAACACCCAGGCCCGGGACCGCGACCAGCACCGCGACCGCCAGCAGGGCCAGAACCAGCAGGGCCAGAACCAGCAGGGCCAGAACCAGCAGAACCAGGGCAGCAAGCAGGACAACCGCCAGGACTCCGGGTCCAGCCGCAGCAGCCGCCGCCGGCGTGGCCGTGACCGCAGCCGGGGCTCCAGCGGGAGCGGGCAGCGCAGCGAGCCGGACACCACCGTCCTCGACGACGACGTGCTGCTCCCTGCGGCCGGCATCCTCGACGTCCTCGACAACTACGCCTTCGTCCGCACCAGCGGCTACCTCCCGGGTGCCGACGACGTCTACCTGTCGCTGTCCATGGTGCGGAAGTACGGCCTGCGTCGCGGGGACGCGGTCGTCGGGCAGGTGCGTCAGCCCCGCGAGGGCGAGCGCCGCGAGAAGTTCAACCCGATGGTCCGCATCGACAGCGTCAACGGGGCCGACCCCGAGGCGGCGCGGACACGCGTGGAGTTCGCGAAACTCACGCCGCTCTACCCGAGCGAGCGGCTGCGGCTGGAGACCGAGCCCGGCAACCTGATCGGCCGCGTCATCGACCTGGCCTCGCCGATCGGCAAGGGTCAGCGCGGTCTGATCGTCTCGCCCGCCAAGGCCGGCAAGACGATGATCATGCAGTCGATCGCGAACTCGATCACGACCAACAACCCCGAGTGCCACCTGATGGTCGTCCTGGTCGACGAGCGCCCCGAGGAGGTCACCGACTTCGAGCGCTCGGTCAAGGGCGAGGTCATCTCGTCGACGTTCGACCGGCCGGCCAGCGACCACACCACGGTCGCCGAGCTCGCCATCGAGCGCGCCAAGCGGCTGGTCGAGCTCGGCCACGACGTCGTGGTGCTGCTCGACGGCATCACCCGGCTCGGCCGCGCCTACAACCTGGCAGCGCCTGCGAGCGGCCGGATCCTCTCCGGCGGTGTCGACTCCGCCGCGCTCTACCCGCCCAAGCGCTTCTTCGGGGCCGCGCGCAACATCGAGAACGGCGGCTCGCTCACCATCCTCGCCACCGCGCTCATCGAGAGTGGCTCGAAGATGGACGAGGTGATCTTCGAGGAGTTCAAGGGCACCGGCAACATGGAGATCCGGCTGCGCCGCGACTTCGCCGACAAGCGGCTGTTCCCGGCGATCGACGCCGTCCAGTCCGGCACCCGCCGCGAGGAGCTGTTGATGTCGAAGGACGAGATGGCCATCGTGTGGAAGCTGCGCCGGCTGCTCGCCGCTCTCGACGGCCAGCAGGCCCTCGAGCTGCTGCTGGAGCGGCTCAAGAAGTCGCAGACCAACATCGAGTTCCTCATGCAGGTGCAGAAGACGACCCCCAGCACCCAGGACGAATGATCTGGCGCATCTTGCGCACCTGCCGGGCCGGCGGCGGATACGCTGTTCCGGACCCCCCAGAGGAGTGAACGTGGCCAGGATCCTTGTCGCGGACGACGACGTCGACATCCGCGAGCTCGTTGAGTTCAAGCTCTCGACCATGGGACACGACATCGTGGCCGTGGGCGACGGCGCTGCCGCCATCGACGCGTGCATGGCCGACAAGCCCGACCTCGCGGTCCTCGACGTGATGATGCCGGGCGTGTCCGGCCTCGACGCGATCCGTGCGATCCGGGCGGAGCCGGCCCTGGCCGACCTGCCCGTCATCCTGCTGACGGCGCGAGCCCAGGAGTCCGACGTCGAGACCGGCTTCGACTCCGGCGCCGACGACTACATCACCAAGCCCTTCAGCCCGCGCGAGCTGGCCTCCCGGGTGCAGGCCCTGCTGTCCCGTTCACGATGACGGTCGGTCACATCGGCTACTGGGCCGCTGTGACCATCGGTCTCGGTTGCCTCGTCGTCATCGCCTTGCTCGTCGCGGTGCGGCTGCACGCCGACCGCAGGGAGCGGCGGACGCGGGAGCTGCGGACGCCGCTGTGGCGGGTCGTGCTGACGCTGAGCGCGGGCGAGCCCGACGAGGTCGACGCCGCATCCCGGCGACTCCTGTCGCTGACACCGGCGGAGCGGGCTGCGATCGAGGACGATGCCTTCGCGCTGGTGCCGAAGCTGCGCGGGGACGCACGTCAGCGGGTGCGGGAGGTGCTCCGGGCATGGGGGTCGGTCGACCAGGCCCGCAACTCCACGACCAGCGGGTCACCGGTGCGCCGGGCCCGTGGCTACTACCGACTGGGTGTGCTGGCGCTGCCCGAGCGCCGGGACGACGTCCTGGCCGGCCTGCACGACCGTGACTTCACCGCCCGGCGTACGGCGATGCTCGCCCTGGCGAGCTTCCCCGAGCACGACGTGATCGAGCAGATGCTGCTCGCGGCGACGGTCGAGCCCCGACTGCGCCACGACTTCCTCGCGGCGATCGACCAGGTCGGCAGCCCGGCGGCCGCGGTGATGGTCGAGCACCTCCGCGCGCCGACCTCCGACCACCCGGACCGGGAGCGGCGGCTGGCGGCAGAGGCGGTGGGACTGGTGGGCGAGATCGACGCGGTCTCCTCGCTCGAGGGCTGCCTGGTCGAGGACGACGAAGAGCTGCGGATCGCGGCGCTGCAGGCGCTCGGCGAGCTGGGGTCACCGAGCTCGCTCATCGTCATCACGGCGCAGCTGGGAGCCTCGTCCCGCGACGTCCGGCAGTCCGCGATGGAGGCTGCCGGGCAGATCGGCGGGTCCTCCGGGCTGATGGTGCTGACGATCGGCCTGGGGGACGAGGACGTCGAGGTGGCTCGCGCCGCCGCCGGCGCGCTGCGACGTGCAGGCGGGTCCGGATACGCCATCCTCGGCTCGAGCCCGGCGCCCGTGGCGCGCGAAGCGCTCGCGCTCTCTGCGCTGCGAGCGTCGACGTGAGCACCCTCGTCCACGGCGTGGTCTTCTGGCTGACCATCGGTATCGCCGTCTACTCGGTCCTCATCAACCTCAGCTTCGTGCTGCTCACGGCCCTGGCCATGGGCGACCTGGCGGGCTACCGGCGCCGCCTCGAGTACGCCGGCTACGACCAGTGGTTCCTCGACCCGAACGCCCGCGGGGTCTCGGTCCTGATGCCGGCCTACAACGAGTCGGCGACCATCGTGCAGTCCGTGCAGGCCATGATCTCCCTGCGCTACCCCGACTTCGAGGTCGTGGTGATCGACGACGGGTCCAGCGACGACACCCGCGAGAAGCTGGTCCGCGAGTTCGACATGGCCCCGGTCCCGCTGGTGCCCAGTGGTCAGATCCCGATGACGGGGGTGGTCGAGCAGGCCTACGTGAGCCGCCGCGGGGCCCACAACCTGGCGTTGATCGCCAAGACCAACGGCGGCAAGGCGGACGCGCTCAACGCGGGGATCAACTACGCGCGCAAGGAGCTGGTCTGCATGGTCGATGCCGACTCGCTGCTCGACCCGCAGGCGCTGCTCAACGTGGCCCGTCCCTTCGCCGACAAGCCCGGCGAGGTGGTGGCGGCCGGTGGTGTGGTCCGCGTCGCGAACGGGTCCCGCGTCGAGCGCGGCCGCGTGACCTCCCTCCGGATGCCGCGGCGCTGGCTGGCCCGGATCGCCGTCGTGGAGTACCTCCGCGCCTTCCTCATCGGCCGCTCGGGCTGGTCCCGGCTCGGCGGGCTGCTGATCATCTCGGGGGCGTTCGGCGTGTTCCGCAAGGACGTCCTCCAGTCCGTCGAGGGGATGTCGGTCAACAGCATCGGCGAGGACGCCGAGCTGGTCGTCCGGATCCACCGGATGCTGGGCGACGAGGGGCGCGAGGGCGAGGTCGTCTTCGTCCCCGAGCCGGTGGCGTGGACCGAGGTCCCGGAGACCCGCGCGATCCTGCGCAAGCAGCGCCGCCGCTGGCACCGCGGCCTGGCCGAGATCTTCCTGCGCCACCGGTCGATGATGTTCCGGCCGCGCTACGGGGTGATCGGCAACGTCACCATGCCCTGGTTCTTCGTCTTCGAGCTGATGGCCCCGGTCGTCGAGGTGCTGGGCGTGCTGTGGTTCTTCGTGCTGCTGCTGTTGCTGGCGACCGAGGGGTGGTTCCCCCAGTTCGAGGGACTGGTCGATCCGCAGATCGTGGTGCTGCTGATCGCGGCCTCGGTGCTGTTCGCTGTGTTCGTGACCTTGATCGCGCTGCTTGCCGAGGAGCTGTCGTTCCGCCGCTACCGAGGCCTCCCGGACCTGCTCCGGGCGGTCTGGGCGGCGGTCGAGGAGAACTTCGGCTACCGCCAGCTGAACGCGTTCTGGCGCCTGGGGGGTCTGGTCGAGGCGGTGCGCGGCACCCGCCACGACTGGGGCGAGATGACCCGCCAGGGCTTCGAGCAGGAGACGCGATGACGGTCGTGACGCTGGGGCCCGAGCAGGTGCGCGCGGCGGTGCCGATGGCGGACGCCGTCGCGGCGGTACGCCGCGCGTTCGTCGACCTGGCTGCCGGGCACTTCGAGATGCCGACCCGGACCGCGCTGCGCGACGGCCAGCTCCTCGACATGGCCTGTCACCATCGCCCCTCGGGGACCGCGGTCTTCAAGCTGCTGAGCCTGAACTTCGCGGGCCGGGACCCCGCCATCCTCGGATCGGTGGTGTGGAGCGACGTCGAGGGGAGCGACCAGCTGGTGGCCGACGCCACGGTCGTGACCACGCTGCGCACCGGGGCGGTCTCGGGCGTGGCCACCGACCTGCTGGCCCCGCCGGACGCGCGGCGGCTGGTGGTCGTCGGCACCGGTGCGCAGGCGCCCGACCAGGTGCGGGCCGTGCACGCCGTACGCCCGCTCGAGTCGGTGACCCTGGTCGGCCGAGACCGGGGCCGGGCCGAACGGCTGGCGGGTGTGCTGGCCGATGAGCTCCCCGGCGTGGAGGTGACGGCGACCACCGACCCGGGCCCGGCGCTGGCCCGGGCCGAGGTCGTGTGCTGCGCGACCACCGCCACGGAGCCGCTGTTCGGCCTCGACGACCTCCCCGACCGGGTCCACGTCAACGCCATCGGGTCCTACCGACCCACCATGCGGGAGCTGCCCGACGAGCTGTTGGGCGACGGCCTGGTGGTGGTCGACGAGCGGGGCGCGATCCTCGAGGAGGCGGGGGAGGTGCTCCACGCCATCGACGCCGGGGTGCTGACGATCGACGACACCGTCGAGCTCGGCGTCGCCCTGACCGGGGGCGTCGAGCCGACCCCGCGCACGACGTTCAAGTCCGTCGGCGTCGCCGCCCAGGACTGGGCCGTCGGGCGGCTGCTGGCCGACGCGTTCCTCGAGTGAGGGCTGAGGCCCAGCAGCGCACGGGTGTTCGAGACACGTGGCCCGGGCTCGGGGAACACCACGATTGCGTCCGGTGTTCAGTTCGGTGGCACACTGTGGCCACGTTCCGGTTCCGGTTCACGCCCCCGTCCGACGGTGGCGACCCGGCGACCACGAGAGAGGACACCATGAAGAAGGACATCCACCCGGACTACGTGACGACCGAGGTCACCTGTACCTGCGGCAACACGTTCACCACCCGCAGCACCGCGGCCAACGGCGTCATCCACGCCGACGTCTGCTCGCAGTGCCACCCGTTCTACACGGGCAAGCAGAAGATCCTCGACACCGGCGGCCGCGTCGCCCGGTTCGAGAAGCGCTACGCCCAGGCGGGCAAGGACAAGAAGTAGCCACTGCAGCGTGTTCGAGGCCGTCGAGTCGTTCGTCACCGAGCGCGCTGACCTCGAGCAGCGCCTGGCCGACCCCGCGACGCACTCCGACCAGGCGCTGGCCAAGCGGCTGAACCAGCGGTACGCCGAGGTGGCGGCCGTCGTGCGCGCCTGGGAGGAGTGGCGCCAGCTCGGCGACGACCTCGGGGCGGCCCGCGAGCTGGCGGGCGACGAGCCCGAGTTCGCCGCCGAGGCCACGGCCCTCGAGGAGCGGCAGGAGGTTGCCGCCGAACGGCTGCGCCACCTGCTCGTGCCCCGCGACCCCACCGACTCCAAGGACGCCATCCTCGAGGTGAAGTCCGGCGAGGGCGGGGAGGAGTCCGCGCTGTTCGCCGGTGACCTGCTGCGGATGTACACCCGGTTCGCCGAGCGGAGCGGCTGGACGACCGAGGTGCTCGACGCCACCGAGTCCGACCTCGGCGGCTACAAGTCGGTGACCGTCGCGGTGAAGGCGAAGGGTGTGAGCTCGCCAGGCGAGGCGCCGTACGCGCTGCTGAAGTTCGAGGGTGGCGTGCACCGGGTGCAACGGGTGCCCGTGACCGAGTCCCAGGGACGGGTCCACACCAGCGCCGCCGGCGTGCTGGTGCTGCCCGAGGCCGAGCCCGTCGACGTCACGATCGACGAGCACGACCTGCGCATCGACGTGTTCCGGAGCAGCGGCCCGGGCGGCCAGAGCGTGAACACGACCGACTCCGCGGTCCGGATCACCCACCTGCCGACCGGCATCGTGGTCAGCTGCCAGAACGAGAAGAGCCAGCTCCAGAACCGCGAGCAGGCGATGCGGATCCTCCGGTCGCGGCTGCTGGCCGCCGCCCAGGAGGAGGCAGAGCTGGCGGCGGGCGAGGCCCGGCGCAGCCAGGTCCGCACCGTCGACCGCTCCGAGCGGATCCGCACCTACAACTACCCCGAGAACCGGATCTCCGACCACCGCACCGGCTACAAGGCGCACAACCTCGACCAGGTCCTCGACGGCGACCTCGGCCCGGTCCTCGACTCCTGCGTGCAGGCCGACCTCGAGGCCCGGCTCGCCGCGCTGGAGCCGTGACCGCCCGGCAGCTGCGCCGCGAGGCGGCCGAGCGGCTGCGGGCCGCGGGCGTCGCCTCGCCCGAGCGCGACGCCGACGAGCTGCTCGCCCACGTGCTCGGGCTCGGCCTGGGCAGGCTCGCCCTCGTCGACGGCGTGACCGAGGAGCAGGGGGCGGCGTACGACGCCCTGCTGGACCGTCGGGCGGCGCGCGAGCCGCTCCAGCACCTGCTCGGCACGGCCGTCTTCCGCCACGTCGAGCTCGCCGTCGGGCCCGGCGTCTTCGTGCCCCGCCCCGAGACCGAGCTCCTGGCCGGGTGGGCCGTCGACCGGGCCCGGGAGGCCGGGCGCCACCACCGGACCTGCCGGGTCGTCGACCTCTGCACCGGGTCGGGCGCGATCGCCCGGGCCGTGAAGGACGAGGTGCCGTCCGCCGACGTGCACGCGGTCGAGCTGGACCCGGGCGCCCACCGCTGGGCGGAGCGCAACCTCGCCGGCACCGGCGTGGAGCTGCGCCTGGGCGACATGGCGACCGCCTTCGCCGACCTCGCCGGCACCGTCGACGTCCTGACCTGCAACCCGCCGTACGTGCCCCTCGAGGCCTGGGAGTCGGTCGCCCCCGAGGCGCGCGACCACGACCCGCACCTGGCGCTGTTCTCCGGCGACGACGGGCTCGACGCGCTGCGGGTGCTCGCCGAGCGTGCCGCGGTGCTGCTGCGCCCCGGCGGCTGGGTGGGGGTCGAGCACGCGGACGTGCAGGGGCAGTCGGCCCCCCGCCTGTTCGCCGCGACCGGCCGCTACGAGCAGGTCCGCGACCACCGGGACCTGGCCGGGCGTCCGCGCTACCTGACCGCGCGGCTGGCACGATAAGCGCCGTGACGACCGCCCAGCGCCTGCCCACCGGCTCCGAGGACCAGCGCGAGGCCGCCGTCTCCGCGGCGACCCGGGCCGTGCAGCGCGGCGAGCTGGTCGTCATCCCGACCGACACCGTCTACGGCATCGCCGCCGACGCCTTCGACGCCGACGCGGTGGCCGACCTGCTCGACGCCAAGGGACGGGGCCGCGAGATGCCGCCGCCGGTGCTGGTGAGCGCCGCCACCACGGTCGACGCCCTGGCCACCGGCCTCCCGGGCTACGCCCGCACCCTGATCGAGGAGTTCTGGCCCGGACCGCTGACCCTCGTCTGCCGCCAGCAGCCGTCGCTGCAGTGGGACCTGGGCGACACCCGCGGCACCGTCGCGGTCCGGATGCCCGACCACGAGGTCGCGCTGGCCGTGCTCGAGCGGACCGGTCCGCTGGCCGTCAGCTCGGCCAACCTCACCGGCCGACCCGCAGCCCTCGACGCAGACGCCGCCGAGGAGATGCTCGGCGAGGAGGTGGCGGTGATCGTCGACGCCGGCGCCGTGACCGGGGGAGAGGCGTCCACGATCGTCGACGTCACCGGTGACCAGGGCCGGGTGCTGCGACGGGGCGCGCTCGACCTCGACGAGCTGAACGCCGTGCTCGAGCCTCTCGGGACCACCCTGACCGACGAGGACTGAGCAGCGCGTGCGCGAGTACCTCCTGATCTTCCTGGTCGCGGCCGCGGTGACCTACCTGCTGACCGTCTTCGCCCGCGAGATCGCGCTGCGCACCGGCGCCGTGGCCGAGGTGCGGGACCGAGACGTCCACGCCGAGCCGATCCCCTACCTCGGCGGGCTCGCGATGCTCGGCGGCCTGGTCGCGGCGTACGCCGTGGGACGGGAGCTGCCCTTCCTCTCCACCGCCGGCGGCCCGTTCGTGTTCGAGGACGCCGGCGCGGTCCTGCTGGCCGGGGCCCTGGTCTGCGGGGTGGGCGTGCTCGACGACCTCTTCGAGCTCGACGCGCTCACCAAGCTCGGCGGCCAGGTGATCGCCGTCGCGTTCCTCGTCTACTCGGGCATCCAGTTCATCTTCTTCCCCGACACCACCGGCTACCAGTACTCCCTCGACCCGGCGCAGGGCGCCCTGCTGGCCGCGCTGATCGTGATCGGGACCATCAACGCCGTCAACTTCGTCGACGGCCTCGACGGTCTCGCCGCCGGGGTGGTCGGCATCGGGGCGGCGGCGTTCTTCGTGTTCAGTTACCAGCTGGCCAGCCTGAACGCCGCCCCGCTCGCGATGACCAGCGCCTTCCTGTCGGCCGCGCTCGCAGGGGCCTGCGTGGGGTTCCTGCCGCACAACTTCCACCCCGCCCGCCTGTTCATGGGGGACAGCGGTTCGATGCTCCTCGGGCTGGTCCTCTCGGCGAGCGCGCTGACGATCACCACGCAGTTCCAGGGAACCGAGATCACCCGTGGCGGCGCGGGCTCCGACGTCAACCCGATCGCCTTCTTCCTGCCACTGCTGCTGCCCGTCGCCATCCTGGTGGTTCCCCTCGCCGACCTGGCGCTGGCCGTCGTACGCCGGACCCGGGCCGGTCGCTCCCCGTTCGCCCCGGACAAGCAGCACCTGCACCACCGGCTGCTGGAGATCGGCCACAGCCACCGCCGGGCCGTGGTCATCATGTGGCTGTGGGCGGGCCTGATCGCCTTCGGCACGGTGCTGGCCAGCCTCTACACCGGGATGCTGATGTGGTCGGCCCTGATGGCCGCGACCGCGATCACGATCACGCTGACCTTCCTGGTGCCCGTGGTCCAGTCGCCCCACCTCGGGACCGTCGACGACGAGTGAGGAGGGGCGTTCCTGGACCCCCGGTTGCGGCCCCCCGGAGCGCTTGTGCTAATTTTCACAAGCACCCGCTGAACACCCGACAGGACGGCCGCCACGCATGACGACCGCACCCCGCCAGACCCCCTCCGGGACCCGTGTCACGGCACCGGCCCCCCGGTTCGTCGGGCCCCTTCGCTGTGGTAGTTTCGCGCCGTCGTCGGTCCTGCACCGGTGGGCTTCCCCCATCACTCGGATGAGTACCCACAGGGTCGGCGCGCCCCCTCTCCGGGGTGACCTGCCCCCGACCGAAAGCGACCCGGGTGAATGGCCGATGAGCGCTCCGATGCCGCCCACCCTCATCAGGGACTCCGCGGACGCGACCTCATCGGGCTCGGTGGACTCCTCACGGGCTCGGTCGTCCTCTGCACCGGCCTCGGCCTCCTCGTCGACCACGGCCTCGACACCAGCCCCGCGTTCACCCTGGCAGGGGTGGGTCTCGGCATCGTCATGGCCGGCGTCGGCTTCTGGGTCCGGGTCCGCACCGCGCTGCGGGGCTGAGGCATGACCATGACCACCCCCACGCCAACCACGGTCAACCCGGGCGAGCGCGCGAGCATCGGTCGGGTGCTGAAGGACCAGCGCAAGGCGATCCTGGTCGCCCTCGGTCTCGCGATCGCAGTCTTCTGGGTCGTCGGCCAGCTCGGCGAGTGGCGGCTGGCGGGCTGCATCGCCGGCGGCATCGGGCTCGGCCTGG
Organism: Nocardioides sp. GXQ0305; assembly: GCF_050880345.1. Taxonomy (NCBI): domain Bacteria; kingdom Bacillati; phylum Actinomycetota; class Actinomycetes; order Propionibacteriales; family Nocardioidaceae; genus Nocardioides; species Nocardioides sp. GXQ0305. The sequence continues at coordinate 204,856 of NZ_JBNYXG010000007.1, forward strand.
CCAACCACCTCGCCACGGAGTACTGGCTGCTGCGGATCATCGCCCACGGCAAACAGCCCACCCGAGCCACCATGATGCGCTCGACGCTGGTCCGGTTGTTGGTCCTCACCACGGTCGCCGTGGCGCTGGCGGTGACGTGGTGGCCGGACGGCATCGGCCTGCTTCTGGGGCTTGCCGTGTTCCGCCTCATCGCCCTGGTGATGACCACCCTCCCGCTGTTGAAGGAGCTGAAGAGCCAATGACGCTGAGACAAGTGAGCAACGGCGCCCTGGTCCTGGCCATCGTGTCCTTCATCGGTGGAGTCATCTGGACGACCCAGGCAGGGCCGACCGCCGAGTCCGAGATCCACATCGGAGAGCACACGACAGCCGACTGGCCGCTCGTCGGCACGGTGCACCTCGACACGATCATCTCCACGTTCGTGGCGGGGGCCGTGGTGCTCTTGCTGGGCTTCCTGGTTCGCCGGTCGCTCACCAAGGACCCCGCGGACCACGTACCGACCAAGCTCCAGATGATCTGGGAGGCGATCGTCGGCCAGGTGAACAGCCAGGTCGAGGACAACATCGGCAAGGTGCACCCGTACGCCGCGCCGCTGGCCATCTCGCTGTTCTCCTTCATCCTGATCGCCAACTGGATCGAGCTGCTGCCCCTCAGGCTCAACGAGAGCGACCACCTGCTGACGGTCCCGACCGCGGACACCAACCTCACCTACGCGCTCGCCGCGGTGACGATCGTCAGCGTCTGGGTCTACGGCGTCCGGCAGAAGGGCGTGAAGGGCTACCTGAAGCACCTCTTCGAGCCGTTCCCGGTGATGTTCCCGCTGAACCTGCTCGAGGAGCTGATCAAGCCGGTCACGCTGGCGCTGCGTCTCTTCGGCAACATCTTCGCGGGCGGCATCATGCTCGCGCTGATCGCCCTGATGCCGTTCTGGATCGCCTGGGCCCCGACCGTGCTCTGGAAGGCGTTCGCCGGCGCGATCGCGGTCATCCAGGCCTTCATCTTCGCGCTGCTGACGGTCCTCTACTTCGCGATGGCCGGGGCCGGCCACGACGAGGAGCACGACGAGCACCAGGAGCACGACGAGCACCAGGAGCGCGAGGAGCAAGAGGAGCGCGAGAGCGCTGACGAGGAGCGCGAGGAGCGGGCACCCCAGCCCGCGTGACAGACACTGTCGGCGGACCGCCCGGTCGGCCGGCACCCAGAGGTAATGCGAGGCGCCCGTTCGAGGCGCACAAGTTGAGGAGAGAAAATCAATGGCAGCAGAAGGTTCGATCGAACTGGCCGGTGCCTTCATCGGCGGAGGCATCGCCCTCGCTGGTGGGGCCATCGGTGCCGGCGTCGGTGACGGCTTGGCCGGTGCGTCCTACATCGAGGGTGTCGCCCGTCAGCCCGAGGCACAGGGTCGGCTCCAGACCATCTTCTTCTTGACGGTGGGTCTGGTCGAGGCGATGTTCTTCATCAACCTCGCGTTCATGGCCCTGTTCGTCTTCGTCCTCGGCGCCTGATCATGGCGGTCACGGCACAGCTGGCGCCGTTGGTGCTGGCGGCCGCGGAGGAGGGCGAGGAGACCAGCAACTTCCTGGTCCCCAACGGCACCTTCCTGATCGAGCTGGCGGCGTTCCTGCTGCTGTTCTTCCTGCTCACGCGGTACATCATCCCGTTCATCAACCGAGCGATGACGCGTCGGCAGGAGGCGATCCGCCAGGAGTTCGCCGACCTCGACGAGGCGAGGGCCGAGGCGCAGGGGGCCGAGGAGGAGTTCAAGTCGCAGATGGTGGACGCCCGCCACGAGGCGGCGCGGATCCGTGAGGAGGCCCGCGAGCAGGGCGCTGCCATCGTGGCCGAGATGCGGGAGCAGGCCCAGGCCGAGGCGTCCCGGATCGTCGAGCACGCGCAGGCGCAGATCTCGGCCGAGCGGCAGCAGGCCGTCGCCACGCTCCGTGCGGAGGTGGGGTCGCTGGCCACCACCCTCGCCGGCCGGATCGTCGGTGAGAGCCTCGAGGACGACGAGCGCAGCAATCGCGTGGTCGACCGGTTCCTCGCCGACCTCGACACCCTCGAGACCGCCGAGGCCGCGGGGCAGGGCGGGGACCGGTAATGGCAGCATCGTTGTTGCGGGGTGCCTCGGCAGAGGCGTTGGCCGACCTGGGCGAGCGGCTCGGGAAGCCGGCCACGCTCGCGGAGGCCGCCACCACCGGCGACGAGCTGTTCTCGGTCTCGCAGCTGCTGCGCGCCGACGCGGCGCTGCGTCGCGTGGCGACCGACGCGTCGCTGCCGGCCGAGGCCAAGCAGGGCCTCGCGCGGCAGATCTTCGAGGGCAAGGTGGGTGATGCCTCGCTCGCGATCGTGGAGAGCGCCTTCGGGCACCGCTGGACCTCCCCGCGTGACCTGTCCGACGCGCTCGAGCGGCTGAGCGAGGTCGCGACCGCCCGGTCCACGGGCGCGAAGGCCGACCGGCTCGCCGACGAGCTGTTCGGCGTGGGCCAGCTGGTGGCCACCAACCCGGAGCTGCGCGACGCGCTCGCCAACCCCGGCCGCAGCGTCGACGACCGGGTCGCCCTGGTCGAGGCGGTGCTGGGCGACAAGGTGCTCCCGGCAACGGTGACCCTCACCAAGCAGGCGCTGGCCGGCACCTACGGCACGCTCACCGCGGCGCTCGAGGTCTACCGCCGGGTCGTCGCCGACACGGTCGGCGAGGCGGTGGCGACGGTCCGGGTGGCCCAGCCGCTGAGCGAGGCCGAGCGCGACCGGCTCCGCACGGCCCTCTCGCGGCAGTACGGCCGCGAGGTCCACGTCAACGAGGTGGTCGAGCCCGAGGTGATCGGCGGCGTCCGGGTCGAGATCGGTGACGACGTCATCGACGGCACGGTGGCCGGTCGCCTCGACGACGCCCGCCGACGGCTCGCCGGCTGACGGCCGGCACCCAGTCAGAGCAACAGAGCAGATCGACAGACGGCCCAGGAACCAAGGGAAGAGGCAGCGAAGATGACGGAGCTTTCGATTCGTCCGGAGGAGATCCGCGACGCGCTCCAGAAGTACGTCGAGGACTACCAGCCCTCGGCGGCGAGCAAGGAGGAGGTCGGCACCGTCGCCCAGGCCGGCGACGGCATCGCCCGCGTGAGCGGCCTGCCGTCGGCCATGGCCAACGAGCTCCTGGAGTTCGAGGACGGCACGCTCGGCATCGCCCTGAACCTCGACACCCGCGAGATCGGTGTCGTCATCCTGGGTGACTTCGACAAGATCGAGGAGGGCCAGTCGGTGCGCCGTACCGGCGAGATCCTCTCGGTGCCCGTCGGCGACGCCTTCATGGGCCGCGTGATCGACCCGCTCGGCAACGCGATCGACGGCCTCGGCGACATCGAGTCGAGCGAGCGACGCGCACTGGAGCTGCAGGCCCCCACCGTGGTGCAGCGCAAGTCGGTGCACGAGCCGCTCGCCACCGGCATCAAGGCCATCGACGCGATGACCCCGATCGGCCGCGGCCAGCGGCAGCTGATCATCGGTGACCGCGCGACGGGCAAGACGACGATCGCGATCGACACGATCATCAACCAGAAGCAGAACTGGGACTCCGGCGACCCGACCAAGCAGGTGCGCTGCATCTACGTCGCCATCGGCCAGAAGGGCTCCACCATCGCCTCCGTGCGGGGTGCCCTCGAGGAGGCCGGCGCGCTGGAGTACACCACGATCGTGGCCGCCCCGGCATCCGACAGCGCGGGCTTCAAGTACCTCGCCCCCTACACCGGCTCGGCCATCGGCCAGCACTGGATGTACGACGGCAAGCACGTGCTGATCGTGTTCGACGACCTCTCCAAGCAGGCCGACGCCTACCGCGCCGTGTCGCTGCTGCTGCGCCGCCCGCCGGGCCGCGAGGCGTTCCCCGGCGACGTGTTCTACCTGCACAGCCGGCTGCTGGAGCGCTGCGCCAAGCTGAACGACGACATGGGTGCCGGTTCGATGACCGGCCTCCCGATCATCGAGACCAAGGCGAACGACGTCTCGGCGTTCATCCCGACCAACGTCATCTCGATCACCGACGGCCAGATCTTCCTGCAGTCCGACCTGTTCGCGGCCAACCAGCGCCCGGCGATCGACGTCGGCGTGTCGGTGTCCCGGGTGGGCGGCTCGGCGATGACCAAGGCGATGAAGGCCGTCACCGGCTCGCTGAAGGTCGACCTGGCCCAGTTCCGAGCCATGGAGGCGTTCGCGATGTTCGCCTCCGACCTCGACGCGGCGTCGCGGCAGCAGCTCGACCGCGGCCAGCGGCTGATGGCGCTGCTCAAGCAGCCGGCGTACTCGCCGTACCCGCTCGAGGAGATGGTGGTCTCCCTGTGGGTCGGCACCACCGGCCGCCTCGACCGGGTCCCGACCGACGACGTGCTGCGGTTCGAGAACGAGTTCATCGACTACGTGCGGCGCTCGCACGACGGGATCCTCTCCTCGATCCGGGAGTCCACGAAGTTCGAGGACGACACCGCGAGCTCGCTCGAGTCGGCCTACGAATCCTTCCTCGACCAGTTCGAGACCTCCGAGGGCGGGTCGATCAAGGCCGGCACCGAGGCGCCGGCGGAGGCCCTGGAGGACGAGGACCAGGAGCAGATCGTCAAGCAGAAGCGGGGCTGACCCATGGCCGTATCGCTGCGTGAGTACCGCGCGCGGATCAGGTCGACCGAGTCGATGAAGAAGATCACGCGCGCCATGGAGCTCATCGCTGCGTCCCGCATCATCAAGGCGCAGCAGCGGGCCCAGTCGGCCGCGCCGTACGCCCGCGAGCTGACCCGGGCGGTCTCGGCGCTGGCCACGTACTCCAACGTCGACCACCCGATGACCACCGAGCCCGAGGACCCCCAGCGGGCGGCGATCCTGATCGTGACCAGCGACCGGGGCCTGGCCGGCGCCTACTCCTCCAGCGCCATCAAGGAGGCCGAGCGGCTCGTCGCCACCCTCACCGAGGAGGGCAAGGAGGTCCGCACGTACATCTGCGGGCGCAAGGGCCAGGCCTACTACAAGTTCCGCGAGCGCCCGGTGGTCCAGTCCTGGTCCGGCTTCTCCGACCAGCCGTCCTACGACGCAGCGGCCGAGGTCGGCGACGCGCTGATCGACGCCTTCATGGCCAGCGAGGGTGACAGCTCGGTCGACGAGGTGCACGTGGTCTACACGCGCTTCCGGTCGATGCTGGTCCAGGAGCCCACTGCGGTGCGGCTGCTGCCGCTGGAGGTCGTGGAGGGCGAGGAGCGGCCGGCGTCCGACGAGGTGCTGCCGCTCTACGAGTTCGAGCCCTCGGCCGAGGCCGTGCTCGACAAGCTGCTGCCGCGCTACGTCCAGAGCCGGATCTTCTTCGCCTTCCTGCAGGCGGCGGCCTCCGAGCTCGCCGCGCGCCAGAAGGCCATGAAGTCGGCGACGGACAACGCCGAGGAGCTCATCAAGAAGTACACCCGGATCGCCAACCAGGCTCGCCAGGCTGGCATCACCCAGGAAATCAGCGAGATCGTGGGCGGCGTGAACGCGCTGGCCGACGCGAACGCCGCCAGCGAGTGACCCGCACCAACGTGAGTGAGTGAGAGACATGACTGCCACTGCTGAAGAGACCAAGACCCAGTCGGGCGCGGCGGCCACGGGCCGGATCGCGCGGGTCATCGGCCCCGTGGTCGACGTCGAGTTCCCCGTGGACTCGATGCCCGAGATCTACAACAAGCTGGAGTGCGAGCTCACCCTCGGCGGCGAGACCCGCACCCTGTCCCTGGAGGTCGCGCAGCACATCGGTGACGGCATGGTCCGCGCCATCTCGCTGCAGCCGACCGACGGCCTGGTCCGGGGCGGACAGGTCACCGACACCGGGGAGCCGATCACGGTCCCGGTGGGTGACGTCACCAAGGGCCACGTGTTCAACATGCTGGGCGAGCCCCTCAACCTCGAGGAGGGCGAGGAGCTCGACGTCCAGGAGCGCTGGGCCATCCATCGCAAGGCGCCGGCGTTCGACCAGCTGGAGTCGAAGACCGAGATGTTCGAGACCGGCATCAAGGTCATCGACCTGCTGACGCCGTACGTGCAGGGCGGCAAGATCGGCCTGTTCGGCGGCGCCGGCGTGGGCAAGACCGTGCTGATCCAGGAGATGATCGCGCGCGTCGCGAAGGACCACGGTGGTGTGTCGGTGTTCGCCGGCGTCGGCGAGCGCACCCGTGAGGGCAACGACCTGATCGCGGAGATGGAGGAGGCCGGCGTCATCGGCCAGACCGCCCTCGTGTTCGGTCAGATGGACGAGCCGCCGGGCACCCGGCTGCGGGTCGCGCTGTCCGCGCTGACGATGGCGGAGTACTTCCGCGACGTGCAGAAGCAGGACGTGCTGCTGTTCATCGACAACATCTTCCGGTTCACCCAGGCCGGGTCGGAGGTGTCGACCCTGCTGGGCCGGATGCCCTCCGCCGTGGGCTACCAGCCCAACCTGGCCGACGAGATGGGCGTCCTGCAGGAGCGGATCACCTCGACCCGTGGTCACTCGATCACCTCGATGCAGGCGATCTACGTGCCGGCGGACGACTACACCGACCCGGCTCCCGCGACGACGTTCGCCCACCTCGACGCGACCACCGAGCTGTCCCGCGAGATCGCCTCGCTCGGCATCTACCCGGCCGTCGACCCGCTGACCTCGACCTCGCGGATCCTCGACGCCCAGTACATCGGGCAGGCGCACTACGACTGCGCCATCCGGATCAAGCAGATCCTGCAGCGGAACAAGGAGCTCCAGGACATCATCGCGATCCTGGGTGTCGACGAGCTGTCCGAGGAGGACAAGATCATCGTCTCCCGGGCCCGCCGGATCCAGCGGTTCCTGTCGCAGAACACCTACGTCGCCAAGCAGTTCACGGGCATCGAGGGCTCGACCGTCTCGGTGGGCGACACGATCGAGGCGTTCAACAAGATCGCGGACGGCGAGTACGACCACGTGGCCGAGCAGGCCTTCTTCATGTGCGGCGGTCTCGACGACGTCGAGCAGAAGTGGGCCGAGATCCAGAAGAACCTGTGACATGGCGAACACGATGAAGGTGGCCCTGGTGGCCGCCGACCGTGAGGTGTGGTCGGGCGAGGCCACCATGGTCAACGCCCGTACCCTCGACGGTGACATCGGCATCATGGCCAACCACACGCCGATCATGTCGGTGCTCGACGCCGGGCAGGTCGACGTCCGCACCGTCGACGACGGCCACTGGGTGGCCGCCGTCGACGGGGGGTTCCTCTCGGTCGCCCACAACGAGGTCCGGCTCCTGTGCGAGCATGCAGAGATCTCGTTCGAGAGCAACTACGACGAGGCCAAGCGGCTGCTCGACGAGCGGGTGGCCGCCCAACAGCAGGACGACGAGGCCTGACCCGAGGGGGCCGGCGGAGGAGGGCTGATGCCACTGTGGCAGCTGCTGCTTGACGCAGCTGGTGCGGTGCTGGTCCTCGTCCTGCTCTACGGCCTCAGCCTGGTCGCACGCCGGCGGGTCCTGGCACGCCACGGTGGCACCTTCGAGCTCAGCTTCCGCGCCCGGTCCGAGAGGGCCGGGCGCGGGTGGCTTCTCGGGCTCGGGCGGTACTCCGGCGACTCGCTGGAGTGGTTCCGCATCTTCTCGTTGTCGCCCCGCCCCAAGCGGGTCTGGCGACGCGGGACACTCAGCTACACCGGTCGCCGTGAGCCGGCCGGCCCCGAGCGGATGTCGCTCTACCCCGACCACGTCGTGGTCCAGTGCCGCACGCCGGACGGCGAGCTCGAGCTCGCCATGTCGGCCAGCTCCCTGATGGGCCTGCAGGCGTGGCTGGAGGCCGCCCCGCCCGGTACGGCGACGACGGTGTGAGGGCGCCGGACGCGACCGCGGTCGCCGCGCGCAACGCGGTCGCCGTGGTCTTCGTGCTGAACGGGTTCTCGTTCGCCTCCCTCTTCTCGCGGGTCCCCGCCCTGCGGGACGGCCTCGGGCTGGACAACACCGGAATCGCCGCGCTGCTGCTCGCCGGCGCCGTCGGCTCCGTCGGGGCCCTGCCGTCGGCGGGCCCCCTCATCCGACGGACCAGCGTGGCCGTGGTGACCCGCGGTGGCGTCGTGCTCGTGGCGATCGGGCTGGTGCTCGCCGCCGTCGGGGCCACCGTGGTGGAGGAGGTGGTGGTCGCGGCCGCCGGGTTCCTCGTGTACGGCGTGGGGGTGGCCGTCTGGGACGTGGCGATGAACGTCGAGGGAGCGGCCGTCGAGCGGGTCCTCGGCCGGGCCATCCTGCCGCGCTTCCACGCCGCCTGGAGCCTGGGCTCGGTCACCGGGGCAGGCCTGGCCGTGCTGGCCACGGCCGCCGCGCTGCCCATGACCCTGCACCTGGCGCTGGCCGCGGTGGTGGTGCTCGCGGCGCTGCGGGCCCCGGCCCGCTACCTCCCGGCGCAGCCCGACGCGCACTCCGGGTCCTCGCTCGACGCCTGGCGCGACCCCCGGACGATCGGCATCGGCCTGATGGTGATGGCCTTCGCCCTCACCGAGGGGGCGGCCAACGACTGGCTCGCGCTGGCGATCATCGACGGCTACGACGCCCGCCACTGGGTCGGCGTCGCCGGGTTCGCCGTGTTCGTGGTCGCCATGAGCACCGGGCGCCTCGTCGGCACCGTCGTGCTGGACCGCTTCGGGCGGGTGCCGGTGCTGCGCGCCACCGCCCTGCTGGCGCTGGCCGGCCTGCTGCTGCTGGTGCTGGGCCAGCACCCGGTGGTCGCCGTCGTCGGGATCGTCCTGTGGGGCCTCGGCGCCTCGCTCGGGTTCCCGGTCGGGATGAGCGCCGGCGCCGACGACCCCGCCCACGCCGCGGCCCGGGTGGGCGTGGTGTCCACCGTGGGCTACAGCGCCTTCCTCGCCGGACCGCCCGTCCTCGGGTTCATCGGCGACCGGGTCGGGACGCTGCAGGCACTGCTCGTCATCGCGGTGCTGCTCGTGCCGACCGTCTTCCTGGTGTCGGTGGCGCGCGAGCCGGTCGCCGCGCGTTGAGTCGTCCGGGACGATGGAGGCATGGGCTGGACGCTGGGAGTCGGCATCGGGGTCGCCCTCGGCCTGGCCGTGCTCGCGGGGGGCGTCCGGCTGATCCTGCGCGGGCGCCGCGAGGGACGTGTTGCGGCCGCCGACGCGGACGACCGGATGGTCGCCAGCCTCCGGGTCGCCGCCGGCGTACGGATGCTCAACAAGGGCGGCCTGCTGCTGGTGCTGGTCGCGATCGCGGCGTTCGTCTGGCGCTGAGCAAGTGGTCCGTCTGCTCAGCGGTCGCCGCCCGGGACCCACAGCACGTCACCCTGCTCGCGGTTGGCGTGGCGGGCGAGGATGAACAGCAGGTCGGACAGCCGGTTGAGGTAGGTGATCGCCAGCTGGTTCATCGTGTCGGCGTGCTCCTCCCACGCAGCCCAGGCCGAGCGCTCGGCCCGCCGGACCACGGTGCGGGCGACGTGCAGGTGGGCCGCGGCCGGCGTGCCGCCGTTGAGGATGAAGGAGCGCAACGTCGGCAGCCCGTCGTTGTAGTGGTCGCACCAGCCCTCCAGGCGGTCGACGTAGTCCTGCTCGATCCGGAGCGGCGGGTGCTCGGGGTCGGCGACGACCGGCGTGCACAGGTCGGCCCCCACGTCGAACAGGTCGTTCTGCACCCGGGTCAGCACCGCGACCACGTCGTCGTCGAGGCCCTCGCCCGTGAGGGCGACGCCGAGGTGGGCGTTGGCCTCGTCGACGTCGGCGTACGCCCGCAGCCGCAGGTCGGTCTTGGTGGTCTCGGAGAAGTCGCCCAGCCGGGTGCGGCCGCCGTCTCCGGTGCGGGTGTAGATGCGGGTGAGGTTGACCATGACTGCACTCTAGGTCGCCGCTTGTGGCGGGCTGGCTACGGTCGACCCGATGGAACGTCGTGGCCTCGTCGCCGTGCTCGCCGCCCTGCCCGCCCTGGTGCTGGCGGTGGCCGGCCTGTTCCACCCCCACTCGCTGACCGCGGAGAGCGCCGACACCTGGTTCCTCCTCCACCTGGTCGCGCTGTTCGTCTTCCCGCTCGTGGGGCTCGGCCTGGTCACGCCGCTGATCGGCCGCCGGGACGCGGTGTCCTGGGTGGTGCGGCTGGGCGCGTTCGGCTACGCCACCGCCTACACCGCCCTCGACGTCATCAGCGGGATCGCGGCCGGGTACGTGACCGGCCGGTTGCCGGAGGGCACCCCACGTCCGGAGGAGGTGTGGCTCCTGTTCCGGATCGGGACTCCCCTCGGCGAGGTGGGTTCGTGGTCGCTGCTGGTCGCGACCGGCCTGCTGGTGCTGGACGGCGTACGCCGGACCGGCGCGCGGGCCGTCGTGCTGCTGGTGCTGCCCGTCGGGGCGTGGCTCGTCCACGTCGACCACATCTTCTCGCCGGTCGGGGTGCTCGGGATGGGCCTGGTCGGCGTCGGGACGGGACTCGCGGTGTGGTGGTCCGACGGCCCGCGCCAACTCGCCGGTGCGATGAGGCAACCGATCCGTGGTGACGCGCGTCATAGTGGATGAGTGACCACCTCAGCGGTGGTCGCACGGAGGAGCGGGTCCCCGGGGGACCCGGGAAACGGGGCAGACGCGATGGACATCCGCACCGACGGGCCCACGCTGGTGCTCCGTGGCGACTTCGACGGTCGCAGCACCTCCCAGGTGCGCTCCGCGCTCGGTGAGCGCCTCGCGGCCGACGACGAGCTCGAGATCGTCGTCGACCTCAGCGGCGTCCGCTCGGTCGACGTGCCGGCGCTGCGGGTGCTCGCCTACGCCAGTCACGCGGCCTCCCGCACCGGCCACCTGGTCCGGCTCCGGGGCTGCAGCCCCCAGGTGATCCGGATGCTGCTGCTCACCCGGCTGATGCGCTTCGTGGAGGTCGACCGCCCGGCGGCCTGACGCATCTCACATGTGCACAATCCCACATCGCTCGGCGGTTACCCGGGCGTAGCGGCCGGGCCTACGCTCGGCCCATGACCGACCAGGACCGCGCGGGCACGGGCCTCGAGCCGCGTGCCAAGGACCGGCCGTGGGTGATGCGGACCTACGCCGGGCACTCCACCGCCTCCGCGTCGAACGCGCTCTACCGGACCAACCTGGCCAAGGGGCAGACCGGCCTGTCGGTGGCCTTCGACCTGCCCACCCAGACCGGCTACGACCCCGACGACGCGCTGAGCCGCGGCGAGGTCGGCAAGGTCGGCGTCCCGGTGCCGCACCTGGGGGAGATGCGGCGGCTGTTCGACGGGATCCCGCTCACCGGGATGAACACCTCGATGACGATCAACGCGCCGGCGATGTGGCTGCTGGCGCTGTACCAGGTGGTCGCCGAGGAGCAGAACCCCGACCTCGAGCCGACCGAGGTGGCCCACCAGCTGGCCGGGACCACGCAGAACGACATCATCAAGGAGTACCTCTCCCGCGGGACCTACGTCTTCCCGCCGGAGCACTCGCTGCGGCTGATCGGCGACGTCATCGCCTACACCGTCCACGAGATCCCCCGGTGGAACCCGATCAACATCTGCAGCTACCACCTGCAGGAGGCCGGCGCGACGCCGCGGCAGGAGCTGGCGTACGCACTCTGCACCGCGATCGCGGTCCTCGACCAGGTGAAGGCGTCGGGCCAGGTCTCCGAGGAGGACTTCGCGAAGGTGGTCGGGCGGATCTCGTTCTTCGTCAACGCCGGGGTCCGCTTCGTCGAGGAGACCTGCAAGATGCGGGCGTTCGTCGAGCTGTGGGACGAGATCACGCGTGACCGCTACGGCGTCACCGACGAGAAGATGCGCCGCTTCCGCTACGGCGTGCAGGTCAACTCGCTCGGCCTGACCGAGGCGCAGCCCGAGAACAACGTGCAGCGGATCGTGCTCGAGATGCTCGGCGTGACGCTGTCGAAGAAGGCCCGGGCGCGGGCGGTGCAGCTGCCGGCCTGGAACGAGGCGCTGGGGCTGCCGCGGCCCTGGGACCAGCAGTGGTCGCTGCGACTGCAGCAGGTGCTCGCCTACGAGTCCGACCTGCTGGAGTACGACGACATCTTCGACGGCTCCCACGTCATCGAGGCCAAGGTCGCCGAGCTGGTCGAGGGGGCGCGTGCCGAGATGGACCGGGTGCAGGCGATGGGCGGCGCGATCGCGGCCGTCGAGTCCGGCTACATGAAGCAGGAGCTGGTCTCGGCGCACGCCGCCCGCCGGGCCCGGATCGAGGCAGGTGAGGAGGTCATCGTCGGCGTCAACCGCTTCGAGACCACCGAGCCCTCGCCGCTCACCGCCGACCTGGACGCGGCGATCCAGGCCGCCGACCCGGAGGCCGAGGCCGCCGCGGTGCGCTCGGTCGAGGAGTGGAAGGCGCAGCGCGACGAGGCCGAGGTGACCGCGGCGCTCGATCGGCTGGCCACCGACGCCAAGACCGACACCAACCTGATGCCCGCGACGCTTGCGGCTGCCCGGGCCGGGGCGACCACGGGGGAGTGGGCGGCCACGCTGCGCGAGGTCTTCGGCGAGTTCCGGGCCCCCACCGGAGTCTCCGGCGCGGTCGGGGTCGCGGAAGCCGGCGGTGAGCTCAGCGCCGTACGGGCGCGGGTGAGGGAGACCGGCGAGGCCCTCGGCGGGCGGCTCCGGCTGCTGGTGGGCAAGCCGGGCCTCGACGGCCACTCCAACGGTGCCGAACAGGTCGCCGTCCGGGCCCGCGACGCGGGCTTCGAGGTGGTCTACCAGGGGATCCGCCTCACGCCGGAGCAGATCGTGGCGGCCGCGGTCGCCGAGGACGTGCACTGCGTCGGCCTGTCGATCCTCTCCGGCTCGCACATGGAGCTGGTGCCCAGCGTGCTCGACGGGCTGCGCGAGGCGGGGCTGGACGACGTCCCGGTCGTGGTCGGCGGCATCATTCCCGACTCCGACGCCCGCCGGCTGCGCGAGGCGGGGGTGGCGGCGGTCTACACGCCGAAGGACTTCGGGCTCACCGAGATCATGGGCGGCATCGTCGACCAGATCCGTCGCGCCCACGACCTGGACTGAGCCTCATCTGCTCGGCCGTCACCAGCCCCAGGAGCCGGGGCCGCCCTTGAACGGGCCGACCACCCGAGAGGTCACCCAGCCGCCGTAGAACCCGCCGTCCTGCGGCACGACCCGCTCGCCGTCGACGAAGCACGCGTCAACCGCGGCCGGCATCACGGCGAGGTGGTCGTGGAGCACCTCGAACCCGCGCGTGGGGTCGACGTAGGTCCAGGCCGCCCGCTCCGCGACGCGCCCCTCCACGACCAGGTCGAAGTACGACGCCTGCCCCTTCCACTCGCAGTACGTCGTCCCCGCGACCGGCCGCAGCACGCCGTCCGCGAACGCCGTCCGCGGCAGGTAGTACGTCGGCGGGTGGCTGGTCTCCAGGACCCGGTGGGTCGTGGAGGACCGAGCGATCATCCCACCGCCGAGGTGCACCTCGACCAGCTCTGCGCTCGCCTCGACCCGCGGCGGCCGGGGGTAGGTCCAGACCGACTCCTGACCCGGGCCGACGGGGTCGGGTGTGGGACGTCGCACGGCTCCACGGTAGGCGCCGGCTGGCTACGGTGGGGTGGTGAGCGACCTGCACTGCCCGGCGCGGATCCTGCTGGTCGACCAGCGGCCGGCCGGCGCGCTCGCGGAGCGGCTCTCGCGCGAGAGCCTGGCAGCGACGTACGACGCGCCCGTCGACCTCGACGAGGTCGCCGACCGCCACCGTGGCGAGACCGTGCTGGTGGTGGGCCCCCTGCCCGCGGAGCACGCCCACGCGGGGGGACCGGTGGTGCTGGTGGAGGTCGACGCCGACGGCCGACGGACGTCACCGTGGGACGTCCCTCGATGAGGTAAGGCAAACCTAAAACACCTGCTACAGTCCGCGCGTGGGCAAGGGCAAGAAGAAGGGCAAGAAGGCGAAGGGGCCCGGCAAGGGCGCGGTCGCGAAGCTGCCCAAGAAGAAGTGCTGCGAGTCGAAGAGCCGCTGCAACCGCTGCCCCCTGCGCATGCTCAAGGAGGGCACGCTGCCCTGCGGCTACACCGTCCACAAGCGCAAGCTCGTCACGGTCGAGAAGGCCGCGGAGATCAAGGCGGCCAAGCGGGCCAAGAAGGCGGACAAGGCCGCCTGAGGACAGCCTCCCCTTGCGTGCGCGGCCTCCGGAGCCCTGACATGCTGAGCCGGACCGCCGCCGACCCCGAGGAGTGACGCCGTGCCTGCCGCCCGCTTCGTCGACCAGCTCAACACGCAGATCGGGAACGAGCTGGCCGCGCACAACCAGTACCTCGCCTGTGCCATCCACTACGACGCGCTGACCATGCCTCAGATGGCGGCGTTCTTCTACGGGCAGGCGCTCGAGGAGCGCGGCCACGCGATGATGATGGTCCAGTACCTGCTCGACACCGATGCCGAGGTCGTCATCCCGGGCGTCGAGGCGCCGCACCCGACGTTCGACGACGTGGTCGCCCCCGTCCAGCTGGCCCTCGACCAGGAGCGCCGGGTCTCCGAGCAGATCTTCGACCTGGTGCGGATCGCGCGCGAGGAGTCCGACTTCGCCTCCGAGCAGTTCATGCAGTGGTTCATCAAGGAGCAGGTCGAGGAGGTCGCGACGATGACCGACCTGCTCGCCGTGGTCACCCGATCCCGGGGTGACCTCGAGGACATCGAGGAGTACGTCGCCCGCGAGCAGTCGTCCGGGGCCGACGACCCCACGGCCCCCCGTGAGGCCGGCGCCTGAGCGGCACGTCGGACGCGGGGTGGTGGCCGCGCGCCCGTACGTCAACAGGACTCCGTCGGCCGCAGTGAGGTGAGGGTGGCCAGGTCCAGCCGAACGACGGTGCCGCTCACGTCGAGCTCGATCCAGCCGGCGTCACTGTCGACCACCTCGCCGCAGGCGGTCCCACCGCCGGTGCCGACCTCGACGGGGCGTTCCGCATCGGTCTCCGGCCACCAGCCGGTGGAGGCCGACAGCGTGACCATGGTGACGGCGACGCAGGTCAGGATGACGCCTGCCCGGAGTCGGCGACCGCTCGAGGCTGGGTCCACCGGTGCGCCGAGCGGCCAGGCCACGACTGCGACGAGCAGGAGGCCGAGCGCCGCTGCCGCAAGGGCGAGGAGCGCCAGGACGCCGGCGACGGACTGCAGCCCCAGGGGGAGCCGGGTGCCGTTGTCGCCGGTGAGCACGCCGCACAGCCCCACGAAGGCAAGGGCTGCCAGCTGCAGCTTGTGCCACTCCCGGGCCGAGGCCCTGACGACCTCCGGAGACGGGACCAGCTCCGGCCCGGACGTGGCGTCCATCGACTCGCCCTCCTGCTGGTGCCGCGACCGTTCCGCGACCTCGTCCCCCAGACTCGTCGGGGCGCGAGGCCTGGCGCATCGGCCATCCTCCTCAGATTGCGGACACACGTCCTCAGATCGTGCAACGGCGTGCGCTGTCAGAACGGCATGCACGTGCGCGCGGATGGTCCTTTCCCCGTCCTTGACCACGCTCCACCGCGGTTGAAGGCTGACGCCGGGAGGTGCTGGCCGATGCTCGACGAGGCGGAGCTCATCCAAGCGCTGCGTCGCCGTGCGCACCCTGGGCGCGCCTGCTCGTGCCGCGATGAGGTCAGTGCCAGTGCTGGTCCAGGAGCTGCTGAAGCAGTCGACGCAGCTCCCGATGGCCCTGCTCACCGAGGAGCGCGCTGATGCTCTCCTCGAGGGTGGCGATCGTGGCGATCCCGGCCGAGACGCAGGCCTGCCCCTTCTCGGTCAGCACGATCAGCTTGGCGCGGCCGTCGGTGGGATCGGGCCGGCGTACGACGTACTCCAGCTGCACCAGCTCGTCGACCAGCTCGCCCATCGCCTGGGGTGACATGTTGGCGCCCCTGGCCAGCTCGGTGAGCCGCGACCCCTCGGGCTTGATCTGCGCGAAGACCGCTGAGTGTGACGGCTTCTGCGGGAAGCCCGCGCCGACCACGCCGTCGACGATCTGGAAGCCCAGCAGGCTGTAGGCGCGACCCAGCATGCTCACGGTGTTGAGCTCTTGCGGGGCGAACGGCATATTACTAAGGTAGCCTGAACATCTGGCGATCGGGCGGCAGTTCATCCAGGAGCGGCCCATGGCAGTGCGAACGCGGGTCTGGTGCGCATGGCTGTGGGGCGCCTCGGCGGTCCTCAGCGCCACCGCGGCGGTCCTCACTGCCATGGCCTGGAGCGACCTCCAGCCCGTGGACCGGGCCCTGGCTCCGATCAACCCGGTCGCGATCCTGCTCTACGCCAGCCTCGGCGTGCTGGTGGTCCTGCGGGTGGCCAACCGCATCGGGTGGCTACTGCTCGCTGTCGCCGTCGTGAGCGGGGCGCAGTTCTCGACCACGATGTACGCCGTGGTGGCCGTCGTCACCCACCCGGACAGCCTCCCCCTCGGAGAACTGGTGGGCATGCTCTCCGAGCTGCTGTTCCTCCCGCTCTTCGTGCTGCTGATCGGCATGCTGGTGCTCTTCCCGGACGGCCACCTCCCCTCCTGGCGGTGGCGGCCCGTGACCGCAGTGGTCCTCGGGATCTGCGTGGTGGAGGGGATGCTGTTCGCCGTCGCACCCCGATCGGTCGGAATCCCGGCGCCGGGTGGCGTCTCCCTGACCTACGACAACCCCCTGGCCCTGGACCTCCTCGGGGATTTCGGCCGACGGGTGGGATCGCTCGACGCGCTGGCCGCTGTCTACCTCCCGATGTTCCTCCTGGCGCTCGCCTCCCTGGCCGCGCGGTATCGAAGGGGGAGCAACGAGGTACGACGGCAGATCCTCTGGCTCGCCCTCGTCGCCGGCGTGAGCCTCGGCCTCCAGGTGGTCGCCTCCACTGGCCAGCTGGTCTGCGAGTGCTCGTCCTCGCCCGTGGTCGTCGTGGCGCAGCAGGCGGAGGGCGCCGTGATACTCCTCGGAGTCCCCTCGGCGATCACGGTCGCGATCCTGAAGTACCGCTTGTACCAGATCGATCGGATCCTCAACCGCGCCCTCGTCTACGGAGGACTCACCATCACCCTGGGTGCCGTGTACCTCGTCTCCGTCCTGCTCCTCCAGCTCGTCCCGAGCCCGATCACCACCCAGTCCGACGTGGCGGTCGCCGCCTCCACCTTGGCCGCAGCGGCCCTGTTCCGGCCCGCACGACGGCGCCTCCAGGGCGCCGTCGACCGGCGCTTCTACCGGAGCAGGTACGACGCGACCAGCACGCTGGACGCCTTCGCCGCCCAGCTGCGCCACGAGGTGGACCTCGACGCGGTCGCCCGCGACCTCCGATCAGCCGTCGACAAGACCTGGCAGCCCGACCACGTCAGTGTGTGGCTTCGCCCGCAGGGTCGTGTCGCCGATCCCGAACGTGCGCACGTGGCCATCGGGCCGGGGAGCCGGACACGGAGCTGGCCTGTCCGCTGAGCACGAGCACGGCCCTCGGCACCCTGACTACGTGATGGAGATGCCACAGGCGAATGAACGCTCCGCGGACGCGACGCCATGCGCGCCATGCAGGAGGCCTGTGGAACGTCGTACTCATCCTCGAGCTCGACGAGGACGGCATGATCCTCCGAGACACGCGCTACCACGCGCAGCACTCCGACCCACCGGACTGGCGGTCTGGCTGGGTCGAGCCGCTCGAGCGAGCGAAGGCAGAGGCAGCCGCGTCGGACGAGCGGATGACAGCTGCCGCTCGGCGCCGGCCCGGTTGCTCACCCTCCGGGCTCGAGCGCCTGCAACGAGCCGGCCTTGAAGCGGCGTACCTCCTGCGGCCAGC
>NZ_JBNYXG010000008.1:0-180771 GCF_050880345.1 Nocardioides sp. GXQ0305
TGCTCCCGTCGTCGGTCGGACCCTGATGTCCGCCCCTACCTACGCTACGAACAGCAGTCGCCCGACACGACACCCACGTGCGAAGGAGGTGCGATCTACTCCACCGACAGGTCGACGTGCCCCGCGGAGGTGTACTGATCGGAGAGCAGGTAGTGGATCCGGTAGTCGCCGGGGGGCAGCGGCCAGGGACGCCCCTGGGAATCGGGCCCCATCGTCATCGCCCCGAAGACCGTCGGGGGGAGCGCGCCCGCGTCGTGACCGCCGGTGTAGCCCCACAGCAGGAATTCGTCCTTCCCGGGGTCGGCCGCGTCCGCCCGATACACCCCGATCCAGTCCCAACGATTGGCAGGGCCGTCGTCCCACGTCACCTCGATCGGTTCACCCACGGCGTACGTCGGCGCGTCGGTCGAGAGGGTCACGTCCTCGTCCTCCGAGCGCACCCAGAAGGAGTTGCGTTCGAGCTCGGTCCCGTCCGCGCTCGACAGGACGACGTCGTAGCCGGCCGGGTCGAGGGCCCCGGTGTCGAACGACGTGGTGCCTGACTCGCCGGTGACGGTCACCGAGGTGAGCACGTCACCTGGTGTCCCGCCCTCGGGGAGGATCGAGATGGTGCTCTGCTCGCGCCCGGGTGCGTGGTGGAGAACGCCGAGCTCCTCGCCCTCGGTGAGCAGCCTGCGGTCGAGCGACAGCGTCTGTCGCAGCTCCACCGGCGTCACCTCGAACGTCGAGAGCACGGCACGGTGGTCGGACGTCCACGGCTCGTACTCGCGGTCGACGTCCGGCCCGCCGACCTCGCCGACGAGCTCGCTGGACTGCGTGACCGACGGTCCGCCGGCGTACAGGAAGTCGATCCGGTCCCCGAAGCCGCCCTCTGTGAAGTCGGGGTTGCCGTGGGTGAGCCCGGGGTTCTCCACCGGGTCGGGATGGACCTCGCGGAAGGTGTCGCGCAGGCCGATGTCGAGCAACGTCTCGCTGACCGGCCACGGGATCGCCTCCGTGACGCCCTTCCGCATGCCGACCGTCTCCTCGGTGTAGTCCAGGCTCGAGGGTTGGTCGAGGTCCCCGGTGAGGAAGACCGGGTAGCCCTCGTCGAGCAGGGTCTTCATGCTCGGGGTCAGCACCTCGATCGAGCGCGTGCGGACCTCGTCCTCGGATGCGAGGACGTCTGCCAGGGGCATCCCCTCCCGGTAGAGCCTCGGCCCGTACCTCACGTAGTCGAGGTGCGTGTTGAACATCGCCACGACGTGGCCCGGTTGCACCTCGATCAGCGCGTACAGGCCCTCGGCGCCCGAGGGCTCGTGGATGGGGTACTTCGACAGCAGCTGGAGGCCGAGGTTGTAGTAGGCGTAGCCGGTCTTCTCAGCGATCTCGGGGAGACGGTCGTACGACTCCAGGACCCCCACGACGTCGGCGTCGACGTCCTCGATCACCGCGTCGGTGGACCGGTCCCCGCTGTACTCGATGTTGTAGGTGAGGACGCTGAGCTCCATCTCCTCGCCTGTCGCCAACGCCGTGCGCTCGCGGTCGTCGGGCGAGTCGGTGCCGTCGGCGTTCGTGCACGCGGCGAGCACCAGTACGGCGAGCGTGGTCGCCGATGCTGCACCCAGCACGCGGAGCGAGCTCCGCCGCCGTCGCGGGAAGCAGGACAACGGGTGCTCCTCGGCTCGTGCCTGCCCGCGATCGTGGAGTGTCCCCAGGCGAGTTCATCCTAGGAACTGCCGGTGGCCGGGAGCCAGGGCTCGCCGGGCCAGCCGTGGTCGTGCGGATCTGCCCGGCAGCCGCCTCAGCCGGGTCAGCGGGGCTCGACGAGCGCTTCGACGTCGATGTCGTGCCGGGCCAGGAGGCCGCGATCCTTCTCCGTGTCGAGCACCTCTGGAAGGCGGTCCTCCACCTCCCACGCCTTCTCCAGGTCGCCCTGCCTCACCAGCGACTCGATGAGCTCCTGTTTCTGCAGCAACACGTGCCGAACCTCCTTCGCTGCGGGTCGTCCGGGCCCGCACCGAGCGGCCCTCGGTTCCGGGTGACCGCCACGCACGTCCGCCTTCCTCCTTCATTCGACCGTCCCTGGCACGGCCAGAGAATGGGTTCTGCCACCCATTTCCGCGGTGGACCTCGGGCTGCCTCGGGGTGGGGGCGCGCTCGGACGCTCTCCACAGGTGGCCGGCGACCCGTTGCGGTGTCAGCGGCGTGGCGTAGAATCGAACACATGTTCGACACAATCGAGACGGAGGTGCTGGTGCGGCTGACGGCCGCGCTGGCTGCAGATCCGGCGTGCTCGGACGACGCGGAGCGGGTGGAGCAGATCCGGGCCCTGGAGCAGCTCACGTGTGCGGCCGAGGCCCGGCAGGCGGCGCTCGCGGTCGAGCTGACCGAGAGCCGGGGCACGGCGCTGGAGCTCGCGCTGGCCCGCCGCGAGTCCCACCACCGCGGCCGTCAGCACCTCGGCCTCGCGCGGGTGGCGTCGCGGGAGCTTCCACACATCTGGGCGGCGTGGCGAGCCGGGCGGGTGAGCGAGTGGCGGGTGACCCTGGTGGCGCGGGAGACCGGCTGCCTGAGCCTGGCCGATCGGCAGCGGATCGACGCCGAGCTCGCGGCCGACCCGGGTCGGCTGGAGGCGATGGGAGACCGGGAGGTGGTCGGGTTCTGCCGGTCCCGCGCAGCAGCCCTCGATCCGGCCGCTGCGGTGGCGCGCCGCCGCAAGGCCGAGTCCGAGCGGTGCGTGACGATCCGGCCGGCGCCGGACTGCATGGTCTACCTGACCGGCCTGCTGCCCGTCTCAGAGGGGGTGGCGGCCTACGCGACGCTGGTCCGGGCGGCCGACAGCGCGAGGGTGGCCGGCGACCCACGGACGAGGGGCCAGGTGATGGCCGACACCCTTGTGACCGCGGTCAGGGGTGCCTCCGGACCCGCCGAGCGGCAGGGTCCGGCCGCGACCATCAACGTCGTGATGACCGACCGGACCCTGTTCGGCACCGCCGACGACCCCGCCTGGGTCGACGGCTACGGAGTGGCCGATGCCGACCTGGCCCGGGAGCTCGCCCACGGTGACCGGGTGTGGCTGCGACGGATGTTCGCCGACCCCGAGGGCGGTGAGCTGGTCGCGATGGACTCCCGGTCACGGATCTTCCCGGCCGGGCTCAAGAGGCTGATCCGGTTCCGCGACCAGTCCTGCCGGACCCCCTGGTGCGACGCCCCGGTGCGTCACACCGACCACCTCCTGCCCCGCGTGGACCACGGTGCGACCTCCCTCGGCAACGGCCAAGCGCTCTGCGAGGCCTGCAACCAGGCCAAACGGACGACCGGCTGGATCGCCCGACCGCGCCCCGGCCCCGGTCACACCATCGAGACCACCACCCCCTCCGGCCACACCTACCGGTCCCGCGCGCCCGCCCCACCCGGATTCCGCACGACGACCAGTCGGGCCGAGCTGACCTTCCGCGAGGTCGCCCTCGCCGGATGAGGTACGGCGCGCCGTCCGGCAGAATCGCGGCGTGCGGGTGATCGTGGTGGGTGCCGGGGTGGTGGGCCTCTCGTGCGCGGTGCGGCTGCTGGAGGCGGGGCACGACGTCGCCGTCCTCGCCCGGGACCTGCCTCTCGAGACGACCTCCAGCGTCGCGGCCGCGCTCTGGTACCCCTACCGGGCCCTCCCGCAGGACCGGGTCACCGCCTGGTCCGCCACCAGCTACGACGTGCTCCGCGACCTGGCGGCCGCCCCCGAGACCGGCGTCGTGCTGCGCCACGGGACCGAGGTGTTCCGCGAGGCCCAGTCCGACCCGTGGTGGGGCGCGGCGGTCCCGGACCTGCGCCGCGAGACGGACCTGCCGGCGCCGTACGTCGACGGCTGGAGCCTCGCGGCGCCTGTCGTCGAGATGCCGGTCTACCTCGCGTGGCTGGCCACCCGGGTCGTCGACCTGGGCGGGTCGGTCACCCGGATGGCGCTGGCCGCCCTCCCGCCCGGCGGCGACCTGGTCGTGAACTGCGCGGGCCTCGGCTCCCGACGGCTGGCCGACGACCCGACGGTGGTGCCGGTCCGCGGCCAGGTGGTGGTCGTCGGGCAGGTGGGCCTGGACCGGTGGTGGCTGGACACCGCCGCGCCGACGTACGTCGTGCCTCGGTCGCGGGACATCGTGGTCGGCGGGACCGACGAGGTGGGGGAGTGGAGCCGGACCCCGTCACCCCGTGCGACCGAAGGCATCCTGGCGCGGGCGACCGCCCTGGTGCCGGACCTCGCCGGTGCGCCGGTCCTGCACGCGCGGGTGGGGCTGCGGCCGGTGCGACCAGAGGTCCGGCTGGAGCGCGTGGACCGGGTCGTCCACTGCTACGGGACGGGCGGCGCGGGGATCACCCTGAGCTGGGGACTGGCCGCCGATGTGACGTCGATGGCCGCAGCGTCCACGAGTGGGTAACACCGTGTGCACGTGATGGGAACGATCGCCGGGATCGGTCGTGCGCCGGGCCTGCGGCTTCCTACGCTTCACCGGTGCCCATCCTGTCCGACCCCACGCCGGAGACCTGTCCGGGGATCGTGGACGCCGTCCCCGACGCCCTCGTGGTGGTCGACGACGCCGGAGTCGTGAGGTACGCCAACGCGCGTGCCCAGACCTTCTTCGGCATCGCGCTTCGCGAGCTCGTGGGCCGCAGCGTCGGCCCCCTGGTGCCGGGGCTCGACGTGGCGGTGCGGCAGGCGCTGGCCGAGTCCAGGCCCGACGAGCGGCTGGAGCTGAGCGCGGTCGTCGACGAGGCGGGCGAGCACCCCGTCGAGGTCTGGCTGGCGAGGGTCGCGGTCGGTTCCGACGAGATGGTGACCGTGTCGATCCGCGACGACTGCGAGCAGCGTTCGCTGCGCGAGGCGTCGACCCGGATGCGGGACGAGCTGTTCGCCGCCGTCTCCCACGAGCTCCGGACCCCGCTCACCTCGATCATCGGCTCGACCGAGCTGCTGGCGGAGATGGACGACGTGTTCCTCCCCGAGCGGGCGGCCCGGCTGATCCGCGTCATCGAACGCAACGCCGAGCGCGAGCTGCGCCTCGTCGAGGACCTGCTCACGCTGGCCTCGATCGGCGCCTCCACGCTCACCGTGCAGCCCGCCCCGACCGACCTGGCGGCGATCGCCGACGCGGTGGTCGCGGCCCACCAGGCGACCGCGGCGGAGGCCGACGTCGAGCTCCGCTGCTCCTCACCGGGGGAGGTGTGGGTGCAGGGCGACGCCCACCGGCTCCAGCAGGCCGTCTGCAACCTGGTCGGCAACGCCCTCAAGTTCACGCCAGCCGGCGGGCTGGTGACCGTCGCCCTCGACAGCGAGAGCCAGCACGGCGCGCTCGTCGTCGAGGACCAGGGGGTCGGGGTCTCCGCGGAAGAGCTGCCGCTGCTCTTCGAGGGACTGTTCCGTGGCACCCACGCGGTGGCGGCCCACCTGCCCGGGGCAGGCCTCGGGCTCCCCATCGTCAAGGGCATCGTGGAGGCTCACGGGGGCGAGATCGACGTGCAGAGCCAGCACGGTCACGGCACCCGGGTGCTGGTCAGGATCCCGCTCGCCGCGACGGAGCGGTCACCGGCCTGACGCCGACGACGGCCGCCGGGTCGAGCGCGCCGTACACGTGCGGGTAGGCCTCCCCGGTCCCCGACACCGCCTCCTCCACGACGTCGACGCCGAGCAGGTCGGTCTCGATCTCCAGCAGCACCAGGGGCTCGGCGCAGTCGGCGTGGTAGCGGGCCAGCACGTCCTCCCACTGGTGCGCGTGGCTCGCGTGCAGGAACCCCTCCTCCTCGAGGGTCACGCCGTACGTCGAGGTGGTGTAGCTGCCGGACGAACGGGCCGCCTCCCAGTCGGCGGCCGTGGCGACGTGGAAGATCCGGCTCACTCAGAACAACCGGGTCGAGGGGTCGTCGAGGCCGCGGAGCGCGTCGTAGTCGACGACGGCGCACGCGATGCCGCGGTCGCTGGCCAGCACCCGCGCCTGCGGCTTGATCTCCTGGGCGGCGAAGATGCCGCGTACGGCGCCCCTCCGGGTCAGGGCGGGGTCGCGGTTGAGCAGGTCGAGGTAGCGGGTGAGCTGCTCGACGCCGTCGATCTCGCCGCGCCGCTTGATCTCGACGGCCACGCTCACCCCCGTCGCGTCCCGGCACATCAGGTCCACCGGTCCGATCGCGGTGGGGAACTCGCGGCGGACGAGCGTCAGGCCGTCGGCCAGCGTCGCCGGGTGCTCGGCGAGCAGCTCCTGGAGGTGCTTCTCGACGCCGTCCTTCTGCAGCCCCGGGTCGACGCCGAGGTCGTGGCTGGAGTCGTGGAGCACCTCGTCGATCAGGATCCGCAGCGTGTCGTCGGACTTGGCGCCGGTGACGGTCCACTCGACGGCGCCCTCGTCGGTCACGCCCTCGCGCACCGTGCAGGGCGGGGACATCCAGTTGAGCGGCTTGTAGGACCCGCCGTCGGAGTGGACGAGGACCGAGCCGTCGGCCTTCACCATCAGCACCCGGGTCGCCATCGGGAGGTGCGCGGTCAGCCTGCCGGCGTAGTCGACCTGGCAGCGGGCCACGACGAGTCTCACGGAGTGGAACCTACCTCCTCGGGCGACCCCCCGCGCTCCGGGGGACTCATCCACAGAACGGTAACCAGACGTCAACAAAGGTTGCCAACGTCTACTAAACCGGCCGATCGCGTGTTCGACTTCGGCCGTCCGGTCGTGGGGGCCGGACTCATCACGTTTCGTGGGGGACTCAACGTGAATCCGCGCATCTCGCGACTGCTCATCTCCGTGCTCATCGGTCTCGGTCTCGTCGTCTCGGCGACGCCGCCGGTCCAGGCGGCCAACGACCGGCCCGTGATCCGGGCCATCGCCGACCGGACCGTGTCGGCCAACGACACCGTCCGCATCACGCCACGTGTCCGCGACGACGGCCCGGACGGCCGACTCCGGTTCGCGACGACCAGCCGGCCGAGCTGGCTCCGGGTGAACCGCCGTACGGGGGTGCTGCGTGGCACGGTCCCGGTGAGTGCCATGGGGCGCACGTTCCGGGTCGCCCTGCGCGTCTCCGACGGTCGCAAGCGCGACACCGAGGTCTTCAGGATCCGGGTGCGCGCCAACCAGCGGCCCACTCTGGACGAGCTGCCCGCCCAGCAGGTGGAGGTCGGTGACGACGTCAGCTACCGGCTGCCGGGCCGGGACGCCGACGGGCCCCGGGCGCTCCGCTACGACGGCAACGGGATGCCGGCCTGGCTCTCCCTCGACCGGGTGACCGGCCAGCTGAGCGGCACCGCGCCCGAGGACGCCGTGAACCGCGAGTTCACCCCGACCTTCCGCGTGCAAGACGGCCGCAAGACCTCTCCCGAGCGCACGCTCGAGATCACCGTCGTGGAGTCGACCGACAACTCCGTACCGACCGTGGCCGACCAGGAGCTCTCCGTGGAGGAGGGCCCGGCCGGCACCGAGGTCGGCACCCTCGAGGCCGACGACTCCGACGGTGACGACCTCACCTGGAGCCTGTCCGGTGTCGGCTCCGCCGACTTCACCGTCGACTCCGAGACGGGTGTCGTGACGGCTGCGGCCGACCTCGACCACGAGGACCGGGACCGCTACGACCTGCAGGCCGTCGTCTCCGACGGCACCGCCGACGCGACGGCCGACCTGGTCGTGCTGGTGACCGACGTCGACGAGCCTCCCGTCGTCACCGCGCTGCCCGACCGCACCGTGCCGGAGGACGCCCAGATCGTCCCGGTGATCGACGTCGAGGCCACCGACCCGGAGGGTGCCGACGTCACGGTCACCGTGACCGGCCTGCCCGCCGGAGTGTCCTACAACGACAACACCGGCGCGATCCAGGGTCGCCCGTCGCTGCCCGGGACCTACTCGGTGACGGTCTCCGCCAGCGACGGCGCCCTGCTGGGTGGCGAGAACTTCGAGCTCGACGTGACCCCGGTCAACGACGCGCCGGTCATCGCCAACCAGGACATGTCGGTCGCCGAGGGTGCCCAGGACGACACCGTGGTCGGAACCCTGGTCGCCACCGACGAGGAGGGCGACGACCTGACCTTCGCCGGCGGCACCGGAAGCTTCTCGGTGGCTCCCGACGGCGAGGTGAGGGTACGCGACGCGAGCGTGCTCGCCGACGGCGGTGGCCCGTTCACCGTCCCCGTCACGGTCACCGACGGCGACCTGACGGCCAACGCCGTGCTCACCGTGACCGTCGCGGACGTCGACAACCCGCCGGTCGCCGACGACGAGACCTTCGAGGTCGACGAGGACGCGGTGACCGGCACGGTGGTCGGCTCCATGAGCGCGACCGACGCCGACGGCGACAGCGTCTCGTGGGCGATCACCGGTGGCAACGCCGGCGGCGCCTTCGCCATCGACGCGGCGACCGGCGAGATCACCGTCGCCGCCGCCCTCGACCACGAGCAGACCGACACCTACGAGCTCGAGGTCGAGGCGTCCTCCACCACGCTCAGCGACACCGCGACCGCGACGGTCGAGGTCACCGACGTCAACGAGGCGCCGTCCGTCGCGCCCCTCGACGACGTGACCACCGCCGAGGACGCTGACCTGACGGCGATCGAGGTCGTCACCAGCGACCCGGAGGACGACGACGTGACGGTGTCCGTGACCGGGCTTCCGGTGGGCGTCACCTACGCTCCCGGACCGGGCACGATCGCCGGCACGCCCAGCGAGTCCGGTGAGTTCACGGTCGTCGTGACCGCCGACGACGGTGAGCTGTCCGCGGTCGAGGAGTTCGTGCTCGAGGTGACCCCGGTCAACGACGCCCCCGTGCTGACCTCGGTCGCCGACGTCACCCTGGAGGAGGACTCCGAGCTCGACCCGGTCCAGCTGGCCGCGACCGATGCCGACGGCGACGAGCTGGTCTACGAGCTCAGCAGCCTGCCGGCCGGCCTCGTCTTCGATGCCGACCAGGCCCGGATCACCGGGACCCCGACCGTCAGCGGGACCTACGTCGTCACGGCCACCGTCCGCGACGGCAACGGCGGCAGCGACCAGGACGAGTTCACGATCACCGTGACCGACGTCAACGACGCGCCGGTGGCCGGCCAGCCCGACCCCGCGCTCGTCTCGCTGGTGCAGGACGCCGACGTCGAAGTGGACGTCGAGGTCCCCGCCACCGACGAGGAGGGCGACCCGCTCACGTTCAGCGCCAGCGGGCTTCCCGCCGGCGTGACCGCCGAGGGCACCGAGACCGGTGTCGCGCTCGGTGGGGCGGCGACCGAGGCCGGCGAGTTCGAGGCCACCGTCACCGTCGACGACGGTCGGGGCGGCAGCGACACCGCCACGTTCGACGTGACCGTGGAGGAGGCGGCCGCCGACCCGTGCGCACCGCTCTCGACCCTCGAGTGCTCGGAGGTGCCGGTCTCCCTGCCCTTCGCGCTCGACTTCGACGGCACCGAGGGCGGGCTCGCCGACACCGGCTTCACGATGGTGGACCCGCCGTCGCTGCGCAGCGGCGTCGAGCAGGCGCCCGCGCCCGCGACGCCGTCCGTGGACGACGTGCCGGGCTACGAGCCGGGCCTGCTGACCGTCGACCAGGGCCGGCTGACGGTCACCGCGACCAAGGGCATCCAGTACCGCGCGCCGGGTCAGACCCCGGCGGCGACCATGCCCAACGCGCAGCTGAACGCGCTCGGGGTCGGCGTCGCCGGCTCGGAGGCCGGCTACGACCTGTCGACGACCGTGGTCGCCCCGACCTTCCCGGGTCCGGACAACGGTGCGCAGCAGGGTGGCCTCTGGTTCGGGCTCGGCGAGGACGACTACGCGAAGGCCGTCGTCAGCCGGGTCAGCGGGACCACCAACAAGGTCCAGCTGCTCACCGAGATCGGCGGTGTGGCCACCCCGGGCACGACGTACGAGATCAACAGCGCCCCGTTCCCGTCCGGCACCGACGTCACCCTCGACCTCGAGGTCGTCGACGGTCCGGGCGCGGGAGCCACCGGCGGCACGGTCCAGGTGTACTACCGGGTCGGCTCGGGCCAGCGCACGCTGCTCGCCGACGTGGCGACACCCACGCGGACCTCGCTCGCGGTCCCGCAGGAGTGGTTCGACGGCACGGCCGTCGGGAGCGAGGAGCAGCAGTCCTTCGCCGGGCTGTTCGCCACCAAGCGGAACGCGCAGCCGAGCCAGCAGCAGCAGGTCGCCTTCGGTGACTTCGCGGTCGACGCCCACCAGGTGCCCAACCGCGCGCCCGTGGTCGCGCCGGTCGACGACCAGTCGGCCGTCGAGGAGGAGGCGTTCGGCCCGGTCGAGCTGAGCGCCACCGACGCCGACGAAGACGAGCTGACCCTCGAGTCCGACCTCGACGTGGAGGGCCTGACCTTCACCGACGAGGGGGACGGGTCCGGCGCGATCGAGGGCACGCCCGCGGCCGGTACCGCCGGGACCTACGACGTCACGGTCAGCGCCGACGACGGCGAGGCCACCGGGTCCACCAGCTTCACGCTGGAGGTCGAGGCGGCCGGGGAGCCGGAGGCGCCGTGCGCCCCGATCAGCACCGACGGCTGCAGCACCGTCCCGGTGAGCACGCCGTACGCGCTGACCTTCGACGGGACCGAGGGTGGTCTCGACGACACCGGGTTCACGATGGTCGACGAGCCCTCGGCCCGGTCCGCCGTGGACCAGGCACCCGCGCCGGCGAGCCCGACGCACCCGGAGGTCCCGGGCTTCGAGCCGGGCCAGGTGGGCGTGGCCGGCGGTGACCTCGTCATCAACGCCACCAAGGGCATCGCCTTCCGCAACCCCGCTGGCAGCGTCGGCACCAACTCCCAGCTCAACACGATGGGCGTCGGTCTCGAGGGAGGGGCCGAGGGGCACGAGCTGCGCACGACCGTCGTGGCTCCGTCGTTCCCGAGCAGCAGTGGCGCGGCCACGTCGCAGAGCCAGCAGGGCGGGCTCTGGTGGGGCCTCGACGAGGACAACTTCGTCAAGCTCGCCGTCGTGCGGGTGACCAGCACGACCAACAAGGTGCAGCTGGTGAAGGAGGTCGGCGCGACCGCCACTCCGGCGACGACGTACGAGCTCAACTCGGCGCCGTTCCCGTCGGGCCAGGACGTCGAGCTGGTGCTGGACATCGACGCCTCGGGGGACACCCCCGTCGTGAGCGGCTCCTACCGGGTCGGGGCGGGTCAGCTGACCCAGCTCACCGACAGCGCCAACCCCGCCAGCCCGGAGCTGCCGCTGCCCGACGCGTTCGTGGACGGTGCCGCGCTGCCCGCCGGTGGCGGTGACCCGGTGGTCTTCGGTGGGCTGTACGCCACCAAGCGCAACGCCGCCGCGGCCGACCAGGTTGACGTCCGCTTCGCGTCCTTCGCCGCGGACACCACCGGCGGCTCCGAGGAGCCGGGGGAGCCGTTCGAGCCCGTCGACCTGCGCGTCAACTTCCAGTCCGAGGCGGCACCCGTGCCCTCCGGATTCCTGCGTGACTTCGGCCAGGCGTACGGCGAGCGGACCGGGGCCGACCAGGGTGACGGGTCGCTGCGCTACGGCTGGGTCCGGGCGAGCAGCGAGGAGACGCTCTCGCTGGTCGGCAACGGTCGCGACCGCGACCGGGCCGGGATCGCCCAGGAGCTCGACACGGTGCTGCACATGCAGTACGGCGACGTCCCCAATGGCAACTGCACGCCCTCCAGCAGCAACGTCTGCGAGGACGGCGACTGGCAGCTCGCGGTCGAGGACGGCACCTACGAGGTGACCGTGGCGGTCGGCGACCAGCAGGGAGCGACGGCGTACGACTCCCAGCACGCGATCAACCTCGAGAACCAGGCGCTGGTCGAGCAGTTCCAGGCGACCGCCGGCGAGGAGTACCGCACCGCCACGGCCCGCGTCGGCGTCGTGGACGGCGAGCTGACGGTGTCCGCGCAGGGCGGCACCAACACCAAGATCGCCTGGGTGCGCGTCCGTTCGGCGAGCACCGACGAGGCCGACCCCTGGCCCTTCATCGTCGACGTCCGGCCGGGCAACCGCTCCACCGGTGCGCTGCGCGACGAGGGCATCGCCACCGACCTGCACCTCGTGGGCACGACGGCCGACCCCGGTCCGGTCGACGAGTCCACCGTCACCACCGACACGGTCCGGCTCTTCAAGGTGCTGCCGGGCGGAGCCGCGGTGGCCGTCCCGGGCAACGCGAACACCTCCGGCGGCGGCGACACCATCAACTTCCAGCAGGCGGAGGCCCTCGACGCCAACAGCACCTACCGCTTCGTGGTCGACGGGGTCGAGGACGAGCTCGGCAACGAGTTCGTGCCCTTCACCTCGGTGTTCACCACCGGCACCACGACCGGCGGCGGGGGCGGTGATGAGTTCAGCCCGGTCACCGGGGTGAGCTTCGAGAAGGTCGACACCGGCAAGAACGGCCGCTACTTCGCCTCGCTGGTGGTCCACGAGGGCTACCTGTGGGCGACCACCATCGGGCAGGGGATGTTCCGTTACCCGATCAACGCCGACGGCACGCTCGGTGCCGAGCAGACGATCAACGCCTTCGCCGGGCGCGCCGCGGTGGGCCTGGTCTTCGACCGCGAGGACCCCGACGTGGCCTGGGTGACCAACGCGACGGCCAACCTGGGCAACGAGTCGGCGACCTTCGGCTCCAAGCTGACCCGCGTCGACTTCGGCAGCAGCGTCGCGAACCCGACGCTGACCGACGTCTTCGTCAACCTGCCGCGGTCGGCCAAGGACCACCTCTCCAACTCGCTGTCCTACGGTCCCGGGGGCGACCTGTACTTCCTCCAGGGCTCCAACCAGGCCGCCGGCGACCCCGACGGCGCGTGGGGCAACCGGGGGGAGACGCTGCTCAGCGCGGCGCTGCTCACCTTCGACCCCGACGAGGTCTGGGCGCAGGTGCAGGCGAACGGCCCGATCAACGTGCAGACCGTCGACAAGGGCGGCCCGTACAACCCGTTCGCGGCCGGTGCCCCGCTGAAGATCTATGCCACCGGCATCCGCAACGCCTACGACCTGGTCCACACCGACAACGGTCGGATCTACGTGCCCACCAACGGCACCGCCAGCGGCGGCAACAGCCCCGGGGTCACGGCGAACGGCGGCACGCTGACCCGGACCGGCCAGGTCCCGGGCCAGGACGTCACCGACGTCTGCCGGACCCGCCGGATCGACGGGACGCCGTACACCGCTCCGTCGGTGCCCGCGGTGACCAACCACTCGACGCAGCGGGACTTCCTGTTCGACGTGGAGCAGGGCGGCTACTACGGCCACCCCAACCCCAGTCGCTGCGAGTGGGTGCTCAACAACGGCGGGCTGCCGGAGGGTGCCGGGTCCAACGGGTCGCAGTACCCCGCGACCGTGCAGCCGGACCGCAACTACCGCGGGTGGGCCTACGACTTCGAGTTCAACAAGTCGCCGAACGGCGTCATCCAGTACCGCTCGTCCGCGTTCGGCGGGAAGCTGAAGGGCCGGCTGATGGTCGTCCGCTTCTCCAACTTCGACGACATCATCACGCTCCAGCCCGGCAGCGACGGCGAGGTCCTGGGCGGGCAGCCCGGCAGCACCATCGGCGGCTTCTCCGGGTTCGACGACCCGCTGGACATCGTCGAGGACACCGACACCGGCAACCTCTACGTCAACTCCTACGACCAGTCCGGCGGGGCGCCCAAGCTCTACCTGCTCCGGGTGCCGTCGGGTGAGCAGGCGGCCTCGCTGGAGTCGAGCACCGAGCGCCTGGTCGCCAACCAGCCGGTCGCGGCCGGCTCGCGCGGGATCGGGACGGTGACCTACACCAACACCGGCCAGCAGGACGCGACGGTCACCGGCGCCTCCCTCGGGGGTGCGGGTGCGGCGGCGTACTCCCGCACGGTCGACCGGTCGCTCCCGGCGACGGTGCCGCCGGGCGGTTCGATCTCGGTCACGGTGTCGTTCGACCCCTCGGCCGAGGGCGTGGCCGCGGGACAGCTGACCCTCACCACCAGCACGGGCAGCGTGGCCCCGGTGGCGCTGCGCGGGCTCGGGACCGAGGGCGAGGGAGGCTCGCTGGAGCCGTCCCTGCAGTACGTCCTCGACACCCTGCAGCTCGGCATCGACACCGGTGACGACAACGACGCGACGCCCGAGGTCCACTCGAACAGCGTCCAGCGGGTCTCGCCCACCCTGGGCGACGCCCTGGACGTCGAGACCTTCGAGCGCTCCTCCGACGGGCCGGTGACGGTCGAACCGCTGGCGGCGTTCGGCCCGGGCAACAACGACCCGGTCACCCAGGTGTCGTGGTACGGCGCCGACGCGCCGGGCGAGCCTTCGGCCCTGTTCTCGGTCGGCAACAGCCCCGCCCGGAACGCCCAGACGCTGCTGCCGACCACGTCCGGCGCCACCCAGTTCGACCCCGGGCAGGAGAGCTTCGGCTTCGTGTCGCGGTGGCCGTTCTTCGCCAACCGGATGGTCTACAGCCAGGACTCGCTCAACACCTTCACCGGCGCCATCGGCAACCACGTCCGGGTCTACCGGCTGGTCGAGGACGGCGCGACCGTCCCGAACGCGTACGTCGTCGCGACCGAGGAGCACACCTCCGGCTGGGACTACAACGACGTGGTGTTCGTCGTCCGCAACGTCCGGCCGGCGGGGGAGGAGCCCGAGCAGCCGCCGGGCGACGCGATCAAGGTCAACTTCCAGAGCGAGACGGCTGCGGTCCCCTCGGGCTACCTGCGCGACTTCGGGCAGGGGTACGGCGCCCGGAGCGGGGCCGACCAGGGCACCGGGCTGACCTACGGCTGGATCAACGCCCAGACCGGCGCCGCAGAGGGCCGGGTGGGCACGGGCCGGGACCGCGACCTCAACCCCGACCAGCGCTTCGACACGCTCATGCACATGCAGTACCAGCAGCAGGGGAACCCCAACTGCACCGCCAACAGCTGCACCACGGGTGCCTGGGAGCTCCAGGTGCCGGACGGGAGCTACCAGGTGACGGTCGGCGTGGGTGACCCGTCGACCAACCAGGACCCCGAGCAGCACCAGGTCCGGGCCGAGGGCGTCCCGGTGCTCGCACAGCCGCACGTTCCGAGCGGAGCCGCGGGCACCAGCGGGCACCACGCGCAGGCCTCGCAGGTGGTGTCGGTGACGGACGGTCGGCTCACCATCGACCCGACCGGCGGCCTCAACACCAAGATCGACTTCGTGGAGGTGCTCCCGGTGGAGGGGGGTGGCGGTGACACCGTCGCCCAGGTGAACTTCCAGCCAGCCGCGGCGGCGACCCCGTCCGGGTGGTCCGCCGACACCGGCGCCCTGTTCTCCGAGGGACGCGGCTACGGCTGGGTCCGCACCGAGGGCGGCGCCGCCAAGACGGCCGACACCCGTCAGCGGACCACGGGCGACCCGCTCGACAGCACCCTCGTCCTCGTCGACGACAGCGAGGTCACCACGGTGGTGGACGGTGAGTGGGAGCACGCACTGCCCAACGGCACCTACACCGTGACCGCGTCGGTGGGTGACCCCGACTACGCCGACTCCACCCACGGCCTCTCGGCCGAGGGGATCCCGCTGGTGACCGGCTTCGTCCCGTCCGCACCGGGCGACTACGACGTCGCCTCGGCGACCGTGGAGGTCACCGACGGGCGGCTGACCGTCGCGTCGACCGGCACCAACACCAAGCTCCAGTGGCTCACCATCGCCTCGGGCTCGGGCGTCGACGCGATCGCGCCGACGGTGGCCCTCGACGTCACCGGCGTCACCGGGCCCGACGGGTTCCTCAACCAGGCGACGGTCACCGCCGAGGTCGCCGACGCGGGCGGCTCGGGCATCGAGTTCGTCGACTGGAGCCTGGACGGTGAGGAGATCGAGCGCCCGCAGGGCGACTCGCTCGTGGTCGACGAGCTCGGGAGCCACTCCGTCGAGGTCACGGCCACGGACGCCGCCGGCAACGAGACGACCGAGGAGACGTCGTTCGAGGTCGTCGAGGGCGCGGTCTCCCGGATCGCGATCGCCAACCAGGACGCGCAGCGGGTCGGCGGCCAGCCGGTCCCGGGCATGGCCGACGACTTCCTGGTGATGCACCACCTCGCGAACGTCGACACCGGCGGCACCCATCCCCTGGCCGTGACCCACGACGTCGCGACCCTGAGGATCACCAACTCCGACCCCGCCGAGGACCTCGTGGTCTCGGACCTCGAGCTGGGTGCGCCCGTCGACCCGACCCAGGGCGTGCGGGCCAGCACCACCAACTTCACCCTGCCGGGCGTGCAGCTCCCGCTCCGGATCGAGCCGGGCCAGTTCCATGACCTCGAGGTGGACTTCGGTGGCTCGGGCTCCCGCGGCATCTACGGGGCCACGCTCACCATCGAGAGCAACGCCGCCAACGCGCCCGCCCTGCCGGTCCAGCTGCGCGGCTTCTGGCAGCCGCAGCCCGAGGGTGGCACCGAGCCGACCATGACCCAGGTCGCACGGACCTTCGGGTACACGACGGCCATCGGTGAGCCGCTCGAGGACGAGTACGCCGGCCCGCTGCAGGGCGACGAGGTCAGGTCGCTGCTGTGGAAGCGCCTCGACCCGTCCCAGCCCGTCACCGCTCGCCAGCTGACGGCCCTGCACGGGTGCTGCACGGCGGAGGACTCGATGGGCAGCCCGGTGTCCGGAGCCCACGACGGCGCGTGGGGGCAGTCCTTCTACCCCCGGGCCGCGCAGAGCGGGAACGCCACCGCGGCCGCGCCGTTCCGCCAGGGCACGGCCACCCCGGCCGGCAACTTCGCCCTGACCATCGCGGGCTACACCAGCAACAAGACGCCCACGCAGACCGACCCGGCCAACCTCGGGATCCGGGCCTGGCCGGTGGAGGTCGGGGGGACCGTCGTCCCCGGCGCCTACCTGGTCGGCCAGGACTTCGTCCAGAACGGCTGTGGTGGTGGAAGCGCCAACTGCGACTACCAGGACAACGTCTACCTGGTCACCAACATCGCCCCGGTCGCGTCGCAGGACACGACCGCGCCGACCGTGTCGCCGACGGGGGTCTCCACCCAGGTGCAGGGCTCGGACGTGCGGGTGGGCTGGAACGGCGTGGCCCTCGGAGACCTCGGCGGCTACGTCGTGGAGCGGCAGGCGGCCGGCGCCTCCGGCTGGACGGCGGTCAACACGACGCCGGTGGCCGGGACGTCCCTGGTCGACCGCGGGGCGCCCGGCAACACCCAGGTGTCCTACCGGGTCGTCGCCGTCGACACCTCGGGCAACCGGGGTGCACCCTCGGACACCAGCGAGGTCACGACGCCTCCGCGGCCCCAGGCCGCCGTACGGATCAACGCGGGAGGCCCGGCGGTCACGACCGGCGGCACGGCGTGGGGCGCCCAGCAGTACGGGACGGGTGGCAAGACCTACACCAACAACGTCGCCATCGCCGGGACCACCGACGACGTGCTGTACCAGACCGAGTACTCCACGTCGACCGGCAGCCTGGCCTACGACGTCCCGGTCGAGAACGGCCGGTACACGGTGCGGCTCCACTTCGCCGAGATCTACCACGGCGCTCCGGGCGGCGGGACCGGCGGCGTGGGCCGACGGGTCTTCGACGTCGCCGTGGAAGGCACCCTCCGCATCGACAACTACGACATCTTCGCCGACGTCGGGGCGGCCGCGGCCACCGTCAAGAGCTACTCGGTGGACGTCACCGACGGCAAGGTCGACATCGACCTGACCAGCGTGGTCGACCAGGCCAAGATCTCCGCCATCGAGGTGGTCCCGGCGGCGGCGTAGCGAGAGGTGCCGGCGCGGTCCTCGGGGGAAACCGGGAGGTGACCGGTCCCACATCCGGGGACGCGCCGGCGCGTGGCAGGATGCCCGCCATGGCACGTGAGTTCAGCAGCATCGGCGTCATCGGCCTCGGCACCATGGGGGCCGGCATCGCGGAGGTGTTCGCGCGCCGGGGCTTCACGGTCGTCGGCGTCGAGCAGAACGACGAGGGCGTCGAGCGGGGGCGCCAGCACCTCGAGCACTCGACCGGACGCGCGGTGAAGCGCGGCAAGATGTCGGAGGCCGAGCAGGCCGAGCTGCTCGGACGGATCAGCCTCACCACCGAGCTCAAGGACCTCGCCGAGGCCGACCTGGTGGTCGAGGCGGTGGTCGAGTCGCTGGACACCAAGAAGTCGATCTTCGCCGCCCTCGACGAGGTGGTGGCGCCCGACACGGTGCTCGCCACCAACACCTCCTCGCTGAGCGTCACCGAGATCTCGACCGCGAACTCCCGCCCGGGCCGGGTGATCGGCGTCCACTTCTTCAACCCCGCACCGGTGCAGAACCTGGTCGAGATCATCCGGACCGTGGTGACCGAGCCGGCCGTGCTCGCCGACGTCCAGGACCTGCTGCACACCCTGGGCAAGAACCCGGTCGTGTGCGGTGACAAGGCCGGCTTCATCGCCAACACGCTGCTCTTCGGCTACCTCAACCACGCGGTCTCGATGTACGAGCACCGCTACGCCTCCCGCGAGGACATCGACGCAGCGATGCGGTTCGGTTGCGGCTACCCGATGGGCCCGTTGGCGCTGCTCGACCTGATCGGGCTCGACACGGCGTACGAGATCCTGGACACGATGTACAAGCAGGGCCGCGACCGGCTGCACGCGCCGGCCCCGATCCTCAAGCAGTACGTCACCGCCGGGCTGCTCGGCCGCAAGTCGGGCCGCGGCTTCTACACCTACGAGGCCCCCGACAGCCCGGTCGTGGTCCCCGACAGCCACACGCCGTCGGAGGCGGACGCTCCCCGGCTCCACCGCGAGGTCCGTCGGGTGGGCGTCGTGGGCACGGGCACCATGGCCACCGGCATCGCCGAGGTCTTCGCCAAGGGCGGGTACGACGTGTGCTTCGTGGGTCGCAGCCCCGCCAAGGTCGACGGCGTGGTCGCCGGGATCACCCGGAGCCTCGACAAGCAGGTGCAGCGCGGGCGCGCCACCGAGGACGACAAGTCCGCCGCGCTGGGTCGGCTCACGGGCACCACGTCGCTCGACGACCTCGCCGACGTCGACCTGGTCGTGGAGGCGATCGCCGAGGACCTGGCCGTCAAGACCGCGCTCTTCGAGAACCTCGACGAGATCTGCAGTCCGGGCGCGATCCTGGCCACCACCACGTCGAGCCTGCCGATCATCTCGCTCGCCCGCGCCACCTCCCGGCCCCAGGACGTCGTCGGCATGCACTTCTTCAACCCTGCCGCGGTCATGAAGCTGGTCGAGGTGGTCTCGACCGTGGCGACGGCCGACGAGGTCGCCGAGACCGCGCACGCCCTGTGCGCCGACGTCGGCAAGGTCGCGGTCTCGTGCGGCGACCGGGCCGGGTTCATCGTCAACGCCCTGCTGTTCCCGTACCTCAACGACGCGGTGAAGATGCTGGAGGCCCACTACGCGACCGCCGACGACATCGACACGGCGATGAAGCAGGGATGTGCCTTGCCCATGGGGCCCTTCGAGCTGCTCGACGTGGTCGGCAACGACGTGTCGCTGGCGATCCAGCGCGAGCTCTACCTGGAGTTCCGCGAGCCCGGGTTCCACCCGGCCCCGCTCCTGGAGCACCTGGTCACGGCCGGCTACCTCGGCCGCAAGACCGGTCGTGGGTTCCGCGACTACGGAGCGGCCTGAGCCCCCCGGTCCCTACCGCTCGTCGACGACCATCGCGGCCAGCCGCGCGCGGGTGCTGATCCCGAGCTTGCGGTAGATGTGGGACAGGTGGGCGTCCACCGTCCGCGGCGAGATGAACAGCTCCTCGCCGACCTGGCGGCTGGTGAGGCCGTCGGCCACGCGGTCGGCGACCTGGCGTTCCGCGGAGGTCAGCACGTCGAAGCGCGAGGGCGTGTCCGCGGTGCTGGAGAACACCGCCTCCACGGCCTCGTGACCCTCCTTCGTGAGGTCTCCGTCGCGCAGCCAGCCGTCCGGGACCGCCCGCGCCGGGTCGACCGGGTGCCGCGCGGCGTAGCCCCAGGCGACCGCTCGCCGGGGCTGCCGGATGGCCGCCGCCGCCGCTGACAGCGCACGTGCCTCCCGTCGACCGTCGGCCTGGGCGACCGAGGCGAGCCCGTCGAGGGCGTCGGCGACCCGCAGCGGCATCGGCATCTGGTCGGCGTCGTGGAGGGCGCCCATGAACGTGCTGGCAGCCTGCTCGGAGTCACCCGCGGCGAGCAGGGCGCGGCCGAGCAGCAGCCGCGCGGCCACCGCGTCGCGACCCAGCCCCGCGCCGTCGGCGAGGGCCACCAGGTCAGCAGCCATGCGCGCCGCGTGCCGGACGTCGCCCGCGCGGAGCAGGTCCCGGGCGTCCTGGGCGAGCACCGGCAGCCGGACCGCCCACGGCAACGTCTCCCGGGGGACGTCGGACTGCACGAAGCTCGGGTCGAGGTCGCGCAGCAGGGTCCCGGCCAGCAGGCCGATGCGGTCCTCGGCGAGGCTCTGCGCCTCGACCACCACGGCCCGCGCGGCCGCTCGTGCCTCCGCCGTCCGTCCCTGCTCGACGGCGACCCGGGCCAGCAGCGTCCGCGCGGCGAGCGTGATCCAGCGCTCGTCGTTGACGTCCGAGGTCGGGACCGCCTCCCGCGCCGTGACCCCGGCCTCCTCGAGCCGGCCGCTGGAGACGTAGACGTCGGCCAGGGTGCGCGTCACCTGCCGGATGATGGACCCGCCGGGGTCGAGCTCCACGGCGCGCAGCGCCTCCTGCTCGGCCTGCCGCAGGTCGCCCGCGTCGAGGTGCATCTCGGCGCGGATCGAGGCGTTCTTGGCGAGCTGCTCGTCGGGACGGCTCGCCGTCTGGGCCTGCTGGTCGGCACGCTCGAGCAGCCACAGTCCCTCGTAGGTGCCACGCGACTCCGAGGCCGCGATGCCGGCGCGCCGGGCGACCTGGGCACCGATGGCGGGCGGGCCGTCGCCGCTGGTGACCACCGCCTCGAGGATCTCCACGGCGTCGCGGGTGCGCATCGAGGTGTACAGCGAGGAGAAGATCCGGTTGGCCAGCTGGTAGCCGAGGTCGCGGGTGTCCGGCGAGGCGCAGGCGGTGAGGACCGCGTGTCGCATCGCGGGGAGGTCGGTGAGCCAGGGCTCGTCGGCGGCGCCGAAGTTGTCGTGGTCGGGGGCCACCCGGTCGGCCCACCGGAGCAGGCCGCCGAGGGCCGCCGCGTGGTCGTCGTCCCCGGCCAGCCCGAGGGCGGCGTCGCGCACCGGCGACAGCAGGTCGACCCTGCCGTCGGACCACACCTCGACCAGGCTGCGACGAGCCAGGGCGGTCACCAGCCCGCCGGCGCGGTCGCGGGTCGTCCCGACCAGATGACCGACGACGTCGATCCCGACCGGGCACGGCATGCTCGCCACGGTGCGGAAGCACCGGCGCTGGCTGTCGTCGAGCAGGTCGTACGACGCGCGCACCGCCTCGGCCAGCGAGCTGCTCGGCGTCGCGTTGGCCAGGCCCACGACGGCGGCCTGCGCCGCTGCCTGCTCGACGAGGAGCGGGAGCCCGCCGGTGGCGTGCAGCAGCCGGTGGACCTCCCGGCCGTGCTCGTCGAGGTCGACCGGTGGCCCGCCGGCGGCCTCCAGCCTGGCCAGGAACAGCTCGACGAGCGGCCCGGTCGGTGGCCCGACCGGCCGGGGGAGCGGCAACGGACCCACGCGCACCACCCGCTCGTCCGGCTGCCCGGCCGTGGTGACGGAGGTGGCCACGAGCCGGGAATGCGCCGTGCTCTCGAGGAGTCGCTGCAGTCCGGGTCCCACGCCGGGGGTGTCGAGGTCGAGCCCGTCGAGCACCAGCACCGCTGCGGACCCGTCGAGCTCGCGGGCGAGCGAGACGTCGCAGACGTCGCCCGGCGCGGTCTCGGTGTCCAGCGCGTCGAGGGAGGCGGTGAGCAGCTCGTCGAGGCTGTGCAGGGCGCGGGCGTCGACCCAGACCGCCGGCTCGGGCTCGACGGCGTGTCCGACGAGCAGGGTCTTGCCGCAGCCGGGGGGCCCCACCACGGTCACCCACCGGGAGCGGGTGAGGGCGGCCGCCAGATGCCGCTGGACCTCCTCCCTCCCGAGACACGGTTTCAGCACAACGGGAAATCTACGGCAGCCGCGCCGCAAATACGTAGGTCTACGGATGCCGGGCGCGGGTCGTCTGCGCAAGGCTTGAGCCACACACGGACCGGCTGGACCTATCGGGGGAGGGCCCAGCCGGTCCGTAGATTTCGTGGGGGTGTCGGGCGCGGCCGGGAGTTCGCACGCCGCACACGCCGGCGCAACACCCCTGTCACCGGGAGAGCCGACGATCTGACCATGACCGACGTACGGACCTCCGACCTCGTTGCCGCCGCGCGCCAGGGGCGCGACCTCGCCCTCCAGAGCCGCCGGACCCTGGGCCTGGCCGACCTCCTCGAACGTCGCCCCGAGCTGCGCGGGGTGAGCTCCTGGGCCGAGGACGTGGCCGAGTACGTGCTCTGGTCGGCCTGAGCGCAACGACCGGGTGACCCCGTGGAGCCCCCGCGTATCCTCGGGACATGGACATGCTCCTCGGACTGCTGGTCATCCTCGGTGTGATCGCCGCCGTCGTGACCGTGACGGGGCGCACCCGCCGGGCCAAGGCGCTCGAGCGCAAGGAGGCCGAGCTCGAGCCGGTGCGCAAGCTGGTGTTCGAGGACATCACGGCGCTCGGCGAGGAGCTCCAGGAGCTCGACCTCGAGCTCGCCGGTCACGAGCTCGACGCCGGCATGAACGCCGACTACCAGCGCGCGCTCGACTCCTACGAGGCCGCCAAGACCGCGGGCGACCGGATCACCGAGCCCGAGCAGGTCAAGCACGTCACCGAGATCCTCGAGGACGGCCGCTACGCCATCGCCTGCGTCACAGCACGGGTGGCCGGCGAGCCGTTGCCGACGCGACGTCCGCCGTGCTTCTTCGACCCGCGCCACGGCCTGTCGGTCGCCGACGTGCCGTGGACCCCGCCCGGGGGCGCGCAGCGCGACGTACCGGCCTGCGCCCTCGACGCCGAGCGGGTCCGCGCCGGCGCCGAGCCCGACGTCCGCCAGGTCATGGTCGGGTCGCGGCGGGTGCCCTACTACGAGGGCGGCCGCGCCTACCAGCCCTACGCCATGGGCTACTTCGGCGCCTTCGGGCCGATGGAGTGGATGTTCATGGGCATGCTGTTCAGCGGCGGGTTCGAGGCCCTCGGCGGCCTGGCCGAGGGCATCGGTGACGGGATCGGCGAGATCGGCGGCGGCATCGGCGACATGTTCGACGGCTTCGACTTCTAGCGAACGGCGCCACCCGGCCCCCGGGCCGGGCAGGATCGGGCCATGCGACCGACGCTGCGCCGAGGCCTGCGGCTGGCGTCCGGGCTGGTGCTGGCCCTCGCGCTGCTCGTCGGGCCGGCCCCCGCTCTCGCGGGCGAGGTGGCGCCCGCGCCGCCGCCCACGGGTGTCGCCTGGGACTACCAGCTCGGTGGCGTGCGGGCCGTCCCCGACGAGGTGGACGTGGTC
The DNA here is from genome assembly GCF_050880345.1 of Nocardioides sp. GXQ0305. Lineage (NCBI taxonomy): Bacteria > Bacillati > Actinomycetota > Actinomycetes > Propionibacteriales > Nocardioidaceae > Nocardioides > Nocardioides sp. GXQ0305. The sequence goes on from NZ_JBNYXG010000008.1 coordinate 23,395, forward strand.
GTCCGCGACCGCCGGGCCGAACCGCTCGCCGGCGACGTCTACGACGTCTGCTACGTCAACGGCTTCCAGACCCAGCCCGACGAGAAGGGCTTCTGGCGGGACCACTGGCACCTGGTCCTGAAGCGGCACGGCAAGCCGGTCGTCGACGGCGACTGGGGTGAGTGGCTCCTCGACCTCCGGACCGCGGCCAAGCGGCGTGCGCTGGCCCGCATCGTCGGGCGCTGGACCGACCGGTGCGCCGAGGACGGCTTCGACGCCGTCGAGTACGACAACCTCGACTCGTTCACCCGCAGCCGGGGGTTGCTCACGGCCGCCGACGCCCGCGCGTACGCCGAGCGGCTGGTGGCGCGGGCCCACGACGCGGGTCTCGCGGCGGCGCAGAAGAACCGGGCGCAGTGGGACGGGACCCGGGTCGGCTACGACTTCGCGATCGCCGAGCAGTGCGCGCAGTACGACGAGTGCGGCGACTACGTCGACACCTACGGCGACCGGGTGCTCCCCGTGGAGTACCGGCGCCGACCGTTCCGACACGCGTGCCGCGACTGGGCCGAGCGGCTCCCCGTGCTGCGCCGCGACGTGGCCCTGGCGTCCGACGGCACCCGCCGGTGGTGCCCCGCGACCGGCTAGCCTCGCCGGGTGGCCGGACCTGCGAGCGACCTGCACACCACGACGTACGGCGAGGAGGGCGGGCTCGTCGTCTTCTGCCACGGTCTGTTCGGGCAGGGCCGCAACTGGACCCAGATCGCCAAGCAGCTGAGCGGGGACCACCGGACGCTGCTGGTGGACATGCCCGACCACGGCCGGTCGGCGTGGACCGAGCGCTTCGACTACCCGGGCGCCGCCGACCGGGTCGCGGGGCTGCTGTCCGCCGACGACCCGGCGGCGCTGGTCGGCCACTCGATGGGCGGGAAGATCGCGATGCTGGTCGCGCTCCGCCATCCCGAGCTGGTGGAGCGGCTGGTGGTCGTCGACGTCTCCCCGGTGACCTACCGGCACAGCGACGAGTTCCGGGTCTACATCGACGCGATGCAGTCGGTCGACCTGGCGACCCTCGACCGGCGGGGCGAGGCCGACGAGCAGCTGCGCGAGGCGGTCCCCAACGACTCCGTCCGGTCGTTCCTCCTGCAGAACCTGCGCCACGACCACGGGCAGTGGTCGTGGCAGCTCAACCTCGACGTGATCCGCCGCGACCTCGCGTCCCTGGGGGAGTGGCCGGAGGACCGGCTGGCCGGAGTGGCGCCGTACGACGGACCGGTGCTGTGGGTGGCGGGCGCCGACTCGCGCTACGTGCAGGACGACTACGTCGCGGCCATGGACCGGTGGTTCCCGTCGAACCGGCGGGTCACGATCAAGGGCGCCGGCCACTGGGTCCACTCCGAGCAGCCGCAGGTCTTCGTCGAGGTGCTGCGGCGGTTCCTCCGCTGACCTCGGCGACGGGTCAGCGTGCCTGGCGGGCGCGGTAGGCGGCGACGGCGTTGCGGTTGCCGCAGGCGGTGGAGCAGTAGCGGCGCGACCGGTTGCGGGACAGGTCGAGGACGACCCCCTCGCAGGTGTCGTCGGCGCACACCGACAACCGGGACGTCTCGTCGACGCGGACCACGTCGATCATCGCCATCACGGTCTCGACCAGGATCCTCTCGGCCAGCGGGTCGTCGTAGTCGACCGCGTGGAGGTGCCAGTCGTACTCGTCGTGGCGCACGAGCTGCGGTCGCAGCGACACCTCCTCGAGCATCCCGTTGACCAGCCCGGCCGCGTCGTCACGCTCGGCGACGAGCAGCTCGCGCAGCCGCGGCCGCACCGCCCGTACGGCGTCCAGCTCGGCCCGGGTCCGGTCCCGGCGGCCGGTGTAGCTCCAGCGACCGAGGAAGTCGTCGAGCTCCGCGGCGGTGGTCAGCGTGTCCGGGTCCTCGGCGGTGTTGACCAGCTCGACCGCGGACTGCAGGGCGATCTCGCTGTCATAGGCGAAAACCATGTTGACACCTTACATGCTCGTCGCGTAGCGTCATGCGTCATGGCGACGATGACTCATGACGCACCGGTGCTGCAGGCGCCGCCGTCGCGGTTCGCCACAGGCGTGCTCTTCGCGGTCGTCTCGGCGTTCGCGTTCGGACTCTCCGGCACGCTGGCCAAGGGACTGCTCGACGCCGGATGGACCCCGGCCGCGGCCGTCACGGCCCGCATCGTGGTCGGCGCCCTGGTGCTGCTGCCGCCCGGCCTGCTGGCGCTGCGGGGACGGTGGCACCTGCTCCGCGCCAACGCACGCATGCTCCTCGTCTACGGGCTGGTCGCGGTCGCCGGCACCCAGTTCGCCTACTTCAGCGCCGTCCAGCACCTCCAGGTCGGCGTCGCGCTGCTGCTCGAGTACACCGCGCCGGTGCTGGTCATCGGCTGGCTCTGGCTGCGCCACGGCCAGCGCCCCTCGCCGCTCATCGGCGTCGGCTGCGTGGTCGCCGGCGGCGGCCTGGTCCTGGTGCTCGACGTCGTCACCGGCGCCGGCCTGCACCCGGTGGGCGTTCTGTGGGCGCTGCTCGCCATGCTCGGGGTCGCCACCTACTTCGTGCTGTCGGCCCAGGAGGGCAACGGCCTGCCCCTGCTCGTGCTCGCCTCCGCAGGGATGGTCGTCGGCGCGGTCTCGCTGCTGGCCCTGGGTGCCGTCGGCCTGCTGGAGATGACGTGGTCGACCGCTCCGGCGACGTACGGCGGCACCGAGGTGCCGTGGTGGGCGGCAGCCGTCGCCCTCGGCGTGGTCACGGCGGCGCTGGCCTACGTCACCGGGATCGCCGCAGGTCGCCGGCTCGGCTCGCGGCTCGCGTCGTTCGTCGCGCTCACCGAGGTGCTGTTCGCGCTGGCCGCCGCCTGGCTGGTCCTGGGCGAGGTGCCGGCCACGGTGCAGTTCGCGGGCGGCGTGCTGATCCTCGTGGGCGTGGTGCTGGTCAAGCTGGGCGAGCCACGCGGCCGGTGACACCCTGCGGGCTCAGCGTGCGTCCTGGCGGGTCAGGAACACCTCGCGGTGGAGAAGCAGCAGCGCCGCCGCCACCGGGACGGCCAGCACGGCGCCGATGATGCCCATCAGGCTGCCCCCGACGAGCGCGGCGATGACCGTCACCGCCCCCGGCACCTCGACCGAGCGCGCCATGATCCGCGGGTAGATCAGGTAGGCCTCGAACTGCTGGTAGGCGATGTAGTAGATGAGGCTGATCAGCGCGACGGTGGGGGAGACCGTGAGGGCGAGCGCAGTGATCAGCGCACCCGAGATGAACGCGCCGACGACCGGGATCAGGCTGAACAGCCCCACCACGAACGCCAGGGCGAACGCGTAGTCGCCCAGGCCGACGATGAACGTGAAGACCAGGGTGCTGAGGCCGGCGCACACCGCCACGAGGAAGGCGCCGGCGACGTAGGCCCCGATCGAGCGGATGATCCGGTCACCGAGGTCGCTCACCCGGGGACGCCGGGACGCCGGGGCCAGGCGGTAGAGGGCACTCTTGATGCCGGGCAGCGAGCTGAGGAAGTAGATCATCAGCACCACCACGATCAGGGTGTTGGCGAGGGCCGACACGACCGCCAGGCCCACGCCCACCGCGCCGCCGAAGGCCTGCTGCCCGAAGTCCCCGCTGCTGACGTACTCCTCGACCTTGCTGACGATGTCGAACCGGTCGTCGAGCCGCTGGACCAGGTCGTTCGCCTGCAGCTCACGCAGCCAGCGTGGGGCGCTCTCGGTGATCAGGGCGATCTGGTCGCTGATCACCGGGGCGATCGCACCCACGAACAGCACGAGCACGGTCAGCACCATGGTCAGCACGACCAGCACCGCAACCCCCCGCCGCGCTCCGCGCCTCATGAACCACTCGACCAGCGGGTTGAGCCCGATGGCGAGGAACAGCGCCATCACCAGGAGGACCAGGATCGAGGAGATCGACTGCAGCTGCTGGGCCAGGAAGATCGCCACGACCGCGCCCAGCGCACCGAAGAACCCGACCGCGAACGGCGTGTGCTGGATCATGCTGCGGCCGCGACGCGGCTCCACGGGTGCCGGCGGAGCCTCCTCCTTCTTCGGCTCCTCCGGAGGCGGTTCCTCCACCCCCATCCCGGCTACTTGTCCTCGTCGTCGCCGAAGCCGGCGACCACGTCGCGCAGCGAGCTCAGCTGGGCCGAGATGGCGTCGCGCCGCTTCTCCATGCGCTCCACCTCGGCCTTGACGGCCGCCAGCGACCGGTCGGCCTCCGCCGTGCCGTGGGCGGTGATCGAGTCGGCCTGGCTGCGGGCGGAGGCGACGATCTGCTCGGCCTCGCGGCGCGCCCGGGCGAGGGAGGCCTCGGCCTCCGACTGGGCCTGCTGGCGGTACTCGCTGGCCTGCTTGATCGTGTCGCGGGTGCGCTGCTCGGCGGCCGCGGCCCGTTCCTCGGCCTCGGCGACCAGCCGCTGGGTCTCGGCCGTGGCGTTGTCGTGGTGGTCGGCGGCCTCCTTGGCGAGCCGCTCCTTCTCGACCGCCAGCGCCCGCCGCGCCTCCTGCACCTCGCGGTCGGCCGCAGCGCGGGCCGCCTCGGCCTCGCGCTTGGCGCCCGTCCGCAGGTCGTTGGTCTCCTGCTGGGCGGCCAACCGCATCTGGTCGGCCTCGCGCTGCGCCGAGGCGAGGGTGTCGGCGGCCTCGGCGCGGGCGAGCTCGCGCTCCCGCTCGGCCTCGTCGACCAGCCGCGCACGGGCGTCGTCGATCTCCTTCAGCTGCACCAGCCGGACGTCCTCGGCCTCACGGGCCGCGTCGGCGCGGACGGCGTCCGCGTCGTGGGACGCCTGCTCGCGGATCTCCTGGGCGTCGCGCTCGGCGGCGGAGCGGACGTCGGCCGCCTCCTCCTCGGCGAGGCGCAGCATGGCCGAGGCGCGGCCGCCGAGGCCGGCGTACGACGGGTTGAGGTTCTCCTGGAGCTGGGTGCGGGTCTCCTCGAGCTGCCGTTCCAGCTCCAGCACCCGCTTCTCGGACTCGGTCAGGCTCGACGACAGCCCGGCCTTCTCGCTGGCGAGCTGCCGGACCCGGGAGTCGACCGCGGACTTGTCGTAGCCACCCCTGCGGACGACCGGGAAGCTGACGGCGGCGGGAGCGGCCGGCGGGGCTGCGGCCGGGGGCGCGGGGGCGGCCGGGGCCTGCGGCTTCGCGGCCGGTGGATCGGCCGGCACGGCGGGCACCTGACGGGTCCGCTCAGCCGGTCGCTCGTCGGACGGCCCGGGGGCGGGCTTGCCCGACTTCCCGCCGGCGGCGGCGGTGCCGCCCACCGCGGGGATCACCTGGGTCGCCTCGCCGTCGGCGTTGTCCGTTCGCGCGTCGTCGGATCCCGGCTCCCGCTCGTCGTCGTCGAAGATGGACAGACCGCTGTCGCTCATGGGCGAAGTACCTCTTCCGCTGTGCTCGGGTGGGGCTCGTCCCCAGTGTCGCCGATGGAGGGCGCCGATCCCACCCCGGCCCGCGGGTCGGGCACCGGGTTTTCGGTCACGTGCCGGTCACACTCCGCGGAACCGGTTGATCGCCTCCAGGTGCGTGGCGCGCATCTCCTCGTCGCGGACGCCGAGCCCCTCGGTCGGGGCCAGGCAGAGCACGCCGACCTTGCCCTGGTGCTTGTTGTGGTGGACGTCGAGCGCGGCCCGGCCGACCTCCTCGAGCGGGTAGGTGCCGGACAGGGTCGGGTGGATCCTGCCCTGGGCGATCAGCCGGTTGGCCTCCCACGACTCGCGGTAGTTCGCGAAGTGGGAGCTGATGATCCGCTTGAGGTTCATCCAGAGGTACCGGTTGTCGTACTCGTGCATGTAGCCCGAGGTCGAGGCGCAGGTGGTGATGGTGCCGCCCTTGCGGGTGACGTAGACGCTGGCGCCGAAGGTCTCCCGGCCCGGGTGCTCGAACACGATGTCGATGTCCTCGCCGCCGGTGAGCTCCCGGATCTTGGCGCCGAACCGCTTCCACTCCCTCGGGTCCTGGGCCGTCCCCTCCTCGTTCCAGAACCGGTAGCCCTCCTCGGACCGGTTGATGATCAGCTCGGCGCCCATCGAGCGGCAGATCCCGGCCTTCTCGTCGTTCGACACCACGCAGACGGGCGTGGCACCACCGTTGAGGGCGTACTGGGTGGCGAAGCCGCCGAGACCGCCCGAGGCGCCCCAGATCAGGACGTTGTCGCCCTGCTTCATGTCACCGCCGTTGCGGCTCACGAGCTGGCGGTACGCCGTGCAGTTGACCAGGCCGGGGGAGGCGGCCTCCTCCCAGGTGAGGTGCTCCGGCTTCGGCATCAGCTGGTTGGCCTTGACCAGCGCCACGTCGGCGAGCCCGCCGAAGTTGGTCTCGAACCCCCAGATCCGCTGCTCGTTGTCGAGCATCGTGTCGTTGTGGCCGTCCGGCGACTCCAGCTCGACCGACAGGCAGTGCGCCACCACGCGGTCGCCGGGCCGCCACTTCGTGACCCCGGCACCCGTCCTGAGCACCACGCCGGCGAGGTCGGAGCCGACCACGTGGTAGGGGAGGTCGTGCCGCTTGGTCAGGTCCGAGAGCCGGCCGTAGCGCTCGAGGAAGCCGAAGGTCGAGACGGGCTCGAAGATCGAGGTCCAGACGGTGTTGTAGTTGATGGCCGAGGCCATCACGGCGACCAGCGCCTCGCCCGGCCCGAGCTCGGGCAGCGCCACGTCCTCCACGTGCAGCGACCGGCGGGGGTCCTTGTCCTTGCTGGCCTGCCCCTCGAACATGTCGACCTCGTCCTTCCGGACGAAGGCGGCCCGGTAGGCCTCGGGCACGGTCAGCTGGGCGAAGTCCTCGGCGGTGGCCTCGCTGGACTCGATGGCGTCCAGGATCTGCTGCACGGTCACTCCTCGGCGACGGGGATGGTGGCCCGAACATACCGACGGGTAATGCGCAGCGCAGCCCGGTGTGACGGACCCCATGCCACGGTCTCAAGCGGGCTGCACCAGCTCGACCAGCACGCCGCCGGCGTCCTTGGGGTGGACGAAGTTCACCAGGCTGCCGGCGGTGCCCCGGCGAGGCTCGTCGTACAGCAGCCGCAGGCCGCGCTCCCGGAGCACGGTGGCGACCTGCTCGACGTCGGTCACCCGGAACGCCAGCTGCTGCAGGCCGGGGCCGGAGCGCTCGAGGAACTTCGCGATGGTCGAGTCCGGCGACAGCGGGGCGAGCAGCTGGAGGCAGGTGTCGGTCCCGCCCACGGCGACCATCGCCTCGCGCACGCCCTGCTCCTCGTTGGTCTCCTCGTGGACCACCCGCATGCCGTAGGTGTCGCGGTAGAACGCGATCGCCTCGTCGAGGTCCGGGACGGCGATCCCGACGTGGTCGACGGCGGTGAACAGGTGCTCGGGGAGGTCCAGCGGTGCGTCCATGACGTCATGGTGGCGGGCGGGACCGCGGCGCGCGAGTCGGTGTGAGCAGTTCCTCACGGCAGGGGCCCTGCCGGGCGGCCGGGACGGTGGGTATCGTCACAAGGAGAAGTCACCGCCGGCGACGAAAGGCACCACCATGTCCGACCCCGCTCGACCCACCAGCGTCATCGTCGCCGGGGCACGTACGCCCATCGGCCGGCTGCTGGGCGGTCTGAAGGACCTCTCCGCCGCGGAGCTGGGTGGCGTGGCCATCAAGGGTGCCCTCGACAGGGCGGGCGTCCAGCCGGACCAGGTCGACTACCTCGTCATGGGCCAGGTGATCCTCGCCGGTGCCGGGCAGAACCCCGCCCGCACCGCCGGCATCGCCGCTGGGCTGCCGATGACGATGCCGTCGATCACGATCAACAAGGTGTGCCTGTCGGGCATCAACGCCATCGCCATGGCCGACCAGATGATCCGCGCGGGCGAGCACGACATCGTCGTGGCCGGCGGCATGGAGTCGATGACCCTCGCCCCGCACCTGCTGCCCAAGTCGCGTTCGGGCTTCAAGTACGGCGACACCACGCTGGTCGACTCGATGGCCTACGACGCGCTCTACGACCAGGCCACCGGGCAGGCGATGATCAACCTGACCGAGTCCTGCAACGCCGCCGGCGCCCACCTCACCCGCGAGGAGCAGGACGCGTTCGCCGCCCAGTCCCACCAGCGGGCCGCGCTCGCGTGGAAGAACGGGCTCTTCGACGACGAGGTCGTGCCCGTGACCATCAGCACCCGCAAGGGCGACGTGGTCGTGTCCGAGGACGAGGGCGTGCGCGGCGACACGACGGTCGAGGGGCTCGCCGGCCTGCGCCCGGTGTCGAAGGAGGGGACGATCACCGCCGGCTCGGCGTCGCAGATCTCCGACGGCGCCTGCGCGGTCGTCGTCATGAGCAGGGCGAAGGCCGAGGAGCTCGGCCTCACCTGGCTCGCCGAGATCGGCGCACACGGCCAGGTGGCCGGCCCCGACTCCACCCTCCAGCTGCAGCCCGCCCGCGCCATCGAGAAGGCGGCCGGCAAGGAGGGCATCGCGGTCTCCGACATCGACCTGTTCGAGCTCAACGAGGCCTTCGCCGCGGTCGGGATCGAGTCCGCCCGGCAGCTCGGGGCGTCCGAGGACCAGGTCAACGTCAACGGCGGCGCGATCGCGCTCGGCCACCCGGTGGGGATGTCCGGGGCCCGGATCGTGCTGCACCTCGCGCTCGAGCTCCAGCGGCGCGGGGGCGGCACCGGCGCCGCCGCGCTCTGCGGGGGCGGCGGCCAGGGCGACGCCCTCATCATCCGCGTCCCCGCCTGATCCGCGGTGGGGCGCCGTTCCTCCGGCAACGTCCCGGAGCTGGTCGAGCGAGCCCGGAGCGGTGACGCCCGCGCCGTCGCCCGCCTGATCTCCCTCGTCGAGGACGCCTCGCCGCTGCTGCGGGAGGTGATGGCAGGGCTGGTTCCCCACACCGGCAACGCGCAGGTCGTCGGGGTGACCGGCTCTCCCGGCGTGGGCAAGTCGACGTCCACCAGTGCCCTGGTCGGCGAGCTGCGCAGGGCCGGCAAGCGGGTGGGGGTCCTGGCGGTCGACCCGTCGTCGCCCTTCTCCGGCGGCGCCCTGCTCGGCGACCGGGTCCGGATGCAGGACCACGCCCTCGACCCGGAGGTCTACATCCGGTCGATGGCCTCGCGCGGCCACCTGGGCGGCCTGTCGTGGAGCACGCCGCAGGCGCTGCGCGTGCTCGACGCGGCCGGCTGCGACGTGGTCCTCGTCGAGACGGTCGGTGTGGGCCAGAGCGAGGTCGACGTCGCCGGCCTCGCCGACACCACGCTGGTGCTGCTGGCGCCGGGGATGGGCGACGGCATCCAGGCCGCCAAGGCCGGCATCCTCGAGATCGGCGACGTCTACGTCATCAACAAGGCCGACCGCGACGGTGCCGACCAGGTACGCCGCGAGCTGCGGTCGATGCTCGCCCTGGCGGACCGTCCCGAGGGCTCCTGGCGGCCGCCGATCGTCAAGACCGTCGCCTCCCGTGGCGAGGGCCTCGACGAGGTGGTGGCGGAGATCGACCGCCACCACGCGTGGCTGACCGATTCCGGTGAGCTCGAGGCCCGACGGACCCGCCGCGCACGTGACGAGATCGAGGCCATCGCCGTCACCGCCCTGCGGGAGCGCTGGGGCGACGTCCACGGCCGCAGCGAGCTCGACGGGCTCGCGGCAGCGGTCGTGGCGGCGGAGCGGGACCCCTACGCCGCGGCGGACGAGCTGCTCGCGACCTTCACCGACTGACCCGCGGTCACACGACGGGCGTCCACCGGTCGCCCGACACGCCCGCAGCGATCACCGACCGTTCACCCGGCGTCGCCACGGTGAGGCCGTGCGCATCGCCATCGTCACGGAGTCGTTCCTGCCCCAGGTCAACGGTGTCGCCAACTCGGTCCGCCACGTCGCCGAGCAGCTGAGCCGCCTCGGCCACCAGACCCTCGTGGTGGCGCCGGGCCCCGGGCCGACCCACCACCTCGGGACCCCGGTCACCCGGGTCCGGTCGGTCGGCCTGCCCGGCTACCGCTCGTTCCCGGTCGGCCTCCCGGATGCGGCCGTCGAGCGGTCGCTGGCCGAGTTCGCCCCCGACGTGGTCCACCTCGCCTCCCCGCTGGTGGTGGGTGCCGCCGGGCTGCGCGCCGCGAGACGGCTCGGGGTCCCGTCCGTGGCGGTCTACCAGACCGACGTCGGAGGCTTCGCCCGCTACTACGGAGTCCGCGCCGACCTGCTGCTCGACCGCTGGATCGGCCACCTGCACCGACGCGCGGACCGCACCCTCGTCCCCTCGCGTGCGTCCCACGACCAGCTGGAGCGCCTCGGCGTCCGTGACCTCCACGTGTGGCGCCGCGGTGTGTCCCTGGACCTCTTCGAACCGGACCGGCGCGACCCGGCCCGGCACGCCGTCCTCTCGCGCGGTGGCCGCGACCTGCTCGTGGGCTACGTCGGCCGGCTGGCACCGGAGAAGGAGGTACGGCGCCTGGCCGTGCTGTCGGAGCTGCCCGGCATCCGGTTGGTCGTGGTCGGGGACGGGCCGGAGCGTGAGTGGCTGGGTCGCCACCTGCCGGGCGCCCACTTCACGGGGCGGCTCGGCGGCTCCCACCTCGCGACCGCGTTCGCCACGCTCGACGTGTTCGTCCACCCGGGGCGCCACGAGACGTTCTGCCAGACCGTGCAGGAGGCCCAGGCCAGCGGCGTACCGGTGGTCGCGGCGGCGGCAGGCGGGCCGCTCGACCTCGTCGAGCACGGCCGGACCGGCCTGCTCGTCGACCCCGACGACCCGCTCTCGCTGTGGCGGGCGGTCGCGGCGGTGGCCCGCGACGCGCCGTTGCGGGCCCGGTTGGCCGCCGCTGCGCACGAGCAGGTGCAGGACCGGTCCTGGCCGCGCCTGGTCCACGACCTGGTCGAGCAGCACTACCGGGCGGTCCTGGTCCGGCACCGGCCGGCCGCGGCCTGAGCTTCCGGCTCCTTACGGCCGACCGGGGCACCATTCGGTGGATGCGCCCGCGGCGGACGCCCGCGCACGCGATAATCGCCTCCATGTCCCTCCGCGTCGGCGCGCTGCCGGTCGTGCCGGTCGCCGGCCACCGGGTCCGGGCGGCTGCCCCGGCGCGGTTCGGCGCATTCTCCGTCGCCGCCTACGTCGCCGGTGACATCGGCCGGCTCAGCTTCGACGAGGAGCTGGGCGTCAGCCTGGTGTGGCCGCTCTACGGCGTGGCGGTGCTGTGGCTCGCCACCGGTCGCCGCAGGACCTGGCCCTGGGACGCGGTCGGCCTCGCCGCCGCGACGGCGATCTCGCTGCTCGTCAACGGCAGCACCGGCCCGGAGGTCGTGGTCGCGGTGCTCCTGGCGCTGGTCGCCGGCGCGACCTGGGTCACCACCATGCGTCGGCTGGCCCCCGACGTGTGGGGAGGGGGCGGGGAGCGGCCGCTGAGCCGGCTGCGGGACCTGGCCGCCTTCGGCGCCGCCTGCGCCACCAGCGCCGCCCTGGTCGCCGTGCTGCGCGGCACCGGCCTGGGCCTGGTGCCCCCGCTCGAGGTGCAGGAGGTGTGGTTCACCGCCGTCCGGAACCTCAGCTGGATCATCGGCCTCGGTGCCCTGGGCCTCCTCGGCCTGCCGCGCACCGCGTGGACGTCGCTGCGGGGGTGGTTCGACCGCGAGCGCGCCGTCCACCCGACGTGGCGCGTCGTCGAGACCGTCGGCGTGCTGCTCGCCACCACGCTGCTGGCCTCCGCGGCATTCGCCCCCGACCCCACGCCGTTCGCCTTCACGCTGGTGCTCTGCACGGTGTGGGCGGCGTTCCGGCTGCCGCCGCTGGCGGCGGTGCTGTTCGCCTTCGTGCTCGGGTCGGTCGGCGTGGTCGCGACGCTCACCGGCCAGGGCGTGTTCCTCGCCGAGCCGGACCCGATGACGCGCGCCGCGATCGCCCAGGGGTTCCTCATCACCCAGGTGCTCGCCGCACTGGCGATCTCCCTCGGCACCGAGGAGCGGCGGGCCGCCGTCCAGCGGGCGCTGGCCGCCGAGCGCGAGGCCGACTCGCGGGCGGCCCTGTTCTCCGCCGTGATCGAGCACCTCGCCGAGGGCGTCAGCGTGATCACGGCCGACGACACCTACGCCGTCCGCAACCCCGCGGTGCACCGGATGACCGGAGAGGGGGGATTCCTGCACGCCGACCCGACCCGACCCGGCCAGCCCGTCCTGGTGTCCGAGTCCGGCGACCCCCTCGCGGTGCCGGAGATGCCCCACTCGCGGGCGCGCGACGGCGAGAGCGTGATCCGGGAGACCGTCCGGGTCCGCACCGGCACGGGGGAGCTGCGGACCCTCGAGGTCACCTCGGTGCCGGTGCACGGCCTCGACGGTGACCCGCGGCCGGTCGTGGTCAACACGCTGCGTGACGTCACCCGCGAGCACGAGGAGCGGGACCAGCTGGTGTCCTTCGCGGGCGTGGTGGCCCACGACCTCAAGAACCCCCTGACCGTCGTCCGCGGCTGGACCGAGAGCCTGCGCGAGGAGCTCGAGGCCGACGACGAGCCCGACGCCGCCGTGCTCGGTTCGATGCTGGCGCGGGTGCAGGGTGCCTCGGACCAGATGCACCACTTCATCGACGACCTGCTCGCGTTCACGGTCGCCCGCGACCGCCCGCTCGACATCGTCGACGTCGACCTCAGCGAGCTGGCCGACGAGGTGGCCGAGCTGCGGCGCGAGGGGGACACCCGGCCCCGGATCTCGGTCCAGCCCGGGATGCGGGTGCGGGCCGACCGGCCGCTGGTGCGCCAGCTGCTCGACAACCTGGTCGGCAACTCGGTCAAGTACGTCGCGCCGGGCGTCCGGCCGCAGGTCGCCGTCACCGCGGTGCCGGGAGAGGGCGTGCTGGAGGTGTCGGTGGCCGACAACGGGATCGGCATCCCGCCGGCCATGCGCCAGCGGGTGTTCGACAGCTTCGCGCGGGCACACGCGGTCGACTACAGCGGCACCGGTCTGGGCCTGGCGATCTGCGAGCGCGCGGTGAGCAGGCACGGGGGACGGATCTGGGTCGACGAGAGCCACGCTCCCGGCACCCGGGTGAGCTTCACCCTGCCGACCGCCTGACGGCGCGCCGCTTTGTGGCACCGACCGGCTCCCGCCATGATGAGGGACGACCTGTGCCCCCGAACAGGACGGAGCTCTCCCCCCATGAGCGCCAAGAAGGCTCTCCTTGCCGTGGTCGTGGTGTTCCTCGGCTTCTGGATGTTCACCGACCCCGGGGGCCTCGCCGGCGCCGCCAAGGCGGCCGCCGCCCAGACCTGGGAGCTCGCCGAGGACCTGTTCCAGGCCGTGATCCGGTTCTTCGGGGCGTTGCTCTGAGTCCCCGGATCCCGGGCGCACGGCGGCGCGCGGTCGACGACGACATCGGCCGCCACCTCCTGCGGGACGAGGGGGAGGTGATCGTCGACGTGGTGCACCACCACTGGACCGCGTACGTCGTCCCGCTGCTCGAGACGGTGCTCGCGGTGCTGCTGGTGGCGGCCACCTCGGTCGTCCCGGTCGACCTCTCGGCGGTCCCGCTGCTGCTCGCGATCGGCCTGTTCGCCCATGCCGGCTGGGGCTACCTCCGCGAGCACCGGGACCGCTTCGTGATCACGAACATGCGGGTGTTCCGGATCCACGGGGTGCTGTCCACCCGGCTCGCCACGATGCCCCTCCACCGGATCCTCGACATCACCGTGCACAAGCCGTTCCACGGCCGGCTGCTGGGCTTCGGCCACTTCGTGTTCGAGTCGGCCGCCCAGGAGCAGGGGCTGCGCGACATCCGGTACGTCGGTCGCCCCGACGAGCGGGACCTCGCCATCCAGCGCGTGGTCCAGCGGTCGGGCCTCCGGGGGCCCCGCGTCGTGAACTAGGGTCACCGCATGGCGCTCGCCTTCGACCCGATCGACGAGGCGGCCCGGCAGTGGGGCCGGCGCTGGGACCGTGTCCCGGCCATGCACGCCGTCACCTCGCTGATGCGCGTCCAGCAGCTCGTCATCGGCCGGCTCGACGCGATCCTCAAGCCCCACGGGCTCACCTTCGCGCGCTACGAGGCCCTGGTGCTCCTCGTCTTCTCCTCCCGCGGCTCGCTGCCGCTCGGCAAGATGGGGGAGCGGCTCCAGGTCCACCCGACCTCGGTCACCTCGATCGTGCAGCGGCTGGAGGCCTCCGGGTTCGTCGCCCGACGTCCCCACCCCGACGACGGTCGGGCGGTGCTGGCCGAGATCACCCCGGAGGGGCGGGCCGTCGTGGAGGCCGCCACCCGCGACCTGGTGGGTGACGACTTCGCCCTGGGCGCCCTCGACGACGGACAGCTGCGGGCGATCTCGGAGCTGCTCGCGCCGGTCCGGCACGCGGCCGGCGACTTCTGAGGCGTCCGTGGTCACCTCCGACGACGTACGCCGGGTGGGGCTGGCGCTGCCGCGCACCTACGAGGCGGAGGTCCGGAGCCAGTGGAAGCTGCGGATCGGGCAGATCGTGTACGTCGCCTTCTCGCGGGACGAGCGCGACATGGGCTTCGGGTTCCCGAGGGACCAGCGCGACGGACTGGTCGCCTCCGACCCCGAGACGTTCTTCCTCCCACCGACCTCGGACCTGCGGTTCCCGTGGGTGTGCGCCCACCTCGACCGGCTCGACCCCCAGGAGATGCGGGAGCTGGTCACCGACGCCTGGCGGATGTGCGTGCCGCGGATGCTGCACGAGCTGCCGGAGCAGCCGTCGCCCACGGCGGCGGCCTGGGCGGCGATCGACGCGGGGGAGTGGGGCGAGCTCCGTCCGCTGCTGCACCCCCACCTCCACTGGACGGACCGCGACGTCCACCTCCGCGGCCGCAGCAGGGTGCTCGAGCACCTTCGGGCCCACCCGCGTGCGCGGCCTCCCGCGCAGGTGGAGGTGCGGGACGGTCAGGTCTACCGGTGGGTACGCTGACGGCTTGGTGGATTTAGTAGGACGTCCTACTATTCGACCATGAGCGACGAGGTCACCACCGCCGAAGGCGCGCGTGCGCGCTGGCAGTCCCGCTACGAGGCCGCCCAGGACGCCGGCCGGGTCCGGGACGCCGACTTCACGACGCTGTCGGGCCTCGAGGTGGAGCCCGCCTACGGCACCGACACGTCCGAGTGGCCGGGGGAGTTCCCGTTCACGCGCGGCCTCTACCCGACCGGCTACCGCGGCCGGACCTGGACCATCCGGCAGTTCGCCGGGTTCGGCAACGCCGAGCAGACCAACGAGCGCTACCACATGATCCTGGGTCGCGGCGGCGGCGGGCTGTCGGTGGCCTTCGACATGCCGACCCTGATGGGGCGCGACTCCGACGACCCCCAGAGCGTGGGGGAGGTCGGCCACTGCGGCGTCGCCGTCGACTCCGTCGCCGACCTGGAGACCCTGTTCCGCGGCATCGACCTCGGCGCCGTCACCACGTCGATGACCATCAGCGGCCCGGCGGTCCCCGTCTTCTGCATGATGCTGGTCGCTGCCGAGCGCGCGGGCGTCGACACCACGACCCTCAACGGCACCCTCCAGACCGACATCTTCAAGGAGTACATCGCGCAGAAGGAGTGGCTCTTCGAGCCCGAGCCCCACCTGCGGCTGATCGGCGACCTGATGGAGTACTGCGCCGAGAGGATCCCGGACTACAAGCCGCTCTCGGTCTCCGGCTACCACATCCGCGAGGCCGGCTCGACGGCTGCGCAGGAGCTGGCCTTCACCCTCGCCGACGGGTTCGGGTACGTCGAGCTCGGCCTGTCCCGTGGGCTCGACGTCGACCGGTTCGCCCCGGGCCTGAGCTTCTTCTTCGACGCCCACGTCGACTTCTTCGAGGAGATCGCCAAGTTCCGGGCCGCGCGCCGGATCTGGGCGCGCTGGCTGCGCGACGTCTACGGCGCGCAGACCGAGAAGGCCCAGTGGCTGCGGTTCCACACCCAGACCGCGGGCGTCAGCCTGACCGCGCAGCAGCCCTACAACAACGTGGTCCGCACCGGCATCGAGGCGCTCTCGGCCGTGCTGGGGGGCACCAACAGCCTCCACACCAACGCCCTCGACGAGACGCTGGCCCTGCCGAGCGAGCAGGCCGCCGAGATCGCGCTGCGGACCCAGCAGGTGATCATGGAGGAGACCGGTGTCGTCAACGTGGCCGACCCGCTGGGCGGGAGCTGGTACGTCGAGGCGCTGACCGACCGGATCGAGGCCGAGGCCAACGCGATCTTCGACCGGATCCTGGCCATGGGAGGGAGCACGCTCACCCACGCCGACACCGAGGCGCTGGCCGAGGCGACCCGCAACGACGAGAACCCCGTCACCCGCGGCCTGCTGCGCGGGATCGAGGACGGTTGGTTCATGTCCGAGATCGCCGAGGCGGCCTTCCAGTACCAGACCGCGCTGGAGAAGCGCGACAAGAGGATCGTCGGCGTCAACTGCCACGAGCACTCGGTGACCCACGAGCTCGAGATCCTGCGGGTCAGCCACGAGGTCGAGGTCGAGCAGGTCCGGATCCTCGCCGAGCGGAGGGCCGGGCGCGACCAGGACTCCGTCGACGCGGCGATCCGCCGGATGGTCGAGGTCGGCCGGACCGAGGACAACATGATCGAGGCGATGCTCGACGCCTGCCGCGCGGAGGCCACCCTGGGTGAGATCTGCGACGCGCTCCGGGCCGAGTGGGGCGAGTACCGCGAGCCGGCCCGGTTCTGAGCCGACGGCGGCTCAGGGCTGTTGCCAGGCCGACAGGTCCCGACCGAGGAACTCGGCGAGCCGGGCGTTGGACCCGGCGTAGACATCGGTCAGCCGGGCCCGGGTCTCCGGGGACATGGGGGTGTACTCGACCGACTCGGTGGTGCCCTCGTCGGTGGTGACCCGGTAGGGGTTGCGCTTGCGGACCTCGAGCGTCTCGGCCGGTCCCGGGTCGACGTCGAGGAACTCCAGGAGTGACCGCATGGTGGCCACCCGGTCGCCGACGAGGTCGTCGAGCAGCAGCACGTGGACGAGCTCCCGGTCGTGGCGGGCCACCAGGTCCTCGATCTGGTCGATGTAGTGGCCGCGGTCGACGTACGCGAAGCCGATCCGGGCCCGGACGGCGTCGCGGGCGCGCCGCTCCGGCTCGGCGGCGATCGCCTCCTCGAACGTGGGCAGGGGCTCGTCACCCAGGCGGCGCTTGTGCCAGTAGTGCGAGTAGGCGCGGTCGACGGGGTTGCGGAGGATGATCACGATCCTCGCGTCGGGCAGGGTCTTTGTCAGGCGCTCGCGGGCGGCCGCGTCGTACATGTAGGCGGGCGTCGCCTCGCCCACCTGTGTGTGGTGGCGCTTCGGTGTGAACTGCGACTCGTACCAGTCGAGCCCGCGGTCGAAGCGGCGGTCGAAGAAGTGCAGCTCCTTGCGCCGCGAGAGGTGGACCTCCGGATGCTTCCGCACCGCCCCCGCCAAGGAGGTCGTGCCGCACTTCTGGGCGCCCGCGATCAGGAACGTGGGCAAGGTCATGGCAGTCCTTCCGGTTCGGCATCCCTGCCGGGTCCGGGACGCCACCCTACGGCACCCCGACCCGCCGCCGGCGGGCGTGTCGTCCCTAGGATGTCGGCATGACCCAGCAGCCCTTCAGCCGTCCCGGTGCCGTCGACCTCTCCGGCCTCGGTCAGGCCTCCGCCTCCGGGCCGGGAGCACCCGGCGCCCCGGCCGGCGGTGCCCCGGGGGGTGCCCTCTCGGCGTACGCCGTGACGGTGACCGAGCAGAACTTCCAGGCCACCGTCGAGGCGTCGATGACGGCCCCGGTGCTGCTGGCGTTCTACTCGCGCAGCCGCTCGCCCGAGAGCGCCCGTCTGGCCGACGACCTCGAGGCGCTCTCGGGGGAGTTCGAGGGCCGGTTCCTGGCCGGGCTGGTCGACATCGACGCCACCCCGCAGATCGCGCAGGCCATGCAGATCCCCTCCGTGCCCCTGGTGGTGGCGGTGCTCGACGGCCGCCCGATGCCGTTGCTCCAGGACGCCGTGTCGCGCGAGGAGCTGCGCACCGCGCTCACCCAGGTCCTCCAGCAGCTCACCGCGCAGGGCGTCACGGGGCGGCACCAGCCGCGCAGCCCCCAGCCGCAGGCCGCCGGTGAGGACGCGGAGCAGCCCGCCGTCGACCCCCGGTACGCCGCCGCGCAGGCCGCGCTCGAGAACGACGACGTCGACGGCGCCGTGGCGGAGTACCAGAAGCTCGTCGACGCCAACCCCGCCGACGCCGAGGCCGCTGCCGGCCTGGCGATGGCGCAGGTGCTCCAGCGCACCCGGGGGGTCGACCTCCAGCAGGCCCGCGAGGCGGCCGCCGCCGCCCCGGACGACGTCGCCGCCCAGACCCTCGTCGCCGACCTCGACCTGCTCGGCGGTCACGTGGACGACGCGTTCAACCGGCTCGTCGAGCTGGTGCGTCGTACGTCGGGCTCCGAGCGCGACGCCGCGCGCGAGCACCTGCTCGGGCTGTTCGGGGCGGTCGGCAACGACGACCCGCGCGTGCTGAAGGGTCGGCAGAACCTGGCCTCGGCGCTGTTCTAGCCGGGGTGCTCCTGCGGCACGCACAGCACGGGTCGAGTGCTGAGGTGCAGCAGCTTGTGCGGCGTGGAGCCGATGATGGCTGCCCTGAGCGGGCTCTCGCCCTCGGTCCCGACGACCACCACGCTCGCGTCGTGCTCCTCGGCGACCGCCACCAGCGCCTCGGCCGGCTTGGCGTCGACGACCGCCACGGTGGCCGTGACCCCGGCCGCCTCGGCCCGGCTCAGGGCGTGCTCGAGGGCGGTGCGGCCGATCTCGCGCAGCGCGTCCAGGTGCGCCGCGAACTCCTCGCCGACGGCACCGGGCGGGCCGGCGCCGTACACGATCACGAGCGGCTCGCCGAAGCGAAGGTGGTGCCGCAGTCCTGGTCGACTCGGTTCAGGTAGAGGAAGGCGGTCGCGATCAGCGCCATCGGGACGAAGCTGGCGAGCAGCACGCCGGGCGCGTAGACGCCCACCAGGGCCGCGATCGGGCCGATCACGGCCGCGAGCGAGTACGCCGGTGAGGTGGCAGCGAGGCCGATCACCAGGGCGTCGACGAAGCCGATGGCATCGGCCTTCAGACTGGCCGGCTTGCCGGGCTCGGTCGTGACCACGGGCGCCCCCCTCTCGCACCGCCGGCGGGCGGCTAGCGTCGCGCCAGCACCGAACGCCCCGCCTCGAGCCGGGCCACGGGGACCCGGAACGGCGAGCACGAGACGTAGTCGAGCCCGACGGCGTCGAAGAAGTGTATCGATCGCGGGTCGCCCCCGTGCTCGCCACAGATCCCGACCTTGAGGTCCGGCCGGGCCTCGCGGCCCTTGGTGGTGCCCATCTCGACCATGCCGCCGACCCCGAGCTGGTCGAGCGACTCGAACGGCGAGACGTCGAAGATCCCGTGGTCGAAGTAGCGCGAGAAGAACGCCGCCTCGACGTCGTCGCGCGAGAAGCCCCACGCCATCTGGGTCAGGTCGTTGGTGCCGAAGGAGAAGAACTCCGCCGAGGCTGCGATCCGGTCGGCGAGGAAGGCCGCCCGGGGGAGCTCGATCATGGTGCCGACCTTGAAGTCGACCCGGACGCCGCGGTCGGCCTGGACCTGGTCGGCGACGGCGAGGATGTCGGCCTTGACGACGTCGAGCTCACGGACGCTGGCCACCAGCGGAATCATGATCTCGGGCAGTGGTCGGCCGCCCTCCGCGGCGTAGTCGGCCGCAGCCTCCAGGATCGCCCGGGCCTGCATCTCGAACAGGCCGGGGATCTGGATGCCGAGCCGGACGCCTCGCAGCCCGAGCATCGGGTTCTGCTCGTGGAGCCGCCGCACGTGCTGCAACAGCACCCGGTCGTGCTCGAGCTCCTCGGAGCCCCCACCCCCGTCGTCGGCCTGCTCGGCCTCGGCCAGCGCGACCTTGACCGACAGGTCGGTGAGGTCGGGCAGGAACTCGTGGAGCGGGGGGTCGATCAGCCGGATCGTCACCGGGAGGCCGTCCATGGCCTCGAAGATCTCGGTGAAGTCCTGCCGCTGCAGCGGCAGCAGCTCGTCGAGGGCAGCGGTCTGGCTCTCCTCGTCCTCGGCGACGATCAGCTTCTCGACGAGCTCGCGGCGGTCACCGAGGAACATGTGCTCGGTGCGGCACAGGCCGATGCCCTGCGCCCCGAAGCGACGAGCCCGCGAGGAGTCGTCGGGGGTGTCGGAGTTGGCGCGCACCCGCAGCCGGCGGGCGCCGTCGGCGTGGGCCATGATCCGGCCCACGGCCGCCACCAGGTCGTCGTCGACCGACTCGCCCTCGAAGTGCCGGACCACGAGGGAGTCCGACACCGGCACCTCGCCGGCGAACACCTCACCGGTCGTGCCGTCGATCGACAGCACGTCGCCCTCCTGGATGGTGTCGCCGTCGCGGACCCGGACCTCCTTCCGCTTCGCGTCGACGTCGAGCGACTCGGCTCCGCACACGCAGGTTCGGCCCATGCCGCGCGCGACGACGGCGGCGTGCGAGGTCTTGCCGCCGCGGCTGGTGAGGATCCCCTTGGCCGCGACCATCCCGCGCAGGTCGTCGGGGTTGGTCTCCTTGCGGACCAGGATCACGTCCTCCCCACGCTCGGTCCACGCCACGGCCGTGTCGGAGTCGAAGACCGCCTTGCCGACCGCGGCACCGGGCGAGGCGTTCATGCCCGTGGCGATCAGGTTCCGGTCGGCGGTCTCGTCGAAGCGCGGGAACATCAGCTGGGCGAGCTGGGCGCCGGACACGCGCAGCACCGCCTCGTCCATGTCGATCAGGCCCTCGTCGACCATGTGGATCGCGATCCGGAACGCCGCCTCCGGGGTGCGCTTGCCGACCCGGGTCTGCAGCATCCAGAGCTTCCCCCGCTCGACGGTGAACTCGATGTCGCACATGTCGCGGTAGTGGCGCTCGAGCCGGGTCATGATCCGCATCAGGTCGTCGTAGGACCCCTGGTCGACCTTTTCGAAGTCGGCCAGCGACACCGTGTTGCGAATGCCGGCGACGACGTCCTCGCCCTGCGCGTTCTGCAGGTAGTCCCCGTAGACGCCCTGCGACCCGCTCGCCGGGTCACGGGTGAACGCGACCCCGGAGCCGGAGTCCATGCCGAAGTTGCCGAAGACCATCGCCTGGATGTTGACGGCGGTGCCGAGGTCCTCGGGGATCCGCTCCTGGCGGCGGTAGAGCCGCGCCCGGTCGGTGTTCCACGAGTCGAAGACCGCGTGGACCGCGAGGTCGAGCTGCTCGCGCGGGTCCTGCGGGAACGGCCGGCCGGCGTACTCCTGGACGATCCCCTTGAAGTCCTCGACCAGCGAGCGCAGGTCGTCGGCCTCGAGGTCGAGGTCGTTCTCGGTCCCCTTCGCCTTCTTGGCGGCGTCGAGCGCCTCGGAGAAGTGCTCGGAGTCGATGTCGAGCACCGTGGCGCCGAACATCTGCAGCAGCCGGCGGTAGGAGTCCTGGGCGAAGCGCTCGTCCTCGCTCTGCTTGGCCAGCCCCGAGACCGACTCGTCGTTGAGCCCGATGTTGAGCACCGTCTCCATCATCCCGGGCATCGAGAACTTGGCGCCCGAGCGCACGCTCACCAGCAGCGGGTCCTCGGCGTCGCCCAGTCGGCGTCCCATCCGCTCCTCCAGGGCCGAGAGGTGGTCGGACACCTCCGACGCCAGCGCGTCGGTCTCCGCCTCCTCCGGGCCTCCCTCCTGCAGGTAGGCGCGACAGGCCTCGGTGGTGATCGTGAAGCCGGGGGGCACCGGCAGCCCGAGGTTCGTCATCTCGGCGAGGTTGGCCCCCTTGCCGCCGAGCAGGTCGCGCTGGTCCTTGTTGCCCTCTGCGAAGTCGAAGACGTAGCCCATGGGGGGATGATTCCGCGTCGGGCGCGACTTGGCGAGGGGCAGCCGATCAGCGCCCGGACTCGGTGTACCCGGGTCCGGACGGATCGAGCGCCGCGTGGACGCGGCGCGCCGTGAACTCGGCGCAGCGTTCGGCGACCTGCTCGGGCGTGCAGAACTCGGCGTGCCGGATCTCGCGGGGCTGGGTGACCATGCCGTCCAGCAGGGACGGGTCGTGGCGGCCGCCGTCGAAGACGAGGCACAGCGCGTCGTCCCACCCGCTCCACGGCGGGAGCCAGTCGGTGAGCAGGAGCCGGCCGGCCGGCAGCTCCAGGCCCAGCTCCTCCGACACCTCGCGGGACACCGCCAGCTGCGGTGACTCACCGACCTCGACCACGCCCCCGGGCAGGTCCCAGTCGGGCTTGTACGTGAGCTGGCACAGCAGCACCCGGTCGTCCCGGTCGCGCACGAGGAGCTGGCTGATCGCCCGCTTGCGAGGCAGGAAGGAGTTGAGGAGCGCGCGGAACCCCTCGGGCTCCGTCGACGGCGGGTCGTGCGCGAGGCGTGCGAACACCACCCGGTCGCCCTCCGCGACCGCCCCGCGCATCACGCCCTCGCGCCGCAGTCCGCTCCAGGTGGCGATCCGCTGCCCGGCGACGTCGTCGGGCCCGACCCAGGCCTCGACCCGCACGTGGACGTCGAGCGCTGCCTCGACCTCCGGCGCCACCCGCTGCACCGCCTCGCGCAGCCCCTGCCGGGTCACCTCGTCCCCCCAGCTGATCCGAGCCACCCCGTCGCCCACCGTCTCCACGGTCGGCTGCTGCGGGGGAGTATCGGTCACTCCGTCACCCTAGCCGGGCACCAGCGCTGCACCGTGCGGGTCAGGGCGGCCACGGCCTCGTCGGGCGTGAGCTCTCCCAGGCACACCCCGAGCGTCAGCCCGGAGAGCTGTGTGCGCAGGTCGCGCTCGCACTCCACGCGATCGACGCCGGATCCGAGCAGGTCGACCGCGTCGTGGACGAGGGCGGACACCGTCGCGTCGGTGTTCACCGACGTGCCGAGCGCATCGGCCACCGCGCGGCGGCTCAGGGCCGCGACGCCGTGACGCAGCACCACCTCGAACGCGCCCTCGCGCAGGAAGTCGAAGCGCACTGCGTAGTCCACGAGCTTGGGCACGAGGTCGTTCTACCTCGTCACCCGTCGGTCGGGTGTCGTCTGTCCACAGGGGCATCCAGAGGGGGAGATGGAACGGTTCGTTCCGCCGACGGGGGTGGGGGCGCGGCACGTTGTGGAACACGCCGTTCCACCACGTGCTGCCCGGGCACCCCCGGTTGCGGCGCGGCGTGTTCCGGAACCGGTCAGGTGCGCTGGCGGAACCACACGGTGGCCAGCGGCGGGACCACGATGTCGGCGTGGGCGGGGAAGCCGGAGTGCTCCCCGTCGACCGCGGCCACCGTGCCGAGGTTGCCGACGCCCGACCCGGTGTAGGACTCCGCGTCGGTGTTGACGACCTCCTCCCACGCGCCGGCGGACGGCAGGGCGAGCCGGTAGTCAGGATGGGGCTGGGCGGCGAAGTTGGCCACGCACACCAGGTCGGGCTCGCCCGGGGCGCGCCGGACGAACGAGAAGGTGTTGCGGGGCGCGTCGTTGGCGTCGATCCACTGGAACGTCGCGGGGTCGGCGTCGGTCGCCCAGAGCGCCGGGGTCTCGCGGTAGACCCGGTTGAGGTCGCGGACCAGCGACTGCACGCCACGGTGCTCGGGGTGGTCGAGCAGCCACCAGTCGAGCTCGCGGGCCTCCGCCCACTCCGACTCCTGGCCGATCTCGGCCCCCATGAAGAGCAGCTGCTTGCCGGGGTGGGCCCACATGAAGGCGAGGTAGGTGCGCAGCGTCGCGAGCTGCTGCCAGCGGTCGCCGGGCATCTTGCGCAGCAGCGAGCCCTTGCCGTGGACGACCTCGTCGTGGCTGATCGGCAGCACGTAGTTCTCCGACCACGCGTAGACCAGCGAGAAGGTCATCTCCCCGTGGTGCCAGGACCGGTGGACCGGGTCGTGCTCGACGTACCCCAGGGAGTCGTGCATCCAGCCCATGTTCCACTTGAAGCCGAAGCCCAGGCCGCCGTCGGAGGTCCGGGTGGTCACTCCCGGCCACGACGTCGACTCCTCGGCGATCGTCATGGCGCCGGGGACCCGCTTGCCGACCGTGCCGTTCATCTCCTGGAGGAACTGCACTGCCTCGAGGTTCTCGCGGCCACCGTGGACGTTCGGTGCCCACTGGCCCGGCTCGCGGGAGTAGTCGAGGTAGAGCATCGAGGCGACCGCGTCGACCCGCAGGCCGTCGACGTGGAACTCCTCGAGCCAGTACAGCGCGTTGGCCACCAGGAAGTTGCGGACCTCGCGCCGGCCGAAGTCGAAGACGTAGGTGCCCCAGTCCGGGTGCTCGCCGCGGGAGGGGTTGGGGTCCTCGTAGAGGGGGGTGCCGTCGAAGCGGGCGAGCGCGAACTCGTCCTTCGGGAAGTGCGCGGGCACCCAGTCGACGAGCACGCCGATCCCGGCCTGGTGGAGCCGGTCGACCAGGTGGCGGAAGCCGTCGGGGTCGCCGAAGCGCGCGGTCGGCGCGAAGTACGACGTCACCTGGTAGCCCCACGAGCCGCCGAACGGGTGCTCCATCACGGGCAGGAACTCGACGTGCGTGAAGCCGAGATCGGTGAGGTAGGGCACCAGCTCGTCGGCCAGCTCGCGGTAGGTCAGAGGGCGGCCGTCCTTCTTGCGCCACGAGCCGAGGTGCACCTCGTAGGTCGACATCGGCCGGGTCACCGCGGGCTCTCCCTCCGCGCGCCCGGCCATCCAGGCCTCGTCGCCCCAGGCGTACGTCGACTCGAACACCACCGACGACGTGGCCGGCGGCACCTCGGTGTGGAAGGCCATCGGGTCGGCCTTCTCCCGCCACTGGCCGTCGGCGCCGAGCACGGCGAACTTGTAGCCGGTGCCGGTCCCGACGTCGGGGACGAACAGCTCCCACACCCCCGAGGTCCCGAGCTGGCGCATCGGGTGCTCCCGGCCGTCCCAGCTGTTGAACGACCCCTTCACCCGGATCCCGCGCGCCGACGGTGCCCAGACCGCGAACGACGTGCCGGTCACCTCGTCGCCCAGGGGACCGGAGTAGTGGTGCACCCGGGCGCCGAGGACCTGCCACAGGTTCTCGTGCCGGCCCTCGTTGATGAGGTGCAGGTCGACCTCGCCCAGTGTCGGCAGGAAGCGGTAGGGGTCGTCGAGCCGCGTCGGCCCGGCGTCGTAGGCCACCTCGAGCCGGTAGTCGGGGACCTCGGCCACCGGCAGCACGCCGACCCACACACCTTCGTGCTCGTGCTCGAGCGGTACCCGTTCCCCGTCCCAGGTGACGACGACCGACGAGGCGAGCGGCTTGAGGACGCGCACCGTCACCGCATCGTCGTGGGGGTGCGGTCCGAGGACCGCGTGCGGATGGCCGTGCTCGCCGCGCACCAGCTGGTCGAGCTCCTCGCGGGGGACGGGCAGGACGGTGGACGTCATCAGGGCCTCACTCGGGAGATCGCGTCAAGGGGGATCGACACCCAGGTCGGGCGGTTGCGCGCTTCGTACACGGTCTCGTAGACCGCCTTGTCGGCGACGTACGCCGCGAGCAGCAGGTTCTCGTCCTCGGTCAGCGGGCGGTCGGCATAGGCGTCGAGGAAGGCGGACCGGTTCCGCTTTGACCACTCCGCGGCCCGGTAGGCCCGCTGCTCACCGGCCGAGGGGTCGGCGTCGTCGAAGGTCTGCTCGACGACCCGGGGCGCGTAGTCGAAGGAGCGCAGCATCCCGGCCACGTCGCGCCACGGGGTGTCGGGCAGCTGCCGCTCCGCGAGCGGCCGTGCCGGCTCGCCCTCGAAGTCGACGATCTTCCAGCCCTTGACGGTCCGCAGGGTCTGGCCGAGGTGCAGGTCGGCGTGGATCTGCTGCACGGGTACGCCGTCGAGGTCGGCGGTCGCCTCGAAGACCTTGCGCACCCGGCCGGCGTGATCGGCCAGCTCGGGCACGACCTCGACGGCCGCGTCGAGCCGCGCCCGCATGCCCGCCGCCACCTCGGCCTGCTCGGTCCGGGAGCGGGTGCGGGTGGGGAAGTTCGCGGCGAGCGTGTCGTGGGTCTCGCGGAGGGCGACCCCGAGCCGCGCGGCCTCACCGGCGAAGTCGCCGCCCACCTCGTCGGCGTGGAGGTCGGCCTCGGCGAACAGGTTTCGGACGCTGGACAGCGCCAGCTCCCACCCGTCGCTCGCAGTGCGCAGGAACTGCTGGAGCATCGCCAGCTGGAGCACCTCGCCCTCGACCAGCGAGTCGGACTCCAGCCAGCCGTACAGCTCCGCGACGTGGTCGGACCCGGCCCGGGTCAGCACGTCGTGGACCGTGATGTCCGGGTTGCGGCCCGGCGTGATCTTGCGGAACATCTTGAGCAGCGCGTCCTCCCCGAACGCGACCGAGGAGTTGGACTGCTCGCCGGTGAACAGGCTGGAATGGGTCGTCAGGTCGAGCTCGTGCCCCGGGAGCCGCTCGAACCGGAGGGGGCCCGACGACGGCGGCCGGTCGAAGGCCTCCAGCAGGTAGGCCATGGCCAGCCGGTCGTGCACCGCGTCGTAGGCGTGGACGGACCCGAGGTCGGGGTCGTCGGCGACCCCGATCAGCGCGTGCTCGAGCACCTCGACCGGGCCGGCGTAGCAGGACAGCGGCACCTGGTAGTACTCCGTGCCGCCCGCCGCATCGGCGTACTCCACGGTCACCAGCTCGAGCACCAGCGAAGGCTGCTCCGTGGTCGGGCGTGCGGGGCCCAGCGTCCCCAGCCGCCGGGTGCCGGCGACGGCCAGCGGACGTCCCTTGCCGCCGAACCAGCGGGCGCCGGTCAGGTGGGTCGTGAGCTGGGTCGTGAGGTCGGGCGTCACGCGGGTGCCCCCTCCGTCGTCGGGTGCTCGTGGGCCGGTCGGGTCAGTCGGAACCAGTAGAAGCCGTACCCACCCAGCGTCAGGAGGTACGGCAGCTCGCCGATCGGCGGGAACGGGACGCCGCCCAGCAGCTCCACCGGCACCCGGCCCTCCCAGTGGCGCAGGTCGAGCTGGACCGGCTGGGGGAACCGGGACAGGTTGTTGACGCACACGATCACGTCCTCACGGCCCCCTCCGCCCGCACTGTCGTCGGTGTGCTCGCGGACGTAGGACAAGACGCTCGGGTTCGAGCCGCCGAGGTCGTCGAAGGTCCCGAGCCCGAACGCCGGGTGGTTGCGGCGGGCGTGGATCATCCGGCGGGTCCAGTGCAGCAAGGACGAGGTGTTCTCGAGCTGTGCCTCGACGTTCACGCTCTGGAACCCCGTGACCGGGTCCTGGATGAGCGGCAGGTGCAGCCGGCCGGGCGTCGCGGCCGAGAAGCCCGCGTTGCGGTCCGGCGTCCACTGCATCGGCGTCCGGACGCCGTCGCGGTCACCCAGCCAGATGTTGTCGCCCATCCCGATCTCGTCGCCGTAGTAGAGGACCGGCGACCCCGGGAGGGACAGCAGCAGCGCGGTGAACAGCTCCATCCGGTTGGTGTCGTGGTCGAGCAGCGGGGCGAGCCGACGCCGGATGCCGATGTTGGCCTTCATCCGGGGGTCCTTGGCGTACTCCTCCCACATGTAGTCGCGGTCCTCGTCGGTGACCATCTCGAGGGTCAGCTCGTCGTGGTTGCGCAGGAAGATGCCCCACTGGCAGCCGTCCGGGATGTCGGGCGTCTGCTCCATGATCTCCGAGATCGGGTACCGCGACTCGCGCCGGACCGCCATGAAGATGCGCGGCATGACCGGGAAGTGGAAGGCCATGTGGCACTCGTCGCCGCCGACCGCCGGGTCGCCGAAGTACTCGACGACGTCGTCCGGCCACTGGTTGGCCTCGCACAGCAGCACGGTGCCGGGGTACTTGTCGTCGACGAACCGGCGCACCTTCCGGAGGAACTCGTGGGTCTCGGGGAGGTTCTCGCCGTTGGTGCCCGGGCGCTCGTAGAGGTACGGGACGGCGTCGAGCCGGAACCCGTCGAGGCCCATGTCGAGCCAGAAGTCCATCGCCTCGATCATCGCGTCGTGGACCGCGGGATTGTCGAAGTTGAGGTCCGGCTGGTGGTGGAAGAACCGGTGCCAGTAGTACTGCCCGCGCACCTGGTCGAAGGTCCAGTTCGACGGCTCGGTGTCGACGAAGATGATCCGCGCGTCCTCGTAGAGCTCGTCGGTGTCCGACCACACGTAGAAGTCGCCGTACGGGCCCTCGGGGTCGCGCCGCGACTCCTGGAACCACGGGTGGGCGTCACTGGTGTGGTTCATGACGAAGTCGATGATCACGCGGATGCCGCGCTTGTGCGCCTCGTCGAGGAGGTGGTGGAAGTCCTCGACCGTGCCGCACTCGGGGAGGATGTCGGTGTAGTCGGCGACGTCGTAGCCGCCGTCCCGCAGCGGGGAGGTGAAGAACGGCGGCACCCACAGGCAGTCGACCCCCAGCCACTGGAGGTAGTCGAGCTTCTCGACCAGCCCGAGGAAGTCGCCGGTGCCGTCGGCGTTGGAGTCGCGGAAGGACCGCACCAGCACCTCGTAGAACACGGCCGTCTTGAACCACTCGGGCGTGGTGTTGAGGACCTCGAGCTGCGGATGGTCGTCGGCGATCACCTCGGTCCCGGGCGCCTTGGTCACTGCGCTCATCTCAGCGGGGGCTCCTGACGGTCAGCACGTGGGCGGGTTCCTCGAAGGGGTCGAGCCGGACGTAGTCGTGCTCGCTCCACGTCCAGGTCTGGTCGGTCAGCTCGTCGTGGACGGTGAAGGAGTCCCCCCAGTCCAGGCCCAGGGCCGGC
The DNA here is from genome assembly GCF_050880345.1 of Nocardioides sp. GXQ0305. Lineage (NCBI taxonomy): Bacteria > Bacillati > Actinomycetota > Actinomycetes > Propionibacteriales > Nocardioidaceae > Nocardioides > Nocardioides sp. GXQ0305. The sequence goes on from NZ_JBNYXG010000008.1 coordinate 52,005, forward strand.
AGGTCGAGGTGGACCATGGTCTCCCTCGTGCCGTGCGGGTCGAGGTTGAGGACCACCACCACGACGTCGTCCGCGGCCTCGGAGGTTGAGGTGCGAGCGGAGCGAGCCTCGAAACCCCCGCCGGCCGAACGCTTGCTGAAGCACAGCACGTGGTCGTCGTCGGTCCGGTGCACGGTGAGGTGGCGCAGCTGCTGGAGCGCGGGGTGGGCGCGCCGGATCTCGTTCAGCCGGGTGAGGTACGGCGCGAGCGACCGCCCCTCCGCCTCGGCGGCCTCCCAGTCGCGGATCCGGATCTGGTACTTCTCGGAGTCGAGGTACTCCTCGCTGCCCGGCCGCACCGCGACGTGCTCGAACAGCTCGTAACCGGCGTAGACCCCCCAGCTCGGCGACCCCGTCGCCGCCAGCGCCGCGCGGATCTTGAACGCCGCCGGGCCGCCGTACTGCAGGAACGCGTGCAGGATGTCGGGGGTGTTCACGAAGAAGTTCGGCCGCATCAGGTGGTCGGTCTCGCGGGCGAGCTCCCGCAGGTAGTCCTCGATCTCGCCCTTGGCCGTGCGCCAGGTGAAGTAGGTGTAGGACTGGTGGAACCCCACCGCCCCGAGGCCTCGCATCATCGCGGGCCGGGTGAAGGCCTCCGAGAGGAACACGACGTCGGGGTCGGTGGTGCGGACCTCGCGCAGCAGCCACTCCCAGAACGCGACCGGCTTCGTGTGGGGGTTGTCGACCCGGAACACGCGCACCCCGTGCGCCATCCAGTGCCGCACGATCCGCAGCACCTCGGCCGCGATGCCGGACGGGTCGTTGTCGAAGTTGAGCGGGTAGATGTCCTGGTACTTCTTGGGCGGGTTCTCGGCGTAGGCGATGGTGCCGTCGGCGCGGGTGGTGAACCACTCCGGGTGGCTGGTCGCCCACGGGTGGTCGGGCGCGGCCTGGAGCGCCAGGTCGAGCGCGACCTCGAGTCCCAGCTCGCCGGCGCGCGCGACGAACGCGTCGAAGTCCTCGATCGTCCCGAGGTCGGGGTGGACGGCGTCGTGGCCCCCGTCCTTGCTGCCGATCGCCCAGGGTGACCCGGTGTCGTCCGGACCGGGCGACAGGGTGTTGTTGGGCCCCTTGCGGTTCACCGCGCCGATCGGGTGGATCGGGGGCAGGTAGATCACGTCGAAGCCCATCGCGGCCACTGCGTCGAGCCGCTTCGAGGCGGTCCGGAAGGTGCCGGTCGTCACCTTCCCCGTCCTCTGGTCGCGGAGCGCGCCCTCGGACCGGGGGAAGAATTCGTACCAGCTGCCGAACAGCGCCCGCTTCCGGTCGGCGTACGCCGGGAACGGACCCTCGACCGTGACCAGCTCGCGCAGGGGGTGCGCGTGGAGCACGGCGGTCAGGTCGGGCGCCTCGAGCGTCGCGAGCCGGGCCTCGACCGGCCGCGAGGTGTCGGCGGCGGCCTCGAGGCCGCCCTGCACGAGCTCGCGGGCCCGCTTCTCGGCGGCCGGGAGGTCGGCGAGCACCCGCTCGAGCAGCAGCCGCCCCTCGGTGAACATCAGGTCGACGTCGACGCCTGCGGGGATCTTCAGGCCGGCCGCGTGCTGCCAGGTGGCCAGCGGGTCGGACCACGCGTGGAGCTCGAAGGTCCAAGCGCCCTCGGCGTCCGGGGTGACCCAGGCGATCCACCGGTCCGGGCGGTCTCCGCCGTCGGGCTCCATGCGGACCGGTGGCCGCCTCCGGCCCTCGGGACCGATCATCACGACCTCGGCGCCGAGCTTGTCGTGACCCTCCCGGAAGACCGTCGCGGTCACCGGGAAGGACTCACCGAGGGTCGCCTTGGCCGGCAGCCGACCGAGGTCGACCACGGGCATGACGTCCATGATGGGGATGCGTCCGACCATGCCTCCACACTTGCGAACGCGGGGTGGCCCACGCAAGCCGGGTCTCAGGGCGTCCCCGCCGGGACGCCGCGGGTTGGATCGTTCACATCGCAGGCGCTACCGTCCTTCCGTGCGCGCCATCCGTCGTTTCACCGTCCGTCCCGTGCTGCCCGAGGCACTCGCCTCGCTGGGGGTGCTCGCCGGCAACCTGAGGTGGTCCTGGCACCCGCCCACCCAGGACGTCTTCGCCGCCGTCCACCCCGAGCTCTGGGAGTCCACGGGGCGCGACCCGGTCCGGCTGCTCGGCGCCGTCGACACCGGTCGGCTCGACGAGCTCGCACACGACCGCGGGTTCCTCGACCAGCTGGAGGCCGCCCGCAGCGACCTGGACGCCTACCTGTCGGGTGAGCAGTGGTACCAGCGGCGCGGGGGCGACGACGCCCCCCGGGCGATCGCCTACTTCTCCCCGGAGTACGGCATCACGGCGGTGCTCCCGCAGTACTCCGGTGGCCTCGGCATCCTCGCGGGGGACCACCTCAAGGCCGCCTCCGACCTCGGGGTGCCGCTGGTCGGCGTGGGCCTGCTCTACCGGCACGGCTACTTCAAGCAGGCGCTGTCGCGCGAGGGCTGGCAGCAGGAGACCTACCCGGTCCTCGACCCCGACGAGCTGCCCCTGTCGCTGCTGCACGAGCCCGACGGCTCGCGGGCGAAGGTACGGATCACCATCGACACCGACGCCGAGCTGGTCGCCCGGATCTGGGTCGCGCACGTGGGCCGGATCCCGCTGCTGCTCCTCGACACCGACGTCGAGGAGAACCCCGACCACTTCCGGGCGGTGACCGACCGGCTGTACGGCGGCACCAGCGAGCACCGGCTGCGCCAGGAGCTGCTGCTCGGCGTCGGCGGCGTCCGCGCGCTCCGCGCGTACTCCCGGATCACCGGTGCCCCCGCCCCCGAGGTGTTCCACACCAACGAGGGCCACGCCGGCTTCCTCGGCCTCGAGCGGATCCGTGAGCTGTCCGCGGCCGAGGGCGGCCCCGGGCTCGACTTCGACACCGCGCTCGAGGTCAGCCGGGCCTCGACCGTGTTCACGACCCACACGCCGGTCCCGGCCGGCATCGACCGCTTCGACCGCGAGCTCGTCGAGCAGTACTTCGGCGGCGCCTCGCCGGTGCCCGGTGTGCCCGTCGAGCGGATCCTCGGGCTCGGTGCCGAGGACTACGAGGGCGGCGACGCCGGCGTCTTCAACATGGCCGTGATGGGCTTCCGGCTGGCGCAGCGTGCCAACGGCGTCTCCCGGCTCCACGGCCACGTGTCCCGCGAGATGTTCAACGGGCTCTGGTCGGCGTTCGACGAGGCCGACGTCCCGATCACCTCGATCACCAACGGCGTGCACGCCCCCACCTGGGTCGGGCGCGAGGTGTTCGAGCTGGCCGCCGGCCACGGCGCCGACCTCCACCGGGGCGACGACGGCTTCTGGGACGTGGTCGACAAGGTCCCCGGCGAGGAGATCTGGGCGACCAAGCGGCTGCTCCGCGAGCGGCTGGTCAAGGACGCCCGCAAGCGGCTGGCGAAGTCGTGGAGCAAGCGGGGCCTGGCGCCCGCCGAGCTCTCCTGGATCGACTCCGCGCTGGACCCCGACGTGCTCACCATCGGCTTCGCCCGGCGGGTGCCGTCCTACAAGCGGCTGACACTGATGCTGTCGGACCCCGAGCGGCTCAAGCGGCTGCTGCTCCACCCGGAGCGACCGGTGCAGCTGGTGATCGCGGGCAAGGCACACCCCGCCGACGAGGGCGGGAAGCGGCTGATCCAGGAGATGGTCCGGTTCGCCGACGACCCCGAGGTGCGGCACCGGATCGCGTTCCTCCCCAACTACGACATCGCGATGGCGCAGCCGCTCTACCCGGGCTGCGACGTCTGGCTCAACAACCCGCTGCGCCCGTACGAGGCATGCGGCACCTCCGGCATGAAGGCCGCGCTCAACGGCGGCCTCAACCTGTCGATCCTCGACGGCTGGTGGGACGAGTGGTACGACGGCTCCAACGGCTGGGCGATCCCGTCCGCCGACGGTGTCGACGACCCGGAGCGGCGCGACGAGCTGGAGGCCACGGCCCTCTACGACCTGATCGAGAACGAGGTCGCCCCGCGCTTCTACGACGTCGGCCCCGACGGCGTACCGGCCCGGTGGCTGGAGATGGTGCGCCACACCCTCAAGTCGCTCGGCCCGAAGGTGCTGGCGACCCGGATGGTGCGCGACTACGTGCGCCAGCTCTACACGCCCGCCGCGGTCACCGGGCGACGGCTGAACACCGACTGGACCGGCGCCGGAGAGCTCGCGGCGTGGAAGAAGCGGGTCCGGACCGGCTGGGACGGCGTCCGGGTGGAGCACGTCGAGAGCAGCGGCGTCGGTGACGCGCCCCAGATCGGCACCGTGCTGACCGTCCGCGCGTTCGTGTCGCTGGGTGAGCTGTCGCCCGACGACGTCGACGTCCAGCTGGTGCACGGCGTCATCGACAGCGACGACCAGCTCGTCGGTGCCGCCACCGAGTCGCTGTCGGTGGGGGAGTCCTACCAGGGCGGCCGGCACCGCTTCGACGGCACCGTCGCCCTCAATCGCAGCGGCGCCTTCGGCTACACCGTGCGCGTGGTGCCGAGGAACGACCTGCTGGCCTCGCCCGCCGAGCTCGGCGTCATCGCCCTCCCCGGCTGACGGCACCGGAGGTTGAGGTGCGAGGCGCCCCGGCGCCGAGCCTCGAAACCCCGCAACCGTGGGCAGTGCCGCGACCACCGCCCTGCCCCCGTGCGGGGGTTTCGAGGCTCAGGCCTTGGCGGCCTTCGCACCTCAACCTCCGAGGGCGATGACGTCCGGACCTCCGAGGATGGTGACGTCGGCGACTCAGCTCTGTCGGAGCACGACGACGGACAGGCCGCCGAGGGTGAGCCGGTCGCCGGCGGCGACGCCGGTGCCGTGGGCGAGGTCGGGGTCGGTCGAGAGCACGACCTCGCCGCGCTTGACCCAGTCGTTGTCCGGCAGCACCACCTCGACCGGCTGCTCGTCGGCGTTGAACCACATGAGGAACGACGCGTCGCGCTGCTGCTCACCCCGGGGGCCGGGGGAGCGGAGCGGGTCGCCCGAGACGAACATGCCGACGGCGTGCAGGGTGTCGTCGTACCAGTCCGGCTGCTCCATCTCGCGGCCGTCGGGGTGCACCCAGGCCAGGTCCTTGGGGCCGCCGTCGATCGTCGGTGAGCCCGCGAAGTGCCGCCGCTGCCGCAACGCCGGGTGCTCGCGCCGCAACCGGAGGGCGGTCTTGGTGACCTCGTAGAGGTCGAGCCAGGCGTCGTCGGGTCGCCAGTCGACCCAGGAGACCTCGTTGTCCTGCACGTAGGCGTTGTTGTTGCCCCCTTGGGTGCGTCCCCGCTCGTCACCAGCGGTGAGCATCGGCGACCCGCTCGACAGGCAGAGCGTCGCCATCATGTTCGCGGCCGCCTGGCGGCGTCGGCGAACTGTGGCCGAGGAGGGGTCGGCCTCACCCTCGGTTCCCCAGTTGTGGGAGCGGTTGTTGTCGGTGCCGTCGCGGTTGCCCTCGCCGTTCGCCTCGTTGTGCTTGCGGGCGTAGGTCGTCCAGTCGCGCAGCGTGAAGCCGTCGTGGGCGGTCACGAAGTTGACCGAGGCGTACGGCGACCGCCCGTCGTCGGCGTACATGTCGGAGCTGCCGGCCAGCCGGGAGGCGAGGTCGCGGACCGATCCGGCGCCCGGCCGCCAGAAGTCGCGCAGCGTGTCGCGGTAGCGGTCGTTCCACTCCACCCACGGTGGGGGGAACGAACCCACCCGGTAGCCGTCCATCGAGGCGTCCCACGGCTCCGCGATGAGCTTCACGTGCCGCAGCACCGGGTCCTGGCCGATGGTGGTCAGGAACGCGCCGTGCATGTCGATGTCGTGGCCGGTGCGCGCCAGCGCCGACGCCAGGTCGAACCGGAACCCGTCGACGTGCATCTCGGTCACCCAGTAGCGCAGCGAGTCAAGGATCAGCCGCAGCGCCCCCACGTTGGTCGTGTCGACGGTGTTGCCGCACCCGGTGACGTCCCAGTAGTGGTCCGCCCCGGTGCCGGCCCGCTTGTAGAAGCCGAGGTCGTCGAGCCCGCGGAAGGAGTACGTCGGCCCGTCCGGCCCGCCCTCGGCGGTGTGGTTGTAGACCACGTCGAGGATCACCTCGATGCCGGCCCGGTGGAAGCTCTTCACCATCTGCTTGAACTCCGTCACCTGCTGCCCGAGCGACCCGGAGGCCGCGTAGGAGGCGTGCGGGGCGAAGAAGCCGATCGAGTTGTAGCCCCAGTAGTTGGCCATCCCGCGGTCGGCCACGAACGGCTCGGTCAGGAAGTGGTGGACGGGCAGCAGCTCGACCGCGGTCACCCCGAGGTCGTTGAGGTAGCGGGTCACGGTGTGGGTGCCGAGCCCGGCGTAGGTCCCCCGCAGCTCCTCGGGCACCTCGTTGTGCAGCCGGGTGTAGCCCTTCACGTGCAGCTCGTAGATGACGGTGTCGCGCCAGCGGGTGCGCAGCTGGGTGTCGCCCTCCCAGTCGAACTCGTCGTGGACCACGACCGAGCGGGGCACCGCGGGCGCGGAGTCGCGGTCGTCGCGCACCAGCGGGTCCGACCCGTGGGCCAGCGGCAGCGGGCCGGGGGTCACCTCGCCGGTGATCGCCCGGGCGTAGGGGTCCAGCAGCAGCTTCGCCGGGTTGAAGCGGCGGCCGTGGCCGGGGTCCCAGGGGCCGTCGACGCGGAAGCCGTAGCGCTGCCCCACCGGGACGCCCGGCAGCTGCCCGTGCCAGACCCCCAGCGTGTGCTCGGTGAGCCGGTGGCGGGCCTCCTCGCCGGCGTCGTCGAACAGGCAGACCCAGACGGCGGTCGCCTCGGGTGCCCACACCGCGAAGTTGGTGGCCTCCGGCCGCCAGGTGGCTCCCAGCTGCTGGTGGTAGCCGGGCCAGACGGGTGCGGTCTCGTCGTGGTGCCTCCAGCGCCAGGTGTCACGGCTCACCCGGCCCATCCAATCACCGTGCAGCGACGGGCGGGTCGAAATCCCTGGGCATACGCTCGGGGCGACCCGACGACGTCAAGACGACCAGGAGTGCTGGATGACCGACGCAGAACAGTTCGTACGCCTCGAGGTGGACGGGGGCGTCGGGACGATCCGGCTGGACCGGCCCAAGATGAACGCCATCAGCATCGCGGTGCAGGAGCAGCTGGCGGCCGTGGTCGCCGAGGCGGTGGAGCGTGACGACGTCCGGGCTGTCGTGCTGTACGGCGGCGAGCGGGTCTTCGCCGCCGGCAACGACGTCAAGGAGATGGCCACCATGTCGCACACCGACATGGTCAAGCGGTCCGGTCCGCTGCAGGGCGTGGTCACCCAGGTGGCACGCATCCCCAAGCCGGTCGTGGCCGCGGTCACCGGGTACGCCCTCGGCGGTGGGTGCGAGCTCGCCCTGGCCGCCGACGTCCGGTTCGCGGCGGACGACGCGGTGCTGGGGCAGCCCGAGGTCCTGCTCGGCATCATCCCGGGGGCCGGCGGGACCCAGCGGCTGTCCCGGCTGGTCGGGCCCAGCGTCGCCAAGGACCTGGTCTTCACCGGCCGCTTCGTCAAGGCCGACGAGGCGCTCCGGATCGGGCTGGTCGACAAGGTGGTGCCGGCCGACCGGGTCTACGAGGAGGCGCTGGCGTGGGCGCGGCAGTTCGCCGCCGGGCCGGCGTACGCCCTACGGGCCGCCAAGGAGTCCATCGACCGCGGTCTCGAGGCCGACCTGGAGACCGGGCTGGAGATCGAGCGCCACCAGTTCGCGGCGCTGTTCGCCACCGAGGACCGGACGGCGGGCATGCAGTCGTTCCTCGAGCACGGCCCCGGCAAGGCGGAGTTCCGCGGCCGCTGACCGGCCGCCGGCGGCGCTCCGGCGCTGGCCTATGATCCGCGCATGTCCCGAAGCACGGCCCGGCAGGCCGACGACAGCGACACCCCGGAGCGCAAGGCCCACGGCGCCGGTGTCGTCGCGACCGTCCGCACCCGCGTCGCCCAGCTGGTGTGGCTGGTCTGCGTGGTGTGCGCGCTGCTGCTCGCCGTCGGGGCGCTGCTGGTGGCCTTCGACGCCAACAGCCAGAACGCCCTGGTCCGGCTCGTGCTCGACGGCGCCGATGCCGTCGACCTCGGGGTGTTCTCGCGTGCGAACGGCATCAAGGAGTTCACGGGCGAGGACGCCGAGGTCAAGAACGCCCTGCTCAACTGGGGGCTGGGGGCCGTCGCCTACCTCGTCGTGGGCAGGATCCTCGACCGGGTGATCCGCCCCTGACCGGCGCCCGGACGGCGCGACGTGACCCACGCCATGCTGTGAGGCACCCCACCGCCGCCCCGGTTCCCGAACATGTTTCCCACGAGTAACCTCGAGACCGACCCGAGTGCACAGGAGGGGCCAGACCGGCCGACCACCATGAACATTGTCGTCTGTGTGAAGTACGTGCCCGACGCGACCGCCGACCGGCAGTTCGAGTCGGACAACACCGTGGACCGCGAAGGCGTCGACGGGCTGCTGTCCGAGCTCGACGAGTACGCCGTGGAGCAGGCGCTCCAGCTCAAGGAGAAGGCCGAGGACCCGGAGTCGGTGACCGTGACCGCACTGACGGTCGCCCCGGAGTCGGGCGTGGACGCGGTGCGCAAGGCCCTCCAGATGGGCGCCGACCAGGGCGTCCACGTCTCCGACGAGGGGATCGCCGGCTCCGACGCCGTGGCCACCTCGCTGGTCCTCGCCAAGGCCTTGGACAAGATCGGCGAGGGTGGGGCCGTCGACCTGGTGGTGTGCGGCATGGCCTCGACCGACGGCTCGATGAGCGTCGTCCCGGCCATGCTCGCCGAGCGGCTCGACCTGCCGCAGGTCACCCTCGCCTCGGTCATCGAGTCCCAGGGCGACCAGGTCCGGATCAAGCGCGACGGCGACACCGCGACCGAGGTGATCGGCGCGACGATGCCGCTCGTGCTGTCGGTGACCGACCAGTCCGGCGAGGCCCGCTACCCGTCGTTCAAGGGGATCATGGCGGCCAAGAAGAAGCCGCTGGAGACCTACTCGCTGGGCGACCTGGGCGTCGACGCCGACCAGGTGGGCCTCTCGGTCGCCTGGACCGAGGTGCAGGAGACCACCGCCCGGCCCCCGCGCAGCGCCGGCGAGATCGTGACCGACGAGGACGGCTCGGGCGCCGCGGCGCTCGTGGACTTCCTCGCGTCGAAGAAGTTCATCTGAGGCCCAGAAGGAGAGAGTGCCGCCCATGTCTGAAGTTCTGGTCCTGATCGACCACGCCGACGGCGAGGTCAAGAAGCCCACCTACGAGCTGCTCACCCTGGCGCGCCGGATCGGCGAGCCGTCGGCCGTGTTCATCGGCAGCGGCGACCAGGGAGAGGCGGTGGCCGAGAAGGTGAAGAAGTACGGCGCCGCCAAGGTCTACGTCGTCGACGACGCGGACATCAAGGGCTACCTGGTGGCGCCCAAGGCCGAGGCGCTGGAGCAGCTCGTCCAGAAGGTCGGCGAGGACCTCGCGGCCGTCCTGGTCCCGTCGACGTTCGAGGGCAAGGAGATCGCCGGCCGGCTGGCCATCAAGATCGGCTCCGGGCTGATCACCGACGCCGTCGACGTCGCCGACGACGCCACCACGACCCAGTCGGTCTTCGCGGGCAACTACACCGTCACCGCCAAGGTCACCAAGGGGACGCCGATCATCACGGTCAAGCCCAACTCGGCGACCCCGGAGGAGGCCGAGGGTGCCGGGGAGGTCGAGGAGTTCACCGCGTCGGTGTCCGACTCCGCCAGGAAGGCGCAGATCGTCGCCTCGCAGCCCCGCCAGGCCAGCGGCCGTCCCGAGCTCACCGAGGCGGCGATCGTCGTCGCGGGCGGTCGGGGCACCGGCGGCAAGTTCGAGCCGGTCGAGGCCCTCGCCGACGCGCTCGGCGCCGCCGTCGGCGCGTCCCGGGCCGCGGTCGACTCCGGCTGGATCCCGCACTCCTTCCAGATCGGCCAGACCGGCAAGACCGTCTCGCCCCAGCTCTACGTCGCGGGCGGCATCTCCGGCGCCATCCAGCACCGCGCCGGCATGCAGACCTCGAAGACCATCGTGGCCGTCAACAAGGACGAGGAGGCCCCGATCTTCGAGCTCGTCGACTTCGGCGTGGTCGGTGACCTCCACACCGTCTTCCCGACGACCGCGGAGAAGGTCACCGAGCGCAAGGGCTGACCGCCAGGCGCACCACGGCAGAGGGCCCCGCCACCGTCCGGTGGCGGGGCCCTCTGCGTGCGGGTGGGAGCGTCCTCAGCGCGCGAGGCGGAAGTTCTCGAACCCGGACTCCTCGATGATGCCGACCTGGAACGGCCTCACGAACCGCTTCCCGTTGGCCCGGGTGCCGATCCGGACCTTCCGGAAGGAGTCGTTGTTGTCGTAGCCGAGCTCCTGCAGGTTGCGGCCGTCGGCGTCGTCGGGGTTGGCCTCGACGCCGATGTAGTAGATGCCGTCCTCGACGTTCTTCAGGCGGAACGCCTGCCCGGTCCGGAACTGGTGGTAGGTGTCACCGTGGCCGTTGGCCAGCACCTGCCGCAGCATCCGGGCGTTGGCGCCTCCGCACTGGCTGCCGAGGTCGGTGTACTCCGGACGCATGTCGGCGTTCGGCACGGTCAGGTCGACCGCGTCGGTGGCGACCAGGCAGAACGACGCCTTGGTCGACCTCACGACCACGTCGTCGAGACGGTTGCCCTCGGCGTCGGCGCCGTAGAGGTTGTAGCGGGCGAAGTCCTCGAAGTGCCAGTGGTTGTGGTTGCCCTCGTGGAAGTTGAACTCGCCGACCTGGTCGTACCCGGTCTGGTTGCCGTTGCCGTCGAAGTAGTACTGGTAGGCGGTCATGTGCTCGGAGTGCTCGTGGCCGGGGTCGTGGCGGGTGGCCTCGTCCCCGTGGTCGTCGCGGAAGCCCTCGATCACCATCGGTCCCGCGCCGCCGTTCCACACCGTGGCTCCGAAACGCAGCGCCGTGCCCTTGGAGTTCACGCTGATGTCGAAGGCGGGCAGCGAACGGAGGTCGGGGGCGAACTCGTCGGCGAGCGCGCCGGCGCTGTCAGCCGTGGGGGCCTCGGTGGTGGCCTCGAGGTCGTCGACCCCGCGCTGTGCCGTCGGCGGGGCGCTGGTGCGCCGCGCGGCCGGCGTGGCGCTGGTCCGCCACCGGTTCTGGCCCTTCTTGACCACGAGCCTGGTCGTCACCTTGCCGTCGGCGTCGCTGATCCCCAGCCGCTCGCGCCACTCGGGGGTGATGAACGCGACCAGCTGGTAGCGGCCGGGCTTCACCCGGAACCCGGTGCCCCACCGGGGGAGCAGCAACGCGGAGTAGTCCTGGGCGACGCCCATGACCGAGCCGAGGGTGTAGGGGTTCCAGGGGCAGCCCCACGGGTAGGGGTTGGACGCGGGCCCGGCGGGGCCGACCTTGCGGGCCGACCCGTTGAAGCACCCCGCAGCCGTGATCCACCGGTCCCTGCCGGGCTTGATGATCCGGACTCGGGCGAACCTGTCGAGCCCGGCCCACGAGGACATCTCACCGAGGTCGACGTCGCCCGACTCCCGCTTCCAGGTGGCGGTGATCGGACCGTCGTAGGTCTCCGGCCGGGTGGCCTGGATCTCGAAGTCCTCGCCCTGCGCGGTCATCCGGATGCCGAGGCTCGCGAACACCTGGTGGTCGTAGGCCCGGACCGTCACCTGGTCAGGTGCCTCGAGCACCAGCGGGGACTCGGGGTCTGCGGCCTGGGCCGGGACGTTGGTGGCCGCGAGTGCGCCGCCGAGGGCGACGGAGGCGCTCGCGAGGGCTGCTGTCAGGGCACGCCGATGCATGGAATTCCTCTCCGGGACCGGGGGACCCAAGCGCCCCCGCTGCATGGGAGACGCGCGGGACCGCCGATCGGTTGCCTGCCCCGCGCACCTTTTCCGAAGATCCCCTCGGGCCACTAACCTCGAGGGCGTGAACGGCTCGCCCGAGGACGTGGTGCGTGACCTCGCGACCGGCGCCCGCCTCGCCTCGCGGTCACTCGGTCTGGCGACCCGCGCCGACAAGGACCGGGTGCTGCAGGCCATGGCCGACAGGCTCCGTGACCGGTGCGACGAGGTGCTGCGCGCCAACGAGGAGGACCTGGCCGTGGCCTCCCACGCCGGTACTCCCGACCACATCCTCGACCGGTTGCGGCTGACCGACGCGCGGGTCGCGGGCATGGCCCAGGGACTCCGCGACCTCGCCGGCCTGCCCGACCCGGTCGGCGAGGTGGTGCGCGGCCGGACGCTGGCCAACGGCCTGGAGCTGCGTCAGGTGCGGGTGCCGTTCGGCGTCGTGGGGATGGTCTACGAGGCGCGGCCCAACGTGACTGCGGACGCCGCCGGCATCTGCCTGAAGTCCGGCAACGCCGTGCTGCTGCGCGGCTCGTCGAGCGCCTCCCGCTCCAACCGGGCCGTGGTCGCGGTGCTGCGGGACGCGGCCGCCTCCGGGGGACTGCCCCCGGACGTCGTGCAGCTGGTGCCGGCCGACACCCGCGACACCGTCGTCGCGCTGATGCGGGCCCGCGGGCTGGTCGACGTCCTCGTGCCACGGGGCGGAGCCGGGCTGATCCGCTCGGTCGTCGAGGGCTCGACGGTCCCGGTCATCGAGACCGGGGTCGGCAACTGCCACGTCTACGTCGACGCGGCGGCCGACCTCGACCAGGCGCTGGCCATCGTCCTCAACGCCAAGACCCAGCGAACGTCGGTCTGCAACGCGGCGGAGTCGCTCCTCGTCCACGAGGACGTCGCGCCGGACTTCGTGCCGCGCGTCGCGAAGGCCCTGCAGGAGGAGGGCGTGACGGTGCACGGCGACGCCGCCTTCGCCGCCGAGGAGGGCGTCGTCCCGGCCACCGACGCGGACTGGGGGACCGAGTACCTCTCGCTGGACATCTCCGCCCGGGTCGTCGCCGACCTCGACGAGGCGATCGAGCACGTGCACCGCCACGGCAGCGGCCACAGCGAGGCGATCGTGACCCGCGACCTGGGTGCGGCGCGGCGCTTCACCACCGAGGTGGACGCCGCCGCGGTCCTGGTCAACGCCTCGACCCGGTTCACCGACGGCGGGGAGTTCGGCTTCGGCGCCGAGATCGGCATCAGCACCCAGAAGCTGCACGCCCGTGGCCCCATGGGACTGCCCGAGATGACCACGACCAAGTACGTCGTCACCGGGGACGGACACGTGCGGTGACGCGCGTCCGCCCCGGGGACACGCCACCGGTAGCATGGCCCGCATGTCGATGACCGTGGTGGCCGCCGAGGAGCACGAAGTCAGTCAGGCCCTCAGCTGGGGCGTCGGGATCGGGATCCTGCTGATCCTCGTGCTGCTGCTGGGCGCGCTGGTCGCGTTCGGCGGGGGACGCGAGCACAGCTGAACGCGCCCACCGCAGCGTCCCCGCCCCGCCGCGTCGGCGTGATGGGCGGGACCTTCGACCCGATCCACCACGGCCACCTGGTCGCCGCCTCCGAGGTGCAGGCCTGGTTCGGCCTCGACGAGGTGGTCTTCGTCCCCACGGGCGACCCGTGGCAGAAGTCCGACCGGGTGGTGTCGCCGGCCGAGCACCGCTACCTGATGGCCGTCATCGCGACCGCCGCCAACCCCCGGTTCTGGGTGTCCCGCGTCGACGTCGACCGCGACGGGCCGACGTACACGATCGACACGCTGCGCGACCTGCGCGTGGCCCTCCCCGACGCAGAGCTCTACTTCATCACCGGCGTCGACGCGCTCACCGACATCTTCACCTGGCGCGACGCCCAGCAGCTCTTCGAGCTGGCCCACTTCGTGGGCTGCACCCGCCCGGGCTACGGGATGGACGCCTCGAGCCTGAGCGGGATCCCCGACGACCGGGTCACCCTCGTGGAGATCCCGGCCCTGACCATCTCCTCGACCGACTGCCGCTCCCGCGCCGAGCGGGGCGAGCCCGTCTGGTACCTGGTGCCCGACGGCGTGGTCCAGTACATCGCCAAGCACCGCCTCTACCACCCGCAGAGAGACACATGACCGCCACCGACCGTGCCGTGGAGCTCGTCCACGCCGCTGCCCGGGCAGCCGCCGACAAGCTCGCCACCGACCTCCTCGCCTTCGACGTGAGCGAGCAGCTCGTGATCACCGACGCCTTCCTGCTCGCCTCCGGGAGCAACGACCGGCAGGTGCGCGCCGTGGTCGACGAGATCGAGGACGCCCTCCGCGAGCTGGGGGCGAAACCGGTCCAGCGGGAGGGGGAGCGGGACGGGCGCTGGGTGCTGCTCGACTACGGCGAGGTGGTCGTCCACGTGCAGCACGAGGAGGAGCGACAGTTCTACGCCCTGGAGCGGCTGTGGCGGGACTGCCCGACCATCCCGCTCCCCGCCGACGTGGTGTCGGGTGAGCGCTGACGGCGGCAGCGGCCGTCGCCTGGTGCTGCTGCGGCACGGCCGCACCGCATGGAACGCCACCGGCCGCGCCCAGGGCCACGCCGACGTCGAGCTCGACGACACGGGGCACGCACAGGCGAGCGCCGCGGCCCCCTGGGTAGCGGGCTTCGACCCCGTCGCGCTGTGGTCCTCCGACCTGGCCCGGGCGCGCCAGACGGCGGCGTACGTCGAGAAGGAGACCGGCCTGGAGGCCCGCCTCGACCCCCGGCTCCGCGAGTTCGACGTGGGGGCCCGGACCGGGATGACGATGGCGGAGTTCGCCGCCGACCACCCCGACGAGCACGCCGCGTGGGTGCGCGAGCGCCGCGCCGAGCTGCCCGGCGCCGAGGACACGACCGAGGTCCTGGCGCGGACCCTGCCGGCCTACGACGACGTCGTGACCGCGCTCCCGCCGGCCGGGACCGCCGTGGTGGTGACCCACGGCGCTGCGCTCAAGGTCACCGTGCTGGACCTCCTGGGCTGGCCGCAGCACCACACCCAGCAGCTGCGTGGGCTCGACAACTGTGCGGTCGCGATCCTGGAGACGGACGGCCCTGCGGCGGGCTGGCAGCTGCTCGCGTGGAACCTGCGACCCGATTTCGTCCCGGACGAGGCAGGCCGTTAGTATCTCTCTCCGTTGCCGTACGGCAGCGACCTGGGGCTGTGGCGCAGCTGGTAGCGCATCTGCATGGCATGCAGAGGGTCAGGGGTTCGAGTCCCCTCAGCTCCACCAACTTCGAGAGCCGGGCCGTGACCGCCCGGCTCTTGTCGCGTCTAGCCGGAGGTTTGAGGTGCGAGGCCGCCCGCGGCGGTCCTGACCGGTGTCGGAGGTTGAGGTGCGAGGCCGCCGGCCGCGGTCTTGATCCGTGTCGGAGGTTGAGGTGCGAGGCCGCCGGCCGCGGTCTTGACCGGTGTCGGAGGTTGAGGTGCGAGGCCGCCGGCCGCGGTCTTGACCGGTGCCGGAGGTTGAGGTGCGAGGCCGCCCGCGGCGGTCTTGACCCGTGTCGGAGGTTGAGGTGCGAGGCCGCCCGCGGCGGTCTTGACCCGTGTCGGAGGTTGAGGTGCGAGGCCGCCGGCCGCGGTCTTGATCCGTGTCGGAGGTTGAGGTGCGAGGCCGCCCGCGGCGGAGCCTCGAAACTCCGGGACGGTGGGCAGGGCCGGGGCCACCGCGGTCGCCACCCTTTCGGAGTTTTCGAGGCTCAGGCCTGGCGGCCTTCGCACCTCGACCCCGGGCCGGAACTCCCCCGATTGTCGTGAGGCGGACCCGTCCGGTCGACGGCCACCGTGGGCAGCGCCCTCGACCACCGCTGGTGCGGGGGCAGAGGAGGTGGCCGGTGAGCGCGCAGACCGAGGCCGAGCCGGGCGGCGCCGTCGCCAAGCTGAGCATGCCGACGCTGACCGCGATGGTGGTCGGCGGGATGGTGGGGGCGGGGGTCTTCTCGCTCCCCGCCCGCTTCGGCGTGGCGACCGGCATCCTGGGCTCGCTCATCGCCTGGGCGATCGCCGGGGCCGGGATGCTGATGCTGGCCTTCGTCTTCCAGAACCTCGCGATCCGCAAGCCCGAGCTGGACTCCGGTGTCTTCATCTACGCCAAGGCAGGCTTCGGCGACTACGCCGGCTTCAACTCGGCGATCGGCTTCTGGGCCAGCTCGGTGGCGGGCAACGCCTTCTACTGGGTCTTCATCGGTGCCACCCTCGGCGCCTTCTTCGACGGCTTCGGGGACGGCGACACGGTGCTGGCCGTCGCCGTCTCCACGGTCGGGGTGTGGCTGTTCCACTACCTCATCGCCCGAGGGGTCCGCGACGCCGCGGTCATCAACCGGATCGTCACCGTGCTCAAGATCATCCCGATCCTGGTGTTCATCGTGGTGGTGCTGTTCGCCCTGGACCCCGAGGTCGTCGCGGACAACTGGACGGCGTACGGGTACGGCGACCTCGGCAGCCTCGACGAGCAGGTCCGCAACACGATGCTGATCACGACGTTCGTGTTCATCGGCATCGAGGGCGCCAGCGTCTACTCGCGCTACGCCAAGCGCCGGGAGGACGTGGGCCGGGCCACCGTCCTCGGCTTCCTGAGCGTGCTGTCGATCTTCGCGCTGGTCACCCTGTCCAGCTACTCCGTGCTGCCGCAGCCGGAGCTCGCGGACACCCGCCAGCCGTCCATGGTCGGCGTCTTCGAGTACGTCGTCGGCGACTGGGGCGAGGTCTTCATCAGCGCCGCCGTGGTCATCTCGGTCCTCGGCGCATACCTCGCCTGGACCCTGATGGCGGCCGAGGTGATGTACATCCCGGCGCGGGCCGACGACTTCCCGGCGTTCCTCGGCCAGGAGAACTCCCACGGCACGCCGATCACCGCGCTCGTCGTCACCTCGCTCGGGGTCCAGGCGCTGCTGGGGCTCACCCTCTTCGTCAACGACGCGCTGAACTTCATGCTCGACCTCGCCACCAGCCTCGCCCTGCTCCCGTACCTGCTCGCGGCGGCGTACGCGCTGAAGCTCGGCCTGACCGGGGAGTCGTACGAGGAGGTGGCTCCCCGGGTCCGCCGCAAGGAGACGCTGTTCGCCGGAGCCGCCACGGCGTACACGCTGTTCCTGTTCGACGCGGCCGGGCTGAAGTTCGTCCTGCTGATGACCGTCCTCCTCGCGCCGGCCTCGCTGCTCTACGTCAAGGCCCGCAGCGAGCACGGTCGTCGGCTGTTCACCCCGGCCGAGATCGGCCTGTTCGCGCTGATCGTCACCGGCGGCGTGTTCGGCGCCGTCGGGCTCTGGACTGGCAGCATCACCCTCTGAGCACCCAGAAAGGGCAACGACATGACCGAGAGCGTCTCCTCGACCTACGGCGTCCACTCCGAGGTCGGCCGGCTCCGCAAGGTGCTCGTGTGCCGGCCCGGCCTGGCCCACCGCCGGCTCACGCCCAGCAACAACGACGAGCTGCTGTTCGACGACGTGATGTGGGTCGAGAACGCCCAGCGCGACCACGCCGACTTCGTCAACAAGATGCAGACCCGCGGGGTCGAGGTCGTCGAGCTGCACGACGTCCTGGCGCGGACGATGGCGATCCCCGAGGCCCGCGACTGGTTGCTGGACCGCAAGATCGTGCCGAACCGCGTGGGGCTGGGCCTGGTCGACGTCACCCGCGGCTACCTCGAGTCGCTCGAGCCGCGCGAGCTGGCCGAGCTCCTGATCGGCGGCCTCTCGACCCACGACCTGCCCGAGGACTTCCGGACCACGTACGTCGAGCTGGCCCGGGAGTCCACCGGCGCGCGGGAGTACCTGATGCCGCCGCTGCCGAACACGCTCTACACCCGGGACACCACGTGCTGGCTCTACGGCGGACTGACCATGAACCCGCTCTACTGGCCGGCGCGCAAGGACGAGACGCTGATCTACAAGGCCATCTACCAGCACCACCCGGACTTCCTCGGGTCGACCGTCTGGTGGGGGGACCCCGACCAGGACTGGGCGCAGGCGACGTTCGAGGGCGGCGACATCATGCCGGTCGGGAACGGCGTGGTCCTCATGGGCATGAGCGAGCGCACGTCCCGCCAGGCGATCACCCAGGTCGCGGCGGCCCTGTTCGCCCGGGGGGCGGCCGAGCGGGTCGTGGTCGCCGGCATGCCCAAGCTGCGCGCCGCGATGCACCTCGACACCGTGTTCACCTTCGCCGACCGCGACATCGTGACCCTGTACCCGACGATCATGGACGCCGTCCACACGTTCACGCTGCTGCCGGCGGACAACGAGCTGGGGCTGGACGTGGTGGACGAGGGGTCCACGCCGTTCGTCGACGTGGTCGCCCGGTCGCTGGGGCTCCCGGAGCTGCGGGTGATCGAGACGGGCGGTGACGTCTACCAGTCCGAGCGCCAGCAGTGGGACAGCGGCAACAACGCCGTCGCGCTCGAGCCGGGGGTCGTCTTCACCTACGACCGGAACACGCTCACCAACACCCTCCTGCGCAAGGCCGGCGTCGAGGTGATCACGATCGTGGGCGCCGAGCTCGGCCGGGGCCGGGGCGGCGGCCACTGCATGACCTGCCCCATCGTCCGGGACCCCGTGGACTTCTGATGCCCGCCCACCACCACGCGGTGGTCGGGTGAACCGGCTGCGGCGGCTCCGTTACGACCTCGCCGGCCTCTGGCCGGCCACCGTGCTGGCCCTCCTCTCCTTCACGCCCTCGTTGCTGCCCCGCAGCTGGGGCTACCAGGGGGCCGTCGCGGGCATCAGTGCCGCGGTCGGGTACCTGGTGGGCGTGACGGCAGCGGCCCTGGTCCGGGAGCTGCGCGACCGGGACCGACGTGAGACCCGGCCACGCTCGTGGCGGGCCTACCTCGTCGTCCTCGCGGTCGGGACGCCGGCAGCCCTGGTCGCAGGACTGGTCTGGAACCGGCAGTCCAGCGCCCTGATCGGGGTCGACCCGGTCAACCCGGTGCTGGCCCTGCTGCTGACCCCCGTGGTCGCCGCCGCCGTGTTCGTGGCGCTCGTCGGGCTGGGCAGGCTGCTCCGCAGCCTCTACCGGCGTACGGCGGGCTGGCTGGAGCGCCACACCAGCGCACGCGCCGCCCGGGCGCTCGGGCTGGGTCTGGTCGTGGTGCTCACGGCCCTGGTGTTCAGCGGCGTGCTGCTCCGCAGCGTCGTGGTGGTGATGGACCGCTCGGCAAGCGTCGGCGACCTGCTCACGCCGCAGGGTGTGGTGCAGCCGGACACCCCGCTGCGGTCCGGCAGCGACGAGTCCCTCGTCGACTGGGACGGCCTGGGCCGCGAGGGACGCACCTTCGTGGCCGGCGGTCCGGACGCGGCGCGGATCACGCGGCTGACGGGGGAGCCGGCCGAGGAACCCGTCCGGGTCTACGCCGGCGTCGCCAACGCCGAGGACACGCGGGAGCGCGCCGACCTCGCCGTCGAGGACCTGGTCCGCGCCGGCGGCCTCGAGCGCGAGAACCTGCTGGTGGTGACCACGACCGGGACCGGCTGGGTCGAGCCGAGCTCGGTCTCCTCCTTCGAGTACCTGTCCGACGGCGACTCCGCGATCGTCGGGATGCAGTACTCCCACCTGCCGTCGTGGCTCTCCTGGTGGGTCGACGCCGAGCGGGCGCGGGACGCGGGCCGGGCCCTGTTCGACGCGGTGTACCGCGAGTGGTCGGCGCAGCCGCCCGAGGACCGGCCGCGGCTCTACGTGTTCGGGGAGAGCCTCGGCTCGTTCGGGGGCGAGGCGGCCTTCAGCGGTGACGTCGACATGTCCAACCGGCTCTCCGGGGCGCTGTTCACCGGCCCCCCGAGCTTCAACCCGCTCTACCGCGGGTTCATCGACGAGCGGGACCCCGGCAGCCCCGAGATCGAGCCCGTCTACCGCGACGGCGAGACGGTCCGGTTCTCGCTCGACCCGACGACGGAGGCGCCGGGCGACGCGCCGTGGGACGGGTCGCGGGTCCTCTACCTGCAGCACGCCTCCGACCCGGTGACGTGGTGGAGCCCCGACCTCCTGCTGACCCGGCCCGACTGGCTCGAGGAACCGCGTGGTCCGGACGTCGACGACGCCATGACCTGGATCCCGTTCGTGACCTTCTGGCAGGTCACGGCCGACCTCGCCCTGGGGTTCGGCACTCCGCCCGGGACCGGCCACATCTTCTCCGGCCAGCACGCCTACGGGTGGGACCAGGTCCTCGGCACCCAGTGGCCCGACGACCGGCTGGCCGAGCTGTCGCGGCGTACCGGTGGTGCGGGCTGAGGACGCACCCGAGCAGCGACGGAACCGGCCGGATAGCCTCCACCGCGTGGTGGTGAGCGCATGGGTGCTGGCGGGAGTCCTGGCGTGGGCGGCGGTGCTCGCCGTGGCCGCCACCCGGTTCCCCGCCCTCGAGCAGCCGGTCCGGATGGCGGTGACCCCGCTGGTGATCGTGGTGGCGGTCCTGGTCGTGGCCGACATCGGGCTGGTGCTGAGCGCCGAGCCCGAGGACCGCCCGGAGAGCATGCTGACCCACGTCGGCTACGCCGTCGCAGCCGTCGGCCTGGTGCCGCTGCTGACCACCCGGCGCCCCCCGCCCGACGACCCGGAGGCGCAGGTCGAGCCGGCGCCGCTGTGGGTGGTGGCGGTGGCATTGCTCGCGGTCGCGGTCTGCGTCGTGCGCCTGGTGCAGACCCGGTGAGCCGCCCCGGGTCGACCGGACGGCAGGTGCTCGTCGCGCTGTACGCCGTCTTCGCCGTCGCGGCGGGGGCCCGGTCGCTGGTGCAGATCTCGACCCGTTTCGGCGAGGCGCCGCTCGCGTACTCGCTCTCCCTCGTCGCCGCGGTCGTCTACCTGGTCGCGACCTTGGCCCTGCGCCGGACCTCGGCGACCGCCCGCCGGGTCGCCTGGGCGGCGCTCGCGTTCGAGGCGGTGGGCGTGGTCGTCGTGGGCACGGTGTCGCTGGTCAGCCCGGAGCTGTTCCCCGACCAGACCGTGTGGTCGGACTTCGGCGCCGGCTACGGCTTCGTGCCGCTGGTGCTGCCGTTCGCGGGCCTGTGGTGGCTGCGCCGCCACGGCGCCGACGACCTCAGGTGATCGTCATCCCGCCGTCGACCGGGAGCGTCTGGCCGGTGACGTAGCCCGCGGCGTCGGACGCGAGGTAGACCACGGTCGCGGCCAGCTCACGCGGGTCGCCCTTGCGCCCGGCCGGGATCCGCTCCTGCTGCGCCTCGAGGTAGCCGTCGGGGTACTGGTCGGTCATCTCCGAGGCGAAGAACCCCGGCGCCACCGCGTTGACCCGGATCCCCTTGCGCCCGGTCCACTGCTGGGCGAGGTCCCGGGTCAGGCCGATCAGGGCCGCCTTCGACGAGGCGTACGCCGCCTGCGGGAGCCCGGCCGTCGTCAGGCCGAGGACGCTGGAGACGTTGACGATGCTGGAGCCGGGGCCCATCACCCGACCGCAGGCCTGCGCCATCCAGTAGCAGCCGTTGAGGTTGACGTCGATGACCCGCCGGAACTCCTCCGGCGTCTCGCGGGTGGCGGGGACGGCCGTCCCGACGCCGGCGTTGTTGACCAGGACGTCGACCCGGCCGAGCTCCTCGAACGCGGTGTCGACCAGCGCCTGGCACTGCGCCGGGTCGGCGACGTCGGTGACCACGGTGACCACGCGGCGTCCGGCGTCGCGCACCAGCCGCGCGGTCTCCTCGAGCCGATCGGCCCGACGCGCCCCGAGCGCCACGTCCGCCCCGGCCTCCGCCAGCGCCTGCGCGAAGGCGCCCCCGAGGCCGCTGGACGCCCCGGTCACGATCGCCACCTTGCCGTCGAGCCGGAACAGGTCGAGCACTCCGTCGGTCATGCCGCGACCCTAGTGCGCCGCTGAACGGGGTCGCCTCCGTGCCTCCCGGATCCTTCCCCGGGCCGGAAGGTCGCGGGAAGGCGCCCGCCGCACCCTCCTCGGGACACCTGCACACCACGAGCACGAGGAGGCCGCCATGACCTACCACCTGAACGAGTACGTCGCCCGGGACAAGATCGCCGAGATCGAGCGCACCGCGTCCGACCCCGGACGGCTGATGGCCCACGAGCTGCGCCTGGCCCGCTCGCGCCGGCGTCGCCCGAGGCGGGCGAGGTGAGCACGCTCGTCGCTGCCCGCGGCGTACGGACCCCGCTGCCGGGCGGCGGCGTCGTCCTCCTGCGCCCGCTCGGCCCGGGGGAGTCGGCGCCGCTCGAGGCCGTGTTCGCGGCCATGTCCGCGGAGTCGCGCCACCACCGCTACCTCACCGGCCTGCCCCGGCTGCCGGCCCCGATGCTCGCCGCGCTCACCGACGTCGACGGCCGTCGGCACGTCGCCTGGACCGCCGTCCTCGACGGCCGACCGGTGGGCCTGGCCCGCTACGTCCTCGAGGAGCCGGGAGTCGCGGAGATCGCGTTCGAGGTCGCGGACGCCCACCACGGGTCCGGGATCGGGTCGGCACTCGTGGACGCGGTCACCACGGTGGCCGCGGCCCAGGGCGTCCGACGCCTCCGCGCGGTGGTGCAGCCGGGCAACCGGGCGTCTCAGCGGCTGCTCGGCCGGGTGGGGGTCCCGCTCACCGTCAGCGGAGGTCTTCTCGAGGGGGAGGGACGCCTGCAGCTGCTGGACCCCGCGCTGGTCGACCGGGCCGCCGTGGTCCACCTCGCGCGGGCCGGCGCTTGGCGGATCCACCCCGGGGTGGTCGGATGAGACCACCCGGCGCGGGACCCGCCCTCGCCGGTCGGGGGCGGAGGGGAGATGCGGGTCCAGGTCCGGCTGCTGGGACGGTTCGAGGTCGAGGTCGAGGGCCGGCCCGTGCCTGCCCCGGCGTGGCGCCGGCAGTCGGCGAGCCGACTGGTCGCCCTGCTGGCGATCCAGCCGTCGCACCGGCTGCACCGGGAGCAGGTGATCGACGCGCTGTGGCCCGACCTGCCGCCCGAGACCGGCGCCGCCCGGTTGCACGCTGCCTCCAGCTACGCCCGGACGGCGCTCGACGACCGGCGGACGATCGTCGTGTCCAAGGGGTCGGTGACGCTCCTGCCCGGGGCGGACGTCGAGGTCGACGTCGCCCGCTTCGAGACGGCCGCTGACGCTGCGCTGGAGCAGGACTCGCCGCGGGCCGCGGCCGCGGCGGCGGCGCTGTACGCCGGACCGCTCCTCCCGGACGACCTCTACGAGCCCTGGACCGAGGAACCGCGGGCCCGGCTGCACCTGCGCTACCGGGAGATGCTGCGGGCCGCAGGTCTCCACGACGCCCTGGTGGCCGACGACCCGCTCGACGAGGACGCCCAGATCGGCCTGGTCCGCGAGCTGGTCCGCCAGGGCCGACGGCACGACGCCGTCCAGGCCCTCGACCGGATGGCCGAGGTCTTCGAGCGCGAGCTGGGCGTGCAGCCGCCCGAGGAGGCCCACCGGCTCCGCGAGGCGGCGCTGGCCCTCCCCGCGGGGCCCGCCACGGGACCCTCGCCGTACGCCGGCGCCATGGCGTCGCTCCCGGCGCCGGCCGTGCTGCCGGCTGCCCGGACCCGACTGATCGGGCGCGGAGCCGATCTCGACGAGGTGGCCGCGCTGCTGGAGCGCCACCGGGTCGTCACCCTCACCGGGCCGGGCGGCGCCGGGAAGTCGACCCTCGCCCTGGCGCACGCGCGGCGGGCGCAGTCCGAGGGTGGCCCGGACGGCGAGGTCGAGGTCGTCCTCGCGGAGCTCGCTCCGGTCCAGGAGGCAGAGGCGGTGACCCGAGCCGTCGCCGAGGCCGCCGGCGTCCAGGGGGAGGGCGCGCTGCGGACGGACGCACTGGCGCGCACGCTCGGGCCACGACAGGTGCTGCTCGTCCTCGACAACTGCGAGCACCTCCTCGACGCCAGCGCCGCCCTCGTCGACGCGATCCTCGACGCGGGCGCCGCGGCCCGGGTCCTGGTGACGAGCCGCGAGCCGCTGCGGGTCGACGGCGAGGCGGTGCACCCGCTCGGGTCGCTGGGGAGCGGCGCCGTCGAGCTGTTCGCCGAGCGCGCGGCGGCCGCGGCGGGTGCCGAGGTGGCCGCCGTCGACGACCCGCGCGTCGCGCTGCTCTGCGAGCGCCTGGACGGTCTCCCGCTCGCCGTCGAGCTCGCCGCCGCACAGCTGCGGCACCTCGGCCTCGACGAGCTGCTGCACCGGCTCGACGACCGGCTGACCCTGCTGGTGGGCGGTCGTCCCAAGGCAGGGGCCCGGCACTCGGCGCTGGCGACGACGATCGACTGGAGCTACCGGCTGCTCTCCGTGCCCGCCCGCGAGGTCTTCGAGCGGCTTGGGGTGTTCCCTGCGTCGTTCGACCTCGAGGCGGTGGTCGCCGTCACCGGGAGCCGCGACGCCGCCGAGACGGCCAACCTGCTCGGCGACCTGGTCGCCAAGAGCCTCGTCGTCCACGAACGGGCCGCCGGGCGCTACCGGCTGCTCGAGACGATCCGGCTGTTCGCCGCGCAGCGGCTGGACGAGGACGGGGGTCGGGACGAGGCGGTCGGGCGGCTGCGACGCCACGTGGTGGCCCGCGCGACGGCGACGTCCCGCACCGGCGCGTGGCTGTCGACCTCCCTGGCCGCCCGCAGCCGTGACGACCTCGACAACGTCCGGCTCGCGTTCGACGCCTCGCTCGCCGCGGGCGACGTCGCGGGAGCGCTGGACGTGGCCATCGGGATCAGCACCCTGTGGCGCAACGCCGTGTCGTACGCCGAGGGGCGCCGGTGGGTCCGCGACCTGCTCGCCCGCGACCTCGACGACGCCGACCGCGTCTGGGCGCACCTGCTGTGGGCCGACGTCGGCCTCGGTGCCGGCGACGTCCGCACCATGCGCGACGGCACCATCGCGGCCATGGGGCTCGCCGACCGGGCGGCCGAGGCGGGCGCCGCCGTGCTGGTCGCGGTGTACGAGGCGATGGTCCACCTCGACGACCCCGCCCGGGCGACGGGGCGCCTCGAGGCCGCCGCCCGCCGGGCCCTGGAGGTGGGCGAACCCGCCCTCGCCCGGCTCGCGCGGGGCTACCGGCTGGTCACGGTCCGGATGCAGGGGCCCTCCGAAGCGCTGCACGCAGAGGTGCGCGACCTCGTCGACTCGGCGGGCGAGCGCGACTACGACCGCTACATCTGCCACTGGGCGGGCACCTTGCTGGCCCTCGCCGACGGCGATGCGTCGCAGCTGCGACGGCTGTACGACCAGCAGCTGCTCGACCTCGCTGCGACCGGCCTGCGGGAGAACTGGCTGACCATGTACTGGGGTGCCCTCGCCCTCATCGTCGAGGGCCGGGACTACCGGGGACAGCTGGTGCGCTCCCGCGGACGCGCCGACGCGGAGGGCCGGGAGGTCGACGCCGACTTCGTCCTCGCCCTCGCCTGCGCGGCGGGCTACCGGGACGACTGGGAGCGTGCCGCCGAGCTGGTCGGCGCGGCGTCCGGGACGTTGCTCCACGACACCGCGGGGTTCATCCACCTCACCCTGGTGCGGGACCAGATGGTGCGTCCGCGGCTGGACGCCACGACGTTCCGGGCGGCCCTCGAGCGGGGAACCCGGCTGGATCTCGCCACGGTCCTCCACGAGCACGGCGTGTGAGACTGACCGGCATGACCACTCCCGACGGTCCGGTCGCGGGCCAGGTGATGACGGTGTTCCGGTCCCGGCTCCGGACCGAGGGTGCCGCGGCGTACGCCGCGCACGCAGCCCGGATCAGCGCCCTGGCCCGGACCATGCCGGGGTACGTCGAGCACAAGGTGTTCACCGCCGACGACGGGGAGCGCGTGACGCTGGTGCGGTTCGCCGACCGCGCCAGCCACGACGCCTGGGCACGCCACCCCGACCACCGCGTCGCGCAGCGCGCCGGGGTCACCGACTACTACGAGGAGTACTCGATCGCGGTCGGCGACGTCGACCGGACCCACGCCTGGCATCGCGAGCCCGCCGGCTGACGCGTCGACAGGCCGGGGGCCCGCGGCGTAGCGTGCGGAGACGGCCACGAGGGGGAGGCGTCATGACGGCCGAGGAGTGGGTCCTGGCGGTGATCGTGTTCTTCTCGGGGCTCGCGTCCGGGCTGCTGGGGATGCTGTGCACGATCATGCGGCCGATGCTCACCGAGCTGGACGGCGCGGGGTTCCGCGGCTTCATGGAGGGATTCCTCCGGTTCGCGGACCACGGACTGGGCAAGCTCTACAACCTCGCCTGGTCGCTCGTGATGTTCCTCGGACCGGTCCTCGCGCTCGCCCTGCTCTGGGACGACCGCGGCTCCGTCGCGTTCGTGCTCACCGCGATCGGCTTCGTCCTCGTGCTCGTGGGCGTGATCGTCGTCTCGAACGTGTGGAAGACGCCGCACTACCGGGTGATGCTGGCCTGGGACCCGGCGACCATGCCGGCGGACTGGGAAGCCGGGCGGCAGAAGTACTTCTCGATCAACTGGCTCCAGATGGGGGCGACCTGGTCGGCGTTCGCGGTGTTCATCGGCGCCCTGGTCGCTCTGTGACGCAGCACCGGTCGGATCCTGGCCCGGGGTTCGGACGCTACGAGCGGGGGCGCGTCTTCTCCGTGTCGTAGAGCGGCAGCACGTCGACCTGCGCCGAGACGACCCCGCCGCCCAGGCCCACGGCGAGCGTGTTCCCCACCCGCGCCTGCTCGCTCACGACGACGGCCAGCCCGATCTTGCCGAACCTCGGGCTGTCCGCCGGGCTGGTGAGGACCCCCACCTCCTCGCCGTCCCGGGTGACCGCCGCCCCGTACTCGGGGAGCGCGTCGGCCTCGTAGCGGAGCGTCACGAGGCGGTGGGGTGGGTCGGCGGCCACGGTGCGCAGCATGTCCTCGCCGACGAACCCGAGCCCGGCGTCGATCCGCACCATGCGGTCCAGGTTGACGTCGTACGGCGTGCGCTCGTGCGGGTCGTAGTCGTAGCCGGTCACGATCAGCCCGGCCTCGACCCTGGCGACCTCGATGGCGTCGGTGCCGACCGGCGTCACACCGGCGTCGACCACCGCGTTCCAGAGCGTCCCGGCGTCGGCCGCATCGCAGAGGAACAGCTCGTAGCCGAGCTCACCGCCGTACCCGGTGCGGGACAGGTGCACGTCGACACCCGCCACCCGGACCGGGCGCGGGATGAACCGGAAGTAGCGCAGGGATCCGAGGTCCTCGTCCGTGAGCCCCTGCACGACCTCGCGCGAGCGCGGGCCGATCACGCCGAGGTGCGGCATCGAGGGCGTGACCCACTCGACCTCCACGTCGAGGTCGTGCCACGCCTCCGCGAAGTGCTCCTCGTGGTCGCGGCCGTTGGTCATCACCCAGCAGTGGTCCTCACGCCCGGTGTTGAACACGGTCCCGTCGTCCACCATGAGCCCGTCGGCGTCGAGGAACGCGCCGTACCGCACCTGTCCGACCTCGAGCCCGAGCGCGTCGTTCGTGAACACCCGTTGCGCGGCCCTCAGCGCGTCCGCTCCCCGGAGCTCCCACTTGTTCAGTGGCGAGACGTCCCACACCGCCACGCCGTCGCGGATCGCGGCGTACTCCCGGGCGAGGTCGCCGAACCCCTCGAGCCACATCCACCCGCCGTCCTCGACGTGCGAACCGCCCTGGGCAGCGGTCACCTCGTGGAACGCGGACCTGATCGCGTCGTTCTCGTCCACTCGCGCCCCTCCGGTCGACGCGCATTCTCCCACGGGGTTGAACCACCGTTCAAGACCAGGACCGGGGCGGGCGACCGGGCCCGGGGACGGTGGGTTCGCTACCATGGGCGCATGCGCAGGTCCCTGCTCCTTACCTAGCCGCGTCGGTGAGACACCCCCGACGCGGCTGCCCCTCGTGCACGAGGGGCTTTTGTTTGTCCGAGCAGTCGTGTCCGGCCCCCGATCGAGCAGGGAAGACGAGAAAGACGATGAGCCAACAGAGCGAGCGGACGTCCTACGACGTGCACGCTGTCGAGACCAGGTGGAAGCGCGTCTGGGAGGACCTGCAGCCCTACGTCGCCGACGACGAGGCGGTGCTGAGCGGGCAGCGGGAGAAGCGGTACGCGCTGACGATGTTCCCCTACCCCAGCGGCGACCTGCACATGGGGCACGCCGAGGTGATGGCGCTGCACGACGTCATCGCGCGCTACTGGCGGCAGCGCGGCTACGAGGTGCTGAACCCGATGGGGTGGGACTCCTTCGGCCTGCCCGCCGAGAACGCCGCGATCCGCAACGACGAGCATCCCGCGACGTACACCTACGGCAACATCGACACCCAGTTCGAGTCGTTCAAGCACTACGGCATGAGCTTCGACTGGACCCGGCGCTTCAACACCAGCGACCCGTCGTACTACCGGTGGACGCAGTGGCTGTTCCTGAAGTTCCGCGAGCAGGGACTGGCCTACCGCAAGAACTCACCGGTCAACTGGTGCCCGCGGGACCAGACCGTGCTGGCCAACGAGCAGGTCGTCGACGGCCACTGCGAGCGCTGCGGCGCCGAGGTCACCAAGCGCGAGCTGACGCAGTGGTACTTCAAGATCACCGACTACGCCCAGGAGCTGCTGGACGACCTGGACGTGCTGGCCCCCACCTGGCCGGAGCGCGTGATCACCGCTCAACGCAACTGGATCGGCCGCTCCGAGGGTGCCCACGTCGACTTCGTCGTCGAGGGCCGCGACGAGCCGCTGACGGTGTACACGACGCGGCCGGACACGCTGTTCGGCGCGACGTTCATGGTGGTGGCGGCCGACGCGTCCCTGGCCGACCAGCTGGTGACTGACGGTCATCGGGCGGCGTTCGAGGACTACCGCGAGCAGGTCCGCAAGCGGACCGACATCGAGCGGCAGTCGACCGACCGGCCGAAGACCGGTGTCGACCTGGGGGTCCGGGCGGTGAACCCGCTGACGGGCGACCCGATCCCGGTCTACGCCGCCGACTACGTGCTGGCCGACTACGGCACCGGCGCGATCATGGCCGTGCCCGGCCAGGACCAGCGCGACTGGGACTTCGCGAAGGTGTTCGACCTGCCGATCGTGCGGACCGTGCAGCCGCCGGACGACTGGGAGGGCGAGGCGTACGTCGGCGAGGGCCCGGCCATCAACTCCGCCAACGACGACATCGACCTGTCCGGGATGGGCGTGGACGAGGCGAAGCGGACCACCATCGGCTACCTGGAGCAGCAGGGGCTGGGCCGCGGGACCGTGAACTTCCGGCTGCGCGACTGGCTGCTGAGCCGGCAGCGTTACTGGGGCGTGCCGATCCCCGTCATCCACTGCGCGGCCTGCGGTGAGGTGCCGGTGCCCGAGGACCAGCTGCCGGTGGAGCTGCCGGAGCTGCGCGGCGCCGACCTGAAGCCGAAGGGCGTCTCGCCGCTGGCCGCCGCGGAGGAGTGGGTCAACGTCGACTGCCCGCAGTGCGGGGGGCAGGCGAAGCGCGACTCCGACACGATGGACACCTTCGTCGACTCGTCCTGGTACATGTTCCGCTACGTGTCCCCGAACGACGACACGCAGGCCTTCGACCCGGTGCTGGCCAACGCCTGGATGCCGTGCGACATCTACGTCGGTGGTGTCGAGCACGCCGTGCTGCACCTGCTGTACGCCCGGTTCTTCACCAAGGTGCTGGCCGACATGGGGCTGATCGACTTCCGCGAGCCGTTCAAGGCGCAGCTGAACCAGGGCGTCGTCATCAACCAGGGCAAGAAGATGAGCAAGTCGCTGGGCAACGGCGTCAGTCTGGGGGACCAACTACGTGAGTTCGGAGTGGACGCGGTCCGGCTGACCCTGGTCTTCGCCGGCCCGCCCGAGGACGACATCGACTGGGCCGACGTCTCGCCGGCCGGGTCGCTGCGCTTCCTGCAGCGCGCCTGGCGGCTGGCCGGCGACGTGTCGTCGGCGCCCGGCGTCGACCCCACGACCGGTGACGCCGCGCTGCGTGCGGTCACGCACCGGACCGTGCGCGAGGCCGAGGGGCTGATCGAGGGCGGCTACCGGTTCAACGTGATGGTCGCGCGGGTGATGGAGCTGGTGAACGCCACCCGGAAGGTCATCGACACCGGCGCCGGTGGTGACGACCCGGCCGTCCGGGAGGCCGCCGAGGCGGTCGCGGTGCTGCTGAGCCTGGTGGCGCCGTACACGGCGGAGGAGATGTGGGAGCGGCTGGGTCACCAGCCCACGGTCGCGAACGCCGGCTGGCCGGCCGTCGACGAGGCACTGCTGGTCCAGGAGACCGTCACCTGCGTGGTGCAGGTCAGGGGGAAGGTCCGTGCCCGGCTGGAGGTCTCGCCCGAGGTGTCGGACTCCGACCTCGAGGCGGCCGCCCTGGCCGACCCCGGCGTGCAGCGCGCCATCGACGGCGCGACGGTACGCAAGGTGATCGTGCGCGCGCCCAAGCTGGTCAACATCGTGGTCTGAGGGGTCATGCGGAATCGCGCGACAGGGTCCGCGCGTACGCCCAGAACGCGGTCCGCACCTCGAGGCCCGCGCGCCGGTAGACCGACGGTGCGGAGTGGGCGTTCTCGCTGTCGACGTGCAGTGCGAGCTGCGCCAGCCCTTCCCGGGCGGCGATCTCGAACCCGTGCGCGAGCAGCGCCGCCGCGATCCCGCGGCGGCGGTACCTCTCGAGGGTGGCCAGCTCGCCGACGTACATCGCGTCCTGCGACTCGAGGCGTCGCGACAGCAGCATCACGGCGGCGGGGTCACCGTCGATCGTCGCCAGGTAGCGCAGGTCGGGGTCGAAGCCGGCCATCGCCTGCTCCAGGGACAGCCAGTCCTCCAGGGTCGAGGGCGTGAACCCGTAGTGACCGACGAACGCCTCGTTGAGGACCCCGTGCATCGTGGCCACGTCGTGGCTCGCCTCGATGGTCAGTCCGGGGACGTCCGGGGCCGTCCGGTGGTCGTCGGTGACGGGTCCGAGCATCTCCCAGAAGGTGCGCCGCCGGGTGAACCCTCCCTGGGCCAGGTGGCGCGGGTTCGCCACGCTGTCGGCCGGGCACCCGGAGTGCACCTGGATCTCGCCGTCGACGCCCTCGGGCGGGTGGGCGCGGACCCAGGCGAACATCTCCTGCCAGCCGGCCCGCGCCAGCTGGTCGGACGCGTCGTCCGCGAGCGACGGGTGGGTGGTGATCACCGTGTGCGTGATCGGGTCGCCGGGCGGGCGGATCGCCACCCACCACTGCACCACGGAGCCGTCGCCGTCCCGGACCAGACGCTCGTGGCTCGGAACGGTGGCGGGCACTTCCAGGAAGGAGCGCACGTCCTCCTCGGTGTCGGCGCAGAACCCGAACGCCGCCGTCTGCTCCGCGGAGACCAGCGCGAAGACCTCGGCCACCTCGTCGCCGGTGGCCGGCTCGAGCGTGAACCCGGCGGGCAGTCCCGCCGGTGTCAGGACGGACACGCTGCGAGTGTCTCCCCGAGGTCCGCCGACGGCAACCCGATTACGTCGCCCGACGCGGTGCCGAGGTGGCCGGCGGGCGTGGCGCCCCCGGTAGCCTGCCGCCATGCCTGGGACCGTCGTCGTCACCGACTCCACGGCCTCGCTCCCCGAGGACCTGGTGACGGCCCTCGGGATCACGGTGGTCCCGCTCCAGGTCGTGGTGGGGGCGACGCCGTACGAGGAGGGGGCCGAGGGGGCCACGCCCGACACCGTCGCCGAGGCGCTGCGCGAGTTCGTCCCGGTCAGCACCTCGCGTCCGGCCCCGGCCGCGATGCTGGAGGTGTACGAGCGGCTGGCCGCCGACGGCGCGACCGAGATCGTGTCGGTCCACCTGTCCTCGGAGATGAGCGGCACCTACGAGTCCGCCCAGCTGGCCGCCCAGCAGGCGCCGGTTCCGGTCGTCGCCGTCGACAGCCGACAGGTCGGGATCGCGACCGGGTTCGCCGTGGTGACCGCGGCCGAGGTCGTGGCTGAGGGCGGGGACGCCGGGGCCGCCGCCGAGGCGGCGAGACGGCGGGCGAGCGAGACGACGTCCCTGTTCTACGTCGACACCCTCGAGCACCTGCGGCGCGGTGGCCGGGTCGGCGCCGCGGCGGCGCTGCTCGGCGGCGCGCTGGCCGTGAAGCCCCTGCTGGCGATCGAGGACGGGCGGGTCGTCAACCGCGAGAAGGTGCGCACGGCTGCGCGGGCACTGGCGCGGCTGGAGGAGCTGGCGGTCGCGGCAGCCGGCGAGCGACCGGTCGACGTCGGGGTCGCCCACCTGGCGAGCGAGGAGCGCGGCGCCGCGCTGGCCTCCCGGCTGGCCGAGCGGCTCGCCGACAACCTCGAGGGCCGCGACGTGCACTGCGGCGAGGTCGGTGCCGTCCTCGGTGCGCACGTCGGGCCCGGCATGCTCGCGGTCTGCGTCGCGCCGCGCCTGACCGTCCCGTAGCGGCCGCCCACGCAGCCGGTTGTCCACAGGCGCCGCCCGGCCCCCTTCCGCGCGGACCCGCAGGTTCCTAGCCTCCGGCCATGCCGAGTCGTCCGTCCCGCGCCGACCACGAGGCCGCTGTCGCCCGGCGGCTGGAGCAGCTCACCGCCGAGCTGGCCGGCGTCCGCGGTGGCCCGGCGGGGGAGTCGCGGTCGACCCCTGCGGCCGAGCCCGTCTCCGCCGTCCCGCCCCCGCCGCCCGACCCGCCGCTGGTGCCCACGCCGGGTCGGCACGCCGCCCGCAGGAGGGGCTCCACCGCTGACGGTCTCGTGCCCGAGCCCCTCCGCGGCCGGGTGGCCCTCGGCCCGGCGCAGGTCGCCGTGGTCGCGGTGCTGGTGGCGGCCGGGCTCGCGGTCACGGCCTGGTGGGTGGTGCGCAGCGACCCGGCCCCCGTCGCCCCGGTGGCCCCGACGGCTCCGGCGTCCGGGTCGGTCCTCGCCACCCCCTCCGACGACGCGACGCCGACGGCGGGCGGTGACGGTGCGCCGGTCACCGTCGACGTCGCCGGGAAGGTACGCCGTCCCGGCATCGCCGTCCTCGACGCCGGTGCCCGGGTCGTCGACGCCCTCGAGGCGGCGGGTGGGGCCCGTCCCGGTGTCGACCTCAGCGGCCTCAACCTGGCGCGGCTGCTGGTCGACGGCGAGCAGATCCTGGTCGGGGTCGCCGCTCCGGCGGCGGCGCCGCCGGTGTCCGCCTCGCCGGGTGACCCCGCCGCGACGGGTGGACCACTGGTCAACATCAACACCGCAGGCCTCGCCGAGCTCGAGACGCTGCCCGAGGTCGGACCGGTGACCGCCCAGGCGATCATCACCTGGCGCGACGAGAACGGCGGCTACACCGCGGTCGACGAACTGCTCGAGGTGGACGGGATCGGGGAGGCGACGCTCGAGGCGATGGCGCCGTTCGTGACGGTGTGAGCCGGTGGAGCGCACCGACCTGCGGATGCCCGCGTTGGCGCTGGCGGCGTGGGCCGGGGGCCTCGCCGGCCACCTGCTCCCCGCGTGGGTGGCGGGGGTCGCGGTCGTCGTCGGGGTGGCGGTGTCCGGCCTGCGACGCAGCCTCGTGCTCGCGGCCGCCACGCTGGTGCTGGCCGCGGTCGCCGCGAGCGCGCTGCTGCGGCAGTCCCAGCTCGACCGTGCGCCCGTCGCCGTCCTCGCCGACGAGCGGGCGCAGGTGGCGGCCGAGGGCGTGGTCGTCGGCGACCCGCGCGCCACCCACGGCTTCCAGGAGGGGGTGGCGGTCCGGGTCTCGCTGCGGGAGGTCACCGGACGCGGCACCACCCACCGGTTGCGGGCGCCGGTGCTGGTCTTCGGCGACCCCGCCTGGTCCGACGTCCGGCTCGGGTCCCGGGTGCGGCTCGACGGCCGGCTGGCGCCCGCCGAGGGGTCTCACGAGGCGGCGGTGCTGGCCGCGACGTCGGCCCCGGTGCTGGTCGAGGGGCCGGACGCCTGGTGGCGTGGCGCGGAGGCGGTACGGGCGTCGCTGCGGGCCTCGGTCGCCCACCGGCCCGACGACCAGCGCGCGCTGGTGCCGGCCCTGGTGGTGGGCGACGACAGCTCGCTCGACCCGCGGCTGGCCGAGGACTTCCGGGCCACCGGGCTGACCCACCTGCTCGCCGTGTCCGGCACCAACCTGACGCTCGTCGTCGGCTTCCTGCTCGTGCTGGGCAGGTGGTGCGGGGTCCGCGGCCGCGGCCACTACGTCGTGGGCGCGGTGGGGATCGTCGGCTTCGTGCTGCTGGCGCGCACCGAGCCGAGCGTGGTCCGGGCCGCGGCGATGGGGGCGGTCGCGCTGGTCGGGATGGGGGTCGACGGCCGCCGCCGCGGACCGCGGGCGCTCGGGGTGGCGGTCGTCGTGCTGCTGCTGCTCGACCCCGGGCTGGCCACCACGGTGGGCTTCGCGCTCTCGGCCGTGGCCACGGCGGGCATCCTGATGGTGGCGCCCGGCCTGCGTGACGCGCTCGCCCGGTGGCTGCCCCGCTGGGTCGCCGAGGCCGTCGCCGTACCGTTGGCGGCGCAGCTGGCCTGCACGCCGCTGGTCGCCGCCATCTCCGGCCAGGTCAGCCTGGTGGCCGTCGCCGCCAACCTCGCGGCAGCGCCCGCCGTCGGCCCGGCGACCGTGCTCGGGCTCGCCGGCGGACTCGGCGGGCTGCTGGCGGAGCCGGTCGGCAGGGTGCCCGGGACGGGGGCGGCCTGGTCGGCGGCCTGGCTGGTCGAGGTCGCCGAGCGCGGAGCAGCGCTGCCCGTGCCGTCGGTCGGCTGGGGGACCGGGCCCGTGGCGCTCGGGCTGCTGACCATCCTGGTCGTCGGCCTCACCCTCGCGCTGCCGCCCCTGCTGCGACGCCCCGCGACCGGGCTCGGCTGCGGGTGCCTCGTGGCGGTGCTCGTGCTGGTCCGGCTGCCGGTCGCGGGATGGCCGCCCGACGGCTGGGTGCTGGTGGCGTGCGACGTGGGGCAGGGCGACGCCCTGGCGCTGCGCACCGGGCCCGGCAGCGCGGTGGTGGTCGACGCAGGTCCCGATCCCGCCCTGGTCGACCGCTGCCTCGACCGGCTGGGCGTCGAGCAGGTGCCGCTGCTCGTGCTGACCCATCAACACGCCGACCACGTCGACGGGCTGGCCGGGGTCGAGGAGGGTCGGGAGGTCGGGCAGGTGGAGACCGACGGCGACGCGCCGTACGCCGCCACCCGCGTCGTCGGCGAGGCGACTGTGCAGGTGCTGTGGCCGCCGCCCGGCCACGAGCCCGACAACCCCAACGACGAGAGCGTGGTGCTGCTGGTCGAGGTCGACGGTGTCACGATGCTGCTGACCGGCGACATCGAGCCGCCCAGCCAGCTCGCCGTCGCGCGGACGTGGCCGGGCCTGACGGTCGACGTGGTCAAGGTGCCCCACCACGGCAGCCGGTTCCAGGACAGCGGATGGCTGCTCGGCCTCGGAGCACGGCTGGCGATCGTGTCCTCGGGCGCCGACAACGACTACGGCCACCCGGCGCCGGAGACCCTCGCCGCCCTCGAGGGGGGCGGGCTCGAGGTGCACCGCACCGACCTCGAGGGTGACGTCGCGGTCGTGGTCGAGGACGGCGGGATCGCTGTCGCCACCACTCGGTAGGGTCCGGGTCATGCCAGGTCCACGCGCAGCCGACGTGCTCGGCCGGGTCACCCTGGTCACCGGCAAGGAGGAGTTCCTGGGGGAGCGGACCGTCGAGGCGGTCCGCGCCGCCGTGCGCGCCCACGACGCCGAGGCCGAGGTCTCCGACTCCCGGGCCAGCGACCTGACGCTCGCCTCGCTGGGTGAGCTCACCGCGCCGTCCCTGTTCTCGGCCACCCGGTGCGTGGTCGTCCGGGGTCTCGAGGAGCTCCCCGACGAGTCGGTCCCGGCGCTGCTCGACTACGGCGCCGCTCCGGTGCCCGACGTGGCCCTGGTGCTGGTCCACGGCGGGGGCCAGAAGGGGAGTGGGGTCCTCACCCGGTTGCGCAAGCTCGACGCGGTGACCGAGGCGAAGTCGACCGAGCTCCGGGCCAGCGACTACCCCGGGTTCGTGGCCGCCGAGGCGCGGGCGGCCGGGGGGAGGATCGACCAGCCGGCGACCGCGGCCCTCGTGCAGGCGGTCGGGCAGGACCTGCGGGGCCTCGCCGCGGCGGTGTCCCAGCTGGTCGCCGACTTCCCGGGCGAGACCATCGGCGAGGACGAGGTGCGCAAGTACTTCGGCGGCCGTGCCGAGGCCAAGTCGTTCGCGGTCGCCGACGCCGCCTTCTCCGGCCGGCGCGCCCAGGCGCTCGAGGAGCTGCGCTGGGCGCTCGACACCGGCACCGCCCCGGTGCTGGTGACCTCGGCCTTCGCCGGCACTGCCCGGGGCCTGGCCCGCTACCTGGGCGCGCCACGCGGGCTCCGTGAGGCCGACCTGGCGCGTGAGCTCGGCGTCCCACCGTGGAAGGTCCGCACCGTGCGCGACCAGTCACGCGCGTGGTCGGAGTCCGGGATCGCGCGGGCGATCCGCGCGGTCGCGCAGGCCGACGCCGACGTCAAGGGGGCGGCGGGCGACGCGTCCTACACCCTCGAGCGGCTGGTGCTGACCGTCGCCGGCCTGCGGGAGCGCTGAGCCGGACCGGACATGCAGAAGGACCCGCCGAGGCGGGTCCTTCACGGTGCGGCTGCGCTCAGAGGGAGGCGGCGCGCTTGGAGATGGCCGACTTGCGGTTGGCGGCCTGGTTCTTGTGGATCACGCCCTTGGACGCGGCCTTGTCGAGCATCTTGTTGGCGTCGCGGCCGAGCGTGATCGCCGCGTCCTTGTCACCTGCGTCGGCGGCCTCGCGGAACTTGCGCACGGCGGTCTTCAGGCGGGTCTTGACCGCCTTGTTGCGCTCGTGACGCTTCTCGTTCTGCTTGTTCCGCTTGATCTGGGACTTGATGTTCGCCACTGATGAAGCCTTCGGGTCGGTGGATCGGATCCTGTGAGTCTGGGGGCGCAGACACACCTGTCCGCGCGACGAGCAAGGCTAACAGCGCTGCCTCATCCGCCCCAAATCGCAGGTCAGGGGTGGTCGGTCACCACCCGCGCCGTTCGCACAGCCAGTCCCAGCAGACGTCGCCCTGCCACCGCTGGTGGTCGCGGAGGTGGGGAGAGGTCGACGGGACCGGGTCGTCGGCCGACTTCCAGAAGTAGCCGGTGACCAGCGCGAGGACGGCGTCGAGCGCGTCGGGAGTGACGTCGCGGAGCAGGGGGCGGGCCGCGATCACCGCCTCGACGTCGACTCCGTCGCCGCGCGGCCCGATCAGCATCAGCAGGGAGTCGAGCCAGTCGGCGCCCACGACGGGCAGGTTCCAGTCGCAGAACCATGCCTTGCCGTCCCCGTCGATCAGCGCGTTGTCGTCGCGTACGTCGGTGTGGACGACCGTGTCCCCGGCGGTCACCTCGGTGAAGCGCGTGGCGAGCACGGCGGCCTCGTCGAGGTGCGGAAGGGCTGGGCGGGTCGCGGCGATGTGCCGCCACAGCTCCGGGAAGGAGGCGAACGCCTCGGGGAACGCTTCCAGGGCGAGTGAGGCGGGTGCCGGGGTGAGCTGTGCGGCGACCTGCTCGAGGCTGTCGAGGCAGGCATCGAGGTCGGCGGGCCGCCAGGGACGGTGCGGCGGCCGTGCGTCGACGTGCTCGATCCCGAGCACCACCCAGTCGTGCTCGATCGTCCACAGCAACCGCGGCGCCGGGACGGAGGAGGGCAGGACGGCGAGCTTGCGCGCCTCCTCGCGGTAGAACTCGGCGATGGTGCGCTGCGCCCTCACGGACGCGGCCTTGACGAAGTGCCGGGAGCCGTCGTCGCAGACCAGCACCGACGCGAAGCCGGGAGTGAAGCCGGAGTCCCGGGAGACCGCCTCGGCCACGGCTGAACCGCAGTGTTGCTCGATCTCCGCCCGCAGGGCCGGCGGCAGGAAGGGCCACTGCAGTCGGTTCGCGGTCCGCCCGTGCGGCGTGCTCGACGGGAGGCGTGCGGCGGAGCTCATGCGCACCATCCTCCACGACCGGTCAGTACGCTTCCGCCGTGGTGGCACGGGAGCGGGAGCGCGGGTTCGAGCGGTTCATCACCTTCGTCGACGCGATCGTCGCGATCGCGATCACCTTGCTGGTCCTGCCCCTGGTGGAGCTGACGGCGGAGCTCGACGACTACGGGTCGGTGAGCGGGCTGCTCCGGGAGAACCAGGCCGAGATCTGGGCGTTCCTGCTGAGCTTCGCGGTCATCGCCCGGCTGTGGTTCGTCCAGCACGACGCTGTGGAACACGTGGTCGCCCACGACAAGCGGGTCGAGCGGCTGCTGCTGCTCTGGGCGCTGACCATCGTGTTCCTGCCGTTCCCGACCTCGCTGGTGGCCGAGGCCCCCGAGGAACCGGCGACCAAGCTGCTCTACATCGGGTCGATGGTGCTCTCGACGATGCTGCTCACGCACATCGATCTGCTGCTGGTCCGGCACCCCGAGCTCACGGACGGGAACGGCGACGCGGATCCGGTCGACGGCGCCGCCAACGTGGCCATGCTGGTGCTCGCGCTGCTGATCACCCTGCTGGTGCCGGCCACGCACTACTTCCCCCTGCTGCTCCTGCTGGCGGCCGACCCGGTGGCCCGGGCCTGGCACCGGCTCCGCGGTGGCGGTTCCCGGTCCGCACGTGAGGGCGACTGAGGATCGGTCACGGCGGGCGAGCAGGCTGCCGCGTCCGGGTCGCGGCCCCGACGCCGACGACAGCCACGGCCAGGCCGACGAGCTCGCGAGTACCCAGCGTCTCGCCCAGGATCAGCCAGGCGAGCACGGCGGTCACGGGTGGTGACAGGAAGAACAGGCTGGCCGCCGCGCCCGAGCCCGCGCGGCGTACGAGCAGGGCCAGCAGGGCCAGGCCGAGCAGCGAGTTGACGACGACCTGGTATCCCAGGGCGACCGCGGTGACCGTCGGGTCTTCGACGGGGAACGCGCCCTCGGTCAGGTAGCCGAGGAGCAGCACCGGCGGCGCCGACACCGCGAACTGGACCACGGTCGACCAGAGCAGGTCGGGCTCCTCGCCGATCCAGCGCTGGCCCAGGGTGCCGATGCTCAGCATCAGCATCGCCGCCGCGCCCAGCGCCACCCCCGCCACGCCGCCGGCCTCCTCCACCTCGGGACCGAGCACCACCAGGACGCCCGCGACGCCGAGCAGGAACCCGCCCACCTGGAGCAGGCTGATCCGCTCGTGCAGCAGCAGCGCGGCGAGCAGCGCCGTCAGCACCGGGCTGAGTGCGTGGAACAGCGATCCCAGCACCGCGGGGAGGCCACGGTCGAAGGCGAGGAACATCATCGAGAACTGGACGGCGTTCATGGCCAGGCCGATCACGGCCACGCGCACGAGCACCGGCCTCGAGATCCGCGGTGAGCGCCGCAGCGCCAGTGCGACCAGGGCCCCGAGGGCGGCCGCGAGCACGAACCGCCACCCCAGCACCGTCAGCGGCGCTGCCGCGCGCACGGCTGCGGGCCCGGCGATGTAGCCCGAGGACCACACGAGGACGAACGCCGCGGCCGGGAGCAGCGGCATCGCCCGGGTGCCGACGGCGACCTCGGACGTCGTGGGGGCGGCGGGGGGCACCTCCGGGACGCTACCTGCGGTCGCGCGAGTTCCGGTCGGCGAGGCGCCCCGTGGAACAATGAGCGTTTCCCGATCCCACCTCACGGAAGTACGACGTGCCCTCGATCCCTGCGCCCCCGAAGCCCGGCCACACCGACCCGTCGGTGATCCGGAACTTCTGCATCATCGCCCACATCGACCACGGCAAGTCGACTCTCGCGGACCGGATGCTGCAGCTCACCGGCGTCGTCGACGAACGCTCGGCGCGGGCGCAGTACCTCGACCGGATGGACATCGAGCGCGAGCGCGGCATCACCATCAAGAGCCAGGCCGTCCGGATGCCGTGGACGGTCGCCGAGGGCAACGCCGGGACCGCCGAGCCCGGCACCTACGTGCTCAACATGATCGACACGCCCGGCCACGTCGACTTCACCTACGAGGTGTCCCGGTCGCTGGCGGCGTGCGAGGCGGCGGTGCTGCTGGTCGACGCCGCACAGGGGATCGAGGCGCAGACCCTGGCCAACCTCTACCTGGCGATGGGCGCCGACCTCCACATCATCCCGGTGCTCAACAAGATCGACCTGCCGAGCGCCGACCCCGAGAAGTACGCCGCGGAGCTCGCCGGCCTGGTCGGCTGCTCCCCTGCGGAGGTGCTCCGCGTGAGCGCCAAGACCGGCGAGGGGGTCGAGGCGCTGCTCGACGAGATCGTCGCGCAGACCCCGCCGCCCGTCGGCCACGCCGACCGGCCGCCCCGCGCGCTGATCTTCGACTCCGTCTACGACACCTACCGCGGCGTGGTCACCTACGTCCGCGTCATCGACGGCCAGCTCAACCACCGCGACCGGATCAAGATGATGTCGACCGGCGCGACCCACGAGATGCTCGAGGTCGGCGTGATCAGCCCCGAGCAGGTCAAGGCGGGCGTGCTCGGGGTGGGTGAGGTCGGCTACCTGATCA
Source organism: Nocardioides sp. GXQ0305 (assembly GCF_050880345.1). Classification (NCBI taxonomy): domain Bacteria; kingdom Bacillati; phylum Actinomycetota; class Actinomycetes; order Propionibacteriales; family Nocardioidaceae; genus Nocardioides; species Nocardioides sp. GXQ0305. The sequence goes on from NZ_JBNYXG010000008.1 coordinate 92,184, forward strand.
CCGGCGTGAAGGACGTCCGGCAGTCCCGGGTCGGCGACACGGTCACCACCCAGCACCACGGCGCCGACCAGCCGCTCGGCGGCTACGAGCACCCCAACCCGATGGTCTACGCCGGGCTGTACCCGATCGACGGCGACCAGTTCGGCGACCTGCGCGAGGCGCTCGAGAAGCTGCAGCTCAACGACGCCGCACTGGTCTACGAGCCCGAGACCTCCGGCGCGCTGGGCTTCGGCTTCCGGATCGGCTTCCTGGGCCTGCTCCACATGGAGATCACCCGCGACCGGCTCGAGCGGGAGTTCGGCCTCGACCTGATCTCGACGGCGCCGAACGTGGTCTACGAGGTCCTCATGGAGGACGGCACCGAGCACGAGGTCACCAACCCCAGCGAGTTCCCCGAGGGCAAGATGGCCGAGGTGCGCGAGCCGGTGGTCAAGGCGACGATCCTCAGCCCCGCCGACTTCATCGGCACGATCATGGAGCTCTGCCAGGCCAAGCGGGGCAGCCTGCAGGGCATGGACTACCTGTCCGAGGACCGGGTCGAGATGCGCTACACGCTGCCGATGGGCGAGATCGTGTTCGACTTCTTCGACCAGCTCAAGTCGCGCACCAAGGGCTACGCCTCGCTCGACTACGAGCGCTCGGGCGAGCAGGCGGCCGACCTGGTGAAGGTCGACATCCTGCTCCAGGGCGAGCCGGTCGACGCGTTCTCCGCGATCGTCCACCGCGACGCGGCGTACTCCTACGGCGTGATGATGGCCGGCAAGCTCAAGGACCTGATCCCGCGCCAGCAGTTCGAGGTCCCGATCCAGGCCGCCATCGGCGCCCGCGTGATCGCCCGCGAGAACATCCGGGCCATCCGCAAGGACGTCCTCGCCAAGTGCTACGGCGGCGACATCACCCGGAAGCGGAAGCTGCTGGAGAAGCAGAAGGAGGGCAAGAAGCGGATGAAGATGGTCGGCCGCGTCGAGGTCCCCCAGGAGGCGTTCGTCGCCGCGCTCTCCACCACCCAGCCCGTGGAGAAGTCCGGCAAGAAGTAGGCTCAGCGGCCGCGCATCGGGCCGCCGGACCGTCCGTAGGACTCCGCCACCACCTCGGCGACGACCGAGAGCGCGATCTCGCCCGGCCCCTTGCCTCCGAGGTCGTGGCCGGCCGGCACGTGCAGACGCGACGTGTCCACGCCCTCCCCGGCGAGCTCCTCCAGCAGTCCGGCCGCGCGACGTCGGCTCGCCATCATGGCAACGTACGCCGCGTCGCCCGCGAGCGCGGATCGCAGCACCGCGGCAGCGTCGGGGGCGTCGTGGTCGCAGAGCACGACCGCGTCACCCTCGCGGGCCACGATGCCGGGACCTCCGTCGTCCTGGGCGACCACGACCACCTCGCGTCCGACCGTGGTCGCGAGGTCCTGGATCGCCCGCGCGATGGGGTTGTCGGTCAGCACCAGGATCCGCCCTTGCGGCACGGACTCGTCCGACCAGGGCTGCTCGCGATCGGTCATGGCAAGAGCCTGCCACGCTGGTCGTGCATCATCGACGCCATGGCCACCTGGCGCGACCTCGAGCAGATCGCCTCCCGCCTGCCCGGCGCCCGCCCGGGCGTCGCCCACGAGGGGTCGCCGACGTACGACGTGGGGAGACAGTCGAGGAGCTCGCCGAGATCCTGACCGGCTCCCACCGCGCCCGCCGCCGGATCAGGGGCTGACGCTCCCGACCCCACGCCCTAGAGTGGCGAGGCGCCAGCCTCGTCGTCACTCGGGAGACACATGACCACCACGCAGGCCAGCTTCGACCGCGTGCTCCGGCGCGGCGACGTCCTCGCCATCGCATTCGGCGCGATGATCGGCTTCGGCTGGATCGTGCTGACCGGACAGTTCCTCTCCGACGCCGGCACGCTCGGCGCCGCCCTCGCGTTCGCGATCGGGGGCGTCGTGGTCGGGTTCATCGCCCTCACGTACGCCGAGCTGGTGTCGGCGATGCCCAGCGCCGGCGGGGAGCACCACTACGTGCTGCGGGCCATGGGGTCGCGCTCGGCGTTCGTCACGTCCTGGGCGCTGGTCCTCGGCTACGTCTCGGTCGTCGCGTTCGAGGCCGTCGCCCTCCCGCAGACGATGCTCTACCTGTTCCCCGACATGCTGAGCGTCCGGCTCTGGACCGTGGCCGGCTACGACGTCTACCTCTCGTGGGTGGCGGTCGGCGTGCTCGGGTCGATCGTGATGACCTACCTCAACTACCGCGGCGTCCGGCCGGCCGCCGCGTTCCAGGCGATCGCGGTCCTCTTCCTCGCGGCCGTCGGGATCGTGCTGCTGACCGGCTCGTTCGTCGGGGGCGAGGCCTCGGACATGGCCCCGCTGTTCACGGGTGGAGCCGCAGGCATCATCGCGGTGCTGGTCGCCACGCCGTTCCTCTTCGTCGGCTTCGACGTGATCCCGCAGTCGGCCGAGGAGATCGATGTCCCGTTCCGCCAGATCGGCCAGCTGCTGCTGGTGTCGGTGGGCCTGGCCGTCCTCTGGTACGTCCTGATCATGGTCACCGTCGGGTCGGCACTCCCCGCCTCGGTGCTGGTCGAGTCCGACCTCGCGGCGGCCGACGGCATGACCGCCCTCTGGGACAGCGAGACGATGGGGACGATCCTGGTGCTCGGCGGCATCGCCGGGATCCTCACCTCGTGGAACGGCTTCCTGATCGGGGCCAGCCGACTGGTCTACGCGATGGCCGCCTCCGGCATGCTTCCGCCCTGGTTCGCGAAGATCCACCCCCGTCACCGGACGCCCGCGAACGCCGTGCTGTTCATCGGGGGGCTGGCCACCCTCGCGCCGCTCTTCGGGGAGCAGATGCTGGTCTGGCTGGTGGACGCCGGCGGAGTCAGCCTGATCGTCGCCTACATCATGGTCGCGGTGAGCTTCGTGGTGCTCCGGCGTCGTGAACCCCAGATGGACCGGCCGTTCCGCACCCCTGGCGGCACCGCCACCGGAGTCGTCGCAGTGGTGCTGGCCGCCGGGCTCGGCGCGATGTTCCTCCCGGGCATGCCGGCGGCACTGATCTGGCCGTACGAGTGGCTGATCCTGCTGGGCTGGGCAGTCGCGGGCGCCGTCCTCATCGGCCGGATCCCACGCGTCGGCCGCGGCGCCGACGCCCACGACGAGCTCGTACGACGGGTCGGCGCCGAGGGCTGAGGTCGGCCCCGGAATCCCCTGTGGACAGGGCGTTCCACGCCCCGACGGATGTCAGTGGTCGCTGGTTGGGTGGACCCATGAACAGCCCCGCTGCGAGCAGCCTCCCGGACACCGCGTCCGGGTTGCTCGCGCGGTCGCGGTCCCAGCGGGCGGTGGCAGACAGGGCCGAGGCCGACCTGCTCCGGACCGCGTTCGAGTGGGCGGCGCTGCACGAGGCCGAGCACCTCGACGATGCCGAGTGCTACGGCCGCCCGGGTCGCTTCGGGGGAGAGCGAGGGTTGCCGCTCGCCGGCCCGGGAGCGCCGCTGGTCGCGGAGTTCGCGACAGCCGAGCTCGCCGCCGCACTGAGGCTGGGTCCGGAGGCAGGGAAGCGGTACGTCGGCCACGCGCTGGAGCTGGCCCACCGACTGCCGAGGCTGTGGGCCTCCGTGCAGGCCGGTGGTCTGGCGGCGTGGCGGGCGAGGCGGGTCGCGGAACAGACCATCAGCCACGCCCTGACCCCCGAGGCCGCTGCCTTCGTGGACGCTCAGGTCGCAGCGGTGGCGGGCCGGATCGGTCCCGCTCAGCTGGACCGGCTGGTCGACGAAGCGAGGGGCCGGTTCATGCCGGAGGCGGCGGAGGCCGAGCGTCGTCGCGCCTCGGATTCACGGCGGTTCGACATCGACCACGACCAGGTCTCCTTCGCCGGCACCTCGTACGTGTCCGGGGAGCTGGACCTGGCCGACGCCCTGGACCTGGACGATGCGATCCGTGGGGTCGCGGGCCAGCTGGCCGATCTCGGTTGCGCGGAGTCGCTGGACGTGCGGCGGTCGCTGGCGGCCGGGGAGCTCGCCCGCCGCCAGCTCGCCCTCGACCTGGCGGCCTCGGAGGTTGAGGTGCGAGCGCAGCGAGCCTCGAAACCCCCGGTGCGGAAGACCGTGCTGTACCTGCACGTCTCCGAGGTCGCCCTGACCGGTGGGGAGGGTGTCGGCCGGTGTGAGAACACGAGGTCTCCGGTGACCGCGGAGACCATCCGGGAGTGGTGCGGCCACCCCGAGACCGACCTGGTGGTGAAGCCGGTGATCGACCTGGCCGACCACGTCCACACCGATGCCTACGAGGTCCCCGACCGGATCAAGGAACGGATCGCGCTCAGGGACCACACCTGTGCGTTCCCGTGGTGCACGCGCCCGGCCCGGAGACTGGAGCCCGACCGGCACGGCTGCGACGCCGACCACGTGACGCCGTACGACCCCGGCGGCCCGCCGGGGCAGACCTGCAGCTGTCGGCTCGCGCCGCTGTGCCGAACCCACCACCGGCTCAAGACCCACGCCGGCTGGACCTACACCGCGATCGAGCCCGGGACCTACCTGTGGCGCTCGCCCCACGGCTACCGGTTCGTCCGCGACCACACCGGCACCCGCGACGTCTCCGTCGACCGCCGGCCATCATCCCGAGATTGACCCCGCCCCACACCCCGCCCATCCCGGGCGGGGCCATCGGCACGCCCGCTCATGCCGATGAGCGTGCCGCGGTGATCCTCCGCGCTGTGTGACCTCGACCGGCGATCGGGCGTGCCGAGCCGCGCGGTCGGGTACAGGATGCTTTTCGGCAGTCTCGACGTGGAGCCCGACCCCGGTCGACGCGGTCGTCGCGCCCAGCCACGAGCCTGCGAACGTCGCCGGGCGAATTAGCCGGAGATCCGTACCACCTCGGGGCTGCCGGGAATGTTCGTGGAGTCACCCTCGCCGCCGTTGAGCAGGTAGATGGCCAGCATGATGCCGCCGCCCACGACGAAGAAGCCGAGCAGCACGAGGGCCACCTTCTGTACCGTTGCCATGCCCCCGTCGTACCCATGGCACGTTCGGCCAAGCATTACGAGACGCGTTGGCGCGCGAACTCCTGTTCACGAGGTGGGCCGGGCGGACCATCGGTTGACCGACTGTCGATCGTCCGCCCAGACGAGTTGCTAACCGGATGCGGCCAGCCGGGGGCGTTGACAACCGTCCGCTCATGCAGCCGCTGTCAGTTCACGGCAGAACCACCTTCGCGGACCACCCATGTGTGGCACCCTTCGGCCGTGAACTACTGGATCACGCCCACGATGATGTTGCGGTGGTCTGGCCTCGGCCTCTTGGGTTGTCTGCTCGCTATCGGGGCCTACAGCATGCGCGCACGAGACGCATGCTGCCTCTCCGTGTCTGCGGAGGAGGGCTACGCGACGGCTCTCCACCTCGGCATGTGGATTGCCGGTGTCTCGTTCGCCGTCGTGGGAATCGGCATGCTCACGGCGAAGGCCCCGGTGACCCTGCAGCCCCAGAATGAGAGCATCGGCCACCGATCCTGACGTTCGCAGGCTCATGCCGCCATGCGTGCGGTTGTGCCGATGAGCGCTACCACTGGATCCGACGCCGCAGGCGGGTAGTGGCCCACCCCGGCCCGAGGTCCAGACCCATGGGTCAGTCCGGCCGACGGTCAGACCTGACGGCGTCCCATGGGCCTGGCACGACCCGGGTTGTTCGACACCAGAACGTCTCCGGATGGCAGCTCGGTGGGTGGGTCTCCTCACCAGCCCGAACCCTTGGGACCACGCTGCGCCGGCAGTAGACCGGACCACGTGTTGCTGAAGCCATCGGTTGCACATTCCGAAGAACGCCAACAACGCACGGAGGAATGAGCACATGAACAACCTCAAGCGCACGACCACTGCCCTCGCTCTGGCTGGCGGCCTCTCACTGGCCGCGGTCGCACCGGCGATCGCCGACGACGGTGACCAGCAGCGCACCGACGTCGTCCACGACGTGCAGGGCAACAGCGGCCCCACTCAGCTGCTGCTCGACGGGCTCCTCAGTGACATCGAGGCACAGAAGCTGGTGCTGGCTGACGACGCCACCAGCACCGGGGACAACGCCCTGGGCAACCAGGTCGAGAACCTCGCCGGCAACGAGACCGCGAACGGTTCCGGCAACGGCAACGGCTCGGGCAACGACCTCGGCGGTGTTGGCAGCAACAACGACACCGAGGCTGGGAACGGCGACGTGAACGTCGACCCCGATGTCGACGTGGACCCGCAGGTCGACCCCAAGGTGGAGAACCACGGCGGGAACGACGGCGACATCGTCGACGACGACTCCCAGGAGTCGAACCACGACTCCAGCAATCAGGAGCCCGGCGAGGACGACCACGAGGAGGACGGCCTGCTGGGCGGGCTTCTCTGAGTCGACGCATCACGGCAGAGGGCGTGGAGCGCCGCTCCGCGCCCTCTGTCATGCCCGTGGCCACCTCGGCTCTGCCCTTTCCGGCCCTGGTGCGCGATGCTGGGGCGAGCGGACCGGGAGGGGACCATGACCACGGACACCAGGGAGGATCGTCGACGTCTGTTCGACCACCTGCAGAGCGCGTCCACGCAGGGTCAGTTCTTCGCACGTGTGGCGGAGGACGTCGACTGGACGGTGCAGGGGACGCATCCGCTCGCCGGGCGGTACCGCAGCAAGCGGGAGTTCACCGAGCACACGTTCGCTCGACTGGCGGGCGTGCTCCGGGAGGGCGCCGAGCTGGTCGTCGAGCACCTGTACGTCGACGGCGACACGACGATCGCAGAGCTGCGCGCCACCTCGACCACCAACGAGGGTGCGGCGTTCGCCAACCTCTACTGCTGGGTGTGCCGATTCGACGGCGACCTCATCGTCGAGGTGCGTGCGTACCTGGACTCGATGATGGTCGCCTACACGGTGCTCCGGAACGAGCTCGCGGCGCCGGGCTGATCGGGGACGCGGACGCTGTCCACGCCGACGCGGCCGCTCACGACGAGCGGCCGTCGGGCAGGCCCGGAGGCGCGGGGTACCCGTGCCCCTCCGCCCAGCGGAGGTACAGGTCGCGGATCACGCCGACGTAGAGGTCCACGAGGGCGCCCTCGGCGTCGGCGCGGAAGACGTCTGCCGACGGCAGCTGCAGGGAAGCCCCCGAGGGGGTCTTGCGAAGTCGGCGCTGGTCCAGGTCCTCGCGGACGGCGAGGTACAGGAACGGGGACGTGGGAACGCGAGTGGTCCGCACCCACGCCCGCCACGCCTCGTGCACGACCAGCAGGTCCCAGGCGTCCTCGAGAGCGAGCATCTGCCGGGAGCTCACACGATGGTCGAGCCAGGCCACGTTGACGGAGTGCGACATCCGGTACCGGTGCCAGACCTGGGGCGGGGACGTTCCGTCGCACATGGGCCGAGGAGGGCAGGTGCTCGACTACTCGGACGGACCGACGGGCGAGGGCGTCGCCGCGCTGTTCTCCCGGTGGAGCCGGTGCAGGTCGAGCATGGCGGACTCGACCCAGGCCGCGCCCGCGTAGTCGTCGTCGGTGAGTGCGGCGGTCAGCTCCTCCTGCAGCAGGGACAGCCGACCCTGGACGATCTCGTCGAACTCTGACATCGCGTCCGCCTCTCGTCGGCCGGGGCCGATGCACCCGGTACCCATGGAGACGCGCCAGGCCGCCGGATGGTTGCCACGCAGCGTGCCGGACCCGCGTGAGGTCCCCGGGTCCGACCGTCAGCCGCGCGGCTCCAGCACCACGACCGGGGTGACGGTGGATCGCCGGCCGGCGTACCCGTCCAGGTCACCGTTGACGGCGACCCAGCGCTGCCAGAGCCGGTCCCGCTCCTCGCCCAACGCTTCACGGGCGCGCACCGGCCGCGGTGCACCGCCGGAGATCCGGACCGTCGCCTCGGGGTTCGCCCGCAGGTTGAGCCACCAGGCCGGATGCCCCTCGTCCCAGCCGTTCATGGCGATCGCGACCAGGTCGTCGCCCTCGTCGAGGTACCCGATGATCACGCTGCGCTCCTCGCCGGAACGGCGGCCGACGGTGGTGAGGTGGAGCGCGCCCCAGCCCCGCTTGTCGGCCGGCGTCCAGAGGAAGCGGCCACCGCTGAGCCGGTAGAGCGCTCGGTGCACCCGCCAGGCGGTGTGCACGAACCAGGCAGGCGGGACCCTGGGGGGTCGAGGCGCGTCAGTGGTCATGCCGGATCCTCCCGGGTCGTGCAGCACGACGATAATGCGTCGCGTGACCACCGGGATCCCGTCGGGGCTGGAGAGCCAGCGTGACCTGGGTCCCGAGTGGTCGGACTGGCTCGACCGGCTCCCCGGACTGCGGGACGAGCTGGTCGGGGAGTGGGGCCTCACCGTCGACGGCGCGCCCCGGCACGGGTTCTGCTCCCTGGTGCTGCCCGTGCGCGACCCGGCGGGGGTGCCCACGGTGCTGAAGGTCGGTCTCCCCGACGACGAGTCCGAGCACGAGGCGCTGGCGCTCCGGCACTGGCACGGCGACGGGACGGTCCGGCTGCTCCGGGCCGACCCCCGGCGACGGGCGATGCTCCTGGAGCGACTGCACGAGCACGACCTCTCGGACCTCTGGGACGTCGAGGCGTGCGAGGTGGTGGCGGGGTTCTACGCCCGCCTCCACCGGCCCGCGCTGCCGCAGCTGCGCCCGCTGACGACGTACGTCGGCCGCTGGCTCGACGGGCTCGACGAGGTACGGCGCGAGATGCCGGTGCCTCCACGGATGGTCGAGCAGGCGCTCCATCTCGGTCGGGCGCTCGTGGCCGACCCGGGCAGCACCGGCGTGCTGATCCACGGCGACCTCCACTTCGAGAACGTGCTGGCCGCGGACCGGGAGCCGTGGCTGGTCATCGACCCCAAGCCGATGAGTGGCGACCCGCACTTCGAGCCCGGCCGATGCTCCAGAACCGCTGGGAGGAGATGGCCGACGGACCCGTGAGCCTGCGCGACGCGATCCGCCGCCGTTTCCACGTCCTGGTCGACGCGGCCGGGCTCGACGAGTCCCGGGCCCGCGACTGGGCCGTGGTGCGGATGGTCCTCGACGCCTCCTGGAGCGTGCTCGACGCGAGGCGCGCTGGTCGAGGCCTCACGCCGGAGGAGCGTGACTGGGTGACGCGCTGCGTGGCGATCGCGAAGGCGGTGCAGGACTGAGCCTCCGTGATGGGATGGGCTCGTGAAGTTCACCATCCGCTCCGTGAACGTCGGCCGGCCCCGCCCCTGGCAGTGGGCCGAGATCGGGCGCAGCTCCATCCAGAAGCACACCGTCCCGGGCCCGGTCGAGGTGCACCGACTCGGCATCGCCGGCGACCAGGTGTCCGACACCAGGCACCACGGCGGGGTCGACCAGGCGGTCTACGCCTTCGCCCGCGAGGACCTCGACTGGTGGCAGGGCGAGCTCGACACGAAGCTCCACGACGGCCATTTCGGGGAGAACCTCACCACGAGCGGCTACGACGTCAACGAGGCCGAGATGGGGGAGCGGTGGCGGGTCGGCAGCGCACTCGTCGAGGTCGCGTCGGTCCGGACGCCGTGCAACGACTTCAAGGGCTGGCTCGGCGAGTGCGGCCTCGACAACGCCGGCTGGGTCAAGCGATTTGCGGCGCAGTCCCGTCCCGGCCCCTACCTCCGTGTCCTGGAGGAGGGTGAGGTCAGCGCCGGCGACGCCGCCGAGGTCGTGCACCGGCCCGGTCACGGGATCACCGTGACGTTCGTCTTCCGCGCCCTGATGGGCGAGCGCGAGCTGCTGCCCCGGCTCCTGGGCGTCGAGGGGCTGGCCGAGGAGGCGCGTCGCACGGCCGAGAGGTACGTCGAGTCCGGCCGGTAACGGTTCGGGCGTCCGTTCGGTGGTGGTGCTACCGCCGCGTAACCGGGTGATCTAGGTTACGCACCACACGATCTCGCCCGAAGCCAGGAGTGCCCGTGCCCATCACCCACGACACCAGCTTTCTCGACACCATGCCGGCCAACGTGGCCGTGCAGTTCCTCGACCGTGTCGAACGCTCGGCCGACCTCGAGGCGTTCCGCTACCCGGTGGGCGAGACCTGGGAGTCGGTGACCTGGCGGCAGGCGGGCGACCAGGTCCAGGGGCTCGCGGCGGGCCTGCTGGCGCTGGGGATCGAGCCGGAGCAACGGGTGGGCATCGCCTCGGGCACCCGCTACGAGTGGATCCTGGCCGACCTGGCCATCATGTGTGCGGGAGCAGCCACGACCACCGTCTACCCGACCACCAACAGCCGCGACACCGGCTACATCCTGGGTGACTCCGAGTGCCGGGTGGTCTTCGCCGAGGACGACGACCAGCTCGCCAAGCTGGTCGAGCACAAGAGCGAGCTGCCCCACCTCGCCAAGGTCGTCACCTTCGACGGCAAGGCGGACGGTGACTGGATCATCACGCTCGACGACCTGGCCGAGCTCGGCAAGGCCCACCTCGCCGACCACCCGGGCGCGGTCGAGGAGGTGGCCCGCGGCATCTCCCCCGACCAGCTCGCCACCCTGATCTACACCTCCGGCACGACCGGCCGCCCCAAGGGTGTCCGCCTCAAGCACCGCTCCTGGGTCTACGAGGGTGAGGCGATCAAGGCGCAGGACATCCTCCACGAGGACGACCTGCAGTTCCTGTGGCTCCCGATGGCGCACTCGTTCGGCAAGGTGCTGCTGTCCACGCAGATGGCCTGCGGCTTCGCGACCGCCATCGACGGCCGGGTGGAGAAGATCGTCGACAACCTGGGCGTGGTCAAGCCGACGTTCATGGGCGCCGCACCCCGCATCTTCGAGAAGGCACACGGCCGGATCGTCACCATGACCGCCTCGGAGGGCGGCGCCAAGGAGAAGATCTTCACCCAGGCGTTCAAGGTCGGCCTCGAGGTGGACCGCCTCGAGCGCGAGGGCAAGCCGGTGCCGCTCCCGCTCAAGGTGCAGCACGCGCTCTTCGACCGGCTGGTGTTCAGCAAGGTCCGCGAGCGCTTCGGCGGCCGGGTGCGGTTCTTCATCTCGGGCGCCGCGGCGCTCAACCGCGACATCGCCGAGTGGTTCCACGCCGCCGGGATCCTGATCCTCGAGGGCTACGGCCTCACCGAGAGCTCGGCCGGGTCCTTCGTCAACCACCCGCTGGACTACCGGTTCGGCACGGTCGGGCCCGCGGTGCCCGGCACCGAGGTCCGGCTCGGTGAGGGTGACGAGATCCAGATCAAGGGGCCGGGCGTGATGGACGGCTACCACAACCTCCCCGAGGAGAGCGCTGCGACGCTCACCGACGACGGCTGGCTCCGCACGGGCGACAAGGGGTCGGTCGACCCCGACGGCTACCTGACCATCACCGGGCGGATCAAGGAGCTCTTCAAGACCTCCGGCGGCAAGTACGTCGCCCCGCCGGCCATCGAGTCGAAGTTCAAGGCGATCTGCCCCTACGCCAGCCAGTTCATGGTGTTCGGCAACGAGCGGAACTTCTGCGTCGCCCTGGTCACGCTCGACCCGGACGCGATCGCCGGCTGGGCGGAGGAGAACGGCGTCAGCGGCGACTACGCCGACATCGTCGCCTCCGACACGTGCCGCACCATGGTGCAGGGCTACGTCGACGAGCTCAACAGCAACCTCAACCGCTGGGAGACCATCAAGAAGTGGGAGCTCCTCGACCACGACCTGAGCGTCGAGTCGGGCGAGCTGACGCCCTCGATGAAGGTGAAGCGCAACGTCGTCGAGGACAACTACAGGGAGCGGCTGGACGCCTTCTACGCCTGAGGCTCTTCCCGCAGCTGACCGGGGCGCCTGGCGGGGGGTGTGGCAGCATGGTCCGGTGCCGTCCGCCCCGCCCCCGGGGGACCCGGCGCCCCCCGACGGCCGGCTGCCGGAGGAAGCGCTGGCCGACCTCGGGAAGCAGCCCTTCGGGCTCTACGTGCACGTCCCGTTCTGCCGGGTCCGGTGCGGCTACTGCGACTTCAACACCTACACTGCCGACGAGCTCGGGTCCGGCGTCTCGCGCGCGACGTACGCCGAGTCGGCGATCACCGAGATCCGGATGGCCCGGCGGGTCCTGGGGCCCGTGGACCTGCCGGTCTCGACGATCTTCCTCGGCGGAGGGACGCCCACCCTGCTCCCGCCCGCCGACCTGGCGGCGGTGCTGGCGGCGGCGGCAGCGGAGTTCGGGCTGGCCCCCGACGTCGAGGTGACGACCGAGGCCAACCCCGACTCGGTGACCCGCTGGGACCTCGACGAGCTCCGCGAGTCCGGCTACACCCGCATCTCCTTCGGGATGCAGTCGGCCGTGCCCCGCGTGCTCGCCACGCTCGACCGGACCCACGACCCGCTCCGCGTCCCGGCCGCGGTCGGCTGGGCACGGTCGGCCGGCTTCGAGCAGGTCAGCCTCGACCTGATCTACGGCACCCCCGGGGAGTCGGTGCGCGACTGGGAGACCTCCCTGGACGCCGCGCTCGACTGCGCGCCGGACCACGTGTCGGCGTACGCGCTGATCGTCGAGGACGGCACCGCGCTGGCCCGAGCCGTGCGCCGCGGCGAGCTGGCGGCGCCGGACGACGACGACCTCGCCGACAAGTACCTCCTCGCCGACGAGCGGCTCGCGACGGCCGGCCTGGACTGGTACGAGGTCTCCAACTGGGCGCGTGACGAAGCAGCGCGGTGCCGGCACAACCTCCTGTACTGGACAGGCGCGGACTGGTGGGGCGTCGGTCCCGGCGCGCACTCGCACGTCGGTGGCGTCCGGTGGTGGAACGTCAAGCACCCCGCGGCGTACGCCGAGCGGCTCGGTGCGGGAGCCAGCCCTGCCCATGCGCGGGAGACGCTGACGGGGGAGGAGCGCCGGGTCGAGCGGGTGCTGCTGGAGACCCGTCTGGCCGCCGGTCTGGACCCCGCCGTCCTGGACGACGCCGGTCGGCAGGCGGTGCCGGGGCTGGTCGCGCGGGGCCTGCTCGCGGAGGCCCCCGGCCGGCTGGTGCTCACCCGCGAGGGGCGGCTGCTGGCCGACGCCGTGGTCCGCGACCTGCTGCCCTGAGGCGAGGCCTAGGAGATGAACCGGATGGTCAGCGGGTAGCGGTAGTCCTCGCCGTTGCCGGCCTTGACCGTCGCCATGATGATCAGCACCAGGACCGCGATCGCCAGCACGATCACCAGGGGCACGAGGACCACGAGCCCGATCCCGAACGTGGCCACCGCCAGCACGAACGCCACGATCGCGCCCACGATCGAGTAGATCAGCAGCGAGATCTGGAAGTTCAGCGACTCGACCGCGTGGCGCCGGACGAACGGCGACGCGTCGCCCTTCACCAGCATCACCAGGAGCGGGGCGAGGAACCCGAGGGCGATGTAGGCCGCGACCAGGGTGCCGATGTGCGCCACCAGCGCCCAGGTCTTCTCCTCCTGGGTGAGGGCCTCGGGGGGCTGGCCCCAGGTCGCACCGCCCGGCTCGCTCATGGCTCCAGCGTAACGAAGTCGATGAGCTCCTCGACCCGTCCGAGCAGGGCCGGGTCGAGGTCCTGGAAGCCGCGGACGCCGCCGAGGACGTGCTGCCAGGCGCGGGCGATGTCGGCCTGGTCCCGGTGCGGCCAGCCGAGCCGCTGACAGGTCCCGGTCTTCCAGTCCTCGCGCCGGGGCACCTCGGGCCAGGCGCCGATGCCGAGCCGTGCCGGCTTCACCGCCTGCCAGACGTCGATGAACGGGTGCCCGACTACCAGCACGTGCGGTCCGACGGGGGAGCGGCGTACGGCGTCGGCGATCCGGCTCTCCTTCGAGCCCGGCACCAGGTGGTCGACCAGAACGCCGACCCGGCGGCCGGGGCCCGGCCCGAAGTCGCGCAACTGCTCGGCGAGGTCGTCGACGCCGCCGAGGTACTCGACCACGACCCCCTCGACCCGCAGGTCGTCGCCCCAGACCTTCTCGACCAGCTCGGCGTCGTGGCGGCCCTCGACGTAGATCCGGCTCTGCCGCGCCACCCGGGCCTTCGCGCCGTGCACGGCGACGGACCCGGACGCGGTGCGCGTCGGCCTCGCGGGCGCAGCCGTCGTCGGGGGCGCGACCAGGATCACGGGACGCCCCTCGAGCCGGAACCCCGGACCGAGTGGGAAGGTCCGGCGCCGCTGCCGGCGGTCCTCCAGGGTCACCGTGTGGAGGTCGCGGTCGACGGCCACGATCTCGCCGCAGAAGTCGGTCTCGACCTCCTCCACCACCTCGCCCCGGGTCGCCGGGGCCTCTGTCGCGCGCCCCTTCCTCGGCGCCCGCCAGTCGGTGGCGAGCACATCGGAGCCGTAGCGGTCGGGTGCGGCCGGAGGAGTCACCCGGACACGCTAGGAGCGCGGCGAGGTGAGGCCCGGCAGGGCGCGCCGGTGACTACTGATCCGCGTCGTCCGCGGAGTCACCGCTCTGGTCGTCGGCGCTCTCCTCGGGGGTCTTGCCCCCGTGCAGGTCGAGCTCGTCGCGGTCGACCTCGTCGGTGTCCACGGACTCGGCGAGCGGGTTGTCCTCGCCGGGCTGCAGGTCCTCGGGGAGGTCCTCGTCGCGGATGCCGCCCTGCTCTCCCTCGGATTCGCTCATGCCCCCGAACCTAGCCGCCGCCGGGTCCGGGCCACACACCCCAACGGCTACAGGAGGGGCAGCCGCTTCTGGCTGCGCGGCAGCTGCTCGTAGCCGCGCACCACCGCCTGCTCCAGCAACCCCGGCTCCCAGGGCCAGTCGGCGGCGCCGATCGCCCCGGCCGCCGGCACCCCCCGCGAGGCGAGGTCGCGCACGGTCTCGGCGACGATGCCGATCTCGTTGCGCTGCACCTCGACGTAGTCGCGGTCGACCGGTGCGCCGTGCCCAGGCACGACGACCGAGCCGCTGGTCGTCAGCCCCAGCACGATGTCGAGGCTCAGCGGCCACTCCAGCGGGAAGCAGTCCGACCCGTACGCCGGCGGGGCGGACTCCTCGACCAGGTCGCCGGCGAGCAGCACGTCGGCATCGGGGACCCGGACGACGAGGTCACCGGCCGTGTGCCCGCGCCCGGGGTGGACCAGCTCGACCGCACGGTCGCCGAGGTCGAGCACCCTGGCGGAGGAGAACGTGTCGTCGGGCAGCACGACCCGGGTGGCCAGGACCTCGTCCCGGTGCGGGTCGTCCGGGGAGTCGGCGTACCGCTGGCGGATCTCCTCGCCGCGTCGTGCCAGCTCGTCGGCCGCGTCCTCGTGGGCGGTCACCGGCGCCGCCGGCCACGCCTCCCGGAAGGCCTCGTTGCCGAACGTGTGGTCGAAGTGCCAGTGGGTGTTCACCACCCCGACGACCTCGCCGGCACCGAGCCGGCTTACGTCGTCGACCACGGTGCGTCCGGCCGCCGTGGAGCCGTGGGTGTCGACCACCAGCAGACCGCGGTCGCCGCCCAGCACCGTGACGTTGGCGTCGAACCACTCGTAGCGCGCCACCCAGACCCGGGACGCCACCTCGGCGAAGTCAGCCATGGAGCAGAGGCTAGTAGGCTTGGCACTCAGCCGAAGTGAGTGCCAGAGGGTGCCCGACGAGTCAGGGAGGTGGCGAACGTGCAGGACGAACGCAGGCTCGCCGTGCTCCGGGCGATCGTCGAGGACTACGTCGCCACCGAGGAGCCGGTCGGCTCCAAGGCCCTCGTCGAGCGGCACCGGCTGGGGGTCTCGCCCGCGACGGTCCGCAACGACATGGCGGCGCTGGAGGAGGAGGGCTTCATCACCCAGCCCCACACCAGCGCCGGGCGGGTGCCGACCGACAAGGGCTACCGGCTCTTCGTCGACCGGCTCACCACCGTCAAGCCGATGAGCGTGGCCGAACGTCGCGCGATCACGACGCTGCTCGACGGAGCCGTCGACCTCGACGACGTCGTCCACCGCTCGGTGCGCCTGCTGGCCCAGCTGACCCGCCAGGTGGCCGTCGTCCAGTACCCCACCCTCAGCCGGAGCACGGTCCGTCACGTCGAGCTGGTCGCGCTCAGCCCCAGTCGGCTGCTGACGGTGCTGATCCTCAGCACCGGCCGGGTCGAGCAGCGACTGGTCGAGATGACGACGACCCTCACCGACGACGTGCTGTCCGACCTGCGGCTCCAGGTCAACCGGGCCGCGACGGGCCAGACCATCGCCGACGCCGTGACCGCGCTGCGGGCTCTGGCCGCCGACGTCGCGACCGCCGCCCCGGTCGTCGAGGCCCTCGCGGAGGCGATGGACGACCACCGGTCCGACGAGCGCATCGTCGTCGGCGGGGCCGCCAACCTCGCCCGCTACGGCGACAGCTTCGACTCCGCGGTGCGCCCGCTCCTCGAGGCGCTGGAGGAGCACGTCGTGCTGCTCAAGCTGCTGGGCGAGGCCAGCGGCGACACCGTCACGGTCCGGATCGGTCACGAGGGCCCCTACCAGGAGCTCGCCTCGACCAGCGTGGTCGCGACCGGCTACGGCCCCGGTGACGAGGCGCTCGCCGCCCTCGGCATCGTCGGCCCCACCCGCATGGACTACCCCGGGACCATGGCCGCGGTGCGCGCGGTTGCGCGCTACGTCTCCCGGATCCTCGACGAGGCATGAGCCACCCCGACCACCCCACGGACGACATGAAGGAACACCGTTGAGCCAGGACCTGTACGACCTCCTGGGCGTCACCCGCGACGCGGACGCCGACGACATCAAGAAGGCCTACCGAAAGCTGGCGCGCCAGTACCACCCCGACGTCAACCCGGACGCCGCCTCGCAGGAGAAGTTCAAGGAGGTCTCCCGCGCCTACGAGGTCCTCTCGGACCCGCAGAAGCGGGCGGCGTACGACCGCGGTGGTGACCCGTTCGCAGGGATGGGCGGCTTCGGTGGCCAGGGTGCGGGTTTCTCGTTCACCGACATCATGGACGCGTTCTTCGGGGGCGGCGGCGCCGCGCCCGGAGGCGGGCGTGGTCCGCGGTCCCGCGTACGCCGCGGCCAGGACGCCCTGATCCGGATCGACGTCGAGCTGGCCGAGGCCGCCTTCGGCGTCACCCGCGAGCTCAAGGTGGACACCGCGGTCGTCTGCACGACCTGCGGTGGCGAGGGAGCGGCCCCCGGGAGCCACCCGGTGCCGTGCGAGACCTGCCGGGGAGCCGGCGAGGTGGCCCACGTCCAGCGGTCGTTCCTGGGCGAGGTCCGGACGCTGCGCCCGTGCGCGGCCTGCCGCGGCTTCGGCACCATCATCCCGGACCCGTGCCGCGAGTGCTCGGGCGACGGACGGGTCCGCTCGCGCCGCACGCTGACCGTCAAGATCCCTGCCGGCGTCGACACCGGCACCCGGGTCCAGCTCGGCGAGCAGGGGGAGGTCGGCCCGGGCGGCGGTCCGGCGGGTGACCTCTACGTGGAGATCAACGTGGCCGCCCACGACACCTTCACCCGGCAGGGCGACGACCTGCACTGCACCATCACGCTCCCGATGACCGCGGCCGCCCTCGGCACCACGCTGACCCTGCCGACCCTCGAGGCCGACCTCGACCAGGGGGCGGGGTCCGGGGTCGAGACCAGCTTCGACCTCGAGATCCGGCCCGGCACCCAGTCGGGCGCCGAGCAGGTGCTCCGCGGCCGTGGGGTCCCGGGACTGCGGGGTGGCGGACGCGGCAACCTGGTGGTCCACACGGTCGTGGAGACGCCGACCCGCCTCGACCCGCGGCAGGAGGAGCTGCTGCACGAGCTGGCCGCGCTCCGCAGCGAGGAGCAGCCGACGGGGCAGGTCCGGCCGGCGTCGAAGTCGGTCTTCGGACGGCTCCGCGACGCGTTCAACCCGCACTGATCCCGGCACCGATGAGCCTCCCCGTCCACCTGGTGCCGTCGCTGGACGGCGTGGCGCCGGGCTCGACGGTCGCGGTGACCGGCGACGAGGCCCACCACGCCGTGGCCGTACGGCGGCTGCGCGCCGGTGAGCAGGTGGTGCTCACCGACGGCGTCGGAGCCGCGGCCACGGGCGCCGTGGTCTCGACCGGCAAGCGGGTCTTCGAGGTCGCGGTCGACGACGTCCGCCACGAGCCGCGACCGGAGCCCGAGCTGGTCGTGGTCCAGGCCCTGCCCAAGGGCGACCGCGGCGAGCGCGCGGTCGAGGTGCTGACCGAGATCGGCGTCGACACCGTCGTGCCGTGGGCAGCGTCGCGCAGCGTGGCGGTCTGGCGCGGCGAGCGCGCCGCCCGGTCG
Organism: Nocardioides sp. GXQ0305; assembly: GCF_050880345.1. Taxonomy (NCBI): domain Bacteria; kingdom Bacillati; phylum Actinomycetota; class Actinomycetes; order Propionibacteriales; family Nocardioidaceae; genus Nocardioides; species Nocardioides sp. GXQ0305. The sequence goes on from NZ_JBNYXG010000008.1 coordinate 110,286, forward strand.
CTGGCGAAGTGGCGGGCCACCGCCCGGGAGGCCGCCAAGCAGGCACGTCGCACCTGGCACCCGCAGGTCGCGCCGCTCGCCTCGACCGCCGACGCGGCGGACCTGGTGGCCGACGCCGACCTGGCGCTGGTCCTGCACGAGGACGCGACCACGACCCTGTCCACGGTCGAGGTGCCCGCGACCGGCACCGTCGTGCTCGTGGTCGGTCCCGAGGGCGGGCTGACCGACGAGGAGGTCACCGGGTTCGTCGACGCCGGGGCCACGCCGGTGCGGCTCGGCGCCGAGGTGCTGCGGACCTCCACCGCCGGGCTCGCGGCCGCGGCGGCCCTCCTCGTCCGTACCCCGCGCTGGGGCTAGCGCGTCACGCCTTCGACGCGAACCACGGGTGGTGCAGGTCGTGGAAGCTCAGGTCGTGGACCATCCGGTCCCAGCTGGCCATGGCGTCGTGCATCGGCCCGGAGTCGGGAACGGTCCGCGACTCCGCCTCCCGGGCGGCCGCCTCGCTGGTGAAGGCCACCGTCTCGGTGAAGGTGCCGTCGGGCTCGATCGCGAACGTGGCGCCGATGATCTCCGGCCGCGCTTCGTGGAGCAGCGTCTCCATCTCCCGCATCCCGGACTCGAGGGCATCGGGGTCGTCGAGCCGGCCGCGGATGACCTGGACGAAGCCGGCCTGGTCGGACCCGCCCTCGAGCATCATCACGACGCGGTCGCAGTCGTGGAACTCGACCGGGCCGTCGAAGCAGGCCTCCATCCGGCTCCACCACGCGCCCTGCTCCTCGCGGGCCGAGTTGGCCATCGCTGCCTCGCGCGACTCGAAGCGGACGACCGCGACCAGCTGGCCGTCGTCGGTGAAGCCGTAGGTGCCGCCGAGCCACCCGACGGCGCCGGGTGCGATGTCGGCGAGCCACTCGTCCATGAGCCGTCGGCACTCGTCCTGGCGACGGCAGCTGCCCTGGATGATCTGGATGAACATGAGGTCCCCCTGCTGTCCGGGGACGCCCGAGGGTGGGCACCGCGCCTCGCCCCCGTCTGGTGACGTTACGACCGGCCCCGGAGGGGGTCAAGGGCCGCCGGAAAGAGGGCGGACCCGCTCACTCGACGACGATGCGGCGGGTGTCGGAGAAGGCGCCGGGCCCCTCGGCCCCGCCCGTCGGGTCGTCGGTGGTGACCTCGAGGGTGTAGGTGCCGGGCTCGACGGAGGAGAGGTCGATCCTGCCGCGGAACGGATGGAGCTGCACGCCCATCGACCCCTTCGCGGTGAAGAAGCCCTGGTCCACCGTCTGCCCCGCCTCGTCGGTCAGCGTCCAGGGGACGTTGCCCTCGAAGGAGCTGGCCACGCCCTCGACGGACATCCGGCCGGAGACGGCCTGTCCCTCGTCGGGGGCGCTCAGGTTGACGTGGGACAGGATGTCGATGGGGGTCGCCGCGGTCTGCGGCTCCACCGACGCGGTGCCGAGGACCTGGTCGACCGGCCCGTCGGTCGTCGTGAACTCCACCGGCAGCCGCTGCTGGGCGTACGCCTGGAGCGTGTAGACGACCTGCTGCACCGAGGCCCGCGCCTCCTCCTCCGTCATCGACTCGGGGAGATCCTCCAGCGAGGGGTCGGCGAGCTCGACGGTGATCCGGTCGTCACCCACCTCGGCTCCCGCGAAGGCGCCGTCGGGCCACTCGGTGCGGTAGTCGGGGTCCGCCGGAGCGGTGGTCAGCAGCCGGACCGACGCGTCGGGGCCGTCGTCGGCGGACTCCACCGACCGGAACTCGCGGTAGAGGCGTACGCCGGCCGGCGTCTCGCCGAGGTAGTAGCCGGCCACGGCACGGGCCGCCACCGGCGGGGCGCTCGACTCGGCGTCGGCGTCGTCGGACGCCGCGCCGGGCGAGGAGGCCACCGGCGGGTCGACCGGGTCGTCGTCACCCAGCAGCTCGGGCCCGACCGCCACCGCGGCCACCGCGGCACCGCCCGCGAGCGCGGCCCCGGCGAGCGCGACCAGGGCCGCGCGTCGACGGGGCGGTCGCGACACCCGGGCGCGCAGCTCACCGAGCCGGTCGTCGGGCTCGATCCCTGACACGGCTCCGCGCAGCAGCTCGCCGAGCCGGCGGTCGAGCTCGGGGTCGAGCTGGTCGCGGGGGCTCATGTGCGGTCCTCGAGGTAGTCGGAGAGGGACACCCGCAGCGCGGCGGCCCCACGTGACGCGTGGCTCTTCACCGCACCCCGGCTGATGCCGAGCGCGTCGGCGATCTCGGCCTCGGAGAGCTCGGAGTAGTAGCGCAGGGCGAGCACCTCACGCTGGCGCGCGGGCAGGGCCCGGAGCGCGTCGAGCACCCGGTCGCGGCGGTCGTCGGACATCACGGCGTGGTCGGCGCCGGGCAGCGTGGTCACCGGGCGCTCCCGCTCGGCGTGCCGCTCGACGACGGCCCGGTGGCGCAGGGCCGATCGGCCCCGGTTGACCACCGTCTGACGGAGGTAGGCCAGCGCCCGGTCGGGGTCCCGCAGCCGGCGCCAGCGGCTGTGCACGGCCACGAAGGAGTCCTGGACGATCTCCTCGGCGAGCGACACGTCGTGCACCAGGAGCACGCCGAGGCGGACCAGCGAACGCCAGTGGGCGGCGTACAGCTGGTCCAGCGCCTGGTCGGCGTCCCAGGTCGTCGGGCCGCTCACGAGGAGCGGTCCGGCGTAGAGGGTCGCATGCATCAGCACGCTAGTAGCACGCGTCGCCGCCTCAGGTGGTTGACACCCGTCGAACCCGGATTCCTCTCCTACAGTGGCCCCATGACCTCCGAGAGCCGTCAGGTCGACACCGATCCGGACTGCCTGTTCTGCAAGATCGTGGCCGGTGAGATCCCGGGCGACCTCGTCCTCACCACCGACCACGTGGTCGCCTTCCGCGACGTCAACCCGGTGGCGCCCACCCACGTGCTGGTCGTCCCCCGCCACCACCGGCCCGACGCGGCGGCGACCACCGAGGCCGATCCGGAGGCGGTGGGACGGCTGGTGGCGGCCGCGGCCGAGGTGGCGGGCCGCGAGGGCCTGAGCGACTACCGGCTGGTGCTCAACACCGGTCCCGGGGCCGGTCAGAGCGTCTTCCACACCCACCTGCACCTGCTCGGCGGGCGGGAGCTGGCCTGGCCCCCCGGGTGAGGGACGCCGGGGGCCCGAATCCCGGTGGGCCCGGCGCGGAGCCCCTGCGTAGCATGGGAGGCCCATGACCGACACTCCGCACTCCACCGATCGCGGTGCCGACTCGGCGGTCGACCGCACCGCGACCCGGCACACCGTCGTCGTCCCCAACAGCATCGACCTCGTCAGCCTGCTCGGACCCGCTGACGAGCACCTCGCCCTGCTCGAGAAGGCCTTCGACGCCGACATCCACGTGCGCGGCAACCGGATCACCCTCCAGGGCGAGCCGGGCGAGATCGCGCTCGCCGAGCGGCTGCTCGACGAGCTGGTGACGATCCTCCGCACGGGTCAGGGGCTCTCGACCGAGACCGTCGAGCGGGTGCTGGCCATGCTCCGGGCGGAGACCACCGAGCGTCCTGCCGACGTGCTGTCGCTCAACATCCTCTCCAACCGCGGCCGCTCGATCCGCCCGAAGACCCTCAACCAGAAGCGCTACGTCGACTCCATCGACAAGCACACCATCACCTTCGGCATCGGGCCGGCCGGGACGGGCAAGACCTATCTCGCGATGGCCAAGGCCGTGCAGGCGTTGCAGGGCAAGGACGTCAACCGGATCATCCTCACCCGCCCGGCGGTCGAGGCCGGCGAGCGGCTCGGGTTCCTGCCCGGGACCCTCAGCGAGAAGATCGACCCCTACCTGCGCCCGCTGTACGACGCGCTGCACGACATGATCGACCCCGAGTCGATCCCCAAGCTGCTCGCAGCCGGCACCATCGAGGTCGCGCCCCTGGCCTACATGCGGGGCCGGACCCTCAACGACGCGTTCGTGATCCTCGACGAGGCGCAGAACACCACGCCGGAGCAGATGAAGATGTTCCTGACGCGGCTCGGCTTCGGCTCCAAGATCGTGGTGACCGGCGACGTGACCCAGATCGACCTGCCCGGCGCCACCCGCTCCGGGCTCAAGGTCGTCCAGGAGATCCTGACCGGTGTCGAGGACGTCGTGTTCAACATGCTCACCAGCCACGACGTCGTCCGCCACAAGCTGGTCGGGCGGATCGTCGCGGCGTACGACGACTGGGACGCCAAGCGCCCGCCGGTGACCGACCGGGGGTCGCGACCGTGAGCATCGAGGTCCTGGACGAGTCCGGGACCGGGCTCGACGTCCAGCGCCTCGCCTCCCTCTCCCGGTTCGTGATGGACCGGATGCGCGTCCACCCGCTGGCCGAGCTGTGCATCAAGGCGGTCGACGAGGCCACCATCGCCGAGCTCAACGAGCAGTGGATGGAGAAGGAGGGGCCGACCGACGTGCTGGCCTTCCCCATGGACGAGCTGCGCCCGGGCCTCGTCGACCAGGACCCCGAGGAGGGTGTCCTCGGCGACCTCGTGCTGTGCCCGGCGGTGGCCGAGCGCCAGGGCGAGACCGCGGGCCACGGGACCGGTGCGGAGCTGGAGCTGCTCACCGTCCACGGCATCCTGCACCTGCTCGGCTACGACCACGCGGAGCCGGACGAGCACCGCGAGATGTTCGGGCTCCAGGACCAGCTGCTGGGGGAGTGGCGACAGCGGTGACCGCGGGCGACGTGTGGTTGCTGAGCGCGGCCGCGACCCTGGTGGTGCTGGCCGGCCTCTTCTCCGCGGCCGACGCCGCGCTGTCGGCGTCGTCGCGGGCCCGGGCCGCGGAGCTCGCGGGGGAGGGGCGTGCCGGCGCCAGGCGGCTGGTCACCGTCCTCGACGACCCCGCCCGCTACCTCAACACCGCCCTGCTGTTGCGGCTGCTGTGCGAGATCGCGGCCATCGTCTTCGTCACCCAGCTGGTCCGCGACGCCTGGACCTACGCCTTCTGGCCCGCCGCGCTCACCTCGATCGCCGTGATGCTGGTCGTGTCGTTCGTGGTCATCGGCGTCGCGCCGCGCACCCTCGGCCGGCAGCACAGCGAGCGGGTCGCCCTCTGGTCGGCGGCGCCGCTCGCCGCCATCACCAGGATCCTCGGCCCGGTCCCGCGGCTGCTGATCCTGGTCGGCAACGCGATCACCCCCGGCCGCGGGTTCCGGGAGGGCCCGTTCTCGACCGAGACCGAGCTCCGCGAGCTGGTCGACCTGGCCGAGGCCTCGGCGGTGATCGAGTCCGGCGAGCGGAAGATGATCCACTCGGTGTTCGACCTCGGCGACACGATCGCCCGTGAGGTGATGGTGCCCCGCAACGACGTCGTCTACATCGAGCGCCACAAGAACCTGCGGCAGACCATGTCGCTGTTCCTGCGCAGCGGCTTCTCGCGGGTCCCGGTGATCGGCGAGAACCTCGACGACGTCCTCGGCTTCGCCTACCTCAAGGACCTGGTGCGCCGCGACTTCGAGGCGCCCGACGTCGAGTTCACCCAGCGGGTCGAGGAAGTGATGCGCCCCGCGTTCTTCGTGCCCGACTCCAAGCCGGTCGACGCGCTGCTCTCCGAGATGCAGGCCAAGCGCCAGCACGTCGCGGTCGTGGTCGACGAGTACGGCGGCACGGCGGGGCTGATCACCATCGAGGACCTGCTGGAGGAGATCGTCGGCGAGATCACCGACGAGTACGACGAGGACGAGATCGAGGTCGAGCAGCTCGACGACGGCTCGGCCCGCGTCTCCTCGCGCTACCCGGTCGACGACCTCGACGAGCTGTTCGGCTTCGACGTCGAGGAGGAGGACGTCGACAGCGTGGGCGGGCTGATGGCCAAGCACCTCGGGCTGGTCCCGATCCCGGGTTCCTCCGTGGAGGCCCACGGCCTGCGCTTCACCGCCGAGGACGCCGCCGGGCGCCGCAACAAGATCGACACGGTCCTGATCAGCAGGATCGAGCCCGCCGCGCGCCCGGCGCAGGAGGACGCGGATGCCTGACCTCGCGGGCGAGGACGGCAAGCTGGTGACCCTGGCGCGCAGCACCCGGGCCCGGACGAGCGCGGCCGAGGGGGCGGCGGTCCGGGACAGCGACGGGCGCACCTACGCCGCCGCCACCGTCGACCTGCCGTCGCTGCAGGTCTCGGCCGTCGCGGTCTGCGTGGCGATGGCGGTCTCGTCCGGTTCGCGCGGTCTCGAGGCCGTGGTGGTCCTCACCGACGCCGGCTCGCTGGCCGAGCGCGACCTCGACGTGGTCCGCGACTTCGCCGGCGCCGGCGTACCGATCCACCGCGGTGACCCGCGCGGCCGGGTCGTCGAGACGCGGGAGTCCTAGCCGGTCTAGTCCGGCGGGCGCTGTCCCCGGCCCGGAGAATGGCCTGGAGAACGGTCCGGAAATGAGTCACGCGTGTGTCAGAGACACACGCGTGACTTGCCATCCCCCGGCTCCCGCAGACTAGGGCGCGCGACGGCAAATCGGACCGGGCTGGAACGAGTTGACTGGAAACTTGACCAGATTGTCGTTCTGTCGGTCACAATTGGGCCCATGAACCTCGCTGACTCCGCCCTCCTGCAGGAGATCCGCCCCTATGAGCTGGGGTCGCGACTCCGCGCAGCCCGCCTCGCGCGGGGCTGGACGCAGACCGACCTGGCCGGCGACCTGGTGTCCGTCGGCTACGTCTCGCGACTGGAGTCCGGGCATCGACGACCCAACGCCGAGGTGCTCGAGGCGCTGGCCCAGCGACTGGGCGTCTCGATCGACATGCTGCTGCGCGGTGCGACCGCGCCCGAGCAGGACGAGCTCCGGCTGGCCCTCGACTTCGCCGAGCTCTCCCTCGAGAACGGCGAGCACGCCGAGGCCGAGGTCCGGGCCCGCGAGGCGCGCGACCGCGCCGTGGCGATCGTCCACCACGACCTCGCCGACCGGGCGACCTACCTGGTCGCCCGAGCGCTCGAGTCGCAGGGCAACGTCGACGACGCGATCCTGGAGCTCGAGACGATCGTGTCCAGCGGTGGCGCGATCCCGCTCGAGCCCGGCGCCATCCCCCGCGCGGGCGTGGTGGCGATCCCACGGATCCAGGCGGCCATCGCGCTGAGCCGGTGCTACCGCGAGTCCGGTGACCTGTCGCTGGCCATCGAGGCCGGCGAGCGCGTGCTGGCCGAGCTGGAGGGGTCCCCGCTCGACAGCAGCGACGAGGCCGTCCAGCTCTCGGTCACCATCGCGCTCGCCTACCAGTCGCGAGGCGACACGGGTCAGGCCATCCGAATCTGCCGTCGGGCGATCGCCAAGGCCGAGAAGCTGAACTCCCCGAAGGCCCGCGCCGCGGCGTACTGGAACGCGAGCCTCTTCGAGTCCGATCGCGGCTCGGTGGCGGAGGCGATCCCGCTCGCCGAGCGCGCCCTCGCGCTCCTGGCCGAGGGGCAGGACGGGCGCAACCTGGCCCGGCTGCGGACGGCGCTCGCCGACATGCAGCTGCAGCTCGACCCGCCCGACGTCGACGCGGCGCTCGCCATGCTCGACCTAGCGGCCGAGGAGCTTGCCGCCTCCAGTGGTGGGGTGCTCGACATCGCGCGCAACGACATCGCGAGGGCGCGCGCCCTGCTGCTCGCGGGCGACCTGGTGGCGGCCCACGAGCTCGGCGCCGTGGTGCACGCCAAGGTGGCCGGGCAGTCACCTCTTGCGGCGGCCGACGCCAAGCTGATCGAGGGCCAGGCAGCGGCTGCCGCCGGGCGCCCCGACGACGCGCGGGCGGCCTACCGGGACGCGGTGCTCCAGCTCACCGGAGTGGGCGCCGACCGTGACGCGGCCGACCTGTGGTTCGAGCTCGCGGGCCTGCTCGAGGCGCTGGGCGACCTCGACGCGGCGCGCGACGCCTACCGGAGCGCCGCTGCCTCGACCGGACTGCGGGCGCGGACGGCGATCCCGATGAGCGTGAACGTGTCGTCGGCGATCCCCTGACGGGGACCCAGCGGGTCTCGGGAACTCGCTGGAGGTCTCGTGAGGGTGACGCCGAGTGTGAGCGTCAGCAGCAGCCGCTGCGGTCCTTGGCCACGGCGATGCCAGTGGTGGCGGTGCCGACACCCATGGTGGTGACGGCGACGGTCATGACGGCGGCGACGGCGAGCTTGAGCTTGCGGGTCATGGCGATGAGCTCCTTGGGGAGTCGGGGGTGTGGGAGTGGTCGCGCCAAGCATGGAGCATGGGGTGGCAAATCCGGAAGTGCCCGAAGTTGCCGAACGTGTCGGTAACCCCTGGTCAGGAGGTGCCCGAATGCACTGTTTTGCCTGCTCAGAGGGGGTGGTCTGGACGACCAAAAACATGTTCCGGAAACCCTCCCCCCACGGCCGATAACGTGTAAACTCTGGTCACAGACGCGAGGCAAACCCCACGAACCGCCTCCGTCGGGAGCTCGCAACGAGTCCATCCCCCCGGACCCGACGAGCGCGTGTTCCGTAATGGGCACGAAGAGGCCTCCCGCACCCACGGTGCGGGGGGCCTCGTGTCGTGCGCGGGACCCTCCCGGAGGTGATCCTGCCGCGCCGCGGCGGCCAGGTCTAGCGTGAGATCCGGAGGTGGGGTGATGAGCCGGCAGCTGCGACCGGCCACCGATGCCGACACGGCGGCCGCGTGGGACGACTTCGTGGACCGCTACGTCGCCCGGCGGTCCGGCCCGGAGGACGCCCTGCGCCGGGTGCTCGCCGCCGACCCCGACCTCGCCGTGGCGCACGCCGCAGCCCTGCTGCTCGCGCTCTTCGACGTCGCCGGGTTCGACGCGGCGGACGAGGCAGCGGCCGCGCGGGCCGGGCACGCCGACCACGACTGGGAGCGCTCGTTCACCGAGGCCGTCCTCACCACGCACAGCCAGGGGATCTGGCCCGCGCGGCCGAGCTGGGTGCGGCACCACCGACACCACCCGGCCGACCTGGTGGGGCTGGGCGTGGCGGTGTTCCTCGCCTCGACCTCCACCGAGCCGGACGGTGACGAGCAGGCGCTCGGCCACGTCCGGGCCTCCGCCGCCGCGGTCGGCGAGCACCCGGTGCTGCTCGGCTACGAGGCGATGCACGCCCAGGACCGGGGTCGTCTCGAGGAGGCGCACCGGGACGCCGTACGAGCCCTCGAGCTGGACCCGACCGGCTTCTCCGGCGGACATCCGTTGGCCCACGTCCACTTCGAGGCGGGTGACCACGACCGTGGTCTGGCCTGGCTGGACGCCTGGTTGCCGGGCACCGACCAGGAGGCGCCGTTCGGGTCGCACCTCGTCTGGCACTCGGCCCTCCACCACCTCGCGGTCGGCGACGGTGACGGGGCGCTGGAGCGCTACCGGCACTGCGCGTCCCGCCCGGGAGCAGGGGGCCTCGTCGACGGCACCTCGATGCTCTGGCGCTGCCAGCTGCACGGCCTGGTGCCCGAGGGCACCGACCCGTCGGACACCCCGGTCGCCCCGATGGTCGCCTCCCTGGTGGGGTCGGTGCCGTCCACCTTCGTCGGTGTCCACGTGGCCCTGGGGCTCGCCACCGCCGGCGACGCGGAGGCGCTCCGGCGGTTCGCGGCAGCGGCGGCGTCGTTCGGCGCACCCGGCGCAGCCGACCTGCTTCCCGGGCTGGCCCGCGGCCTGGCGGCGTACGTCGAGGGGGACCACCCGACCGCGAGCGACCTGCTCCTGGCCGAGGAGGCCGCCGTCGTGCGCTACGGCGGGTCGCACGCCCAGCGCGAGGTCTTCGAGGACACCCTGCTCCAGGCGCTCACGCGCGCCGGGCGCCACGAGGAGGCGATGTCCCGGCTGCTCGTCCGGCTCGACCGCCGCGAGAGCCGGCTCGACGCCAACCTGCTCGCGCGCGCCCGGTCGGCTGGCTAACGTGGGGCCCGTGAGCGATCCCGTCGGGTGGGAGCGCCACGGGGAGGGCGTGGACCGGCTGGTCCGCAGCTACGTCACCATCCCGCGGGGCGCGCCGGTGCGACTGCGCACCACCACGTCCAACCTGTTCCGGCCGCGCGTGCACGCCGACGCGCGGCTCGACGCCTCCGGGCTCACCGGCGTGGTGGCGGTCGACGCCGAGGCGCGCACCGCCGACGTCCAGGGCGTGTGCACCTACGAGGACCTGGTCGACGCCACGCTGGCCCACGGGCTGATGCCGCTGGTCGTCCCGCAGCTGCGCACCATCACGCTCGGCGGTGCGGTCGCCGGTCTCGGGATCGAGGCGACGTCGTTCCGCAACGGGCTGCCCCACGAGTCTGTCCGGGAGATGGACGTGCTGACCGGTGCCGGCGAGGTGGTGACCACCCGACCCGGGGACGAGCTGTTCGACACCTTCCCCAACACCTACGGCTCGCTCGGCTACGCCACGAGGCTCCGGATCGACCTCGAGCCGGCGCCGCGCTACGTCGGGCTGCGGCACCTGCGGTTCGACGACCCCGCACTGCTCGCGAAGACGGTGGCGGAGATCGCCGCGACCGGCAGCTACGAGGGGGAGCAGGTCGACGGCCTCGACGGGGTCGCGTTCGAACCGGGCCGCCTCGTCCTCACCCTCGCCCGCTGGCAGGACACCGGTGGGCCGACCAGCGACTACACGGGTCAGCAGGTCTACTACCGCTCGGTCGCCGAGCGCGACACCGACCTGCTCACCGGGCTGGACTACCTCTGGCGCTGGGACACCGACTGGTTCTGGTGCTCGCGCGCCTTCGGCGCCCAGCACCCCCTCCTCCGACGGGTGTGGGCGCGGCGCTGGCGCCGCTCGGACGTCTACCTGCGGCTGCTGGCCCTCGACCACCGGTTCGACATCGCCGACCGGCTCGACCGTCGCGCCAACCGTCCGCAGCGCGAGCGGGTCATCCAGGACGTCGAGATCCCGGTCGACCGGCTCCCGGAGTTCCTGGCCTGGTTCGACGAGACCGTCGGCATGCGGCCGGTGTGGCTGTGCCCGGTGCGGGCGACCCGGACCTGGCCGACGTACCCGCTCGATCCCGAGGTGCTCTACGTCAACGTCGGCTTCTGGGGCACCGTCCACGTCGGCCCGGACGCCGTCGACGCCCCCCGCAACCGGGCCATCGAGCAGGAGGTCCACCGGCTCGGCGGCCACAAGAGCCTCTACTCCGAGGCGTTCTACGACCGGGCGACGTTCGACGCGCTCTACGACGGGGACCACCTGGCCCGCGTCAAGCAGCGGTTCGACCCCGACGACCGGCTCACGTCCCTCTACGACAAGGTGGTGCGACGCGCGTGACCCAGAAGACCCGACCGACCACTCCCAGCCTGACCATCGCCGAGGCCGTCGACTCGCTGATGCGCGACGGCATGCCCCTGCGGTTCACGGCGTACGACGGCAGCGCCGTCGGGCCGCCGGACTCGCCGGTCGCGCTGGAGCTGACCTCGCCCCGGGGCCTCGCCTACCTGCTGACCGCGCCCGGCGACCTCGGCATGGCCCGCGCCTACGTGACCGGCGACCTGCTGCTCCACGGCGTCCACCCGGGCGACCCCTACGACGCACTGGTGTTCCTCCAGAACAGCCTCCGCTTCCGCACCCCGACGGCGAGCGAGGGCCTCACGGTGCTGCGGTCGCTCGGTCTCGGCAGCCTGCGGCCACCGCCGCCGCCCCCGCAGGAGACGCTCCCGCGCTGGCGACGGGCGGTCGAGGGGCTGCGGCACTCGCGCGGCCGGGACGCCGAGGCGATCCACCACCACTACGACGTCTCCAACCGGTTCTACGAGCTGGTGCTCGGCCCGTCGATGACCTACACCTGCGCGGTGTTCCCGCACGCCGACGCCACCCTCGAGGAGGCACAGGCCGAGAAGTACGACCTGGTCTGCCGCAAGCTCGACCTCAAGCCCGGCCAGCGGCTGCTCGACGTCGGCTGCGGCTGGGGTGGGATGGTCCGCCACGCCGCCCGCGAGTACGGCGTGCACGCGCTCGGCGTCACCCTCTCCCGGCAGCAGGCCGAGTGGGGCAAGGAGGCGATCGACCGCGAGGGTCTCGGCGACCGCGCGGAGGTCCGCCACCTCGACTACCGGGACGTCCTGGAGTCCGACTTCGACGCGGTGAGCTCGATCGGGCTGACCGAGCACATCGGCGTCCGCAACTACCCGGCGTACTTCCGCCACCTGCGGGACCGCCTGCGACCCGAGGGCCGGCTGCTCAACCACTGCATCACCCGGCCGCACAACCGGCGGCAGGCGATCGGCGCGTTCCTGGACCGCTACGTCTTCCCCGACGGCGAGCTCACGGGGTCGGGGCGGATCATCACCGAGGCCCAGGACGCCGGGCTCGAGGTGATGCACGAGGAGAACCTGCGCCGTCACTACGCGCTCACCCTCACCGGGTGGTGCCGCAACCTCGTCGACCACTGGGACGAGGCCGTGGCGGAGGTCGGCGAGGGGACGGCGCGGGTGTGGGGGCTCTACATGGCCGGGTCCCGGCTGGCCTTCGAGCGCAACGAGATCCAGCTCCACCAGGTGCTGGCGGGCCGCACGACCGCGTCCGGTGCCGACGGATTCCCCCTACGGCCGACGTGGTGACTAGCCTCGGACGGTGACCACGCGAGCCCGGACCTTCCAGGCCACGGTGGCCGACCGGGAGGTCCTCTCGCCCCACCTGGTGCGGCTGCGGCTGGCGGGTCTCGGTGACTTCGCCTCCAGCGGGGTGCCCGACGAGTGGGTGGGACTGGTCGTGCCCGGGCAGTACCAGTCCCGCTACTACACGGTCCGCTCCTTCGACGGTGCCCTGATGGAGCTCGACGTGGTCGTCCACGACGTCGGCCTGGTCACCGAGTGGGCCTCCCGCGACTGCCGGGGCGACGTGGTCACGCTGACCGAGCCCCGCGGCTCGTTCACCCTCCCCGAGGACGCCGGCTGGCTGATGCTGGTGGGGGACCTGACCGCGATGCCGGCGATGGCGCGGATCACCGAGACGGTCACCGACCTGCCGACCAGGGTGTGGGCGGAGGTGCCCGACGACCTGGCGGGCTACCTCCCGGACGCCACCGACGTCACCTGGCTGACCCCACCCAGGGGTGGCGGCAGCCGGCTCGCCGAGGTGGTCGAGGGTCTCGACTGGCCGGAGGGCCCCGGCTACTTCTGGATGGCCGGCGAGTCGGCGCAGATGCGGGCCATCCGCAAGTTCCTGATGCGAGGGCGCCGGATGCCGGCGTCGTCGTACGACGTGATGGGCTACTGGCGCGGCGTGAAGGAACGGCAGCCGCGCGCCGTCGACCCCGGCCCGATCTGGCGTGCGGGCAAGGCCGCCGGCAAGTCCGACGAGGAGATCTGGGCCGACTACGACCGGGCCCGGGAGGAGATGCCGTGACCGACGACGGGTTCCGCAGCGGGTTCGCCTGCTTCGTCGGCCGCCCCAACGCGGGCAAGTCGACGCTGACCAACGCGCTGGTCGGCCAGAAGGTGGTCATCACCTCCGACAAGCCGCAGACGACGCGGACCGTGGTCCGCGGCATCGTGACCCGTCCCGACGCGCAGCTGGTCCTCGTCGACACCCCCGGCCTGCACCGCCCCCGCACCTTGCTCGGGGAGCGCCTCAACGACCTGGTCCGCACGACCTGGGCCGAGGTGGACGTGGTCGGGGTCTGCTTCCCGGCCGACCAGAAGGTCGGACCGGGCGACGCCTTCCTGGTCAAGGAGCTCGCGCAGGTCCGGCGGACGACCAAGCTCGCGATCGTCACCAAGACCGACCTCGCCGCCCCCGACCGGATCGCCGAGCACCTGATCGACGTCGCCGAGCTCGGCCGCGCCCACGGGATCGAGTGGGCCGAGGTGGTGCCGGTGTCCGCGGTGGCCGGCGACCAGGTCGACCTGCTGGCGGACCTGCTGGTGCAGCAGATGCCCGAGGGCCCGCAGCTGTACCCGGACGACGAGCTCTCGGACGCACCCGAGGAGCACCTGGCGGCGGAGCTGGTCCGCGAGGCCGCGCTGGAGGGCGTGCGTGACGAGCTGCCGCACTCGATCGCCGTGGTCGTCGACGAGATGCGGATGAGGGAGGACCGCCCCGAGGACAAGCCGCTGCTCGACATCCACGCCAGCCTCTACGTCGAGCGCGACTCCCAGAAGGGCATCGTGATCGGGCACCGCGGGCAGCGGCTCCAGGACGTCGGTCGCCGGGCCCGGACCCAGATCGAGTCGCTGCTCGGCGTCCCGGTCTACCTCGACCTGCGCGTCAAGGTCGCCAAGGAGTGGCAACGCGACCCGCGGCAGCTCCGCAAGCTCGGCTTCTGACGACGACGAGTGGTCATCGGGGTCAGGCCGGGACCCAGCAGATGCCGTAGGTCCGGCCGGCCCGCCACCGCTCCGCGGTGGGCCACTCGTAGCCCCACCGGAAGTCGAGGGCGCCGCCGGCGGCGGCCCGGCCGGCGGCGCGGCAGGGCTGGGTACCGGCCTCGCGCACGGCGGCGGTGCCCGGGTAGGCGTCCCCCTCGAAGGTGACGGTGCGGACGGCCCGCCACGAGTGCTCGGCGGAGCAGATCACGGTCCGGAAGTCGTCGGTGCCGGGTCCAGCCGTCGCGCACAGGCCGTAGGCGGTCCGGCCCTCCTCGGTGGCGAGCACCCCACCGAGCTGCGGGCCGAGCGGCGACAGCTCGTTGCCGCCGGCCACCGCGACCACGTCGCACCGGTACCAGGTCGCGCCGCGGTCGGACTGCTCGACGGTCGGGGTGAACCCGACCGGGCGGAGCAGGCTGAGCCGCTGCTGCTCGACGGTCCCTCCGACGAACCTCCCGAAGGCCTCCGGGCAGGCCGCGGCGACCTGGTCGCGGACGCGCGGGGAGTCGACGGTGACCAGGTGGCCGCCGACGACGGTGTCGAGCTCGCCGACCTCGAAGGTGACCGCGGTGTGCTGCCGGTCGCACGGGACGTCGCGCAGGGACGTCGTCGGCGCCACCGCCTGGGCGTACGTCAGCCGGTAGCAGGCACCCACGCGCGGGACCGGTGGCGGCTTCGCGGGCGTGGGGGAGGCGGACGGCGACGCGCTCGGCGCCGAGCTGGACGGGGTGGTCGGGTCCGGCTCGGCGTCCGGCTGCCGCTCGTAGGTGCGCCACCCGACCACGACCGCGGCCAGCGTCACGGCGAGCGCGGCGAGCAGCGAGAGACGCTTGGTCATCGGTCGGTCTTGGCCCAGCAGATCGACCTGCGGTTGCCGACCTCCCACTCGGCCTCGTGGAACCACGTGTAGGCGAAGTCGTAGCGCACCGGGTAGCCGAGCACCGCCCCGACCGACTTGTCGCAGAAGTCGCGCGTCCGGACCTCGACGAGCCTGTCACCGGGGTAGGGGTCCTCGGGCTCCCCGAGCTTGATCGTCGTCACCGCGCGCCAGGTGTGGCTCTCCGAGCAGGGGACCCGCGCCGCGGCGGCGACCGTCGGGCCCTCGGCGCAGACCAGCCACCGGTCGTCGATGCGGCCCTGCAGCAGACCCTTGGCGTCGGCCGGCAGCGACACGTAGGCGGAGCTCTGGTCGCCGCCCCCCACGATGTCACACCGGTACCAGCGTGCTCCCTGTCGCCAGGCCTCCTCCGACGGCCGGAACCAGGCCCAGCTGACGACGGTCCGCATCGCCAGGCTCTCGTCGGCGCCGAGGAACTTCTCGAAGCGGGTGCTGCACTCGTCGTAGGCGAAGGCCCCGAGGTCCGGGTGGTGGTAGTCGGCGTCGTCGAACTCCGCCGGGAGCTGCCCGACGGCGAAGGTCTGGGCGGTGTGCTGCTCGGAGCAGGCCACGGTGCGGGTCGCGTTGCTGGGCTCGGCGACGTCCTGGGGGCCCAGCAGCCGGCACGCCCCGAGCTCGGGGGCCTCGACCGCGTCGACCTGGTCGGGGTCGACGTCGGAGCCCTGTCCGGAGGCCGAGCAGCCGACCAGCAGCAGGGCGCCCAGCAGGGCGCCCGGCAGCCTCAGCGGCACGCGGTCCTCCTCAGTCGGCCAGCAGTGCCGCGATGGTACCTCCGAGCTCGTACGCCGCCTCGAGCTGCTCCTCGCCCACGTCGCCGAGCACCTCGAGCACCTCGCTGGCCTGTCGCCAGGGCAGCGCGCCGGCGATGGCCTGCACCGACCGTACGGCCCCGGTCGTGTCGTACCGTCCGTGCACCCACAGCCCGTAGGGCTTCCGGCCGCCCGTCACCGGGGCGCCCGAGCCGTCGTCGGCGAGGGCCCCTCCGAGGGCCAGGAAGTGCCGGTCGAAGAAGTGCTTGAGCGCCCCGCTCATGTAGCCGAAGTTGGCGGAGGTCCCGAGCAGGAACCCGTCGGCGTCCGCGGGGTCGGCCCGGTCCGCCTCGAGGGCGGGGAGGACCTCGACCTCGACACCGGTGATCGCGTCGTCGTGGGCACCGGCCACCACCCGGTCGGTGAGCTGCCGGGTCGCGCGGGTGGGGGAGTGGTGGACGACGAGGAGCCGGGCCATGGCCTCAGGCTAGGGCGGCGCGCCCGCGACCGGGCGGGCGTCTCCCGGCCACGGGCCGCAGGCTAGGGTCGTGCTGTCTCGTCTCCAGGGAGGAACCCACCGCATGAAGCTCCGCACCATCGGCGTCGCCGTCCTGCTCGCGCTGTCCCTGACGGCGTGCGGTCAGGACGAGGAGGCGGCCTCCCAGGCCATCTCGGACTCCATCATGGAGAGCAACGACCAGACCTTCGAGGTCACCCAGGAGGAGGCCGACTGCGTCGGTGACGGCATGGTCGAGGAGATCGGCGTCGACCAGCTCACCGAGTACGGCATCATCACCGAGGACCTCGAGGCGAACGACGGCATCGAGAACGTCAAGATGTCCGAGGGCGACGCCGGGTCGGCGGCCGACGTGATGGCCGGGTGCGCCGACATCAAGGAGCTGTTCACCTCCGCGATGGGCGAGCTGCCCGAGGAGGCGCAGCAGTGCGTCGAGGAGAACCTCAGCGACGAGGTGCTCCACAACTTCCTGACCGCGGTCTTCATGAACGACCAGGAGGCGGGCAACCAGGAGCTGATGGGCGCGCTGCAGGAGTGCCTGGGCCCCCAGGGCTGAGCGGATCCGCCCCGTGGACCGCCGGGCGACCGACGGGCCCGGGGCGGTTATGCTGACCGGGTCATGACGCGCGCACTGCTGCTCCTTCGCCGCCGCAGCGAGGCCTGAGAGCCGGTCTCCTCGCTGCGGAGGGCTCGTGCCGCCGGCACACTCCACCCGATCTGCGAAGGCCGCACCATGACTGACTCCGGGACCCACCCCGACGTACGACCCCCGTTCCGCTCCACCCACGCCCAGCGGGCCAGCAGCATGCCGATCGAGCGCTACCGTGCGTTCGAGCCGATCGACCTGCCGGACCGCACCTGGCCGACCCGGACGATCACCGAGGCACCGCGGTGGCTCTCGACCGACCTGCGGGACGGCAACCAGGCGCTGATCGACCCGATGACGCCGGCCCGCAAGATGGCGATGTTCGACCTGCTGGTCTCGATGGGCTACAAGGAGATCGAGGTCGGCTTCCCCAGCGCCAGCCAGACCGACTTCGACTTCGTCCGCCAGCTCGTCGAGCAGGACCGGGTGCCCGAGGACGTCACGATCTCGGTGCTGACCCAGGCGCGGGAGGACCTCATCGAGCGCACGGTCCACAGCCTCGTCGGGATCCACCACGCCAACATCCACCTCTACAACGCGCTGGCCCCGCTGTTCCGCCGGGTCGTCTTCCACGCGAGCCCGGACGAGGTCAAGGACATCGCGGTGCGCGGCACCGAGCTGGTGATGAAGCACAGCGAGAACATCCTCGGCGCCACGGTGATCGGCTACGAGTACAGCCCCGAGATCTTCACCGGCACCGAGCTGCCGTTCAGCGTCGAGGTGTGCGAGGCGGTGACCGACGTCTGGCAGCCCGACGACGACCGCGAGATCATCCTCAACCTGCCGGCCACCGTCGAGATGGCCACCCCCAACGTGTACGCCGACCAGATCGAGTGGTTCTGCCGGCAGCTGACCCGCCGCGACCGGACCACGGTCTCGCTGCACCCCCACAACGACCGTGGCACGGCGGTCGCCGCGACCGAGCTCGCGATGATGGCCGGCGCCGACCGGGTCGAGGGGTGCCTCTTCGGCCACGGCGAGCGCACCGGCAACGTCTGCCTGGTCACCCTCGGCATGAACCTGTTCAGCCAGGGGATCGACCCCCAGGTCGACTTCTCCGACATCGACGAGATCCGCCGGACCGTCGAGTACTGCACCCAGCTGCCCGTCCACCCGCGGCACCCGTACGCCGGCGACCTCGTCTACACCGCATTCTCCGGGTCCCACCAGGACGCGATCAAGAAGGGTCTCGAGGACCTCGAGCGGAAGGCCCGCGACCAGGGCGTCCCGGTCGAGCAGGTGGCCTGGGAGGCGCCGTACCTCCCCATCGACCCGAAGGACGTGGGCCGCAGCTACGAGGCCGTGATCCGGGTCAACAGCCAGTCGGGCAAGGGCGGCGTGGCCTACATCCTCAAGGCCGAGCACAAGCTCGACCTGCCGCGACGGGCCCAGATCGAGTTCAGCCGGGTGGTGCAGCAGCGCACCGACACCGACGGCGGCGAGATGTCGTCGGCCCGGATCTGGGAGGTCTTCTCCTCCGAGTACCTCACCCGGGAGGAGCCGCTCCGGCTCAACTCGGTGCACACCTCGAGCGCGGCCGGGGAGCGGGACGCCCTCACCGTCAACGTGTATGTCGAGGGCGAGCTGCGGACGCTCGAGGGCTCCGGCAACGGACCCATCGCGGCGTTCGTCGACGCGCTCAACGGACTGCCGCAGGCGTGGGACGTCCGGGTGCTCGACTACGCCGAGCACGCCCTCTCGTCCGGTGGCGACGCCGTTGCTGCGGCGTACGTGGAGTGTGCTCTCACCACCGCGGCGGGGGAGACCGAGGTCCTCTGGGGTGTCGGCATCGACGCGAACATCGTGACCGCCTCCCTCAAGGCCGTCGTGAGCGCGGTCAACCGGGCCTGACGGCGCCCCGCCCCGCCCCTTCACAAGGGGCGCCCGATGCGGGACCGTGGGTGGAGGGTGCCCGCCGGGGGGGGGCACCGCTCACCCGAGGAGGTGCGCCGTGACCGCGACCGTCACCCGCTTTCGACCCGGTCGCCGCGCCGTGCGGTAGCCAGCGCGGCGGCGAACGGATCCTGACCGAGGACCAGCAGGGGCTGGTCACCGAGGACGTCGTGTACTCCTGCGGCTGCCAGGTCCACCGTGAGGAGTTCCACGACGGCAGCCTGCACCACATGGTGGTGCACCACCGGGGCAGGGTCCTCGTCGACGAGGAGTTCCGGGGTGAGTGAGGACCTCACCGCCGGCGCGCACGACGTGCTCCTGATCGGTGGCGGCGCCGCCGGTCTGAGAGCCACCATCGCGATCGCGGAGGCCAGCCCGGACCTCGACGTGGCCGTGGTGTCGAAGGTCTACCCGATGCGCAGCCACACGGTGTCGGCGGAGGGCGGCGCCGCCGGCGTGATCGCGCAGGACGACACCGTCGAGGAGCACATCTACGACACCATCTCCGGCAGCGACTGGATCGCCGACCAGGACGCCGTGGAGATGTTCGTCCACGAGGCGCCGCGCGAGCTGCTCCGGCTCGAGCACTGGGGCTGCCCCTGGAGCCGCGAGCCGGACGGGCACGTCGCGGTCCGGGCCTTCGGTGGGATGAAGAACATGCGCACCTGGTTCGCCGCCGACAAGACGGGGTTCCACATGCTGCACGCCCTGTTCCAGACCTCGCTGAAGTACGGCGCCGTGCACCGGTACGACGAGTGGTTCGTGACCCGGCTGCTGGTCGACGACGGCCGGGTGCACGGCGTGGTGGCGGTCGAGCTCGCGACCGGCCGGATCCGCGCGATCACCGCCAAGGCTGTCGTGCTGGCCGCGGGTGGGTGCGGCAAGGTCTTCCCGTTCACCACGAACGCCAACATCAACACCGGCGACGGGATGGCCCTGGCCTACCGGGCCGGGGCGCCGCTCAAGGACATGGAGTTCGTGCAGTACCACCCGACGGGGCTGCCGTTCACGGGGATCCTGATCACCGAGGCGGCGCGCGCGGAGGGCGGCTGGCTGGTGAACAAGGACGGCTACCGGTTCCTGCAGGACTACGACCTCGGCACCCCGTCGCCCACGCCCGTCCTGCGGAGCATGGAGCTCGGCCCGCGCGACCGCATCTCCCAGGCGATCGTCCACGAGATCGAGCGCGGGCGGGCGGTTGCGACGCCGTACGGCGAGGTGGTGCACCTCGACCTCAGGCACCTGGGTGCGAAGCTGATCGACGCCAAGCTCCCGTTCGTGCGTGAGCTGTGCAGGAAGTACGAGCGCATCGACCCGGTCAGCGAGCTGATCCCGGTGCGCCCCGTCGTCCACTACATGATGGGCGGAGTGAGCACCGACCTCGACGGTGCCACCCCGCTCGACGGCCTGTACGCCGCCGGCGAGACCGCCTGCGTCAGCATCAACGGCGCCAACCGGCTCGGCTCCAACTCGCTGCCCGAGTGCCTGGTGTTCGGGGCGCGCGCCGGCCGCGCCGCGGCCGAGTACGCCGCACGCGCAGAGGCCCCTCCACCCGCGATCGCTGCCCAGGCCGCCGACGAGGTGCGCCGGCTGGAGCAGGAGGTGCTCGGTCGGAACGCCCGCGACGACGCGGTGTCCTCGATCCGCACCGAGATGCAGCTGGTGATGGAGGAGGCTGCGGGCATCTACCGCGACGCGGAGTCGATGGCGGAGGGCGCCGACCTGCTGCACAAGCTCCAGGACCGGATCGGGAGCGTCGGCGTCGTCGACACCTGCCGGACGTTCAACACCGAGCTGGTGGCGCGCCTGGAGGTGGCCAACATGCTCGACGTGGCCGAGTGCATCCTCGCCGCGGGGATCAGGCGCGAGGAGTCACGCGGCGCCCACCAGCGCACCGACCACACCGCGCGGGACGACGAGCAGTGGCTGGTCCACCAGCTGGTCGGCCGGGGTGACGACGGCAGCCCGTACGTCGAGCGGGTGCCCGTGACCGTCACCGGCTGGCCACCGGGAGAGAGGGTGTACGGCAGGTGAGCGGGACGACGGACCGGATCGGGCTGAGGGTGGCGCGGTACCGCCCCGACAGGGACCACGAGCCCGGCTGGCAGGAGTACGAGGTCCCGATGCGGGAGGAGTGGACGGTCCTCGACGGGCTGACCCACGTCAAGGACGAGGTCGACCCCACGCTGGTGTTCCGCTGGTCGTGCCGGATGGGCATCTGCGGCAGCTGCGGCATGAACGTCGACGATGAGCCGCGGCTGACCTGCGGGACGTTCCTCTCCGACTACGCGCCCGGACCGGTCACGGTCGAGCCGCTCGCGCACTTCCCGGTCGTCCGGGACCTGGTCGTCGACCTCTCCGACTTCATGGAGAAGCTGCCGACGGTCAAGCCGTGGATCATCCGGGACGACGACGCCGTGCCGGACCAGGAGGGCGAGGGCGACGGGGAGTACCTCCAGACCCCCGAGGAGCTCGACGCCTACAAGCAGTTCAGCATGTGCATCAACTGCATGCTCTGCTACGCCGCGTGCCCGGTCTACGGGCTCGACCCCGACTTCGTCGGGCCGGCCGCGATCGCGCTCGCGGAGCGCTACGACCTCGACTCCCGCGACCACGGCGCCCGGGAGCGGCTGGACGTCCTCATCGAGCACGAGGGGGTCTACGGGTGCACGTTCGTGGGCGAGTGCACCCGCGTCTGCCCCAAGCACGTCGACCCGGCGGGGGCGATCCAGCGCTACAAGCTGAAGGCGGCCCAGGAGTCGGTCAAGGCCTTCCTCCTCCCGCGGGCGCTGCGGCGATGACCCAGCCCGCGGTCCAGCCCGACCTGCGCCACCACCGGGAGGTGCCGGTGCTGTGGTGGCTCCGCAAGCGGAGCTACTTCGTGTTCGTGATGCGCGAGCTGAGCAGCATCTTCGTGGCCTGGCTGGTCCTCTACCTGTGCCTCTTCGTGCGCGCGGTCGGCCGCGGGGAGGCGGCGTACGAGGCGCACCTGGAGTGGGCGGCCTCGCCGTGGCTGGTCGCGCTCCACGTCGTCGCGTTCGGCTTCGTGGTGCTGCACACGATCACCTGGTTCGCCCTCACGCCGCAGGCGATGGTCCTCACGGTGCGCGGTCGCCGGGTGCCCGGCGTCGTCGTCATCGGGGCCCAGTACGCCGGCCTGGCCGTGGTGTCCGGATTCGTGTTCTGGCTGGTGACGCGATGAAGCTCCGGATCGAGCCGTTCCTGTGGCTGGCCTTCAGCGGCGGCGGGGTGATGGCCGCGATCTTCCTGCCCGTGCTGGCGTTCCTGTTCGCCCTCGCGTTCCCGCTCGGCTGGATCGACCCCCCCGACCACGCGCAGCTGGCCGCCGTGGTCGGGAACCCGATCACGTTCCTGGTCCTGCTGGGCCTGTTCACGATGATGCTGGTCCACGCCGCGCACCGGTTCCGGTTCACGCTGTACGACGGCCTGCAGGTCAAGCACCGGGGGCTGGTCGCGGCCGTGTGCTACGGCGGTGCGCTGGCCGGCGTGTTCGTGGCCCTGCACATGCTGGGCAGCGCCACCTAGCCGCCCCGCTCCCAGGGCTCAGGGCCGGGCCGTGGCGAGCGGCAGCCGCACCGAGAACGTGGTGCCGGAACCGGACTCCGACTCCACGCCGATCCGCCCGCCGTGCACGGCGACGATCCCGGCCACGATGGACAGGCCGAGCCCGGTGCCCTGGATGGCGAGGTCCTGCGCCGTCGAGGCGCGGAAGAACCTCTGGAACAGCTCGTCCTGCTCCTCGCGGGGGATGCCGATGCCGGTGTCGGTGACCGCGACGCAGGCCTCGCCGTCCTCGGTGTGCAGCCGGGTGGTGACCGAGCCGCCGTCGGGGGTGAACTTCACCGCGTTGGAGAGCAGGTTGAGCAGCACCCGTTCCAGCTGGATGGCGTCGCCGAGCACGGTCACCGGCTCCGACGGTATGTCGAAGGTGAGGGCCAGGTCGCGCTCGCGCACGGTCGGGCGGAGGGAGTCCTCGGCCTGGTCGACCAGCATCCGCAGGTCGACCGCCGTCCGGGTCCACGCCGGCCCCTCGGAGTCGAGCCCGGCGAGGGTGAGCAGGTCGTTGCACAGCGAGATGAGGCGGGCGCCGTTGCGGGCGATGGTGTCGAGCAGCGGCAGCTGCTCGGGATCCGGCTCGACGGGCGAGCCGTCGGCGAGCAGCTCGGCGTACCCCACGATGCTGGTCACGGGGGTGCGCAGCTCGTGGCTCACCGTGGACACGAACTCGTTCTTGGCGGTGTCGAGCTGGCGCAGCCGGTCGGCCGCCATCCGCTCCTTCTCCAGCGCCGCCATCAGCAGCACCTGCGAGTGCCGCTGCTCGGTCACGTCGCGGCCCACGACGAGGTAGCCGGTCTGCGCGCCGAACTGGCTGCCGCCGCCGCTCAGCGTCATCGCGACGGTACGCCGACCGCCGGTGGCGGTCCGCCAGGTCCAGTCGGTCAGCTGGGACTCGTGCCCGTCGCCGACCAGTGCGGTGAGGGCGCTCCACCCGGCGCCCGGCCGGCCGGTGCGCTCGGCGAGCTCCTCCGGCTCCAGCAGGTCGGTGAACAGGGTGCCCCGGACCTCCTCGGCGGTCCACCCCACGAGCGACTCGGCGCCGGAGTTGAACAGGGTGATCCGGCCGCCGCTGTCGATGCCGATGATCGCGGTGGAGATGCCGGCCTGGAACAGGTTGGTCATCAGGCCCGCGGTCGTCCGCTCGGCGGTGACGTCGACGCCGGTCATGACGGCGTGCTGCGGGGTGCCGTCGGCGTCACGCACCAGGTCGTTGGTCCACACCACCCGCAGCGTCTCGCCGGCGGCGGTGCAGACGTCGGCCTCCCCGGTGCCGGGGATGCCTGACCCGTCCGGCTCGGCGAACATCGCCTGCACCACCGGCACCCGGTAGGTCGGCACGATCGACTCCCAGACCGGCCGGCCGAGGAGCTGCTCCTCCGGGAACCCGGTGATCGCGGTGGTGGCGTGGTTGACGCGGACCACGGTGCCGGACATGTCGGCGACGAGGATGATGCACCGGGTGGTGTCGAGCGTCGCGCTGGTGAGTCGTTCGGCGGCGGCGGTGCGGGCCAGGGCGTCGTACTCCGCGCTGACGTCGAGCAGCTGGGCGGCGTACGTCGGCTCCTCGCCGCTGGTCAGCGGGGAGATCGCCACCTTGACGTTGCTGCCCGGGCGGTGGGCCAGGCCCACGTGTCCCCGCCACCCCTCGAGCTCGCCCGAGCCGCGGTCGAGGTTCACGCTGCGCAGGGTGGACGCCCCGGTGAGCACCCGGTCGAGGTAGCGACCGAGGACGCCGTGGCGCCCGTCGTCGAGCATCTCCAGTGCGGCGTCGTTGGCGTCGACGATCTCGAGCCGGTCGCCGCGCCGGGCCAGCAGCACCATCCCGGTCATCGACTCGGTGAAGTTGCGGCGGAACAGTCGCTCCCGCTCCGAGAGCGCCTCCAGGGCGCGGGCGCGCTGGGTGACCGCCAGCGTCAGGGGCAGGGCGACGAGCGTGGTGGCGAAGATGTAGGCCTGCACCAGCGGGGCGGCCTGCTCGAGGGAGATGTAGGTCTCCGCCACGTCGCCGAACGGACCGCGACCTCGGGCGGTCAGCAGCACCGCCGCCAGGCACGACAGCAGCAGCTCGAGGGTGACGGTCCGCGGGTCGAGGCGGAGCGCGGCCCACACGAGGAACGGCAGGGGGACGAACGACAGGGGTAGCGAGTGGAACGGGACGAACACCACCGCGATCACCAGCGACAGCGCGACGACCTGGGCGACGTACTCGGAGCGGCCCGCCAGGCCGGAGCGGTGGTCCCAGGACATCACGACCGAGACGATGACCATGGTCGCCGCGGTGTGGGAGGCGACCACGTTGCGCATCGTCGGCAGGAACGCCCCGTCCTCGAGCACCGCCGCAGCGGCACCGGCCAGGACCCCGACGACGAGGGCGCCGGCCAGCGCGGCGGCCAACAGCCGCAGGAAGTGGGAGAGCTGGGTCAGCCGGACCATGCGGCCGGAGCGGTCCTTGAGGGCGAGCCCCGCCACCAGCGCCTCCAGCGCGTTCGCGACGCCGTACGCCGCGGACAGCTCCGGGGTCTGGCCTCCCGCCAGGTTGGCCGCCCCGGAGACCACGGCCACGGCGACCGCCAGCCCGGGCGCCCATGCGCGCGGCAGGCTCGCGACCATGGCGACCGCGAGGCCCGCGGCCGGCCACCAGAACGCGACGCTGCTGCCCTCCGGGCGGTAGTAGGCGGCACCGACACCGGCCAGGAAGACGCCGGTCAGGTAGGCAGCAGCGGCGACAGCCGGCGGGGCCCAGCCCCTGCCCGCGTGGCTCATGGAGGCAGTCTCGTCCATGCCAGGTGGGTTTGGCAGGCATTCGTGCGCTCCCCGGACATAGTGTGCAGGGATGCTGGTCTCCGAACGCATCGGGCAGTTCTTCGTCGACGACGAGGCCGGGCGGGACCGGCTCGAGTACACCGAGTACGGCTCGGGCGAGCGCTGGGTGGTGCTGCTGCACGGCCAGCTGATGCCGCGGCGGATGCACGAGCCGCTCGCGCGCACGCTGGCGGCCGAGGGGCTGCACGTGGTCACGCTCGACCTGCTCGGGCACGGCCGCTCCGACCGGCCGGAGGACCCCACCGTCTACTCCATGACCGCGTTCGCCCACCAGGTGCAGGCCCTGCTCGACCACCTCGGCGTCGAGCAGGCCGTCGTCGGAGGCACCTCGTTGGGCGCCAACGTCTCGCTCGAGCTCGCGGTCCTGGCGCCGGAGCGGGTCGCCGGCCTGCTGCTGGAGATGCCGGTGCTCGACAACGCGGTCGAGGCGGGGATCATCGCCTTCTCCCCGCTCATGTTCGCGGCGCGGTTCCTGCCGCTGAGCGTCTCGGCGCTCCGGTGGGTCACCCGTCCGGTGCCGCGCGGACTGGTGCCGTTCTGGGCCGGGATCGCCCTCGACACCTGTGACCAGCGGCCGGCGTCGGTCGCCGCGGTGATCCACGGGCTGTTCTTCGGCCGCGTCGCGCCGTCGTCCCGGGAACGGCGGGAGATCAGCGCCCCCGCGATGGTCGTGGGCCACCCGGCGGATCCGATCCATCCGGCGGCGGACGCCGCGATGCTGGCGCGCGAGCTGCCGAACGCCGAGTTCGTGCGGGCACGGAGCATCCTGGAGTGGCGGGTCCGCCCCGAGCGGCTCGACCAGTTGGCCATCGGGTTCGCGACCTCCTGCTGGGAGGACGAGCGGTCCGGCGTCCGGACCCGGGCGCGCCGACGGCGTACCGGCGGGAGCACCTGAGGCGCGGCACAATGGGCGGGTGCCGCTCTACCGCGACGAGGCGGTCGTCCTGCGCACCCACAAGCTGGGGGAGGCCGACCGGATCATCACCCTGCTGACCCGTCAGCACGGGCGGGTCCGCGCGGTCGCCAAGGGCGTGCGTCGCACCACCTCCCGCTGGGGTTCCCGGCTCGAGCCGTTCACCCACGTCGACCTCCAGCTCGCCGAGGGGCGCAACCTCGACGTGGTGACCCAGGCCGAGTCGCTGGACCCGTTCGCGTCCCGGCTGGGCGGTGACTACGACCGCTACACCGCCGGCACCGTGATGCTGGAGACCGCCGAGCGGCTGGTCACCGAGGAGAAGCAGCCGGCGGTGCAGCAGTTCCTGCTGCTCGTCGGCGGGCTGCGGGCCATGGCCGCCGGGGAGCACCCGCCCGGCCAGGTCCTCGACTCCTACCTGCTCCGCTCGCTCGCGGTGGCCGGCTACGCCCCGTCGTTCGAGCACTGCGCCCGCTGCGGCGACGCCGGCCCGCACCGCTGGTTCAGCCCGTCCGCCGGCGGGGTCCTGTGCGCCGACTGCCGGGTCCCCGGGTCGGCCGGCCCCGCGCCCGGGACGATCGCGGTGCTCGGCGCGCTGCTGGCCGGCGACTGGCCGGTGGTCCACGCCGCCGACCCGCGTCACCTCCGGGAGGCCAGCGGCCTGGTCGCGGCGTACCTCGCCTGGCACCTCGAGCGCGGCCTGCGCTCGCTGGAGTACGTCGAGCGCTGAGCAGGAGATCGTTTCCGCCGTGGTGTCGGTTTCCCCGCCTGAGCGGGGAAACCGACGCCTGGCGGAGGTAACTTGCTCCGCCAGGCGCACGACTCGCCCACCAGGCTCGGACAAGCGCCGTGCGCGGGTGGGTGTGGCCCTGACGCGTTGTCCACAGGCCGCGGATGAACCCGTTCCGCGATGCCGAGGCGGAGGGCAGGCTTCGCGCATGTCCATCTCAGAGCGGGTCGACCTCCGGGACGTCGTGATCCTCCGACGCGAGCTCCTGGCGGAGGGCTACACCGACCGACAGATCCGGACGCGCGTGAAGTGCGGTGACCTGCATCGCGTACGCCACGGGGCGTACGTGGCCGGCGATCTGTGGCGTTCGCTGGGGGCGGCTGATCGTCATCGGGTCCTGATTCGCGCGGTGCTCAGGCGCGCTCACCCCTCGTCAGTGGTGACCCACCTCTCCGCTGCCGTCGAGCACGGCGCACCGGTGTGGGGCGTGAGCCTCGAGGAGGTCCACCTCACCCGCACCGACGGCGTACCGGGGCGGCGCGAGGCGGGGGTCGTTCACCATCGCGGCGTCCTCACGGAGGCGGACGTCGAGGAGATCGACGGGATCCGGGTTGCCCGGCCGTCGCGGTGCGCGATCGAGGTCTGCTCGATCACCGAGGTGGAGTCGGCCCTCGTCACGGTCAACGGCCTGCTTCACTCACGCGCCTGCACGGCGGCCGAGCTCGCCGCCACGGCCGGTGCGCTCAAGCACTGGCCGGACTCGCTGACGACCACGATCGTGCTGCGGCTCTGCGATGCCCGCATCGAGTCCGCGGGCGAGTCCCGCACCAGCTTTCTCTGCTGGGCGCAGCACCTCCCGCGGCCGACACCGCAGGTGCCGGTCGTGGACGAGCGCGGCCTGGTCTTCGCGTACGCCGACTTCGGCTGGCCCGAACGAGGAGTGTTCCTCGAGTTCGACGGCCGCGAGAAGTACCTGAGGTTCCGCCGCGCGAACGAGTCGCTCGAGGACTTCCTCCTCCGGGAGAAGCGCCGCGAAGAGCGCATCTGTCAGCTCACCGGGTGGGTCTGCATCCGGATCACCTGGGCCGATCTCGAACGCCCTGTCCACACCGCCCGCCGGATCCACCGGATCCTCGAGAGTCGTCGGAGCTTCCTCGGCGCCTGACCCGGTGGGCGAGTCTTGCGGTTGGCAGGGGAAGCATCCTCCGCCAACCGTCGGTTTCCCCGCCTGAGCGGGGAAACCGACAACCCCGATCACGCCCCGCCGTAGCGGCGGTTGCGGCGGGCGTAGGTCTCGATGGCCTGCCAGAGGTGGGTGCGGTCGACGTCGGGCCAGAGGACGTCGGTGAACACCAGCTCGGAGTAGGCCGCCTGCCAGAGCAGGAAGTTGGAGAGCCGCTGCTCCCCCGAGGTGCGCCAGACCAGGTCGGCGTCGGAGACCTCGGGGACGTAGAGGTGTCGCGCGAAGGTCCACTCGTCGACGCGGTCGGCGCGCAGGCGGCCCGCGGCCACCTCCTGGGCGATGCTGCGGGCGGCGTCGGCGAGCTCGGCGCGTCCGCCGTAGTTCACGCACATCGTCAGGGTCAGCACGTCGTTGTGCCGGGTCAGCTCCTCGGCGACCTGCAGCTCCTTGATGACCGACTTCCACAGGCGGGGGGCCCGGCCCGCCCACCGGACCCGCACCCCCATGGCGTGCATCTCGTCGCGGCGGCGACGGATCACGTCGCGGTTGAACCCCATCAGGAACCGGACCTCGTCGGGGGAGCGGGACCAGTTCTCGGTGGAGAAGGCGTACGCCGAGATCGCCTGCACCCCGATCTCGATCGCCCCCTCCACGACGTCGAACAGGGCGTGCTCGCCGCGCTCGTGCCCGGCGGTGCGAGGCAGCCCGCGCTGCTTCGCCCAGCGTCCGTTCCCGTCCATCACGATCGCGACGTGGCGCGGGACCAGCTCCCGCGGGACCGAGGGCGGCACCGCGCCGGACGGGTGCGGTGTGGGAGGACGGACGCTGCGTCTCACCCCGGCAGGATGTCAGAGCAGACCCGGGAGGGGCGGCGCGGTCCGGTCCAGGGCTCCCCAAACGGTTCGGGTTTTGGGATCATCACGGCGACGGGGGTAGGGAAGGGGGGCACGTGGCTGCCACGACTCCGCCTGCCGCCGTGCCGGCCTCGGGTGAGTCACCCCTGCTGGGTGAGCATCCCCCCACGGCGCTGATGCAGGGCGTGTTCACCGCCCTGGTCGCCGTCGACTTCCTGGTGCGGAGCCTCGTGCGTGGTCTGGAGGCGATGGGGCCCTACCCCTTGGTGGCCCTGGGCATGGCCGCCCTGGCCCTGGTGCTGTCGGTGGCCGTGCCGTGGGACCGGCTTCCGCTGCTCGCCCTGGCCGTGCTGCCGGTGATCGACATCGCCGTGGTCGGGATCTCGCGGCTCGGCACGCTCGGGGCCGGCGCCGGGGTGCTGGTCCTGCTCCCGGCGTACTGGCTGGGGCGCACTCTCGGGCGGCGCGGGGTGTGGATCACCCTGGTCGCCGGGCTCGCGACGGTGAGCGTCCCCGGGCTCCTGGTCCTCGAGTCGACCGGCGACAACATCTCCCGCGCCCTGCTGATCCCCCTCGTCGGCACCTTCGGGGCGTGGGCCGCCCAGGCGATCGGCGGCACCCTCGCCCAGCTCCGTCGGGAGCGGGCGGTGGCCGAGGCCGACCGGGACCGCCTCGCCGGTGCGCTGGAGTTCATCGAGCACCAGGGGAGGGTCTCCGACGCGATCATCGACACCGTCGACGTCGGCCTGCTGCTGCTCGACGCCGACGGCAACTACCAGTCGATGAACCGTCGGCACCGCAACTTCATGCGGGTGGCCTTCCCGGACGGCCACCGCGGACGGGTCGGACAGCTGGGCCTGGTGTTCGACGAGAACGGCGACCGGCGGCTGACCAGCGAGGAGATGCCGACGACGCGCGCGGTCAAGGGCGAGGAGTTCGACGACGTCCGGATCTGGGTCGGCGACGACCCCCTGACCTGGCGGGCGATGTCGGTGTCCGCCCGCGCCGTGCGCGACGAGGACGGCACCTTCCGGGGCGCGGCCCTCGCCTACAACGACGTCACCGACTACATGCGCGCCCTGCGCGTGAAGGACGAGTTCGTGGCGTCGGTCTCCCACGAGCTCCGCACCCCGCTCACCTCGATCCGCGGCTACGTCGACCTGCTCATGGAGGAGGACGACCTCTCCCCGGCCGCCCGGCAGAAGCTGGAGGTGGTGGCCCGCAACTCCGAGCGGCTCGGCAGGCTCGTCGCCGACCTCCTCCAGACCGCCCAGATCGACGGCGGCCCGCTGCGGGTGGTCCGGACCCGTGGCGACCTCGCTGCGATCGTGCGGGAGACCGTGGCGGCCGCCGGGCCGGTGGCCACGACGTCCGGGGTCGAGCTGGTCTCGGAGGTCCCGCCGTCGCTGGAGATGCTGCTCGACCGCGACCGGATGCGGCAGGTGGCCGACAACCTGCTCTCCAACGCGCTGAAGTACACGCCGCGGGGCGGGCGGGTGCGGGTCGCGCTGGGGGTCGACGGCGAGCGCGCCGAGCTGTCCGTCGAGGACACCGGGATGGGCATCGACTCCCACGACCGGGACCACCTGTTCACCCGGTTCTACCGGGCCCGTCACGCCGAGGAGCAGAGCATCCAGGGCGTCGGCCTGGGGCTCTCGATCGCCAAGTCGATCGTCGAGAGCCACGGCGGGCGGATCGAGGTCGACAGCGAGGTGGGTCGCGGCAGCCTGTTCCGGGTGCGGCTGCCGCTGGGCGTCACCGCGATCTGACGGACGCCGCGGACGCCCGCTCAGCGGCAGCGCGGGCAGTCGCCGAAGATCTCGAGGGTGTGGCTGACGTCGGCGTACCCGTGCTGGTCCGCGACCGTCCGGGTCCACTGCTCGACCGCCGGGCCCTCCACCTCGACCGTGGCGCCGCAGGAACGGCACACCAGGTGGTGGTGGTGGGTCGCGGAGCAGCGCCGGTAGCTCGCCTCGCCGTCGCGGCCGCGGAGCACGTCGACCTCGTCGTGGTCGGCCAGCAGCTGGAGGGTGCGGTAGACGGTCGCGAGCCCCACCGCCTGGCCCTGACCGGCCAGCAGCTCGTGGATCTCCTGGGCCGACCGGAAGTCGTCGAGCGTCGCGAGCACGTCGGCGACCGCCTGGCGCTGCCGGGTCAGTCGGAGCGGCTGCTCAGCCATGGACCACCTCCGCGACCCGGCGCTGCCGGGTGCGCTGCCACACCCCGAGCGGCCAGGCGAGGGCGAAGCCGGCCAGCGAGAGCAGGACGATGGTCGGCCCGGGGGCGACGTCCAGCCCCCACGTGGAGAGGTACGCCGCCAGCGCCAGCCCGCCGAGCGACGCGGCGAGCCCGAGCACCATCGACGTCCCCATCGTCGAGCGGAACGAGCGGGTCAGCTGCTGGGCGGTCGCGACAGGCACCACCATCAGCGCGGACACCAGCAGCAGCCCCACGGTCCGCATCGCGACGGTCACCGTGACGGCGGCGAGCACGGCGACCAGCAGGTTGTAGAGGCGGACCCGGACGCCCGCCACGCGGGCGAAGTCCTGGTCCTGGGAGACGGCGAAGAGCTGGGGCAGGAACCCCAGGCACGCGGTCACCACGACGGCGGCGAGCACGACGGTGACGAGGACGTCGGCGGCCGAGACGCTGGTGACCGACCCGAACAGGTACTCCTGCAGCCGGGACGCGCTCTGCCCGGCGAGGCCGGTGATCAGCACGCCGGCGGCCAGGCCGCCGTAGAACAGCAGGGCCAGGGCGACGTCACCGCTGGTGCGGCCGCGCTCCCGGATGACCTCGATCGCGACGGCGCCGACGACCGCCACCGCGACGGCGAACCAGGTGGGCGAGGTACCGGTGAGCAGACCGAGCGCGACCCCGGTCACCGCGACGTGGCCGAGCCCGTCACCGAGCAGGGCGAGCCGCCGCTGCACGAGGTAGGTGCCGATCGTCGGGGCCGCGAGCCCGGTGACCGCGGCGGCCAGCAGGGCCCGGACCATGAACGGGAGCGCCAGGAGCTCGATCACGACGGCTCCTGGAGGGTGTCGAGCGGGGATCCGACGTGGGGGGTGTGATCGTGGCGCGCCTGCTGTGCGTGGTGGTGGACGTGCACGTCGGTGTCGGCCAGCGGCGCACCGTCGTAGGTCACGTCGCCGTGGGACAGCACCACCGCCCGGTCGACGAGGGGTGCGAGCGGCCCGAGCTCGTGCGCGACGAGCACGATGGTCGCGCCCCGCTCCTTGAGCACGCCGAGCGAGTCGGCGAGGGCCTGCTGGTGGGGGAGGTCGACGCCGGCCGTGGGCTCGTCGAGGAAGAACACCTCCGGCTCGCCGGCCAGGGCGCGTGCGATCAGCACCCGCTGCTGCTGCCCGCCGGAGAGGGTCGCCACGCTGTCGGCCGCGCGGTCGGTGAGCCCCACGACCGCGAGCGCGTCGGCGACGGCCCGGCGGTCGGCACCGGACAGGGGGGTGAGCAGCCGCCGGCGGCCGAGGCGACCCGACGCCACGACCTCCCGCACCGAGGCCGGTACGCCGGACGCGGCGCCCGTGCGCTGCGGGACGTAGCCGACCCGGTGCCACGCCCGGAACCGTGACAGGGGCGTCCCGAACAGCTCGACCTCACCGGCGGCGACCGGCCGCAGACCGGTCACCGCACGGACCAGGGTGGACTTGCCGGACCCGTTGGCGCCCATCAGCGCGACGAACTGGCCGGCGGGGACCGCCAGGTCGACGTCGTGCAGCACCGGCCGGCCGGCGATGACCACCCGCAGCCCGCGTACGTCGACGACCCCGCTCAACAGCCGTTCGCCTCCTCCAGTGCTGCGAGGTTGGCCCGCATCAGCGACAGATAGTCCTCGTCGGCCGTCTGGTCGGTCAACCCCTCGATCGGGTCGAGCACGCCGGTCCCGACCCCGAGGTCGGAGGCCAGGGTCTCGGCCATGGCGGGGCTGGCCAACCGCTCGGAGAACACCCTGGTGACGCCCTCCTCGCGGATCAGGTCGCCGAGGTCGGCCAGGGCCGCCGGCGTGGGCTCGGCGTCGGGGGACAGGCCGGCGATCGGCTCGAGGTGCAGCCCGTACCTGCCGAGGTAGCCGAAGGCGTCGTGGCTCACCACGACCACGTCGCGCTCGCAGTCGCGCAGTCCCTCGGCGTACTCCCGGTCGAGCGCCTCGAGGTCGGACACCACCTGCTCCGCCCGGGCGGTGTAGTCGTCGGCGTGGGCCTCGTCGAGCCGGCCGAGCTCCTCGGCCACGGCCACGGCGAGCAGGGCCATCCGGTCGGGGTCCTGCCAGAAGTGCGGGTCGAGGTCGCCGTGGTCGTGGTCGTCGTGGTCCTCCGGCTCGGACTCCGCGTGGTCGTGGGCGTCGTGGTCCGTGAGCGGCTGGAGGCCCACCACCTCGCCCGCGTCGAGGACGGCTCCGGAGGCGTTGGCCTCGATGCCGTCGTCCACCGCGGGCTGGAAGCCGTCGAGGTGAACGACCAGGTCGGCGTCGGAGAGTCGCGCGGTCGCGTCGATGGACAGCTCGAGGTCGTGGGGCTCGCCGCCCGGGGCCGTCAGGTTGGAGACGATCCAGTCGCCGCCCGCCACCCGCTCGGTGACCCACGCCAGCGGGTAGAAGGCCGCGACGACCTCACGGCCCTCCGATCCCTCGTCCGCACCCAGCGAGCCGCAGCCGGCAAGGAGGACCGCCGACGGCAGCAGGGCGGCGAGCAGGGTCCGCGAACGGGTGACGAGCGACATGAGAATGATTCTCAGCGTCGTTGAGAACCATTGTCAAACACGGGTCGTGGATACTGCTGCCGTGCTGGTCGTGAACAGGTTCCGGGTCCCCGAGGCCGAGGCCCCCGTCTTCCGTGACGACCTCGAGCGTGCGCGGACCGCACTCGCCGAGCGGCCCGGTCACCTCGCCAGCCACGTCGGGCGCAACGTCGACGACCCCACGCTCTGGACCCTGGTCAGCCGCTGGGAGCACGTCGGCGCCTACCGCCGCGCGCTGTCGGCGTACGACGTGAAGCTGCACGCCGTACCGGTGCTCGGTCGAGCGATCGAGGAGCCGAGTGCCTACGAGTCCGTCGAGCCGGGCACCGACCTGAACGTCGCAGACAGCCGATCGTTAGGCTGATCCCTCGCCCGTCACACGTCAGCCCGGCAGCCAGCCGGCCCGACACCCAGGAAGTGAGCTCCACCGTGGCCAAGCCACCCGCATCGACCCTCGACCTCGTCGTCTCCCTCTGCAAGCGCCGGGGCTTCGTCTACCCGTGCGGCGAGATCTACGGTGGCACCCGCTCGGCCTGGGACTACGGTCCGCTCGGCGTGGAGCTGAAGGAGAACATCAAGCGGCAGTGGTGGCGCTCGATGGTCACCGCCCGCGAGGACGTCGTCGGCCTCGACTCCAGCGTCATCCTGCCGACCCGGACGTGGGAGGCCAGCGGCCACCTGAGCACCTTCAGCGACCCGCTGACCGAGTGCCAGTCGTGCCACAAGCGGTTCCGCGAGGACCACCTGCAGGAGGACTACGCGCAGAAGAAGGGGATCGACGATCCCGATTCGGTCGACATCAACGAGTCGGTCGCCTGCCCCAACTGCGGCACCCGCGGCGCGTGGACCCCGCCGCGCGAGTTCAACATGATGCTCAAGACCTACCTCGGGGTGCTCGAGGACGAGTCCGGCCTCCACTACCTGCGCCCCGAGACCGCCCAGGGCATCTTCCTCAACTTCGCCAACGTGGTGACCTCGAGCCGGAAGAAGCCGCCGTTCGGCATCGCCCAGATGGGCAAGAGCTTCCGCAACGAGATCACGCCCGGCAACTTCATCTTCCGCACCCGCGAGTTCGAGCAGATGGAGATGGAGTACTTCGTCAAGCCCGGCGAGGACGAGGAGCTCCACCAGTACTGGATCGACGAGCGGACCCGCTGGTACACCGACCTGGGCCTCAGCAAGGACAACCTGCGCCACTACGAGCACCCCCGGGAGAAGCTGTCCCACTACTCGAAGCGGACCGTCGACATCGAGTACCGGTTCGGCTTCTCCGGGCGCGACTTCGAGGAGCTCGAGGGCGTCGCCAACCGGACCGACTTCGACCTGACCCAGCACAGCACGTTCTCCGGCCAGGACCTGTCCTACTTCGACCAGGCGAGCAACGAGCGCTACGTGCCCTACGTCATCGAGCCCGCCGCCGGCCTGACCCGGAGCCTGATGGCCTTCCTCATCGACGCCTACACCGAGGACGAGGCCCCCAACACCAAGGGCGGCGTCGACAAGCGGACCCTGCTGCGGCTCGACCCGCGGCTGGCGCCGGTCAAGGTCGCGGTGCTGCCGCTGTCGCGCAACGCCGACCTCTCGCCCAAGGCCCGTGACCTCGCCGCCGAGCTGCGGCAGAGCTGGAACGTCGAGTTCGACGACTCCGGTGCCATCGGCCGGCGCTACCGCCGGCAGGACGAGATCGGGACGCCGTACTGCGTCACCGTGGACTTCGAGACCCTCGACGACCACGCGGTGACGGTGCGCGAGCGCGACACCATGTCGCAGGAGCGGATCGGGCTGGACCAGGTGAGCTCGTTCTTCGCCCAGCGATTCGTCGGGTGCTGAGGTGACCGCCGTGCAGAATGACCGCATGCGCCTTCCCACCCGGCTGGTCGGGGTCCCGCTCGCCCTCTGCCTGGCCGCGACGACGGTCCTGTCCGGCTGCTCGGGCGACGACGGTGGCGGCGAGGGCTCCGGCGACAGCGACAGCAGCCCGGCGGCCGCGGAGACGCCGTACCTCGACGTGCCGGAGGGGGTCGAGCTGACCGCGCAGGGCTCCGAGCTCGAGCTCGGCGAGTCGG
Source organism: Nocardioides sp. GXQ0305 (assembly GCF_050880345.1). Taxonomy (NCBI): domain Bacteria; kingdom Bacillati; phylum Actinomycetota; class Actinomycetes; order Propionibacteriales; family Nocardioidaceae; genus Nocardioides; species Nocardioides sp. GXQ0305. Next base: position 146,141 of record NZ_JBNYXG010000008.1, read on the forward strand.
CCACCGTCGCCTACGAGCCGCGGCAGAACGCCGTCGGCGCGCTCGACGTCACGGTCACGGCGACCGAGCGGGCCTCGTTCTCGATGTTCGAGGGCTGGGAGCTCACCAAGGAGACCCGCTCGACCTCGCCGTACTTCGTGCGGGCGACGGTCGAGAACGTCGGCGACACCGACCTGGGCGGGCGTCCGGTGCCGCTCTACGTCGTCGACGGCGAGAACCGGCTGATCGAGTCCTCGGTCTTCACCGGGACCTTCGAGCCCTGCGAGGGATCGACCTTCCCGAAGAAGTTCCGGAACGGCGACCGGGTGAAGGCCTGCCTGGTCTACCTGGTGCCCGACAAGGGTGACCTGACGGCCGTGAGCTTCCGGCCCGACCAGGAGTTCGACCCGATCACCTGGACCGGTGAGCTCACCAAGGCGGGCGCGGGCCAGGGCGCGAAGCAGGGCTCCGGCGGGAAGCAGGGCGACGACAAGAAGAAGAAGAAGTCGAACCAGGGCGGCGGCTGACGACCGGAAATTCGTGCGGCGGCCGGGTGCTGCCGGACAATGGCGGCATGCCCGCCCTGCCCACCGAGCTGCGCCTCGGCGACCTCGTCGTCGACACCCCGGTGGTGCTCGCGCCGATGGCGGGCATCACCAACGCGGCCTACCGGCGGCTGTGCCTCGAACAAGCACGCGTGCAGGGTGGCGACGGCCTCTTCGTGTGCGAGATGATCACCAGCCGCGGTCTGGTCGAGGGCGACGAGACGACCCGGCGGATGCTGGTCTTCGACGACGCCGAGCAGGTCCGGTCGGTGCAGCTCTACGGCACCGACCCGGCCTACGTCGGCAAGGCGACCGAGATCCTGTGCGCGGAGTTCGGGGTCGCCCACGTCGACCTCAACTTCGGCTGCCCGGTGCCGAAGGTGACGCGCAAGGGCGGCGGTGGCGCCCTGCCCTGGAAGCGCGGCCTGCTGGCGGACATCCTCGAGCAGGCGGTCGCGGCCGCGGCGCCGTACGGCGTGCCGGTGACGATGAAGACCCGCAAGGGCCTCGACGACGACCACCTGACCTACCTCGACGCGGGCCGGATCGCCCAGGAGTCCGGCGTCGCCGCGATCGCCCTCCACGGGCGCACGGTGGCGCAGTCCTACTCGGGGGAGGCCGACTGGGAGGCGATCGCCGGCCTGGTCGAGCACGTCGACATCCCCGTGCTCGGCAACGGCGACATCTGGGAGGCGGCCGACGCGCTGCGCATGGTCGAGCAGACCGGCGCGGCCGGCGTGGTCGTCGGACGCGGCTGCCTCGGTCGGCCGTGGCTGTTCCGCGACCTGGCCGACGCGTTCGCCGGTCGCCCCACCCGGACCCTGCCGACGCTCGGCGAGGTGGCTGCGATGATGCGCCGCCACGCCGAGCTGCTGGCCGAGCACCTGGGGGAGGAGCGGGGCTGCAAGGAGTTCCGCAAGCACGTGTCGTGGTACCTCAAGGGGTTCTCCGCGGGTGGGAGGCTGCGCCACTCGCTGGCGCTGGTCGACTCGCTCACCGCGCTCGACGACCTGCTCGCGGGGCTCGACGCCGACGAACCGTTCCCCGTGACGGAGCTCGGGACCCCGCGCGGCCGGCAGGGTTCGCCCCGCTCGCGCGTGGTGCTGCCCGAGGGGTGGCTGGACGACACCGACGGCCGCGACACCTGCCTCCGTGAAGATTCTGTGGAGATCACGGGCGGATAACGGCCCGGCGACGGTAGGGTGACGGGGATTACCCTGCGAAACGCACCCCCAGATTGGCCCCCCGTTTCGGGAGTGTGCTTCACTCGGTGACTTCGTCTCGGGCGTCGGTGGCCACAAGCCGCGGCGTACCCCCGTCAGCAACAGCAAAGGATCAGCGCTGTGGCCCACAGCCACAAGCGGGACACCGATGCCCGCCGTACCTTCCGCATGCCCCGAGCCCCCTATCTCGCTGGTGGCCTGGCCGTGGCGGCGACCCTGTCGACCGTCGGCCTCGGCGTGGTGGCAGCAGACCCCGGGACCCGGGACCTGCTCGTCGCCAGCAGCTCCACCAGCCTCTCCTCGGCCACCCAGGACGCCGCCGACACCACGAGCGAGGCGCTCGAGCGGCCCCAGATCGTCTCGCGCTCGCAGAGCCGGATCGTCCGCGAGGAGCCCTGGGAGGACCTGCTCGAGAAGAAGGCCGTCACCCAGGCGGTCCGCAACGCCGATACCAAGCTCTGGACGACCGCCCCGCTCAACCTCTGGGCCACGCCGGGTCAGGACGCCGGCAAGCAGGGCGTCCTCGACGAGTCCAAGAAGGTGCTGGTCACCGGCCGCGAGGCCGCCGGCCGGGTCGAGGTCGTCGTCGACGGGACGGCTCGCTGGGTGACCAGCGGCTACCTGACCGACGAGAACCCCGACGCGGGCTCCGGCTCCGGCTCCGGCTCCGGCGCCCCGAGCCTGGGCGGCTCCTGCACCAACGGCACGTCCGTCGACGGCCAGCCGAACATCATCGCGGTCCACGAGGCAGTGTGCGCGGCGTTCCCCGAGATCACCACCTACGGCACCTACCGCAGCGACGGCGAGCACGCCCAGGGCCTGGCCATCGACATCATGGTGAGCGGCGACGCCGGCTGGGAGGTCGCGGAGTTCGTCCGCGCCCACTACCAGGAGCTGGGCGTCAACTACATCATGTACTCGCAGCGCATCTGGTCGGTCGACCGCTCCGGCGAGGGCTGGCGGTACGTGGAGGACCGGGGCTCGGCCACGGCCAACCACTACGACCACGTCCACGTCACCACGTACTGATGTGCGAGCAGGAGTCGGCGACGTCAGTCGCCGGCTCCGTCGCGAGCCAGGTTGAGCAAGCACCGCGGCTGAGCCTGCGAAGCCGCGACGTGCGCGTCGAAACCCGGTGACGGGTCGCGGCCAGCGTGACCACGGCTAGGGTCGCCCCGATGAACACCGAGGGCTACGACGACGCGGATCGCGAGCGGTACGTCGCCGAGCCGCCCAAGCGCGTCGCCGCCCCGGAGCGGACGCCGTTCGAGCGTGACCGGGCGCGCGTGGTCCACGCGGCGGCGTCGCGCCGGCTCGCGGCCAAGACCCAGGTGATGGGGCCGCAGAGCGACGACTTCGTCCGGAACCGGCTCACCCACAGCCTCGAGGTGGCCCAGGTCGCCCGCGACCTCGCCCGCGCCCTCGGCTGCCACCCGGACATCGCCGAGACGGCCGCGCTCGCCCACGACCTGGGGCACCCGCCGTTCGGCCACAACGGCGAGCGGCTGCTCGCGGACTGGGCGACCGAGTGCGGCGGGTTCGAGGGCAACGCGCAGACGCTGCGGATCCTGACCCGGCTGGAGGCCAAGACGGTCGGCGCCGACGGTGCCTCGGCGGGCCTCAACCTGACCCGCGCGACGCTCGACGCCTGCACGAAGTACCCGTGGCGCCGGACCGACGCTGCGCCGCCGTCCGGCGTGCACGCCGACGGCACCGCCGCCGTCGTCAAGTTCGGCGTCTACGACGACGACGTGCCGGTGTTCCGCTGGCTGCGCGAGGGCCACGACGACACGGGGCGCTGCTTCGAGGCCCAGGTGATGGACCTCGCCGACGACGTCGCGTACTCCGTCCACGACGTCGAGGACGGCGTCGTCGCGGGCCGCATCGACCTGAGCCGGCTGGACCGGCCGGCGCTGTTCGAGACGGTCCGCGGGTGGTACCTGCCGGGGGTGGCCGACGACGTCCTCGGCCCGGCGCTCGACGGGCTGGAGGCGGTCCAGGGCTGGCCGAGCGGAGCGTACGACGGCAGCCGCCGCGCCCTCGCGCGGCTGAAGAACCTCACCAGCGACCTGATCGGCCGGTTCTGCGGGGCGGTGCAGGACGCGACGTTCGACTCCGCCCCGGGACCGTTCGTGCGCCACCGCGCCGACCTGGTGGTCCCGGAGCGGGCGCGCCTGGAGATCGGGCTGCTCAAGGGCGTGGCCGCCCACTACGTCATGCAGGCCGACGACCGGGTGGCCGCGCGCGCACGCGAGCGCGAGCTGCTCGGCGGGCTGGTCGAGGTGCTGCTGGACCGGGCGCCCGACGAGCTCGAGACGGCGTACGCCGACGACTGGCGCCGGGCGCCCGACGACGCGGCCCGGCGCCGCGCGGTCCTCGACCAGGTCGCCTCGCTCACCGACGCCAGCGCGGTGGCGTGGCACCAGCGGCTGGTCGGCCGGTGACGCGGGACGATCGGTGGCTCAGGGCAGGTCGCCCTTCGGGTAGGGGTCGTCCTGCCGGGTCGTGCTGTCGGGGTGGAGCTGGTCCTCCAGCGAGTCGTCGCTGGTGGCGTCCTTGACCTTGGCAGAGGCCGCACTCGCGGCGTCCTGCACCTTGTCCTTGACCACGGGCGCCTTCTCCTTGGCCAGGTCGGCGGCCTGGTGGGCCTTCTCCTGCACCCGGGGGTCGTCCTTCACCTTGTTCGCGAGGCCCTTGATCTGCTCGTAGCGCTCGCGCCCGGCACGGGTCCCGAGCACGTAGCCCACGGCACCGGCGATCAGGATGGTCAGCTTCCTCATGTCGAACTCTCCTTGTCGTGTCGATGGTCGGCGTCATTGGCCGGGCGCTGTGCGGCGGCTCGCTCGCGGAGCTCGCGCCCGCGCTCGATGTCCTGTGCCTCCTTGGCGTCCGCCTTCTCGATGTTGCGAGTGTCCCGAGCCGGAAGCTGGAGCTCTGCCTCGGCGGCGATACCGGCCTCCAGCTCGCGTCCCCGCTCGAGCTCTGAGTCGAGCTCGGCGCCCAGGAGCAGGGCGAGGTTGGTGATCCACAGAAAGAGCAGCGCCACGATCGCTCCAGCGACCGAGCCGTAGGTCTTGTCGAAGCTGGCGAAGGTGGCGAGGTAGAGCGCGAAGGCGCCGGACGCGAGCAGCCACGCGCCGATGGCGACCGCCGCTCCCACCGAGATCCAGCGGAACCTCGGCTGCTTCACGTTGGGTGTCGCGTAGTACAGCATCGCCACGACGGCCATGACAGCCAAGGCGATGACGGGCCACTTGGCGATGTTCCAGGTCAGGACAGCCGCGTCGCCAAGGCCCAGGACATCGCCGATCGACCGCGCGACCGGGCCCGAGACAACGAGCATCACGAGCACGACCGCGCTCAGCACGACGGCCACCAGGGTGATCAGCAGCATCACCGGGCGCAGCTTCCAGAACGGCCGACCCTCGCCGATCTCGTAGATCCGGTTCATCGCCCGGCCAAAGGCACCCACGTACCCGGAGGCGGACCAGAGCGCACCTCCCACGCCGATGAGCAGCGCGACGCCTGCCATGTTCGAGGTGGCAAGGTCGCGCAGGGGCTGCTCGATGATCGTGAGCAGCTCAGGCGAGACCAGCGGGCCCAGAACGTCGAGCGCGGTGTCAATCGCCCTCGTGGGTTCGACCACCAGCCCGAGCAGGGAGAGCAGGGCCAGCAGGGCGGGGAACACTGCCAAGACGGCGTAGTAGGTCAGTGCCGCCGCGAGGTCCAAGCACTCGTCGTCGATGAACTCGCGGATCGTCTTGCGCACGACGTAGACCCACGAGCGCGTGTGCAGGTCGCCCGGGCTCTCCGGCTTGGACGCTGCATCGGGCGGTGGGGTGGTCGCCTCGTCACGACGGCGATCGGCGCGCAGGCTCACGAGCGCCGACGCCACCACACCAGGAACACTGCGGTCACCACGAGGGACCCAGCGGCCGCGAGGACCTCGGGGCGGGGCTTGCCCGTGGCGGTCGTGGCGCGCTCCTTGAGCTCAGCCAGCTTCTGCTGGGCCTGCGACTTCACGTCGAGCTTGGCCGTCAGCTGGTCAACCGTGTCCGCCAGGTGCTCGCGCTGGGCCTCGATGTCGGCCTGGATCTGCTCGGGCGTCCCGTTCCTGTCGCTCGGGGTGCTCATCGGTGCTGTCCCTTCACCGTCGCGATGTCCTCCTTGACCCCTTCGACCGCCCTCTCGGGTGCGGGCGGGGTCGCCTCCTGGACCTGCTTCTTCCCGCCCAGACCGAGCACGGCGGCGACCCCGAACAGGACCACGGCCACGATGAGGGCGGACAGCCAGGCGTCGAGGACCAGGCTCAGCGCAAGGATCACGGCCGCGATCGTCGTGGCGAGGCCGAAGAAGGCCAGCAGGCCCGCGCCGCTGAACAGCCCGATGCCGATCCCCGCGCGCTTGCCCTTCTCGGCCATCTCGGCCTGGGCGAGCCGGATCTCGGACCGGATCAGCTCGGGGATCTGCCTCGTCAGGTCGTGGACGATGGCGCCCAGCGACTGGTCTCCGTCGGGCGGCCGTGCCGGCGTGGTGTCGGGATGGCTCATGGCCTTTACGTTGCCGGTTTCGCCCAGACCATGCCAACCCCCGGGAGGGTGAGTGACCCGTGTGGAGGGGCGACCCGCAGAGGGGGCGGGGCGCCGTAGACTCCGCCACGTGGCAGGCCGGATCCGTGACGAGGACATCGCCGAGGTGCGCGAGAAGGCCCGGATCGACGAGGTCGTGTCGTCCTACGTCACGCTCCGCAACGCCGGCGGCGGCTCCCAGAAGGGCCTGTGCCCCTTCCACGACGAGAAGTCGCCGTCGTTCCACGTGACGCCCTCGCGTGGGTTCTACCATTGCCTTGCCGGGGAGACCCGGGTTCTCACCTGGGAGGGTGCCAAGGCCATCTCTGACTTGGCCGGCGGGATCCATCGCGTGCTGGGTGCGGACGGACGCTGGGTGGACGCGCCGTTCAAGAGCTACGGCGTGCAGCAGCTCCATCGGATCACGATGACGCGCAACCGGCAGACGAAGGAGCTGTTCGCCACGGACGGCCACCGGTGGTTCGTCCGGAGCGGCACGGGCCAGAGCAAGCGTCGCGAGGTGTTGACCAGCGAGCTGAAGGCCGGCGACCGGCTCGCTCCGAAGTTCCCGGGCACGCGGCTGGCGCGGAGCACGCCGTCCCCGTTCGGGATCGCTCACGGCTTCACGTACGGGGACGGCACCCGGAGCGGTACCGGCAGCATGGCTCTGCTGTGTCCGCCCAAGGATCTGGCGATGCTCAAGTGGTTCCCGAACAGCCACACGTCGGCATCTGGCGACGATCTCCTCGTTCACCACCTTCCGCGCTTCTTCAAGGAGCTGCCGGACCGTCACGAATCCGTGTCCTACCTGTACGGCTGGCTGGCGGGGTACTTCGCCGCGGACGGTTGCGTGGCCACGGACGGCACCGTGATCCTGAACTCCGCCGATCGAGCCGCTCTCGAGTTCGTGCGCGACGTGTGCACGCGGCTCGGCATCGGGACTTACGGCATCACCACGCAGCTGCGGACGGGCTACGGCGAGTCCCCCTCGGAGCTGCACCGGGTCCACCTGATCAACGAGGACCTGCCGAAGGACTTCTTCGTCATCGACGAGCACCGACGGCGCTTCGAGGAGGCTGACAAGCAGCTCTCCCGGAGGGGCTGGGTCGTGCGATCGGTGGAGGAGACCGATCGGGTCGAGGAGGTCTACTGCGCCGAGGTTCCCGAGGGACACGCGTTCACCTTGGAGGACAACATCCTCACGGGGAACTGCTTCGGCTGCCAGGAAGGCGGCGACGTCATCACCTTCCTGATGAAGATCGACGGGCTCGGGTTCACCGAGGCGGTCGAGCGGCTCGCCGAGAAGTACGGCGTCCGGCTGCGGCGCGAGGAGGGCGACGGGCCACGCGACGACCGGCCGCGCGGGCCGCAGCGCAGCCGGCTGGTCGAGGCCAACCGGGTCGCCCAGGAGTTCTACGCCGACCAGCTCCGCGGGCCCGAGGCCCAGGTCGCGCGCACCTTCCTGCTCGAGCGCGGCTTCGACGAGTCGGCGGCCGACACGTTCGGCAACGGCTACGCCCCCCGCGACGGCGAGGCACTGCTGCGGCACCTGCGGCAGCGGGGGTTCAGCGACGAGGAGAGCGTCGCGGCCGGGCTCGTGGCGATCGGGCGGTCGGCGTACGACCGGTTCCGCGGGCGGCTGCTGTGGCCGATCCGCGACGCGTCCGGCGACACCATCGGCTTCGGGGCGCGGCGGATCCACGACGACGACAAGATCGAGGCCAAGTACCTCAACACCCCCGAGACCTCGATCTACAAGAAGAGCCAGGTGCTCTACGGGATCGACCTCGCCCGCCGCGAGATGGGCCGCAGCTCCCAGGCGGTGGTGGTCGAGGGCTACACCGACGTGATGGCCTGCCACCTCGCCGGCGTCGGCACCGCCGTCGCCACGTGCGGCACCGCGTTCGGCGACGACCACGCGCGGGTGCTGCGGCGTTTCCTCCACGACCACGAGGAGTTCCGCGGCGAGGTGATCTTCACCTTCGACGGCGACGCGGCGGGCCAGAAGGCCGCGCTGCGGGCCTTCGACGGCGACCAGAACTTCGTCTCCCAGACCTACGTCGCCGTCGAGCCGTCGGGGCTCGACCCGTGCGACCTGCGGATCAAGGAGGGCGACGGCGCGGTCCGCGAGCTGGTCGCCCGGCGGGTGCCGCTCTACCGCTTCGTGCTCGGCAACGTCGTGGGCAAGTACGACCTCGACCGGGCCGACGGGCGGGTCGACGCCGTCCGCGAGGGCGCGCGCCTGGTGTCGAGCATCCGGGACCGCTCGAAGGTCGACGCCTTCGCCCGCGAGCTGGCCGGCATGGTCGGCGTCGACGTCGAGCAGGCGCGCGAGGAGGTCCGCCGCGCCCAGAACCGGCGCCCCCAGCCGCAGCCGCAGCGACCGTCGGCCGAGCCGCCGTCGGCCGAGCGACCGCGCCAGCAGCTGCCCGACCTGCGCGACCCGCGGTTCGCGATCGAGCGCGAGACGCTCAAGCTGGTCCTCCAGCACCCCGCCGCCGTCGGCCACGCCGCCCGCGGGGTCGACGACAACGACTTCACCCACCCCACCTACCGGGCGGTGTGGGCGCTCGTCGCCGCCGCGGGTGGCCCGCCCGCCGGGGCGCAGGACCCGGGCTGGGCGGCTCGGCTGCGTGACGGGGCGACCGACCCGGCCGTGTCCTCGGCGGTGAGCGCGCTCGGTGTCGAGCCGTTGAAGACGGCCAAGGAGCCCGACGCCGATTACGTCGCCGCCCACGTCTACCGGCTCCAGGAGCTCACCGCGATGCGCCGCATCGCCGACCTGAAGTCGAAGCTGCAGCGCACCAACCCGGTCGACCACCCGACCGACTACAACCGGATGTTCGGCGAGCTGGTCGCGCTCGAGCAGCACCGCCGCACCCTCCGCGAGCGCGCGGTCGGCGCCCCGTGAGGCTGCGACGCGACCCACGCCCCGACGTGCAGGTCGGGGCGGGCGAGAAGGTGCTGGCCTGGGCCGAGTCCGGCGAGGGAGACCTGCTGGCCGGCACCCGGGACGCGGTCTACCTCGACGGCACCCGACTGCCGTGGGAGCAGGTCGAGGCCGCCGACTGGGACCGCGACTCCGAGGTGTTCCGGCTGAGCGAGGTCGGCTCCTGGGGTGAGCAGCGCCGCGAGCACTCCTTCACCGTCGGCGAGCCCGGCAGGTTCCTCGAGCTGGTGCGCGAGCGGGTGACCGCCAGCGTCGTGCTGCAGCGGCACGTCCCCGTCCGCGGCACGGCCGGGCTGCGGGTGATCGCACGCCGCGCCCCCCGCGGCGACCGGCCGCTCGCCTGGTACGTCGAGTACGACGTGGGCATCGATCCCGACGACCCGGAGGTCCGGTCGCTCGCCGACACGGCGCTCGCGGCCGCCCGGGGTGAGGTCGGCGAGGGCGACGCGGCCGATTTCTGAGCTGGTCGGGTGCCTTGCTAACCTGTGCGGCGCAACCCGGCACGATCCCCTGTAGCTCAACTGGCAGAGCATTCGGCTGTTAACCGGAGGGTTGTTGGTTCGAGTCCAACCGGGGGAGCCACCCGCAGCGAGCACGTCCGACAGGGCGTGCTCGTTGCTCATTTCCCGGCTCTGAGAGGGTGACGGCATGGCCGAGCCCGCCCCCACCTCGCCGCTGGGCCCGTGGGCGGCGGGGGCGCTCGTGTTCGGGTCGTCCGGTGCGGTGCTGGTCGTCGAGCTCGCCTCGCTGCGGCTGCTGGCGCCGTACCTCGGGCTGACCCTGGAGACCAGCACCCTGGTGATCGGGCTCGCGCTGGCCGCGATCGCCACCGGCGCGTGGCTCGGCGGGCAGGCCGCCGACACCCGGCCGCCGCGACGACTGCTCGGCCCGGCGCTGGGGGTGGCGGGGGCCGCGGTCGCGCTCATGCCGGCGGCGGTGCGATGGGCCGCGGAGGCGGGCGACGGCACCCTGCTCCTCACCGTGGCCACGCTCGCCATCGTGGTGCCGGCGGCGCTGCTCTCGGCGGTGACCCCGATGGTGGTCAAGCTCCGGCTCACCGACCTCCACGAGACCGGCTCGGTGGTGGGGCGGCTGTCCGGGATCGGGACCGTCGGCGCGATCGCCGGCACCGTGGTCACCGGCTTCGTGCTGGTGAGCCTGCTGCCGGTCAGCACGATCCTGGTCGGCCTCGGGGTGCTGCTCGTCGCCGGCGCCGCGGTCGTCGACCTCGCGGTCCGTGGCTGGCGCTCGCTCGGCGGAGCCGCTGCGGTGGTCGTGGTCGGGGCCCTCGCGGTGGGCGTGGCCCCGGGCGGCTGCGACGTGGAGACCACCTACCACTGCGTGGTCGTCGAGGCCGACCCGGTGCGGCCCGACGGGCGGGTGCTGGTGATGGACGGCGTGCGGCACTCCTACGTCGACCTGCACGACCCGACCCACCTCGAGTTCCGCTACATCCGCGCGATGGCGGCCGCCGTCGACGCGTCGTACGCCGCGGGGGAGCCGCTGCGGGCGCACCACCTCGGGGGCGGGGGACTGACCTTGCCCCGCTGGCTCGCCGAGGCCCGGCCCGGCACCCGGAGCACCGTCTCGGAGATCGACCCCGGCGTGGTCGCCGTCGACGTGGAGCGGCTCGGGCTGCGCACCGGCGACGACCTCGTCGTGCGGGTCGAGGACGGCCGCACCGGCCTGCGCAGGCTCCCCGACGACGGCCGTGACCTCGTGGTCGGCGACGCGTTCGGCGGGGTGAGCATCCCCTTCCACCTGACCACCGTCGAGGCGCTGGACGACGTACGACGGGTGCTGGCGCCCGACGGCCTCTACGTCGCCAACCTCATCGACCACCCGCCGCTCGCCTTCGCCCGCGCCGAGGTCGCCACCCTGCAGACGGTCTTCGGGAACGTCGCGCTCGCGGCGTACCCGGACACGCTGGCCGGTCGGGAGGGCGGCAACCTGGTGGTCCTCGCCGGCGACCGGGCGCTGGACCCGGAGGCCTGGCAGGAGGCGCTGGACGCCCGCGAGACCGGCTGGGAGGTCCTCGCCGGCGCCCGGCTCGACGCCTGGGCCGAGGACGCGGAGGTGCTGACCGACGACCACGCGCCCGTCGACCAGCTGCTGACGCCGTACGAGTGAGGGAGGGGCCGGTCAGTCGGGAGGTCGGTCGACCTCGTCCCGGGAGAGCGGGGCGATCGAGTCGAGCGCGCCGAGGTTGCCGACGATCCCGGCGGCGGTGGACCAGAACCGAGCAGCGGCGCAGCGCCACGATCGTGTGGTTCAATTCCCGTCAGGAGGTGGCCCATGGTCTACGTGGCGCTCGTTCTGTTCACCCTCGCGGTGGTGGCGCTCGGGGCCTGGGCCGTGCGGCGGCAGGCGTGTCCGGACGACACGCTCCTGCCGTGCTCCACCGAACGGCTCGGCATCCGCGACATCCGCGACGTGCCCTTCGGGCCGCCGAGCAGCCTGTGACCTACTCGCCCCAGCCCATCGGGTAGACCTCGAACGGCGCGGCGAGCGCGACGCCGAGCCGCTGCCCGGTCTGCCGGCCCATCCCCTCGAGGAACTCCCTCGGGTCGAAGTGCTCCCAGCCCAGGCCGTCGATGTAGGCACGGTGGGCCTCCAGCGAGGCGACCCCCGCATCGAAGGTGTCGGTCGTGTCGACGGCGTGGCCGGACCCCGGCGAGCCGAAGGCCCACACCGCGCGTACGCCGCCCCACGGCTCGAGACCGTCCTCGAGCTGGTCGGGGAACACCCAGCGGTTGCCGGAGTCGCGGACCGCGTCGACCACGGCCCTCCCGACCGCGATGTGGTCGGCCTGGTTGAGGTTGCGCCCGCCCCAGGTGTCGCGGAAGTTGCCGGTCACCACGACCTCGGGCCGGTGCCGCCGGACGACCTCGGCGATGGCCCGGCGCAGGGGGACGCCGTACTCGAGGATCCCGTCGGGCAGGCCGAGGAACTCCACGGCCTCGACGCCGACGATCCGCGCCGACTCGACCTGCTCGGCCTCGCGCACCCGCCGGCACTCGTCGGGATGCATGCCGTCGATCCCGGCCTCGCCGCTGGTGACCATGCAGTAGACGACGTCCTTGCCCTGCCCGGTCCACCGCGCGACGGCCGCGGCGGCGCCGAACTCCATGTCGTCGGGATGGGCGACGACGCAGAGCATCCGTTCCCAGTCCTCGGGCAGCTGCTCGAGAGGCTCGATGTCCATGGGAGGAGCATGGCACTCCCGGCTCAGGTGTACGAGACCACCAGCACCCTGGTGCCGCTCCCGGCGCCGGCGTCGACCACCACCTCCTGGCCGCGGGCGGTGTCGCGGACGTCGTACGTCGCGGGCTCGCCGTCGAGGGTGACGGCCGAGACCTCGGCCCCCTCGGGCAGCACGTGCCCGATCGTCAGCTCGGCGGACAGGTCGCGGGTCACCGTGGTGGTCAGCGTCGAGGCGGTCCGCTCCGCGGAGACGTCGACCGATCCGTCGCCCAGCACGATGTTGCTGCCGGCCACCCGCTCCTGCCCCTCCGGAACCTCCGGGACGACGGCGAGGGCGCCGCGGCCGAGGTCGGGGCTGACGCCCAGCTGGTGGTGGACCACGGGGTAGAGCGTCCCGTAGGTGCCCCACGCCTGCAGCACCATCGAGCGGTCGTAGAGGGGCCGGTCGATGTTCGGCTCGAAGTCCGGGCTCGGGGCGATCTCGGGCATCGCGCCCGGCATCTCCCACACCGAGCGGTCGACTGGATCCGGGCATTGCCGGTGGTGTACCGCTGCTGCTCGTCCTCGCCGAGCCGGCCGAAGTTGCCCTCGGCGACCGCCATGATCCCGGTGTTGAGCGAGAACACCGACCGCTCGCTCTGCACGGTCGAGACCACGGAGTCGCAGCTCGGGCCGCGGTTGCCTCCCTCCGCCGAGGTCGGGCCGGTGCCGGTGTGGAAGAGCCCGAACTCCCCGGAGTAGCAGTCCTCCTGCCGCTGCTCGAGCGCCACCGGCCCGTGCTCGTCGGTGGCGAGCGGACGGGTCGGCTGGCCCGGACGCACCAGCTCGGCGTCCATCGGCGTGACGCCGATCCAGTGCCGCTGGAGGATCCTGGTGTTGTCGTTCCCCGGGTCGTCGGGGTCGTCCAGCGAGTCGGCGTACTGGTCGGCGTCGCCGCCGTACCACCAGGCCTGCTCGAAGTCGGCCTCCATCGCCGCGGCCCGCTCGGACGCCCAGGTCGCGGTGTCGTCGTCGCCCTTGCTGCGGGCGAGGTCGGCGAGGTCGCGCAGGCCGCGGATGGTGTAGACGGTGTTGTCGAGCTTCTCCTCGCCCATGCCGGGCCGCTCGACGTTGCCGAGGCCCTCGGGCCAGCCGTCGCCGTCCTCGTCGAGCTGCTCGACGACGTAGCGCATGTTGCGCACGGTGAACGGGTAGAGGTCGTCGCGGAAGGCGTCGTCGCCGGTCCACCGCCAGATCAGGGCGACCGCGCTCGGGAACTTCGACGTCTCGTCGGTGTTGCCGGCGGAGTCGAGCGTCCCGTAGTAGGCCGAGCCGTCCGGCGTCACCTCGTGGATCACCTTGCCGCTGTCACCGTTGAGGACGACGCTGACGTCGCGCAGGGCGCGCAGATGGGCCTGGATGTCGTCGAACTGGCCCATCGCCACGCTCGCGAACGCGGTGTACTCGCCGTCGGTGCCGAACAGCCACGGGTAGTCGGGCCAGCCGGCGCCCAGCCAGCGTGCCCGGTCGAGCTCGTCCGCGGGCGCCGGGTACTGCGTGCCCTCCTCGACGGCCCGCAGCTCGAGGTCGTGCGCCTCCTGCACGGAGTCGACGAGGTTCTGCTTGCTCCAGGCGATGCTCTGCTCGAGCAACGGGTCGCCGGGCAGGTCGACCCGGCTGTGGGAGTCCCATTCCTTCCTCGACGCGACCTTGCTCTCCAGGGCGGCCGCGGGCCGGTCGAGGGCGTCGGCGAGCTCGGCACGCGCGTCCCGCAGGCCGTGGTCGGAGCCGGCGACGGCGAACCAGATGGTCCGGGGCCGGTCGGCCTTCAGCTTCAGCTGCCACCGGAGCCGGCCGCCCGTTCCCTTGCCGGCCTCGCTGTCGTCGCAGGTCGGCGGCGCGTCTCCCTCCAGGGGGCAGACCACGGCGGGGTCCTGCGGCCCGCGGTGGTCGGGTCCGAGCGCGTGGGACCGTGGCCGCACGGTGCTGCCGACGACGGCCGCCCAGTCGTGCCGCTCGGCGTTCGCGACCGGCGGCGTGCCCTGCTCGCGGAAGACGAGGCTGCCGCGGGAGAAGGAGCCGGTGTCGCGCAGGTTGAACCTCTTCGCGTTCGGGGTGGTCCCGCCCCACGGGTAGGAGCTCATCAGCTCGGAGTGGGCGTCGAGGCCGACCGGCATCCTCGTCCGGACCGGCGAGGTGAGGGTGAGGCCGACGAGGGTGGCGCGGGTGCCGTCGGGCACGAAGTCGGTGCGCTCCACCCGCACCCGGCCGACCCGTTCGTACGCCGTCCGGGTGTAGCCCCATCCGGCGGTGGTCCGGGTCGCCGCCGCGCCGCGTCGCCGGTCGCCCAGCCACTCGTCGCCGAGCCGGATCCAGACGCCGTCGACCATCTTCATCGGCGGGGTCCACATCCCGCCCATCTCGCCGCGGACGTGCCATCCTGCCGCCGGGTAGAGCCCGTCGGCGGTGCCCATGGCGTAGGCGCGGTCGCCCGTCACCAGGGAACGGCGGTCCGCCAGCCGGGTGGTCTCGCTCAGCTCGGGGCTGCGCGCACCGGTCGTGGACGGCTCCGGTGGCGCGGACGGCCCGGACGGACTGCCGGAAGCCTGCACGCCCAGGGACGTGGTCCCGAGGACGAGGGCCGTGGTGGCGGCGAGGAGGGCAGGCTGGCCGAGGATCCGAGACATGGCTCTCCTGACGGAGGCAGAGGATGCATGTGACGTGCATTACACCACGCCGTCAGGACTGGCCGGGCTCGCCCTCCAGCAGCGCACGCAGCGGCTCCCGGTCCTTCCGGGGCACGTAGCCGGCGTAGTAGTCGTAGAGGTTCTGCCGGGAGATCCGGGCGGCGCCGGGGCCATCGCCGGCGCGGATCGCGTCGAGCACCTCCCGGTGGTGTCGCAGCGACTCCCTCATCAGGGCCTTGCTGTTGCGGGCGCGGGCGACCTTGTCGGAGATCAGCGACAGCACGACGCCGCGGACCACGCTGTTGCAGACCTGGATCAGGGTGTTGCGGCTGGCCAGCGCGACGGCGTCGTGGAAGGCGACGTCGGCCTCGCCGAACTCGTCGAAGCCGCGGTCGATGGCGTCCCCCATCACCGTGATGGTCTCCTCCATGGCGGCGAGCTCGGCCTCCGACCTGAGCCGGGCGGCCAGGAGGCTGGCCGAGCCGTCGAGGATCATCCGGAACGCCACCAGGTCGGCGATCGACATCTGGTCGATCCGGGTGAGCCGGGTCATCTGCTTGGCGAGGCCGTGCGGGGAGAACGGGAGGATCTCCGGGCCTCGCGGGTCACCGGGCCGGGACCGGACGAGTCCGTTGCTCTCCAGCACCCGGAGCGCCTCGCGCACCGTCGGCCGGCTGGCGCCGAACTGGGCGACCAGCTCCCGCTCGCTCGGCAGCCGCTCGCCGGGGGACAGGGTGCCGGCCGCGATCGCGTCCTCGATCTGCTCGACGATCCGCTGGTAGAGCCGCACCGGCTCGACCTGCTGGAACCGTGCTCGGTCGGTCATGCCGTCCCCCCGGCGATCGCGGCCCCGTCGGGCCAGTCGGGCACCGCGTCGGCCGGCCGGTGCCGCTCGTACCAGGCCGCGGCGCGCAGCACGCCGAGGTCGTCGAACCGGCGACCGGCCAGCTGCACGCCCAGTGGTCGCCCGTCGCCGGTGAAGCCGGCGTTGATGCTGACCGCGGGCTGTCCCGACATGTTGTACGGCGCAGTGAACCCGATGTGCGACATCGTGACGCCCGGGTCGGGGACCGGCATCGGCTGCTCGGCCGCGAACGCCGGCGCGGGGCTGACGGGGGAGAGGACCAGGTCGTAGGGCAGGGTCGCGGCGACGGTGCGCGCCTGCATCACCGCGACCTGGTGGTAGGCGTCGAGCACGTCCCGCCCCGAGACGTCGGCGCCACCTCGCGCCCACTCGGCGATGTAGGGCAGCACCCGGTGCTGTGCGTCGGCCGGCAGCCGGCTGTAGTCCGCCCACGAGCGGACCCGCCAGAAC
Organism: Nocardioides sp. GXQ0305; assembly: GCF_050880345.1. Lineage (NCBI taxonomy): Bacteria > Bacillati > Actinomycetota > Actinomycetes > Propionibacteriales > Nocardioidaceae > Nocardioides > Nocardioides sp. GXQ0305. The sequence continues at coordinate 162,591 of NZ_JBNYXG010000008.1, forward strand.
CGGTCGAGCGCGTCGAGAAGCTCCTGCTCGACGAAGGGCCCGAGCTCCTCCACGACCGCGCCGGCCTGCTCGAGGCACGTGGCCGCCCGGCGTACGGCGTCGGCGACCGCGGGGTCGACCGCGGCTCCGCACCCGGCATCGAGGTGCAGCGCGACCCGCAGCCCGGCCACGTCGCGGTCGAGGCCGAGCCAGTCGAGCTCGGTCGGAGGGAGGGCGGTCCAGTCGCGGGGGTCGGGGCGGCTGATCTCCCGCATCAGCAGCGCGGCGTCGGTCACGGTCCGGGTCATCGGCCCGGCGACCCGGCCGAGGTAGGGCGTGTCGAGCGGCACCCGGCCGGCGCTGGGCTTGAGCGCGACCAGCCCCAGCCACGAGCCCGGGAGACGGATCGAACCGCCGATGTCGGTGCCGACGTGGAGCGGACCGTAGCCACCTGCCGCGGCCGCTCCCGCGCCGGAGCTCGAGCCACCCGTCGTCCAGGCGGGGTTCCAGGGGCTCCGGGTGGTCCCGTGGCGGCTGGAGACGCCGGAGGAGAGCATGCCCCAGTCGGGCATCACCGTGGACCCGAGGACCACGCCGCCGGCCTCGACGACCCGCGCGGTCACGGGGGCGTCGTGCGCCGGCACGACCGGTTCGACCCCGGCGCTGCCGGCCGGCATCGGGACACCGCGGCGGGCGAGGTTCTCCTTGAGGGTGACCGGGACGCCGTCGAGCGCCCCGACCGGCGCACCGGCTGCCCAGCGGGCCTCGCTGGCCACGGCCGCCTCGCGCGCGGCCGCCGGGTCCCGGTGCCAGAACGCGTTGAGCACCGGCTCCCGCGCCTCGATGACCGACTCCACCGCGGCGAGCACCTCGACCGGCGACAGCTCGCGGGCGGCGTACGCGCGCACCAGCTCCACCGCCGGGAGCGTGTGGGGGGAGTCGTGGCCGGGCATGTGCCTCCCTCGTCGGGTGGAACCGGACCCTTGACATCCGGCGCCGTGGTCGTGAGGGTAACGGAGATCGAGACGTAGATCACTGGTCAGACCAGTTCGGGAGGACTGACGTGAAGATTCCCAGCCTGTCGCGGGCCCGCACCCTGACGGCCGTGGCCGCAGCCGCCTCCCTCGTGCTGGCGGCCTGCTCGGCCGGATCGGGCACCAGCCCGAGCGGCGACGACAGCGGTGGTGGCGGGACCAGTGACGAGCAGCTGACGGTCGGGCTCGTCGCCGAGCCCGTCAACCTCGACTTCACGACCACCGACGGCGCCGCGATCCCGCAGGCCCTCCTCTACAACGTCTACGAGAACCTGGTCGAGGTCGACCAGGAGGGGGAGATCGTACCGTCGCTCGCCGAGTCCTGGGAGGTCTCGGAGGACGGGACGACCTACACCTTCCAGCTGGTCGACGGCGCCACGTTCGCCAACGGCGAGCCCTTCACGGCCCAGGACGCCACGTTCTCGATCGAGCGGGTCTCCTCGGACTGGACGATCTCGCTCAAGGCGGCGATGGACGTCGTGAAGTCGGTCGAGGCCCCGTCGGACACCGAGCTCGTGGTGACCCTGAAGCAGCCCAGCAACGACTGGCTCTACCGGATGACCACGCGCGTCGGCGCCATGTTCGACGAGCAGGGCGTCTCCGACCTGGCCAACGACCCGGTCGGCACCGGCCCCTACGACGTCGGCGACTGGACCCGCGGCGACTCGATCACGCTGACCCGCAACGACGACTACTGGGGCGAGGCGCCGTACTTCGAGACCGTGACCCTCCAGTACTTCAAGGACGCCACGGCGCTCAACAACGCCTTCCTGAGCGACACCATCGACGTCATCGGCACCGTGCAGACGCCGGAGTCGCTCGAGCAGTTCGAGGGCAATGACGCCTACCAGGTCATCGAGGGCACCACCAACGGCGAGGTGGTGCTGTCGATGAACAACGAGTCGGGGCCGATGAGCGACCTGAAGGCCCGGCAGGCGGCCCGCCACGCCATCGACCACCAGGCGCTCGTCGACACCTGCTGGGCCGGGCGCGGCGAGCTGATCGGCAGCATGGTGCCGCCGACCGACCCGTGGTTCGAGGACCGCACCGGCGACTACCCCTACGACCCCGACCGGGCCGAGCAGCTGCTCCAGCAGAGTGAGGCCGCCGACGAGACCGTCCGGCTGCGGCTGCCGACGCTGCCGTACGCCGACGCGTGCGGCCAGGTGGTGAAGAGCCAGCTGGAGGAGGTCGGCTTCACCGTCGAGCTGGACCAGCTGGAGTTCCCGGCGGCGTGGCTCAACACGGTGTTCACCAACGCCGACTACGACCTGTCGATCATCGCCCACGTGGAGCCCCGCGACATGGGCGCGGTGTTCGGCGACCCGACGTACTACACCCGCTACGGCGACCCCGAGTTCCAGGACCTGCTCGCGCAGGCCGACCGCGGCACCCCGGACGAGCAGGTCGACCACATGCGGCAGGCCGCCCAGAAGCTGTCGGACGACGCCGCGGCCGACTGGCTGTTCCTGCTGCCCAACCTGGTCGTGGCCGACGCCGACGTCACCGGACTCCCGCAGAACGCCATCTCGGAGTCCTTCGACGTCACCGGGCTCGGCCGCGAGTGACCTGACCCGAGACCCATGCTGCTCCGCGTCCTGCAACGCCTCGCGATCCTGCTGGGCAGCCTGCTGGTGAGCTCGGTCGTCGTGTTCACGTTCATGGCGGTGCTGCCCGGGAACCCCGCACGCGTCGCGCTGGGCGTCAACGCCTCCGACGAGGCGGTCGCCCAGATGGAGCAGCAGTTCGGGCTCGACCGGTCCTACGTGGTGCAGTACCTCGACTGGCTGCAGGGGCTGCTGACCCTCGACCTCGGGCAGTCCTACATCTCGCGCACCGACATCGGTCCGCAGATCACCGACCGGTTCCTGGTCACGCTGTGGCTGGTCGGCGCCGCCATGGTGATCGCGCTCGCGATCGCGGTGCCGGTCGGCACGCTGATGGCGGTCCGGCACCGCCGGTGGTCCGGGCTGGTGCTGTCGGCGGGGTCACAGGTCGGGGTCGCGGTGCCGGCGTTCCTCGCCGGGATCCTGCTGATCACCCTGTTCTCGGTGAAGCTAGGGTGGCTGCCGGCCAACGGCTGGACGCCGCCGGCCGAGGACCCGGTCATGTTCCTCCAGCAGCTCGTGCTGCCGGCGCTGTCGCTCGGGCTGGTGCAGGGAGCCGTGCTGACCCGCTACGTCCGCAGCGCCGTCCTCGACGTGCTCCGGGAGGACTACCTCCGTACGGCCCGCGCCAAGGGGCTGCGCCCCGGCCAGGCGCTCCGGCGGCACGGCCTGCGCAACGCGGCCGTGCCGGTCGTGACCGTGCTCGCCCTGCAGCTCGCGACGCTGCTGGTGGGTGCGGTGGTGGTCGAGAGGGTCTTCGTGATCCCCGGGCTCGGCAGCCTGCTGCTCGACAGCGTGTCCAACCGCGACCTGATCATGGTCCAGGACGTGGTGATGATCCTGGTCCTCGCGGTGCTCCTGGTGAACTTCGTGGTCGACCTGCTCTACGTCGTGATCGACCCGCGGCTGCGGACGGCAACCGCATGAGCGCCCTCGAGACCGGCCGGCCGGCCGGTGGCCGGCGCGGACGACGGATCGAAGCGGGCCTCGTCGTCGGTGGCGTGATCGTGCTCGGGATCATCGCGATGGCGCTGGTGTCGTTCGTCTGGACACCCCACGACCCCACCCTCGTCGACCCGAAGGCGCGGCTGCTGGAGCCGTCGGCGGAGTACTGGTTCGGCACCGACAAGTTCGGTCGCGACGTCTTCAGCCGGATCATGGTCGGGTCGCGGACCACCCTCTTCGTCGGGTTCGTCGCGGTCGGGGTGGCGGCGCTGGTGGGCGTCCCGCTCGGCATCCTCGCAGCGATGGGGTCACGGTGGTTCGGGGAGCTGGTGATGCGCGGCAACGACCTGCTGCTCGCCTTCCCGGCCCTGCTCCTGGCCATCATGTTCGCGACGGTCTACGGCGGCGGCACCCTGGTCGCCATGGTGGCGATCGGGATCGCCACCATCCCGAGCTTCGCCCGGCTGGTGCGCAGCGGCACCCTCCAGGTGCTCCGGACCGAGTACGCGATGGCGGCCCGCGCGGCCGGCCGGACGCCGTTCGCGATCGGCGTGCGGCACGTCCTGCCCAACGTCAGCAGCCTGGTCATCGTGCAGGCCTCGGTCGGCTTCGCGATCGCGGTGCTGGCGGAGGCGGCGCTGTCGTTCCTCGGGTACGGCACGCCGCCGCCCACGCCGTCGTGGGGCCGGATGCTGCAGGAGAGCCAGGAGCTGCTGTTCTCGGCGCCCCGGCTCGCGGTCTTCCCGGGTGCCGCGATCGCCCTCGCCGTGCTCGGCTTCAACCTGCTCGGCGACGGGCTGCGGGACCGCTTCGACCCCAAGCTCGAGGACCGCCGGTGAACGGCGTCGTGACCGTCGAGGGCCTCGGGGTCGAGACCGGCCACCACCGGCTGGTCGACGACGTGGGCTTCGAGATCCGGGCGGGGGAGCGGGTCGGCCTGATCGGCGAGTCCGGCTCCGGGAAGTCCCTCACGGCGCTGGCCATGATGGGCCTGCTCCCCGAGGGCCTCCGGGCGCGCGGCTCGGTGCGGGTGGCGGGGGTCGGGGCCGACCTGGTCGGTGCCGACGAACGGACCCTGTCCGGCGTCCGCGGCCGGGAGGTCGCGATGGTGTTCCAGGAGCCGATGACCGCGCTCAACCCGACGATGCGGGTCGGCCGCCAGGTCGCCGAGGTGCTGCTGGTGCACGGCACCCGGCCCGACCGCCGCTCGGCGCACGCCGCGGCCGTCGGGCTGCTCGACCAGGTGGGCCTGCCCGACCCGGCCGACGCCGCGAGGGCCTACCCCCACCAGTTCTCCGGCGGCCAGCGGCAGCGGATCGTGCTCGCCCTGGCGCTCGCCAACGACCCGGCCCTGCTGATCTGCGACGAGCCCACCACGGCGCTCGACGTCACGGTCCAGGCGCGGGTCCTGGACCTGATCGTGCGCGGTGTGGAGGAGCGCCGGTCGGCGATGCTGTTCATCACCCACGACCTCGCGGTCGTCGCGACCGCGTGCGAACGCGTCCTGGTGATGTACGGCGGCCGGATCGTCGAGGCCGGGCCGGTGGACCAGGTGCTCACCCGTCCGCGGCACCGCTACACCCAGGGACTCGTGGGCGCCTCCGACCTCACCGCGGTCGACGAGCGGGGCCGGCTGGTGACCATCCCCGGGACGGTGCCGCCTGCCGGTGAGTTCCCGAGCGGCTGCGTCTTCCGCAGCCGCTGCGGCCACGCGGACGCCGCCTGCGCGGAGCTGCCGCCCTGGGCCGGCACCGGCCCGGACGCCGGCCACGCGTGCGTCCACCCGGTCACCGACGACGAGGAGCTGGCCCGTGCCTGAGCCGACGTACGGCGCCGCCGACCCGGCCGCCGCGATCAGCGTGCGCGGCCTGGTCCGCGACTACCGGCGACCGCGCACCTCGCTGCGCCGACCGGCACCCGTGGTGCACGCGCTGCGGGGCGTCGGCTTCGACGTGGCCCACGGCGAGCACTTCGGGATCGTCGGGGAGTCCGGCTGCGGCAAGTCGACGCTGCTGCGTATCGTCGCGGGCCTCGACCGGGCCACGTCGGGGACGGTGATGGTCGACGGCCACGACATCACCGACCTCCCGGACCGGCGCCTCGGCTTCCTCCGCGAGCACCTCCAGGTCGTGTTCCAGGACCCGATGGGCTCGCTCGACCCGCGGATGCGGGTGCGCGACATCGTGGCCGAGCCGCTGGTCGCGCAGGGGCACGCCGACCACGAGGCGCGGGTCGTCGAGCTGCTCGAGGCGGTGGGGTTGACCCGGGATGCCGCCGACCGGTTCCCGCACCAGTTCTCGGGCGGCCAGCGCCAGCGGATCTCGATCGCCCGGGCGCTCGCCCCCCGACCCCGCGTGATCGTGGCGGACGAGCCGGTCAGCGCGCTCGACGTCTCGGTCCGCGCCCAGGTGCTGAACCTGATCAGCGAGCTGGTCGAGGAGCTCGACCTCACCCTCGTGTTCGTCTCCCACGACCTGTCGGTCGTGCGCCACGTGTGCGACCGGGTCGCCGTCGTGCACGACGGCCGGATCGTGGAGTCCGGGCCCACCGAGCAGCTCTACGAGGACCCGCAGCACCCCTACACGCAGACCCTGATCAACGCGGTCCCCACGCTGGACAAGGCGCTCGCGGGGGTCACCGCCGCCGACCTCGCCGGTCGGCACGACACCCTGCCGGACGGGCAGGAGGAGGGATGACGCGCTCCGTGCACACCCAGCACTTCCCCGAGGGGCTCCCGGTCGGCGACCGGTGGGAGCCCGCACCCGACACCGCCGAGGTGCGGTTCCCCCACGACGGCGCGGTGGTGGCGACCGCACCGGTCGGCGACGCCGACCTCGCGCGGCGTGCGGTCGACGAGGCGGTCGCGGTCCGGGAGCAGGTGGGCCGGCTCCCGTCACGGGTCCGCCGACAGGCCCTGCTCGCCACCCACGACGCGGTCGCCGCGCGGCGTACGGCGTTCGAGGAGCTGCTGGTCCTCGAGACCGGCAAGCCGCTGGTCGACTGCCGGGTCGAGGTCGACCGGACCCTGCTGACGCTGCAGACCGCCGCTGAGGAGGTCGCGCGGCTGCACGGGGAGACGGTGCCGCTCGACCTGCTGCCGAGCGGCGACGGGCTGCAGGGCTTCTGGGTGCGCAAGCCGATCGGGGTCGTGGTCGGCATCGCGGGGTTCAACTACCCGTTGCTGCTCGCCACCCACAAGATCGCCCCGGCGCTCGCCGCCGGCTGTCCCGTCGTCGCCAAGCCGGCGCCACAGACGCCCGTCGCGACCCTGTGGCTCGTGCACCTCGTCCGGGAGGCGCTCGCCGAGGCCGGCGGACCGCGGACGGCGGTGCAGCTGGTGACGGGGGGTCCCGAGGTCGGAGCGGCGCTCACCACCGACCCGCGGCTGGGCGCCGTGTCGTTCACCGGCTCCGCCGCCGTCGGCCACCGGATCGCCCGCGACGCGGCGCCGACCAAGGTGCTGCTCGAGCTGGGCTCCAACGCCGCCCTCGTGGTGGCGGCCGACGCCGACCTCGACGCCGCCGCCGACGCCGTGGTGCGCGGTGGCTACTACGCGTCCGGCCAGGCCTGCATCAGCGTGCAGCGGGTGGTGGTCGTCGACCCGGTCCGCGACGCCTTCCTCGACCGGCTCGCCGCACGGATGGCGGACGTCGTCGTCGGCGACCCCCGCGACGAGCGGACCCGGGTCTCCGCACTCATCGACCGGCGGTCCGCCGATCGCGTCCAGGAGTGGCTGGCGGCGGCGGTCGCCGCCGGGGCCGAGGTGGTCGCGGGCGGCGAGGTCGACGGTGCCGTGGTGGCACCGACCGTGCTGCTCGACGTGCCCGACGGCCTCCCCGCCTGGGACGAGGAGGTGTTCGCCCCGGTGGTCGCGGTGCGGTCGGTGCCCGACCTCGCCACTGCGTACGACGTGGTCAACGCCTCGCGCTACGGGCTCCACGCGAGCGTGTTCACCGCGTCGCTCGAAGCGGCGTTCGAGGCGATCGACCGGCTCGAGGTCGGGGGAGTGGTGGTCAACGAGGTGCCCGGCTTCCGTTCCGACGTGATGCCCTACGGCGGCGTCAAGGACTCCGGCGCCGGGCGCGAGGGTCCGCGCTTCGCCGTCGAGGAGCTCACGGTGACCCGGATGGCCGTGATCCGGCCGACGACGAGGAGGGGCTGATGACCACGACCGACGACAGGGTCGCCGCCTACGCCGACCTGTTCCGGCTCGACGGTCGCCGTGCGGTGGTCGTCGGCGCCGGCAGCGGCATCGGCCGGGAGAGCGCGCTCGCGCTGGCCGCCCACGGCGCCGAGGTGGTGTGCGCCGATCGTGACCTCGAGGCCGCCGAGCAGACCGCCGCCCACGGCGGGTCGCTGTCGGCGTACGCGCTCGACGTGCTCGACGCCGCCGCGGTCGACCGCGCCGCGACCGAGCTGGGCGCGGTCGACGTGCTGGTGTTCACGGCCGCGACCAACGTGCGCAAGCGGGTCCTCGACTACTCAGCCGAGGAGTTCGACCGCGTGGTGTCGCTCAACCTGCGGGCGGCGTTCGACCTGGTGCGGGCCTTCGGCGCCGGGATGGCCGAGCGCGGCCGTGGCAGCATCATCGGCTTCAGCTCGATCCGGGCCGTGGCGGTGGAGCCCGGTCAGGGCGTCTACGCGGCGACCAAGGCGGGGCTGGTGCAGCTGCTCCGCACGGCCGCCGCGGAGCTCGGCCCCGCGGGGGTGCGGCTCAACGCGGTCGCACCCGGGATCGTCGACACCCCGCTCACCGCCCAGATCAAGGACGTGCCGGCGTGGGCCCAGGCGTACGCCGACAAGAGCGCGCTCGGCCGCTGGTCGCGTCCCGACGAGCTCGCCGGCGCGGTGGTCTACCTCGCCTCCGACGCGTCGTCGTACGTCACCGGCGCCCAGCTGGCCGTCGACGGTGGGTGGACCGCCATCGACGGCCGCTTCACCCCGCCCACCTGACGCCGAAACCGGGTCGACCCCTGGCAGCGTGACCCGTCACTCGTGCAGGTTCAGAAGGCCCCGAGCTGTCACTCGTGCAGGACGGTGCGTGCGGGAGTGACGGCTCGGTCGGTTCCGAAGCTGCAGAGGTGACGGGTCACCGACTCGGCGGTTCGGCCCGCAGGTCGATCGGGGCTGAGGGCGCGTCGGTAGGGTGCCCTCGCAACGGGGCGGTAGCTCAGCCGGTCAGAGCAGAGGACTCATAATCCTTGGGTCGTGGGTTCGAGCCCCACCCGCCCCACCCGTCCCACCAGCAGACTCCCTCGGCCACGCGCCCGGCCGGGAGCCGGACGCGGGGCCGAGCAGAGCTCAGCCGAGCGGGATCCTCAGCACCTCACCCGCGCCCGCGCACGTGCCGCAGTTGCTCACGTACGCCGCGTGGCCGCGGATCGTCAGGCCGCCCGGCGTGATCAGACCCTCGGACATGATCTCGGTCTGGCTGCCGTCGTCGTCGACCCTGATCAGCGCACCGGTCGGGTCGCCCGAGAGCAGGCCGTTCGCGAAGATCTCCAGCACGTACAACCGGCCGTGCTTGTCGAACGCGATGTCGATGATGTTGGTGAACCCGGTCGCGGCCACCGTGACGTCCCCGGACGCCGACACCCGGTAGACGTTGGCGACGCCCGGCAGGAACGGGAAGCCGGTCAGCTGGCCGACGTACCATGCTCCGTCGGGCCCACGCTGCACCGACGTCGGGACCTCGTCGAAGGTGGCGTCCCCCACGGTGCGGTTCGGGAAGATCGCCAGCACCTTGACCCGGCCGTTCTTCTTCACCAGCAGCAGGTCGTTGGCGCCGGCGTCAGCGACGACCATCCCCTTCTTGCCGCGGATCATCGAGTTCGGGTTGACGTTCTCCTCGTCACCGGTGGGGTTGTTCGCGTCCTCGAACGCCGCCAGGTCGGCGACGGTCACCACACCGTGCTTCCCGGACACCGCCAGCAGCTGACCCATGTCGGCCAGCTCGGGGACGGTGTTGCTGAAGTCGAGGTCGAGCCCGAGCCCCTCGGTGACGAACATCTTTCGGCCCGCGAAGGCCACGTCGGACGGACCGATCGCGAACTCGCCGGTGCCCTCGTTGGCGATCGACCCGAGCCCGTCGACGACGCGGCGCTGGCCGTGCCTGCCGATCTTGGTGACCCCGCCGGACTCGCCGAAGCACACGGTGGGTCCCTCGGGACCCGGGAAGCACGGGCCCGCGCCGCCGGTGCCCGACTCGGCGACGTACAACGAGCCCCTGCGGTCGAAGGCCAGGCCCCGTGGGTTGTCCAGCCCCGTCGCGATCACCCGGGGTTCCCCCGGGGAGCCACCCCCTCCGCCGGCGGTGGCGGGCTGGACGCCCGTCACCGCCAGTCCGGCTGCGGCGAACAGGGCGATGATCCCGAGACGGTGTGCGCGTGCCATGAATACCCCCTCTGTCGTGTGCTGCTCACGCCCCCACGTCTGGTTACTGCACCTTGGTGCCGTACATCTCCCCGAGCGGGTCGGCGATCAGCTCCAGCCGGGCACCGTTGGGGTCCCGGAAGTAGACCGAGGTGCCGCTCTCGCGCAGGTACTCGACGCCGGCCGCGTCGAGCTTGTCGACCAGCCGCTCCCACTGCGCCGGCTCCACCGAGATCGCGATGTGGTGCAGTCCGCCCATGACCTCGGCGTACTCGCCGACGTCGAGGCCCGGGAAGTCGAAGAAGGCCAGCAGGTTTCCGTGCCCGATGTCGAAGAAGAAGTGGTTGGAGCCCTGGTAGTCGCGGTTCTCGAAGATCTCCGTGAGCGGGAACTCCAGCAGCTCCTGGTAGAACCTGATGGTCTCCTCGACGTCACGCGCGATGACGGCGAAGTGGTGGAGTCCGCGGGCCGAGGACGCCGGCCGTCGACCGGTCGGCAGGAGGTAGGCCTCGCGGAGCCGCTCCCGCTCGGAGTCGATGGCGGTGAGGTCGATGTCGGTCATGGGCACCTCAGATCCTGAAGAAGATGTTCAAGAAGCGGTCGGCGACCGCGCGGTCACCCCTGATCGTGCCTGCATTGCTTCGCCCGAACGCGGTCAGCACGAAGCTCCCCGGGTCGAACTCGAGGACGGTCAGGTCATCGGCCTCGCCGGCGGCGTACGAGAACCCCTCCTCGGTCAGCGAGACCCGCGTGGTTCCCTCGTGCGGGCCGGAGGTGAGGCGGACGCCGATCTCGCAGGCGTCGTCCGGCCCGACCGGGTTGGTCGTGTACTGCCACAGCACGTACATGAAGGGCACGAGCAGGTCCGCGGCCTCACCCGACAGGCCGTGCGCGCGGCCGGTGCCCTGCCGGACGTCCCAGGAGTGGACGCCGTAGTCCATCAGCTGGAAGGCCGGGTAGAAGAACGCGGGAAGCGGTCCCATGTAGAAGTGCGGGACCAGCAGGTCGGTCCAGTCCGCGTCGGTCAGCGCCTCGAACGTCGTCATCATCGTGTCGAAGTCGGCGCGTGCCCGCTCGACCAGCTCGGATCGGGTCACCGACCGGAAGGCCAGCGCCATGTCGTCGCACCGGGCGGCCATGCCCGGCAGACCGTACGCCGGTTCGACCTCCCGGTGGTTGCGGGCGGCGTCGAACGAGACGAAGTAGGCCTCGGTGGTGTCCACCAGGTGACCGACGACGTCGCGCACCTGCCAGTGCCCGGCGCCGGTGGGCGCCTCCCAGGCCTCGTCGCGGTCGACGAGGTCGAAGAACTGCTCTGCTTCCTGTCGCACGACCCGCAGGACCGTGTCCTTGCCGTCCGGGGTCATGGCGTTCCAGGTCTCCATGACCGACCTCCTCGTGAGAGGTGAGTGCACACGTGCCGGACCCGATCCCGGTCCAGGGCTGCGACGGAGCGGCGCGACGACGCCGACCCGACGAGTCGTCGTTGTGGATTCAACCGGAGGCTACACCCGGAGCGGCTCCCCGCCCCAGTGCTCACGGCAGGCCAGCTCGCCCACCGCCACCCTGGTCAGCCGCGACAGCTGCTTGACCGGCTTGCCCAGGGGTACGACGGCCGCCACGGCGTACGGGTCGGGGATGCCCAGCAGCTCCTTGAGCGCCGGCTCCTCGGCGACCGCCATCGTCGTGATGGTCCCCCCGAACCCCTCGTTGCGAGCCGCCAGCAGGATGTTCCACACCAGCGGGTAGACCGAGGCGCCGCCCACGATGCCGACCCGGTCCAGCTCCTTGTCGAGCGCTGCCACGGCCCGGAGGTCCACGCAGACGACCAGGACGACGGCGGCGCGCTGCAGCGGCTCGGTCACGGACGCGGGCACGGCGGTCGCGGCCACCTCGGCCTCGGTGACCGCGCTCGGCGAGTACCCGCTCCACGGGGTCTCGCCCGCAGCCCGCTGCGCGTGGTAGCGCCGGGCCCCCGGCGCGGTGATCTCGGCCAACCGGGCCCGGGTCGCGGGATCCCGGACGACCACGATCCGCGTGCCCTGGCGGTTGCCCCCGCTCGGGGCGAAGCGGGCGTTGTCGAGGATCGTGTGCAGGACCTCGTCCGGCAACGGGTCGTCGGTGAAGTCGCGCACCGCCGCGGTGGTGCGCATCACGTCGTACAGGTCCATGCGTCGAACCTAGCGGCGCGCCGACCCACCGGCGGGCGCGGGCCAGCGTGCTCGACCCGCGCCCCGGCGGCTCAGGACGAGGGCTGCGGCGTCCGGCACTTCACCTTCGGGTTGACCCCGACGTAGTTGAGCGGTCCGGCGACGATCGTCAGCGCGGTGTCGCTGAACTCCTTGCAGCTCACGTCCTCGTCGTCGCCGAAGTAGCCCCGCTGCCACGCGGCCAGGGCGCCGATCAGCAGCCAGACGACGACGATGATGGTCAGCAGACGTCCCATGGAGGGTCTCCTTCCCGTGTGGCTCCGGCCGTCAGAGCAGGAAGATGAGCAGCACGATAACGGCGATGACGAGAGCCGCGATGGCGATGGTGCGAGTGTTCATGGAGCTCCTTCACTTCCTTTCCCGGCCACCGTGGCCGGAGCGGGCAGTCTGGCAGGGAGACGACGTCGGGCGCTTCACCCTTCCGAGCCGGGCGCTCGTTCAGGTACGTTGCCGGCGCCGCCGGGTGCGCCGGCGACGGGTGGCCCAGAGCCCCAGGAAGAACAGGCCGAGCAGCGCGCACGCGGCCAGCCGTGCCCGGTAGCTCCAGGGCCAGACCTTGTTCCCGAAGTCGGTGCTGCCCGACAGGAGCGCCTGGTCGGAGACGGCGAGGGTCGCGCTGCTCCGCCAGTTCTCGCCGGGCGACGGCAGGGCCGAGACGTCGACCGGTGAGCCGCCGTCGAGCTCGATGTCGAGGACCCGCTCGATGCTGCCCGACTCGAGGAGGTAGGCAGTGACGGCCACCGTGTCGTCGCCGCTGAAGCCCAGCAGGCCGTCCAGGGACACGCCGGAGGTGTCCACCGTCCGCGCCTCCCCGAGCCCGCCGTCGGGGTCCGCCGGTGCGGTCACCAGGCTGAGGACCCCGTCGTCGTCCTCCTGCAGCGCGGCCAGCTGTCCGCCGTCAGGCGCCCACGCCATCGGCACGCCCTCGTCGAAGGGGGAGGGCTGGGTCGTCGGGTCCGAGCCGTCCGCGGGCAGCGTGACCAGGTCGGCGCCCGCGACGTGGTCGACCGCGCTGGAGTCGGCGCGCCACGCCGCGTGGCGCACGACCTCCGGGTCGGTGTCGGGGGCCTCTGCGACCACCTGCCCGCTGTCGAGGTCGAGCAGCGACAACCCGCCCGCGTGGACGCTCAGCATCGAGCCGTCCGGCGAGAACTTCCCCACCCGTGACGCCCCGTCGAGCGGGACCCGGCGCGCGTCGCCGGTCCCGGTGTCGTAGACCACCACTCCGTCGCCGGTGGCCCAGGCGAGCCGGTCACCGTCGCGATCGATCGCCACCGCCCCCGGCTGGGGGCTGGGCAGGTCGGGAGCGGTGAGCGCGCGGTACTCGCCGGTCCGCGCGGCGATGGCCAGCCAGGGCTGCTCGACCTCGCCCACCAGGCCGTCCTCGACCCGGGTGCCTGCGAACACCATCGAGACGGTGCCGAGCGGTCCGTACTGACCCGTCGTGCCGACGCTCGGGGGTGCGTTCTCGACGGTCGTGGGCATCGCAGCGATGCCGGACTCCTGGGGTGCGCGCGACTGGCTCCACGCCGCGTAGCCCCACGTCGAGGCGACGTACAGGAGGATCACTGCGAGGACCGTGACGCCGAGCGCCACCAGCACGCTGCGGCCGAGAGAAGAACGCACGCGAGGCAGGCTAACCGGCTCAGGTCTCGTCTGCGATCAGGTATTGCCCGTCCTCGAACTGCAGCTGGAGAACCACGTCGTCGGTGGCCTCGCTGCCGTCCTGACGCGTGTAGGCCACGGTGTACTCGACGACGAGGCTGTCCGGGTCGGCGCTCACCTCGACCGGCTCTGCCGTGGCGATCGTCGACCAGTAGCCGGAGTACCCCTCGAGGCCGCCACTGGCCCTCTGGAAGGCAGGAGTCAGCATCTCGAACGTGGTCTCGGGGGAGCTGGGCGCCGTCGCGAGGTAGTTGTCGATGAAGCGCTCCATGCCGCGGGCGGTGGGGCCCTCGGGCGCCGGCGACGAGCTGTCGGACGCGCCGCCACCCGCCTTCTCGCTCGCATCGGGACGGTCGATGGTGGGGGAGCTGCCGTCGTCCCCGCGCAGCAGGGTCCACGCGAGGGCGCCCAGCACGAGCAGGACGGCGGCGGCGAGGACGAGCGGCAGCCAGCGGCGCCGTCGACGTGAGTCCGACCCGGCGGCGGGGGGCGGGGGCTGGGCAGGAGGTGGCGTCTCGGCCGCGGGCGCAGGTGGTGACGCCTCGGCGGCGGGAGCGGCCGTCATCACCTGGGTGGCCCCGGAGCTCGTGGCCGCGGCACCTCCGCGACCACCCGAGTGCAGGTAGTCCCGGACCTCGGCCATCGACCAGCGTGCATCGGGCTGCTTGGTCATGGTGGCCTCGAGCAGCGGCGCCAGCCACCCCGCGTCCGCCAACCGCGGCGGGTCCTCGTGGACGATGCGGAACAGAGCCCCCATCAGGTTCTCGCCGACCTCGTACGGCGGCCGGCCGGACAGGGCGTGGTAGAGGGTGGCCCCCAGCGACCACACGTCACTCGCGCTGGTCGCCGTGTGGCCGCTGGCCACCTCCGGCGAGAGGTACGCCGGCGACCCGGTGACCAGCCCGGTCTGGGTGAGCGACGCGTCCGCCTCCGCGCGGGCGATGCCGAAGTCGGAGAGCTTCACCTCGTCGTCGTGGCCGACCAGGATGTTGGACGGCTTCACGTCCCGGTGGACGATCCCGGCGGCGTGCGCAGCGGCGAGTGCGTCGGCCGCCTGGCCCAGCAGTGCGGAGGCCCGCTGCAGCGAGAGCGGTCCGTCGACGCGGACCATGGCGGCCAGGGTCCGCCCCTCGACGTACTCCATGACCAGCCACTGGCCCTCGTCCTCGTTCACGAGGTCGAAGACGTGGACGACGTGCGGGTGGTTGAGGCGCGCGGCCAGCCGTGCTTCCCGTGCGGCGCGGTCGAGGTCGGGGCCGGAGACACCCGGCATGAGACCGAGCCGCTTGATGGCCACCTCGCGCCCGAGCGTCGTGTCGCGGGCCAGCCACACAGCCCCCATGCCGCCCCGGCCGATCTCGCGGTCGAGCTGGTACCTGCCTGCGATCACCCGGGCATGCTATCCACCCACCGAGACACCCGTCCGGGTGAAGCGGCGCGGCCGATCCCGGGTGCACGACCGCTGGGCATGCGGCAGGCTGTCACCCAGAGAACCGACCCCGGGAGGCACGACGTTGTCCATCGATCCCACACTCCTCGACGACCTCGAGTGGCGCGGCCTGGTCGCGCACTCGACGGACCTCGACGCCCTGCGCGACGCGCTGAGCGAGCGGAGCGTGGGCTTCTACGTGGGCTTCGACCCGACCGCGCCGAGCCTCCACATGGGCCACCTCGTCCAGGTCCTCACCGCCCGCCGACTGCAGCTGGCCGGCCACCGGCCCTACGCGCTGGTGGGCGGCGCCACCGGCATGATCGGCGACCCGAGGGACAGCGGCGAGCGCACTCTCAACTCGCTCGACGTGGTCAAGGACTGGGTCGACCGGGTGCGGGCCCAGATCGAGCCGTTCCTGGTGTTCGACGGCCCCAACGGCGCGACCATGGTCAACAACTACGCCTGGACCGCCAGCCTCTCGACCATCGACTTCCTGCGGGACGTCGGCAAGCACTTCCCCGTCAATCGGATGCTGGCGCGCGACGTGGTGAGCCGGCGGCTCGAGCAGGGCATCAGCTACACGGAGTTCAGCTACGTGCTGCTGCAGTCCTGGGACTTCCTGAACCTCTACCAGGACCATGGCGTGACGCTGCAGTTCGGTGGCTCGGACCAGTGGGGCAACCTCACGGCGGGCGTGGAGCTCATCCGCCGTGCCGCGGGCGGTCACGCCCACGCCTTCGCCACGCCCCTGCTGACCCGTTCCGACGGCACGAAGTACGGCAAGACCGAGGGCGGAGCACTCTGGCTGGACCCCGAGATGCTCTCGCCGTACGGGTTCCACCAGTTCTGGCTGAACGCCGAGGACCAGAAGGTCGGTGAGCTGCTGCGGGTCTTCACGTTCCTCTCCCGGGAGGAGATCGAGTCCCTGGAGGAGCAGACCCGGGAGAAGCCCTGGCTCAGGGCAGGCCAGAAGGCGCTGGCCGACGAGGTGACCGCGCTGGTGCACGGCGAGGACGAGACGGCCCAGGCCAAGGCGGCGGCCGCGGCCCTGTTCGGTGGGGGCGACCTCCACGGGCTTCGCGGCGCGACGCTCGGAGCGGCGCTGCGCGAGGCCGGGTCGGTCACCGTCTCGGGCGAGCTGCCCACGGTCGTCGACCTCCTGGTCGAGACCGGGCTGGCGAAGAGCAAGGGGGAGGCGCGCCGGACCGTGGGCGAGGGCGGCGCCTACCTCAACAACGACCGGGTCGACGACCCCGAGATGGTCCCGACCCAGGACGATCTGGTGGCCGGCTCGTGGCTGGTGCTGCGGCGCGGCAAGAAGAACTTCGCGGGCGTCGAGGTCGTCGGCCGGTGAGGGTGCGGCGGTGACCTGGCAAGCGGACCTGGCCGAACGCGCCCGGGCCGCCATGCCGGCAGCGATGTGGCAGTACGTCTCGTCCGGCGCCCGCGAGGGGGTGACCGCCGCCGAGGCCGGCGCGGCCTGGCGAGACGTGCGGTTCCTCCCGCGCGTGCTGCAGGACGTCTCACACGTCGACCCCGCCACCGACGTGCTCGGGCACCGCCTCGCCACACCGGTCGGGATCGCTCCCACGGCGCTGCTGCGGGCGGCCCATCCCGAGGGCGAGGTCGCGATGGCCCGCGGCGCCGCCGCTGCCGGAGCGCTGCACGTGGTCTCCTCCAACGCGGGGCACCCCTTCGCCGCGCTCCGGCTCGGTGGCCCCTGGTGGCTCCAGGCCTACGTCCCCCCCGACCGGGACTCCCTGGGCCCGGTCCTCGAGGCCGCGGTGGCGGCCGGGGCCTCGGCGGTGGTGCTGACGGCGGACACCCCCGTCGCCGGGACCAAGTACCGCCCCCGGGAGCAGGACTGGGAGGGCGTCGACCTGAGCTGGTTCCGGACCAACTTCGCCGCGCCGGGGGAGACCCGGTGGGCCACGGACCTCGGCCCCCGGGACATCGGCTGGCTGCGCGAGGTGTCCGGCGTCCCCGTCGTGGTCAAGGGTGTGCTGCGGGCGGACGACGCGCGGCGCTGCGTCGGCGCGGGCGCCGATGCGGTCTGGGTCTCCAACCACGGGGGTCGCCAGCTCGACCGCACGGTCGCGACCCGTGACGCGCTGCCGGACGTGGCTGCGGCCGTGGGTGAGCAGGTGCAGGTGTACGTCGACGGGGGTGTCTCCAGCGGGCTCGACGTGCTCGCGGCCCTGTCCCTGGGGGCCGACGCCGCGTTCGTGGGCAGGCTCGCCGTCCACGCGCTGGCGGCGGGGGGAGC
The DNA here is from genome assembly GCF_050880345.1 of Nocardioides sp. GXQ0305. Lineage (NCBI taxonomy): Bacteria > Bacillati > Actinomycetota > Actinomycetes > Propionibacteriales > Nocardioidaceae > Nocardioides > Nocardioides sp. GXQ0305. The sequence goes on from NZ_JBNYXG010000008.1 coordinate 180,101, forward strand.
CGACGAGGTGGCGGCCACCCTCGACCGGCTGACCGCCGAGCTCGTCGAGGGGATGCGGATCGCCGGCTGCGCGCGCGTGAGCGACACGCCCGGGATCGCTGGCCCGGGGCGTTTACAGGGCCGCTGACCTGCGGAAACGCTGATGTGGCACAGGACACAGGCATCCGATTTTGGACCGGCCCGCTCGGTCCCCTAATGTTCTCCGGGTCGCCACGGGAGCGGCGCCCGCCAGGTCCTCGGACCGGGGGTCGACCGTCCTGGGTGACCACCTCTCACCCTCATCGATCGGGAACCACGGTCGCGCGCCTCGGCGCCGATCACCGGGACCCGGCCACCGGGATGTGCGGGGTGGGGAGGAATGAGCTCCGATTTGCACGAGGCGAATTCATCCCGCTAGGTTTCACCAGCCGCCGTAGCAATGGCCGAGGGCCGGAGCGCGGCGTGTGTCTGATGTTTGAGAACTCAACAGTGTGTCATTTAGTCGATGAATTGATTTGTGTGCCCTGTCAATGGCTGACTCTGTTTGGGTTGGTTGTTGTTTGGGTTTTGATGATGATTCTGGCTTTTTGTCAGGGTTTGTTGTCAGGTTTGTTCTTTTTGTAGGTTTTCTACGGAGAGTTTGATCCTGGCTCAGGACGAACGCTGGCGGCGTGCTTAACACATGCAAGTCG
>NZ_JBNYXG010000009.1:0-81488 GCF_050880345.1 Nocardioides sp. GXQ0305
CTCACACGGCCACGGAGGACGAGCCATCTGCAACACCTCGATCATGTCAAGGCGTTGCACTCAAGGTTGAGCCCACAGCGAGCTCGCAGGCTCGGTCGCGCTCGCTGCTCAACCAGCACGCTTGGCGAGCAGCTTCACTGGCCCTCGCGAGCGAGGCCCAGGTAGCAGCTCACCTGCGCCCGATGATCCCGACGACGGGTGGGGCCTTCTGGTCGACCACGGAGACCCGGAAGCCGGCGCTGGAGAGCGCGGCCGACGCCTTGCTGACGATGTTGGGCACCAGCTCGGGCATCTTGGCCTCGTAGAACAGGTGCACCGCGCCACCGGGGAGCACCCGGTCGTGGAGCAGTGCCACCTCGTCGGCACACTCGCGCACCCAGAACAGGTTGACGTTGAAGGCGAACACCTTGGTGAGCCGCTTGACCGGCACCCGCAGGGTGGCCAGGTCGATCTGCCGGACCGTGAGCCGGCCCGCCTCGACGTGCTTCGCGCAGCGCCGCTTGGTGCGGTCGACGCCGGACTCGGAGCGGTCGATGGCGAACAGCTTGCCGGTCTGGAGACGCTCGCAGATCAGCTCGGCGCCGGCGCCGGGGCCGCACCCGATCTCGAGGATGTTGTCGTCCGGCCGGACGTCCATCAGGTCGACTGCCCACCGGATCCGCGGCGGGATCTGCTGCATCGCCATGGGCACAGCCTGCCACTAGCCGGCCGCACGAGTCAGCGGTGACCCACCGGCGCCGGTCGGCTCGCTAGGTTGGGCCCGTGAGCGACACGATCAGGGTGGGCGTCCTCGGGGCGCAGGGGAAGGTCGGATCCGCCGTCTGCCACGCGGTCGAGGAGGCGCCCGACACCGAGCTGGTCGCCCGCGTGGACCAGCACGACCCGATCGAGGTCCTGGAGGAGCACGGCGCCGAGGCGGTCGTCGACTTCACCCACCCCGACGCCGTCATGGACAACCTCCGGTGGTGCATCGGGCACGGCATCCACGCGGTCGTCGGCACCACCGGCTTCGACGAGGAGCGGCTGGAGACCCTGCGCGGCTGGCTGGCCGACTCGCCCGCGACCGGCGTGCTGGTCGCACCGAACTTCTCGATCGGGGCGGTGCTGATGATGCGGTTCGCGGCCCGGGCGGCGCGCCACTTCGAGTCCGTCGAGATCGTCGAGCTGCACCACCCGGACAAGGCGGACGCGCCCTCCGGCACGGCCCGTCGTACGGCGGAGCTGGTCGCGGCGGCCCGCCGCGAGGCCGGCGTCGGCCCGGTCCCCGACGCCACCTCCACGAGCCTCGACGGTGCCCGGGGTGCCGACGTCGACGGGATCCACGTCCACGCCGTGCGGTCCCGCGGACTGGTCGCCCATCAGGAGGTCGTGCTCGGCGGGCTGGGGGAGACGCTGACGATCCGGCACGACTCGACCGACCGGGCGTCGTTCACCCCGGGCGTGCTCACCGCGCTCCGGCAGATCGCGGGCCGGCCGGGCCTGACCGTGGGGCTGGACGACTTCCTGGGCCTCGACTGAGACCCGCTCAGACCAGTCGCACGAGCGCTGCGACGAGGGCCGCGCCGAACACCACGACCAGGAACGGGGCCCGGAGCAGCAGGAGCACGACCGCGGCGGCCAGGCCGACCAGCCGGGCGTCGACGACGAGGGCGCCGTCGGTGGCCAGGACCTGCACCGCGACCAGGGCAGCCAGCAGCGCGACCGGGATCAGGTCGGCCACGCGCTCGACCACGGGGTGGTCGAGCACCCAGGAGGGGATCGAGAACCCGGCCAGCTTGAGCAGGTAGCAGCCGATCCCTGCGCCGATGATCGCCGCCCAGATCATCGGGGTGCTTCGGGGAACTCGGTGGGGTCCGGGCGGCGCGACAGGACGCCGACCAGGAGGGCGACTCCGCCGGCCGCGAGGACGGGGACCCCGGCGGCGGTGACGGGCACCAGCCCGAGGGCCACGACCACCGCGAGCAGTGCGACCAGCTGGTTGCGACGGTCGGCCAGCCGAGGCCAGAGCAGCGCCAGGAACGCGGCACCGACCGCGGCGTCCAGCCCGTAGGCGCGTGGGTCGCCCAACGCCTCGCCCGCGACCGCGCCGACGAGGGTGAAGGCGTTCCAGAGGACGAAGATCGAGAGGCCCGTCGCCAGGAACCCGACCCTCGCGAGCTCGGGGGTGGGCCGGGTGATCGACATCGCGGTCGACTCGTCGATCAGCAGGTGCGCCGCGCCGACGCGGCGTACGCCGTTCCACCCCAGCAGCGGCGCCACGCGCAGGCCGTAGAGCGTGTTCCGGGAGCCGAGCAGCAGGGCGGTGGCCGACGCCGCTGCGGGGGAGCCGCCGGCAGCGAACACGCCGACCATGGAGAACTGGCTGGCTCCGGTGAACATCAGCAGCGACAGCACGCAGGTCTGCGCCACGCTCAGTCCGGAGGCGACCGCGACGGCCCCGAACGAGGTGCCGTAGAGCCCGGTGGCGACTCCCACGCCGATGCTGTCGCGGACCACCGCGCCCCGGTCCTCGGGCGGGGTCGCAGCATCGGGCACCCCGCGACCCTAGCGCCGGGCGGGACGAGGTCTCAGCGGCGTCGCGAGATGCGGATCGGACGCTCGCGCGGCCGGCGGAAGTCGTGGGTCGCGAGCCAGACGACCATCAGCCCGGCGCCGAGGCCCACCCCGATGCCACCGAGCGGGAGGTCGAAGAGGCCGGCGAGCCAGATGCCGCCGGCGAGGAACAACATGAGGAGCAGAGCGGCCACGAGAACCCTGTGCAGCTGCGGTAGTGGACCCATGCGAGGTCTCCCCCCTCCGGTCCGGCGGGTGCGACCGGACCTCCATGGTCCTCCGGATCTGCTGGAAATCAAGGGTCGGTGAGCAAAGTATGGAGCCGGACCTGCTTCACGGTGGTGGTACCGCTGCCGTCGAGGTCGAGCTCCCGGTGGGCGCCGTCCGGAGCCCACCCGGCGTCGGTCAGGAATCGGCGCAGCGCGTCGTCGTCGGCCGTGGCCCACAGCACCGCGCGCCGGAACCGGTCGGCCACCATCGTGTCGACCCCCGCCTGCAGCAGCCGCGACCCGTGGCCCAGCCCGCGTGCGTCGGGATCGACGGTCAGCTCCATCAGCTCGGCGTCGGCCACCGGGTCGCAGTCGGGGTCGAGCGCGGGGGAGGTGATGGCGAAGCCGGTCACTCGGTTGCGTTCCAGTGCGACCAGCACCCGCACCCGCCCGTCCGGTGGGCGGGTCAGCGTCTCGCGCCACGCCTCCGCCGCCTCCTCGGGCGCCACGTCGAGCACCTCGGGCGGCAACAGCCCTCCGAGGTCGGTACGCCGGGTCGCCAGCTGCACCCGGGCGATGGCCGGCGCGTCGTCGGCCCAGGCGACCCGGCAGGAGACGTCCGCGGCGGGACCCGTCACCGGTAGTGCTCGGGCAGGCTCTGCCCGATCCGGACCTGTGACTTGGGCAGCCGCATGAACTTCATCTGCATCGCCCGCGAGATCGCGTAGTAGGTGGTCCCCTTGGTCGGCTCGTCGGGGAAGCGGCGGCCCAGCTCACGACGCAGCCGGAACCGGAGCCACACCAGGTCGACCACGACGATCAGCAGCATCCCGAGCAGGATCGTGTTGCCGGTCTGCATCAGGTTGGGGTTGCCGGAGTAGCCGAGCACCAGCACCAGGATCATCACCGGGATCATCAACTCGACGAAGGAGAACCGGACGTCCACGAAGTCGCGGATGAACCGGCGGACCGGCCCCTTGTCGCGCGGCATGTAGTAGCGCTCGTCGCCGGACTTCATGGCCTGCCGGACCTTGCGGCTGGACTCCGCCCGCTGCTCGCGCTGCCGCTGGGCCAGCTCCTTGCGGCTGCGGGGCGGCTTGGCCCGCGCCTTGGCGGCGGCCTCGGCCTCCCTGCGGGTCGGCGTGGGCCTGCCCTTGCCGCCTTCCTTGACGGGCTCGGCGGGGGTGCTCGCCTCGGCGCTCTGCTTGGTACGACGGAACAAGGTGGGCCTTCGTGCTGTCCTCGATGCGGTGGGTCCCCGAAACCCTACCCGGACCTGCGTGAGGACCGTGCCCCCGCGTGCGCGTCGGGCCGCGGGGACGCCTCCGGCCCGGTGTCCTCGCGAGTGGGCTGCCAGATCCCGCGGAGCAGGTATGCGGATTGGGAGACGCGCCCTAGGGTTGGGCCATGAGCCTCATGAAGCGCATCAGTCTCATCTTCCGGTCCAAGGCCAACAAGGCCCTCGACAAGGCCGAAGATCCTCGCGAGACGCTCGACTACAGCTACCAGCGGCAGCTCGACCTCCTCGCGAAGGTGCGCCGCGGGGTGGCCGACGTCGCCACCAGCCGCAAGCGGGTGGAGCTGCAGGTCAACCAGCTCGAGCAGCAGTCGACGAAGCTGCAGGGCCAGGCCGAGAAGGCGATCTCCGTCGGCCGCGAGGACCTTGCCCGGGAGGCGCTCACCCGCAAGTCCGGGCTGGCCAGCCAGATCGGTGACCTCAAGGCCCAGCACGCCCAGCTGCAGGGTGAGGAGGAGAAGCTCACCCTGGCCCAGCAGCGCCTGCAGGCGAAGGTCGAGTCCTTCCGCACCCGCAAGGAGACCATCAAGGCGACGTACACGGCGGCCGAGGCCCAGACCAAGATCAACGAGGCGATGTCGGGCATCGGCGAGGAGATGGGCGACGTCGGGATGGCCATCCAGCGGGCCGAGGACAAGACGGCCTCGATGCAGGCGCGCGCGGGCGCCATCGACGAGCTGATCGCCTCCGGCGCCCTCGACGACGTCAGCCAGGTCGGGGGCGGCGACGACATCGCCCGCGAGCTCGACTCGATGAGCTCCGACGCCGACGTCGAGGCCGAGCTCGCCCGGCTCAAGGCCGGCGCGGCCCCCGAGGCGATCGAGTCGGGGCAGGACGGCGGCGAGATCCTGGAGGTGGAGCCCGAGAAGTCCGCCGACGAGGGCAAGACGTGATCGTCCGGATCCTCGGCGAGGGGCAGTTCGACGTCCCCGACGAGAAGGTGCAGACCCTCAACGACCTCGACGACGCGGTCGAGTCGGCCGTGGAGGCCGGCGACACCGAGGCGTTCGGCCGCGCCCTCGCGGCGCTGCTGGCCGGTGTCCGCTCCGCCGCCGTACCCCACGAGGCGGGCACCCTCGACGCCTCCGACCTGATCCTGCCGCCTCCCGACGCGTCGCTGGAGGAGGTCCGGGACCTGCTCAGCGGCGACGGCCTGATCCCCGGCTGACCCCGTGGCCCACTCACGCTTCGTCAAGGACACCGGGCTGACGGTCCGGATGACCACCGTCATGTTCCTGCTGGGGGCGCTGTTCGTCGCGCTCGTGGTGGCGATGATGTACGTGTTCAGCGAGTTCTGGCTCCTCATCGGACTGGCCGGCATCGGCGTCGCGTTCTGGCAGTGGTGGAGCTCCGACAAGGTCGCGATGCGGGCGATGCGGGCCCGCGAGGTCACACCCGAGGAGGCTCCGGAGCTCCACGGCATGATCGACCGGCTCTGTGCGCTCGCCGACATGCCCAAGCCGCGGGTCGGGATCTCCGACATGCGTGTGCCCAACGCGTTCGCGACCGGGCGTTCGCCCAACCGCGCGGTGGTCTGCGTGACCACGGGGATCCTGCACACCCTCGACGACGAGGAGCTCGAGGCGGTGCTCGCCCACGAGCTGTCCCACGTCGCCCACCGCGACGTGCTGGTGATGACCGTGGCGTCATCGGCCGGGATCGTCGCCGGGATGCTCACCCGCGGTGCCCAGTTCGGGGCGCTGTCCCGTGGCCGGGACAGCAACGGGGGCCCTGCGATCCTGATCGCGATCGTCGTGAGCCTGGTCGTCTACGCGGTGAGCTTCTTCCTGACCCGGTTGTTGTCCCGCTACCGCGAGATGTGCGCCGACCGTTCGGGCGCCTACCTCACCATGAAGCCGGCGGCCCTGGCCTCCGCTCTGCAGAAGATCACCGGGGAGATGTCGACGATCCCGCAGCGCGACCTGCGGGCGACGAAGTCGATGAACGCCTTCTTCATCGCCCCGGCGCTGCGTGGGGTCTCGCTGTCGACGATCACCTCGACCCACCCCTCGCTCGAGCAGCGGCTGGAGCAGCTCGCCCGGATCCAGGCCGAGCTCGGGCGGCCCACCTCCTGATGGGGCTCTGGGACGCGCTGACCGGACGGCGCCAGGAGAAGAGCGCCGACCTCGACTCGCTGTTCCTCGTGCCGAGCGCCGCCGTCACCCTGCAGACCTCGATGGCCCTGCAGCCGACCGGGTCCGGATCGGTCTGCTACCGGGCGGCCGGCGGCGAGGCGTTCCGGCAGCTGCAGGAAGAGGTCGTGGCGCTCCTCGACGACGACGCCGACGCGCCGGACGTGACCGTGACGACCGACTCCTACGGGTTCAGCTGGCTGACCGTCGCGGGCGACCCCACCGACGTGGCCGGCCTGTGCACCGACCTGCACGCCGTCAACACCACCCTCGAGGCCCAGGGCTTCGGCGCCGGGCTGCTGTGCTCGCTGGTCCCGTTCGTCGACGGCGCCGGCCACCGGGTCGGTCTGGTCTACCTCTACAAGCAGGGCACCTTCTACCCGTTCGCGCCCCGGGGGGCGCAGCAGCGCGACAACCTGCTGGAGATCCAGGTCCGCGACGCGATCGCCGCCGAGCTGCCGGTCGAGAAGGACCTCGGCCGCTGGCTCGCCGTGTGGGATGCTCCGGGCTTGTGAACGCCAGCGACGACCAGGTCCGCGAGCAGGCGATCGAGGAGTACGCCGTCCTCGACGCCGAGCCCCGGCGCGGCCTCGAGGCGCTGACCGAGCTCGCCGCCCTCTGCGCCGGCGTCCCGATGGCCTCCCTCAACATCATCACCGCCGCTGAGCAGCGCCAGGTCGCGACGTACGGCTTCGAGGCCTCGACCTGTGACCGCGCGGACTCCATGTGCGCCCGGGTGCTCCACGAGGAGGCGACCGTGCTCGTCCCCGACGCCAGCGTCGACGCGCGGTTCCGGGACAACCCGTTCGTGACCGGCCCCCACGGCGCGGTGCGGTTCTACGCCTCGCACGCGCTCACCACCCCGGACGGGGTGGTGATCGGGCGGCTCTGCGTGTTCGACGAGAAGGCGCACGAGATCGGACCCACCCTCGCGACGGCGCTGACCACGATCGCCGACCGGGTCGTCGACGTGCTCGAGCTCGAGCTGACCTCGCGGCGGCTGCTGGTCGCCAACGAGCGGCTCGGTGCGTTCGCCGGTCAGGTCAGCCACGACCTGAAGAACCCGCTCGCCGCGATCCGGATGTCGGTCGAGCTCGCGCGCGACGAGGTCGACGACCTCGGCCTCTCCAGGCTCCTCGAGCGCGCGGAGCGCGGGGCGCAGCGGATGGACGCCATGATCAGCGAGCTGCTCAGCTTCGCCCGGGGCGGTGGCGACCCCGAGCTCGTCGAGGTCGACCTGGCCGCCCAGACCGCCGAGGTCGTCGAGGACCTCCCCCCGGCGAGCGCCGCACAGGTCCGGGTGGGCGAGCTGCCGGTCGTCCGCGGCGACACCCTCCAGCTGCACGCCGTGATGCAGAACCTCGTGGCCAACGCGGTCAAGTTCTCCGAGGACGATGCCCCCGTCGAGGTGTCCGCCGAGCGTCTCCCGGCGGGCTGGTGGATCGGGGTGGCCGACCGCGGACCCGGGATCCCCGAGGTCGACCGCGACCGGGCCTTCGAGCCGCTGGTACGACTCGACCGGTCCAAGCCGGGCAGCGGCATCGGACTCGCGACCTGCCGCCGGATCGTGGAGGCCCACGGCGGCCGGATGGGGATCGCGGACCACGAGGGCGGCGGCGTGGTGGTCTGGTTCGAGCTGCCCGACTGAGACCGGGTGCGGCGTACGCCGGTGGTCAGTCGCGGTGGGACCGGCCCGGGAGGTCGAGCATCCGCTGCAGCGCGACCCGCGCCCAGTGGGTGGTGTCGGGGTCGACCTCGATCCGGTTGACGACCGTGCCGGCCACCAGCGACTCGAGTGCCCACACCAGGTGCGGCAGGTCGATCCGGTTCATCGTCGAGCAGTAGCAGACGTTCCGGTCCAGGAACGCGATCCGCTGCTCGGGGTGGGCGGCCGCGAGCCGCTTGACGAGATTGAGCTCGGTGCCGATCGCCCAGGCCGAACCCGGGGGAGCGGCCTCGACGGTCTTGATGATGAACTCGGTCGACCCGATCAGGTCGGCCTTGAGGACGACGTCGTGGGTGCACTCGGGGTGGACCAGCACCCGGACGTCGGGGATCGTCGCGCGCAGCTCGTCGACCACATCGGCGGAGAACCGGCCGTGCACGGAGCAGTGGCCGCGCCACAGGATCATCCGGGCGTCGCGGAGCTCCTCGGCCGTCAGCCCGCCGTCGGGCAGCAGCGGGTTCCACACGACGCAGTCGTCCAGCGAGAGGCCCAGCTGGAGCACCGCGGTGTTGCGGCCGAGGTGCTGGTCGGGGAGGAAGAGGACCTTCACAGCCTCGGACGAGCCGGGCTTCTGGTCGAAGGCCCACTCCAGCGCGGTCTCGGCGTTGCTGGAGGTGCAGACGGTCCCGCCGTGGCGACCGACGAACGCCTTGATGTCGGCGCTGGAGTTCATGTAGGTCACCGGCACGACCGAGTCGGCGACGCCGGCCGCGGTCAGCGAGTCCCAGGCGTCCTCGACCTGCGCCAGTCGCGCCATGTCGGCCATCGAGCAGCCGGCCGCGAGGTCGGGCAGGACCACCTGCTGGTGGTCGGCGGTCAGGATGTCGGCCGACTCGGCCATGAAGTGGACGCCGCAGAACACGACGTACTCGGCGTCGGGCCGGGCCGCTGCGTCGCGGGCGAGCTTGAAGGAGTCGCCGGTGACGTCGGCGAACTGGATGACCTCGTCCCGCTGGTAGTGGTGGCCGAGCACGAACGCCCGCTCGCCCAGCGCCTCGCGCGCCGCCCGCGCCCGCGCCACCAGGTCGGGGTCGGACGCCGCCGGCAGGTCACCCGGGCACTCCACGCCCCGCTCCGAGTCGAGGTCGCGTCCCCGCCCGAGCGGGAGGAGGGGAAGGTCGACGGTGCTCATGACCAGATCCTAGGCCGCGGACCGGAGACGCCTGATTGCGGTACTCCAGTGACAGTCGTCCCCCCGAGGACCCCGAAAGGGGGCCGTTCGTCACTGGAGTACCGGCCGCCGAGGCTCCGGTCAGAGGAAGGTCGGGTGCGGGAGGTACGGCGCGGGCTCCTTCATCCGGCGCAGGGCCAGGAAGCCGCGCGACCAGATCTCGAGCCGCGCCCGGGTCGCCAGGTCGACGGCCCAGTCGTTGGCCGCGGAGACGTGGCCGATCTCGACGGGCACGTCGGGGTCGGAGGCCGCCAGCCCCTCCCAGGCGAGGGCGGTGGCGGCGCGCCGGTCGGTCGCCGCGAGCAGGACCGGCGCCCCCGACCCGTCGACGTAGGCGTAGCCCGACCCCGCCGGCCGGTCGGTCACCAGCAGCCGCAGCTCGCGACCGAGCACCTCGTGGTCGGGGCCGTGGGCGGCGCCGCGGGTGCGACGGTCCAGCGAGTCGAGCAGGTCACGGTCGCCTGGCGTGCCCTCCCGCACGTGGCGCACCACGGGCAGCAGCGACCGGTCGACGGTGCCGCGGAGCAGCATCTGCGGGTGCAGGCGGAACCCGGACGTCGCGTACCGCCGCAGGGCCTGGGGGTCCTCGGACGCGTTGAGCATCCCGCGCAGGCAGCCACGGCCGTGGTGGAGCGCGGCCTCCAGGAGGGCCCGGCCGAGCCCGCGGCCCTGCAGCTGCGGCCGGACGGCGTACGACGCCAGGATCCACATCAGCTCGCGCACCGACGAGGTGGCGAAGCCGACGACCTCGCCGTCGGCCTCGGCCACCCAGCAACCACCCGGGTCGGTGGCGAGCAGGTGGTGGGTGCGCGCGTGCCAGCGTTCCCGGCGCTCGGGTGGGCGGGATTGGGGGTCGGGCCAGGCCCGCTGGTAGGTACGCAGGTCGAGCTGGTGGAACGCCGTCGAGCTGATGCGCTCGCACGCCTCGACGTCGTCGGGGCGCATCGGCCGGATCCGGGCGTCGCCGGTCATCGGGCGGCGTGCGCCGCGTAGCGCGTCATCAGGTCGTCCCAGTGGGTGTACTTCTCCCGCAACCCCGCCGTGGCCTCGGTCCAGCCGCCGTGCTCGAGCCGGACGTGCGTGCCCTCGGCGGCCGCCCGGAACGTCACGCTCAGGGTGGTCGGGTGGTCCGGTGTGTGGCCGAGCCAGAACGTCTGGGCGTACGCCGACGGCGGGTCCCACGTCGTGACCTCGCCCCAGACGTGCCGGCTCCCTCCGTGTCGCAGCGCCACCTCGCCGTCGGGGTCGATGTCCACGCCGGTGAACGTCGCCGGGTCGGGGGAGAGCACCGGGTCCCACCACTCGCCCATGTGCGCTGTGAAGGCCAGGAACGCGGTGCGGGGCGGCAGCGGGACCGTGGCCTCGGCGACGATCGGCGGGAGCGGGTCCATGGCCCCATCGTGACCCACGACCCTCAATCTCCTCGCCCCTTCGCGAGCCCGGGCACGCCCGGTCTCGCGGGCTCGGGATTTCGAGACGTCCGGGCCGTCCCGTCGCGAAGCTCCGGTGCGGCGCCGGACCCTCAATCTCCTCGCCCCTTCGCGAGCCCGGGCACGCCCGGTCTCGCGGGCTCGCGATTTCGAGACGTCCGGGCCGTCCCGTCGCGGAGCTCCGGTGCGGCGCCGGACCCTCAATCTCCTCGCCCCTTCGCGAGCCCGGGCACACCCGGTCTCGCGGGCTCGGACAGGATGGGGGGATGCGCGTCCTGATCGCCCCCGACAAGTTCGCCGGCACCCTCACGGCCGTCGAGGCCGCCGAGGCGATGGCCGAGGGGTGGCGCCGGCAGGCGCCCGCGGACGAGCTCGACCTCGCGCCGATGGCCGACGGCGGCCCCGGGTTCGTCGACGTCCTGCACGCGGCGCTGGGCGGCGAGGTGCTCGCGGTGACGGTGCGCGGGCCGCACGGCGAGCCGGTGCCGGCGACGCTGCTCCGCGTCGGGGACACCGCGTACGTCGAGTCCGCGCAGGCCTGCGGGCTGCACCTGCTGGACGGCGACGCCGAGCAGGCGACGACCGCCGGGGTGGGCGAGCTGGTGGCGGCGGCCGTGGACAGCGGTGCCCGGCGGGTCGTGGTCGGGCTCGGCGGCTCCGGCACGAACGACGCCGGCGCCGGTCTGCTGCACGCCCTCGGGGCCACGGCCGACGGGCCGCTCGACGTCGGCGCGGCCGGCCTCACCGCCGTGTCCGCGATCGACCTGGCGCCCGCGCGCGACCGGGTCGCGGGGGTGGAGCTGGTGGCGGCCAGCGACGTCGAGAACCCGCTCGCCGGGCTGTTCGGGGCGACCAAGGTCTTCGGCCCGCAGAAGGGCGTGACCGAGGAGCGGATCCCGGTGGTCGACGGCTGGCTCGAGGGCTTCGCGGCGGTGGCCGGCCGGCGTACCGCGCTGGAGAAGGGTGCCGGGGCCGCCGGCGGGCTGGGCTACGGGCTGCTGCTGCTCGGCGCGACGCGCGAGCCCGGCCTCACGCTGGTCGCGGAGGCGGTCGACCTGGGACGCCGTGCCCGCGAGGCCGACCTGGTGCTCACCGGTGAGGGCGCCTTCGACTTCTCGAGCCGGGCCGGCAAGGTCCCGTACGGCGTTGCGTCGGTCGCCGGCGAGGCGCTGCGGCCGTGCGTCGCCCTGGCCGGCAAGGTGCTGGTGGGGTCCCGTGAGATGCGGGCCCTGGGCGTGGAGGCCGCCTACGCGATGGTGGACATGGTGGGCGAGGAGCGCTCCTTCGGCAACCCGGCGGGCGCCCTGGCCGACGTGGCGGCGCGGGTGGCGCGGTCGTGGTCGCAGTGAGCCGGCAGGGCAGTCGGGGGCGCGCCGCCCTGGTCGGCCTCGTGGTGGCCGCGGTGGGGGTGCTCGGCTGGTTCCTCGCCCGCGGCTGGTACCTCGACGACTACTGCTTCAGGCGCGCCCCGGTCCCGCCGGGGGCCACCGAGAGCAGCAGCGTCCAGGGGCCGTCGCTCGCCTCCCCGGTCAGCCTGCGCTGCGACTGGGCTGCGCACCCCGACGTGGTCGTCGTGGACCCGGTGCCGGTCCTGGCGCTGCTCTTCGTGCTGCTGGTCGCCCTCGTCGCCGCGCTCGTCGTGCTGGTGCGCGGTCAGCGGGGCACGTCGGACTGACCCTCAGTCGTCGTTCCCGTCGTCCTCGTGGTCGGCCTCCGAGGAGACCACCTGGAAGTCGCGGTCGAGCTGGACGTCGACCTGGCTGCCGTCGTCGAGGGTGACCTCGACCTCGTAGTAGCTCTCCTCGTCGCCGACCTCGGTGCCGGTCACCTCGCCACCGCCGGTCTCCTGCAGCGCGGCGTCCGTTGCCTGCTCGAGGGCCGGCCCCTCGACGGGGCGATCGGTCGCGTCGTCGTCGGAACCGGCGAGCGCCGCGCCGCCGCCACCGAGCACGAGGACCGCGACGGCCGAGGTCGTGATGAGGGCCTGTTTCCTGTTCATGACCACCACGGTGCACCACCCCCGCTGAAGCCACCCTGAACGCACCTCACCTTCAGCCGCGCTTCAGCGCGCGTTCAGCGGGATCGTGCCACCGTGACGTCGTGAGGATCCTGGTGGTCGAGGACGACACCCGGGTCGCGCGCGCCGTCAAGCGCGGTCTCGAGGCCGAGGGGTACGCCGTCGACGTGGCGGCGACGGGGGAGGACGGCCACTGGCTGGCCACTGAGAACGACTACGACGCGCTCGTGCTCGACGTGATGCTCCCCGGGATGGACGGGCTCGAGCTGTGCCGCCGACTGCGCGACGCGGGTGACTGGACGCCGGTCCTGGTGCTGACCGCGCTCGACGACCCGTCCGACGAGGCGCGTGCGCTCGACGGCGGAGCCGACGACTTCCTCGGCAAGCCCTTCTCCTACGTCGTGCTGACCGCCCGGCTGCGGGCGCTGCTGCGCCGAGGTGCCGACGCACGACCCGTCGAGCTCGAGGCGGGCGACCTCCGGATGGACCCGGCGCGGCACCGGGTCTGGCGTGGCGAGACACCGGTGGAGCTCACGCCGCGACAGTTCGCGCTGCTGGAGTTCTTCCTGCGCCGTCCGGGCGAGGTGCTCTCGAAGGCGACGATCCTCGAGCACGTGTGGGACTTCGCGTTCGACGGCTCGCCCAACATCGTGGAGGTCTACGTCCGGCAGCTCCGGCAGCGGATCGACGAGCCCTTCGGCCGCCGGGCCCTGCAGACCGTCCGGCTCGCGGGCTACCGCCTCGACGAGGACGGCGGCTGATGACGCCGGACCCGGTCCGGCTCCGGATCACCGCGGCCGCCGCGGCGACCACGCTCGCGGTGCTGGTGGTCGCCGCGGCAGCCCTGACCCTCGCCTTCGCCCGGTCGCAGGCCGGCGCGGCCGACGACCTGGCCCGCGCACGGGTCGCCGACCTGGCGGCGAGGGCCGAGCAGGGCCGGGTCCCGACGCTGGTCACCGACGTCGGCGACGACGGGTTCGCGCAGGTGGTGGCCGGTGACCGGGTGGAGGGCGCCTCGGCAAGCCTCGGGGCGTCCCCACCGGTCACCGACTGGCGGCCGCCGACCGGCGACACCGCCGTACGCGACCTCGACGACGTCCCGGACGACGACGAGACGGAGGACTACCGGGTCTGGGCGACCACGGTCGCGGGGCCCGACGGACCGGTCACGGTCTACGTCGGCACGGCCCACGAGACCGTGGCCGAGTCGGTACGGCGGCTCGTGGCCAGCCTGGCGGTGGGGCTCCCGCTGCTGATGGTCGTGTCGACGTTGCTCCTGTGGCTGCTCGTCGGCCGGGTGCTGCGTCCCGTCCACCAGAGCCACCGACGGCAGCAGGAGTTCGTCGCGGACGCCGCCCACGAGCTGCAGAGCCCGCTGGCGTCGTACCGCGCGCAGCTCGAGGTGGCCCTCCGCGAGGACCGGCCGGGGGAGTGGGAGCACACCGCCCGTGACCTGCTCGCCGAGAGCGACCGGATGGAGCGGCTGGTCCGCGACCTGCTGTTCCTCGCCCGCGACGAGCACTCGTCGGCCGCACCGGCGACCCTGGTCGACCTCGACGACGTGGTGCTCGAGGAGGTGGCCCGGCTCCGGCCCGGGACCACCGTCCAGGTCGACACCTCGGCGGTGACCGCCGCGCCGGTGCGCGGTCACCGGGGCGACCTCGGGCGCCTGGTCGGCAACCTGCTGGCCAACGCTGCCCGCCACGCGGAGCGCCAGGTCGTGGTCTCCTGCGGTGTCGGCCCCGACGGCGCGGTCGAGCTCGCGGTGGCCGACGACGGCCCCGGGATCGACCCGGGCGACCGGGACCGCGTGTTCGAGCGGTTCTGGCGAGCCGACGCGGCCCGCAGCGACACCGGCAGCACCGGGCTCGGCCTCTCGATCGTGAGGGCGGTCGCCGAGCGTCACGGCGGATCGGTCCGGGCGGCGGACAGGCCCGGGGGCGCCCGGTTCGAGGTCCGGCTGCCCGCTGCGTGAGGCGACTCCGGGAATATCCCCTCGTGTGCGACCATTGGGGGAGTCAGACGGATCCACCCACACTCAGGGAGCCATCACCATGACCGAGCAGGTCGAGACCGAGCGCCGCACCGACCAGATCAACCTGAGCGACGTCGCGGCTGCCAAGGTGAAGAGCCTGCTGGAGCAGGAGGGGCGCGACGACCTCCAGCTGCGGATCTCGGTGCAGCCCGGCGGGTGCTCGGGGCTGCGCTACCAGCTGTTCTTCGACGAGCGCACCCTCGACGGCGACGTGACCACCGACTTCGGCGGTGTGACCGTGGTCGTCGACCGGATGAGCGTCCCCTACCTCAACGGCGCGATGATCGACTTCGTCGACAGCATCGAGAAGCAGGGCTTCACCATCGACAACCCCAACGCCACCGGCTCGTGCGCGTGCGGGGACAGCTTCCACTGACGCAGTCAGTGGAAGCTGTCGATGGTGGTTGAGCAGCGACCGCGGCTGAGGCACGAAGCCGCGACGGAGCGTGTCGAAACACCGTGAGGCGACAGCAGACCTGAACCACACAGCAACCAGCCCCCGCCGAGCCGGCGGGGGCTGTGTCGCACCCGGGACCTACACCTAGTCCAGGTGCAGGTGCAGCGCTCCGGCCAGCCGGGCGGCCGCGTCGCTGATCGCGATGTCGCGCTTGCGGACCTCGCGCGGGTAGTCGTCGTAGGTGAGGCCGGGCGCGGGGCGAGCGGCGCCGCGGAGGGCCCGCTCCAGTCGCAGGTTGTCGCCGACCGCGCGGGCGTCGGCCCGCATCTGGGCCGGGGTCTCGAGGTCGTCGTACGACGCCCGGGCGGCGCGCTCGTCGCTCATTTCCGGAAGCCCTGCTCGCGGCAGAACGACGTGAGCTCTCGAACGGGTTGGATCATGTGGCCGACGCTAGGGGCTACCGCGGGGTATCCGAAGCAGTACCCGGAGGTAGTGTTCCGTGGCGTGCCCCTGCTGATCGCCGGCTCCATCGCGACCGACCACCTGATGACCTTCCCGGGCAAGTTCTCCGACTCCCTCGTGGTCGACCAGCTCGACAAGCTGTCGGTCTCGTTCCTGGTCGAGGAGCTCGACGTACGCCGCGGCGGCTGCGCGGCCAACATCTGCTTCGGGCTGGGCAACCTCGGCCTCGAGCCGGTGCTCGTCGGCGCGGTGGGTGAGGACTTCGCCGAGTACCGCTCCTGGCTGCAGCGGCACCGCGTCGACTGCGACTCCGTCCACGTGTCCGACACCCGCCACACCGCCCGCTTCGTCTGCACCACCGACTCCGCCCACGCCCAGATCGCCAGCTTCTACGCCGGCGCCATGAGCGAGGCCCGCGAGATCGAGCTCAAGCCGATCGTCGACCGGGTGGGCGATCCCGACTACGTCCTGATCGGGCCTGACGACCCGGAGGCGATGCTGCGGCACACCGACGAGTGCCGGCAGCGTGGCTACCGGTTCGTCTCCGACCCGAGCCAGCAGTTGGCCTTCGGCGACGGCGACCTGATCCGCCCGCTCATCGACGGCGCGGCGATCCTCTTCTCCAACGAGTACGAGTCGGCGCTGATCACGCAGAAGACGGGGTGGAGCCACGACGAGGTCCTCTCCCGGGTCGACACCTGGGTGGTCACCCTCGGACCCGGCGGCGTACGCGTCGAGCGCAAGGGCGAGGAACCCGTCCACGTCGCGGCCGTGCCCGAGGTCCGCAAGGTCGAGCCGACCGGGGTGGGCGACGCGTTCCGGGCCGGGTTCCTGGCCGCGCTCGACTGGGGCCTGTCGCTCGAGCGGGCGGCGCAGCTCGGCTGCCTGCTGGCCGTCTACGTCGTCGAGCAGGTCGGCACCCAGGAGTACGCCCTGTCGCGGTCGCGCTTCCTGCACCGCTGCGAGGAGGCGTACGGCGCCGCCGCGGCCGCCGACCTCGACCAGCACCTCCGCACGCTGCATCCCTGACCCGACCGCTCAGCGGTCGCGTCGCGCCTTGACGCAGCACAGCCCGGGCTCGGGCTCGAGATGGGCGGTCACGCCGGCGCACCCGGCCCCGTCGGCGACCCCCTGGACGAAGTGCTGGTTCAGCCCGCACACCAGCGCGGTGTGCTCGCGGGCGAGCGCGTCGAACGGGCAGTTGGCCAGCACGACGGTCTCACCGTCGACCCTCGGCTCGAAACCGTGGTCTGCGAGGGCGTCGGCCAGCCTCACGAGGGCGTCGCGACGGCGTCGGGCCCTGCGTCCGACCGCGACGCCGGCCTCGGTGGCGGCACCTTCGACCGCCTCGTCGATCGTCGACCCACCCGCCCGGGCGGTCTCGACACCGCGAGCCAGGATCCCGCCCACCAGGTCGTAGCGACGGTCGGGGAGTGACACCGTCCACTCCTGGTCGGCGCGACGGTAGAGCTTGCTCGGCCGGCCGGCGCCCGGTCCGGTCCGGCCGGTGAGCCGGCGGTACTCCGTGGCGAGCAGCCCGACCTCCACCAGCCGGTCGAGGTGGAAGCTCGCCGTGTGCCGGGGGAGCCCGAGCGCCCGGGCCGCCTCCTCGCGTCCCACCGGCCCGGCCTGCGACGCGACGTACTCGTAGAGGTCGCGACGGGTCGCGTCGGCGAGGGCGCCGACACCGGCGGCCCGCTGGGACAGGTCCACGTCGTGCACCCCACCTTCTAAAACAGAACTCTGTTGACGCAATGGTGGCACAGTCTCTAACGTCCTACCAAGCACGTTTTAGAGGAGGTCCCATGACCACGTCCGACCTCGCGCAGTGGCGGGTCGAGCACCACGACGCCGTCCTCCCGGTCGACCTCGACCGGGCCGAGCGGGCCGCGAGCGACCTGCTGACCGCGCTCGGAGTCGACGTAGGAGCCGAGGCGACGGCGGCCACACCCGGCCGGATGGCGCGGGCCCTCGCCGAGATGCTGACGCCGCTGGACTTCGAGATGACGACGTTCCCCAACGACGAGGCGTACGACGAGCTGGTCCTGGTGCAGGACATCCCCGTCCAGTCTCTCTGCGAGCACCACGTGCTGCCGTTCGTCGGAGTGGCCCACGTCGGCTACCTGCCCGGCGACCGCATCCTCGGGCTGTCCAAGCTGGCGCGCACGGTGGAGCACCACGCCCGGCACACGCAGACCCAGGAGCGGCTGACCCAGCGGATCGCCGACCACCTCGTGCATAGTCTGGCCGCGAAGGGCGTGGGCGTCGTGATCGAGGCCGAGCACACCTGCATGACGCTCCGCGGCGCCCGGGTTCCGGGCTCGCGGACCGTGACGTCGGCCCTGTTCGGCCGGCTCCGCGAGGACCCCGCTACCCGAGCCGAGTTCCTGGCTCTGGCCAGGACAGGGAGGTGACCCGGATGGGCATGGTGATCGTGGGCGGCGGGCTGGCCGGCGCCAAGGCGGCCGAGGAGCTGCGGGAGCGTGGCTACGACGGGCCGGTGACCCTCGTGGGCGCCGAGCCGCACCTGCCGTACGAGCGGCCACCGCTCTCCAAGGAGGCGCTGCTCGGCGACCAGGAGCTCGACGAGGCGACCGTCCACGACGCCGCGTGGTACGCCGACCACGACGTCGACGTACGACTGTCGGACCCGGTGACGGGGATCGACCTCGAGCAGCGGGTGGTCACGACGGGGGCGGGCGACGTGGCCTACGACGAGCTGCTCCTGGCCACCGGCTCCGAGCCACGGCACGTCGCGGCGTTCGACGACAGCGGCGCCCGCATCGCCTACCTGCGCACCCGCGACGACTCCGCGGCGCTGCGCGAGGCCCTCCTGGCGAAGCCGCGGGTGGTGATCGTCGGCGGCGGCTGGATCGGCCTCGAGGTGGCCGCGGCCGCCCGGACCCACGGCGCAGCGGTGACCTTGGTCGAGCCCCAGGCCCAGCCGCTCCTCGGCGTGATGGGCCCGACGGTCGCGGGCATGTTCGCGGACCTCCACCGCGAGCACGACGTCGACCTGCGGCTCGGCGTCTCCGTCGAGTCGATGGAGCCCGACCGGGTGCTGCTCTCCGAGGGCGACCCGGTGCCGGCGGACCTCGTCGTGGTGGCGATCGGCGCTGCACCGCGGGTCGCCCTGGCCGAGGCCGCCGGCCTCGACACCGACAACGGCGTGCTCGTCGACGCCCGGCTGCGCACCTCCGACCCCCACGTCTGGGCAGCGGGAGACATCGCCCACCACGACCACCCCCGGCTCGGGCAGCGAGTCCGGGTCGAGCACTGGGACAACGCGATCGAGCAGGGGAAGGTGGCCGCCCGCAACATGCTGGGCGAGGGCGTCGACTACGACCGGGCGCCGTACTTCTTCACCGACCAGTACGACCTCGGCATGGAGTACGTCGGCCACGCGAGCGGCGACCAGCTCGACAGCCTCGTGGTGCGCGGCGACGTCGCCGGCCGGAAGGCGGTGTTCCTGTGGCACGACGACGGGCGGGTCCTCGCGGGGATGCACGTCAACGAGTGGGACGCCGGCGACCCGCTGCGGGCGCTGGTGGGCCGCCAGCTCGACCGGGGGCGGCTGGAGGACCCGTCGGTCCCGCTCGACGACCTCCTCAGCTGAGCCGCCGCACGAGGTAGCGCGGCGTCCCGTCGGCCGCGACGTCCTCGCCGAGGTGCTCGTGGACGCGCATCCGGCACCACGCCGCCACGTCGACCTGCGCCGCCACGTCGTCGGCGACGACGGCCACGACGCCGCCGACCGGGACCTCGGAGATCCGCCGCCCGAGCTCGACCACCGGCATCGGGCACCGCATCCCGCGGCAGTCCAGCTCGAGGTCGACGTCGACGGGCCCGGTCATCACAGCTGCAGCTCGGCTCGCAGGCGCGCCACGACGCCCGGGAGGACGCCGAGCAGCCGGTCGACGTCGGCCTCCGTCGTGCCGCGGGTCAGCGAGACCCGCACGTTGCCGTGGGTGAGGGTGCCCATCGCGGTCAGCACCGCACTCGGCTCGAGGGTCGTGGCGGCACACGCGGACCCGGAGGCGACGCCGAACCCCTCACGTTCCAGCGCGTGCACGAGCGCCTCGCCGTCGAGGTAGAGGCAGGAGAACGTGACCAGGTGGGGGAGTCGCCGGTCGGGGTCGCCGACCACCTCGACGTCGGGGATGCGGGCGACCTCCTCGCGGATCCGGGCCACCAGGGCGGACTGCCGGCGCGCGGTGTCGTCGCGCTCGGCGACCACCGCCTGCAGCGAGGCCGCCGCCGCCAGGGCCGCGGGGACGTTCTCGAACCCGGCGACCCGCTCGTCGACCCGGTCGTCACCCGGGAACGGGTTGCGCCAGCGGGCGCCCTTGCGGACCAGGAGCACACCGACCCCCGCGGGCCCGCCCCACTTGTGGGCCGACCCGGCCGCGGCGTCCCAGCCCGGGGGGATCGGCAGCCGGCCCATCGAGGCACAGGCGTCGGTGAAGAGGGGGACGTCGTGGGGCAGGTCGAGCTCCGCCAGCGGCTGCACCGTGCCGACCTCGTGGTTGGCCGTCTGCACCGCCACCGCGGACACATCCGCGGTGGCGGCGGCGACCCGCAGGGCGGGTACGTCGACGCGCCCGAGCCGGTCGACCGGAACCTCCCGCGACCCCCCACCCCAGGCCGCCGCGTGCCGGACCGCGGCGTGCTCGACGGCCGGGTGCACCACCCGGCCCGAGCCGGCCCGGTGGCCGCGCACGAGCCCCAGCATGCCCCGGTGCACCGCCTCGGTGCCGGAACCCGTGAAGCTCACCTCGTCGGGCCGGACCCCGAGGTTCTCGGCCACCACGGCGCGCGCGTTGTCCAGCAGCAGCCGGGCCGACCGGCCGGCCCGGTGCAGGCGGCGCGGGTCGGCGTACCCCCGGTCGAGTGCGGACAGGAGTGCGTCCCGTGCGGCGGGGTGCAGCGGCTCCGACGAGGCGGCGTCGAGGTCGACCGCCGGCGGTACCGACGGCGGGTCGGCGGTGGGGCTCACCGGCTCAACTTACTGCCCGACCCTGCGGCTGAACGGACGCCCGATTCCGTTAGGCTGTCCGATGTCCCTGAAGTGCTGAAGAGAGAGGCTCGTTCGTGGGTCACCAACTCCACCGGCGCACGTCCGTGGTGCTGCAGCGTTACGGGCGTCGGGCCGGGCTGGTCGCGACCTCCCTCGGCCTGGTCCTGCTGGCGGGGTGCTCCGCGGAGACGCAGCACGAGTGGCGCAACCTCGCGATGCCGGACCCCGCGACCGAGCAGGCCCACTACATCTTCGAGCTGTGGCGCTGGAGCTGGGTGGCCGCACTGGCCACCGGCGTTGTCGTCTGGGGCCTGATCTTCTGGGTGATCTGGCACTACCGGCGTCGCCACGACGACGAGGTCCCGGTGCAGACGCGCTACAACCTGCCGCTGGAGATCTTCTACACGGTCGCGCCCATCGTGATGGTGATCGTGTTCTTCTACCACACGGTCGAGACCCAGAACGCCGTGCTCGAGGACACCGACCAGGAACGCACCATCGAGGTCGTCGGCCAGCAGTGGAGCTGGACCTTCAACCACCGGCTCGAGGGCGACGAGGGCCCGGTCGTCTACACCTCCGGCGCCGGCGGCAACGTGCCGACCCTGGTGCTGCCGGTGGGGGAGACCATCCAGTTCAACCTGCACAGCCCCGACGTGATCCACGACTTCGGCGTCCCGGCGTTCCTGATGAAGATGGACGTCGTCCCCGGCCGGGTCAACCACTACGAGGTCACTCCCGAGGTGGAGGGCAGCTTCCGCGGCAAGTGCTACGAGCTCTGCGGCACCTACCACTCGCGGATGCTCTTCAACGTCGAGGTCGTGAGCCCCGAGCAGTACGAGTCCTACCTGCAGCAGCTCGAGGCCGAGGGCAACTACGCCGAGGAGCCGCTGCTCGGCGGCGAGTACTCCACCGAGCAGGAGGGCCTGGGCGAGGACGATGACGAAGGAGGGTCCGAGTGACCGCCACCGCCGCGCAGCCCACGATCACGGGTGCGCCCCGCAGGACCCTGGGCCAGCAGCTGGTCCGGATCGTGACCACGACCGACCACAAGCTGATCGGCAAGCTCTACCTCGGTACGTCGTTCGCGTGGTTCCTCATCGCCGGAGTCATGGCGCTGCTGATCCGCTCCGAGCTGGCCTACCCCGGCATGCAGGTCGTCAACGACGAGTTCTACAACCAGCTGTTCACGATGCACGGCACGATCATGCTGCTGCTGTTCGCGACACCGCTGTTCTTCGGGTTCGGCAACGTGATCATGCCGCTCCAGATCGGGTCGCCCGACGTGGCGTTCCCGCGCCTGAACATGCTCAGCTACTGGCTGTTCCTGTTCGGCGGCATCATCGCGGCCTCCGGCTTCCTGACGCCCGCGGGCGCCGCGTCGTTCGGCTGGTTCGCCTACACGCCGTTGTCCGACGCCGTCCGGTCCCCGGGCGTCGGCGGTGACCTATGGGTCATGGGCCTGTGGATGGCCGGTCTCGGCACCATCCTGGGCGCGGTCAACTTCATCACCACGATCATCTGCATGCGCGCCCCCGGCATGACCATGTTCCGGATGCCGATCTTCGTCTGGAACACGCTGGTCACCTCGCTGCTGGTGCTCATCGCGTTCCCGATCCTGGCCGGTGCGCTGCTCTCGCTGGAGGCCGACCGGCTGCTCGGGGCCCACGTGTTCGACCCGTCCCACGGCGGCCCGATCCTCTGGCAGCACCTGTTCTGGTTCTTCGGGCATCCCGAGGTCTACATCATCGCGCTGCCGTTCTTCGGGATCATCACCGAGATCCTCCCGGTGTTCAGCCGCAAGCCGATCTTCGGCTACGTCGGCCTGGTCGGTGCGACCCTCGCGATCGCGATCCTGTCGGTGGCGGTGTGGGCTCACCACATGTTCGTGACCGGCGCCGTCGATCTCCCGTTCTTCTCGGGCATGACGTTCCTGATCGCCGTGCCCACAGGGGTGAAGTTCTTCAACTGGATCGGCACGATGTGGGGCGGGTCGGTGTCCTTCGACACGCCCATGCTGTGGTCCCTGGGCTTCCTCACCACCTTCCTGTTCGGTGGCCTGACCGGCGTCATCCTGGCCAGCCCGCCGTTGGACTTCCACGTCTCCGACTCCTACTTCGTGGTGGCCCACTTCCACTACGTCGTGTTCGGCACCGTGGTGTTCGCGATGTTCGCCGGCTTCTACTTCTGGTGGCCGAAGATGACCGGGCGGATGCTCGACGAGCGGCTCGGCAAGATCCACTTCTGGCTGCTGTTCGTCGGGTTCCACACGACGTTCCTGGTCCAGCACTGGCTGGGCGTCGAGGGCATGCCGCGCCGCTACGCCGACTACCTGCCCGAGGACGGCTTCACCTTCCTCAACCAGGTCTCGACGGTCGGCGCGTTCCTGCTGGCCGCGTCCACGCTGCCGTTCTTCTACAACGTGTTCATCTCGCGCCGCAGCGAGCTGGTCGAGGTCGACGACCCGTGGGGCTGGGGCCGGTCCCTGGAGTGGGCGACCAGCTCGCCGCCGCCGCGCCACAACTTCGAGACCATCCCGCGGATCCGCTCGGAGTCCCCGGCCTTCGACCTCCACCACCCGGAGGTGGCGATCCTCGAGGTCGAGGACAACGCGGCCGAGCGGGAGCAACGGCCCGCCGACCTGCCGGAGACCCACGGCCGCGAGGAGACGCTGCGCGACCGCATCGACGGAGAAGGAGACGCCCGATGAGGGCCGAGGCCTGGATCTTCGCCATGGCCACCGCGTTCTTCGTGGTGGTCAGCCCCGCCTACTGGTGGCTGACCTACGACTGGACCGGTACCTCGGCGCTGGTGATGACCACCCTGCTGGCCGCCATGATGACCCTCTACCTCGGGTTCCACGCCGCCCGCATGGACCCGCGGCCCGAGGACCGCAAGGACGCCGAGATCGCCGACGGCGCGGGTGAGCTGGGCTTCTTCCCGCCGTACTCCTGGTGGCCGCTGTGGTGCGCCCTCACCCTCGCGGTGATGGTGTACGCCGTGGCGCTCGGCCTGTGGTGGCTGTTCATCATCGGCGCGGCGCTCGGCGCCATCGCGCTGTCCGGACTGGTGTTCGAGTACTACCGCGGAGTACACGCCCACTGACCCGGTGGCCCGGCCACCTGCCGGGCCGACACGTCGTCCCGCGATTCGGATCCGCTCCCGACCGCGGTTACATTGGCTGTGTCCCGTTCCATCGAAATCCGGAGCACTGATGACACGGTCCAGGATCGCCGGCGCTGCCGCGCTCGTGCTGACGAGCACGCTGCTGGCCGCCTGCTCGGGCGACGACGCCGCCGCGCCCACCGCCGACGGCGGTACGGTCGCGCCCGCCGCCGACGAGGAGCAGGAGGTCGCCCCGCTGCGGGTCTCGACCAACGTGAAGCGCGCCACCGTCCCGGTCGACCACGAGCTCGAGGTCACCGCCCGCAACGGGTCGCTGACCAAGGTGACCGTCACCTCGGGTGAGGGGAAGCTGGCCGGCAAGCTCGCCCAGGACGGCTCCGCGTGGACCGCGACCGGCCGCCTCGAGCCCGGCCAGCAGTACGTCGTCCGGGCCGTCGGCGAGGACGCCGAGGGCAGCCGGCGGACCGAGACCGACAAGTTCTCCACCGACGACCTGACCCTGGACGAGCAGACCTACCCGTCGGTCGCGCCGCTGGGCGGCGAGACCGTGGGAGTGGGCATGCCGGTCATCGTGACCTTCGACGTGCCGGTGACCGACAAGGCCTCCTTCGAGCGCCACATGACGGTGGACAGCGCGCCCGAGCAGCCGGGCTCCTGGCACTGGATGAGCGACTACGAGGCCCGGTGGCGCCCCAAGGCCTACTGGAAGCCCGGGACCGACGTGAGCGTCGACGTCGACATCAACAGCGTCGACGCCGGCAACGGCATCTACGGCCAGGAGAGCCGCAAGGTCGACTTCACCGTCGGTGACGCCAACATCTACAAGGTCAACATGGACACCCACCAGATGCAGGTGTTCAGCAACGGCTCCCTGCTGCGGACGATCCCGATCACGACCGGCGAGGAGCCGGCGTTCACCACCCGCTCCGGCGTGAAGGTGATCATCGAGAAGTTCGACAGCAAGCGGATGAACTCCGAGACCGTCGGCATCGACCCCAACAGCCCCGACGGCTACAACATCGGGAACGTCCAGTACGCCATGCGGGTCACCTACTCCGGTGAGTTCGTGCACGCGGCTCCGTGGTCGGTCGGATCCCAGGGCTCGGCCAACGTCAGCCACGGCTGCACCGGCATGAGCACCGAGAACGCCGCCTGGCTCTACAACATGACCAAGCGGGGCGACGTGGTCGAGTACACCGGCACCGACCGGTGGATGACCCTCGACAA
The DNA here is from genome assembly GCF_050880345.1 of Nocardioides sp. GXQ0305. Taxonomy (NCBI): domain Bacteria; kingdom Bacillati; phylum Actinomycetota; class Actinomycetes; order Propionibacteriales; family Nocardioidaceae; genus Nocardioides; species Nocardioides sp. GXQ0305. The sequence continues at coordinate 24,797 of NZ_JBNYXG010000009.1, forward strand.
CGGCTACGGCGACTGGAACGCGTCGTACGCTGAGTACCGCAAGGGCTCGGCGCTGAGCTGACGTCGGTGGCAGCTGACGCCGCGGCGCTCTCGAGGCCTACGACACCCACCGGCACCACTGCCCCGCGAACCCCGGCATCACGCGGTCGAGTGGAGTCCCCCTGATCAGGGAATGCGCTCGGGACAGGACACGACGAGGGCCCCGGACCGACTGGTCCGGGGCCCTCGCGTGCGACTCAGTGCCGGCCGCCTCCGCCGCGGAGCGCGTCCTCCTCGACGGTGTGGTGGCCGTCGTACTGGTGGCCGTCGGCCGGATGGTCGAGGCCCGCCTGCAGCTCGTGCTCGTGCTCGACGTGCGTGTGGGCCTCGTCGAGCTCCTCGCGGGTGGGCTTCTGGACGTTGTGGCCGTACCAGCCGCGCGAGAGCCGCGCCCGGAGGCGCTCGAGGCCGCTGTGGCGGCGGGCGACCCCGTTGTCATCGGCACCCGCACCGGCCTCGTGGACCACGTCCCGGTCGCGCGCTGTGAGGGTGTAGGCCGACGCCTCCGGTAGGTCCAGGTGCCGCTCGGAGTAGCCGCCCTCGGCAGAGCGCATGATGATGCCGGTCTCGTAGCCGTGGAGCAGTCGGTCGTTGTCGGCCCGTTGCAGCGAGATGCACCAGCGCCTGGTGATGATGAAGGCGATCACCGGGCCGATGAAGACGGCGGCCCGCATGAAGTAGGTGATCTGGTTGATGCTGAGGTCGAAGACGATGGCGATGATGTCGTTGCCGCCCGCGGCCCACAGCAGGCCGTAGAAGGTCATCAGCGCGACGAACAGCGCCGTGCGGGTGGGGGCGTTGCGCGGGCGCTGCAGCAGGTGGTGCTCGCGCTTGTCACCGGTCACCCAGGCGTCGAGGAACGGCAGCAGGAGCAGCACCGTGAACGCCAGGCCGGGCAGCACGATGATCGGCAGGAAGACGTTCCAGGAGATGGTCACCCCGGGCAGCCCGCCCGCGGCGCCGAACAGGTGGGTCTCCCAGCCGGGCATGATCCGCAGCGCGCCGTCGGGCCAGCCCATGTACCAGTCCGGCTGGGAGCCGGCGGTCACCTTGGACGGGTCGTAGGGGCCGTACTTCCACACCGGGTTGATCGACAGCAGGCCACCCATGAAGGCCGTGACGCCGAATACGATGAAGAAGAAGCCGCCGGCCTTGGCCATGTAGACCGGCATCAGCGGGAAGCCGACGACGTTCTTCTCGGTGCGGCCGGGCCCGGGCCACTGGGTGTGCTTGTGGTAGACGAGCAGCAGCATGTGGGCGGCGATCAGCGCCAGCAGGATCCCGGGGATCAGCAGGATGTGGACCACGTAGAGGCGCGGGATGATCGAGTCGCCCGGGAACTCCCCGCCGAAGAGGAAGAACGACATGTAGGTGCCGACGACGGGCATCGACTTCATGAAGCCGTCGGCGGCACGGATGCCGGTGCCGGAGAGCAGGTCGTCGGGCAGCGAGTAGCCCGTGAAGCCCTCGAGGGTGCCCAGCAGCAGCAGCAGGCAGCCGATCACCCAGTTGAGCTCGCGCGGCTTGCGGAAGGCGCCCGTGAAGAAGACGCGCATCATGTGCACCATCATCGCGGCGATGAAGAGCATCGCGGCCCAGTGGTGCATCTGCCGCATCAGCAGTCCGCCGCGGACGTCGAAGGAGATGTCGAGGGTCGAGGCGTAGGCCTGCGACATGTGGATGCCGCGCAGCTGGTCGTAGCTGCCCTCGTAGGTGACCTCGGTCATGCTCGGGTCGAACCAGAGCGTGAGGAAGGTCCCGGTCAGCAGCAGGATCACGAAGCTCCACAGTGCGATCTCGCCGAGCATGAAGGACCAGTGGTCGGGGAAGACCTTGCGCAGCTGCTTCTTGCCGAGGGTGGCCAGGCCGAGGCGGTCATCGGCCCAGGTCGCTGCCGCGCCGATCGGGTTGGACCTCTTCGCGGTGGCGGCCGTGGTGGCGTTGGTGGTCGCCACCTTGCTCGTGTCGATGCTCAATTCGAGTCACGCTCCCAGAAGCTCGGTCCTACCGGCTCGTCGAAGTCACTCTGCGCCACCAGGTACCCCTCCGAGTCTACCGCCAGCGGAAGCTGGGGCAGCGGCCGAGCGGCCGGACCGAAGACGACCTTCGCGGAGTCGGCGAGGTCGAAGGTCGACTGGTGGCAGGGGCAGAGCACGTTGTGGGTGGTCCGCTCGTACAGGGAGATCGGGCAGCCGACGTGGGTGCAGATCTTGGAGTAGCAGAGGATGCCGTCGACGCTCCAGTCCTCGCGGCCGGGGCCCGGGATGATCTCGTCGGGCTCCATCCGGACCAGGATGACCGCCGCCTTGGACTTCGCGACCTGGAGGTCGACGCCCTCGACGAGCGGCTCACCCTCCTCGTCGGTCTCGAAGATCGCGGCCGGCTCGGCGTTGACCAGGTCGCCCACCTCGAGGTCCGAGGCCTTGATCGGGGTGCCCGTCACGTCGCGCACGACGCGCATGCCCGGCTCCCAGATCGTGTGGTAGAGCGAGTCGCCGGGGAGCGGGCCGAGGTCGCGCAGCAGCACGATGGGGACGGGCAGGGCCAGGAGCCCGACGGCGCCGAGCAGCGAGTTGCGGACCAGCGGACGGCGCGCGATCCCGGACTCCTCGAGGCCGGTGTTGAACGCCTCGACCGTCACCGCGCGGTCCTCCTCGGGGGAGGCCGCCGGGTGGCGCATCTCGACGATCTCGTGGTCCGACATCAGCTTGCGTGCCCACTGGATCGTTCCGATGCCGATGAACAGCAGCGCCCCGGCGAGGCTGAGGCCCAGCGCGACCGTCGAGGCCCCCAGACCGCCGATGGTGGTGGTCACCTCGCCGATCTCGAAGGCGAAGTAGGAGACGACGAAGAGGACGGCGCACACCGCCGAGAGTCCGAACAGGGTGGCGATCTGCCGCTCGGCACGCTGCTCGGCACGCTCGTCGACGTCGGTCGGGCGCGGCTCGTGGGCCGGCAGCCCGGGGTCGGCGATGGGGTCGGCGACCGGCGTGGCCACGGAGGCCCGCTCGGGGAGGTGCTTGCCGGAGGGCTCGTCGTGCGGGCCGTGACCGGTCTGGTCGGAGCTCACGATTCCACCTTCTCCTTCGTCTTCCTCTCGGAACGCGTGCTGTTGGCGGCGATCCAGACCGCGAACCCGACGAGGACGCCGATGCCGACGAGCCAGGCGTACATGCCCTCGGCGACCGGGCCGAGCCCGCCCATGCCGAAGCCGCCGTAGTCGGGGTTCTCCTCCAGGGACTCCAGGTAGGCGATGACGTCGCGCTTCTCCTCCGGCGTGAGGTTGCCGTTGGAGAAGCTCGGCATCGACTGTGGTCCGGTCAGCATGGCCTGGTAGATGTACCGCGGCTCCACGCCGAGGATCTTGGGCGCGTGTCCGCCCCGCGGCATCGCGCCGCCGGAGCCGGTGAAGTTGTGGCAGGCGGTGCAGTTGGTCAGGAAGATCTGGCCGCCGCGGACGATCGCCTCCTGGCGCTCCTCGTCGGACATGCCCTCGACGCTGTACTCGGACTCCTCGGGGATCGCCGGCCCCGGCCCCAGCGTGGCGACGTAGGCCGCCATTGCAGCGATCTCCTCCTCGGTGAACACCGGCTTCTTGCGCGGCGCCTGCTGGCCGGGTGCGGCCATCGGCATCCGGCCGGTGCCGACCTGGAAGTCGACCGCGGCCGCGCCCACGCCGACCAGCGACGGGCCGAGCTGGTTGCCGTCGTCGGTGCGCACGCCCTCGCCGTTCTGGCCGTGGCAGAACGAGCAGCTCACCAGGAACAGCTCACGACCCTTGGCGACCAGCTCCTCGTCGGACTCGGTCTGCTCGGCCTGGGCAGGGGAGAAGGCCGTGTAGAGGCCACCGGTCAGGAGCAGTCCGAGCAGCAGCACCAGGAGGCCGGCGAGCGGTCCACGCCGGTGCCGGGAGACACGGCCGGCCCAGCGATCGGCACTGCGGTTCAGGAAGCGCACATCTCGTCCTTCGTCAGATCCGGGCGAACGGTTACTTGATGAGGTAGATCGTGGCGAACAGGCCGATCCAGACGACGTCGACGAAGTGCCAGTAGTAGGACACGACGATCGCGCTGACGGCCTGCTCATGGGTGAACTTCCGCGCGATGTAGGTCCGCCCCAGGACGAACAGGAAGGCGACCAGTCCGCCGGTGACGTGGAGCCCGTGGAAGCCGGTGGTGAGGTAGAACATCGTGCCGTACGCCGACGCCTGGATGGTCACGCCCTCCTGAACCAGCGTGGTGTACTCGATGGCCTGGCCGGCGATGAAGACGGCACCCATCACGTAGGTGAGGATGAACCACTCGCGCAGGCCCCAGCCGCTGACCTTGAACACCCCGCCGGTGCGCCCGACCTGGCCACGCTCGGCCGCGAAGACGCCGAGCTGGCAGGTCAGCGACGACAGCACCAGGATCGTGGTGTTGACCGCGGCGAACGGCACGTCGAGCAGGGCGGTGTTCTGGGCCCAGAGCTCCTCGGAGACCGCGCGGATCGTGAAGTAGGACGCGAACAGCGCGGCGAAGAACATCAGCTCGCTGGACAGCCAGATGATCGTGCCGACGCTGACCATGCTCGGTCGGTCGTGGTGCCCGTGGAGTCGGGAGGCCGGGATCGTCGCTGCTGCAGTCGCCACGGGAGACATTATGGACAGACGAGGCCCTCCGAGGCACCCCGACCCCCTGCGAGTCGGACGCCTACCCTGTGACTGTGGTGACAGCAGAGGTGACGGACGGGCTCGACCTCCCGCCGTTCAGCCTCCAGCAGGCGCTGACCGACTGGTCGTTCGTCCCGCTGCCGTTCGTCCTGACCGTCTGGGCCGTCGGCCTGTACGTCGTCGGGCTGGTCGCGCTGCGGCGCCGGGGTGACCGGTGGCCGGTCGGCCGCACGATCGCGTTCGTCGGGGTCGGGATGAGCACCTTCGCGTTCGCGACGATGTCGGGGCTGGAGGCCTACGACACCACGCTCCTGAGCGCCCACATGGTCCAGCACATGCTGCTGTCGATGGTGGTGCCGCTCGCGCTCGCGCTCGGCGCACCGGTGACGCTGGCGCTGCGCACCCTGCCGCCGCGACCGCGGCGCTGGCTGCTGGCGGTGCTGCACTCGCGGGTCGCGCGGGTGCTCTCCTTCCCTCCGCTGACGTTCACGCTCTACGTCGTGTCGCCGTGGGCCCTCTACTTCTCGGGCTGGTACCTCGCGTCGCTGGAGTCGCCGTTCGTCCACGAGATGATGCACGTCCACCTGGTCGTGGTGGGCGCTCTGTTCTTCTGGCCGCTGATGGGCGTCGACCCGGTGCCCGGCCGGGTGGGCTACCCGGCGCGGATGCTGCTGGTCGTGCTGACGCTTCCGTTCCACGCGTTCCTCGGCGTCACGATCATGGGCCAGCAGCAGCTGATCGGTGGCGACTGGTACCCCTCGCTGCACGACGGCCCGATGGGGTGGTGGCTGCCCGACCCGCTCGCCGACCAGCACCTCGCCGGCGGGATCCTCTGGGGGAGCGGCGACCTGATCGGGCTGGTCTTCTTCGGCGTGCTGTTCGCGCAGTGGGTGCGCTCGTCGATGCGCGAGGCGCGGCGGGAGGACCGCCGGCTGGACCTGCTGGAGGCCCGGGCCGCTGCCGCGCGACCCGGCGACGACGCGAGCGCCGGGACCGGCCGGTAGCATGCCGCCCGTGACCGACGCCGCTGCCCGACCGCTCAAGGTGCTCGTCTACTCCGACGACGTCAACACCCGTCAGCAGGTCATCCTCGCCCTGGGACGCCGTCCGCACCCCGACCTGCCCGAGCTCCACTACGTCGAGGTCGCCACCGAGCCGGTCGTGATCCAGAACATGGACGCGGGCGGCATCGACCTGGCCATCCTCGACGGCGAGGCGGTCCCGGCCGGCGGCATGGGCATCGCCAAGCAGCTCAAGGACGAGATCTACGACTGCCCGCCGGTCCTGGTGCTCACCGGACGTGTCCAGGACGCGTGGCTCGCGACGTGGTCGCGCGCCGAGGCCGCCGTCCCCCACCCGATCGACCCCGTCCGGCTCGCCGAGGCGGTCGTCGCCCTGCTGCGCCCGCGCGTGCCGGCGTCCCGCTGACCCCGCCCCGCGCCATGAGCCCCACCTGGCCCGAGGTGCTCACCGCGCTCATCGAGGGCCGCGACCTCGACGCGAGCCAGACCGCGTGGGCGATGGCGCAGATCGTGGCCGGCGAGGCCACCCCGGCCCAGGTCGCCGGCTTCGCCGTCGGGCTCCGGGCCAAGGGCGAGACCGTCGAGGAGCTCACCGGCCTGCTCGAGGCCATGTACGCCGCCGCCACGCCGATCGCGGTCGAGGGCCGGCTGCTCGACGTGGTCGGCACCGGTGGCGACCGGTCGATGTCGGTCAACATCTCGACGATGGCGGCCATCGTGGCCGCCGGCGCCGGAGCCCGCGTGGTCAAGCACGGCAACCGGTCCGCGTCGTCGGCCTCCGGCTCCGCCGACGTCCTCGAACGGCTCGGCATCCGGCTCGACCTGCCGCCCGACCGGGTGGCCGCGCTGGCCACCGAGGTCGGCATCACGTTCTGCTTCGCCGCAGCGTTCCACCCCGGCATGCGGCACACGGCGGTGCCACGGCGTGAGCTCGCGGTGGCGACGACGTTCAACCTGCTCGGCCCCCTGGCCAACCCGACCCGGCCCGCGGCCCAGGCGATCGGGTGTGCCGACGTGCGCAAGGCCCCCGTCATGGCGGGCGTGTTCGCCCGGCGCGGGGTCGACGCCGTGGTCGTGCGCGGCGACGACGGCCTCGACGAGCTCACCACCACGACGACCACGTCGGTCTGGCAGGTCCATGCGGGCGAGGTCCGCGAGACCACGGTGGACCCGCAGTCGCTGGGGATCGGCCTCACCACGCCCGAGTCCCTGCGCGGCGGCGACCCCGACCACAACGCCGACGTCGTACGCCGGCTCCTCGACGGCGAGCCGGGCCCGGTGCGCGACGCCGTGCTGCTCAACGCCGCGGCCGCGCTGGCGGTCCACGCGACGCCGGAGCAGCCAGTCGAGGAGGCGCTCCCGGCGGCGTACACGCGTGCCGCGGAGGCGGTCGACTCCGGGGCCGCCCGGGACCTGCTCGAGCGCTGGGTGCGTGCTTCTCAGAGCTCCATGACGTAGGCGTCGCCCTCGCGACGGAAGCCCTGGTCGATCCGGTCGTAGTAGGGGTTGACCATCCCGGGCGGGGTCACCACGCGGCGGAAGCCGCGGTCGCGCAGCCGCGGCGACCGCCGCCACACGAACTCGCCCGGCGAGAAGTCCCGGAACCGGGGCGTGACGTAGTCCAGCTGCACGCGAGCGACGTCGCCGTCGCGGCGGACCAGCACCACCCCGACGGTCTCGTCGCCCCGCTCGACCTGGAAGGCGAGGTCGTCGGGCTCGGTGGCGGTGAAGCCGGGATGGATCCGCCGGATGTCCTCCTCGTGCACGCCGAGGAAGTGCTGGAAGTAGGCGTCGTCGGACCGGACCTGCAGCACGACGAACGCCGCCTCGTCGTGCCGCTCGCGGAGCAGCCGGACGAGGAACCAGAGGTTGATGGCGCTGGTCGCGATGTTCATCCCGACCATCGGCCAGACCTGCACCAGTGTGTTGAAGAGCACCAGGCTCAGGCACGCGGCGAGGTTGAGCACCCGGAAGCGGAGCACCCGGGTCTGCAGCAGGCTGAAGACCAGCAGGGCACTGCCCAACCAGCCCAGGACGTCGACCCAGCTCACGCCGGGCACCCTAGGCCACGGCGCGCGGTCCGCGCGCCGTGGCCGCTCGGGCTCAGCGGGTGACTGTGAGCTTCATCGCCTTCGAGGTCGAGGGCGCCACCCGGGTCTCGCCTGCGTAGGACACCTTCAGCTGGTGACGTCCCTTCGGCAGCCGCGGCAGGGTCACCGTGATCCGCCCGGACCTCGTCGCCTTGAGGGTGGCCGACGCGAGGGTCTTCGACCCCTTCTTGACCCTGACCTTGCCCGTCGGGTCGCTGAGCCCGGACGCCGACACGTAGACCGACACCTTGGCGCGCGCCTTCTTGCGGATCTTCGAGGCACTCAGCTGGCCCGTGGTGGTCGACTTCACGCGGGGGACGGCCACCGCGTCGGACGTCTCGACGCCGTCGGTGTGGCCGGTCCACTTCGCGGTCACCTGGACGCTGACCTCGCGGCCGGCGTCGGCGGCCTGCACCCGGTAGCCGCTCCCGGACACGGCCCCGGGGATCGGGGTGCCGTCACGGAGCCACTGGTAGGCGTAGCTGAAGCCGGCCCCGCTCGACGGCGTCCACGACCCCTTGTCCACGCTCAGCAGCCACCCGACCTTGGGGGTCCCGCTGATCGACGGTCGGACCTGGTTGGTGGCGGCCGGGCCGGCGACGCCGGTGATCACGTTGCTGAAGACGACGGCGTCGGCGTACCCGGTCTTGCGGCCGGTGGTCCGGTAGCTGATGTTCTTGCCCACGTCACCGCTCGTGACCGTGTAGTTCGGGCCGGTCTGGCCGCCGATCGCCACACCGTCCCGCATCCACTGGTGCGTCATGGTCACATCTGTCTGGTTCCACTGGGGCGGCGTCGCCGTGAGCACGTCACCCACGTGGCCGCTGCCCTCGATGCGCGGGGGGGACGAGGTGGTGGGTGCGGCTCCCGCCACGGCCGTGATCGCGTTGCTGACCGAGGTCGCGTCGCGATACCCGGGCAGGCGACCCGTGACCCGCAGCGAGATCGCCCGGTTGAGGTCGCCGCCGGTGAGCTCGTAGGTCGGCGACGTCGCGCCCGAGATGATCGAGCCGTTGCGCAGCCACTGGTAGTGGTTGGTGACCCCGTCGAGGTCCCACGAGGGGTCGGTGCTGGTGAGGAACGTGCCGACCTGGCCTGACCCCTCGATCCGGGTCGCGGTCTGGGCCTGGGGAAGGCCGACGACGTCGAAGGCGCGCCACTCCGAAGAGCCGAGTGTCTGCCCGGCGTTGTCGAGGGCGACCACGCGCCACTCCCAGTTGCCGTCGGGAATCGTCGTGGTCGGCGCGTACGCCGTCGCGGGCGTCGTCGCGCTCGTGACCGTGCTCGACCCGACCGCACGTCGCTCCCACCGGTAGGTGGCCGCGCCCCGCACCGGTGCCCAGCTGAACAGGCTGGTGGTGGGCGTCTGCCGGGTGCCGGCGGCAGGGGAGTGCAGCTGCACCGGCTCACCGGTCACCCGGTAGGACATCCACGAGCTCCAGTCGCCACGCCAGCCGTCACCGTCGACCCGGCGGACCCGCCAGGTGTAGGGCTGGGCGGCCGGCTCGACCGGGTCCAGCCAGCTCACCGCGGTCTGCGCGAACACACCCTCGTCGACCAGGTTCGCCTCGTCCGGCTTGGTGTCGCCGTTGCGATAGATCTGGACCTCGTACGCCGCGGCGTACGCCAGCGGCCGCCACCGCAGCGGGGTGCTCCCATCGAAGTTCGAGGTGCCCGACGGGCCGACCAGCTCCGGCACCGGGGACTGCTTGTCGAAGGTCCAGCGAGGGCTCCACGGGAGCGCGTTGCTGGACCCGTCGATCGCCTGGACCCGCCAGTAGAGCTGGGTGTCGGGGTAGGTGTTCGCGTAGGAGGTGAACGTCGTCTGGTCGACCACCACGTTGTCCAGCAGGTCGTTGAACTGCGGGTCGGACGCCACCTGGATCCGGTAGCTCCTCGCCTCGCTGCGGCTCGCGGTGTCCAGGCTGGAGCCAGCGCCGGAGGCGGCCGCGTTCGTGGCGAGGTAGTCCTCCCACGTGAACGTGATGTCGTCGGCCAGCTGCGGAAGCTCACGTCCCTCCGGACCCTCGAGCGGGATGCCGGGGGACAGCGGCTCGACGGGCTGGGAGACCTTGTTGAACGAGTGGTTCGCGTACTCCAGGTCGCGGCAGACGTCCTGGGCGGTGCAGGGCCGGACGCCCCAGTAGAACGCCGTCCCGGCGTCGGCCTCGGGCAACGCCGCGTTCGGCGTGTAGCTGGTGCCGTGCACGTCGACGGGGTACTTGATCGAGAACCGGTCGTTCTTGCCGACCAGGTTGGTCAGCTCGCGGTCGTAGGAGAGGTAGAACTCGTAGTACGCCGTCTCCGGCTCGGGGTCCCACCGGAACACCGGGGTCTGGCCGATGCCACGGCAGGCGTCCGGCTCGGTCAGCGCGCACGACGTCGACGGCTCGCCGGTGTCATCGCCGGACATGGCCAGCCGCTGGCCGGTGACCGCCGGTTGCGGAGCGATCGTGAAGCGCCCCTCGTTCTGCGAGCCCGAGAGCCGGAGGCCGTCCTGGTAGGCGTCCACCCGCCACAGGTAGTCACCCGGGCTGAGGAAGCGGTCGCTGGTGTCGGTGGCCGCCGGGTACGCGAAGTCGGGGGTCAGCGTCGTCTGGGAGGGCTCGCCCGGACGGCGGATCAGCACCTTGTAGTGGGTCGCCCCCGGCACCGGGGTCCAGGCCAGGGCCGGGAACCGGCCGTAGGTTCCCGGGGAGGTGGTGGGCTCGGGGGTGCTCGCCGTCGCCGCCGGCGGGTCGACCACCCGGAAGCTGCGCTGGCTCCCGGCGGCCGGCGTCGCGCCGACGCGGCCGTCCTCGGTCACCGTCCGCACGAACCAGCGGTAGGTCCCGTTCTCCAGCTTCGCGGTCGGGGTGTAGCTCGTGGCGCGGGTGGTGGTGTCGACGACGACCGAGCCGGTGCCGGTGTTGGTGATGACCACGTCGTACTCGGCGGCAAGGTTGACCGGTTCCCAGCGGAGCGTGGGAACGGAGACCTCGCTGCCCGAGGCCGGGGCCAGGGGTTGCGGCATCCGCGGGACGTAGCTGAACGTCCCGGTCTGGGCGTTGACGGGGTCGGTCTGCACGGCCGGCACGGCGGGGTCGTCCAGGGCGATGACCTGCCAGGTGTAGGTACCGGCCGCCACCGGCATGCAGTCGGACCGGCTGCTGGGGGTGTAGGTGGTCTGGGTGGTGATGCAGGTCCGGCCGGAGGCCGGCAGCCCGGTGCCCTTCACGGTCAGCTGGTAGCGGCTGGCGAGCTTCACCGGCGACCACTGGTAGTAGAACGGGTCGTTCGCCCACACCCCGTCGACCGGGTACTCCAGCGTGGGCTGCTCGGACCAGGCGCGCCGGAAGGTCCAGCGCGACACCGCCTCGCCGCCCTGCAGGTTGCCGAACACGTCCCGGGCGCGCACCCGCCAGTAGTACTGGTTGTTGTCCAGCGTCGTCGGCGGCGAGTAGCGCGTGCCGAGCACGTTGGTGCGGGTGTGGACGGTCGTGCTGAAGTCGGGGACCAGGGAGATCTCGACGTCGTACGACGCGGCTCCGGGGACCGGCTGCCAGTCGAGCACGACGTCGTCCACCGGCGAGAGCGACGCGCCGTCGGGAGGCGACACCAGCTGCGCCCGGTCGAGCGCGGCCAGGGTGTAGGAGCGAACCGCGCTCCAGCGGGTCGTGATGCCGCTGTCGAGCACCCCGGCGACCCGCCAGTAGTAGGGCCGTGCGGCCTGCTGGTCGTAGCGCACCAGCGTCGTGGTCTGGGTCTCGTACCGCTTGATCAGGGTGGGCTCGGTGAAGCCCGCGTCCGAGCTGATCTCGACGACGTACTCGGTGGCGCCGGGCGTGGGCGTCCACTGGAGCATGACCGGGTCGTCGGGCTGCCGGAGCACGGCTTCGTTGGCCGGACTTTGCGGGGTGGGCCCGATGCCCTGCTGGCGCTCGAACTCGTAGGTGGCCCAGTCGCTGGTGCCGCCCGGCGCGACCGCGCGGACCCGGAACCACAGGTCGCCGTTGGGCAGCTGCTCGGTCGGCACGACGTTGAGGTTCACGGTGGTCGCGGACCACGCGAGGGAGGAGAAGCTCGACGAGGTCGAGACCTGCACGTTGTACGAGGTGGCCTCGGGGACCCGGTCCCACGACAGGACGGGGATCTCGTCGGGCTGGGAGCTGCTCGTGGTCAGGCCACTCGGCGTGGGCGTCGCCGCCTGCGCCGGGCCGGAGACCGCCAGGCCGGAGAGGGGCAGGAGCAGCGCGCAGAGCGCGAGGACGACACGACGAGACATGGACAGGCTCCCCCGGGAAGGACGGTGGTCACGCAGAGGATGTCGCGACGTCCCGTGTGAGCGGGCCGAAACCCGCGGCAATAGCCCGAAGTGACTAGTACCCGCGCGTCGAGCGTCGGGCGCTACTCGAGACCGAGCGAGAACGCCGACTCGAGGTCGTGCCGGGAGTAGGTCCGGAAGGCGATGTGGGTCTCGGTCTCGGTCACGCCCGGGACCTTGTTGAGCCGGTCGGCCACCACCGCGGCGACGTCGTCGTGGGCGGTGACCCGGACCAGCGCGATCAGGTCGACCTGGCCGGTGACGGAGTAGACCTCGCTGACCCCGTCGAGCGCCGCGATCTGCTCGGCTACCTCGGGGATGCGCGCCACGTCGGCCTTCACGAACACGATGGCGGTGATCATGGCCTGACCCTAGGGCACGTCGCTAGCGGGCGGGCCGGTGGACGGGGGCGACGTTCCGGCGCTCGTCGAAGGGCACCAGCGAGAGCCGCGAGCTCGCGGCGGCGTCGTGGAGCGCCAGGTGGCGGGTCGAGCCCAGCACCGGGCACGTCCACTCGCCGTCGACCTCGACCAGCCGTACGCCGGGGGACTCCAGCCAGCGCAGGACGCGCTCGGTCTCCTCGGCCGTGGCCGCGGGGACGGGGCCCGGCCCCGGGCGGACCGACTCGGCGCTCTCGCGCAGCCCGGCGACGAAGGCGTGGGCGTCGCCGCCCGCCGGGATCACCCCCGCAGCGCCCAGCCGGCCGTGGCGGATGACGTGCACCGCCCAGCGGCCGTCGTCCTCGCGGCGCGCGGCGACCACCTCGGGACACCGGGTGAGCGCGGTCAGCCGCTGGGTGCGGGCGGTGGCGCGGATGAACGCCGAGAGCCGGTCGCGATGGGTGCCGGCCTCCTCGAACCGTTCGTCGGCGGCCAGCCGCGCCATCCGCTCGTTGATGGCCTCGACCACGTCGTCGGGCCGTCGCACCAGGCTGTCGCGCAGCCGGCGGACCACCGCGCCGTAGGTGGTCTCGTCGGTGGAGCCGTCGCAGGGGGCCAGGCAGCGGCCCATCTCGGCGAGCACGCACGGGGAGCGCCCGGCCCGACGCCCCAGCCGGTCGGAGCACTGGCGGATGGGGAACGTGTCGTGGAGCGCCGCCAGGCACTTCTCGGCCGTGCGGCGCGAGGAGAACGGGCCGACGTAGTCGGCGTCGTCGTCGGCCACCCGGCGCACCAGCGAGAGCCGCGGCCAGACCTCGCGCGTGAGCTTGAGGAAGGTGACCTTCTCGGGGAACCGCGAGCGCCGGTTGTAGCGCGGCTTGTGCTCGGCGATCAGCCGCAGCTCGCGGACCTCGGCCTCCAGCGGCGTGGCGCACACGATGCCCTGCACCGTGGTGGCGATCCCGATCATCTCGCCCATCCGCGAGCGGGTCTCGGAGGCGGTGAAGTAGGAGCGGACGCGGGAGCGGAGGTCGCGGCTGGTGCCGATGTAGAGCACGCGCTCCTGCTCGTCGCGGAACAGGTAGACGCCGGGGGAGTGGGGGAGCCCCTCGGCGAGGTGGCGCTTGCGCCGCTGGGCCGTGGAGACCCGGGAGGAGAACGTCTGCAGCTCCTCGAGGGTGTGGACCCCGAGCCCACCGAGCCGCTCCATGAGTCCGTGGAGGACGTCGACGGTGGCGCGGGCGTCGGAGAGCGCGCGGTGGTTGGGCGTCGTCGTGGCGTTGAAGACCCGCGCGAGGGAGGACAGCTTGCAGTTGGGCGCGTCGTCGCGGGTGATCACCCGCCGTGCCAGCACCGCGGTGTCGAGGACCTCGAAGCCCGGCCACGGCCGGCCCTGGAGGCCGGCGAAGTGGCGCAGGAAGCCGACGTCGAAGGGCGCGTTGTGGGCGACCAGCACGCACCCCTCGGCGAACTCGAGGAACGCCGGGAGCACCGACTCGATCGACGGCGCCTCGCTCACCATCGAGTTGGTGATGCCGGTGAGCACCGCGATGAACGCCGGGATCTCGGCGTGCGGGTTGACCAGGGTCTGGAACTCGCCGAGCACGACCCCGCCCCGGACCTTGACGGCGCCGACCTCGGTGATCATCGACCCTCCCGCCGCGGAGCCTCCCGTCGTCTCGAGGTCGACTACGCAGAAGGTGACGTCGCGCAGCGGGCGGCCGAGCTCGTCGAAGGTGCGCTGCTCCTCCCACCGGGAGGTCCCCGGGTCGGTCGGCACCGTGGTCGCGGTCACGTCGTCGACGCTAGGCGTGGGCACCGACAGGGACGGGGAGGACGCGCCACCTAGGGTGGCGTTCCGTGAGCACCGCGACCCCCGCCGTCCCCGGTCCCGCCGAGCGCTGGCGCTGCGGCGGCTGCGGCAACCTGACCAGGTTCGACGTGACCCGCGCGCGGCGGACGACGGAGTTCTGGCACTTCGACCTCGCCGGTGACCACCGGGTCGAGGAGACCGACGTCCGCGAGGAGGACGTCGAGCAGGTGACCTGCCGGTGGTGCGGCCGGTCCGACGCGATCGAGCTGGTCGCCCGGGCCGACGTGGCGGGAGGCGACGCGGGCAGCTCCTGAGGCGCGGCGACACGCCGGTACGTCGCCTCACTGCGCCCGTTGTCAGTGGTCACCCCGACCCTCGGGGACATGACGACACGAATCGACTGCGACACCTGCGTGGTGCGCGGGCTCGCCTGCCACGACTGCGTGGTGACGGTGCTGCTGGGCCCACCTCCCGAGCTGGAGCTCGACGACGAGGAGCGCCGGACCCTCGACGTCCTGGCCGAGGGCGGCCTGGTGCCGCCGCTGCGACTGGTGCAGCCGGTCGACCCGCCCGCGACCGAGTCGGCGTGACGTGGCGGGTGTGGTCGGTGTGACGTGTGCGACACCAGCGGTGCGGAAGTCGACGTGATCCTCACGACATGTGCACCAGGAGTTGGCCGACACGCGACGACGCCACTAGGGTGACTCGTCAGGTGCTCGTGGACGTGGATCAGACCGGATCCGCGCGGGCACCGCGCCGAGTCCATGGACCGGGGGGACGGTCCAGCAGCGGAGCCGGGGAACCACCTATCTGGGGTGAATCCCCTGCAAGGCGGGTCGTGTGGGTGGACCCGAGGAGCAGGGGTAGGGCAAGTCGTGCCCGAACCCGTCAGCTCACCCGGTAGGCGTACGACTAGGACAAGGGAGACCCCCCGCTCGTGCTCAACGGACGGAAGCCGCTCGTCAGCGCCCTGACCGGCCTCGCGCTCGCTGGAGTGATCGGGCTCGTGCCCGGCAGCGCGCACGCCGACCCCGACATCGACGACGTCGAAGCACGCGTCGATCGCCTCTACCACGACGCCGAGGTCGCGCAGGAGCGCTACCACGACGCCACCCTCGAGCTCGACGAGCTGCGCAACGACCTCGGGTCGCTCAAGGCCGACCAGGAGCGCCAGGACCAGCGCCTCGACGTCGTCCAGGAGCAGGTCCGCGACTCGGTCATCCGCCAGTACCAGGGCGAGAGCCTCTCGGCGGTCGGCCAGGTCTTCGTCAGCGACGAGCCCCGGTCCTTCCTCGACCAGCTCTCGACGATGACGTCCTACAGCGAGCTGCAGTCCCAGCTGTTCACCTCGTACTCCCGTGAGGCGACCGCGCTCGACATCCGCCGCGACGCCACCGAGCGCCGGCTCTCCGACATCGCCGAGCTCGAGAAGCAGCTCGCCGACGAGAAGGCGACGGTCGACGAGAAGCTCGCCGAGGCCAAGGACCTGCTGGGTGAGCTCGAGGCCGAGGAGCGGGAGCAGATGACCTCCCGCAGCGCCCCCGCGCCCGCCCCGACGAACGTCGAGGCCTCCGGCAACGCGGCGGCCGCGGTCAGCTTCGCGCTCGGCCAGGTCGGCGACGCCTACGTCTACGGCGCGGCCGGTCCCGACGCCTACGACTGCTCGGGCCTCACCATGGCGGCGTGGGCCCAGGCCGGCGTCAGCCTCCCGCACTCCTCCAGCGCCCAGTACGGCTCCGGTCCCCAGGTCGCAGCGAGCGCGCTGCAGCCGGGAGACCTGGTCTTCTACTACAGCCCGATCAGCCACGTCGGCATGTACATCGGCAACGGCCAGATCGTCCACGCGGCCAACCCGAGCACGGGCGTCCAGGTGGCGGGGCTCTACTCGATGCCCTACTCCGGCGCGGTCCGCCCTGGCTGACCCTGCGACGACGAAGGCCGGCCGCCCACGCCCATGGGTGGCCGGCCTTTCGCTGTCCCTGGCCCTCGCCGTCGCCGTGGTCGGCTGGCTGGTGCTCCGTGACGACACCTACGTCGCCCCCTCGCCCCGCACGCCGTCGGCCGCCGTCGAGCCGGGGGAGGCGGCCGCCGTGCTGCAGCGGTTCGAGCGGGCGGTGCGTGCGGGCGACGCCGATGCCGCCGCCGCGCTGGCGCCCGCCGACGACGCCGCTGCGGCCGACCTGCTGCGCGCGGTGGTCGACAACGCGGCGGCCATCGGGGTCGACCGGTTCACCCTCCGCTACGTCGACGCGGTCGGCGGCGTGGACCAGGACGGGCGCTGGACGGCCGTCGTCGAGACCACGTGGCGCTTCCCCGGGTTCGACCGGGTGGCGTCGGCCGCCGACGTCGAGTTCGACCTCCGGTCGGAGACCGACGGGACGACCACGCTCGCGGGGATCGGAGGGTCGTCGACGATCTCGCCGGTGTGGCTGACCGGCCCCGTCCGGGTCGTGCGCGGTCCCCGCGCCCTGGTGGTGGCGGCGGACGACCCGGGCCGCTACGCGCGCCTTGCGCGCGCGGCGGTGCCCGTCGTACGCCGGGTGCTGCCGGCGTGGCGGGCCGGCCTCGTCGTCGAGGTGCCGCGCAGCGGAGAGGAGCTCGATGACGCCCTGGGCGCCGAGCCGGGTCAGTACGCCGCCATCGCGGCCGTCACCAGCGGCGTGGGCGACGACCTCGCGCCCGGCGTGCCGATCCACGTGCTGGTCAACCCCGACGTCTTCGCCTCCCTCGACGGCCGGGGCGCCCGGGTCGTGATGAGCCACGAGGCCGTTCACGTGGCCACGGAGGCGGCGACCGAGCCGGACGTGGTCCCCACCTGGCTCACCGAGGGCTATGCCGACTACGTCGCGCTGCGCGACGTCGACCTGCCGCTGTCGGTGACCGCCGCCCAGGTGGCGCGGCAGGTCCGTCGCGAGGGCCTGCCCGCGCGGCTCCCCGGCGACCGGCGGTTCGACACGCGCACCACCCACCTCGGCGCCGCCTACGAGGCCGCGTGGCTCGCGTGCGTGCTGCTGGCCGAGCGGTCCGGCGAGCAGGCGCTCACCGACTTCTACGCAGGGCTGGAGGCGGGTGACGACGTCGACGCGGAGTTCCGGCGCGCGTTCGGGCTCTCGGTGGCCGCCTTCACCCGGCGGTGGCGGCAGGCCCTGTCAGACTTGCCGGCGTGACCGATGCCGCCCGTCGTACCGCCTGGGCGGTGACGGTCACCGGCGCCGTGGCCTTCGTCGTCGTGGCGTGGTGGCAGGTGCCGTGGCACCCGGTGCCCGGCGGCCTCCCACGTCCGGCCGCGGTCGACACCGTGCTCAGCGACACCCAGGTCGCCCGGGCCGAGCGCTACGCCTGGTGGGCCCGGGCGTGGAGCTGGAGCAGCCTCGCGGTGTCGCTGGCGGTCGCGTGCTGGCTCGGCTTCACGCGGGTCGGGGCGACGCTCGTGGGCCGGGTGCGGGGGCCCTGGCCGTGGCGGGTGCTGGTGGCCGTCGCGTTGTGTGCAGGGCTGGGTCGGCTGGCGACGTTGCCGTTCGCGGCGGCAGGCCAGCAGCACCGGCTCGACGCGGGCCTCGCCACCCAGTCGTGGCCGGCGTGGGCCTGGGAGCTGGCGGTGGGGCTGGCGGTGTCCGTGCTCGCGGCCAGCGTGGCGCTGGTGGTCCTGGTCGGCTGCGCGCGCCGCTGGCGGACGGCGTGGCCGGCGGTGGCCGGTCTGCTCGTCGGCGGCATGGTGTTGCTCGGGTCGTTCGTCTACCCGGTGCTGGTCGAGCCGCTGACCAACGACTTCCGGGAGCTGCCCGACGGCGAGCTGCGCTCAGAGGTGCTGGCGGTGGCCGACGCGGAGGGTGTCCCCGTCGACGAGGTGCTGGTCAGCGACGCCTCGCGCCGTACGACGACGCTGAACGCCTACGTGTCGGGCTACGGCTCCACCCGACGCGTGGTCCTGTTCGACACCCTCCTCGACGACGCCGACCGCGGCGAGGTGCTCTCCGTCGTGGCCCACGAGCTCGCCCACGCCCGGCACGACGACGTCCTGGTCGGCTCGGTGCTGGGTGCGCTGGGGGCGGCGACCGGTGTGGGGCTGCTGGCGCTGCTCCTCGGCCGGCGGCGCGGGCGGGTGGACCCGGCGCGCGACCCTTCCCGGCCCGAGGTGGTGCCGCGGGTGCTGGCCCTGGTGGCCGTGGCGGGGCTGCTGGCGAGCCCGGTGCAGTCGACGATCAGCCGGCTGGTCGAGACCCGGGCCGACGTCGACGCCTTGGCGGCGACCGACGACCCGGCCTCCTTCGTGGCGCTGCAGCGCCGGCTGGCGGTCCGCTCGCTGGCCGACCCGACTCCACCGGCGTGGTCACAGGTGTGGTTCGGGACCCACCCCACGCTGCTGGAGCGGGTCGCGCTGGCCCGCCGGGGGGCGGTCAGCAGTCGGTCGCGCTGATCTCCTGGTTGATGGTGTCGCAGGAGTTGTTGAAGAGGCCATCGACCCCGCCGCCGAACCCGAAGACGGCGAGCACGGCCAGCAGCGCGATGCCGGCGATCAGCAGGCCGTACTCCACCGCCGATGCCCCGCGCTCCCCGCGTGCGGTGTGCTCGTCCATGATTTCTCCTTCGACGCAAGAGGCCGCGACCACGGTGGTGGTCGCGGCCTCTTGACTGGGCTGGATCAGTTCGGGGTGCAGTTGGTGCCCTGGGTGTCGACGCAGTTGGTCGTACCCTCGAAGGCGTCGCTGAGGATCGGGCCGAGCGCGAAGACCGCGACGACGATCAGGGCGGCGATGCCGGCGATCAGCAGGCCGTACTCCACGGCCGAGGCGCCGCGCTCCTCCATCTTGGCGAGGCGGGCGTCCAGCATGGTCTTGAGGAAGTCGAACATTGGGGGGCTCCTTGGTGAGTGCTTCTCTGTCTGTTTTCCACCAGAGGCCGGTCGACCTCCTGTGAGCAGAATTCTTCCGGCCGTGGGGCAAGTCCGCAGCGGAATTCCGGTTCGACCTGATAGTCACTTGGGACTACCCCACGGGTGGCCCGGGAACACCAAGGCGCGCACACCCGTGGAGGGGGTCGAGGCAGGGGCGTGAGGTCAGCGCGTGGAGGCGTCGGGGTTGATGCTCGAGAGCAGCCCGATCCGCATCGCGGTGACCAGCGCCTGGGCGCGGTTGGCGGCGCCCAGCTTCTGATAGATCTTCGCGACGTGGGACTTCACGGTCGACTCCGAGAGGTGGAGCCGGGGCGCGATCTCGGCGGCGCTGAGGCCGTCGGCGAGCAGCACCAGGACGTGGTGCTCGCGGTCGGAGAGCCGCGTCGACTCGCCGCTCGCGCGTCGCATCATCGCCTGCGCCAGGCCGGCGCAGAGGAAGGAGCGCGGCGACACCGCGGCGTGCCGGGCGGCCTTGACCACCTCGCCCGACGGTGCGTCCTTGCCGACGAAGGCTGACGCGCCGGCCTCCATGGCCGCGAAGATCTGGTCGTCGCCGGAGTGCATGGTGAGCACCACGAGGCCCACCTGGCTGTCGCCACGGCGTACGTGGCGGACCACGTCGAGGCCGGTGCCGTCCTGCAGCTGCAGGTCGGTGACGACGACCTGGGGCCGGTGCTGCTCGTACATCGCGATGGCCTCGGACACGGTGGCGGCGGCGCCCACGACGTGCATGTCCGGCTGGGCCGAGAAGACGCCGGTGAGCCCGTCCCGGATCAGGTCGTGGTCGTCGACGAGGAGCACGGTCGTCGCAGTGGTCACACGGACACCTTGTCACTGGTGCCGCCCGGAACGGGAGAGGGACGCGCAGTTCTGGACGGAACCGAGACCCTGACCTCGGTGCCGTGCGGGTTCCCGGGCCGGACCTGCAGGTCCGCGTCGATGAGCGCGGCACGCTCCCGCATGATGGCCAACCCGAAGGAGTCCGGGCGCGGCCGACCGAGGCCGCCGCCGTCGTCACTGATCACGATCTCGGCGTTGGGCGCGGCGACCCGGCACTCGACGGCGATCCCCTGGGCGCCGGAGTGCCGCACCGCGTTCGTCATCGCCTCCTGGGCGATCCGGAGCAGCTCGGACTCCACCTCGGCCCGCAGCCGCGTGGTGGTCTCGCTCACGGCGACCCGGATGGGGATGCCGGAGCTCTCGCTGAGATGGCGCGCCAGGCCGCTGATCGCGGCTCCGAGGCTCTCGCTGGCCTCGGCGTCGGTGCGGAGGGTCTGCACCGAGAGCCGGACCTCTCCGACGACCGCGGTGATCCGGTCGCGCAAGCGCTGTAGCGTCTCGGCCTGGGCCGGCGTCGACGGGCTGGCGGCCAGGGCGTCCACGAGGTAGCCGAGCGACGCGATGTCCTGGGCGACGCCGTCGTGCATCTCGCGGGCGAGCCGCCGGCGTTCGTCGGCGGTCGCGGCGTCCCGGAGCTTGGAGAAGAGCAGCGCCGTGTCGAGGTGCACCGCAGTGGCCGCGAGACTGGCCGCCAGGTCCTCGAGCCGGCCCGACGCCAGCAGCCGGCGCGGGTCCAGTCGCGGCGGCAGGACGCCTGCCACGACGGCGACGACGCCGACCTCGGTGACGAGGGGGACCGCGAAGGACTGGGCGGCCACCCGGGGCTTCTGGGTGGTCCGGGCCTCCGCCGCGACGTCGACGAGCTGGGAGTCGTCGACCGAGGCGGCCCACGCGCCGCCGACGAGGGGGGCCAGCTGGTCCTCCTGCCGTGGCACGAAGACGGTGACGGCCAGCAGCGGCAGCTGGTCGCGGACAGTCACCGCGATCCGGTTCCCGAGGGCGGTCGCGTCGAGCCCCGAGCCGAGGGTGCCGGAGAGGTCGAGGAGGTCGCGCAGCAGGCGCTGGGCATCGCGGTACGGCGTGAGCGGGTCGGGCGGGAGCTGGAGCTGTGAGTGCACGTAGCTGGCGATCAGCCCGAGACCGACGCCGGTGAGCACCGACGTGAGCACGCTGGACGCCAGCTGGGCCTCGAGAGCGCCGTGGACCCGCGCGGTCATCAGCACCAGGACCACCAGCTCGAGCGACAGCGCCACGGTCATGCCACGGAGCCCCCGGCGCAGCCCAGCCGTGAACGGTGGGACTGCGAGCGCGGCGAGCAGGGTCGCGCCGTGGTCGAGGCTGAGCGCGGCGATCAGCGCAACTGCGCCCGCCTCCAGTGGACTGAGGAACCAGCCCGACAGCCGGGTGCGCTCGAGCAGGGTGACGACGGCCCAGGTGCCGCCCAGGGCGCCCAGCGCCGCCAGGGACTCGAGGGTGCCGTAGACGAGGACCGGGATGCCGAGGATGAGCATGGCCAGCGCCCGGGCACCCACCGCCATGCGGTGGTACTCGGGAGCGAGCGAGGCCGGGGTCATCCCTTGAAGTTCTCCATGATGCTGATCGCGGCCGGGCCCATGACCGCGATGAAGAGGGTCGGCAGGATGCAGAAGATCAGCGGGATCGTGATCTTCACGGGCACCTGCTGGGCCTTCTCCTCGGCGCGCTGGCGGCGCTTGACCCGGATCTCACTGGACTGTACCCGCAGCACCTGCGCGATCGGGATACCGAACGAGTCGGCCTGCACCATGGCGCTGACGAAGCTACGCACCTCGGGCACGTTGGTCCGGTCGGCCAGTGCGCGCAGGGCCTCGGCGCGGCTCTGCCCGATCTGCATCTCCCGGAGCACTCGCGCGAACTCCTCGGCCAGCGGGCCCTCCGTGTTGGCGGCGACCTGCTGCACGGCCGCGTCGAAGCCGAGGCCGCTCTCCACGCAGATCGTCATCAGGTCGATGGCGTCGGGGAGCTCGCGCTGCAACCGGGCGCTCCGGTCGTACGCCGACTGGTAGAGGTACAGGTTGGGCGCCATGAAGCCGATCACCACACCCGCGGCGATCGCCACGACCCGCAGCGAGAACGAGGTGCCGAGCAGGGCGGTCACGCCCACGGAGAGGGCCAGCCCGATCACGGCGCCGATCACCTTGCCGGCGATGATCTGGTCGACGGTCAGGTTGCGGGGGTTCCCCGCGAGGTCGAGCTTGCGCCGGATGCGGTCGGAGCTGTCGGCCCCGGTGAAGCGCTTGCCGATCTTGAGTGCGCGCGCCTGCAGCGGTTCGAGGACGCGCTCGGAGAACGGCTGGTTGAGCTCCTCGGTGAGCTCCGAGGGGGCCGTCGACATGGCCTCGAGCACGGCGATACTGCGGTGGACGCCCTGGGCCTGCGGCTTGGCGATCGCCATGCCGACCAGCGTGATCGAGACCAGGACGAGCACGACTCCGGTGATGAGCAACAGCGTCATCTCAGACCTCCACCTTCACCAGACGGCTCATCCAGAACACTCCGACGCCGAGGATCAGGCCGGCGCCACCCAGCATCAGCAGACCCAGCGGTTCGGTGAACATCGGCATCACGTAGTCACGGTTGGACACGAGCAGGTACAGCATGAACGCCGGCGGCAGGCCGCCGAGCACCCACGCCGACAGCTTGCCCTCAGCGGCGAGCGCCGAGACCTGGCGGCGCATGTACTCCCGCTCCCGCATCGTCGCGGCCACGGTGTCGAGCAGCTCGGCCAGGTTGCCGCCGACCTGCCGCTGGATCCGGATGGCCATCACGACCCAGGCGAAGTCCTTGCTCTCGAAGCGCTGGGCGACGCCCTCGAGCGCGTCGTCGAGGCTGATCCCGAGCCGGGTCTCGACCAGCACCCGCTTGAACTCGCTGGAGATCGGCTCGGTGCCCTCACGCACGATCGTGTCGATCGACTGGGCCAGCGAGAGCCCGGCGGCCAGTGACCCGGACATCAGCTGCAGGGTGTCGGGCAGGCTCGCCTCGAACTTCTTGCGGCGCCGGCCGCGCTTGAACCCGAGGAAGAACCACGGGCCGATGGCCCCCAGCACCAGGAACAGGATGCCGACCACGACACTGCCGCCGCCGATCAGGAAGCCGAGCGCTCCCGCGCCGAGGAAGACCGCGAGGTGGACCAGCACCCACTCGGCGGGCTTGAACGGGTTGCCGGCTCCGTCGAGGCGCTCCTCGATCCGGGTCTCGAGGGACTTGTTGGCCCTGAGCACCTTCTCGGCCGTCTCGGTGACCTGTCCGGCCTGCCCGCCGGTGGAGTCTGCGCGGTGCGCCCCTCCGGTGACGTGGAGGGTGTAGCTGACTGCGAGCTCGTCGGCGCTGAGGGGCTTCTGCTTGCGCGGCATCAGCACCAGCATCAGGACCAGGATCCCCACGCCGAGGGCACCGAGCCCGCCGAGCAGCCAGACGTTGCCGAGCACCATCGTCTGCTCAGCCGCGGGGAGGGGCGCCGGCCCGCCGGGCTCCTCGGGCGTCGCCTTGCCGAGGCGGGTGTACGCCTCGGCGGACAGGGTCCCGGCGTCGGAACTCAAGGACACCGCGACGGTCGCACCGGAGGACGTGACCTCGGCCGGGACGGGCGCGGTGACCAGCACCTGGCGGGCCAGGATGTCGGCCTGCGCGTTGAACGCCTGCTCGAGGGCCTTGGAGTCGGCGGTGATCAGGGAGCCTTCCCCGGCGGACGTGAGGCTCTCGAGCGCCTCCACGGCCCGGCCGGACTGCTCGAGACCGACGACGTTCACCTGGGCCCCGGAGGCGCTGACGGCGTCCGTGGTCTCGGTGAGCGCGGTCTCGCTGGTGTCGGCACCGTCGGAGAGGACCAGCAGCTGGCGCTGGCCCTCGGTCCCGGCCACGGAAAGGCCCTCCTGCACGCCGTCGTAGAGCCGGGTCTGGGGGCGCAGGGTGAGGGCGTCGACGACGGCGCGGGCCTCGTCGCGGTCCAGGCTGGGGGCGAGGTCCTCGGTGACGTCGCTGTCGAAGCTCACGATGCCGACGTAGACGTCGTCGGGGACGGTCTCCAGGAAGGTGTACGCCGCGGCCTGCGCGGCCTCGAACCGCTCGCCCTCCATCGAGTTGCTGGTGTCCATCACCAGGACGGCGGTGCGGCGCACCGACGTGGTCGAGTCGGCCGGGGCGGCCTCGGCCGCTTCCGTGTCGGTGCCGTCGACGGTCACCGCGACGTCGTCGACGTCGACGGTGGCGTCGGGCGGGACGTTGACCAGGATCTGCAGGCCGTCGTCGGTGGTCTCGACGTAGGAGATGCTCGCGTCCGCGTCCGCCACCGTCGTGGCCGCGGCGGGGGCGGCGACAGCCGCGGCGGCCGCCAGCGGCACGGCCGCCAGCGCGAGCGCGAGCCGGTGCCCCATCACAGCCTGCCCTGGACGAAGATGCGCGGGTCGACGGACACGTTGGCGTGCTCCATCTTCTCCAGGAACTTCGGCCGCAGCCCGGTCGCGCGGAGCGAACCCATGGCCCGGCCCTCGGCGTCGAAGCCCGCGCCGTGGTCGTAGATGAAGACGTCCTGGAGGGTGATCACGTCGCCCTCCATCCGCTCCACCTCGGTGAGGTGGGTGATCCGGCGGCTGCCGTCCTTGAAGCGCGTCTGGTGCACGATCAGGTCGACCGCCGAGGCCACCTGCTCGCGGATCGCCCGCATCGGCAGGTCCATGCCGGCCATCAGCACCATGGTCTCCATGCGCGACAGGGTGTCGCGGGGGCCGTTGGAGTGCAGGGTGCACAGCGAGCCGTCGTGGCCGGTGTTCATCGCCTGCAGCATGTCCAGCGCGGAGGCGTCCCGGACCTCACCGACGATCACGCGGTCGGGCCGCATGCGGAGGCAGTTCTTGACCAGGTCGCGGATCGTGACCTCGCCCTTGCCCTCGATGTTGGAGGGGCGGGACTCCAGCCGGACGACGTGCTCCTGCTTGAGCTGCAGCTCGGCGGCGTCCTCGACCGTGACGATCCGCTCGTCCGGGGGGATGAACGACGAGAGCACGTTCAGGGTCGTGGTCTTTCCCGACCCGGTGCCGCCGGACACGATGACGTTGAGCCTGCCGCGGACGCAGGCCTCGAGGAAGTCGGCCGTCTGCGGGCTCAGCGAGCCGAACTTGATCAGGTCGTGGACGGTCAGCGGGTCGGTGGAGAACTTGCGGATGGTGAGCGCGGAGCCGTCCACGGCCAGCGGCGGGATGACGGCGTTCACGCGGCTGCCGTCGGGGAGACGGGCGTCGACCATGGGACTGGACTCGTCGACGCGACGGCCGATGCGCGACACGATCTTGTCGATGGTGCGGCGCAGGTGCTTCTCGTCGGCGAACTGGGCCTGTACCGGGGTGAGCCGGCCCGACCGCTCCACCCAGATGCTGTCGGGGCCGTTCACCATCACCTCGGAGACGTCACCGTCACGGAGGAAGGGCTCGATCGGGCCGTACCCGAGGATGTCGTCGCTGATCTCCTGGGTGATCACCCCGCGGTCGCTGTTGCTGAGCGGCCGCTCCTGCTGGGAGAGGACGTCGGTGAGCACGGCGCGCACCTGGCGGTCCAGCTCGGTGGCGTCCATCTCGGAGGCGTAGAGCTTGGGACCGAGCTGCTTGAGCAGCTCGGCGTGCACGGTCTGCTTGAGCTCCTCGAGCCGGTCCTGCTGGTTGCCGAGCGAGCGGCGCCCCTCGGCGAAGCCGGGCTCGGACTTGGCGGACGGGGTGCTCGTGGAGGCGCCGCCGGCAGCGGGTACGGAGGCGAAGGACGGCTTCGGAGCCGGAGCCGGAGCCGGAGCTGCCGCCGCCGCCGGGGCCGGGGGCGCCGGCGGCGCCAGGGTCGGCTGCGGAGCCGGAGCCGTTGCCTGGGCGCGCGCCATGAACGTGGGGCTGGTCAACGGGTCGTCGAAGTCGATGCCGGTGTCGACCACCGGGCGGTCGGGAGCCACGTCGGTGGCCGGAGCCTCGTCCGTGGTCTCCTCGGGGGAGGGCACGTCGTCCTCGTGGGCACGTCGTGCCGCGTTGAGCCTGTCGGAGAGGCTGCTCATGGCCTACCTCACTTCTTCCTGCGGAACAGTCCGGACTTCTTGTCCAGCTGGCTGGCGGAGAGCCCCGCACTGCCGGGCTCGGCACCCTCGGGAGCGACGGGCTCGCCGGTGAGCTGGGTCGCGAGCTCGCGCAGCGCCTCGCTGGAGGCGTGCTGGGGGTTCTCGCTCATGATCGGCCGGCCCGCGTTGGTGGCGGCGGCGATCTCCATCGAGGAGCCGATCCGGCCGGAGATCTCCATCCCGAGGATGGACTGCACCCGGTCGGCGCCGAGCCCGACCTCGTCGTCGGCCCGGTTGAGCAGCAGGTGGCGGTGGCCGCGGGCGATGTCGAGCATCTCCAGCGTCTCGAGCGCCACCTTGACGTTCTTGAGGGTCGGCACGTCCAGGGTCGCCACGACCACGCACTCGTCGGTCTCGTCGAGTGCCGTGAGCGTCTGCTCGTCGAAGGCGGGCGCCGTGTCGACCACGATGTAGTCGAAGGAGTCACGCAGCGCCTTCAGCACGCGGGAGACCAGCATCGGCGAGACCCGCTCTCGCACGTCGGGGTGGCTGGGGGCGGCGAGCACCATGACGGAGTCCGCGTGCCGGGTGAGCAGCGACTCCAGCAGCGGCGCGTCGACGGAGTCCTCGGAGCCGATCGCGTGCTCGAGGGTGTGGCTCGGGAACAGCTGCAGCGTGATCGCGACGTCGCCGAAGGCCAGGTCGAGGTCGACGATGCAGACCTTCCGTGCCCCCTTGTCCGCGAGGGCGAGCGCCAGGTTGACCGAGACGGTGGTCTTGCCGACACCTCCCTTGGGGGAGAACACCGTCACGATCCGGCCCTGGTGCATCGCACCGCCGGGACCGCGCAGGGCGAGGTAGAGCTGGTAGGCCCGGTCGACGGCGGCGCGGACCGCGTCGGTGTCCTTGAGCTGGACGACGTCGCGGACGCCGGCGTGCATCGCATCGCGCATGACCAGTGCGTCGACGTCGTCGCGCACCAGCACGACACTGGTCGACGGCCGGCTCAGCCGCATGCCGTCGGCGAGCGCCAGCGCGGCGCTCAGCTCGACCTGGGGGCCGAGCACGACGACGTACTCCTCGGGTCGGTTCGCGAGCCACGCCTGCAGCCGGTCGGGCTGGTCGATGGCGTGCGCACCCGCCGGGACCGTCGTGAGCAGCGTCTCGATGGTCTCGTTGTCAGGGTCGACGACGACAGGCATGTGTCCTCACTCGAAAAGTGTGTTGCCGGTGATCCCGGGTCCGGGCTCGACGTCGCTCTCGTCGGTCAACAGGCCGAACGCGAGCTCCCCGTTGGCGGCGCCGTAGAGGACCTTCTCCGCGTCCCGCTTGTCGACGGCGATCGTCATCAGGGTCTTGGGGAGCTCCTCGGTGGTCTGCTCGCCCTCGGCGTTGGTGGTGGTCTTCTGGGTCGTGGAGGTCGAACCCACCCCGATGACCTGGACCTCCTCGAGGAGCATCCGGCTGATGCCGTCTCCGTCGGTGGGGACGCCGGTGTAGAAGATGGTGACCTTGGTCCCGGGGTTGACGAAGCCGGAGACCCGGGCGGGGTCGGTGAGGTTGACCGAGACCGCGACCGTGCCCTTGGGGATGCTGAGCGCGGGCTCGGCCTCCACCTCCTGGTCGAACTTCGACTCGATGATCTGCTCGCCCGGGTAGATCGCGGTGCTCGCGAACTGGCCGGCCAGTGGGTCGAGCGAGGTCTGGTAGCCCTGCTGCAGGTAGTCGCGCACCACGGGCTGCATGGCGATCTTGCCGGCGGCGGCGGCGTCGTCGAGCGACTCGCCGGCCTCGATGGCCTGCGTGGCGCGGAGCACCTCGACCGTCTCGAACCGGTTCTCGGCGCGCTGGTCGGCGCCGCGGACGTACAGGAACACGAGGGCGGTGCCCATCAACGCGACGATGACGGCGACCACGAGGAAGATGCGTCGGCGGTCCATCGGTACCTCTTTGTTTCAGACGGCGACCCGGGGTCGCGAGGGGGTGTACTGGGGGGCGTGCGGTTCCGGGAGAAGCGGATTCTGGGGGGCTAGACCGGAACGTGGATCACTGTAATGAGAAACCCCGGTCGTCACAGACGAATCAGGATTTGTTGCTGCCCGGTGGGGAAGTCCACGCCCACACCGGGTCCGGAGGGCCTGCTCAGCCGCGGTACAGGGCGTCGATCTCGTGTCGGGACTGGCCGATGACGACCGCACGCCGGAGCTTCAGGCTGGGGGTCAGCTGGCCGCCCTCCTCGGTCCAGTCGTGGGGGAGGACGGCGAACCGGCGGATGGACTCGGCCTTCGACACCGCGCCGTTCGCCTCCTCGACCGCCTCCTCGATCGCGGCGCGCAGGTCGGGGTCCTCGGTGTGGTCGGCGACGGTCCCGGTCTTGCCGTGGGAGTCCGCCCAGGTCGCGAACGCCTCGGGGTCGATGGTGACGAGCGCGCCGATGAAGGGGCGGCCGTCGCCGACGACGAGGCACTGGCTGACCAGTGCGTGTGCCCGGACCCGGTCCTCGAGCACGGCGGGGGAGACGTTCTTGCCTCCGGCGGTCACCAGGATCTCCTTCTTCCGTCCGGTGATCCGCACGAACCCCTCGTCGTCCACCTCGCCCACGTCGCCGGTGTGGATCCATCCGTCACGGTCCAGCACCTCACGGGTGGCGTCCTCGTCCTGCCAGTAGCCCGCGAACACCTGGCCGCCCGAGAAGAGCAGCTCCCCGTCGTCGGCGACCCGCACCGCCGTGCCGGGGAGCGGCCGGCCGACGGTGCCGACCTTCTGGGCGTCGGGCAGGTTGACCGTCACCGCTGCCGTGGTCTCGGTCAGCCCGTAGCCCTCGAGGACGGTGAGGCCGATGCCGCGGTAGAAGTGGCCCAGGCGCTCGCCGAGCGGGGCGCCACCCGCGATGGCGTGGCGGCAGCGGCCCCCCATGGCGTCGAGCAGCCGCGGGTAGACGAGCCGGGAGTACAGCGCGTGACGCGCGCGGACCGCCACCGAGGGCCGTCCCCGGTCCAGTCCGCGCGACCACTCCATCGCGGTGCGGGCCGCCCGGTCGAAGAGCCCACCGCGCCCGTCGGCGGTGGCCCGCTGGGAGGCGGTGTTGAAGACCTTCTCGAAGACGCGGGGAACCGCGAGCAGGAACGTCGGCCGGAAGGAGCCCAGCTGGCCGGCCAGGTCGGTCACGTCGGCGGAGTGGCCGAGCCGGGTCCGGGTGTGGACGCACCCGACCTGGATCACCCGGGCGAACACGTGGGCGAGGGGGAGGAACAGCAGGGTCGAGGCGTCGTCGTCCTCGAACAGGGCCGCGAGCTCACCGGTCGCGACACCGAGCTCGAACATGAAGTTGCCGTGGGTGAGCATGCAGCCCTTGGGCCGACCGGTCGTGCCGGAGGTGTAGACGAGCGTCGCCAGGTCGAGCGGGGTCGCCGTCGTACGGCGCTGCTCGAGCTCGTCGTCGCCGACACCCGACCCCAGCCGGGCGAGGGCGTCGACGGCCCCGTCGTCGAGGCACCACACCGTCTCGAGGGCCGGCAGCCGGTCGCGCACCTCGCCGAGCCGTTCGAGGTGCGCGGCTGTCTCGACGACCACCGCGCGGGCCCCCGAGTCGCCGAGCACCCAGGCCAGCTGGTCGGGTGACGCGGTCTCGTAGACGGGGACCGTGACGCCGCCCGCGAACCAGATCGCGTAGTCGACGAGCGTCCACTCGTAGCGGATCCGCGACACCAGGGCGATCCGGTCGCCGGGGGCCAGCCCCGCGGCCACCAGGCCGCGGGCGACGCCCTGCACCTCGGCCAGGAACTCCGCCGCGGTGACGTCGGCCCAGCCGTCCGGCCCGGGGCGCGCCATCACCACGCTGTCGGGGTGATCGGTGCCGTTGCGAACGACGTCGTCGGTGAGGTTGCCGGTCGCCGGGACGTCGGTCCCGAGCGGTGTGGCGTACTCCCGCACGTGTCCCTCCTGGGCTCCTCGCCGCCAGGCCGGCCCGGGGTCCGGGACGGTCTGCGCGGCAGGTTACCGGGGGCGGGAGGGCCGATCCGGATCCGGTAGTGTCGCTGCGCAGCCAGCGCCCGACCGACGTCCAGGAGGCCCGATGGCGGACCAGACCACGTCCTCGATCGTCGTCGACGCCGAGCCGGGCGAGGTCATGGACGTGATCGGCGACTTCCCCTCCTACCCGGAGTGGGCGAAGGGCGTGCAGGAGGCCCGGGTCGTCGAGGAGGGCGCCGACGGCTGGGCCCGCCGGGTGTTCTTCCGGCTCGACGTGTCGCCGATCAAGGACGAGTACACGCTCGCCTACGACTGGGACGGCTACGCCGAGGTCACCTGGACCCTCGTCGAGGGCAAGATGCTGCGGGCGCTCGACGGCGCCTACACCCTGCGCGACCTCGGCGGCGGGCGTACCGAGGTGACCTACCGGCTGGCCCTCGACGTGTCGATCCCGCTGATCGGGATGCTCAAGCGCAAGGGCGAGAAGATCCTCATCGACACCGCGCTCAAGGGCCTGAAGAAGCGCGTCGAAACCGCGCGGTGAGGACTCTCCTCTTCACCGGCAAGGGAGGCGTCGGCAAGTCGACCGTCGCCGCCGGGACCGCAGCCCTCGCCGCCGCGTCCGGTCAGCGGACCCTCGTCCTCTCCACCGACGCCGCCCACTCGCTCGCCGACGCCTTCGGGGTGACGGTCGGGCCCGAGGCGACCGAGGTGGCCGACCGGCTCCACGTCCAGCAGGTCGACGCCCAGCTCCGGTTCGAGCAGTCGTGGGCCGAGATCCAGGGCTACCTGATGTCGGTGCTCGACGTCGCCGGGCTCGACCCCGTGGCCGCGGAGGAGATGACGGTGATCCCGGGCGCCGAGGAGGTGCTGGCCCTGCTGGAGCTGCGGCTGCACGCGCGCTCCGGGCAGTGGGACGTGGTCGTGGTCGACTGCGCCCCCAGCGCCGAGACGTTGCGGCTGCTGGCGCTGCCGGAGGCGCTGGGCTGGTACATGCAGCGGGTCTTCCCGGTCGAGCGCCGCGTGGTCAAGGCGCTCAAGCCGGTGCTGACCCGCGCCGCCGGGGTCCCGATGCCGGAGGACTCCGTGTTCGACGCGGTCGAGCGGCTGCACGCCGAGCTGGACGACGTACGCACCGTGCTGGCGGGGCCGGACGCCAGCGTCCGGCTGGTGCTCACGCCCGAGGCCGTCGTCCTGGCCGAGGCCCGGCGGTCGTGGACGACGCTGTCGCTGTTCGGCTACCGGGTCGACGGGGTGGTCGCCAACCGGGTGTTCCCCAGCGAGGGGGCCGACCCGTGGCGGGCGGGCTGGGTGCGCGCCCAGGACGCCGTGCTGTCGGAGGTCGCCGCCTCGTTCGACGGGCTGCCCCTGTGGCGGTCGCAGTACCGCCCCGAGGAGCCGGTCGGTGTGGACGCCCTCACCGCCCTGGCCTCCGACCTGTACGGCGACGACGACCCGTTCGCGCTGCCCGACGGTGACGGGCCGTTCCGGGTCTCCCGGGCCGGCCAGGGGTCGGTGCTCCACCTCGCGCTGCCGCTCGTCACCCGCGCCGACGTCGATCTCGCGCGCAACGGCGACGAGCTGGTCGTGACCGTGGGGTCGTATCGTCGCCTCCTGACCCTCCCCGCGGCCCTGTCACGCCACCGCGTCGCCGGGGCCCGGGTCGAGCAGGGCGAGCTACAGGTCTGGTTCGAGGAGACGGCGACGTGAGCAACGATCCGCGGGAGGACCCCACGGCGGGTACCGGCGAGCAGGTCGGCAGCGTCTCCGAGGAGGCCGCCAAGCTCTTCGGCGCCCTCTCCGACTGGGCGCGGGAGCACGGTCCCGACCTGGGGGAGGCCGGCGAGGGGAGCGGCCTCGCCGGGCTCGCGGGTCGCGCCGCGTCGGCGGTGCAGGAGGTGTCCGACCACGTCGACACCGGTGCCCCGGAGTGCGCGTGGTGCCCGGTCTGTCGCACCGTCCACCTGGTCCGGGCGACCAGCCCCGAGGTGCGCGACCACCTGGCGTCGGCGGCGGCGTCGTTCCTCCAGGCGGCGGCCGGGATCCTGGCGGCGGCCGCGACCCCGCAGGAGCGCACTCAGCCGGGCGTCGAGCACATCGACCTCGACGACGACCTCGACGGGGACTGGCCGGAGGAGGAGACATGAGCCTCACGTGTGGCATCGACGTGGGCGGGACCAAGATCGCCGGCGGAGTCGTCGACGAGGACGGCACGGTGGTCGAGAACCTCAGGGTCGAGTCCCCGGCCACCGACGTCGAGGCGATCGAGGACGCCATCGCCGGGCTGGTGGCAGAGCTGGCCTCGCGCCACGACATCACCGCGGTCGGCGTCGGCGCCGCCGGTTACGTCGACCGCTCCCGGGCCACGATCCTGTTCGCCCCCAACCTGGCGTGGCGCGACGTCGACCTCAAGGCAGAGCTGGAGGAGCGGGTCGAGGTTCCGGTCGTCATCGAGAACGACGCCAACGCCGCGGCCTGGGGCGAGTTCAGGTTCGGCGCGGGCCACGACGTCGACGACCTGCTGCTGGTGACGCTCGGCACGGGGGTCGGCGGTGGCCTGGTCGTCGACGGCCAGCTCTACCGGGGCGGCTTCGGGGTCGCGGCCGAGATCGGTCACCTGAGGCTGGTTCCGGGAGGCGTGCGGTGCGGCTGCGGGATGCGCGGCTGCCTGGAGCAGTACGCCAGCGGGTCCGCGCTGGTGCGCGACGTCCGTGAGCTGGCAGCGGGCCAGTCGACCGGGTCCGACAGCCTGCTGGAGCGGGCCGGCGGGCGGGTCGAGGCGATCGACGGTCCGATGATCACGCAGGCGGCCCGGGAGGGTGACGGCTTCGCCCGGGGCAGGCTCGCCTCCGTCGGCAGCTGGCTCGGCCAGGGCATCGCCTCGCTCGCGGCCGTGCTGGACCCGACCGTGGTCGCCATCGGTGGTGGGCTGAGCGAGGCCGGGGAGATGGTGCTCGGGCCCGCGCGCGAGGCGTTCGCCCGCAACCTGCCCGGCGGCGACCACCGACCTCTCGCCGAGATCCGCAAGGCCACGCTCGGGAACGACGCCGGGCTCGTCGGCGCGGCCGACCTGGCCCGGCGCTGAGGCCCGGGTGGACGGGGGCGTGGGCCGCTGGGTCGGGGTCGACGTCGGCGGCAGCAAGGTGCTCGCCGGGGTGGTGACCGCGACCGGCGAGGTGCTGCGGACCGCGCTGCGGCGTACGCCCGGTCGGCTGGTGGCGGCGGAGGCGGTCGAGGACGCGCTGGTGGACGCGGTGACGGCGGTGACCGGCGACGAGCCGCTCGCGGCGGTCGGGGTGGCGGCTGCGGGCTTCGTCGACCGGGACGGCTCCCGGGTCGTGTTCGCGCCGCACCTGCCGTGGAGGGGCGAGGACGTCCGCGACCGTCTCGCGCAGCGGCTCGGGGCGCCGGTGCTCCTCGACAACGACGCCACCTGTGCGGCCTACGCCGAGGCGACGTACGGCGCCGGTCGAGGCGTGTCGTCGATGCTGCTGGTCGCCCTCGGCACCGGCATCGGTGGCGGGATCGTCGTCGACGGTGGGCTGTGGAGGGGGCAGCACGGCATGGCGGGGGAGTTCGGGCACATGCAGGTGGTGCCGGACGGGGCGCCCTGCGAGTGCGGACGTCGGGGCTGTTGGGAGCAGTACTCCAGCGGCAACGCCCTGGTGCGCGTCGCCCGGTCCCGACTCGGTGTCGAGCCCACCGTGCTCACCGACCTGTGCGACGGCGACCCCGACCGGCTGACGGGACCGATGGTCACCGAGGCGGCGGAGTCGGGAGACCTGGTCGCGAGGGCCGCCTTCGCGTCGGTCGGTCGCTGGCTGGGGGTTGGCCTGGCCAACCTCGTCGCCGCCTTCGACCCGGCCCTGCTCGTGGTCGGTGGCGGGGTCGCGGTGGCGGGGGACCGGCTGCTCGCCCCGGCGCGAGAGGCCCTCGAGGCGTCGCTGGTGGGCGCCGGGCACCGGGAGGTCCCGCCCCTGGTGCCGGCTGCCCTGGGACCCTCCGCGGGGTTGGTCGGCGCGGCCGTGCTGGCAGGCGCCACGGTCTGAACCTGGCAGCGCGGTGGTTGAGGAGGTTGCGCAGCAACCGTCTCGAAACCGCCTGTGCGGGACGGTTCTGTGATCGCCGCGGGGCGGCTGATCTGCGTTGGGTGGTTTCGAGACGGGCCTGGGCGGCCCTCCTCAACCACCGGGGTCCGCGGTCGGCGATCACTGGCAAGCCGGACGGTGCGGTGGTTTCGAGACGGGCCTGGACGGCCCTCCTCAACCACCGGGGGTTCGGGGTCAGTGTTCACAGGCCGAGCCAACGGTGGTTGAGGAGGTTGCGCAGCAACCGTCTCGAAACCACCTGTGCAGGGCAGTTTCTCCGGACGCTCAAATGCTCAGATCTGCGAGCCGTCGTCCCAGGGGTCCCGCTCGTCCGAGCGCTGCATGGTGGCGACGAGGTAGACGAAGCCCCCGACGAAGCCAGCGACCAGCGCGTAGCCGAGGAGCGGGGGGATGTCGTAGGACACCAGCACCGCCAGCACGAGCAGGGTGGGGCTGCCGAGGACCGCCAGCCAGGCCAGCCGCTTCCGCAGCGGCAGCCGCGGCGCGGGCGGGGGCACCGGCGGCACGAACCGCTCCTCGGGCGGGTCGTCGTCCGCCACAGGCGCCGGAGCGGCCTCGTGGCCGGACTCCGGCATCTCGGGCGCCTCCTGGGGCGGCTCGTCGTCGAGCTGCGCGCGCTCGCCGTAGTTGTCCACGATCGAGCGCCAGGCCTCGTCCTCGCGCCCGGTGCTCACCCGGACGACGATACGGCAGCGCTCCGAGGCTCAACCAGCGGTCACGCGGGCCACGAAGTCGGCCGACTCGGCGAAGACGATCTCGGCCTCGTGGTCGAGCGTCGCCACGTGGTAGCAGTTCGTGAGCAGCCGCTCCTCGGCGTCGCGCGAGCTGACCGCACCGAGCACGGTGCGGCTGGACGACGCGTCGATCACGTG
Source organism: Nocardioides sp. GXQ0305 (assembly GCF_050880345.1). Lineage (NCBI taxonomy): Bacteria > Bacillati > Actinomycetota > Actinomycetes > Propionibacteriales > Nocardioidaceae > Nocardioides > Nocardioides sp. GXQ0305. The sequence goes on from NZ_JBNYXG010000009.1 coordinate 59,852, forward strand.
GTCCTCGGTGGACCGGAAGTAGAGGATCGGCTGGGTGACCTTCGGCAGGTCGGGGACCACCACCTTCCACATCGCCACCACCTCGGCGAGCCCGCGGAGCGGCAGCCGGGAGTAGCCCACCTCGTCCTGGCCGGGCTTCTTGATGTCGTTGACGATGCCCTTCAACGACGGGACGACGCGCTTGAGCACCGGCAGCGCGGCGAGCTCGCGCCGTTCGCTCGAGACGAACGGGTTGACCAGCACCAGCCCCGACACGTCGGCACCGCGCTCCTCGGCCAGGCGCAGGGCCACCGAGCCGCCCATCGACAGCGCGGCCACGACGACCCGGTCGCAGTCGGCCAGCAGCCGGTCGAGGGCGGCCGAGGCGGCGGCGTACCAGTCGGTCCAGCTGACCTGGTTGAGGTCCTGCCAGCGGGTGCCGTGCCCGGGGAGCAGCGGCAGCTCGACCGCGTACCCGTGGCCGGCCAGGTAGTTGGCCCAGGGCCGCATCGACGCCGGTGAGCCACTGAACCCGTGCAGCAGCAGCACGCCGATCCGGCGGTCGCCGGTGAGCTCCGGCTTGGCCTCCCGAGCGACGGGCTGGGCCAGGGGGTGCATCGTCATGGCGAGGATTGTGCCCGAGCGCCCACCGTGGTGGTGGGGCATCCGCGGAGCGAGGGTCTAGGCTTCCGGCGTCGGGTCATCGGGCCGGGTGCGGAGGTCGTCGGGTGTTCTACTGGTTCCTCAAGTGGATCGCGATCGGACCGGTGCTGCGCATCGTGTTCCGGCCCGTCGTCGAAGGGGCCCACCACGTGCCCGAGGAGGGCGCCGCGATCCTCGCCAGCAACCACCTCTCGTACGCCGACTGGCTGTTCATGCCGCTCACCCTGCCCCGCCGGGTCACGTTCGTCGCCAAGGCCGAGTACTTCACCACCCCCGGCCTCAAGGGGTGGTTCCAGAGGAAGTTCTTCTCCGGCTCCGGCCAGGTCCCGATCGACCGGTCGGGTGCCTCGGCGGCGGAGGGCGCGCTGAGCGCGGCGAAGCGGATCCTCGACCAGGGCGAGCTGTTCGGCATCTACCCCGAGGGCACCCGCTCCCACGACGGCAAGCTCTACCGCGGCAAGACCGGGGTCGCCCGGCTCGCCCTGGAGACCGGCGTCCCGGTCATCCCGGTGGCCGTGCTCGGCACCGACGTGGTGGCACCGCCCGGCAAGAAGTTCGGCACGTTCACCCGGCCGGGGGTCCGGTTCGGCCGGCCGCTGGACTTCTCCCGCTACGAGGGCATGGAGAACGACCGCTACATCCTGCGGTCGATCACCGACGAGATCATGTACGAGATCATGCGGCTCTCCGGCCAGGAGTACGTCGACCAGTACGCCGCCCGCGCCAAGGAGGAGTCCAAGCGCCTGGAGAAGGAGGCGAAGGACGCGAAGGCCGCCACGGTCGACGAGGGGCAGGCCGAGCGCCGGAAGGCGTCATGACCCTTCGCCGGATCCGGCTCTGGTCGCATCCGGCGTTGGCGGTCGAGGACCGGCTGTTCCGGGCGCTGGCGATCCTGCGGGTCGTCGTCCTGGTCAACGCGCTCGCGCTCAACCTCTACCGCGCGGACAACTTCCGGCACCCCGCCCTGGGCGTCCTGGCCTGCGCGGTGATGCTCGGCTGGACGGTCTTCGTCACCGTCCAGTACGCCGACCCGGCGCGCCGGACGACCCCGCTGCTCGTCGCCGACCTCGCCGTCGCGGTCGGCCTGGTCCTCGTCTCGCCGCTGATCAAGGGGGAGGGACTCCAGGCGACCATCCCCGGCTTCTGGGTGATGGGGGCCCTGCTGGCCTGGGCGATCCACTGGCACTGGCGGGGCGGGCTGGTGGCCGGCGTGGTGCTCGCCGCGGCCGACCTCTCCGTCCGGCAGGACGTCGGCCAGGGCGACTACGGCAACGTCTTCCTGCTGGTCATCGGCGGACCGATCGTGGGGTTCATGGCCGAGTCGCTCCAGCTGATGGCCCGGGAGCGGGACGCCGCCCAGCGGGAGGCGATCGCGGGGGAGGAGCGGGCCCGGCTGGCGCGCGCCGTGCACGACGGCGTGCTGCAGGTGCTCTCGCTGGTGCAGCGGCGCGGCGCCGAGCTGGAGCCGCTGTCGCCCGACTTCGCGGAGCTGGGACGGCTGGCCGGTGAGCAGGAGTCCGCGCTGCGCTCGCTGATCCGGCAGCAGGACGTGCAGGAGGCGACCGGGGAGACCGACGTGGCCGCCGCCCTGGAGGAGCTGAGCCGTGCGGTGCGGCTGCCCGTCACGGTCTCGACGCCGGGGATGCCGGTGGTGCTGCCGGGCGCGGTCGTGGCCGAGCTGGTCGCCGCCGTACGCGCGTGCCTCGACAACGTCGCCACCCACGTCGGCCCCGACGCGCCGGCCTGGGTGCTCCTGGAGGACGCGGGGGACTCGGTCGTGGTGACCGTCCGCGACGAGGGACCCGGCATCCCGTCCCACCGGCTCCTCGAGGCGGCGCAGCAGGGCCGGCTCGGTGTCTCGCAGTCGATCGAGGCGCGGGTGCGCGAGCTCGGCGGCACCGCGGCCCTCGACACCTCCCCGCACGGCACCGAGTGGGAGCTCACCGTGCCTAGGCTGGCCGGGTGACGATCCACGCCGACCACCCGTTCGCCGACCCCGACCCCGACCCGGTACGCCGGCTCCGCGGCCGGCTCGGCGGCGCGGTGACGCTGTGGACCGCCGGTAGCGGTCGGGACCGCGCGGGTCTGACCGTGACGTCGCTGATGGTCGCGGGGGGCGACCCCGGCCGGGTCCTGGCGCTGCTCGACCCGGACGCCGACCTCACCGGTGCGCTGGAGGCGACCGGCCGGGCGGTGGTGCAGCTGCTGTCGTGGCGGCACCGGCAGCTGGCCGAGGCGTTCGCCGGCACCGCGCCGGCCCCAGGCGGCGCCTTCCGCACCGGCGACTTCGCCGACACCGAGGCCGGGCCGCGGCTGGTGGATGCCGACTCCTGGGCCGCGGTGCTCCTCGAGGACGCGCGGGACGTGGGCTGGTCGCGGCTGGTGACCTGCCGGCTCGCCGAGGTGGCCGTCGGCGACGATCCCGAGCCGCTGCTCCACCGGCGCGGCCGCTGGGTCCGCGCGCCGGCACCCGGCGGCCACTAGGGTCGGCGTCCATGAGCGAGGCTCCGATCCGGGTCATGGTCGTCGACGACCACCCCATGTGGCGCGACGCCGTGGAGCGCGACCTGCAGGAGGCCGGCTTCGACGTCGTCGGCGTTGCCGCCGACGGCAGGCAGGCGCTCGCGCGGTTCCCCGCTGCCCGGCCCCAGGTCGTGGTCCTCGACCTGCAGATCCCCGCCCCCGACGGTGTCGAGGTGACCGCCGAGGTGCTCGCGCACGACCCGTCGGCACGGGTGCTGGTCCTGTCGGCGTCCGGGGAGCAGGCCGACGTGCTGGCCGCCGTCAAGGCGGGTGCGACGGGCTACCTCGTGAAGTCCGCCTCGCGCGCCGAGCTCCTCGACGCCGTACGCCGGGTGGCCGCCGGCGACACGGTCTTCACCCCCGGGCTGGCCGGGCTGGTGCTCGGCGAGTTCCGACGGATGGCCGACGGCCCGGCCGACGACGGCGAGCAGCTCACGGAGCGCGAGACCGAGGTGCTCAAGATGGTCGCCAAGGGGATGTCCTACAAGCAGATCGCCGAGCGGCTGGTGATCTCGCACCGCACCGTGCAGAACCACGTCCAGAACACGCTCCGCAAGCTGCAGATGCACAACCGCGTCGAGCTCACCCGCTACGCGATCGAGCGGGGACTCGACGACGATGACTGAGTGGCGGGCGGCCGGCGTCGCCGACGCCGACGCCCTCACCGCCCTCGAGCGTGACGCCAACCTGGTCGCGCTCGCCCACGTCTTCCCACCCGACCGCTACCCGTTCCCGTGGGACGGCGTGCGCGAGCGGTGGGTGGCCACGCTGCAGGAGCCGGGCGTGGTGGTCGAGGTCGTCGACGGGGACGGACGTCTCGACGCCTTCGTGGCCCACGACGGCGTGACGTTGCGGCACCTCGGCGTGCACCCCGACCGGTGGGGCCAGGGACTGGCCCGGGCTGCCGTCGACCGCGCCGCCGGGGCGGGCGCCACCCGGCTGTGGTGCCTGGTCGACAACCATCGCGCCCGGGGGCTCTACGACCACCTCGGCTTCGCCGAGACCGGTGGCAGCCGCCAGGCACCGTGGCCGCCGTACCCCACGGAGGTGGAGCTCTCGCGCAGCGGCTCGTCCTAGGATCCCGGGTGTGACCGACGAGCTGCTGGGGATCGCCGACGAGCTCTACGCCCTGCCCCTCGGGGAGTTCACGCCTGCGCGCGACGCGCGCGCCAAGGAGCTCAAGGGCACCGAGCTCGCCGCCCCGGTCAAGGCGTTGAAGAAGCCGTCGCTGGCCGCCTGGGTGGTCAACCTCCTCGTACGCCGTGACGCCGGCCAGGTCACCCAGGTGCTCGACCTCGGGACGGCGCTGCGCGAGGCCGCGGCCGGGATGGAGGGCGAGGAGCTCCGGTCGCTCACCCGCCAGCGGCGCCAGCTGACGGCGGCGGTGACCACCGGCGCCCGGTCGCTGGCGGCCGGCGAAGGGGTCCGGGTCACCCAGGCGGTGGCCGACCAGGTGGAGGCCACCCTCACCGCGGCGATGGTCGACCCGCGGTGCGCCGAGGCGGTCCGGAGCGGCCTGCTGGTCACGGCGCTGTCGTCGACCGGGGTCGACGAGGTCGACCTGTCGAAGGCCGTTGCGACGCCCGACGCGCTCGGCTTCACCGCGAGCCCGGTCGAGCCCGCGCCGCCCGAGCTGCACGTCGTACCCGACCCCGACGCCGACGAGAAGGCCGTCGCCGAGGCCCGGGAGCGGGTCGCCACGACCGAGGCCGCGATGGGCAAGGCACGCGAGGCGCTGGACGCCGCGGCCGCGGACGTCACCGAGCTGGAGGCGCGGGGGATGCAGCTGCAGGGCGAGGCCGACGAGCTGCGGCGCCGGCTGTCGGAGGTCGAGGAGGCCTCCGACCAGGTCGAGGAGGAGCTCGGCGACGCCGAGGACGTCCGCGCCGAGGCCGAGGCCTCCCTCGCCGCCGCCACCCGCGACCACGACGACGCCACCACCGCGCTCCAGCGTCTGGGTGGATAGCTGGACGCCGAAATCAGCCTCCCGGGCCTCGGGGCGATGATTTCGGCGTCCAGCTATCCACCGTGCGGATCGGCCCAGCCCTTGGAGCGCTCGACGGCGGTGAGCCACCGGGCGTGGGCGGCATCCGCCCGGGTCCGGTCGGCGGCCGGCTCGAACCGGCGGTCCAGGGCCCAGGTGTCGCGCAGCTCGTCGGTCGACGACCACACGCCCGTGCCGAGGCCGGCGAGGAACGCCGCCCCCAGGGCGGTGGTCTCCACGATCTCGGGGCGCTCGACCGCCCCTCCCAGCTGGTCGGCCTGCACCTGGCAGAGCAGGTCGTTGGCGGCGGCGCCGCCGTCGACCCTCAGCGCCCGGCCCTCGCCCGGCTGCCCGGGCATCGTCTCCAGCACGTCGCGCACCTCGAAGGCGATCGCCTCGAGGGTGGCGCGGACGACGTGCGCGCGGGTGGTGCCGCGGGTGAGCCCGATCAGCAGGCCGCGGGCGTGCGGGTCCCAGTGGGGCGCGCCGAGCCCGGTGAGCGCGGGCACGAACACCACTCCGTCGGAGTCGTCGACGGTCGAGGCGATCGCGTCCGTCTCGGCGGCGGACCCCACGATCTGGAGCCCGTCGCGCAGCCACTGCACGGCGGCACCGGTCACGAAGATCGCGCCCTCGAGCGCGTAGGTCAGCTCGCCGTCGGGGGAGCGCCACGCGGCGGTGGAGAGCAGCCCGGCGTCCGAGCGCTGCACGGTCGTGCCGGTGTTGAGCAGGATGAACGACCCGGTCCCGTAGGTGCACTTGGAGTCGCCCTCGTCGAAGCAGGTCTGCCCGAACAGCGCGGACTGCTGGTCTCCCGCGATCCCGGCGATCGGCAGCGAGAGCCCGCAGAACGTCGCGGGGTCGGTGGTCGCGACCTCGCCCCAGTTCGGCACCAGCTCCGGCAGCGCGTCGCGGGGGACGCCGAACAGGTCGCACAGCTCGTCGGACCAGTCGCCCTCGGCCAGGTCGAACAACAGCGTGCGGCACGCGTTGGACACGTCGGTGACGTGGTGGAGCCCGCGGGTCATCCGGGCGATCAGGTAGGAGTCGACGGTGCCGACCGCGCACCGTCCCGACTCGACGTGGGTCCACGTGTGCGGCTCCTGCTCGGCCAGCCACCGCAGCTTGGTGCCGGAGAAGTAGGGGTCCAGCCGCAGGCCGGTCAGCTCGGCGACCCGGTCCTCGTGCCCCTCCTCGCGCATCCGGGTGCAGATGTCCGCCGTACGCCGGTCCTGCCAGACGATCGCGCGGCGAGGCGACCCGAGGGTCTCCCGGTCCCACAGCACCACCGTCTCGCGCTGGTTGGTGATCCCGACGGCCGTGAGCTCGGCCGCGTCGACCTCGCGCAGCACCCGGCGGGTCGCCTCCAGGGTCGCCTGCCAGATCTCCTCCGGCGCGTGCTCGACCCAGCCGGGGTGCGGGAAGTGCTGGCGGAACTCCTCGTTGCCGGTGGCCACGATCCGGCCCTCGGGGCTGACGACGACCGCGGTGACGCCGGTCGTCCCGGCGTCGATGGCCAGGACGCTCACTGCGCGCCCTCCGTCCGGGCCAGGTCGACGAGCTGCTGGTCCACCCAGTCGTCGCCCACCCGCATCTCGAGGTTCTCCGCCCCGACCCAGGCCGCGAAGGAGTCGCGGCCACGTCCGCGGGCGAACGCCTCGAGGTCGGCGCGCAGCTCGTCGGTGAGGGGGACCCGGGCGTCGTCGCCGGGCGGGGTGAGGTACCACTCGTTGAGGTCGAGCAGCCGCTCGAGCTCGGCGCAGGGGTCGGTGTGGTCGTCGACGCGCAGGTCGACGGCGACGTCGTCGCGCCCGTCGTACCCCGCACCCTCGGAGACCACGAACAGCGCCGCCGACTGGCGTCCGCGGCTGTCGCCCCCGGCGTCGTCGCCGGCCCGCAGGGCGGCGAGCAGCCGGCGGGCCAAGGTGAATCCGGGGTCGCTGACGTCGTGCCACGCGGCCTCCATCGCGACCACCACCTCCTCACCGGCGAGGATGTTGCCCTGGACGGCGTACCCGTCGCCGGTCCGGCCGCCCGCCCACGGCAGGCACGCCGACCCGGTGTGGCCGGCCGAGCCGCCCTCGCTGTCGACCAGCCCCACCTGCCGGTGCTCGCGACCGTCGTCCTCCTCCAGCAGCCGCTGGAGGGCGACGGGCGCGGTCGCGCCCTCGTCGAGCAGCGACAGCGCCTGCCCCTTGTAGGCCACGTTGGCCCAGGCCTGGGTGGCGATCGCGCCCACCTCGGCCACGGCCGCCGGGACGACCGACCCCACGGCCAGGAACCTGGAGGCGACGGCCACGCCCCACGACTCCCCGTCGTCGGACCGGGCCACGATCGAGAACGTCATGCAGGGGACCCTAGTCACTACGCAGTGGCGCGCGAGGGACGAGCGTGCCGCGTGGGCGCGGGGAGGTTGAGCAAGCGCAGCGCCCGAGCCCGCGAGAACGCGAAGCGCGTCGAAACCAGGGACCCGATCGGCGAGGTCCGCGAGCGCGGGCGCCCACTGGTCGTCGGCCATCGACCTCGCTAGAGTCGATCCGCTCGACTTGAACGTTCCAATCCCGAGAAGGACGAGGAGACCCGATGCGCGTCGGAGTGCTCACCGGTGGCGGCGACTGCCCCGGGCTCAACGCGGTGATCCGTGCGGTGGTCCGCAAGGGGGTGAAGATCCACGGGCTCGACTTCGTGGGCTACCGCGACGGCTGGCGGGGGCCGCTCGAGGGCGAGACCATGGAGCTCGGCGTCCCCGAGGTCCGCGGCATCCTGCCGCGCGGCGGCACCATCCTCGGCTCCAGCCGCACCAACCCCTTCACGATCGACGGCGGCGTCGAGCAGATCAAGGACAACCTCAAGCGCGACGACGTCGACGCTCTGGTCGCCATCGGCGGCGAGGACACCCTCGGCGTGGCGACCAAGCTGGCCGACCTGGGCGTGAACGTCGTCGGCGTGCCGAAGACCATCGACAACGACCTCTCCGGCACCGACTTCACCTTCGGCTTCGACACGGCCGTGAACATCGCCATGGAGGCGATCGACCGGCTGCACACCACCGCCGAGTCCCACCACCGCGTGCTCGTCGTCGAGGTGATGGGTCGTCACGCCGGCTGGATCGCGCTCCACTCCGGGATCGCCGGCGGCGCCAACATCGTGCTGATCCCCGAGCGGCCCTTCGACATCGAGAAGGTCTGCGAGCTCGTGGAGTCGCGGTTCAAGTCCCGGTTCTCGCCGATCCTGGTCGTGGCCGAGGGCGCGGTGCCGCGTGAGGGCGGCGAGATGACCTTGTCGTCGGGCGAGACGGACGCCTTCGGGCACGTCCGCCTCGGTGGCATCGGCGACCGGATCGCCTACGAGATCGAGTCGCGCACCGGCCAGGAGGCGCGCGCCGTCGTGCTCGGCCACGTGCAGCGCGGCGGCACGCCCACGGCGTTCGACCGCTGGCTCGCCACCCGGTTCGGCCTGCAGGCGATCGACGCGGTCGCCGAGGGCGACTTCGGCACGATGATGGCGTTGCGCGGCACCCAGATCATCCGGGTGCCGCTCATCGAGGGCACCGGTGAGCTCAAGCTGGTCACGCCCGCGGAGTACGCCGAGGCCGAGGTCTTCTTCGGCTGACCCCCGGGCGCGGCTCGCCGTCGCGCGGTAGTGGCATGGGGGAGTGATCTGGGTCACGATGAACGCGTCCGGATTCCACTCGGAAAGGGTCAGCGATGAGTGCCACCGCACCTGAGGCTCAGGACGTCAACGGTCCACAGCCCGATCTGAAGCGGGTGATGGGGCCCAAGCTCCTCCTGCTGTTCATCGTCGGTGACATCCTGGGGGCCGGGGTCTACGCGGTCACCGGCAGCATGGCCGCCGTCGTCGGCGGCATCGTGTGGCTGCCGTTCCTCATCGCGTTCGTGGTCGCCACGCTCACGGCGCTGTCCTACCTCGAGCTGGTCACCAAGTACCCGCAGGCAGCCGGGGCCGCGCTCTACGCCCACAAGGCGTTCGGGATCCACTTCGTCACCTTCCTGGTCGCCTTCGCCGTCATCTGCTCCGGCATCACCAGCGCCTCGACCTCGGCCAACGTGCTCGCCGGCAACTTCTTCGCCGGCCTGGAGATCAACGGCTGGATCGACGCCGTGCCCAGCACCGGTGTCAACGTGGCCCTCGCGATGGGCTTCATGGTGCTGCTGGCCCTGATCAACCTGCGCGGCGTGGGCGAGTCGGTGAAGTTCAACGTCGTCCTGACGCTGGTCGAGGTCACCGCCCTGGCGATCGTGATCGGTGTCGGTCTCTACGCGGTCGCCGCGGGCGACGGTGACCTCAGCCGGATCACCGTGTTCGAGTCTCCCGAGGGCAAGGGGATGTTCCTCGCGGTCACCGCCGCCACCTCGATCGCGTTCTTCGCCATGGTCGGCTTCGAGGACTCGGTCAACATGGTCGAGGAGGTCGAGGAGCCCGAGCGGATCTTCCCGCGCACCATGCTCACCGGCCTGGGCATCGCGGTCATCCTCTACATGCTGGTCGCGGTCTCGGTCGTCGCGGTGCTCACCTCCGACGACATCGCCTCGCTCGTCGAGGAGGGGTCCCCGACGCTGGTCGCCGTCGTCAGCCAGGGCGCGCCCGACTTCCCGATCGACAACGTGTTCCCGTTCCTGGCCTGCTTCGCGGTCGCGAACACGGCGCTGATCAACATGCTCATGGCGAGCCGCCTGCTCTACGGCCTGGCCAACCAGGACGTGCTGCCGAGGAGCCTGGGCAAGGTGTCGGCGAACACCCGCTCGCCGTGGACCGCCGTGCTGTTCTCCACCGTCCTGGCCCTCGGCCTGATCTACTACGTCGCCAACCAGGCGGAGAGCGACATCGTGCTGAACCTGTCCAGCACCACCGCGCTGCTCCTGCTCGGCGTGTTCACCGTGGTCAACGTCGCCTGCCTGGTGCTGCGGGCCGACGGCCGGCAGGGGTTCTTCCGGTCACCGGGCCTCACGCCGGCGGTCGCGGCCGCCGCGTGCCTCTTCCTGATCGGCCCGTGGGTCGACCGCGACGCGATCGTCTACCAGATCGCGGGGGCGCTCCTGGTGGTGGGCATCGTGCTCTGGGCGATCACCTGGATGACCAACCGCGGCGTGCGCGCCAAGAAGACCGGGTTCCGCGACATCGAGCACATGGAGGACGACCCGCACTGACCGACCGCGGCGACAGGCCGTCCACGTGCGAGTCCCGAGGCGGGGGACGAGGCCCCTCTTGCGTACGCTGGACCGGTGACCGCCCATCGAGATGGCTCCTCCGTCGCCTCCTCAGGAACCACCGTTCCCGACCTCGCGGCGCTGCACGCCATCGGTGCGGCGCAGCAGCCGACATACCCCGACACCGCGGCCGTCGACGCCGCCGTGGCCCGGCTGCGCACCCAGCCACCGCTGGTGTTCGCGGGGGAGTGCGACGACCTCAAGACCAAGATCGGGGCCGTGGCCCGGGGCGAGGCGTTCCTGCTCCAGGGGGGTGACTGCGCCGAGACCTTCGCGGGCGTCACGGCCGACAACGTCCGCAACAAGCTCCGGGTGCTGCTGCAGATGGCCGTCGTGCTGACCTACGCCGCCTCGGTGCCGGTGGTCAAGCTCGGCCGGATCGCGGGCCAGTACGCCAAGCCGCGCTCCTCCGACCTCGAGACCCGTGAGGGCGTGACGCTGCCGGCCTACCGCGGCGACGCGGTCAACGGCTTCGAGTTCTCCGAGGCCTCCCGGGTGCACGACCCGCAGCGGCTGGTCGACGTCTACAACGCCTCGGCGGCGACGCTCAACCTGGTCCGCGCCTTCGTCACGGGCGGCTACGCCGACCTGCGGCAGGTGCACACCTGGAACACCGACTTCGTGCGCGAGTCGGTCGCCGGCCAGCGCTACGAGGCGGTGGCCAACGACATCACGCGGGCGCTGACGTTCATGAAGGCGATCGGGGCCGACCCCGACGAGTTCCACCGGGTCGACGTGCACTCCAGCCACGAGGCGCTGGTCCTGGAGTACGAGCACGCGCTGACCCGGATCGACTCCCGCACCCAGGCGCCGTACGACGTCTCGGGGCACTTCGTGTGGATCGGGGAGCGCACCCGCCAGCTCGACGGTGCCCACGTCGAGCTGCTGCGCCACATCCGCAACCCGATCGGCGTCAAGCTCGGCCCGAGCGCCACCCCGGACGACGCGCTGGCGCTGGCGGGGCGGCTCAACCCCGACAACGAGCCCGGGCGGCTGACCTTCATCACCCGCTTCGGGGCCGGCAGGATCCGCGACGGGCTGCCGCCGCTCATCGACAAGGTCACCGCGGCCGGCGTCGAGGTGGCGTGGGTGTGCGACCCGATGCACGGCAACACCTTCGAGGCGTCCTCGGGCTACAAGACCCGCCGCTTCGACGACGTGATCGACGAGGTGCAGGGCTTCTTCGACGTGCACCGCTCGCTCGGCAGCTGGCCGGGTGGCCTCCACGTCGAGCTCACCGGCGACGACGTGACCGAGTGCGTGGGGGGCGCGGAGCTGCTCGACGAGGCCGGACTGGGCGACCGCTACGAGTCGGTGTGCGACCCGCGGCTCAACCGCGTGCAGTCGCTGGAGCTGGCGTTCCTCGTCGCGGAGATGCTGCGCAGTGCCTGATCGAGCCGGGATGATCGACCTCCGCAGCGACACCGTCACCCGGCCCACACCTGCCATGCGGCGCGCCATGGCCGAGGCCGAGGTGGGCGACGACGTCTACGGCGAGGACCCCACCGTCACCGCCCTCGAGGAGCGGGTCGCGGAGCTGCTCGGCCACGAGGCCGCCCTGTTCACGCCGACCGGGTCGATGGCCAACGTGCTCGCCGTACGCAGCGTGGTGGCGCCCGGACAGGAGGTGCTCTGCGAGGAGCGTGCCCACATCGCCCGCGCCGAGCTCGGCGCCCACGGCGCCCACAGCGGCATCACCATGCGCACCTGGCACGCGCCCGACGGCCGGCTCCCGCTGGAGCGCGTGCAGGACCTCTTCGCACCGGACCTCGGGCCCTACTTCGTGCCCACGGCGGCCGTGGCGGTCGAGAACACCCACAACTTCGCCGGCGGTGCCGTGGTCCCGCTGGAGCAGCTGGAGTCGCTGCGGGCGTGGGCCGACGAGGTCGGCACCCGGGTCCACGTCGACGGTGCCCGGATCTGGAACGCCCACGTCGCGACCGGCGTCCCGCTCGCGACGTACGGCGGGCTCGCCGACGTGATGGCGGTCTGCCTGTCCAAGGGGCTCGGTGCGCCGGTCGGCTCGTTGATGATCGGCTCGGTCGACGCCGTCGCCGAGGCGCGGGTCCGCCGCAAGCGGATGGGCGGCGGGATGCGCCAGGTCGGTGTGCTGGCCGCGGCCGGGCTGCACGCCCTCGAGCACCACCTCGAGCGGCTGGCCGACGACCACGAGCACGCGCGGCTGCTGGCCGAGGCGTGCGGCGTCGACCCGGCCGGCGTCGACACCAACATCGTCGTCGTGGCCACCGACGACTCGGCCGCCTTCGTGGCGCGCGCGGCCGAGGCCGGCGTCCTGGTGGGCGCCGTGGGTCCGCGCACCGCCCGCCTGGTCACCCACCTCGACGTCGACCGTGCGACGGCCGAGAAGGCCGCGGCCGTGCTCGCCGGGCTCCGCTGACCCCGGCCCCCGGTCAGCCGGCGGCAGCACCCCGGAGGGTGACCTCGGAGATCGCGGTGTAGTTGCGCGCGGCCCGGCCGGACCCGGGAGGCGTCACGTCGAGCAGCCGCATCGTCACCTGCTCGGTGACCACGCCCTCGTCGAGCTCGATGGTCTGCATCCGCCGGGTCTGCTTCAGGTCCTGGGTGACGACCGTCCCGTCGTCGAAGGTCCACTCCACCTCGAGGATGCGGCGGTTGCCGGCGTACCAGTCGTAGCTGCCCGAGGCGTCGGAGGCGGTCTTCGCGTAGCCGTTGACCAGCCCCACCTCGCTCACCTCGGTCGGCCCGTCGAACCCGAAGGTGATCGCCTCGCCGGTGCCGTCGCCCGGCATCCGCCAGCAGGTCGCCGGTACGCCGTCGAGCATGTGGTCGGCGACGAAGGTCACCCGGCCGCCGGTCACGTCCTGCGTGGGCGGGGCCGGTCGAGGGGCCCGCACCGTCGCGGTGTCCGCGAGGTCGCCGGGCTTCGCCCTCGGGGCAGGGGAGACGGTGGCGCGGCCCTCCGGCGTGCGGTCGTCGCGGCTGTCCTGCTTGTCGGTCGGCGCGGGGTCGCTGGCGGTCTCGTCGGGGGCGGGCTCGTCGTCCCCGCCGAGCAGCAGCCACAGCCCCAGCACGGCCAGCAGCAGCATCGCCGTGAGACCCGCCACCCAGGGCACCCATCCGGCCGCGGCGCCGCTCCGGCGGCTCTCGTCGACGTGGCGGTGGCGGCTCGGCGGCTCCGGCTCGGCGGTGGCTGCCGGGAAGCTCGCCGTGTCGCTCGCGTCGCCTGCGGTGCTCCCGGGCACCTCGTCGGCGTACAGCGGGTAGCGCGCGGGCTCGGGCGGGGTGCTCGGCACCGGAGGCGGTGTCGCGGGGGCGACGCGGGGCCGCTCGACCGTGTCGGTCCGCCAGTCCGCCGACGGGTCGGCGACGCGGTCGTGGGAGGCCGGGGCTCCCACGGGATGGCCGCAGTTCGTGCAGAACCGCCCGACGCCGAGCTCGTGCCCGCACTGCGCGCAGACCTCCACGGCGCTCACCTCCCTGCCCGCCACCCTAGAGGGACGGCGGCCCCGGAGCGCTCGGGAAACGGCCGCGCCAGGCGCGTCAGACCAGGGTCAGCGTGACCGTGCTTCCGCGGGGCACCATGGTCCCGGAGCCGGGGTTCACCGAGAAGACGTACTCCAGCCCGATGTAGCCGGGCCCGCCGCGCACCACCTCGACCTCGAACCCGAGCTCCTCCAGCCGAGCGGTGGCTGCGCCGACGCCGGAAGCGACCAGGCCGCCGGGCACCTCGACCAGCTCGGGACCCCGGGACACCACCATCTCGACCGTCTGCCCGCGGAAGAGCGTGCCGCTGGTGGGGGTCTGGCTGATGACCCGGCCCTCGGGGACGTCGTCGGAGTACTCCGTCCCGCGCTCGACGACCAGGCCCTGCTCCTCCATGGTCTGCTCGGCACGGTCGGCGTCCTGGCCCGTCCAGTCGCGGATCTTGATCGGCTGGGGTCCCTTGCTCACGCGCAGGTCGACCGCGGTGCCCGGGCGCAGGGTGGTGCCGACCGCCGGGTCGCTGCCGAGGACGGTGCCCTTCGGCACCTTCTCCGACCAGACCCCGAGCGACTCGCCGAACTCGAGGTTGCTGTCGGCGATGGCGTCCTGCGCCTCGTCCTCCGACAGGCCGCGCACCTTCGGCACGTCGTACCGCTCCCTGCCGAGCGAGAGCACCATCGTCACGGTGCCGCCGTCGAGCACGCGCTCGCCGGCCGCCGGGTCGGTCGAGAGCACCTTGCCCTCCGGCACCGTCTCGGAGTACGCCGGATCGCCCTCGCGGACCTCCAGCCCCGCCGCCTCCAGCTGCTCGGTGGCCGCGGCCTGGCGCAGCCCCAGCACGCTGGGGGTCTGCGTCCAGCGCTCCCAGCCGAACCACCACGCGCCGACGCCGAGCCCCACGGCCAGCAGCAGCGCCAGGAGCAGCAGCAGCGGCCCGCGCCGGGACCGCCGCCGCGGCCGCGCGTCCGTCGCGCCGGACGGAGGGGCGGTCAGTGGGTCCGGCTCGCGTCGCGCGTGCTCGAGGCTGGTGGTGTGCTCGGGACCGGGCGTCGGCGACCGGTCCAGCGCGCCGGTCCCGCTGGCCGCGACCACCTCGGCGGGTGCCATCAGGGTCGCGATCTCGTCGGGGTCGAACGACTCGAGGTCCGGCTGCGGCTCGGTGTCCGGTGGGGTCCGCACGGTCGGGAGCAGGTCGGCGACCAGCTCGTCGTCGTCGACCACGTCGCTGGCGAGGGCCTGCGCGACCCGGTGGACCTGGTGGAGCAGCACCCCCGCGTCGGCCGGTCGCTGGCCCTGGTCGCGCGCCGTCGCCCGGGCGACCAGCGCGTCGACGTACGCAGGGAGGCCCGGGGCCACCTCCGACGGCGCCGGGACGTCGTGGTGGACGTGCTTGTAGGCGACCTGGATCGGTGACTCGCCCTCGTGGGGCTTGCGGCCGGTGAGCAGCTCGTAGAGGACGACGCCCACGGCGTAGACGTCGGCACGCGCGTCGGAGCGGCCGTCGACGACCAGCTCGGGGGCGAGGTAGGAGACGGTGCCGATGAGGACGCCGCCGGTCGCGGTGTGCTGGGTGTCCGCGCTGACCGCCTTGGCCAGCCCGAAGTCGGCGACCTTGACGGTGCCGGCCGCGCGTCCCTCCGCGATGAGGACGTTCTCGGGCTTGATGTCGCGGTGGACCAGGCCGGCGCGGTGGGCGTGGGCGAGCGCTGAGAGCACCGGCTCGAGCAGCGCGAGCGCCCGCCTGGGCGGCATCGGCGCCTCCTTGCGGATCACGTCGCGCAGGGTGTGACCGGCGACCAGCTCCATGACCAGGAAGACCGTGCCGTCGTCGGTGCCCTGGTCGTGGACGGCCACCACGTGGGGGTGGGACAGCCCGGCCGCCGAGCGCGCCTCACGCACGAACCGGGCGGCGAAGTCGTCGTCGTCACCGAGCCCGGGGTGCATCACCTTCACGGCGACGGTCCGGTCGAGCCGGACGTCGGTGGCCTCGTAGACGCTGGCCATCCCACCGCGGGCGATGCGCGGTCCGACGCGGTAGCGCCCGTCGAGCACCCGCCCGGTCACGGGGTCGCCGAAGCCCGCCTCGTCACCCACGCGGGCGCGCTGATCGGACTGCACCACGACCCTCCTGTGGCCGGACGGGGAAGAGATCCGGGGCTCAATCGTACGGAGCGGGCTCCCGCGCGGCCCGGTTGGCCCGCCTCCGGCGTGGCGTGGGGCCGCCGTCCGGTGACCGGTCGGGGCGTGGGATCAGGCCGGTGGCCGGCCCTGCTCGAGCCGCCGCTTGATCGCCAGCACGTTGTCCACGTAGTCGCGGGTGTCGTCGTACAGGCCGTGGTCCCGCACCGCGCCGAGCCCCTGGTAGTAGGCGCCGACGCGGTGCCGCTGCGAGCGGGTCTCCTGGGCCAGCACCCGCAGCAGGGTGACGCCGGTGACCGCGTTGTCGTGGAGCCGACGGGGCCGCAGCGGGCGGGCGACGTACCACTCCATCCAGTCGGCGGTGGAGGGGAGGACCTGCATCGCACCGATCGCTCCGGCGTGAGAGACGTGGTGCATCCGCCAGCCGGCCTCCTGCCAGCTGACGGCGAGCGAGAGCTCGGGGTCCACGCCCCGGCGCCGGGAGACCCGCTCGATGGCGGCGTGCACCCGGGCCCGCGACGGGTCGGAGGTGGCCGGCCCCTCCCGCGAGCCCGCGCCGCGGCTGGCCGGCCGCTCCCGGTCGGGAACGGCCGAGCGGACGACCGGGATCTGGATGCGCTGCCCGGCGACCAGGGTCGCGGACGGGCCGAGGTGGTTGTGGGCGACCAGCTCGTCGGTCCACGCGTGGTAGCGCACCGCGAGCTCGGTGGCGGTCTCGCCGGGCTGCACGACGTGGCTCCGCAGCTCGCGGCCCGGGGGCAGCGGGGCGTGGGTGGCCGCCGCGGAGGTGGCCAGCGGGCCGGCCACCAGGGTGCCGGTGACGCCGAGGACGAGCAGGATGGCGGTGGTGGGCAGGCGCACGACGTCTCCTGTCCGCCGCGCGACACCCCGACGACACGTGCCGTCGAGTGGGGAAGCGTCGCGAGGCACGAACCGTCCACGGTATGGACGTCGCGGACCGGCGAGGTGGAACTCGCCCGTTCCGGCGTGTTGCCCCGCCGTAGGGTGGAGCCGTGAGCGACCTGTCCTCCCCCGCTGCTCCCGATCTCGACGAGCTGGTCCCCGCTTGGCTGGCCTGGTCCGAGGTGGCCGCCGAGCTCGGCGTGACGCCCGCCAAGGTCCGGACCATGGTCCGCGACCACGAGCTGGCGGCGGCCGTCCCCGCCTCGGGTGGCGGCCCCCACGTGCCCGCCGGCTTCCTGCAGGACGGCCTCGTCGTCAAGGGCCTTCCCGGGCTGCTGACCCTGCTGCACGACAACGGGTTCGACGACCGCGAGTGCATCGCGTGGATCTACACCGACGCCGACCTCCCGGGTCGCCCGATCGACGCGCTCCGGGAGAACCGCGGCTCGGAGGTCAAGCGCCGCGCCCAGGCGCTGGCCTGACCACAGCGGCCCCGTGGACCTCCGTCGCCTGGCCCTGCTCCTCGCGGGCGTCGCCGTCGCGTTCGTGGTGGTGGGCGTGGGGGCCGGTCTGCTCGACGGCTCCACCGACGCGGGCGGGTCTCCGGACCGTGCAGCCGCGTCCACCGACCCGGCCAGCGGGCTGCCGTGGGTCGAGGAGGAGGACCTCCCGGCCGAGGCACGGGACACCCTGGCGCTGATCGACGCCGGCGGCCCGTACCCCTACGACCAGGACGACGAGACGTTCTCCAACCGGGAGGGGTTGCTGCCCGACCGGCCGGAGGGCTACTACCGGGAGTACACGGTGGTGACGCCGGGGGAGGACGACCGCGGGCCGAGGCGGATCGTCACCGGCGACGAGGGGGAGTACTACTGGACCACGGACCACTACGCGTCGTTCGAGAGGATCGCGAGATGAGCCGGATGGTGACGTCATGAGCGGGCTGGCCGCGCTGCTGGCGGGACGGCAGCCGCCGGGGGTGCACGCCTGGCACTCCGGCTTCGAGGTGGCCGACGTACGGCACACCGTCGAGCACGCGGGCTGGCGGTTCGCCCACGTCGACGGCCTGGCCGCCCAGACCAAGGCCGAGTTCCTCCGCGCCGTGGGGGAGGCGCTGGACTTCCCCGAGTGGTACGGGCAGAACTTCGACGCGCTCGCCGACTGCCTGAGCGACGTCGACGGGGGTGCGGGGACGGTGCTGCTGTGGGACGGCTGGGGCCCGCTCGCCCGCGCCGATCCGCAGGCGTTCTCGGTCGCGCTGAGCGTCCTCGGCACCCGGGTCCATGCCGAGCGCGGCAGCCCGTTCGCCGTGCTGCTGCGCGGTGAGGGGCCGTCCGTGAGCGGCGTCTCCGACCTGGACTGAGCCCGGCACGCCTCCTGCCGGGCCGGCTCAGACGGCGAACAGCTGGGAGGGGTCCCGGAAGGCCTTGAACTCCAGGGCGTTGCCCGACGGGTCGAGGAAGAACATGGTCCACTGCTCCCCGGGCTCGCCCTCGAAGCGGACGTACGGCTCGATGACGAAGTCGGTGCCGGCCTCACGCAGCTGCCCCGCGAGCTCCTGGAACCGCTCGACGGACAGCACCAGGCCGAAGTGGGGGACCGGGACGTCGTGGCCGTCCACGGGGTTGGTGCCGGCGACGTGGGCGGTGTGGCCGTCGACCTGGTGGGTCACCACCTGGTGCCCGTCGACGTTCCAGTCGGTCCACCGCACGTCGGAACGCCCGCGGCCGAAACCGAGCACGCCGCCGTAGAACTGCCGGGCGGCCTCGATGTCGTGGACCGGGATCGCGAGGTGGAACGGCGGGAGCGTGGTCATGCCCTCCACCCTAGGAACCGTGAGGACTCGCCGGTCACACCACCCGGTCGGTGGCAGCGGCGGCCAGCTCGGCCAGCACCGCCCGGGCGTCCTCCTCGACGTCGGCGTCGGCGAGCGCCTTGGTCGACCGCGCGACGAGGGCGTCGATGACCGACTCGACCTGCGCGTGCGCACCGGACTCGTCGATCACCCGCTGGAGCTCGGCCAGCAGCGCCGGGTCGAGGGGGCTGCCGAGGCTGCGGTCGAGCAGCGCTGCCTGCTCGGGCGGCGCCGCGTCGAGCGCCAGCGCGACCAGCACGGTCCGCTTCCCCTCGACCAGGTCGTCGCCCGCCGGCTTGCCGGTCGTCACCGCGTCGCCGAAGACGCCCAGCAGGTCGTCCCGCAGCTGGAACGCCTCGCCCAGCGGCAGCCCGTACGCCGACAGCTCGGCCAGCCCGGCAGCGTCGGCGCCGGCGAGGGTGGCCCCGATGTGGAGCGGCCGCTCGATGGAGTACTTGGCGGACTTGTAGCGCAGCACCGTCATGGCCGCGTCGACGTCGGCGACGCCGCGCGCCTGCACCGACACGTCGAGGAACTGGCCGGTGATCACCTCGCTCCGGCACAGGTCGAAGACGCCCATCGCCGCCGCGACCCGGTCCAGCGGCAGCCCGCACCGCCGCAGCAGCTCCTCCGACCAGCTCAGCAGCAGGTCGCCGAGCAGGATCGCCCCGGCGGCGCCGTACTGGGCCGGGTCGCCGCGCCACCCGTCGGTCCGGTGCTCGGCCTCGAAGGCGCGGTGCGTGGCGGGGCGGCCGCGGCGGGTGTCGGACGCGTCCATGTAGTCGTCGTGCACCAGAGCACTGGCGTGGAGCAGCTCGAGGGCCGCGCAGGCCCGCAGCAGCGCCTGCTCGTCGGGGACGGTGGCGGAGTGGGCGCGGAAGCCCCAGTAGCAGAAGGCGGCGCGGAACCGCTTGCCGCCGCTGACGCAGGCCCGCGCCTCGGCGAGCAGCCGGTCGGCGTCCGGGCCCAACGGAGCCAGCCGCTCGGCCATCTCGTCGAGGAACTCCTCGAGCACCGCCTGCAGCTCCTGGCGGAAGGTCGCCCCGTCCCAGGTCGTCACGCAGGCAGAGACTAGCCAGTGGACGATGCCCTGCCGCGCCCGGCCCGCTCTCTAGACTCGACGGCATGCCGGACCCGATCCGCAGCACCCCCCGCAGCCCCGTGAGCATCGCCACCCTCCTCCGTGAGGGCGGACGCTCGTACTCCTTCGAGTTCATGCCGCCCAAGGACGAGGCGGGCGAGGAGCAGCTCTGGACGGCGATCCGCGAGCTCGAGCCCTACCAGCCGACCTTCGTCTCCGTGACGTACGGCGCCGGGGGCTCCTCGCGCGACACGACGGTGCGGGTGACCGGCCGGATCGCACGCGAGACCTCGATGGTGCCGATGGGGCACCTGACCTGCGTCGGCCACACGCGCGAGGAGCTCGAGGAGATCCTGGCGTCCTACGAGGCGGCCGGGGTCCACAACGTGCTGGCGCTGCGGGGCGACCCCCGCGAGGGGCCGCGCGCGCCGTGGACGCCGACCGAGGGCGGCTTCACCCATGCCTGCGAGCTGGTCTCGCTGGCGCGCGAACGGTTCAGCGTGGGCGTGGCCGCGTTCCCGGGTGTCCACCCGGGTGCGGAGTCGGTCGAGCGCGACACCGCGGTGCTGCTCGAGAAGCAGCGGGCGGGGGCGCAGTTCGCGATCACCGACATGGTGTTCCGGGCCGACGACTACGCGGCGCTGCTCGACCGTGCCGACGCCGCCGGGGTCCGGATCCCGATCCTGCCGGGCATCATGCCGATCCTGAACCTGCGCCAGGTCACCCGGATGGCCGAGCTGTCGGGTCGCGAGCTCCCCGCCGAGGTCCGTGCCCGCGTCGAGGCGTACGCCGACGACCCCACCGCGCTCCGGGCCGAGGGGGTCGCGATGGCCGCCGAGCTGTGCGACGAGCTGCTCGACCGGGGCGCGCCCGGCCTGCACTTCTACACGCTCAACCGGTCGCGCGCCACGCGCGAGATCTTCGCGGCGCTGCGGATCACGGCCTGACCGGTCCAGCGGTCAGGCCGGCCTGATCGCTCGACGAGGTCGAGGCACACCACGGGCCCCGCCGACCAGGTGACGCAGAACCGGGGCACAGTGATCTTGGGGCCATCTCGTCGCTGAGCACGCCCACCGGCGTGAGTGGTCACACGGTGCCGGACTGACAGCGGCATGAGCAGGCACCCCAACGCCTGAGTGACGCGGAACGTGACGGGTGCGCCGATCCACGTACGGTGAACTCCGTGACGACGTGGCTCGCGGTGGGCGCCACCGCGTTGGGCTTGTGGGCGCTCAGCTGTCTGCTGATGATGCTGTTCGCCCAACGGTTGCCGAACGGCCTGCTCCGTCAGGTGGCGGAGTTCCTCCCGGCATGCGTCTCCACGGCCCGAATCCTGCGCAAGCACCCCGACGTCCCACGCCGCGCCAAGGTCGCGTTGCTCGTGGCTGTGCTCTGGGTTCTCTCGCCGGTCGACCTGCTGCCCGAGTTCCTGCCGGTGATCGGTCCGCTCGACGACGTGGTCGCCGTCGTCCTGTTGCTCCGGTACGCCGCTCGGAGCGTCCCCCGCAAGACCCTCCTGGCAGCCTGGCCGACCGATCCCACCCTGCTGGAGCGTCTGCTCGGGCCGGCCGACGAGTCGAGCGGCCGACGGATGGGGCGCCGGAGGTCTCCGGCCTAGGTTCGCTCTCCAGCAGCGCGGAGTGGTGGCGCGTACGGAATCCGGTCGTGGGACCGCATCGTCAGCACGGCATGTTCCGTTCGACGGCCTGAGGGCGGCGCGACGCCGAACTCGCTCGCACGGTGGGTGTCGTGTCGGGCGACTGCTGTTCGTAGCGTAGGTAGGGGCGGACATCAGGGTCCGACCGACGACGGGAGCA
>NZ_JBNYXG010000010.1:0-52071 GCF_050880345.1 Nocardioides sp. GXQ0305
CTCACACGGCCACGGAGGACGAGCCATCTGCAACACCTCGATCATGTCAAGGCGTTGCACTCAAGGTTGAGCCCACAGGCCGGCCCCTCCGCTGCGCTCGGGGTCGGCCGCGACCTCCTCAACCTTCGCTCGCGACGGGACCGAGCTCGTTCCTCGCCCGGTCCCTGCTCGCTCAGATGTCCCGGAAGGTCTCGATGTTGGCGCCGAGCTGGTTGAGGCGCTCGGCGAGGTCCTCGTAGCCGCGGTGGATGACGTACGTCGACCGCAGCACCGAGGTGCCCTTGGCGGCCAGCATCGCCAGCAGCAGCACCACCGCCGGCCGGAGCGCGGGCGGGCACATCATCTCGGTGCCGGTGAAGCTGCTCGGGCCCTCGACCAGCACCCGGTGCGGGTCGAGCAGCTTGACCTGGGCGCCGAGCTTGTTGAGGTCGGTGAGGTAGATCGCCCGGTTCTCGTAGACCCAGTCGTGCAGCAGGGTCTGGCCGGTCGCCACCGCGGCGATCACCGCGAAGAACGGCAGGTTGTCGATGTTGAGGCCCGGGAACGGCATCGGGTGGATCTTGTCCAGCGGCGCATGCAGCACGCTCGGGAACGTCGTCAGGTCGATCAGCCGGGTGTGCCCGTTGCGGGCGACGTACTCCTCGGAGCGCTGGTAGTGGAAGCCCATCTCCTCCAGCAGCGCCAGCTCGATCTCGAGGAACTCGATCGGCACCCGCTCGATGGTGATCTGGGACCCGGTGACGATGGCCGCCGCGAGCAGCGACATCGCCTCGATCGGGTCCTCGGCGGGAGCGTAGTCGACGTCGACGTCGATCTGCTCGCAACCGGTCACGGTGAGGGTGGTGCTGCCGATGCCGTCGACCCGGACGCCGAGCCGCTGCAGGTAGAAGCAGAGGTCCTGGACCATGTAGTTGGACGAGGCGTTGCGGATCACGGTGGTGCCGGGGTGGAGCGCGGCGGCCATCAGCGCGTTCTCGGTCACGGTGTCGCCGCGCTCGGTGAGCACGATCGGACGCGCGGGCGCGAGCTGCGACTCGACCTGGGCGTGGTAGCTGCCCTCGGTGGCCTTGACCTCGAGACCGAACGGCCGGAGGGCGGTCATGTGGGGCTCGACCGTGCGGGTGCCGAGGTTGCAGCCGCCCGCATAGGGGAGCTCGAAGGTCTCGGCGCGGTGGAGCAGCGGGCCGAGGAACATGATCACCGACCGGGTACGGCGGGCCGCGGTGACGTCGATGTTGGACAGGTCGAGCTCGGCCGGCGGGACGATCTCGAGGTCGTTGTCGTCGTTGAGCCAGCGGGTGTGCACCCCGAGGCTGTCGAGGACCTCGAGCAGCCGGTTGACCTCCTCGATCCGCGCGACCTTGCGCAGCGTGGTGCGGCCCCGGTTGAGGAGTGACGCACAGAGCAGCGCGACCCCGGCGTTCTTGGAGGTCTTGACCGCGATGCTGCCCGAGAGCGTGGTGGGCCCGGTGACCCGGAGGTGGGTGGGCCCGGCGCCGAGCGCGACGATCTCGGAGTCCAGCGCGGTCCCGATCCGGGCCAGCATCTCCAGGGAGAGGTTCTGGTGCCCCTTCTCGATGCGGTTGATGGCGCTCTGACTGGTGGACAGTCGCTCGGCCAGCGCCTGCTGGGTGAGCCCGCGGTGCTTGCGCGCGTCCCGGATCAGGTTGCCGATGCGGCCCTTGTAGTCCTGGGTCATGCTCGTCACGGTATCTCAGATATGAGATAGCACAAATCCGCCGCGCGGAGGTGAGACCGAGGGAGAGGGGGACTGCTCCGCACGCTACCCGCCGACCCGCGCGACCGCACGATCGACGGCCTCGCGGCCCGCCCCCGCGTGCAAGGATCACGCCATGACGACGCTCGTGCTCGGCCCGCTGCTGCGGTACGTCGACGAGACCTCGGCCTCGATCTGGGTCGAGGTGTCGGACGCCGCGGTGGTGACGGTGACCGCGGGGGACCACGTGGCGACCGCCCGGACGTTCGCGGCCCACGGCCACCACTACGCCCTGGTCGAGCTCGACGGGCTGGAGCCCGGCGCGCACATCCCCTACACCGTGAGCCTGGAGGGCGAGACGGTGTGGCCGGAGCAGGGGTCGGAGTTCCCCCCGTCCCTGATCCCGACCTTCAAGCCCGGGAAGCCACTGCGGATGGCCTTCGGCTCCTGCCGCGTCAGCGTGCCCCACGACGAGGCCGGCACCCGCGCCTTCGGCGTCGACGCGCTCCGCTCGTACGCGCTGCACATGGCCACCGACGACAGCGAGCGGTGGCCGGACCTGGTGCTGTTCCTCGGCGACCAGGTGTACGCCGACGAGACCAGTGACGAGATGCAGGAGTTCATCGCCTCACGCCGCAGCATCGACGAGCCGCCGGGGGAGGAGCTGAAGGACTTCGAGGAGTACGCCCACCTCTACCGGATCGCGTGGTGCGACCCGGCCAACCGCTGGCTGCTGTCCACCCTGCCGAGCGCGATGATCTTCGACGACCACGACATCCGCGACGACTGGAACACCAGCTGGACCTGGCGGCAGCAGATGGCGGAGAAGCCGTGGTGGCACGACCGCATCGTCGGCGGACTCGCCTCGTACTGGGTCTACCAGCACCTCGGCAACCTGAGCCCTGCCGCGAGGGCCGAGGACGTGCTGTGGCAGCGGGTCGCCTCCTGGGACGGCGACGAGGAGCTGGACCTCACCACCGAGCTCGACGCGATGGCCGAGAAGGCCGACGAGCAGCCCGACTGCTACCGCTGGAGCTTCGCCCGCGACTTCGGCGACCAGGTCCGCCTCGTCGTGGTGGACTCCCGCGCGGCACGGGTGCTCGAGCCGGACGCGCGGTCGATCCTCGACCGGACCGAGATGGCGTGGCTCGACGGTCACCTGCAGGGCGACGTCGACCACGTGCTGATCGGTACGTCGCTGCCGTTCCTGCTCGCCCCCGGCCTCCACCACGCGGAGGCGTTCAGCGAGGGGGTGTGCCAGGGCGCCTGGGGGCAGCGGGTCGCGGGGCTGGGCGAACGGCTGCGACAGGCGATCGACCTGGAGCACTGGGCAGCGTTCCAGCAGGGCTTCCGCGAGGTCGCGCGGATGGTGCTCGAGGTCGCGGCCGGCCGGCGCGGCCGGGCGCCGTCCACCATCACCTTCCTGTCCGGCGACGTCCACCACAGCTACGTGGCCACCGCGTGGGCGGACCCGGCGGTCACCGACCTGCGGGCCGAGAGCGACATCGTGCAGGCGGTCTGCTCCCCGATCCGCAACCCGCTGCCGCGGGGCATGGAGCGGGTCACGACGCTGGGGGCCAGGAGGCGGCTGGCCCGTGGCGTCCAGCGACTGGCGCGAGCGGCCAAGGTGCCGGCGAGTCCGCTGGCGTGGGAGCTGGACCGGGGCCCCTGGTACGACAACAACCTGGCGGTCCTGGAGGTGCGCGAGCCCGACCGGGTGCACCTGCGGTGGCTCGCGGGCGACGTCGAGGGCCGGCCGACGGACCGGCCGAGGCTCCGCACCGTGGCGGAGGTCGACCTCCCGATCAGGCGGTGAGCTGGTCGGTCACCACGTCGGGCCGGCACGAGCAGGTGTCGGAGCACGCGAGGTAGGTGTGGCGCCCGTGCCCGCAGCGCGGACACGGCATGTCGTGGCTCAACCGGGTGCCGCTGGTGTCGACGGTGTCCCACATGGTGGTTCCTCGGGTTCGGGTGTGCTGCTGGTGACGACGCTAGGCGGGGTCGAGCACCGGGCGTGGCAGGACACGACGAAGTTGACCCGACCTGACTAGTCCGGTCGGGCCGGGCGGGTCATCGGGTTCAGCCGATCGGCCCGGGGAGGGCCTCCAGCAGCCGGTCGACGTCGTCGTCGTCGTTGTACGGCGCCAGGCCGACGCGCACCGCGCCCTCGGCGCCCAGGCCCAGCGCGCGGCACGGCTCCCACGCGTAGCAGTCGCCCGACGACACGCTGATCCCGCGCTCGCCCAGGGCGGCGTGCACCGCCTCGGGTCGGTGCCCCTCGATCGTGAAGAAGAGCGTCGAGGTGCGCTCGGCGGCGCGCGACCACACGGTGATGTCGGCGCGGTCGTGCAGCGCGGCCTCGATCCGGGCGCGCAGCACGTCCTCGTGGGCCTCGATCGCGGCGTACGCCGCCACCAGCCGGTCCCGGCGCGACGACGCCCCGGTCGGGTCGAGGGACGCCAGGAAGTCGACCGCGGCCGTGGTCCCGGCCATCAGCTCGTAGGGGAGGGTGCCGAGCTCGAAGCGCTCGGGGACGTCGTCGGTGGAGGGCGCCAGCTTGTCGGGGTGCAGCTGCTCGAGGAGGCTCGGCGCCGCGGCGAGCACGCCGCAGTGCGGCCCCCCGAACTTGTAGGGGGAGCAGGCGTAGAAGTCGGCGCCCAGCGCTCCGACGTCTACCGCGCAGTGGGACGCGTGGTGCACCCCGTCGACGAACAGCAGCGCGCCCGCCGCGTGGACCCGGGCCGCCAGCGCCGGGACGTCGGGTCGGGTGCCCAGGATGTTGGAGGCAGCGGTCAGCGCCACCAGCCGGGTGCGCTCGCCGAGCACGGCCTCGAGGTGGTCGACCCCGAGCTCGGTCGTCGACCGGTCGAACTCGATCCACCCTACCGTCGCCCCCGCGCGCTCGGCCGCCTGCACCCACGGCCGGACGTTGGCGTCGTGGTCCAGACGGGAGACGACGACCTCGTCGCCGGGTCCCCATCCCTGCGCGAGGGTGCGGGAGAGGTCGTAGGTGAGCGCGGTCATGCTGCGGCCGAACACGATGCCGCCCGGGTCAGCCGCCAGCAGGTCGCCGAGCGCCGCGCGGCACGCGTCCACGGCCTCGCCGGCCGCCCGTTGCGGCGCCGAGAGCGGGCTGCGGTTCGACAGCGGTCCCGCCAGCGTGCGGCTCACGGCGTCGACCACCGCCTGTGGCACCTGGGTGCCACCGGGGCCGTCGAAGAACGCCTCGCCGGAGGCCAGCGCGGGGTAGTGGGACCGGACGGCTGCGACGTCGTACGACATGGCCCGTTCCTAGCACCTCGCGTCGCGCTGCATCGGCCGGGTCCCGCGTGGCACGATCTGCCTGTGACCGGTGGACCGGCTGCGGAGCAGCACCTGCGCGACCTCGCGCGGCTGCGCCGCGTGCGGGACCGGATCGACCGCGACCACGCCCAGCCGCTCGACGTCGAGGCACTCGCCCGCGGGGTGCACATGTCGGCCGGCCACCTCAGCCGGCAGTTCCGGCTCGCGTACGGCGAGTCGCCGTACTCCTACCTGATGACCCGCCGGATCGAGCGGGCGATGGCACTGCTGCGGCGGGGCGACCTGAGCGTGACCGAGGTCTGCTTCGAGGTCGGGTGCTCCTCGCTCGGCACCTTCAGCACCCGCTTCGCCGAGCTGGTCGGGATGCCGCCCAGCGACTACCGCAAGGTCGCGCAGCAGGAGATGGCCGGCGTGCCCTCCTGCGAGACCAGCAAGGTCACCCGACCGGTCAGGAATCGAGAAGCGCCGCTCGTGGGACGCCCCTAGCGTGGTCGCCATGGACATCAGCATCCACACCACCTTCCTGCCGCAGGACGACCCCGAGGCGGCGCTCTCCTTCTACCGCGACGTGCTCGGCTTCGAGCTGCGCAACGACGTGGGCTACGAGGGGATGCGCTGGCTCACCGTCGGTCCGCCCGGCCAGCCGAGCGTCAACATCGTGCTCCACCCGCCGGGCGCCGACCCGGGCATCACCGAGGACGAGCGCCGCACGATCGCCGAGATGATGGCCAAGGGCACCTACGCCAGCATCATGCTGGCCACTCCCGACCTGGAGACGACCTTCGACCAGCTGCAGGCCAGCGACATCGAGATCGTTCAGGAGCCGACGGACCAGCCGTGGGGGATGCGCGACTGCGCGGTCCGCGATCCCGCGGGCAACATGGTCCGCATCCAGGAGATGGCCTGAGCGGGCCACACCGACCAAGGGCACAGCGCCGGGGGACCCGGGGCGGGGACGAGAGAGGGAGAGCATGACCAAGGGCACGACGGTGGGGTCGGCGCACGCCGCCGACAGCCACGACCTGATCCGGGTGCAGGGAGCCCGGGAGAACAACCTGAAGGACGTCAGCGTCGAGCTGCCGAAGCGGCGGATGACGGTCTTCACCGGGGTGTCCGGGTCGGGCAAGAGCTCGCTCGTCTTCGCCACCATCGCCGCCGAGTCGCAGCGGATGATCAACGAGACCTACAGCGCCTTCGTGCAGGGCTTCATGCCGACGCTCGCCCGCCCGGAGGTCGACCACCTCGAGGGCCTGACCACGGCCATCATCGTCGACCAGGAGCGGATGGGCGCCAACCCGCGCTCGACGGTCGGCACCGCGACCGACGCCAACGCCATGCTCCGGATCCTCTACAGCCGGCTCGGCGACCCCTACGTCGGCCCGCCGACGGCGTACTCCTTCAACGTCCCGACCCGCAAGGCCAGCGGGATGATGACCACGGAGAAGGGCGGCCGCACCGAGCGCCGGATCGCCCGGCAGGAGGTCTACCTCGGCGGCATGTGCCCCCGCTGCGAGGGCATGGGCAAGGTCAACGACATCGACCGGACGGCGCTCTACGACGAGGACAAGTCGCTGTCGGAGGGCGCGCTGACGGTGCCCGGGTACTCCATGGACGGGTGGTACGGCCGGCTGTTCCAGGGCATGGGCCTGCCGATGGACAAGCCGATCCGGTCGTTCACGAAGAAGCAGCTCGAGACGATGCTGTGGTCGGAGCCCACCAAGATCAAGGTCGAGGGGGTCAACCTCACCTTCAACGGGATCATCCCGCAGATCCAGAAGTCGATGCTGTCCAAGGACCCCGAGGCGATGCAGCCGCACGTACGCCGCTTCGTGGAGCGGGCCGTGACCTTCCAGACCTGCCCGGACTGCGACGGCACGCGACTCACCCCGGAGGCGCGGAAGTCGAAGGTCAACGGCAAGTCGATCGCCGACCTGTGCGCGATGCAGATCAGCGACCTCGCCGACTGGGTGCGCGACCTCGACGAGCCGTCGGTCGCGCCGCTGCTCAAGGGCCTCCAGCACCTGCTCGACTCCTTCTCCGAGATCGGCTTGGGCTATCTCTCGCTCGACCGGCCGGCGGGCACCCTGTCGGGGGGAGAGGCGCAGCGCACGAAGATGATCCGCCACCTCGGGTCGTCGCTCACCGACGTCACCTACGTCTTCGACGAGCCCACGATCGGGCTCCACCCGCACGACATCCAGCGGATGAACAACCTGCTGCTCCAGCTGCGCGACAAGGGCAACACGGTGCTCGTCGTCGAGCACAAGCCCGAGACCATCGCGATCGCCGACCACGTCGTCGACCTCGGCCCCGCGGCGGGATCGGCCGGCGGCACGATCTGCTTCGAGGGGGACGTCGCCGGGCTCAGCACCAGCGGGACGATCACCGGCAAGCACCTCGACGACCGGGCCCGGCTCAAGGACTCGGTCCGCACCGCGACCGGACAGCTCGAGGTGCGGGGGGCGGCGACCAACAACCTGCGCGACGTCGACGTCGACGTCCCGCTCGGGCTGCTGACCGTCGTCACCGGCGTGGCCGGCTCCGGCAAGAGCTCGCTGATCCACGGCTCGCTGGCCGGGCGCGAGGAGGTCATCGTCATCGACCAGGGCGCCATCAAGGGGTCGCGGCGCAGCAACCCGGCGACGTACACCGGGCTGCTCGAGCCGATCCGCAAGGCCTTCGCCAAGGCGAACGGCGTGAAGCCGGCGCTGTTCAGCTCCAACTCCGAGGGCGCCTGCACCACCTGCAACGGCGCGGGGGTGATCTTCACCGAGCTGGGCCCGATGGCCACCGTGGAGTCGCCCTGCGAGGAGTGCGAGGGCCGGCGGTTCAAGGCGGAGGTCCTCGAGTACACGCTGAGCGGCAAGGACATCGCCGAGGTGCACGAGATGTCGGTCGAGGACGCGCTGGCGCTCTTCCGCGAGGGTGACGCGAAGCTCCCCGCCGCGGCGAAGGTCCTCGAGCGGCTCGCCGACGTCGGGCTCGGCTACCTCTCGCTCGGCCAGCCGCTGACGACCCTGTCCGGGGGCGAGCGGCAGCGGCTCAAGCTGGCGACCCAGATGGGGGAGAAGGGGGACGTCTACATCCTCGACGAGCCCACCACCGGCCTGCACCTCGCCGACGTGGAGAACCTGCTCGCGCTGCTCGACCGGCTCGTAGACGCCGGCAAGTCGGTGATCGTGATCGAGCACCACCAGGCCGTGATGGCGCACGCCGACTGGATCATCGACCTCGGGCCGGGGGCCGGCCACGACGGAGGGCTCGTCGTCTTCGAGGGGACGCCCGCCGACCTGGTCGCGAAGCGGTCCACGCTCACGGGGGAGCACCTGGCGGACTACGTGGCCACGTAG
Organism: Nocardioides sp. GXQ0305; assembly: GCF_050880345.1. Taxonomy (NCBI): domain Bacteria; kingdom Bacillati; phylum Actinomycetota; class Actinomycetes; order Propionibacteriales; family Nocardioidaceae; genus Nocardioides; species Nocardioides sp. GXQ0305. Next base: position 8,371 of record NZ_JBNYXG010000010.1, read on the forward strand.
TCCGGCCGCGGTCAGGTGGGGTCGTCGATCGCCGCCACCGAGACCCCGAGGACGTCGGGCAGGCCGGCCACGTCGGCGAGCAGCTCGTCGGGCAGCGCACCGGCGACGTCGATCGTCGCGACGGCCGCCTCGCCGCCCTGGAAGACGCGGTTGTGCATCTGCTCGACGTTGAGCCGGTCGCGGCTCAGCCGTTCCAGGACCCGGGCGAGGACGCCCACCCGGTCGAGGTGCCGCACGGTGAGCGTGACCGAGCCGAACCGGCGGGGCGTGAGGTTGACGGCGTTCACGGTCTCGCCCTGGGCGAAGGCGTCGATGATCTCCACGACGCCGGCGCCGATGGCCTCCTGCGCCTGCCGGGTGGAGGCGCCGATGTGGTGGGTGCCGACGACGCGGGGGTGCTGGGCGAGCCGGGAGGTCCACTCGGCGGTCCCGGTGCCGGGCTCGTCGGCCATCACGTCGAGGCCCGCCCGGAGCCCCTTCTCGTCCAGCGCCTCCAGCAGGGCTGCCTCGTCGACGAGCTCGCCCCGCGACGTGTTCAGCAGTACGGCGCCCGACCGCATCCGGCCCAGGAAGTCGCGATCGACCAGGCCGACCGTGTCCGGGCGCGCCGGCAGGTGGAGCGACACGACGTCGCAATCGGGAAGCAGGTCGGCGAGGGAGGGGCGCAGCTCGATCCGGAGCTCCTCGACCCTGGCGAGCGTCTCGTCGCTGCGTCCGGGCTTGTCCACCGCCAGCAGGTCGACCCCGAAGGCCCGGGCCCGCTCGGCCACCAGGAGCCCGATCGAGCCGAGCCCGAGGATGCCCATCGTGGAGCCGAGCAGTCCGTCGGCCTTGCCGTACTCCTTCTTGTTCCACCGGCCCGCCCGGAGGTCGACGGTGGCGTCGACGATGCGCCGGTCGACGGCGAGCAGCAGGCCGAGGGTCAGCTCCGCCACGGCGGCCGCGTTCCGGCCCGGCACGTTGGCGACCACGACGCCACGGGCGGCGGCCGCGTCGGTGTCGATGGTGTTGGTCCCGGCGCCGGCCCGGATCACCAGTGCGAGACCCCGGGCCTGCTCGAACACCTCGTGCCCGACGCGGGTGCTGCGCACCACCAGCACGTCGTACCCGTCGAGACGCTCCGCCAGGTCGGCCGCCTGCAGCCCGGCCTCCACGACGCACTCGTGACCGTGCGCCTCGAGGTCGGTGACCGTCGAGTCGCCGATCGCGTCGGCACAGAGCACGCGCATGGTGCAGCCCCCTCCGCTGATCCCACGCCTGGCGCCTCAAGGTAGCGGGTGGAGCGCCCCGCGCGCGACGCCTGCGGTGTGCTGGTCGGGCGCCGCGGCTAGGTTGGGCACTCCGCTGCTCCTCTGGAGGCTGCCGTGATCCTCCCGAAGGTCCGGGACCCGCGCCTGGTGACGGTGAGGCGCGGCGGGACGCTCACCGATCCGGACCACCATGCGCTGGCGCTCTGGGCAGCCGCCTGCGCCGAGCACGTGCTGGGGTTCTTCGAGTCCGATCGTGGTCCACACCGGGACGTCATACGAATCGGCCGTCAGGGCGCGCAGACCGGATGACGTCCCGGATCCGGGCCACCCCTGCACCTTGCGGTGCTCGCCCTCCCGGTGAATGCGCCGATAAGCGACATTATGTCAATACAAGCCAGGACAGGCCGGGACGAGGCGCGGCGCCCGGATGAGGCCCCTTCCCCGTCGCCGTGGTCGACCCGGTCAGGCTTGCCTGGCAGCGGACACGTCGACGCAGACGACTCCCTCGTTGCCGTCCGGGTCGGCGATCACGGTGAGCGACGGCGCGTCGCTGTCGTCGACGACGGTGCCACCCGCGGCCACTGCGGCGGCGATCCGTTGCCCGGCGACCTCGGGCGCCACGTAGACCTCGACGTGGAACCGCTGTCGTGGGCCCTCGGCTTCGTCGGCGTCCCCGAACCACAGGTTCGGCACCCGCCGGGTGGCGTCCCGGATCTCGTCGCTGGGGGTCCCGCGGCCCTGGGACTCGGCACTCCCGGTCAGCAGGGCGGCCCACACCGGGGCGATCGTCGCCGAGCGTGCGGTGTCGAGGCCGAGCTCGAGGTCACTGACCGAGGCGGGGTCGGCGGCGATCCCGTGGTCGGCGGCGATCCCGGTGATCCGCCGCGCCAGGTCGACGTCCTGCTGGGTCACCCACTGCACGACGTGCTCGGTCCCCTCGTCGTCGCGGAAGACGGCATCGTCACTGACCAGCTTGAGGTCGACGTACCGTTCGCCGAGCGACACCGTCGGGTGGTGGCCGAGCACGTCGCCCGCCTCGCCCACGGCTGTGACGAACCGGGCGCCGGTGCCGAAGTCGTCCACCACGTAGCGGGCGTGCAGTCCCTGGGCCAGCTTGCGCCACTCGGTGAGGTCCGCCTCGGCGATCTGGTGGCCCCGCAACATGTCCATGGGCGGGAACCTATCCCCGATCCAGCGCGGTCACCCGCTCCAGCACGCCGATCTTGTCGATCCGGTGCTCGGGGTTGTCGAACTCGTCGGCCCAGAAGTTGCCGGCGGCGTGGTCCTCGATGGTCGCGCACGTCGACAACGTGATCATCGCGCGACGAGGCTCGACACCGGGTCGGCCCGGGACCGCGGCGCGCTGCTCCGCCAACGACCGTGGCGAGCGGAACGAGGTCCACCGGGTGCCCACGATCGAGTAGACATAACGGGTCTCCCCCACGTTCACCCGCACCTCGTCGCCGCGCTGGAGTCCCGGCAGGTGGCGGAACGGCATCGTCGACGAGAGCCGGTGGCCGGTCACCTGGTAGTTGCCGATCCCGCCCGGACCGGTCCCGCCCCGCGGCCCGTGGGGACTGGCGGCGTCGCCGCCGTTCTGGATCAGGGTCCCGCGGGCGTCGTCGGTCCGGCCGCGGTACGGCACCACGGTGAGTCCGCGCAGGTCGAGGGCCGGGATCGAGACCACCGCCCGGGCAGGGCGTCCGTCGCTGGGCTCGGGGCCGCTCGGCTCCGCCTCCACCACGGCACCCGGCTCCACGACCCGGGGCTCCACGGCCCGGGTCTCCGGACCGGTCGGCCCCCGGTCGGCCCGCCGCTCCCCCCGCTCCGCCGCGCACGCAGGAGCGAGCAGCACGAACGCCGCCAGCGCGGCGAACCACGCTCTCGCCATGGGCCCGACCCTACGTCGGCCGCCCAGGGCCGCGAGCCCGGCGCCGACGGGCCCCGGGCCTGTCCTAGCATCGGCGCCATGGTGCGCCTGCTGTCCCTCCCTGCCGTCCTGGTGCTCGTCGCCGGCCTTGCCGCCTGCGGCACCGACGACGGCACCGCGCAGGAGTCGACGGACTCGACGTCGAGCCCTTCCGGTCCGACCACGGACTGCACGTACACCGAGGACGGCCAGACGCCGGCCAAGGAGGTCGACCCGCCCTCGTCGGAGGCACCGGCCACCGGCGAGGTCGACGTCACCCTGGCGACCAACCAGGGTGACATCGGGGCCACCCTCGACGCGAAGGCGGCGCCGTGCACCGTCCACTCGTTCGTGTCGCTGATCGAGCAGGGCTACTTCGACCAGACACCGTGCCACCGGCTGACCACGCAGGGCATCTTCGTGCTGCAGTGCGGTGACCCGAGCGGCACCGGCAGCCAGGGCCCCGGCTACTCCTTCGACGACGAGCTGAGCGGTGAGGAGACCTACCCGGCGGGCACCGTGGCGATGGCCAACGCCGGGCCGGACACCAACGGGTCGCAGTTCTTCCTCGTCTACGAGGACACCGAGCTCCCACCGAGCTACACGGTGTTCGGGACGCTGGACGACACCAGTGTCGACCTGGTCCGCGCGGTGGCCGAGGAGGGCGTCCAGGGAGGACAGGCCGACGGTCCCCCGGCGTCCGAGGTGGTCATCGAGTCGGCGACCGTCGGCTGACCCTCACTCACCCGCCAGTCGGTAGTCGATCGGCGCGCCGACCTGGACGGTGCGGCCCACCGTGCACAGCCGGTCACGCGTCTGGGCCACGGAGCGCGGCAGCGCCGCACGGGCGGCGTCGCCCCCCTCCCCCTCCGGGAAGGTCACGTCGAGGGTGACCGTCAGGTTGACCAGGTGGTTGCCGAGGTCGTCGCGGACCTTGTCGCCGCTCGTGGTGACGGTGAACGACTCCGCCTCCGCCCGCTTGCGGGTGATCGCGTCGACGTCGGCGGCGCTGCACGCCGCGATGGCGGCGAGCAACAGCTCCAGGGGGGTGAAGTCGGGGTCGTCTCCCCCGCCGCCCACGAACGTCTCACCGCCCCGGACGTTGGTCGCCTTCCACCGAGCCTCGCCGATCTTGGTGAGCTCGATCGAGCGGAACGTGTCGCGCTGGTCGGCCATGCGACCAGCCTGCCAGAGCGCCTGCGGCGCCGGTCGGAGAGGCTCAGGCCGAGCACAGCGACGACGTGGCGCCGGGGACGGACCACGGGGGCCGGAAGGAGTGCTCCCGACCCCCGTGCAGACCCCCGAGCTCAGCGACGGACGACGACGGACGCTGACCGGTGGCCCCGGACGACGAGGTCCTGCGGCTCGCTGGTGACCCGCTTGGAGACGTTGTCCCTGCCGGCCCAGAAGTCCAGCCGCGTCTGCACCTCGTCGTTGCGGACGTCGCCGGCCAGAGCCTTCTGGACCTGCTCGACCGAGTCGGCGCCGAACAGCGCGTCGTTCCAGGTCCACGAGCCGCCGACCACCTGGAGCCGGCCCGTCCGCTTCGCCTTGGCCGGCACCCGGACGTGCTGGGCGAGCCACTGGGCGCCGTCGGGGCCCTTGAGCTCGACCCGCAGCACGAGCATCCCGCCACCGCTGGTGCGCGCCGGGTTGCGCCGGTTGACGGTGGTCCACTTCCCGCCGCGGCGCTGCTGCACCTTCCCGATCCGGAGGGTGTCGGTGCTGTCGGTGACCTCGGCGTCGGTGCTGATCGAGGTGATCTGCACGTCGTCGAGGCCGGACACGATGTAGACCAGGTCGGCGAGCGACCAGAGGCCCTCGAAGGCGATGTCGAAGTCGGACACGTAGCGGTCCTCGCTCTCGACGGTGAACTCCTCGCCACCCGAGGTGCCGGTGATGGTGACGCCGGCCGTCTCCGAGCCGGGCTGGATGGCGTCGATCGTGACGTCGTGCAGCGACAGGACCTGCATGAGCGTGACGTCGGCGTTCCAGTCCTGCGACAGGGAGTGGCTCAGGCCCTCGCGCTCCCGCGAGCCGTACGTCACGTTCGACGCGATGTCGACCTCGGACGGCGGTTCCCCCACGGCGCCGGTGATGCCGGTCAGCCGGTCCTGGGTGATGGTGCCGGCCGGGGAGGCCAGGTTGGCGACCTTGTAGCCCGCACCCAGCGAGTCCTCCTGGATGTAGAGGGCGTCGGCGGGCATCAGCCCGAGGGAGGTCGGACCGCTGAACATCATCGGGTGGCCGAACCCGACCACCTGGTCACCGCAGCGGTCGGTGACGGTGCCGACACCACCGGCGGTGATGGTGCCGTAGGAGAGGGCGGCGCCGAGGTTGCCGCCGTCCTTGATCGACGACGGGTCGGCCGCAGCGCCGGCCGTGGCCCCCACGAGGGTGCCGGCGCGGCCGCGCCCGTGGAGGTAGTCGCCACGCTCGGCGTTCCGGACCTTGTCCAGTCGCTGCTGGCTGATGCCGTTGATGGTCAGCGGCACCCGCAGCCGCTCCAGCCCCTCGCTCGCCTGCCGGGCCGTCACGTCGGTCCGCGCGGCGATCGTGCGGGCCACCCCGGCGGGCACGCGGACCTCGGGCGCGGCCTCCGCGGGCATGTAGTCGTCCATCTGCTCGTAGGGCGTGATGCCGGCGACCGACGACGGACCCCACGACATGCCGTAGGCGACGGCGCCGAGCAGGTTCCCCTCGGCGTCGTAGACCGGCGAGCCGGACATGCCCTGCCAGATGCCGACCCGGTCGATCTCGGTCGAGGACATGTCGGCCAGGATCATGTCGACGCCCGGCGCGATGCCGTCGCCGAGCACGCCCAGCACCTCGCCGCTGAACGACTCCGGCTCGGTGCCCTCGGTCACGGTCAACCCGTCGACGGCCATCCCCTTCGTGACGTCCGCGACCGGCAGCGCCTCGGCGCAGTCCTCGACGGGAGGCACCGCCTGCGCCGGCGTCCCCGAGATCGCGGCGCCGCTGCCGAGCAGCGCCAGGCTCGCGACGATGGCAGCGACTCCCCGGCTGCGCGCTGACCGTGTGTGCATGTGCGGATCTCCCTCTCGAGAGGAGGCGAGCGCCCCCGTTCACGCGTACCACGCGCGACCTGCCTGATCGGTTGCCACGGCTGGGCGGCTGGTGTCGACCACCCGGCGATCTAGGCTGGCAGGGTGATCCACTCCGAGCGCCCGGGCCCCACGCTCCGGCTCACCACCGAGGAGCACGCGGGCGACGCGCTCCGCGCCCGGGAGGACCGGGTCGCCGCGGAGGAGCCACTGGAGATCCGGCTGGCCTGGCCGGGCGCTCCGGCCCGGCGGGTGTGGGTCACGATGCGCACCCCCGGACACGACTTCGAGCTGGCGGCCGGGTGGCTGGTCCACGAGGGCGTCACGGCCACCGACGGGCTGCACACCGTGGCCTACTGCACCGACGAGGACCTCACGCCCCAGCAGGAGTACAACGTCGTGACCGCCACGCTCGCGGCCGCGCCGGAGCGGGACGTCGGTCACCGCCACGTGGCGGCCTCGACCGGGTCCTCGGCCTGCGGGGTCTGCGGCAAGGACTCGGTCGAGGACGCGCTGGCGACTCCGCGGGCCACGCGCTGGAGCGGTCCCCTGCCGGACCCGGCCGTGGTGCGCGAGCTCCCCGACCGGTTGCGCGAGGCGCAACCGGTGTTCGGCGAGACCGGCGGGGTCCACGCGGCCGCGCTGGCGACGGCCGAGGGTGAGCTGCTCGTCGTACGGGAGGACGTCGGCCGGCACAACGCGGTCGACAAGGTGACGGGTGCCCGGGTGCTCGGTGGCACGTCCCCCGCCGAGGCGGTGCTGGTGGTCAGCGGCCGGGCGGGCTTCGAGCTCGCGCAGAAGGCGGTGGCGGCCGGCGTCGGGTCCCTGGTGGCCGTGGGGGCGCCGACGTCCCTGGCGGTGGCGCTGGCCCGCGAGGCCGGGCTGGGCCTGTGGGGCTTCACCCGCGCGGACCGCTCCGTCCGCTATGCGTGAACCCGGTTTGAGTCCGGGGCTCTGGTACGACACGGTGGAGGACGTACTGCACTCGAACCAGGAAGCGAGCGTCATGCTCACCCTCACCGAGAACGCCAGCACCGTCGTCAAGGGCATCGCCGACCAGATCCCGGAGGCCAACGGCCTGCGGATCACCGCGATCCCCACGGACGAGACCCAGCCCCCGTCCTTCGACGTCGCCCCGGCCGCGGACGCCGAGCCGGGCGACGCGGTCGTGGAGTTCGACGGCGCCACCGTCTACCTCGACGGCAGCGCGGCGGACGAGCTCGACGACAAGGTCCTCGACGCCAGCGTCGACCAGGAGGGCCGCGTGGAGTTCGCCCTGGCCCCCCAGGGCTGACCGCGTAGCCGGTCTGGTCCGCGCGGGACGGCGCGGCGTGGGTCCCCGGCCCTGTCGGCGCCCGCACCTACCGTCGTCCCGTGCGGATCCTCCACACCTCCGACTGGCACCTCGGGCGGTCCTTCCACCGCGAGGGGCTGCTCGGTGCCCAGGCGACCTGGGTCGACCACCTGCTCGACGTCGTCGAGTCCCAGCGGGTCGACCTCGTCGTCGTCTCCGGTGACGTCTACGACCGCGCGCTCCCCCAGGTCGACGCCGTGGCGCTGGCCGACGAGGCCTTCGCGCGACTGGCCCGCTCGCGGGCGCGCGTGGTCGTCACCAGCGGCAACCACGACAGCGCCCAGCGCCTCGGGTTCGGCTCCCGGCTGATGGACGCCGCCGGCGTCCACGTCCGCACCGACGCCGCCGCCGTGGGCACCCCCGTGCTCCTCGACGACGAGCACGGCCCGGTCGCGGTCTACGGACTGCCCTACCTCGACCCCGACCTGCTGCGCGAGCCGTGGCAGCTGCCCGGCCGCTCCCACGAGGCCGCCCTGGGCGCGGCCATGGCCCGGGTCCGCACCGACCTCTCCCGGCGCCCGGCGGGCACCCGCTCGGTCGTGATGGCGCACGCCTTCGTGGCTGGTTGCCGCCCCAGCGACTCCGAGCGCGACATCAGCGTGGGCGGGGTGTCGATGGTGTCCGCGGAGGTGTTCGACGGGATCGACTACACCGCGCTCGGACACCTCCACGGCCCCCACGCGGTCAGCGACGCCGTGCGCTACAGCGGTTCGCCGCTCGCCTACTCCTTCTCCGAGGCCGACCAGCGCAAGGGTTCGTGGCTCGTCGAGCTCGGTGCAGACGGCCTGGCGACCGCGGAGTTCGTCGACGCGCCGGTCCCCCGCCGGCTGCGGGTCCTGCGCGGCGAGCTCGACGCGCTGCTGGCCGACCCGGCCCTCGTCGACCACGAGGACGCCTGGCTCCAGGTCACGCTCACCGACGCCGTACGCCCGGAGCGCGCCATGGAGCGGCTCCGGTCCCGGTTCCCCCACACCCTCGCCCTGCTCCTCGAGCCCGATCGGCCCGCGGCCAGCGCCACGCCGACGGCCCGGTTGCGGGGCCGTTCCGACCACGACGTGACCCTCGACTTCGTCACCGACCTCCGCGGACGGGCCGCGTCGACCGAGGAGTCCGCGCTGCTCCGGCTCGCGTGCGACGCCTGCGGCGACGACCCCGACGTCGACACCCTCCTCTCGGAGGTGACCGGATGAGGCTCCACCACCTCGAGGTGGTGGCCTTCGGGCCGTTCGCCGAGCGGGTCGCGGTCGACTTCGACGCCCTGTCCGAGGGTGGGCTCTTCCTGCTCACCGGTGCCACCGGCGCCGGCAAGACCAGCGTCCTCGACGCGGTCTGCTTCGCGCTCTACGGTGCCGTGCCCGGCGACCGCCAGGGCGCCAAGCGGCTGCGCTCCGACCACGCCGCGCCCGGGGTCGCGCCCGCGGTGACCCTGGAGCTGTCGGTGTCGGGCCGCCGGTTCCGGATCGTCCGTTCCCCCGCCTGGGACCGACCCCGCAAGCGCGGCACGGGTACCACCCGCCAGCAGGCCTCGGTGAGGCTCACCGAGCGCGTCGAGGGCAGCTGGGTCACCCGGGCCACCCGCCTCGACGAGGCCGGACACCTGGTGTCCGAGCTGCTCGGCCTCACGCTCAGCCAGTTCTGCCAGGTCCAGCTGCTGCCGCAGGGTCGGTTCCAGGCGTTCCTGCGCGCCGACTCCGACGAGCGCCACCGGCTGCTCCAGCGGCTCTTCCGCACCTCCCGCTTCGAGGACGTCGAGCAGTGGCTGCGCGACCGCCGCCGGGCGCTGCGCCGCGACGCGGAGCGCGCACACGAGGCGGTCACCGGCGTGGTCGGGCGGGTGAGCGAGGCGGCCGGTCGTCCACTGCCCGACGCGTGGGACCCCCACGACCTGCGCCCGGTCGCCGAGGCCGTGGGGCCGTGGGCCGACCGCGTCCGCGCCGAGGCCGCCGCCACCTCGTCCGAGGCCGCCGCCGCGGTCGACGCAGCCGTCGCGGCGGAGCGCTCCGCCCGGTCGGAACTCGACGCCGCCCGCACCCTCGCCGACCGACAGCAGCGTCACGCCCGTGCCCAGGCGCGGGCGCGCTCCCTCGCGGCGAGTCGCGATGCCCACCTCGCCCGCGTCTCGGTGCTCGAGGCCGCGCGCCGGGCCGCAGGAGTGATCCCGCTGTGGGACGAGGCCGGCCGCGACGCACATCTGGCGGCGGAGGCCGACGCGGCCGCCAGGGCCGCCCACGACGCGGTCCGGGAGCTGGCGGGGCGCCCCGTGGGCTCCGGAGACCTCACGGCCACCGCCCACGAAGCGACCACTGCCGCGGCGGACGCCCGCGCACGCGAGCCCCACGTCGCCGAGCTCGCGACGCTCGGCGCGGCCCTCGACGAGGCCGCGGCCCGCCGCGGCGACACCGACGTCCGGCTGGCCGAGCTCGACCAGCGCGCCGCCGTCCTGCCCGACGAGCTGTCCCGGGCGCGGACCGCCGAGAGCGCCGCCACCCGAGCCGGTGACCGCCTCTCCGCGGCCCGGCACGACGCGACGACCGCTGCCGAACGCCTCGGCCACGCCCGCGCCGTGGTCCGGCTGGAGGCGGAGCGGGCCGAGGCGGAGGCGCTCCACCGGGCCTCGGTCGACACCGCCCAGGAGCTCCGCGAGGAGTGGCTCCGGATCCAGGAGCTGCGGCTCTCGGGCATGGCCGCCGAGATCGCCGGTGCCCTCGCGGTCGGGGCCAGCTGTCCCGTGTGCGGGTCGGCCGACCATCCCCACCCCGCGCGGCCGTCGGCCGGCGCACCCGACCTCGTCGCCGAGCGGGCGGCGAGACGTTCGGTCGACGACGCCGAGGCCGAGCGCCATGCCCGCGCCCTCGCGGTCCAGGACCTGCAGACCCGGCTCGACCTGGCGCGCGAGCGGGCCGGCGACCGCGCCGTGCCGGTGCTGGAGCGCGAGCACGCCGCGGCCGCAGAGGCCCTGGCGGTCCTCGAGGCGGACGCCGCGACCCTGGCTGCTGCGACCCGCGACCGGGAAGCCCTCGAGGCCGAGCTCGCAGGTGTGGTCGAACGACGTTCTGCCCTGGTGGCCGAGCAGGCTGCGCTCGAGGCGCGCGCCGCAGACCTCGGGTCCCGCGCCGAGCGGCTCACCGCCGAGCTCACCGACCTGCTGGCCGGCACCGGTCACGACACCGTGACCGCGCTCGCCGACCACCTCGACGCCGTCGCCGCCTCCTGCCGCGACGCCCTGGCGGCCGAGACCGCCCGCGACCGGGCTCGGCAGCACGCCACGGAGGCGGCCACCCGCGCGCGCGAGGCCGCTGCCGCCCGTGGCCTCCCCGACGAGGCCGCCACCCGGGCGGTCGCCCTGCCGGCCCTCCTCCTCGAACGCGTAGAGCGAGAGGTCCGCGACCACGAGGCCGCCGTCGCCGCGGTGACCGAGGCCCTCGCCGACCCCGAGCTCGAGACGGCCGCGGCCGCTGCGGCCCCCGACCTCGACACGCTGGCCGACGACCACGCCCGGCTCCACGACCGGCTGACCCGCGCCCGGGCGGCCGCGGCGGTGGCCGAGCGGACCCAGACGCGCCTCCAGCGGCTCCGCGGCGACCTCGCCACCGCCCTCGCCGCCTGGGCCCCCGCGCGCGAGGCGCTGGCGGTCGCCGAGCGGATGGCCTCCCTCGCCGACGGCACCTCGCCGGACAACCGGCTCCGGATGCGGCTCTCCGCCTACGTGCTCGCCGCCCGGCTCGGCCAGGTCGTCGACGCCGCCAACGAGCGGCTGGCGCGGATGTTCGACCATCGCTACGCCCTGACCCACAGCGGTCGACGAGGGGTCGGTGAGACCCGTGGCGGGCTGAGCCTGCGGGTGCGCGACGACTGGACCGGTGAGTCCCGCGACCCGGCGACGCTGTCCGGTGGCGAGACGTTCGTGGTCTCGCTGGCGCTCGCGCTCGGCCTCGCCGACGTGATCGCGCACGAGGCCGGCGGGTCCGACCTCGACACGCTCTTCGTCGACGAGGGCTTCGGTGCGCTCGACGCCGAGACCCTCGACCAGGTCCTCGACACCCTCGACTCGCTGCGTGACGGCGGCCGCGTGGTGGGCGTGGTCAGCCACGTCGCCGAGATGCGTGACCGGATCCCGACCCAGCTCCACGTACGCCGGCGCCGGGTCGGCTCCACCCTCTCGCAGACCTGCTGACCCTCCACGAGCACGCCACCGTGGTCGGCTAGGTTCTCGGCATGACCGGTGTGCTCGACCCTGCCTTCACCGCGCTCCCCTACCGGGCTCTCGGCGAGGCCGCCCTCGACCGCGCCGCCGCGCTCGGCGTCAGCCACGCCGACTTCCGGTTCGAGCGGGTCCGCTACCAGCGGCTCGGGGTCCGCGACGGGATCCTCCAGGGGGCGGCCGACGCCGAGGACGTCGGTTTCGCGGTACGCGTGGTCCACCGCGGGGCCTGGGGCTTCGCCGCCGGCGTGCTGCTCACGGCCGAGGAGGCGGTGGCGGTCGCCGAACGGGCGGTCGAGGTGGCACTGGTCGCGGCCGAGATGACCACGACACCGGTCGAGCTCGCCCCCGAGCCGGTCCACGACGACGTCACGTGGGTCTCGGCGTACGACGTCGACCCGTTCGCCGTGCCGACCGCCGACAAGGCGGCCCTGCTCATCGACTGGACCGAGCGACTGCGCCGCCACGAAGCCGTCGAGCACGCGACCGCCACGCTGCAGCAGGTCCACGAGAACAAGTACTACGCCGACCTCGCCGGCACCCGCACCACCCAGCAGCGGGTCCGGCTGCAGCCGGTCTTCGAGGCCATGGGGACTGACGAGGCCACGGGGGTCTTCGACTCGATGTCGTCGATCGCCCCGCCCGTGGGCCGTGGCTGGGAGTACCTCACCGGCAGTCCTCCCGGCGCCTGGGACTGGGACGCCGAGCTCGCCGAGACGCCCGAGCTGCTGGCCGAGAAGCTCAGGGCACCGAGCGTCGAGCCCGGCACCTACGACCTGGTCATCCACCCGTCCAACCTGTGGCTGACCATCCACGAGTCGATCGGCCACGCCACCGAGCTCGACCGGGCGCTCGGCTACGAGGCCAACTACGCCGGCACGTCGTTCGCGACCTACGACCAGCTGGGCACCCTCCGCTACGGCTCGGACGTCATGAACGTCACCGGCGACCGCACGGTCGACCACGGCCTCGCGACCGTCGGGTACGACGACGAGGGGGTGGAGACCCAGAGCTGGGACATCGTCCGCGACGGCGTGCTGGTCGGCTACCAGCTCGACCGGTCCATGGGGCAGATGAAGCCAGAGCTCAACGCAGGCCGCTCCAACGGCTGCGCGTACGCCGACTCCCCCGGCCACATCCCCATCCAGCGGATGGCCAACGTCTCGCTGCAGCCGTCGACCGACGACCTCTCGACCAGCGACCTGATCGGGCGGGTCGAGCGCGGGCTCTACGTCGTGGGCGACAAGTCGTGGTCGATCGACATGCAGCGCTTCAACTTCCAGTTCACCGGCCAGCGGTTCTTCCGGATCGAGGACGGGCGCCTGGCCGGGCAGGTCCGCGACGCCGCCTACCAGGCGACCACGACGGACTTCTGGGGCTCGATGGAGGCCGTCGGCGGCCCCGACACCTGGGTCCTCGGCGGCGCCTTCAACTGCGGCAAGGCCCAGCCCGGGCAGGTGGCGGCCGTCAGCCACGGTTGCCCGACGTCGCTGTTCCGCGGGATCCGGATCCTCAACACCACCGACGAGGCAGGCGCACGATGAGCTCCGAGACCACCCCCCAGGACCTGGTCGAGCACGCGCTGGCCACGTCGGTCGCCGACGACTGCATCGCCATCGCGACCGACACGACCGGCGCCAACCTGCGCTGGGCGAACAACACGCTCACCACCAACGGCGTCAGCCATGCCGTCGACGTGACCGTGGTCAGCTTCGCCCGGGTCGCGGGTGGAGTGAGCAGCGGCTCGGTCAGCGGCAGCGCGACCACGACGGCCCAGGTGACCGCCCTGGTCGAGGCGGCCGACGCCGCCGCCCGCGCGGGCTCCCCCGCCGAGGACGCCGCCGACCTCGCCACCGGAGAGGCGGTCGGCGATTGGGACGAGTCCCCCGTGCCGACCGACATCCATGTCTTCGACCGGTTCGCACCCGAGCTCGGCGAGGCCTTCGGCCGGGCCGCCGCCGGCGACCGGCTGCTCTACGGCTTCGTGTCGCACGAGCACACCACCACCTACCTCGGGTCGACCACCGGCCTGCGGCTCCGTCACGTGCAGCCCACCGGTCACTGGGCGTGCACCGCCAAGGACGGCGGCCTCACGCGGAGCGCCTGGGTCGGGGGCGCGACCCGTGACTTCGTCGACGTCGACGCCCTCGGCATGGAGGCCGAGCTGACCGAGCGGCTGCGCTGGGCCGAGCGGCAGGTCGATCTCCCCGCCGGCCGCTACGACACGATCATGCCGCCGTCGGCGGTGGCCGACGTGATGATCGACGCCTACTGGTACGCCGGTGCCCGCGACGCCGACGACGGGCAGTCGGTCTACAGCAGGCGCGGCGGCGGCACCCGGATCGGTGAGCGGATCGTCCGCGAGGGGGTCGGGCTGTTCTCCGACCCGGCCCGACCCGGCCTCGAGAGCCAGCCGTTCGTCACCGCCTCGACGTCCACCAACGAGCAGTCGGTCTTCGACAACGGGTTGCCGCTGGAGCGGAACGACTGGATCCGCGACGGCGTCCTCACCTCCCTCATCCAGACCCGGCACTCCGCCGGGCTCACCGGCCAGCCCGTCACGCCGTACGTCGACAACCTGGTGTTGGAGGTCGACGGCGCCACCGGCGGCATCGACGAGCTGGTCGCGGGCACCGAGCGCGGGCTGCTGCTGACCTGTCTCTGGTACATCCGCGAGGTCGACCCGCAGAGCCTGCTGCTCACCGGCCTCACCCGGGACGGCGTCTACCTGGTCGAGGGTGGCGAGATCACCGGCGCGGTCAACAACTTCCGCTGGAACGAGAGCCCGGTCGAGCTGCTCAACCGGTTCACCCACGCCAGCGCCACGGTGCCGAGCTTCAGCCGCGAGTGGGGCGACGACTACTTCTCGCGCACCGCCACCCCGGCGCTGCGGATCCCCGACTTCAACATGTCCAGCGTCTCGCAGGCCCGCTGACCGAGCTCACTGGAGCCAGTCGCGCAGCTCCGGCTGCGCCGTGCGTCGCCACACGTCGCCCAGCACGAGGTCGAGATGACGCCGTCGCTCGTCCGCGCGGCCGAGGAGGGCACCCCAGGTCCGCGACGGTTCCCCGGCCCCCTCGGCGGCGTCGGCCATCGCGGCGAGGTCGGTGCGCACCAGCACCAGGTCCTGTCGCTCGCCGAGGTGGTCGGAGAGGTCGCGGGCCGCGGCCGCCAGGCGCCGGGCGTCCTCCTCCCACGCCGGGCGCAGCGTCTCCGCCCCGTAGCGCAGGCGCTTGGCGGCCTTGCGCGCGTCGTGGAGCGCCTCCGCCCCGTCGTCGGCGTCGGCCGCGGCCACCATCCGGCCCTCCAGGCGGTGCCAGTCACGCGCGAGCAGCCCGCGCAGCACGTCGGCCGCCGGCTGCTCGGCGAGCGGGCTCCAGGGTGGATCGGCGACCAGCCCGTCGAGCCGCCCCAGCAGGGCGAGGTGGCGGTCCGACGCCAGCGCATGCGCCAGCTGCGCCTCGCCGGCGGCGATCCGGGCGGCGTACGTCGTGTCGAGCCGTTGCTGGACGGGCCCGGACACCTCGTCAGCAGGCTCGGCCTCGAGCAGCTCGCCGAGCCGCTCCCACGACACCTGCGGATCACGGGCGTCGCCCAGCACCCGGCTCAGCCACCGCAGCTCACCGCGCAGCGACGCGGCGACCTCCGTGTCCAGCAGCGACCCGAAGGTGGCCAGCGCCGAACGCAGCCTCCGGCTGGCGATCCGGGCCCGGTGCACGCCCTCCTGGGTGTCGCCGAGCCGGACCTGGTGCTCCCGGTGGTGCAGCTCGGCCACCTGCAGCGACAGCCGCTGGTGGACGACGGCGCCGGCGGCGACGTCGGGCGACAGCAGGGGCGGCGACGCGGCACCGGCCTCGGTCATGGTCGGGTGATCCCGGGGCCCGGGTGGCCGCCCGGGATCGGGGCGTCCGGGTCGTAGGGGGTGCGGGTGTAGACGAACGTCGCGCACTCGAGGTGGCCGATGCCGCCGTCGGCGCGGCGGTGGACGTGCATCGTCTCGCCGCGGTGGTAGCCGGAGACGCCGACCAGCTGCCCCTCGCGCAGCGTGAACCGGTCGGGGTCGCGGCCGGGGGTGGCCAGGCCACGGAGGTCGAGCCCGCCGTTGTGCCAGCGCATCTCGATCGCCGTGTTGCCCCAGAACCACAGGCCCGGCAGCCCCGCGACCTCCGGGGGCACGACCACGGTCGGCAGCCACGGCTCGGGGACCTCGTCGATGAAGTCGCCGTCGATCAGGTCCATCGCCAGCCGCTCCGGGTCGATGCCGGTGGTGGCGTTGGTGAGCACCGTGGCGCCGATGCCGGACCCGGGGTCGACGAACAACGCGGCCAGGAAGCCCGGCATCGAGCCGCCGTGGCCGACCAGGATCCCCCCGGCGTTCGCGGTGAGCCGGAGGCCGAGCCCGTAGCCCTCGGTGACCGGCACCGTCATCTCGTGGAGGGTCGAGGGGTCCAGCAGGTCCGGCCGGCTCCCGGCGAGGAACTGGCCCCACAGCACCAGGTCGTCGATGGTCGACCACAGCTGTCCGGCGGGAGCCATCGCGCCGGTGCTGGTCAACGGCTCCTGGGTGCGGATCCCGGTGAAGTGGTCGACGCTCCACCCGGGCTGCGCCGTGGGGCGCGGCAGGTACGACGTCCGGGTCATGCCGAGCGGCGCCAGGATCACGTCGTGGACCAGCGTGCGCCACGGCCGCCCCGTCACCCGGGCCAGCACCTCGCCCAGCAGCGCGTAGCCGAGGTTGGAGTAGTGGTAGAACTCCCCCGGGCCCGCCACCCGCCCGCGGCCGTCGTTGGCCCAGGCCAGTGCGTCGAAGTCGCCCCCACGGCTGCGCTCCCACCAGGGTCCGACCGGTTCGCTCTGCATCCCCGAGGTGTGGCTCAGCAGCTCGCGCAGCGTCGCCTCGGCGTAGCCCACCGCACCGAGGTGCTGCCCCACGCGGTCGTCGAGCCGCAGCAGGCCGGCGTCGCGCGCCTGCATCACCAGCACCGCGGTGAGCGTCTTGGTGATCGAGCCGATGCGGTACTGCGCGGCTACCCCGGGTCCGGTGCCCGAGGCGCCCGCCCACACCACGCCGTACCGGTCGAAGACGGCACCGACCACCGACGTCAGCCGGCCCTGGGCCTGCGCGACGTCGAGGCAGACCTGCCGGCGCTCCGTCATTCTCAGTCCTCGCTGAACGCCTCGGGCGGAGGGCAGGCGCAGACCAGGTTGCGGTCGCCGTAGGCCTGGTCGATACGGGCGACCGGCGGCCAGTACTTGTCGGGGTCGAGCCCGCTCGGGAAGGCCCCCAGCTCGCGTGAGTAGCCGCGGTCCCAGTCGCCGACCAGGGCGCGCGTCGTGTGGGGCGCCCGGCGCAGCGGGGAGTCCTCGGCGGTCCACTCCCCCGACCGGACCCGTTCGATCTCGGCGCGGATCGTGATCATGGCGTCGCAGAACCGGTCCAGCTCGGCGAGGTCCTCGGACTCGGTGGGCTCGACCATCAGGGTTCCGGCGACCGGGAACGACATGGTCGGGGCGTGGAAGCCGTAGTCGACGAGCCGCTTGGCCACGTCGTCGACGCTGACCCCCGTGTCGCGGGTGAGGCCGCGGACGTCGACGATGCACTCGTGGGCGACCAGGCCGCCGTGGCCGCGGTAGAGCACCGGGAAGTGCTCCTCGAGGCGGTGGGCGACGTAGTTGGCGGAGAGCACGGCCGCACCGGTCGCGCGGGTGAGGCCGGCGGCGCCCATCAACCGGACGTAGGCCCAGGAGATGGGGAGCACGCCGGCCGAGCCGTAGGGAGCCGCACTGATCGCGCCGATGCCCTCGCGCTTGGCCTCCTCGGGGTGCATGGGGTGCGAGGGGAGGTACGGCGCGAGGTGCTCGCGCACCGCGACCGGGCCGACGCCCGGCCCGCCGCCGCCGTGCGGGATGCAGAAGGTCTTGTGCAGGTTGAGGTGGGACACGTCGCCCCCGAACTCGCCCGGACGGGCGTGGCCCAGCAGCGCGTTGAGGTTGGCGCCGTCGACGTACACCTGGCCGCCGTGCTCGTGCACGATCTCGCACAGCTCGGTGATGGTGTCCTCGTAGGCGCCGTGCGTCGACGGGTAGGTCACCATGATCGCGGCGAGGTCGTCGGCGTGCTCCTCGCACTGCATCCGCAGGTCGTCGAGGTCGACCGAACCGTCGTCGCCGGCCTTCACGACGACCACCCGCATGCCCGCCATCACCGCCGACGCCGCGTTGGTGCCGTGGGCCGAGGACGGGATCAGGCACACGTCGCGCTCGCCCTGCCCCCGGTCGCGGTGGAAGGCCCGGATCGCCAGCAGGCCCGCGAGCTCGCCCTGGGACCCGGCGTTCGGCTGGATGGACACCCGGTCGTAGCCGGTCACCTCCGCCAGCCAGCCCTCGAGCTGGTCGACGAGCTCCCGGTAGCCCGCGGCGTCCTCCGCCGGCGCGAACGGGTGCAGCTCGGCGAAGCCGGGCAGCGAGACCGGCTCCATCTCGGTGGTCGCGTTGAGCTTCATGGTGCACGAGCCGAGCGGGATCATGCCCCGGTCGAGGGCGTAGTCGCGGTCGGACAGCCGTCGCAGGTAGCGCAGCATCGCGGTCTCGCTGTGGTGGCTGGAGAACACCTCGTGGGTGAGGTACGACGTCCGGCGTCGCAGCGCCTCGGGTAGGGCGTCGCCGGTGGCCTGGTCGACGGCCGCGACGTCGGCGGTCACCCCGAACGCCGCGAGCACGCGCTCGACGGTCGAGGCGGAGGTGATCTCGGAGGTGGTGAGGCCGACCCGGTCGTCGTCCACGAGCCGCAGGTGCAGGTCGCGCTCACGCGCGGCGGCCACCACCTGGGCGGCACGACCGGGGACCCGCGCCACGACGGTGTCGAAGAACTCCTCGTGCTCGACCTCGACCCCGCCCTCGGCGAGCGCCCGGGCCAGCACCGCGGCGTAGCGGTGGACCCGGGTCGCGATCGACCGCAGCCCCTCGGGTCCGTGGTAGACGGCGTACATCGACGCGACCACGGCGAGCAGGACCTGGGCGGTGCAGATGTTCGAGGTCGCCTTGTCGCGCCGGATGTGCTGCTCGCGCGTCTGGAGAGCGAGCCGGTAGGCCGGACGCCCCTCGGCGTCGACGGAGACTCCCACCAACCGGCCCGGCAGGTGGCGCTCCAGGCCCGCCGCGACGGCCATGAAGCCGGCGTGGGGGCCGCCGTACCAGAGCGGGACGCCGAACCGCTGGGAGGACCCGACCACGACGTCGGCGCCGAGCTCGCCCGGAGCCTCGAGCAGCGCGAGCGAGAGGAGGTCGGCGGCGAAGACCGCCAGGGCACCCCGCTCGTGGGCTGCGTCGATGACCGACCGCGGGTCGCGCACCCGGCCGGAGGCCCCGGGGTACTGCACCAGCACCCCGGACAGCGGCCCGTCCGGAAGTCCGTCGTCGAGGTCGGCGACGACGACCTCGATGCCCATGGCGTCGGCACGGGTCCGGACCACGTCGACGGTCTGCGGCAGGGCGTCGGCGTCGACCACGAACGGTCCGGACGCCTTGCGGTTCCCGCGGCGTACGAGGGTCATCGCCTCGGCGGCCGCGGTGCCCTCGTCGAGCAGCGAGGCGTTCGCGGTGGGAAGGCCGGTCAGGTCGCCGATCACGGTCTGGAAGTTCAGCAGCGCCTCGAGCCGGCCCTGCGAGATCTCCGGCTGGTACGGCGTGTACGCGGTGTACCAGGCGGGGCTCTCCAGCACCCGGCGTCGGATCACGCCCGGCGTCACCGACGGGTGGTAGCCCAGGCCGATCATCGACTCCGCCGGCCGGTTCCGGGCGGCCATCGCGCGCAGCTCGCGGGCGACGGTGTCCTCGTCGGTGCCGGGCGGCAGGTCGAGCGGCCGGGTGGAGGCGATCGCCTGCGGCACCGCCGCCGTCATCAGCTCCTCGAGCGAGCCGAACCCGAGCGCGCCGAGCATGTGCTGCTCGTCGGCGGGACTCAGCCCGATGTGTCGTTCGACGAAGGGAAGTGCGGCGTCGAGGTCGGTCAGGCTGGGGTGGTCCGCCACGGGTCTGGCTCCTCGGATCGGGGTCGATCGGGTCGCCTCCCCCTCTGTCGCCCCAGTGGGTGCGGGGCTCCAGAGTCGCCTGTCCCCGCGCAGTCCGGGCGCCTGAGAGGTTCCGGGGAGGATTTGCCCCTTCGGCGCTCCACCCGGGCGGTCACGACCGTCCGGCGGAGACTCTCCCGCGCGGGATCGTCAGCGATCCCCAATCTACCCCAGCGGCCCCGGTCAGCCGATCTTGCGGGCCGCGCGGCGGGCCGCCAGCTCGTCACCGGCGGCGGGCTCGGCGGTCTCGGCGGCGGTGCGCTCACTGGGCAGCTCGGCGAGGGTGCCCTCGATCTCGCGCCAGACGCCCCCGATCGCGATGCCGAAGACCCCCTGGCCGCCCTGGAGCAGGTCGATGACCTCGTCGTTGCTGGTGCACTCGTAGACCGAGATGCCGTCGCTCATCAGGGTGACGCGGGTCAGGTCGTCGGTGCCGCGCTCGCGGAGGTGCTGGACGGCGGTGCGGATCTGCTGCAGCGAGATGCCGGCGTCGAGCAGCCGCTTGATCACCTTGAGGATCAGGATGTCGCGGAAGGAGTAGAGCCGCTGGGTGCCGGAGCCGCTGGCGCCACGCACGGTGGGCTCGACCAGGCCGGTCCGGGCCCAGTAGTCGAGCTGCCGGTAGGTGATGCCGGCGGCGTTGCAGGCGGTGGGGCCGCGGTAGCCGGTGTCGCTGGGCAGGGGCGAGACGTCGTCGGTGAAGAGCAGCCCCTGCTCCTCGGCCTCCAGCGCCGCGTCGTCGGACGCGCCGGCGGGCTCTCCCTGCTCGAACTCGTTGCGGGCCACGTGGTCCTCCTGTGCTACTCCGTTGTGCGTAACCCCCGGGGAAGACCGGACCGCGAGCCTCACGAACGGGGAGGAACAACGGTGGAGTTACAACAGAGACAGTTCACGGTAGGCCCGCTCCCCCGGCCGGTCAACGAGGACAGCGGCGTGTCGCAACCCTCAACCTCAGGTTGAGGGTGAGTGTCTAGCGGCTCTCGAAGTCGTCCGGAGAGACCTGGTCGAGGAACTCGCGGAACCGCTCGACCTCGTCCTCCTGCTCGGCGGGCACCGCCAGGCCGGCGAGGTCGAGGACCTCCTCGCTGCACACGATCCGGGTGCCGGTGCGCAGCGCCAGCGCGATCGAGTCGGAGGGGCGGGCGCTCACCTCGGCGCCCGAGCCGAAGACCAGGGTGGCGAAGAAGACGCCGTCCTTGACCTCGGTGATCCGGACCTCGGTGAGCTCGTTGCCGGTGGCCGCCAGGACGTCCTTGAGCAGGTCGTGGGTGAGGGGCCGCGGCGGGACGACGCCCTGCTGGGCGAAGGCGATGGCGGTGGCCTCGACCGCGCCGATCCAGATCGGCAGGTAGCGCTCCCCCGACACCTCGCGCAGCAGCACGATCGGCTGGTTGCTGGGCATCTCGACCCGGACACCCATCACGTCGACTTCGCGCACACCAGCACCCTACTCCGCGACCGTGACCGGACCACCCCGCCGGACGGACCGCGCGTCAGGGTGAACGCAGCCCGGTCTTGACCAGGGTGGCGTGCAGCCGGACCGACAGGGCGGCGATCTCGCTCACCGTCTCCTCGGCGCGTGCCGACGCAGCAGCGTCGCGGCCGCGCTTGTGGGGGGCGACGACCTGCTCGACCAGCCCGACCTCGCGGTCGGCGGCGGTCTTGAACGCGCGCAGGTGGCGCGGCTCGAAGCCGTACGCCGCGAGCTCGCGGGCCGTCTGCGCGATGACCAGCGCGTCGGTGTCGTAGTGCCGGGTCCCGGGCCGCCGGCGAATCAGCCCGTACTGCTCGAGCTCCTCGAGCAGCGGCTCGTCGACGTCGGCGATCTTGAGCAGCTCCTGGCGGGAGAGCCGCAGGTGGTCGTGACGCGTGAACGACTCGGGGCTCGGCAGCCCGTCGGAGGAGAGCGCCACGCGGGGCACCGTCGGCACGACCGACTCGACCGGCGGCGGCTCCAGGCCGCGGTCGATGGCGTCGAGGTGCTCACCGATCACCCGCAGCGGCAGGTAGTGGTCGCGCTGCATGGTCAGGATGTAGCGGAGCCGCTCGACGTCGTCGCCGGTGAACTTGCGGTAGCCCGAGGGGGTGCGCTCCGGCTTGATCAACCCCTCCGCCTCGAGGAACCGGATCTTCGGGATGGTGACGCCCGGGAAGTCGGGCCGCAACCGGTCGAGGACCTGGCCGATGTTCATGCGGGTCGATCGCCCCGAGGACGCCGCCGACGCAGCGGACTCCGACATCAGCTTTCCGTGTGCCCCAACGAGTGCCCTGCGAAGAAGACGAGGCGGTACTTGCCGATCTGCACCTCGTCGCCGTCGTTGAGCAGCACCCGGTCGATCCGGTCGCGGTTGACGTAGGTGCCGTTGAGGCTTCCCGTGTCGGCGACCGTGAAGCTCTCGCCGGCGCGGTGGAACTCGGCGTGACGCCGCGAGACGGTCACGTCGTCGAGGAAGATCTCGCTGTCGGGGTGCCGGCCGGCGTTGACCTGGTCGGCGTCGAGGAGGAACCGGCTGCCGGCCCCCGGGCCGCGCTGGACGACCAGCAGGGCGTGCCCCGGCGGAAGGGCGTCGACGGCGGCCGCGTCGACGGGGCTCAGCGCGCGGTCGGAGGTGTCGGTCTTCTCACGCGACATGCCGATGTTGATGGTCGCCGTGGACTCCTCCGACGGCTCCCCGGCGGTCGGGGCGCCCACCAGCCTGGTCCCGCACTGGGAGCAGAAGCGGGCCTCGTCCGGGTTCTCCCGGCCGCACGCGGTGCAGAACGGCATCGACGTCGTCCTCCTCGATCCCAGTCCGTTCGGGGGTGCTCAACCCTCACCTGAGGGTTGAGGTTCACGGTTGGTCCGAACCTATCACCCGGGACCCGCTCCGCCAGCGGGTCGGGAACGTTCAGGAGTCGAGGCTGGCCTGGTAGGTGGCGGCGTCCATCAGGCCGTCGGTCGCCGAGGCGTCGGACGGGGCCACCTCGAACAGCCAGCCCGCGCCGTAGGGGTCGCTGTTGACGAGCTCCGGGGTGGCGTCGAGGCCGTCGTTGCGGGCGACGACCTCCCCGCTCACCGGGGCGTAGACGTCGCTCACCGACTTGGTCGACTCCAGCTCGCCGCAGGTCTGGCCGACGGTCACGGTCTCCCCGACCTCGGGCAGGGAGACGTAGACGATGTCGCCCAGTGCGTCCTGGGCGTAGTGGGTGATGCCGATGCGCACCGACCCCTCGGCCTCCCCCGGCGTGCGGACCCACTCGTGCTCGGCGGTGTAGGACAGGTCGTCGGGGTACACGGCGTCTCCTCGGTCGGTGTCGGGTCGCGTCTGCGGCAGGCTACCGCGCAGGCGGAGCCGCGGGCGCTCGGGTCACGGGGCCTCGGGCTGGGCGAACTCGAGCCGCTCCGGCTCGACCGTCGACTCGATGTCGAGCGAGTCGAGCTCCTCGACCTCCACCTCGGCCCCGTCGGCATTCAGCTGGTCGATCGGCCCCTCCGGGAAGGTGAGGCCGCCGTGGAGGGTGTGGGGGTCGCCGATGACGTCCAGGACGTACGGCGGCTCCAGCAGCGTCCCGTCGACGTAGACCCCGCCGGTGGCGTCCTCGAAGGACGTCTGGGCGACGACCCGGACCCGCCCGTTGAACTGCATCGCCTCGGCGAACGCGGTCCGCATCTCCTGGACCGTGTCGAGGAGCGAGTCGATGTCGACCTGGCCGGACTCCTCGGTGATGGTGACCCGGATGCCGGGTCCGGTCACCGGCACGACGCCGGCGAGGATCTGGAGGTCCTCGGTCTCGCGCCGGGCCTCCTCGAGGGCGGCCTCCTCGGCGCTGGTGTTGTTGCGCAGGTCCTCGCGGGTCTCCTCGAGCCGGGCGATCTCGGCCTCGGTCCGGCGGGTGGTGCCGGCCAGTCCGTCGAGCACGTCGATGAGGGCCTGCTGCCGGTAGCCCGAGTAGGTGTCGGTGACCCCGAAGGAGGTCACCTGGGTGACGAACGCGAAGCCGAAGACCGCCAGCAGGACGCCGACGACCGCCTGCCGTCGGGACGGCCGGCGCAGCGCGTCGAGCAGCCGCTTCCGACCGCTCGGGGCGTCGGCGGCGTCGGGCGGCGGGGTGGGGTCAGGCATGGAACAGGTGACGCCGGATCGCGGCGACGTTGGAGAAGATGCGGATGCCGAGGACGACGATCACGCCTGTCTGGAGCTGACCGCCCACGCCGAGCTGGTCGCCGAGGAAGACGATCGCGGCGGCGATGACGACGTTGCTCAGGAACGAGACGACGAAGACCTTGTCGTCGAAGATGCCGTCGAGGTAGGCGCGCAGCCCGCCGAAGACGGCGTCGAGGGCCGCGACCACGGCGATGGGCAGGTAGGGCTCGACGCCGAGCGGCACGTCGGGCTGGAAGAACAGCCCGAGCATGATCCCGACGAGCAGTCCCAGGACCGCGATCATCCTGATCCCTCCTCGATGCCGGGGGTCCCCTCGCCCGGGCCCGCCTGCCGGACCCAGCGCAGCTGCCGCTGCCGGGCGCCCGGCAGCGACATCTGGTCGACATTCTGCCTGTCCACCACGAAGCCGAGCTGGCCGGCCAGCGCGAAGAAGTCGGATCCGTGGGTCGTCTCGAGCAGGTCGGCCTGCAGGGTGTCGCGGTTGCCGATCGCGCGCACGACGTACGGCGCGGTCAACGGACGGGTGTTCACGTGGATCGCGGCGCCGGTGTTGCGGATCGATCCGAGGTTGTTCAGCCGCTGGTCGTTGATCGCGATCGCCTCGGCTCCCGCCTCGAACAGGCCGTCGACCAGGAGCGCGAGGTCGGAGTCGCGCACCTGCTGGGAGGGGTCGCCCACCGGGTTGCCCTCGACGGTGATCCGGACACCCTCGCCCGTGACGGCCAGGAAGCCGGTCGTGGCCTGGAGCCGCCGCACCTCGGCCTCGGCCTCCTGGCGGCTCGCGGTCCGCGCGTCGACCTCCTCGCTGAGTGCCTGGTTCTCCCGGGTCAGGTCGGCGACCCGGTCCTGCCGGCTCCGGAGCGTGGAGCGCTCCTGCTCGATCCGGGCGATCAGGGTGGCGCGGCCGGCGTCCTCGACCGCCTCGTTGCGCGAGGTCTGGACCGCGGCGATGCTGACCAGGATCCCGAACGCCGCGAGCGCGGCGATCCCGGCCATCCGGCTGCGCGGCTGATCCGGAGGTGCACCGCCCGTCGCGCGCCGCTCGGCGACCTGCCGGTACTCCTCCTCGACCGCCTGCTCGGTGACGAGCGTGAGCAGCGGCGTGGTCACGTGGGGCGGCAGCGCCCCCGACCCGGCTGGACGGTCTGGCCCGTCGTACGGCTCAGCCACCGGGGGCCACCCTGCGCCGGGGCGTGGTCTGGAGCAGCCGGTGGACCTGCCAGGCGTACAGGATGCCGGCCCACCAGTAGAGGCCGATCCCCCACACGGCGAACGCCCACCCGAACACGTCGGCGAGCGTCGCGAGCGTGCCCTCCCCGTCACCGAGCAGCAGCAGCGGGAACGCGTAGAGCAGGTTGAAGGTGGCGGCCTTGCCGAGGAAGTGCACCGGGAGGGCGCTGTAACCGCGGGTGCGCAGGAACGGCACGAGCAGCCAGAGCAGCGCGTCGCGCAGCGGCAGGATCAGCACGACCCACCACGGCACGATGTCGCGCAGGCCGAGGCCGATGACCACGGCGAGGATGTAGAGCCGGTCGGCGACCGGGTCGAGCACCTGCCCGAAGCGGGAGAACTGGTTGAGCCGGCGTGCGAGGTAGCCGTCGAGCCAGTCGGTGAACCCCGACACCATCAGCAGCGCCAGCGCCCACCAGTCCGCCTCGGGGCCGAGGACCAGCCACAGGAACACCGGGACGCCCGCCAGCCGGAGCATGCTGAGCAGGTTGGGCAGCGTCCACACGCGGTCGGTACGGGTCTGGTCGTCCGCCAACGTCGATGCCTGCATTTCCTCGGGTTTTCCGGTGCGGTGTCACCCTATCCGCGCGGGTGGGCGGATCGGGTCAGGCGGGGCGCCTATGCGGGCTCGTCGTGGTGTGCGGCGTCGCGGATCTCACCGACGAGCTCCTCGATCACGTCCTCGAGCGTCGCGATGCCGAGCACCGACCCGTCGGTCTCGACGACCCGCGCCATGTGGGCGCCGCGGTGCTGGAGCCGCTCGAGCGCGTCGTGGAGCAGGTCGGTGACCTGGACGGGGGCGAAGGGCCGGATCCACTTGTCGTCGACCACCCGGTCACGGAGGGCCTCGTCGGTCTCCAGCACGTCCTTGATGTGGAGGTAGCCGAGCAGCTCGTCCTGCTCGGAGCGGACCGGGAACCGGCTGTAGCCGGTCGCGGCGCACAGCGCCTCCACGTCGGCCACCGTCGAGCCGCGGCGGACCGTCGCCAGCTCGTCGGCGGGCATGAGCACCGTCGCCACGGTCTTCTCGGTGAAGCCGAGGGCGCCCGCGAGCCGGTCGTACTCCTCGTCGCGGAGCAGGCCCTCGCCGCGCGACTCCTCGACGAGGGCCGCCACCTCCTCGCGGGTGTACGCCGAGCTGACCTCGTCCCTCGGCTCGACCCGCAGCAGCCGGAGCGTGGCGTTGGCGACCGCGTTGAGCAGGACGATGATCGGGCGCAGCAGCGTGACGATCCCCATCATTGGCGGGCCCATCACCAGCGCTGCCTGCTCGGGACCGGCGATCGCGATGTTCTTGGGCACCATCTCGCCCAGCACGACGTGGAGGTAGACCACGATCGACAGCGCGACGGCGAACGCGACCGGGTGGAGCAGCGCGTCCGGCACGCCGAGCCAGTGGAACAGCGGTTCCAGCTGGTGGGCGACCGCGGGCTCGCCGACGGCGCCCAGGCCGAGGGAGCAGACGGTGATGCCGAGCTGGGCGCCGGCCATCACCAGGGACACGTTCTCCATGGCGTGGAGGGTCGTCCGCGCCATCCGGGAGCCCTGCTGGGCGCGCGGCTCGATCTGGCTCCGTCGGGCCGAGATGAGGGCGAACTCTGCGCCGACGAAGAACGCGTTGCCGGCCAGCAGCACGATCGCCACGACGATGGCGGTGGTGTCACTCATCGTCGTCCCCCGGCTCGTCGGGCCGGTCGAGGAGCCGCAGCACCAGTCGGTCGACCCGGAGCCCGTCCATGTGCACGACGGTCAGCGTGGCCAGCTGCTCGCGCAGCTCCTCGGCGTCGGACCGGTCGGGGACGGCGACCTCGGCCACGTCGCCGGACTCCGGGATCCGGCCGAGGGTCTGCACGACCAGGCCCGCGATGGTGTCGTAGGCCTCGTCCTCGGGCAGCTCGATCCCGGTGACGTCCTCCACCTCGTCGGGCCGCAGCAGCCCGGACAGCAACCAGCTGCCGTCGCTGCGCTGCCGCGCCTGCGCGCCGAGCCGGTCGTGCTCGTCGGCGATGTCGCCGACGATCTCCTCGATCACGTCCTCGAGGGTGACGATGCCGGCGTGCCCGCCGTACTCGTCGAGGACGACCGCCATCTGGAAGCCGTCCTGGCGGAGCAGCGCCAGCAGCGGGTCGAGCCGCATCGTGTCGGGCACCACGATCGGCTTGGCCATGATGTGCTTGACCCGGGTGGTGCTGCGCTCCGGCACCGGCAGCGCCACGGCGTGCTTGACGTGGACCGTGCCGACGACGGTGTCCTCCGCATCGAGGACGGGGAACCGCGAGTGGCCGGTCTCGCGGGCGAGCTCGATGACGGCGGCGGCCCGGTCGCCGGCCTCCAGGCTCGTGGTCCGCACGCGCGGCGTCATGATCTCGCCCGCGGTGCGGGTGCCGAACTCGACCGACCGCTCCATCAGCTCTGCGGTCTCGTGGTCGAGGGTCCCCTGGTCCGCCGAGCGTTGCACCAGCGAGGCGAGCTCGGTGGAGCTCCGGGCGGAGCGCAGCTCCTCCTGCGGCTCGACGCCGAGCCGGCGGACGATGGCGTTGGCCGACCCGTTGAGCAGCCGGATCGGCACCTTGTTGGCGGCGGTGAAGCCGCGCTGGAAGGCCTGGGTGGCACGGGCGGTGGCCATCGGCCGGGCGATCGCCAGGTTCTTGGGGACCAGCTCGCCGAAGACCATGGTCAGGAACGTGCTCAGCAGCAGCGCCACCGCGAAGGAGAGCGGTCGCACCCCGGACTCGGGGATCCCGGCGGCCTCGAGCGGCCCGTGGAGGAGCTGCGCGATCGCGGGCTCGGCGAGGAAGCCGATGGCCAGGTTGGTGACCGTGATGCCGACCTGGGCCCCGGAGAGCTGGGTCGACAGCGCCCGGATCGCGGTCTGCACCCCGGCCGCGCCCGCGTCGCCGTCGGCGGCCTGCCGGTCGACCTGGCTGCGGTCGACGGTGACGAAGGCGAACTCGGCCGCGACGAACATGCCGCAGGCGAGCACGAGGAGGAGCGAGGCGCCGAGCAGGAGCCACTCGGTCATCGTGTCCACCACCCGGTCACGAGTGCGGTCTCAGCTGAAACGGTGGAGTGGCGACTTTGAGGGCCGTCCATGGAGCGGCAGTGGTCCTTCGCAGGTCGGTGGCCGGACACCCACACTCTAGCGAGGGCCCTCCGCTCGGGTCATTTCGGTAGTCACTCCGGGTGGTTGTGGGGCATGCTGCTCCACGCGGGCCGGGTGACGGCCTAGCGTCGTACCCATCACGGCAGGCCCCCCGTTGGCCGTGGCACCAGGGAGAACTCCATGACGGTCGCGCCCCCCGACGGCTCCGTGCCGGCCCGGCGATCCGTCCTGGGGGCTGCCGGTGCGGCCGCGGTGGTCGCGGCGGCACCGGCAGCCCCCGCGGACGCCGCCGCCCGCTACCGGCCCGCGCGGTACGCCGGTGCGCGGCTGCTGCCACCCGCCGGCCGGCTGCTGGTCGGCCGCTTCTCCTACGGCCTCACGCCGGCGCTGGCCCGCCAGGTGCGCCAGCGCGGTGGCGCCCGGGCGTGGTTCGAGTGGCAGCTCTCACCGGGCCGGATCGACGACACCGCGGCCGACAAGATCGAGGCGTGGTGGCCGGGTCTGCGCTTCGAGGGCGCGGAGTCGTGGGACCGCCAGGTCCGCGAGGTCGAGTTCGGCTGGCAGCTGATGCAGAACTACCAGCGGTGGCTGCTCCAGCGCCGGATGGTCACCCGTCGTCAGGTCCACGAGGTGATGACCGAGTTCTGGGAGCACCACCTGCACGTGCCCGCGACCGGCGACTCCCAGTTCGTCTACCGCAAGAGGTACGGCGACACCGTTCGCGCCCATGCCCTGGGCCGCTTCGACGACCTGCTCCGGGCGACGACCACCGAGCCCGCGATGCTGCTCTTCCTCGACCAGGCGGTCTCGACCAGGTCGGCCCCGAACGAGAACCTCGCGCGCGAGCTGCTCGAGCTGCACACCGTCGGCCGCGGCAACCACACCGAGGACGACGTCAAGAACGTCGCCCGGGTCCTCACCGGCTGGAAGGTCGACCGCTGGCGCACCTGGGACTACGGCTACGCACCGGAGTGGCACGCCACCGGCCCGGTGCGCGTGCTCGGGTGGACCCACGACAACGCCTCCTCCGACGGGCGGGCGGCGACGTACTCCTTGCTGCGCTACCTGGCCCACCACCCGCTCACCGCCGCCCGGATCGCCCGCAAGCTCGCGGTGAAGTTCGTCTCCGACGACCCGCCGCAGTCCCTGGTCGACCGGCTGGCGCGGACCTACCTCGACCACGACACCGCCATCAAGCCGGTGCTCCGCGTCCTGGCCCGCTCCTCAGAGCTCCTCGCGAGCGAGGGCCAGAAGGTGCGCGACCCCGGGGAGGACGTCGTGGCGGCCTGCCGGCTGCTCGGCGTGCAGGTGCTCCGCCCCCGGGCCGACCAGAGCGCCGCCAACGCGCTCCTCTGGCAGACCGGCTCGCTGGGCACGCTCCCGATGGCCTGGCCGCGACCCGACGGTCAGCCGCAGACCTCCCGCGCGTGGTCCTCGCCGGCGCGGCTGCTCGCCTCGATGCGGGTGCACTGGTCGCTGTGCGGTGGCTGGTGGCCCAGCCAGGACGTCCGCTACCGCAACGACGCCGGCTGGGTCCC
This sequence comes from Nocardioides sp. GXQ0305, assembly GCF_050880345.1. Lineage (NCBI taxonomy): Bacteria > Bacillati > Actinomycetota > Actinomycetes > Propionibacteriales > Nocardioidaceae > Nocardioides > Nocardioides sp. GXQ0305. Next base: position 38,235 of record NZ_JBNYXG010000010.1, read on the forward strand.
CCGCTACCCGCTGCGGTTCGACAAGCTCGTCGACCACCTGTCGCAGGTGCTGCTCCACCGGCACTCGACGTCCGCCCTCCTCCGGGCGTGCTGCGAGGCGACCGGCACCGGGCCACGCGAGGTCGTCACCCGCGACCACCCGATCGTGGCCTGGAAGATGAACCGGCTCCTGTCCACCGTCCTCGACTCCCCCGCCTTCTACGCCCGGTGACGCCCGTGAACCCAGAAGCCTGCTGCCCCGAGTACGCCGCCGTCTCCCGGCGGGGACTGTTCTCCGGCGCGGCCGCCCTGCTCGGCACCACGACCGTGTTCGGGTCCGCCGTCCTCACCACGTCGGCCGCGCGCGCCGCGGCCCCGGCGCCCTCCGTCCTGGTGGTGGTCTCGCTGCGCGGCGCCGCCGACGGGATGTCGCTGGTGGTCCCCCACGGCGACCCGGTCTACTACGCCGCCCGGCCGCGGATCGCGGTGCCCGCGGAGCGGCTGCTCGCCCGCGACGGCTTCTTCGGGCTGCACCCGCAGCTGGCGCCTCTGCTCCCGTGGTGGGAGGGGCAGAAGATGGCGGCGATCCACGCCACCGGGCTCCCGGCCCCGAACCGGTCCCACTTCTCGGCCATGGAGGAGGTCGAGGACGCCGACCCCGGGTCCGACGCCCGCGTCGGCTGGCTGAACCGGCTGGTGGGCGCCGACCTGATCGACTCGCCGCTGCAGGCGTTCGGGGTCGGGGCCGGCGCTCCGCCGGGGTCACTCGTGGGGCCGGCGCCGTTCCTGACGGGCGGGTCGGTCGACGACGTCCGCGTGGCCGGCGCCGAGGGCGACAACGTCGCGCCCCGGATGAGCTCGCTGCACACGTTGTGGGACTCCTCCGCGAGCCCGATGGCGGGCGCGATGCGGTCGGTGTTCGCCGCCGACGAGGACTTCGAGCCGGTCCGGCGCACCTCCCCTCAGCCGGCCAACGGCGCGACGTACGCCGACAACGACCTGGGGCGGGCGCTGCGCGCGGCCGCGCGGGTGATCCGGGGCGACGTCGGGACCCACGTGCTCACCGTCGACCACGGCGACTGGGACCACCACACCGACCTCGGCACCCTGGAGTGGGGTCGCATGGTCCGTCAGACGGGCGCGCTGGCGACCAACCTGGCGGCCTTCATGACCGACCTCGGTCCGCTCACCGACAAGGTGACCGTGGTCGTGCTCAGCGAGTTCGGCCGCCGCGTCAAGGAGAACGCCAACTACGGCCTCGACCACGGCTACGGCAACGTGATGTTCGTGCTCGGCGCCGGGGTCGCCGGCGGCCGCTACTACGGCACCTGGCCCGACCTGACCAACCAGGTCGACTCCGACCTCACGGTCACGACCGACTACCGGTCGGTGCTCTGGGACGTCGTCTCGTCCCGCTTCGAGGTCAGCCCGGCCACCGTGTTCCCCCGGTTCAGCCCCGCCGAGTCGCTCGGCTTCATGACCCGCTGACCCGTCACCCGTCGGGGTGAGGCGACGGCGCGACCCGACGATCACACTGCGTGGAACGGGGAATCGCGGAGACGACCGTGCGCCTGGTCGGAGTCGTGGTTCCCCGGCCACGTCCGGGCCTGCTCGGGGGTCCGGGCAGGATGAGCCGCATGAGCGCCTACTGGATCAACGTCTTCCTCGAGGTCCGCGACCCCGCCAAGGTGGCGGCCTACGCCGAGCTGGCCACGCCCGCGATCGCCGAGGCCGGTGGCCGGTTCCTCGCCCGGGGAGTGCCCGAGGCGGTCTTCGAGCAGGGTCGGGAGACGCGGACGGTCATCATCGAGTTCTCCTCGGTCGGTGCCGCGCGCGCCTGCTACGAGAGCCCGCTCTACCAGAAGGCACTGGCGGCGCTGGACGACGGTGCGGTCCGGGACATCCGGATCGTGCCGGGAGTCGGCTGACGCCGGGCGCACGAGGGCGGCCGCCCCTTCCGGGTGCGGCCGCCCCACGCGCCGTGCTCAGGCCAGGTCGAACCGGTCGGCGTCCATGACCTTGGTCCAGGCGGCCACGAAGTCGCGGACGAACTTCTCGCCGGCGTCGTCGCTCGCGTAGACCTCGGACAGCGCACGCAGCTGCGAGTTGGAGCCGAAGACCAGGTCGACCGCGGTCGCGGCCCCCCGGACCTCACCACTGGTGAGGTCGCGGATCTCGTAGACGTTCTCCTCGTCCTGCGACGCGCGCCACTGCGTCCCCGGGGACAGCAGGTTGACGAAGAAGTCGTTGGTCAGCGTGCCGGGGCGGTCGGTCAGCACGCCGTGCTGCGTGACCCCCGCGCCCAGCGCTCGCAGACCACCGACCAGCACCGTCATCTCGGGCGCGGACAGGCCGAGCAGGTACGCCTTGTCCACGAGCAGCTCCTCGGGCCGGAGCTTCTCGCCGGGCCGCAGGTAGTTGCGGAAGCCGTCGGCCCGCGGCTCGAGGTATCCGACCGACTCCACGTCGGTGTCCTCCTGGGAGGCGTCGGTGCGGCCCGGGGTGAACGGCACGGTCACCTCGACCCCGGCGTCCTTCGCCGCCTTCTCCACGGCCGCGCAGCCGCCGAGGACGATCAGGTCGGCGAGCGACACCCGCTTGCCGCCGGACTGGGAGCCGTTGAAGTCCTGCTGCACCTGCTCGAGGACCCGGAGCGTCGCGTCGAGCTGCTCGGGTCCGTTGACCTCCCAGCTGCGCTGCGGCTCGAGGCGGAGGCGCGCGCCGTTGGCTCCGCCGCGCTTGTCGGTCCGCCGGAAGGAGGACGCCGAGGCCCACGCGGTCGCCACCAGCTGGGCGACCGACAGGCCGGAGTCGAGCAGGGTCGCCTTCAGGGAGGCGACGTCCTGCTCGTCGACCAGCTCGTGGTCGACCGCCGGGACCGGGTCCTGCCACAGCTGTGCCTCGGGCACCCAGGGCCCCAGCAGCAGCGGCCCGACCGGACCCATGTCGCGGTGCAGCAGCTTGTACCAGGCCTTCGCGAAGGCCAGCGCGAACTCGTCGGGGTTCTCGAGGAACCGGCGCGAGATCGCCTCGTACGTCGGGTCGAACCTCAGCGACAGGTCGGTCGTCAGCATCGTCGGCCGGTGCTTGCGGGTGGAGTCGAAGGCGTCGGGGATGATCTCCTCGGCGTCCTTGGCGACCCACTGCTTGGCCCCGGCGGGGCTCTCGGTCAGCTCCCACTCGTGGCCGAACAGGATCTCGAAGAAGCGGTTGCTCCACTCGGTGGGTCGGTCGGTCCAGGTGACCTCCAGGCCGGAGGTGATGGTGTCGCCGCCGCGGCCGCTGCCGTAGTCGTTGAGCCACCCGAGGCCCTGCGCCTCGATCGGGGCGGCCTCGGGCTCGGGCCCGACGTGCGCGTCTGCGTCGGCGGCGCCGTGGGTCTTGCCGAAGGTGTGGCCGCCGGCGATGAGCGCGACGGTCTCCTCGTCGTTCATCGCCATCCGCTTGAAGGTCTCGCGGATGAAGGCGGCGGCCTTGAGCGGGTCGGGGTTGCCGGCCGGACCCTCCGGGTTGACGTAGATCAGGCCCATCTCGGTCGCGCCGACGCCGGCGGACATCTCGCCCTCACCGACGTAGCGGTCCTCGCCCAGCCAGTCCTGCTCCAGGCCCCAGATGACCTCCTCCGGCTCCCAGACGTCCTCGCGGCCGAAGGCGAAGCCGAAGGTCTGGAACCCCATCGACTCCAGCGCCACGTTGCCGGCCAGCACGAGCAGGTCGGCCCACGAGACCTGCTGCCCGTACTTCTGCTTCACCGGCCACAGCAGCCGCCGGGCCTTGTCGAGGTTGGCGTTGTCGGGCCAGCTGTTGAGGGGCGCGAAGCGCTGGCCACCGTCGCCGGCGCCACCCCGGCCGTCGTGCACGCGGTAGGTGCCGGCGGCGTGCCAGCTCATCCGGATCATCAGGCCGCCGTAGTGGCCGAAGTCGGCCGGCCACCAGTCCTGCGGGGTGGTCAGCACCTCGACGAGGTCGCGCTTGAGGGCCTCGACGTCGAGCTTCGCGAACTCCTCGCGGTAGCTGAAGCCGGTGCCCAGCGGGTTGGTCGCCGGGTGGTGGGGGTGCAGCACCGAGAGGTCGAGCTGGTTGGGCCACCAGTCCTTGTTGGTGCGCGGCCGCGGCGTCGACGGGGTCGGTGCGTCGATCGCCGGGTTCTCGCTCTCACTCCCCTGCGCGGTCACGCCGTCGTGGGCGACCGGGCAGCCGCCCTGGTCCTTGCTCTCGGTCATCGGAGTCCTTCCGTGTCGCGATCTCGGTCAACGTGTGGTGAACAGGCGGGGCAGGTCCCCCAGTAGACGACCTCGGCCTCGTCGATGGTGAAGCCGTGGTCAACGTCAGCGGTCAGGCACGGCGCCTCGCCGACGGCGCAGTCGACGTCGGCGATGGCACCGCAGGAGCGGCACACCACGTGGTGGTGGTTGTCGCCCACGCGCGACTCGTAGCGGGCCACCGAGCCGGAGGGCTGGATCCGGCGGACGAGGCCGGCGGTGGTGAGGACCCGCAGCACGTCGTAGACGGCCTGGTGCGACACCTCCCCCATCCGGGCGCGCGAGGCGCCGATGAGGGTGTCGGTGTCGGCGTGCGGGTGGTCGTGCACCGCCTCCAGGACGGCGAGCCGGGGCCGGGTCACCCGCAGGCTCGCTCCGCGCAGCAGCTGCTCGAGCTCGTCGCTGGTGGGCACCCGAACAACGTGCCACCTTTTCCTGAACAGGTCAAGATTAAAAGGTCCGGTGAGACGACGGTGCAGCGTTGCGGTGCCGGGTCCCGAGTCTGTCGGGATGACGTGGCTCCACGCTGTCATCGACGTCCCGCCAGGCAGCCGGGCGAGTGCGGCGGACTTCTGGAGTCGTTCCTTCGGGTGGCGGGCGGGCGAGCCGTGGGAAGGCTCTCCCGAGCTGCGCAGCTTCGTCCCGCCGCAGGGCACGCCGTACGTCCACCACGACCACGAGGTGGCGTTCCGGCGCGACCTGCTCGGCGGCGGTGGGTGGGGTCGGACGCCCCCGAGTTCGCCGGCAAGTGGCACGACGACGAAGGATCCCCGCTGCAGCTGCTCTTCCAACGGCTCGACGAGCGGGACGGACCCGTCCGGATGCACCTCGACCACGGGTCGGACGACGTCGATGCCGAGATCGCCCGACTGCTCCGGTTGGGCGCCACCGACGTGGGGCCCGGACGCGCGTGGCACGTCCTCCAGGACCCGACCGGTTCCCGCTTCTGCGTCACCGGGAACTCGCCCGAACCGACTACCCGGCGCGACCTCGACTGACGATCGTCCTGTGGTGGCACCATGTCCGGCATGGACCAGCAGGCGGTCGAGGACTGGGTGGCGGCGTACGAGGCCCTGTGGCGGGCGCCGGGCACCGAGATGCTGGCGGAGATCTTCGCGCCGGAGGTGGTCTACCTCGTCTCGCCCTGGGCCCGCGCGGTGCACGGGTTGCAGGCCGTCGCCGACCTCTGGGAGGCCGAGCGCGACGGGCCGGACGAGGAGTTCACGATGACCAGCCGGGTCGTGGCCGTCGACGGCGCCACGGCCGTGGTCCGGGCCGAGGTCGACTACGGCGACGGGAGCCGGTGGCGCGACCTGTGGGTGCTGACCTTCGACGCGGAGGGGCGCTGCGCGTCCTTCGAGGAGTGGCCCATCGCCCCTGACCAGCCCGACGGTCACTGACCGGCCGGCGGCTCACGCAGCCCGCACGCCGGACCGTGGGGCCGGCCGCAGCAGGGCCAGCGCCGCGAGCGGGAACACGATCACCGACAGCAGCCCGGCGCAGACCAGGGCGGCCGCCGTGACCGGGCTCATCAGCCCGGTGAGGACCCCGATCTGGGTGGCGGTGACGATGAACGGCAGCGACGTCGCCTGCAGGAGCCCGGCCACGACGACCGAGCGGCGGTCGACCAGCCGTCCCAGCAGGAGGGCCGGAACGCCACGGACCACGAGCAGCGCGATCGCGAACACGGGGACCCGCGCCAGGGACGACGGGTCGTCGAGCAGCGCCCCGACGTCGAGCCGCAGCCCGCTGGTGACGAAGAAGACCGGGATCAGGAAGCCGTACCCGATCGCCTCGAGCTTGACCCGGAAGTGCGGGTGGGTGCTGGAGTCCCGGTCGAGCAGGCCCACCACGGCGCCGGCCATGAACGCGCCGAGGATGCTCTCGAGCCCGAACCGCTCGGCGAGCGCCACGAACGCGATGAGCAGCGCGATGGCCGCCCGGACCCGGATCTGGGCGGTGGTGTCCTGGAGCCGGGTGAGCGTCATGTCCAGGCGTCGGGAGCGCGCGACCAGCGAGATGACGACCGCGGTCGTGACGACCAGCGCTGCGAACCCGCCGAGGAGCACCAGCCGGCTGCCCGTGCCGGCCTCGGTCGTCGAGAACAGCAGCGACAGCAGGAGGATCGCCGCGAAGTCGGCGACCGAGGCGGAGGCGATGGTGGCCTGGCCGAGCGTCGTGTCCACCTGGCCGGCGTCCTTGAGCACCGGTACGACGAGACCCAGGGACGTCGCGGACAGCGCCACCGCGACGAGCAGCGGGCCGTCCACCCAGCCCGCGGCGCCCAGACCGAGGCCGACGGCGACCCCGAGGGCCAGCGTCACGACGTACCCGAGCAGCGACAACCGGAGCACCTGCCCCCGGAGCCGGTGCACGTCGATCTCCAGCCCGGCCAGGAACAGCAGGAAGGCGAGCCCGAGGAGCGCCACGATCGAGACCGGGAGGTCCACCTCGACCCAGCCCAGCACCTGCGGACCGACCACGACCCCGGCGACGATCTCCAGCACCACCGCGGGCAGTCGTGCCGCGGGAGCGAGGCCGAGCGTCAGGGGCGCGATCAGCGCGATCACGGCGACCGCGAGCAGGTTGGTGAACTCGACGTCAGGCATTCGGGGACCCTCCTCGGGTCGGGTGCCGCTGCGTAGGTACGTCTACGTCGGGACGTCAGCGGCGGAGGTCGCGGAAGGCGGAGCGCAGGAAGGCCTGCATCTCCTCGGAGAGGCTCTCGGCGGGGATCGTGCCCAGCCGGGAGGCGGTCTCCTCCAGCTGCTCCACGTAGGTCTGGCAGCCCGGACACTCGGCGACGTGCTCCTCGAAGCGTCGCGCCGTGTCGGGGTCGAGCGCCCCGTCGAGGTAGTCGGTGACCAGCTCGACGAGCTCCTGGCAGGTGAGCTCCGGCATCTACGCCGCCCCTCCCACGCCCGGCGCGCCGTCCTGCTCCAGGTAGGTCGCGAGGTCGGCACGCACGGCGGCCCGGGCCCGGTGCAGCAGCACCCGCTGGTTGCCGGCGGAGATGGAGAGCAGCTCGCACACCTCGTCGGAGGTGTGTCCGAGCACGTCGCGCATGGTGATCACGACCCGCTGCCGGTCGGGCAGGGCGTCCAGGGCCGCGCGGAGCCGGCCTCGGACCTCGCCCGCCAGGGCCGGGTCGTCGTCCGAGCCGCGCCACGGGCGGGGGAAGGACCGCCAGTGCCCCGGGTAGGGGTCGTCGGCGTCGCGGAACAGCGACGGGTCCAGGGTCGGACCGGAGTGGTCGCCGGCCGACACGCTGCTCCAGGGGACGGTCCGGCTCTCGCGCGTCCCTCGCCTCTTGGCGGTGTTGACCAGGATCCGGTAGACCCAGGTGCGCAGCGAGGAGCGCCCCTCGAAGGCGTCGATCCCGCGGATGACCGCCAGCCAGGTGTCCTGGACGACCTCCTCGGCCGAGGCGTCGGTGGAGACGTGGCTGCGCGCGAGCAGCAGCATCGGTCGTGACCACTCCTCGAGCAACCGGGCGAAGACGACCTCGTCCCCCGCGCGAACCCCCGCCACGATGGCGTCGTCGGTGTACGACGTGCCCACCGGCCCACTGTATCGCCCGTGGTCATCGGTACTCGGGGTTCGCGTAGTCGAGGCGGCAGCCGGCCTCCCACTCCGAGCGCTGGTTGCCGTGGGCGGGCACGCCCCCGGCGTCCTTGAGCAACCGGGCCAGGTGCAGCAGGTTCCACGTCATGAACGTCGTGTTGCGGTTGGTGAAGTCGTTCTCGGGACCACCGGATCCGGGATCGAGGTACGACGGCCCGGGACCGGCCTCGCCGATCCAGCCGGCGTCGGCCTGCGGCGGGATGGTGTAGCCGATGTGCTGGAGCGTGTAGAGCACGTTGTGCGCGCAGTGCTTCACGCCGTCCTCGTTCCCGGTGATCAGGCAGCCGCCGACCCGGCCGTAGTAGAGGTACTGGCCGCGGTCGTTGAGCAGGTGCGAGCCGCCGTACAGGCGCTCGTGGACCTGCTTCATCACCGAGCTGTTGTCGCCGAGCCAGATCGGTCCGGCGAGCACCAGGATGTCGGCGGCCTTCACCTTCTCGAAGATCGCCGGCCAGTCGTCGGTGGCCCAGCCGTGCTCGGTCATGTCGGGCCACACGCCGGTGGCGATCTCGTGGTCGATCGCCCGGACGACCTCGACCCCGACGCCGTTCGCCTCCATGATCCGGCGGCTGATCCCGATCAGGCCGTCGGTGTGGCTGGGCTCGGGCGACTTCTTCAGCGTGCAGTTGATGAACATCGCCGTCAGGTCGGCGTAGCCGGTCTCCGGTGCGGTCACGGGACTCTCCTTCGGATGGGCGGGCGGGTCGGAACAGCTCGTGCGCCCGAGGCGAGTGCTCGACAGATCAGTGTCGCGAGCCGCCGCCGCGTTACAGCATCCGCAGGAGGGTGGTGAGGAGGTGGGGTCAGGTCGCCGTGGCGGAACGGTCCGGCGCCTGCCGGGCAGCCCGCGTCCGGTCCTCGTCCGCGAGCCGCTGGGCGACGCCGATGGCGGCCTGCAGCAGCCGGCGCAGATCCCCGTCGGGGTCGGGCTGGTGGCCGGTCACGAGCCCCTTGACGGCACTCCGCGCGACCGCGGGCGCGACCTGGCCGCGCAGCAGCCGGTCACTGACCGTCCGGCCGTCGCTGAACCGCCTCGCGAACCGGGCCTCCTCGGGGACGTCGCGCAGCGCCGAATCGACGTCCTCGGTGCCGGGCACCGTGCCCAGCCCGCGAGCCTCGGTCGCCCGCTGCACCGTGAGCAGACCGGCCGCCAGCGCGCGCTGCGAGGACTGCGGGACCCGGCGCACGGCGTACGACGCCGTGACGGCCGTGAGGCCCAGCGTCCAGCGCAGGTCGTCGTCGGGCGAGTTGAGTCCCACCACGGACGGCACCAGCACGGCCAGCTCGGACCGGCGCCGGTCGGTGGAGTTGTCGTTGACCAGCCGCGCCAGCTCGGCCAGCACCGGGTGGGTGCACCCGGGGTGGTCGCTCCACCTCTCCCCCGCCATCACCGAGGCCATCTCCATGAAGCAGGCGCCGTGCTTCGGCCTGCGGTGCTTGCCGCGGGAGAGGAGCGGCAGGATGTCGGGTGCCTGGTCAGTCATGCGTCCTCCCGAACGCGTCACCTCTCGCCGAGCCGTGCCGCCAGGGCCCAGATCACGGCGATGTCGACCGCGATGATCACCAGCGCCCAGATGGGCTGCCACGGGATGAACAGGAACTGCATGAGCAGCGAGAGCGTGGCCAGGATGATGCCCACGACCATCGCCCACGCCTGGCCCATCAGGATCGCGACACCGACCGCCAGGGCCACCGCCCCCACGATCAGGTGCAGCCATCCCCAGGCCGTCAGGTCGAACTGGTAGACGTAGTTCGGAGTCGTCACGTAGACGTCGTCCTTGAGCACCGCCGAGAGGCCCTCGAAGAACTGGAAGAGCCCGACGACCGAGAGGATCGTGCCGGCGAAGATCGAGCCGGCGCTCCCGCCGTCGTACCCCATGGCGTCGTCACGGTAGGCGCCGGGCGTGGTGGTCGCTGACATGGTGTGCTCCTTCGCTGGTCGCCGTGGACGTCGAAGAGACCTGCCGACCAGAACCTAGGACGTCGGCGGCTCGACGGGGTCACCCGGATCAGGCCAAGGTCCGGCCCCTCCCCTCGCGGGGGCCGGCGCCCGGGGGTCACCCCACGAACACCTGTCGCAACGCTCCTTCCTGGCTCGCGGTGAGCCGGGTCACCAGCAGGCTTGCGACCTGGTCGGCGCCCGGGGCCGCGCGCACGTGGTCGACCAGCGCGTCGGACCCGAGCACGAACAGCGCCGAGGTCCCGGGAGTCACTGTGTCGCGCGCCCGGTTGACGAAGGTGTCCGCGATCCCGAACCCCGCGATCGAGCCCGAGAACGCCTCACCGGAGCTGACCACCGCCGCGCCGAGCAGGGGCGAGTAGAAGATGAGTCCGAACAGCACGCCCCAGAACCCCTCGCCGAGCGCCTCGTCCGAGGCGAGGTCGGGCAGCATCCGCGTCGTCGGCGTGGCGCTCCCCCGGGGCCAGCACACCAGCGCCGCGTCGTGGACGCCCTCGCGGGCGGGGGTGGGCAGGTCTCGGACGACCCGGGCCGCACGCTCGGCGCCGTCGGGGGTCCCCGAGGTCCACACGATGAGCGCCGACATGCCTCTCCCGGGAGCCGCAGTGATGATGATCCCCCAGAATGCGCGCCCGCGGCCGGATTCTCCTCGCCCGTAGCGGGTGGGCGGCGGCGCTCGCCGGGCGCCTTCTCACCGACTCCGGGTGAGCACCCGTCCGGCGCGGTCGAGCAGGCTGGGGCGGCCAGGGCGTCGAGCACCGGAGGTGGCCATGCCCGACTGGGTCCAGGTCTCGGCACTCATCGGCGCGCTCGTCGTGGTCGCCCAGGTCGTGGTCTACGTGGCGGCGCTGGGCGTCATCCCCGGTGGTCGCAAGCCCTCGACCGGGATGGCCTGGCTGATCCTGATCCTCGCGGTACCGCTCTTCGGCTTCCTCGCCTTCCTGCTCTTCGGCAGCACGCACGTCGAGCGCCGGCGGCACCTGGCCCAGGTGACGGCCAACCAGCGGATCCAGCAGCGCACCGCCGAGATCGCCGACCTCGAGGCGAGCACCCCCGAGCTCGGCCCGGTGGCGACGGTCGCGACGCTCAACCGACGGCTGGGCGCGCTGCCTGCCGTGCCCGGCAACACGGTCGACCTGTTCACCGGCTACACCGACTCGATCGCGGCGATGACGGCCGCGGTGGACGAGGCGCGGTCCTTCGTGCACGTGGAGTTCTACATCACCGCCTGGGACGAGGTGACGGCGCCGTTCTTCGCCGCCCTGGTCCGGGCCACCGAGCGCGGTGTCCCGGTCCGGCTGCTGTTCGACCACCTCGGCTCCCGGGGGATCCCCGGCTACCAGGACATGGTCCAACGGCTCGACCAGACCTCGATCGAGTGGCACCCGATGATGCCGATCCAGCTGCTCAAGGGGAAGTTCCGGCGGCCGGACCTGCGCAACCACCGCAAGATCCTGGTCGTCGACGGCACCTGCGCCTTCGGCGGGTCCCAGAACATGATCGAGCCGTCGTACAACAAGCCCAAGAACCAGAAGGTCGGCCGGGCCTGGGTCGAGCTCACCGCCCGACTCACAGGACCGGCAGTCACCGAGATGAACGCCGTCTTCCTCACCGACTGGTACGCCGAGACCGGTGAGGTGCTGGCTGAGACGGTCCACGACCTGTTCGACGAGTCCGTCGGGGGCGGGACGACGGTGCAGGTCGTGCCGAGCGGGCCCGGCTTCGCGTCGGAGAACAACCTGCGGATGTTCACCACCCTGATCTACAGCGCGCAGCGCCGCATCTCCCTCACCAGTCCGTACTTCGTGCCCGACGAGTCCCTGCTGTACGCCGTGACGACGGCCGCCCAGCGCGGCGTCGACGTGGAGCTGTTCGTCGGCGAGGAGGGCGACCAGTTCATGGTCCACCACGCCCAGTGCTCCTACTACCAGCCGCTGCTCTCCGCGGGTGTGCGCATCCACCTCTATCCGGCTCCGTGGGTGCTCCACGCCAAGCACTTCACGATCGACGACCACGTCGCGGTGCTCGGCTCGAGCAACATGGACCTGCGCTCGTTCGCCCTCAACTACGAGGTGAGCCTGATGCTGCTCGGCGCCGACGCGGTGGAGCGGATGCGCAAGGTCGAGGACACCTATCGCGGGCTGTCGCGCGAGCTCACCCAGGAGGAGTGGGCGCGACGCGGCAAGGGGGCCCGCTACGTCGACAACGTGATGCGACTGACCTCGGCACTCCAGTGAAGGGGGGCTACGGCTCCCGTGAGGCGATCGTGTCGTCGTCCGCCGGAGCAGGGGGGACGGTGTGGACGACGGCCGCGGCGGAGGCCGCAGCAGCCAGGACGTCCTCGAGCGTGTTGCGACCCTGGCCGGGCCGGATCCGGGCGATGAACACGGCTCCCATGACCACGCCGACCAGGCTGAACCCGGCCATCACCCACGAAGCGGCTCCGATACCGGCCGACAGCGCCGCCGCGGTCGACGCCCCGTCGGCCTGCTGGTTGGCCGAGACGCTCGCGTAGATGGTGGCCGCCAGGGCGGTCGCGACCGCCGCGCCGACGTACCTCGCCATGTTGGACACGCCGGAGGCCTCCCCCACCTGGGCGGCCGGCACGGAGGCGGTGGCGCCCGACGACGAGGGCCCGTTGGAGAGGCCCATGCCCACGGCGATCGCGATCAGGGGCAGGAGGAACGCGACGTACCGCCACGACTCCTGGGTGAAGCCGACCACCACGAAGCCGACAGTCGTGATGGCGAAGCCGAGGACGATCGTCGGACGCGCGCCGATGCGCTGCGCGAGACGCGGGACGACCGGTGCCGTGAGCACCAGGCCGACCGTGGCCGGCAGCGTCGCCAGCCCTGCCTCCAGCGGCGAGAAGCCCAGCGTGGACGGGTCCTGGAAGTACAGGCTGAGCAGGTACATCAAGCCGTTGATGGTCCCCGCACCGATCAGGATGGCGATGGTGGAGCCGATCAGCACCCGGTTGCGCAGCAGCGCGAGGTCCAGCAGGGGGACCTCGACCCGCCGCTCCACCTGGAGGAAGGCGTACCCGGCGAGGAGGGTCACCGCGAAGCAGCCCAGGGTGGCCGGCGACCACCAGCCCCAGCCGCCGCTCTTGCTGACGCCGAGGATCAGGGGCATCAGGGTGAGCGCGATCAACAGCGTGCCGGCGTAGTCGATCGAGCGGGACCGATCGGGGTCCCGCGACTCCTCGACCATCAGGGCGGTGATGCCCATGCAGCCGACGGCCACCGCGGCGTCGATCCAGAACAGGCCCTGCCAGCCCGTCAGGTTCACCAGCACGCCGCCGACCAGGGGGCCGGCCGCCGCGCCGACGGCGGCCGCGGCACCCCACAGGGTGACCGCGCGCAGCTGCTTGTCACCGGCCGTGCCGACGGTCAGCAGGCTCAGCCCGCACGCCAGGATGGTGGCGCCCGACGCGCCCTGGATGACCCGGCCCGCGATGACCAGCTCGCCGGTCCGGGCCAGGGCGATGAGCACGCACGACGCCACGAACAGCAGCAGCCCGCCCTGGAAGATCCGGCGGCGCCCGAACACGTCGCCCAGCGACCCGCTGGTGATGATCACGGCGGCCCCCACCAGGGAGTAGCCGGTCACGGCCCACTGCAGGGTCTCCAGGGACATGCCGGTGTCGTCGCTGATCGCGGGCAGCAGGATGCTCACCGCGGAGGTGTTCGCGTTCACCACGAGCGTCGAGATGCAGGTGGCAGCCAGCACGCCGCCCGCGCTGCCCGCCCGCGTCGCGCTCCGGCTCATCGGGCTCCCTCCGAGGTGCCGGCGGTCGAGATCCGCCTGCGACGTCCGACCGTAGAGCGGCGGGGAGACGAGGGCCTACACCCGTTCCGGGCGGGTGCTTGTCGCCCCACGCCGCCGCGGCTCCGCCGCCTCGGCTGGCCAGGGTTTCGAGACGATCGGTCGGCGGTGGATTCAACCGGTGAGTGCAACACCGGGTGGGTTGTCGTGTTCGGACAGTAGCGCGTCGAGCGCTTCGGCGGGT
>NZ_JBNYXG010000011.1:0-38646 GCF_050880345.1 Nocardioides sp. GXQ0305
AAAGGCCGACGCCTCAAGAAGCCCTGAAATGCAACGATGTCCCGCAACACCTGCCAACGGTGTCGCGGGACATCGCATTCGGTCGGGCTGACAGGATTTGAACCTGCGACCCCTTGACCCCCAGTCAAGTGCGCTACCAAGCTGCGCCACAGCCCGAACGCTCTCCCGGGATCGCCGGTCGAGCGTCAGAGACCCTACAGGAGCACGGCTGCCCGGCCGGAATCGGGATCAGCGGGTCGCGGCACTGTCGGGATCGACCTTCAGGGACGAGGTGTCGACGGCCACGAACGCCGAGGCAGGCACCCGCTTGAGGTCGGCGATGAGTCCGTCGGGCCAGTGGGCGTTGCGCTCCCCCTGGAAGAACCACGGAGAGCCGTTGTCGGCGAGCACGAGGCCGTAGTTCTTCATGGCGCGCACCACCTCGCGGGCGCCCGGGCCGAAGCTGCGCGGCGCGCGGTAGGACCCCTTCAGGCGGAACCGGGCACCCATGGGCGGGAACCGGTGGCTGTCGCGCGAGCCGGCGTCGTGGCGGGCGGGCCAGACGTGCCAGCGCGAGGTGACGTCGGTCGTGAACCGGATCGCGTGGTCGACGTCGCGCCGCTTCACCTCCCGCCACCGCAGCAGCCCCGGGAGGATCGGCAGCCCCGCGGCGTCCGCGGAGGTCCAGCCGTCGGGCCGGAGCCGGTTGCTGCGGAGCGGCCACGTGGCGCCCGAGCCGGCCCGCCACCGGCCGTTGCGCCTGGTGGTGTTCCAGGTCTCGTAGAGCCGGCAGGCGCCCCGGTCGACCACGATCGCGTGCTTGTCGCCGGACGAGCCGCGGCCGCCCTCGATCCGGGTGTCGCGGCCGAACGGGTACCGGACCCGGTCGCTCTCCGCGGCGTACGTGAACCTCACCCGGACCCGCCGGTGACCGTGTCCGACGACGGTGACGGGCAACCCGTAGTCGGGTCCCGCGCCGTACGACGGCCCGAAGTCGGGATGCAGCCGCCGGTTCGACGACATCCGGGCCAGCCACTGCCGGCTGCGCCGGTGGCGGGGCAGGTCGGAGACGTCGGCACGCCAGTAGTTGTCGGCCGGGAACACCCGGCAGCCGGCCACGCCTCCGGCCGCAGCCGGCGGCTCGGGGAGCGCGACCCCACCGACTCCGGCGACGAGGGTCAGGGCGAGCCCGGGAACGGCGAGGCGCATGTCCCGACGCTAGCGGTCCGGCGCCCGGAGAGGCCCGGGGGCCTACGCTGACCCAATGCCTGTGCTGGGCACCAAGCTCCACCTGCCCTCACCCCGTCGTCGGCTGGTGGAGCGCGCCCGCCTCACCGACCGGCTGCGTGGGGACGGGGCGGAGACACCGAGGCTTGTCCTGGTCGCCGCGCCTGCCGGGTTCGGCAAGACCACCCTGCTGGCGCAGTGGCTGGGCTCGTCAGGACGTCGGGTGGCGTGGCTCGCCCTGGACCCGGACGACGCCGACCTCCCACGGTTCCTCACCCACCTCGTGGCGGCGGTCCGGGCCACCGAGCCCGAGGTCGGGTCCGACGCGCTCGCCCAGCTGGAGGCCGGTGGCACCACCTCGACCGACGACGTCCTGGTCAGCCTGGTCAACGACCTGGACACCCTCGACGGGCCGACGGTGGTGGCTCTCGACGACTACCACGTCGTCGACCGGAGCGAGGTCCACGCCGCGCTGACCTTCCTCCTGGACAACCTGCCGCCGCAGGTGACCCTCGCCCTGACGACCCGTGCCGACCCACCGCTCCCCCTGGCCCGGCTGCGCGCCAGGGGTGAGCTGGTGGAGGTGCGGGCGGCGGACCTCCGCTTCAGCACCGCGGAGGCAGAGACGTTCCTCAACGACGTCATGGGGCTCTCCCTGGAGCCCGCCCTCGTGAGCGCGCTCGAGACACGTACCGAGGGCTGGGCGGCCGGGCTGCAGCTCGCCGCCCTCTCCGCCCGCAGCCGGACCGACGCCGGCGACGATGCCGCGCACGTCGCAGGGTTCGTCGAGGCGTTCTCGGGGAGCCACCGGTTCGTCCTCGACTACCTCGTCGAGGAGGTCCTCGAGCGGCAGCCGGAGCCGGTGCGCACGTTCCTGCTCGACACCTCCGTGCTCGACCAGCTGACCGGCGGCCTCTGCGACGCCCTCACCGGTCGCGTCGACGGTCGGCAGACTCTGGAGGTCCTCGAGCGCGAGAACCTGTTCGTCGTCCCGCTCGACGACGAGCGCCGGTGGTACCGCTACCACCACCTCCTCGCCGACGCCCTGCGCGCCCGGCTGGCTGCCCGCGACGCCGAGCGGGTCGACCGCCTGCACCTGGCGGCCGCCCGGTGGCTCGCCGAGGAGGGTCTGCTCGCCGACGCGGTGCGGCACGCCCTGGCGAGCGGCGACCACGAGTACGCCGCCGACCTGGTCGAGCTGGGTCTGGCCGAGCTGCGGCGTACGCGGCAGACCCGCATGCTCCGCGACTGGCTGCTCGCGCTTCCCGACGACGTCGTCCGCCGGCGGCCCCTGC
The DNA here is from genome assembly GCF_050880345.1 of Nocardioides sp. GXQ0305. NCBI lineage: Bacteria > Bacillati > Actinomycetota > Actinomycetes > Propionibacteriales > Nocardioidaceae > Nocardioides > Nocardioides sp. GXQ0305. The sequence goes on from NZ_JBNYXG010000011.1 coordinate 2,502, forward strand.
TGGCCACCTACCTGGCCTGGACCCGGCTCTACGAGGGAGACGTCGACGGAGTGCCCCCGTGGCTGGACGCCGCCGAGGCCGGGCTCGACGCGGCGGCCGTCCCGGCGGTCACCCCGTCGGCCTCGCTCGCCCGGGCAGCCGGCGACCGGGACGCCGAGATCCGCTCCCTGCCCGCGATGATCGGGGTCTACCGCGCGTCGGTCGCGCAGGCCCGCGGCGACGTGGCCGGCACGGTCGAGAACGCGCGCCGCGCCCTGGCGCTCGCCGGTCCGGAGGACCACTTCCCACGCGGTGCCGCGGCGGGCTTCATCGGCCTGGCGGCCTGGGCGGCGGGCGACCTTGCCACGGCCGTGGACACCTTCACCGACGCCGTGGGCAGCCTGGCGTCGGCCGGGATGGTGGCCGACGAGCTCGGGGCCACCGTCGTGCTCGCGCACATGTGGGTCGCGCGCGGCCGACCCGCCGAGGCACGTCGGCTCCTCGAGCAGGCCCTGGCGACGGCGACAGATCGCCCGGGCCCGGTGCTCGCCACCACCGGCGACCTCCACGTCGGTCTGGCCGACGTGCGCCGGGAGCAGGGCGACCTCGAGGGGGCCGCCCGGCACCTCGAGACCGCCCGCGAGCTCGGCGACCGCGCGTCGCTGCGGGAGAACCGGCACCGGTGGTTCACCGCCCGGGCAGCACTGCTGCGGGCGCAGGGCGACCTCGACGGCGCGATCGTGGCGCTCGACCGTGCCGCACCGCTGTTCCTCGCCGGCTACTACCCGGACGTGCGCCCCGTCGCGGCCGCCCGGGCCCGGGTGCGGATCGCCCAGGGACGCCTCGAGGACGCACGGGCCTGGGCGCGGGAACGCGAGGTGACGCCCACCGACTCCCCGGACTACCTCACCGAGGACGAGCACCTCACGCTGGCCCGGTTGCTCCTCGCCGAGGGCGACGCCTCGACCGCGCTCGGCCTGCTCGACCGACTGCTCGACACCGCGCAGGCGGCTGACCGGGGAGGCAGCGTCATCGAGACGCGGATGGTGCGCGCCCTCGCCCACCACGCCTGCGGTGACCTCGAGTCTGCGACCGGTGACCTCGCCGCCGCGCTCGCCCTGGCGGTGCCGGCCGGCTACTGCCGGCTGTTCCTCGACGAGGGCGAGCCCATGACGGACCTGCTCCGACAGACCGCGCGGGTCGCGCGGGACGAGGCGACGCGCACGTACGCCGACCGGCTGCTGTCCGTCGCGCAGAGACCATCGGGAGCGGAATCCACCGCACTGGCGTCCGGGGACACCCTCAGCGAGCGTGAGCTCGAGGTGCTGCGGCTGCTGGCGAGCGAGCTCACCGGTCCGGAGATCGCGCAGCGGCTGTTCGTCTCCCTGAACACCCTGCGCACCCACACCCGACACGTCTTCACCAAGCTCGACGTGAACACGCGCCGCGCCGCGGTACGCCGGGCGACGGACCTCGGCCTGCTCTGAGGATCACCACGCCGGTCACATCACATGGTGATGTGGCCTCACCACGTGCGCTCCTACGGTCCCGACATCGCCGGACGCCGTCCGGCACCCGACCGGAGGACACCGACATGATCGTCACACCGAACCGCCTCGCCGCCGCTGCCGGCCTCTGCGCCACGGCCGCCGGCACTCTCTTCATCGGCATCCAGATCGGCCACCCGCACCTGGACGCCACGTCCGTCCAGACCACGGAGGTGGTGGTCCGGGACGGCCTGAAGGTGCTGATGGCCGTGCTGGCCCTGGTCGGCATCAGCGGGATGTACCTGAGCCAGGTCCGCCGCAACGGGGTCCTCGGCCTGGTCGGCTACCTGATCCTCGCCGCCGGCTACCTCCTCATGATGAGCACGACCCTGATCGCCACCGTCGTCCTCCCGGAGGTCGCGGCCACCGACCCCGGGTACGTCGACGGCGTGCTCGACGTGACGACCGGGCGCACCGGCACTGCCGATATCGGCGCGATGGTGGCGGTCAACCAGGTGCAGGGCATCGCCTACCTCGCCGGCGGCCTGCTGTTCGGGATCGCCCTGTTCCGCGCCCGGGTGCTCGCCCGCTTGGCGGCCGCGCTGCTGGCGGTCAGCGGCGTGGTCACCCTCGTGCTGTCGCTGATGCCGGACGCGTTCTACCGCCTGCTGGCCTTCCCCAACGGGATCGCGATGATCGGGCTCGGCCTCTCCCTCTGGCTCGGTCAGCGGAGGACGACCGCCGCCGAGGCCGAGGCTGCGCCGGCCACCGTCGCCGCAGGACGATGAGCACCCCGCGGGCGCGCAGCTGGCCGGTGCCGCTGGCCCTGGTCGCGCTGCGCACCATCCCGGTCACGGCCGGCGTGCTGCGACTGGTCCAGCTCACCGGCGGTCCGGCGGTCATCCCGGCCGACGACCGGTACGCCGACGTGGTGTTCCCGCTCGTGCTGCACATCGTGGGCGCGACGACGTACGCCCTCGTCGGCGTCCTCCAGCTGGTGTCCCGGTTCCGCCGCCGGCACCTGACCTGGCACCGCCGCGCCGGCCAGGTGCTGGCGGTGGCCGGTCTGCTGGTCGCCCTCTCGGCGCTGTGGCTGACGCTGGCCCACGACCCGAAGCCAGGAACGGGCGACCTGCTCTACGTGCTCCGGCTGGTCTTCGGGTCCGCGATGGCCGGTTGCCTCGTGCTGGGCGTGGCCGCGGCCCGCCGCCGCGACATCGCCGCCCACCGGGCCTGGATGATCCGGGCGTACGCCATCGCCGTGGCCGCGGGAACCCAGGCCTTCACCGAGGGCATCGGTGGTGCCCTGTTCGGCACCGGGGTGGTGGCGGGGGACCTCGCCAAGGCCGCCGGGTGGCTGGTCAACATGGCCCTCGCCGAGTGGGTGATCCGCCGGCCGGCCCGCAGTGCCACCTCGCTCGCCCCCACCCGGACCGCCGGAGCCGTCCGGTGAACGCCGTCCCCACCACCTACGAGATCCGGGTCGACGGCCACCTCGACGACCACTGGGCGGCGTGGCTCGGCGCCCTCGACCTGTCCCGCGCGCGGGACGGCACCACGACGGTCACGGTGTCCGTGGTCGACCAGGCCCGCCTGCACGGCGTGCTGGCCGCGCTGCGTGACATCGGCGCCGTCCTGATCGAGGTCAGGACCGCCGCAGCACCACCCAGGTGAAGGGCTGCACCGCGTCCCAGGGCGTGTGGTGCTCGGCGCGCCGGGAGGTGACCGGGGTGAAGCCGTCGCCGAGCTCGGTCGCCAGCGTGTCCGCGTCGTAGCGGGACACCGGGAGGCCGGAGCACTCCTCCGGCCCGTCCGCCGCGAACGTCCCGACGACCAGCAGGCCGCCCGGCCGCACGGCGCGCCGTGCCTGCGCCAGGTACGCCGCCCGCTGACCGGGCTCCACGAGGAAGTGGAAGACGGCCCGGTCGTGCCAGACGTCGTACTGCTCGTCGAAGTCGTGGGTGAGCACGTCGCCGACGATGGTCGTCACCGCGCCCGCGCGCTCCTCGAGCCGCAGCGACGTCAGCGCCAGCGCCGACATCGACAGGTCCAGCAGCGTGACGTGCTCGACCCCCGCGTCGAGCAGCGCCTCGGGCAGGAACGAGGAGCCGGCACCGACGTCGACCACGGAGCGGGGCAGCCCGCCGGAGAGCACGAGCTCGGTCGACGTCGTGGGCGTCTCCTCGTACCACGACACGGATCCCTGGCCCTTCTCGGACCAGACCGCCTCCCAGTGCGTCGCCGGTTGCGCCCCGCGCGGGTCGTGGGCCTGCTCGCCGGTCATCAGCGCCTCCGCCTCTCCCGGGGACGTTGCTGGAGCACGATCGGCGTGCCGGCGAAGCCGAACTCCTCACGCAGCCGCCGCTCGACGAACCGCTCGTACGACGCCTCCAGCTTGCCGGTCGTGAACAGCACGAACGTCGGCGGTGCGGTCGACGGCTGGGTGCCGAACAGGATCCGGGACTGCTTGCCGCTCCGGACGGGGTGCGGGTGCTCGGCGACCAGCCGGCCGAGGAAGCTGTTGAGCGCACCGGTCGGGACCCGGGTCTCCCAGCCCTCGATCGCCCGGTCGAGGGCGGGCACCAGCCGGTCGACGTGCCAGCCGGTGCGGGCGGTGACGTTGATCCGTGGCGCCCAGCGGACCTGGACCAGCTCCCGCTCGACCTCGCGCTCGAGGTAGTGGCGACGCTCCTCGTCGACCAGGTCCCACTTGTTGAAGGCGATCACCAGCGCCCTGCCGGCCTCGCGGACGGTCTGCAGGATCCGCAGGTCCTGCTCGGAGATCGACTCGCCGGCATCGAGGACCAGCACCGCCACCTCGGCCCGGTCGATCGCGGTGGAAGTGCGCAGCGAGGCGTAGTACTCGTGGCCCGAGGCCTCCTTGACCCGCTTCCGGATGCCGGCGGTGTCGATGAACCGCCAGGTCCGGCCCGCGAGCTCCACCAGCTCGTCGACCGGGTCGACGGTGGTGCCGGCGACATTGTCGACGACCACCCGCTCGCTGCCGGCGAGCTGGTTGAGCAGCGAGGACTTGCCCACGTTGGGCTTGCCCACGATCGCGATCCGTCGCGGGCCGCCGACCTCGGGGTCGCGCTCGGGCGGCGCCTCCGGCAGCGCCGCGAGGACCGCGTCGAGCAGGTCGCCCGACCCGCGCCCGTGCAGCGCGGAGACGGCGTACGGCTCGCCCAGCCCGAGGTTCCAGAGGGCGTGGGCCTCGGCCTCGGTGCGGGCGTCGTCGACCTTGTTGGCGGCGAGGACCACCGGCTTCCTCGACCGCCGGAGGATCTTGACCACGGCCTCGTCGGCGTCGGTGATCCCGACGGTCGCGTCGACCACGAACAGCACGGCGTCGGCCAGGCTGACCGCGATCTCGGCCTGGGCGGCGATCCGCTCGGCCATGCCGCGGGCGTCGGGGTCCCAGCCGCCGGTGTCGACGACGGTGAACGCGCGCCCGGCCCAGTCGGCGTCGTAGGAGACCCGGTCTCGGGTCACGCCGGGGACGTCCTCGACGACGGCCTCGCGACGGCCGATGATCCGGTTGACCAGGGTCGACTTCCCGACGTTCGGACGGCCGACGACGGCCAGCACCGGCAGCGGTCCGTCGGTGGTCGCGGTGGTCTCGAGGTGGTCCTCGCTCATCATGCTCCTCGGTCGACGAGCCCGGTGTCGGGATCGTCCTCGTACTGGCCCGGCGGCAACGGTCCCGGCAGCTCGCGTCCGGTCAGCCCGCGCGCCTCGTCCAGGGTGGCCAGCAGCCGCCCCCGGAGCAGCGTCGAGGTGTCACGCAGCATTCCCGGTGTCCGCGGCCACGGCTGTGGTTCCACCCACACCGGTTCCCCGAAGGTCAGGTGGAGCTCGCTCCCCCGCGGCGGCCGGGAGTCCTTCCCTCCGCCGGGCTCCCGCGTGCCGAGCATGATCACCGGTACGACGGGCGCGCCGGTGACGAGCGCCAGGTAGGCGGCGCCGTGGTGGAACCGGTGCAGCTCGCCGTCGCCGCGCCGGCCCTCGGGGAAGACCCCCACGACGCCGCCGTCGCGCAGCACCCGCAGCGCGGTGCGGACCGCGCGGGGGTCGGGGTGGAACCGGTCGACGGGCACCTGGCCGGCGCGCGCCAGGAACCTGCCCGTGCGGCCGACGAACATCTCCTGCTTGGTCAGCGCGTGGACGGGGCGCGGGCTCAGCACCGCCAGCAGGGGCCCGTCGATGATGCCGATGTGGTTGGCGGCCAGCACGACGGGCCCGGTCGCCGGCACCCGCCCCGGATGGTGCAGTCGGACGCGGTAGCGACTGCGCACCAGGGCGCGGGCAGGCGGCCGGGCGCCGTGGAGCAGCGCCCTCGGCGGGTGTGGCACCGCGTCGCTGGCGGGACGTTCGTGGTGGAGGCCCGCGGTCATCTTCGGGGTCCCTGTTCGAAGCGGAGCGCAGCGAGCATTCGAATGGGGTGAATCACGCTCGCTCCTCCGTGGCCGTCGCGAGCGCCACGACCCGGTCGATCACCTCGTCCAGGGTGTGGCCGGTGGTGTCGACGGCGACCGCGTCGTCGGCCATCGCCAGCGGTGCAGTGGCCCGACCGGAGTCGATCCGGTCGCGGGACAGCAGCGACTCACGGGTGCGGGTCACGTCGATGCTGCCGGTCTCGGCAGCGCGGCGGGTGGCCCGCGCCTCGGCGTCGGCCGTGAGGTAGACCTTCACCTCGGCCTCCGGCCACACCACAGAGCCGATGTCGCGGCCCTCGACCACGATGCCACCCTCGCCGATCACCTCACGCTGCAGCTCCAGCAACCGGGTCCGCACCGCCGGCACGACGCTGACGTGGGACACCGCCGCGTTGACCTCGTCGCTCCGGATCGCGACCCCCACGTCGACCCCGTCGACCATGATCCCCGGCCCCTCGGGGTCGGTCCCGGAGAGGATCTCGGGCTCGTGGCAGCGTGCGGCGACCGCGTCCGGGTCACGGACGTCGACACCCGCGCGCAGCATCCACCAGGTCATCGCCCGGAACATCGCGCCGGTGTCGAGGTAGCGCAGCCCCAGCCGGACGGCGACGCCGCGCGACGTGCTGGACTTGCCGGACCCGGAGGTCCCGTCGACGGCGACGACCAGGTGGGAGGGGGCGGACACCCGCGCAGACTACCGGTGGGTCTGCCAGCCCCTCGATTCGAGAGCGTCGTGCAGATGCCCGGCGCTGCCCTCGGCGACCACCAGCTCCACGAGGCCGACCGGGCGTCCGGGGTCGTGGTCGATGTGGATGTCCTCGATGTTGATCCCGGAGGCGCCGGCGTCGGCGAAGAGCCGGGCCAGCTCGCCGGGATGGTCGGGCACCGACACGTAGACCGGGCGGGTCGGGCTGACCGGGCCGCCGTGCTTGCCGGGGATCGCGCGGGTGCCGGCCACGCCGCGGGCGAGCAGCTCGCCCACGACGTCGCGGTCGCCACTGGCGACGGCGCGCTGCAGGACGTCGAGCTCGAGCCGGACCTCGACCAGCAGGTCGTGGAGAGCGTCGGCGTTCAGCGCGACGATCTGCTGCCACAGGGCGGGGTCGCCCCCGGCGATCCGGGTCACGTCGCGCACGCCCTGGCCGGACAGGGCCAGGTGGTCGGCCGGTGCCTCGGCCAGCCGGCCCGCGACCAGGACCGCCAGCAGGTGGGGCAGGTGGGAGGTCCGGGCCACCGCCTGGTCGTGCTCCTCGGGACTCATCCTCACCGGCACCGCGCCGCAGGTGCGGGCCAGCTGCTCGACCAGCGTGACGGCGGTCGGGTCGGACTCCTGACCCGGCGTGACCGCCCAGGGCCGGCCGTCGAAGAGGGCAGCGCTCGCCGCGAGCGGGCCGGATCGCTCGCTCCCGGCCATCGGGTGTCCGCCGACGTAGCGGGCGGCCGCCTCCGGCGCGAGCTCCGCGACGACCCTGGTGGGTTCGCCCTTGATGCTGCCGACGTCGGTGACGACCGCGTCGGTACGCCCCAGCGCAGCGACCACCTCGCTCCCCAGGTCGTCGGGGGGGACCGCCACCACCACCAGCTGGGGATGCTCGTCGGCACCGGTGGGTCGGCCGGCGCCCAGCCCGGACGCGGTGCGGACGTGGTGGGCGGAGACGTCCGAGAGGATCACCTCGAGGCCCGCCTCCCGGCAGGCCAGCCCGATGGACGTGCCGAGCAGCCCGGCGCCGACCACCTCGACCGGACCGGTCAGTGGGTCAGCCATCGTCGGGAACCTCGCGGGTGTGGGTGAGGTCCTTGCGAAGCGCGGCGGCCCCGTGGAGGTAGCAGTGGGTCAGCTCGGCCCGGGGCAGGTCGGTCTCGACGTGGGCCAGCATCCGCACCACCCGCGGCATCGACCCCGCGATCTCGAGCTCGCGGGCGCAGAGCAGCGGGACCTCGCCGAAGCCGAGCTGGCGGGCGGCGTACGCCGGGAACTCCGAGACCAGGTCGGAGGTCGCGGTGAAGATCACGGAGATGAAGTCGTCGACGGCGAGACCGTTGGAGGCCATGACGTCGAGCACCATCTCGGCGACCCGGTCGAGCAGGTGATCCCGGTCGTCGTCCTCGAGCTGGGTCGCCCCCCGCACGGCCCGCACTGGCATGGCGGCAAGGATAACCAGAGTCGGCGACCTACATCCCGGCGCGGTCGAGCAGCGCGCCGAGCTCGTCGTTGGTGAGCGGCCGCAGGGTGCCCTCGCGGAGCTGCCCGAGCACCACCGGTCCGAAGGCGGTCCGGGTGAGTCGTCGCACCGGGTGGCCGACGTGCTGGAGCAGGCGCCGCACGATCCGGTTGCGGCCCTCGTGGATCACCAGCTCGACGACGCTCTTGCCGGGTCCGGTCGTCACCAGCTTCACGCGCCGGACCTCGACCGGCCCGTCGTCGAGGGTGACGCCGTCACGCAGCCGGCGCAGCACCGGCTTGGTCACCTCGCCCTCGACCTCGGCGACGTAGGTCTTGTCGACCTCGTACGACGGGTGTGCCATCCGCTGGGCGAAGTCGCCGTCGTTGGTGAGCAGCAGCAGGCCCGAGGTGTCGGTGTCGAGCCGCCCCACGTGGAACAGCCGGCCCTGCTCGGGTGCCTGTTCGGCGAGCACGTCGGTGAGCGTGCGACGCCCCTCGGGGTCCGACATGGTCGAGACCACCCCGCGGGGCTTGTTGAGGACGAGGTAGGCGTGCGGGGACGCCGGGGGCAGCCGTCGGCCGGAGACCCGGATCACCGCGGTGCTCGGGTCGACCTTGGTGCCGAGCCGGGTGACGACCTTTCCGTCGACCTCGACCTCGCCGGCCAGCATCAGCTCCTCGCACTTGCGGCGCGAGGCGACCCCCGACTGGGCGAGCAGCTTCTGCAGCCGGACCAGGCCGGCGTCGTCGCCGGCGTCCGTCACGACGCCTGCTCGTCCGGCTCCGTCGGTGCCGGGGTCGCCACGGCCTCGACCAGGTCGTCCTCGAGGTCGTCCATGTCGGGGAGGTAGGGAGCCAGCTCCGGCAGCTCGTCGAGGGAGGTGACGCCGATCCGCTCCAGGAAGTAGCCGGTGGTGCGGTAGAGCGTGGCGCCGTGCTCGCCGTCACGGCCGGCCTCCTCGACCAGGCCGCGGGTGAGGAGGGTGCGCATCACGCCGTCGACGTTGACGCCGCGGATCGCCGAGACCCGCGCCCGTGACACCGGCTGCTTGTAGGCGACCACGGCCAGGGTCTCCAGGGCCGCCTGGGTCAGCCGTGCCTGCTGCCCCTCCAGCACGAAGGACTCCACGACGGGAGCGAACTCCTCGCGGGTGTAGTAGCGCCAGCCGCCCGCGACGTTGCGCAGCTCGAAGCCGCGGCCGTGGTCGTCGTAGTCGGCGGCCAGGCCGGCCAGCGCCTCGGTCACCGCGACCACCGGATGGCCCACCGCGGCCGCCAGCACGGCCTCGTCGAGCGGCTGGTCGGCCACCATCAGCAGCGCCTCCAGCGACGGCCGCAGCTCGGCCAGGGCCACGTCGAGGGTCTCGGGGGCGCTGGTCTCAGTCGTCTCGGTCATCGTCGTTCTCCTGCACCTCGGGGGTCTCGCCCGGCTCGGTCCCCTCGTCGGGCGGGGCACCGTCGAACTCGTCGATCTCGAAGTCTCCCCCGTCGCTGCCGTCGCCGCCGGTCCAGCGCACGGTGAGCTCGCCCAGCGGCGAGAGCTGGTCGAAGGAGACCGCACCCTCGCGGAACAGCTCGAGCAACGACAGGAACCGGGCGACGGTGGTCAGGGTGTCGGGCGAGTCACCGCACAGCGACCGGAAGGTCAGCGTCCCGCTGCGCCGCAGCCGGTCGACCACCAGGGCGGCCTGCTCACGCACCGACACCGTCGGGGCGTGGATGTGGTGGAGCGAGAGCTCGAGCGCCGGCTTGGGCTCCAGCGCCCTGGCCGCCAGCGCCGCGAAAGCGTCGAGCCCGATGCCGATCAGCACCTCGGGCAGCAGGCCGGCGTACCGCTCCTCGAGCCCGACCGCACGGGGGTGTCGGCGCGACTCGGCGGCCAGTCGGTCCTCGAGCACCGACGCGACCTGCTTGAACGCCTTGTACTGGAGCAGGCGGGCGAACAGGAGGTCCCGGGCCTCCAGCAGCGCCAGGTCCTCCTCGTCCTCGACGTCGCCCTGCGGCAGCAGCCGCGCCGCCTTGAGGTCCAGGAGGGTCGCGGCCACCACCAGGAACGACGAGGTCTGCTCGAGGTCCCACTTGGGGCCCAGCGCCTTGACGTGGGCGATGAACTCGTCGGTGACCCGCGACAGCGCGACCTCGGTGATGTCGAGCTTGTGCTTGGCGATCAGCGACAGCAGCAGGTCGAACGGGCCCTCGAAGTTGTCGAGCCGGACCGCGAACCCTGCCGCCGCAGCCTCGGCTCCCCCGTCGGCCGCACCGGCCGCGAGGTCGGCAGAGGCGTCGACCAGCTGGGTCATCCGTCGGTCAGGCGACGCACGAGCGCGCTGTCGTCGCCGTGCCGCTCGAAGTCGGCGAGCACCATGGCGACGGCCTCGCGCACCAGTCGTCCGCGGTCGACGACCAGGCCGTGCTCGCGCCGCAACGTCAGCCGGGTGTGCTCGAGGTCGAGCAGCTCCTCGGAGGTGACGTAGACGGTCATCTTCTCGTCGTGACGGACCCGGCCGCTGGGCCGCTTCTCGGCCGGCGCGTCGGACGCGGCCGCGCCGGCGTCCTGCTCGGCGGGCGCGTCGGGCACCGCCCGGACGCGCGTGGACTTCTCACCCGTCCTGCGGAACAGGTCGTCCGCGGCGGGCATGCTCACCCGTCGAGACACCGGGCGGCCACCTCCCTGGCGAGCTGACGGTAGGCGTCGGCACCGGTCGAGCCCGCGGCGTACGACGTGATCGGCTCACCGGCGACGGTCGAGTCGGAGAACTTCACCGTGCGGCGGATCACCGTGTGGAACACCTTCTCGTCCCACGCCTGCACCAGGCGCTCCATCACCTCGCGGCCGTGGAGGGTGCGACCGTCGAACATGGTGCCGAGCACGCCGTCGATCTCCAGCCGCGGGTTGAGCCGCTCCTGGACCTTGTCGATGGTGTTCTTGAGCAGCGCCACCCCGCGCAGCGCGAAGTACTCGCACTCCAGCGGCACGATCACGCCGTCGGACGCGGTGAGCGCGTTCACAGTCAGCAGGCCCAGCGAGGGCTGGCAGTCGATCAGGATCACGTCGTAGTGCTCGATGGCCGGCGCGATCACCCGGGACAGGGTCTGCTCGCGGGCCACCTCGTGCACGAGCTGCACCTCCGCGGCCGACAGGTCGATGTTGGACGGGAGCAGGTCCATGCCGGGGATCCCGGACTCGACGACGACCTCGTCGAGCGCGATGTCGCGCTGCATCAGCAGGTTGTAGACGGTGTGCTCCATGTCGTGGGGGTTCAGCCCCAGACCCACCGAGAGCGAGCCCTGCGGGTCGAAGTCGACGAGCAGCACCTTGCGGCCGTACTCGGCGAGCGCTGCGCCCAGGTTGATGGTCGTCGTCGTCTTGCCGACACCACCCTTCTGGTTGCACATCGCGATGACCCGGGCCGGGCCGTGCTCGGTGAGCGGCGGCGGCTCCGAGAAGTCCGGGAGCGGCCGGCCGGTCGGGCCGAGGACGGGCTCCTCGACCGGCTCGGCGGATCGCTCGAAGGGGATCGGCTGGCTCACGTGGTCATCTGCTCCGGGGGAAGGCTCTGCTCTCGAAGGGGCAGCCGGGGCGGCCGACGGAACGAGGGGCGGCATCTCCGGGGCGCTGCTCCCCTGGCTGCCGAACAGTCCCGAGAAGGACCTGTCACCGCTCATCTGACACTCCCGGTGTGGTGGTTTCGAATTGTCGACTCGGCGACATGTTGCCGAGCCTGCGGTGAGGCTAGGCCGCCGCGGACGGCAGTCTCAACCGACGCACCGATACCCCCAGCGATTCTTCGAAATCTGTTGAGGAGCCCCCCGTGCGGTGCACATCGCCCGGGTCACCTGTGCACAAATCTGTGCAGTTCCGGGTGTCACATCCTGCACCCGTCCGGTGTCTCCATGGCGACCGACGGAACCAGGAGGAGACATGACCGACACGACCCGGATCCCCCCGACGCGGATCACCGGACTGCAGGGGGCCCTGATCAGGCGGTTCTCGACGAAGCTGCTCGGCGAGGTGCCCGAGTCGCTGGGCGTGATGTGGCACCACAAGCCGGCCCTGATGGCCTCGCTGTCCCTCGGCCGCAAGTCCCAGTCCTGGGACGCGTGCGACCCGCAGCTGAAGTCGCTGGCCCACATGGCGACCGCGGCGACGGTGGGGTGCAGCTTCTGCCTCGACCTCGGCTACTTCCAGGCCCGCAACGAGAAGCTCGACCTCGACAAGGCGCGCGAGGTCCCCCGGTGGCGCGAGTCCACCCTGTTCACCCCGCTCGAGCGCGACGTCCTCGCGTACGCCGAGGCGATGACCGCCACGCCGCCGACGGTGACCGACGAGCTCTCGGCGCGGCTGCTGGAGGCGCTCGGCGCCCCCGGGCTCGTGGAGGTCACGGCGATCATCGCGATGGAGAACATGATGGCCCGCAGCAACGTCGCGATGGGGATCCGGTCGCAGGGGTTCGCCGAGGCGTGCGGCCTGCGGCCGCTCGCCGAGCCGAGCGGCGTCGTACCCTCCACGGCATGAGCGACGACCCGTTCGTGGCCCACCGGAGCCTGCTCTTCACCGTCGCCTACGAGATGCTCGGCTCGGCGGCCGACGCCGAGGACGTGGTGCAGGAGACCTGGCTGCGGTGGGCTGCCCGGGACGAGCGGAGCGACCCGGACCCCGTCCGGGACCCGCGGGCCTACCTGGTCCGGATCGTCACCCGGCAGTCGCTGAACCGGCTGCGCACCCTGGCCCGTCGGCGCGAGGACTACGTCGGCGAGTGGCTGCCGGAACCGCTGCTCACCGCGCCCGACGTCGCCGACGACGTCGAGCTCGCCGAGAGCGTGTCCATCGCGATGCTGACCGTGCTGGAGACGCTCGGCCCGACCGAGCGCGCGGTGTTCGTGCTGCGCGAGGTCTTCGACACGCCGTACGACGAGATCGCGACCGCGGTCGAGCGGACGCCGGCGGCGGTGCGCCAGATCGCCCACCGCGCGCGGGAGCACGTCGCGGCCCGCCGACCGCGGCAGGACGTCGACCGCGCGGAGCAGGAGGCCGCGGTCGAGCAGTTCCTCGCGGCGGTGCGCACCGGTGACCTGCAGGGCCTGCTCGACGTGCTCGCGCCCGAGGTCGTGCTCCGGTCCGACGGCGGCGGCGTCGTGACCGCCCTCCCCCGCCCGGTGACCGGCGCCGAGAAGGTGGCGCGGATGCTCGCGATGATCGTGTCCTCCGTCCCGACCGCGCGGTTCGCGCCGGCCCGGCTCAACGGTGGCCCGGCGGTGCTGGTCGACATCGACGGCGAGCCCACGGCGGTCAGCATGGTCGTCGAGGACGGCCGGATCTCCCGGCTCTACTCGATCCGCAACCCCCACAAGCTGACCCGCCTCGACGTCGAGGCGGAGCTGAGCCGCCGCGGGTGATCAGCCCGACAGCCGTGCCCGGACGTCGAGGAGCGCGGCGTCCAGGGTCGCCTCGGGGTCGCTGAACAGCGGCTCGAAGGCCATCTCGGCGGCCCCGAGCAGGATCGAGTCGCGCCCCAGGCCCGGCGGCACGACGGTGAGCCCCTCGTACGCCGCCGGGAGCACGCGCGACACGAGCCCCGCCTCGACGTCGTCGCGGCACAGGGCGTGGAGCGAGCTCAGGTAGCCGCCCAGCACGACCATCTCCGGGTTGAACGCGTTGACCAGGTCGGCCAGGCCCTGCCCGAGCTCGTGGCCGATCACCCTCAGCGACTCCGGCCGACCGTCGAGGGTGAGCAGCACGTCGATCAGGTCGGGCACCTGCTCCGCCGGGAGACCCAGCGCGCGCGCGATGGCCTCGCCCCCGATCTCGGTCTCGAGGCAACCGCGGCTCCCGCAGTGGCACGGCCGACCCCGCGGCTTGACGTTGAGGTGCCCGATCTCGCCGGCGTACCCCGCCGCGCCCTCCAGCCGCCGCCCGCCGGCCAGGATGCCGGCGCCCACTCCGACGTTGCCCGAGATGTACATCAGGTCGTCGACGCCGACCGCGGCGCCGCGGTTGTGCTCGGCCAGCGCACCCAGGTCGGCGTCGTTGCCGAGGGCGATCGGCAGGTCCAGGCCCAGCGCCGCCTGCACGATCTCCCCGAACGACACGTCGTGCCACCCCAGGTTGGGCGCCAGCCGCACCAACCCGTCGGTGCGGCGCACCAGACCCGGTACGGCGATCCCGAGCCCGACCAGGGGCGCTCCCGACGCACCGGCCACCACCTCCCGCACCAGCTCGGCGATCGTCGTGCCGACCTGCCACGGCTCGATGCTGCGCCCGAGCCTGGTGTCGGCGCGCTGCAGGACCCGTCCGCCGAGGCCGATCCGCCCCACGCTCGCCGTCGCCACCCCCACGTCGACGGCGAGCACGTAGGGGCCGTCGCCGGTGACCCTGACCCGGGCGGAGGGGCGTCCGGCACCCGACCGCGCCGGGCTCGGCTGCGTCTGCTCGGTGACGCCGAGCGCCTCGAGCTCGGCGACGAGGGCGCCGATGGTGCTGCGGTTGAGGCCCATCGTCGCGGTGAGCTCGGCACGCGTGATCCGTCCCGCGCCGTGCACGTGGCGCAGCAGGGTGCCCAGGTTGTGCCTCCGCACGGCCTCCTGGTTGGTCCCCTGGCCCCGCCGGACCGAGGTCATCGTCGTCCCGTCCGGCCGGTCAGATGCCGGCCGCGGACCGCCGACGCCGCGAGATGGCGTCGACGCTGGCCGCCAGCAGCAGCACCGCACCGGTCACGATGTAGTTGATGTAGCTGGCCTGGTTGAGCAGGCCCAGGCCGTTGGCGATGACGGCGATGACCACGCCACCGATGACGGCGTCGACCGCGCGGCCGCGACCGCCGAACAGGCTGGTGCCACCGATCACGGCGGCGCCCACCGCGTAGAGAAGGACGTTGCCCCCGCCCGAGCTGGGCGAGACCTTGCCGCTGTACGCCGCCGCCAGGACCCCGGCGACCGCCGCCATCGTCGAGCAGATCATGAATGCGGCGACCTTCATCCGCGGGACGGTGATGCCGGCCCGCCGGGCGGCCTCGGCGTTGCCGCCCACGGCGTACAGGTGCCGCCCGAAGGCGGTGCGGCCCAGCACGAAGGTCCAGAACACCAGCAGGACGGCCACCACCGGGAGCGTCCACGGGATGCCCTGGATGACGAAGCCCTCGCGGGGGCTGCGGTTCTGGTTGAGCAGCCCGGTGATGGTGAGCACGACCGCGGCGAGTCCCGCGATCTTGAGGGCGACCAGGGCGAAGGGCGGACGCTGCAGCTTGCGCCTGGTCTGCACCTGGTAGCGGCGCAGCGACACCAGGCCGTAGCCCGCGACGACCACCAGGGCACCGATCCAGCCGGCGACCACGGGGATGTTCTGGATGGCCAGGCCCCTGAGCACCTCGTCGCGCACCGCCACCGAGCCGCCCTGGCCGATCAGCCTGAGCGTGACGCCCTGCAGGCCCAGGAAGAAGGCCAGGGTGACCACGAACGACGGGATGCCGAGGTAGGCGACGAGCAGACCGATGACCAGCCCGATGACGGCGCCGACCCCCATCCCGACCAGCACCGCGACCCACCACGAGGCGCCGTGGTCGACGATGGCCAGTGCCGTGATCCCGGCGGAGACGCCGCCGGCCACGCCCGCCGACAGGTCGATCTCCCCCAGGAGCAGCACGAAGACCAGCCCCATGGCCAGCACGCAGATGGAGCCGGCCTGGACGACCAGGTTGGCCTGGTTGAGCATGCCGAGGAACTGCTCGTTGGCGAGGCCGAAGACGATGTAGAGGGCGACCAGGCCCAGGATCGCGGGCAGCGAGCCGATCTCGCCGCCCCGGACCCGGCCGAGGTAGTCGCGCAGGGCGTCGCCGAGCGACTCCTGGCTGCGGAGGTCGGCCGAGAAGCCGCTGTCGGAGGTGGGGGTCCCGGTGTCGGTGTCGGTGCTCATCAGTGTCCTCAGACCGTCGCAGTGGCAGGGTCCGCGATGCCGAGGTCGCCCGAGCGACCGGCCGTGATCAGCTCCACGACCTGGCTGTGGGTGACGTCCGCGGCGGGGACGTCGGCGGCGACGCGGCCGAGGTAGAGCGCGGTGATCCGGTCGGCCACCTCGAACACGTCGGTCATGTTGTGGGAGATCAGGACGACGCCCAGGCCACGGTCGGCCAGACGCCGGACGAGATCGAGCACCTGGCGGGTCTGGGCCACGCCCAGCGCGGCCGTCGGCTCGTCGAGCAGCACGATCCGGCTGTTCCAGAGCACCGCCTTCGCAATCGCCACGGTCTGGCGCTGGCCGCCGGAGAGGCTGGCGACGCTCTGCCGTACCGAGGTGACGGTGCGCACGGAGAGGGAACCGAGGGTGTCGCGTGCGCGGGCCTCCATGGTCGCCTCGTCGAGCGCGAGCCGCGCCTTCTCCTCGCGGCCGAGGAACATGTTCTGGACGATGTCGAGGTTGTCGCACAGCGCGAGGTCCTGGTAGACCACCTCGATGCCGAGCGCCGCCACGTCGCGCGGACCACTGACGTGGACCTCCTCACCGTCGAACAGGTAGGAGCCGCTGTCGCGGCCGTAGATGCCCGCGATCACCTTCACCAGCGTGGACTTCCCGGCGCCGTTGTCGCCGACCAGCGCGGTCACCTGGCCCGGGTAGACCGCGAAGTCGACGTCGTGGAGCACGTGGACCACGCCGAAGCTCTTGTTGAGGCCCTTCAGCTCGAGCAGGGGCGCGGGGCCGTCCGGCACGGCTGCCGCTGGGGCTGCGTCGGTCATGGCGGTGTGCCTCTCTCACGGATGGTCAGCGGGCGGGCCGCCCTCGATTTCGTTGTCTGGCAGAACAAACGGGGCCGCCCGGACCGCAGCGCGGTCCGGGCGGCGGGCCGTTCAGGAGATGCCGGCCTCGGTGCAGAGGTCGGCGAACTCGCCGGCGCACACGTCCTCGACCTTCTGGCCGCCGTCGTCGATGACGTCCTGGACGTTGTCCTTGGTGATCGACACCGGGTCGAGCAGGATCGAGGGCACGTCACGTCCGCCCTCGGAGTCCTCGGTGGTGCCGTTGGTCTCGGCCTCCTCGCCGTTGACCAGCGCGATCGCGGCATCGGCGAGCGCACCGGCCTCCTGGGTGGCCGACTTGTAGACGGTCATGCACTGGTCACCGGCCAGGATGTTCTGCAGGCCCTCCACGGTGGCGTCCTGCCCGGTCACCGGCACCTCGCCGTTGACCTTGTTCTTCTCCAGGATGGAGATGACCGCACCGGCGAGGCCGTCGTTGGCGGCGTAGACGCCCTGCACGTCACCGTCGGCGCGCGTGTAGAGCTGCTCGAAGATGGTGACCGCCTGGTCGGGGTCCCAGTCGGGCACCGCCTGCTCGCCGACCGCCTTGTACGTCGGGATCTCGTCGAGCACGCTGTGTGCGCCGTCGGAGAACAGGGTGGCGTTGTTGTCGGTGGGCGAACCGTTGACGTAGATCAGGTTGGCCTCGGTGTCGCCCAGGCAGTCGGCCAGGCCCTGGCCCTGGAGCTCGCCGACCTTGGTGTTGTCGAACGACACGTAGTACTCGGCCGAGCCACCGAGGGTGAGCCGGTCGTAGTCGATGGTGGCGACGCCCTGCGAGGCGGCCTTCTCCTGGATGGCCGCACCGGACTCGGAGTCGAGGTTGACGATGGCCAGCACCGTGACGCCCTCCGCCAGCATGCTGTCGGCGATCTGGGTCATCGTGTCGGCGCTGCCCTCGGCGTTCTGGATGGAGTACTCCACCCCCGCCTCCTCGAACGCGGCCTCGAGGGCCGGGCGGTCCGCGGACTCCCAGCGGACCGAGGACTTGGTGTCGGGCAGGATCACGCCGATCATGCCCTCGTCACCGCCGCTGCTGCTGTCGTCAGCCGTCGAACCGCCCGAGTCGCCGCACCCTGCCAGTGACAGGGCGAGCCCGGTGACGCCCGCGATGACGATGCTGGTCTTCCGCTTCACGCGAACCCCTCCTAGCGCTGCCGCGGCCGTCGGTCACGGTGACGACGACGATCCGCGTTTGTTGTTCGCGCCAACATATGGAGTGACGGCCGTCACGTCCAGACCCGGGACGGGTGATCCCGGGCGCCTTGACCAGATCGTTATCGAAGTCGCAGGGCGCGCACCGTGACCACGGCCTCGCCGATCGCGTCGGAGGCTTCGAGGTCGACCTCGGCGTCGATGACCCAGTCGTGGTGCCCGGCGGGGTCGGCCAGGCTCTGCTGCACCTGCCAGGTACGGCGCCCGTCCACGGTCTCCGGCGTCACCTGGAAGTGGTCGGGGCCCCGCGCGTCCGCGTCGGTGCCGATGACGTCGTGCTCGGCGTAGTAGGCCTCCAGCGCGGTGTCCCAGTCGGCCCGGCTCATCCCGACCCCGCCCGGGGGGTCGAGCCGGTCCGCTGCCTCGCGCTCCAGCCGCTCCAGGCCGGCGGGGTCGTCGCGGGCGCACAGGAGCACCCGCGCGAACATCGCGTTGCGGACCATCACCTCGAACGCCCGCTGCTGCGACAGGGGTCGCGGCGGGGGCGGCGGCGCGTGCTCCACGACGTCGGCTCGTGCGTGGTCCGGGTCGGCCAGCGACTCCCACTCGTCGAGCAGCGAGGAGTCGGTCTGCCGCACGGTCTCCCCCAGCCACTCGACGATGTCGTCGACCTCGGGCGGCCGGTGCCGCTCCGGAACGGTCTGCCGCAGCGCACGGTAGGCGTCGGTCAGGTAGCGCAGCACCAGCCCCTCGGAGCGGGCGAGCTGGTAGCGGGCCACGAAGTCGGTGAAGCCGAGGCCGGATTCCCACATCTCGCGCAGCACCGACTTGGGCTCCAGGGCGTCCTCGGGGAGCCAGGGATGGGTCTCGCGGTAGGTCTCGAACAGGGGCTCCAGCAGGTCGGCGAGCGGTTGGGGCCAGCTGACGTCCTCGATCAGCGCCATCCGGTCGTCGTAGTCGACGCCGTCCGCCTTGAGCTCCGCGATCAGCTCCCCCCGGGCCGCGTGCCGCTGCGCGAACAGGACCTGCCGCGGCCCTTCGAGCACCGCCTCCACCACCGACACCACGTCGAGCGCGTACGTCGGCGCCTCGGGGTCGAGCACGTCGAGAGCGGCCAGCGCGAACAGCGACAGCGGCTGGTGCAGCGCGAAGTCGGGCGGCAGGTCGACGGTCAGGACGTAGCGCCGCCCGTGCTCGTCGGGCTCCGGGAGCCGGGTCACCGTCCCGGCGCGCACCAGCGCCCGGGTCAGCCGCACCGCCCGGCGAGCCAGGCGCAGCTGCTGCCGCCGGTCCTCGTGGTTGTCGGTCAGCAGCCGCCGTACGACGGGGAAGGCGTCCTCCTCGCGGGCCAGGACGTTCACCAGCATCCCGTTGTCCACCTTCATCCGGCTCTCCAGCTGCTCGGGCACGCCCGCGACCAGCTTGTCGTAGGTCTGCTCGTTCCAGACCACGGTGCCGGGCGGCGGCTTCCGGAGCTGCGCCTTGGACCTCTTGTTGCTGCTGGCAGCCGCCTTCTTCCTGGCCTTCTCGTTGTCGATCACGTGCTCGGGTGCCTGGACCACGACGTAGCCGGCGCTGTCGAAGCCCGCACGCCCGGCCCGCCCGGCGATCTGCTGGAACTCCCGCACCTTCAGGACCCGCTGCCGGTGGCCGTCGAACTTGGCGAGCCCGCTGAACAGCACCGTGCGGATCGGGACGTTGATGCCGACCCCGAGGGTGTCGGTGCCGCACACCACGGTCAGCAGCCCCGCCTGCGCGAGCTGCTCGACGACCCGCCGGTACTTCGGCAGCATCCCGGCGTGGTGGACGCCAATCCCCGCACGCAGCAGCTTGTGCAGGGTCTTGCCGAACCCGGCCCCGAACCGGACGCCGGCCGTGCGCTCCGAGATCGCCTCCTTGTCGGCGCGCTTGGCCAGCCCGGCGGTCCGCAGCAGCGAGGCCGCGTGCTCCACGGCGTCGGCCTGCGTGAAGTGGACGACGTAGACCGGGGCCTGGCCGGTCTCCACGAGCTCCTCGAGGGTCTCCGCGAGCGGCTCGGTCGACCAGGTGAAGCTCAGCGGGACCGGGCGCACCGCGTCGTCGACCACGGCGGTGTCGCGGCCGGTCCGCCGGGAGAGGTCCTCGGTGAGCGCGGTCACGTCGCCGAGGGTGGCCGACATCAGGAGGAACTGGGCGCGAGGGAGCTCCAGGAGCGGGACCTGCCAGGCCCACCCGCGGCTCGGCTCGGCGTAGAAGTGGAACTCGTCCATGACCACCAGCCCGACGTCGGCCGCCTGCCCCTCGCGCAGCGCGATGTTGGCGAGCACCTCGGCGGTGCAGCAGATGATCGGGGCGTCCGGGTTGACCGAGGCGTCCCCGGTGAGCAGCCCGACGTCGTCGGCGCCGAAGATCTCGCAGAGCGCGAAGAACTTCTCGTTGACCAGCGCCTTGATGGGAGCGGTGTAGAAGCCCGCCCGGCGGGCTCCGCCCTCCGTGCTGGCTCCGCGCTCCGCGCGCATGGCCAGGATTCCGGCGACCGCGACGAGGGACTTGCCGGAGCCGGTCGGGGTGGCCAGCACGACGTGGTTGCCGGCGAGCAGCTCGAGCACCGCGTCCTCCTGGTGCGGGTAGAGGTCGAGCCCCTGCTCCCCCACCCACGCCGCGAACGCGTCGTACGCCGCGTCCGGCCCGTGACCGGGCACGCTCAGGCGGGTCGCCACGTCAGTCCCGGGCCCGGGGATGGGCGGTGGCGAACACCTCGCGCAGGTTGTCGACGGTGACCAGCGTGTAGACCTGCGTCGTGGTGACCGATGCGTGGCCGAGCAGCTCCTGCACCACGCGCACGTCGGCGCCACCGTCGAGCAGGTGGGTCGCGAACGAGTGGCGCAGGGTGTGGGGCGAGACGTCCCGGGTCACGCCGGCGCGCTCGGCCGCCTTGACCAGGACCGCCCACGCGCTCTGCCGGGTGAGCCGGCCCCCGCGGGAGTTGAGGAACAGCGCGCCGGCGGGTGTCGTGCCGGTCGCCAGCTCGGGTCGGGCGCGGACCAGGTAGCCGTCGACGGCCTCCGCGGCGTACGAGCCCAACGGCACCAGCCGCTCCTTGGACCCCTTGCCCCGCAGCAGCACCGTCCCGTCGACGAGGTCGAGGTCGTCGACGTCGAGCCCGACCGCCTCCGAGATGCGGGCCCCGGTGCCGTAGAGCAGCTCGAGCAGCGCCCGGTCGCGCAGGGCCAGGGTGGTGCCGGCCGCGCCGGCCGCCTCCAGGATCGCCTCCACGTCGGCGAGCGGGAGCGCCTTGGGCAGCCGCTTCGCCGGCGAGGGCGGCTTGACCGCCGCGGCGGGGTCGGCCGTGGCCAGACCGTCCCGCACCGCGAACTTGTGGAAGCCTCGGACCGCGACCACCGTCCGGGCTGCCGAGGTGGCCGAGAGCGCCGGGTGGTCGGCGTCCCCCTCGCGCAGCCGGACCAGGAAGTCGGCCACCACCTGCTCGGTCACCTCGTCCAGGGCGGCGACGCCGCGCTCCCGCAGGAACGCGAGGTAGCGGCGCAGGTCGCGGCGGTACGACGACATCGTGTTGTCCGCCAGTCCCCGCTCCACCGACAGGTGGTCGAGGTAGGTCCGGACCGCCCGGGCCAGCCCGTCGGGCGCCCCGTCAGGCAAGCGCGTCCTCCAGCGGGACGGCCTGGACGCCGACGGCCTCGCCGACCGGCCCGTTGGTGAGCTGGCCGGCGTGGGTGTTCAGGCCGAGCGCCAGGCTGCGGTCGTCGCGACACGCCTGCTGCCAGCCCTTGTCGGTCACCGCGACGACGTAGGGCAGCGTCGCGTTGGTGAGCGCGTACGTCGAGGTGTTGGGCACCGCACCCGGCATGTTCGCGACGCAGTAGAAGATCGAGTCGTGCACCGGGTAGGTCGGGTCGGCGTGCGTGGTCGCCCGGGTGTCCTCGAAGCAGCCGCCCTGGTCGACCGCGATGTCGACCAGCACCGAGCCCGGCTTCATCTGCGAGACCAGCTCGTTGCTGACCAGCTTGGGCGCCGCCGCACCGGGGATCAGCACCGCGCCGATCACCATGTCGGCCTCCATCACCTGCTGCTGGATGGCCAGCTTGGACGACGCCAGGCCGTGGACCCGGTTGTTGTAGCGCCAGAAGGACATCCGCAGCTTGTCGAGGTCGGTGTCGAGCAGGGTCACGTCGGCGCCCATGCCGAGGGCGATGTTGGCGGCGTTCTGGCCGGAGACACCGGCGCCGATGATCACCACCTTGGCGTTGGCGACCCCGCCGACGCCGCCCATCAGCACGCCGCGGCCGCCCTGGGCCTTGAGCATGGCGTGGGCCCCGACCTGGGGCGCCAGGCAGCCGGCCACCTCCGACATCGGGTAGAGCAGCGGCAGCCCGCCCGAGGGCAGCTGCACGGTCTCGTAGGCGATCGCGGTCACCTTGCGGTCGAGCAGCTCCTGGGTGAGCGGCTTGTCGGCGGCCAGGTGCAGGTAGGTGAAGAGGGTCAGCCCCTCGTGCATCCGGTGGTACTCCTCCGCGATCGGCTCCTTGACCTTCAGGACCGTCTCGGACTCCCCCCACACCCCATCGGCGGAGTCGATGATGGTGGCCCCGGCGGCGACGTACTCGTCGTCGGGGATCTGCGAGCCGAGTCCCGCGTTCTTCTCCACGACCACCTGGTGGCCGTGCTGGGTGAGCTCGTGGACACCCACCGGCGTGAGGGCCACCCGGTACTCGTGGTTCTTGACTTCCTTGGGGACGCCGACCTTCACCTTCGCACTCCTCGTCTGTCGTGGTCAGACCCTGCGGTCCGTGACCTGCGCCACGTCGGTGGCGACGGCAGCCGAGACTACTCCGCGGCGGGTCCGCCGTCGTGGAGCGCCCTCCCGACGACCAGCAGCGTCGCGAGCGCGACCGGTGCGTCGGCCACGCGTCCGTCGAGCACGGCCTCGACGAGGTCGCGGAACGGCGCGCGGAACACCTCCATCTCCGCCTCCTCGTGCACCGGGGTGAAGTCGCCGCGGTCCACCTCCCGCAGCCCCTGGGCGAGGTAGAAGTGCATCACCTCCTCGGAGATGCCCGGCGAGGAGTGGAACGATCCCAGGTGCGTCCACTCCTCGGCCTCCAGGGCCACCTCCTCGCGCAGCTCGCGCCGGGCCGTCAGCTCCGGCTCCTCCCCCTCCACGTCGCACAGTCCGGCGGGCAGCTCGACGAACTGGCGGCGGGCGGGGTGGCGGTACTGGCGGAGCAGGCAGACCTGCCCGTCGTCGTCGACCGCGAGCACGATCACCGCGCCGGGGTGCTCGAGGACCAGCCGCCGGAAGCTCTCGCCGTCCGGGTCGTCGGGGCGGCGTACCCGGTCGGCGCGCAGCGCCAGGACCCAGTCGTCGCGGTACAGGTCCTCGCTGCTGTCCACCGGCCAGGCCTCGACCCGGTCCTGCAGCGTCCGACCCTCAGGTGCGTCCATGACCCGGACGCTACGGTGACGGCATGGACGTCGCCAGCCTGACCCGCGCCGAGGCCGAGGAGCGGTCCCGGCTGCTCGAGGTGACGCGCTACGACCTCGACGTCGACCTGACCGGGCTGCTGGAGGGCGACACCCTGCGCGCGGTGTCCACGGTCACCTTCACCTGCGCCGAGCCGGGAGCGTCGACCTTCGTCGACTGCGTCGCCGACGTCGAGCGGGCCGAGCTCAACGGCGTGGCGCTCGATCCCGCCGACGCGAGCCGCGGCCGGCTGCCGCTCCGTGACCTGCAGGCCGAGAACGTGCTGGTGGTGGCCAGCGCCCAGTCCGACACGGCCAGCTCCAACGGCGTGCAGCGGACGGTGGACGCCAGCGACGGCCTGGTCTACGTCTGGACCAGCTTCGAGCCCGACGAGGCACGCCGGGTGTGGGCCTGCTTCGACCAGCCCGACCTCAAGGCGCCGCACCGGTTCGTCGTCCGCGCCCCCGAGTCGTGGACGGTCACGTCCAACACCGGTCCCGAGTCGGTGACCCCCGCCCCCGAGGGCACCCGCACCTGGGCCTTCCCCGACACCCCGCGGCTCTCGACGTACGTCGTCGTGGTGAACGCCGGGCCGTTCCACGAGGTGCGGCAGCAGCACGACGGCTACGACCTCGGCTTCTACTGCCGGCAGTCGCTGGTCCACGCGCTCGAGCGGGACCTCGACGACCTGGTGACCATCACCCGGCAGGGTCTCGCGTTCTTCGGCGAGCGGTTCGGGGCGCCCTTCCCCCAGCAGCGCTACGACCAGGTCTTCGTCCCCGACCTCGGCGGCGCGATGGAGAACTGGGGCTGCGTCACCTACGGCGACGCCCAGCTCTCCCGGACGCCGCCCAGCCACGCGCAGCGGGCCCTGCTGGCCGAGTTCGTGCTCCACGAGATGGCGCACATGTGGTTCGGCGACCTGGTGACGATGCGCTGGTGGGACGACCTGTGGCTCAACGAGGCCTTCGCGTCCTGGGCCTCCAACTGGGCCCTCTCGCGCGCCACCGAGTACGTCGACCAGTGGGCGGGCTTCCTGGCGATCGCCAAGCGCGCCGCCTACGAGCTGGACATGGGCCCGGCCCGCCACCCGATCCGGGCCGAGGTCCCCGACGTCGACCACGCGACCGCCAACTTCGACGCGATCACCTACGTCAAGGGCCAGAGCGTGCTCCACCAGCTGATGGCCTACCTCGGCGAGGACGCCTTCGTCGCCGGGCTCAGGGCCTACTTCCGCGACCACGCGTGGGGCAACACCCGCCTCGACGACCTGATGTCCGCGTTCGGCGCCGCCGCCGGTACCGACCTGACCGGGTGGACCGCCGCGTGGCTGGACCGGGCCGGCACCGACACGCTGCGGCTGGTCGACGGCACGATCCACGCAGAGTCCCCCGACGACCAGCCGCCGCGGCCCCACCGGCTGAGCGTGGCGAGCTACGCCGCCGACGGCGAGGCGTTGCTGCCGGTGGCGTCGGCCGACGTGCTCCTGTCCGAGCCGGTGACGCCTGTCGACCTGCCGGTCGCCGACCTGCACCTGGTCAACGCCGGCGACACCACCTTCGCCGCGGTGCGTCCCGACGAGGCCTCGCTGCGCACCATGCTCGACCGGCTCGGCCAGCTGCCCGAGCCGCTCTCGCGTGCCCTGGTCGTCGCGACCGTCAACCAGCTGCTGCTGCTCGGCGAGCTGGCTCCGCGCGAGGGCGGCCGCGCGGTGATCCGGGCGCTCCGGACCGAGCGCAACCCCTCCCTCGTCGAGCCGTTCCTCAGCGTGGCCCTGACCATCTCGGACCGGTGGGCGTCCCCGACCGACTCCCCCGGGCTGATGGAGTCGCTGGCCGACAGTGCGGTGGTGCTGGCCGGCGTGGCCGAGCACCGGCAGCCGGCCCTGCGCACCCTGGCCGCCACCGCGACCACCGACGAGCACTGGGAGGTGCTCGACAAGGCGGTCGCCGAGGCCGACGACCTCGACCTGGCGTGGCGGGCGACCACGCGTCGCTCGGAGCTCTCCGGCTACGACGACCGCGCGGTGCAGCGCCTGCTCGACCAGGACCGCGACCCCGAGGCCCACGTGAAGCGCCTCCGGGCCCTGGCCGCCGCCCCCGACACCGACGCCAAGGAGCAGGTCTGGGACGCGGTGTTCGTCCACCACACGGTCCCGGCGGGACGAGACACCCTCGACCTCGGCGCCACCTTCTGGCGGCCCACCCAGGCCGACCTGCTGCGGCCGTACACCCGGCGCTACCTCGAGGAGCTGCCACGCCTGACCGGCGGCCTGCTCCACCAAGGGCTGGTGATCCGGGCCATGTTCCCCTACGGCACGGGTGACGAGACCTTCCTCGAGGGCGCGCAGGCCCTCGCCGCCGATCAGTCGCTCGGCGCGTACGCCCGCAACACCCTGCGGGCGGGCTCGTTCACGCTCTCCCGGATCCTGGCCGCCCGGGCGCTGTAGCCCAGGACGGCACGCTCAGTCCTCGTCGAGGTCCTGGCGCCGGAGCCCGGTCTCGTCGATCGGGAACCGCTCGGCCCGCTGCCGCTCGATCGCGGCGCCGATCAGCCCGGCGAACAGCGGGTGCGGCCGGGTCGGGCGCGAGCGGAGCTCTGGGTGGGCCTGGGTCGCCACGTAGTAGGGGTGCACGTCGCGCGGCAGCTCGACGAACTCGACCAGCCCGAGGTCGGGGTTCGTGCCGGAGAACACCAGCCCGGCCTCGGCGAGCTGGTCACGGTAGTCGTTGTTGACCTCGTAGCGGTGGCGGTGCCGCTCCTGGATGGTGGCCGCGCCGTACGCCTCCTGCACCAGGCTGCCCTCGGCGAGGGCCGCCGGGTACAGCCCCAGCCGCATCGTGCCACCCAGGTCGCCGGCGCCCTCGACGTAGGACTTCTGCTCCTCCATCGTCGCGATGACCGGTTCGGGGCCGTCTGGGTCGAACTCGGAGGACCCGGCCTTCTCCAGGCCGGCGACGTTGCGGGCGTACTCGATGACCATGCACTGCAGGCCCAGGCACAGCCCGAGGGTGGGGATGCCGTGGCTGCGCGCGTAGGTGAGCGCGCCGAGCTTGCCCTCGATGCCGCGGATGCCGAACCCGCCGGGGACGCACACGGCGTCGACCTCGGCGAGCTGGCGGGCGGCTCCGCTCGCCGTCGCGCACTCGTCGGAAGCGATCCAGCGCAGGTGGACCCTGGCCTCGTGGGCGAACCCGCCCGCGCGCAGGGCCTCGGCCACCGAGAGATAGGCGTCGGGCAGGTCGACGTACTTGCCGACCAGGCCGACGGTCACCTCCTCGGCGGGGTGGTGCACCCGACGCAGCAGGTCGTCCCAGTCGGTCCAGTCGACGTCCCGGAAGGGCAGGTCGAGCCGGCGTACGAGGTAGGCGTCCAGCCCCTCGCGGTGGAGCACCTTGGGGATGTCGTAGATCGACGGAGCGTCGGCCGCGGTGACCACCGCCTCGTCGTCGACGTCGCACATCAGCGAGATCTTCCGCTTGATCCCGACGGGGAGCTCCCGGTCGGAGCGGCAGACGATCGCGTCGGGCTGGATGCCGATCGAGCGCAGGGCCGCGACGGAGTGCTGGGTGGGCTTGGTCTTCAGCTCGCCCGAGGGGCCGATGAAGGGGACCAGCGAGACGTGGATGAAGAAGCAGTTGTCACGGCCGATCTCGTGGCGGGTCTGTCGGGCGGCCTCCAGGAAGGGCAGCGACTCGATGTCACCGACGGTGCCGCCGATCTCGGTGATCACGACGTCGACCGCCGCCTCGCCCTGGCCACGTCCCATCGCGAGGATCCGGTCCTTGATCTCGTTGGTGATGTGGGGGATCACCTGGACGGTGTCTCCGAGGTAGTCGCCGCGTCGCTCCTTGGCGATCACGCTGGAGTAGACCTGGCCGGTCGTCACGTTGGCGATCTGGGACAGGTCGGTGTCGAGGAACCGCTCGTAGTGCCCGATGTCGAGGTCGGTCTCGGCCCCGTCATCGGTCACGAACACCTCGCCGTGCTGGAACGGGTTCATGGTGCCGGGGTCGACGTTGAGGTAGGGGTCCAGCTTCTGCATGGTCACCCGCAACCCGCGCGCCTTCAACAGGTTGCCGAGGCTGGAGGCCGTGAGCCCCTTGCCGAGGGAGGAGGCGACGCCTCCGGTGACGAACACGTGCTTGACCGGCGTCGCATGCTTCACGGGCTTCGATCCTACCCGAGGGGGGCCGCTCCGTCGGATCCCGACGCTCCGTAGGAACCCGGCGGATCCTCGACCGGGGCGGCGAGGGCGAGAACGGCGGCCATCCGACCCGCCGCGCCGTCGGCCCCGTCGACCGTGGAGACCACGCCGGCCTCCTCGAGGGCCTGCAGGTCACCGGGACGCTCGTCGGCGGTGACGACGACCCGGCGGGCGCGCTGGGCCAGGCCCGCCGTGAGCCCCTCGACGACCGCGTCCTCGACGTCGTCGCCGAGCACCACCAGCACCAGGGGTGCCGTCTTGGGCTGCTCGCCACTCGTGGTGAGCAGCGACGCGGCGTCCAGGCTCTGCCGGATCGTGGTCGCGTCGTCGCCGACGACCTGGGCTCGTTCGTCCCGGGTGGCGACCGCGGCTCCCAGCAGCTGGCCCATCCGTTCGTACGGCGGCGCGTCGGCGTCGGCGACCTCGCTGCCGAGCTGCTCGAGCATCTGCTCGCCCAGGGTGTCGACGAGCGCGGTCTCGCTCGCGGAGACCAGCGAGGTCCCGATCTGCCAGCGGTTCGTGATGTCGCCCCCGGCCTGCTCGGCCGCCTCGACCAGCGCCTCGACGTCCGCCTCGTCGGCACCGGGGGTGCTGACGACGGTGAAAACGCGTCCGGACAGCTGGTCGCGGGTGACGGTGGGGGCCACGGCCTCGGCCAGCTCGTCGGCCGACTCCTCGGTGGGCTGGGGAGCCTGACGCGGCTCTGCGCGGGCCGGGACCAGGGTCTCGCGGCTGAGCGGTCCCGCTCCCAGCGCGATGCCGGTGGCGAGCGCGAGCACGAGCAACACGGCCGCCACCAGGTGACGGCGTACGAGGGTCATGACAGCCACCCGGCCACCTGGGAGCGCAGCGACTCGAACCAGGCCCACGCCTGGGCCAGCCACTCCTGGCCGACCGGTGTCGTCGCCAGCGCGACCGTGAGCGCGAGCAGGCCGACCAGCAGGGCCAGGAACAGGTGTCGTGGACGGAGCCGACCGGAGTAGAGCACCGGCACGGCCGTCGCGTCGACCAGCCGCTGCCCGACCTTGAGCCGGGTCAGGTAGGTGCTGGCGAGACCCGCGCGCTGGCGGTCCAGGAACTCGTCGAGGGTGGCGTGCATCCCCACGCCGACGATCACCGACGCGTCGCCGTCGTCGGCGAGCAGCAGGGCGATGTCCTCGGAGGTGGCGGAGGTCTCGACCCGCACCGGACGCAGCCCGAGCCGCTCGAGGTGCTCGAGGGGCCGGCGGTCGCCCCGGTCGACGCGGACCACCACGTCGCGGGCGGCGCGCAGGGTCGCAGCCGACGGCAGCTCACCGCCGCTGTTCTCGAGGACCACGACGTGCGGGGCGAGGCCGGCCTCGTGCAGCACGTCGGCCCCGCGGTCGACCCCGATCAGGACGGGGCGCCGCTCCCGGACGAACGCACCGATCCTGCGGAGCTCGGAGCGGTGCTCCTGGCCCTCTACGACGATCACCGCGGGCCGGCCGGCGAGCCGCGCGCCCCCGGACGGCAGGCCCTCGCCGTGGAGGAGCAGCGCCTCCTCGCGGCGCAGGAACTCGGTGCTGTTGTGGGTGAACGTCTCGAGCTGGGTGGCCAGGCCGCTGCGGGCCTGGGTCATCTCCTGGTCGAGGAGGTCGGCGCCGACCTCGCGCCCGAGGGCGACCGGCTTGTTGTCGACGTACACCATCTCGTCGTGGACGCGGACCCGGGAGCCGTCGGTCACGTGCTGGAGCCCCTCGAGGCGGTCGACCATGAGGACGCCGCCTTGGGCCAGCAGGGCCGGGCCCAGGGCCGGGTAGCGCCCGGACAGGAAGGGCGAGACGTTCAGGACGGCCGCGACCCGGGCGTCCAGGAGCGCCTGGGCGGTCGCCCGGTCGAGGTCGAGGTGGTCGATGACCGCGATGTCGCCCGGCCGCAGCCGGGGAAGCAACACCTTGGTACGGCGGTCGACGCGCACGGTCCCGGTGAGCCCGGGCTGCGCGGAGGTCTTGTTGCGGACGGGCACCGCCCCATGGTGTCAGCCGGGCACGGGCGCGAGACGCATCCGTGACGCTTCGGCGCGTCAGCCGCAGGCGCGTGCCGGAAGGGCCGTCTCGAGCAGCTCGCGGGCGTGGGCGAGGGCGTTGTCGGACTCGCTCATCCCGGCCATCATCCGCGACAGCTCACGCTCGCGGCCGGTGTCGTCGAGCACCGTCAGCCCGGAGCTGGTGACGGTGCCGTCGTCGGTCTTCGCGACCACGACGTGGCGGTCGGCGTACGCCGCGACCTGGGGCAGGTGGGTGACCACGAGGACCTGGGACGAGTGCGCGAGTCGGGCCAGGCGCCGGCCCACCTCGACGGCCGCGGCGCCCCCCACCCCGGCGTCGACCTCGTCGAACACGAACGTCGGCGCCGGGCCGGTCCCGGCCAGCGCCACCTCGAGGGCGAGCATCACCCGCGACAGCTCGCCACCCGACGCGCCCTTCGCGAGCGGCCGGGCCTCGCCGCCGACGTTGGCCGCGAGCCGGAAGTCGACCTCGTCGCGGCCGGACTGCCCGAACCGCTCCCGCCGGGTCACCACGACCTCGACCCGGGCGTGGGGCATGGCGAGGTCCGCGAGCTCGGCGGTGACCTCGTCGCCGAGGCGCGCCGCCGCCTCCTCCCGCCCCGACGACAGCTCGTCGGCGACGGCGGTCAGCTCGGACTCCAGCCGGTCGCGCGCCGCGCGCAGCTCCTCGACCCGCTCGTCGGTGCCGTCGAGCTCGAGCAGCCGCCCCGCCGAGTGCTCCTGCCAGGCCAGCACCTCGTCGATCGTCTCGCCGTACTTGCGGGTGAGGGCGACCAGCGCGGCCCGGCGCTCGGACACCGCTGCCAGCCGCGCCGGGTCGGTCTCGAGGGCCGACGCGTACGACGCGACGTCGGCCGCGAGGTCCGCCAGGACGTAGGACAGCTCGGCGACCCGGTCGGCCAGCCCCGCCGCCTGGGGGTCGTGCTCGCGGACCCCCTCCAGGGCGGTGCGGGCGGCGGCCACCGCGCCGAGCGCGTCAGGACGGTCCAGCTCGCTGGACAGCGCCTCGCGGGCACCCTCCGCGGCCACCCGCAGCGAGTCGGCGTGGCCGAGCCGGGCCTCCTCCGCGGCGAGCTCGACGTCCTCGCCGGGCTGGGGCGCGACCTGGGTGACCTCGTCGAGGCCGAACCGCAGCAGGTCGGCCTCGCGGGCCCGGTCCCGGGCGTGGGTGGTGACGTCGTCGAGCTCGTGCTCGGTGGCCCGGAGCTCGGCGTGCAGGTCGCGGTAGCGGGTCAGGAGGTCGACGACCGGAGCCCCGGCGAACCGGTCGAGCGCGCCGAGCTGGGCGGCGGGACGCAGCAGCCGGTGCTGGTCGGACTGGCCGTGGACGGCGACGAGCGGCTCGGTGAGGTCGGCCAGCCGGCTGATCGGCAGGGACGCGCCGCCGGCGAAGGCGCGGGAGCGCCCCTCGGCGCTGACGGTCCGTCCGAGGACCACCCGGTCGTCCTCGACCTCGCCCCCGACGTCGTCGACCTCGTCCGCGACGCCGGGCAGCGCGTCGACCCGCACCGTGCCCTCGACGCGGGCGGTGCGGGCGCCGGTGCGGACCGCGCCGCTGTCGGCGCGCCCGCCGAGCAGCAGCCCGAGGGCGGTCACGACCATGGTCTTGCCGGCGCCGGTCTCACCGGTGATGACGGTGAGCCCGGGGCCGAGCTCGAGCGTCGAGGAGTCGATGACGCCGAGCTGCTCGATGCGGATCTCCTCAAGCACGGTCGACCCCGGGTGGGCGTCGCCGCTCGGCCGCGCCCCGCCAGCCCTCGACCGACAGGCCGAACTTGGCCACCAGCCGATCGGTGAACGGTGCCTCGTGGAGCCGCACCAGGCGCATCGGCCGTGCGCCTCGGCGTACTTCGATCCGGGCCCCCGGCGGCAGGTCGACGGTCCGTCGCCCGTCGCACCACAGCACGCCGGGGCGGTCGCTCTGCGAGAGCACCTCGACGGCCACGACGGAGGTCGGTGCCACCACCAGCGGACGGGCGAACAGCGCGTGGGCACTCAGCGGCACGACGCACAGCGCGTCGACCTCGGGCCACACGACGGGGCCCCCGGCCGAGAAGTTGTAGGCGGTGGACCCGGTGGGGGTCGCACAGACCACACCGTCGCAGCCCCACCGGGACAGCGGCCGGCCGTCGATCTCGAGGACGACCTCGAGCATCCGCTCGCGGGCGGCCTTCTCGACGCTGGCCTCGTTGACGGCAAAGGTGCGGGCCACCACCTCACCGTCGCGGAGCACGGTCACGTCGAGGGTGAGCCGCTCGTCGGTGGTGTAGTGACGGCCGGCGATCGCCTCGATGGTGGCGTCGACGTCCTCGACCTCGGCCTCGGCCAGGAAGCCGACGTGCCCGATGTTGACGCCCAGCACGGGGGCGCCATCGGCGTGCGCCAGCTCGGCGGCCCGGAGGATCGAGCCGTCGCCGCCGACCACCACCACCAGCTCGCAGTCGCGGCCCGCCTCGGTCGTCGCGCCCACCAGCTCGAGCAGGGGCGACCCACCCTCGAGCCCGATGTCGGCGGCCTCCTCGGCGAGCATCCGGACCACGATGCCGTGGTCGTGCAGGCGCGCGACGAGAGCGCGCGAGATCTCGCGCGCGTCGTGACGTGCGGTGTGGGAGACCAGCAGCACACGCCGGGGGTCGGGGCTCACGGGCCCACCTTCTCACCCGGAGCCGACGGTCCGGTCCCGGCCCGCACCACCGCGTCGCGCTCCGCGTCGGTGACGGCGGCCGGCCCTCGGCGCAGCCAGAGGAAGAACTCCACGTTGCCCGACGGACCCGGCAGCGGGCTGGGCGTCACCCCCACGGCCCCCCAGCCACGCTCGCGGGCGGCGTCGGCGACGGCGGCGACCGCCGCGGCCCGGAGCGCCGGGTCGCGGACGACACCCCCCTTGCCGACGCGGTCCTTGCCGACCTCGAACTGCGGCTTGACCATCAGCACCAGGTCACCGCCGGGGTCGGTCACGGAGATGATCGGGTCGAGGACGAGGACGAGGGAGATGAACGACAGGTCACCCACCACGACGTCCACCGGGTCGCCTACGAGCTGCGGAGTGAGCTCGCGGATGTTGGTGCGGTCGTGCACCGCGACCCGCGGGTCCTGCCGCAGTGACCAGGCGAGCTGGCCGTAGCCGACGTCAACCGCCACCACCTCGCGTGCCCCCCGACGCAGCAGCACGTCGGTGAAGCCACCCGTCGACGCGCCGGCGTCGAGGCACCTGCGCTCGG
Organism: Nocardioides sp. GXQ0305; assembly: GCF_050880345.1. Taxonomy (NCBI): domain Bacteria; kingdom Bacillati; phylum Actinomycetota; class Actinomycetes; order Propionibacteriales; family Nocardioidaceae; genus Nocardioides; species Nocardioides sp. GXQ0305. Next base: position 35,428 of record NZ_JBNYXG010000011.1, read on the forward strand.
CCACGTCGAGTCCCGCACCGGCGAACGCGTCGAGGGCGCCGGCGAGCTTGTGCCCACCACGGGACACGTAGTCGGGCCGCGAGGGGTCGTCCCGGACGACGATCGCGGCGTCGGTCGTGACGCCGGTGGCGGGCTTGGTCGCCGCGGCCCCGGAGACGGTCACCCGGCCGGCGAGGACCAGCTCCGCGGCGTGGTCGCGCGACCTGGCGAGTCCACGCCGGACCAGCTCGGCGTCCAGGCGCTGCCGCCGCGGCACAGCCGGTCAGTCGGTGCCGTCGAGGGAGCGCCGCAGCTGCTCGTGTGCGCCCTCGAACACTGCGGGGTGCTCCGCCACGGGCCGGTCGTCGAGCGCCTCCACCGAGTCGAGGACCGCGTCGACATCGGGGACGCCGGTGCGGACGGGCTCAGGGGTCTCGTGCTCGGTCAGGCTCATAGCGTCGAGGCTACCGTCCCGGGGGCGCCGGGGGCGGCAGCAGACCGGCGGTGTCCACAGGCGTTCCCGTGGCGTCGAGGTGCTGCCAGGCCGCTGCCGCCACGGCGCGCCACCAGTCCTCACCGGTCCCGTCGCCATCGACCGCGACCCGGCCGTCAACGACGTGCGCGGACCAGCCGCCGGCGGTCCACCCCGCACCGTCCCGCACCGGCGCCCCGTGCGTCTCGAGCAGCCCGCCCAGGTCGGCGGCGAGGAACGTCGGTCGCAGGGCCGGCTCGGCGGCGACGAGGTCGTCGAGGCCGGTCACCCCGGTGAGCACCAGCAGCGTGTCGACCTCGGCCCGGCGGCCGCCCTCGATGTCGGTGTCGAGCCGGTCGCCGACCATCAGCGGGTGGGACCCGCCCACGCGCCGGATCGTCTCGGCCAGCAGCGGACGGGCCGGCTTGCCGGCGATCTCGGGGGTGACGCCGGAGAAGTCGGCGAGCAGCCGGACCAGGGCGCCGTGTCCGGGGGCCACTCCGTCGGGGGTGGGCAGGGTCAGGTCGGTGTTGCTGGCGACCCAGGGCAGGCCCTCGCGGATCCGCGACGCTGCCCGCATCACCTCGTGCCAGAGGACGTCGGGCCCGTAACCGGTGACGACGGCGTCGGCCTCCTCGTCCACGGCGGTCGGCCGGAGGCCGGCCTCGCGGAGTGCCTCGCGGAGCCCGTCGGCGCCCAGCACGGCCACGGCCGCACCCGTCCCGAACCGGTCGAGGAGCACGTGGGCGGCTGCCTGGGCCGAGGTCACGACGTCCGAGGCGTCCGCGTCGACCCCGAGGCGGGTCAGCTTGTCGGCGAATACCGCCGGGGGCCGCGACGCGTTGTTGGTCACGTAGGCCACGTGCACCCCGCTCCCCCGGACCCGCGCGAGGTGCTCGGGGGCGCCCGGGACCGCGTGGTCCCCGACGTAGACGACCCCGTCGAGGTCGAGCATCACCAGGTCGTAGGCCTCCACGAGGGGCCGCTCGGACGACTCGAGCACGCGCCCACCTCCCGTCCCCTCGAGGGCACCCGGCACCCTACGATGCTCTGATGGACCCCGGCGCCACCGACCCCTCGCTCGGCGTCGCCGGACCGCTACGGCTGAGCACCTTCCGGGCCCTCATGCTCTCGCCTCGCCGGGTCGGCGACCCCGCTTCGGCCCGGGCGTTCGCGCGACCGTACCGCGACGTCACCGAGCGCCTGCAGCGGTGGGAGAAGCAGGGACACCTGCGCCACGACGACACGCCGGGCCTGTACCTCCACGAGTACACGGTCGACGGACTCACCGTCCGTGGCCTGGTGGGCGCCCTGGAGGTCAGCCACCACACGTCGGACCCCGAGGCCCGGGTCGTGCTGCCGCACGAGGCGGTCGAGCCGCGGCAGAGCGTCGAGCTCGCAGGCCGGATGGAGCAGATGGACCTGAACCCGGCACCGATCCTGCTCGTCCACCGAGGACCGGCCGAGGTCCGGGCCGTCGTCCACGACGTGGTGTCCGGCGAGCCGTGGGCCGAGTTCATTGACCGCGGGCAGCGCTGGAACCGGGTCTGGGCGATCCGGGACAGCGACCTGCTCAGGACCGTGGCCCAGCACCTGGCGGAGTGCCGGACCCTGCTGGCCGACGGCCACCACCGCTACGCCGCCTACCTGCAGCTGCAGCGCACCCACCCCGGCACCGCCGCGGACCGCGGGCTGGCGATGCTCGTCGACCAGGACGACACACCGTTGTTCCTCGGCGCCATCCACCGCACCTTCGCCCGGACGTCGCTGGAGGACCTGGCCCTGGCGGTGGAGGGGGTGGCCTCGTTCGCCTCCACGAGCGAGGCCGACGCGATGAGCGCGCTCGGCCCGAGCACCCTCGTGGCGACCGACGGGGCCGCCTGGGCGCGCCTCGAGCTCAGGCTCCCCCCGGGGCGGGCCGCGGTCGAGGCGTTGCACGAGGAGGTGGTGCCGCGTCTGCGAGGCCGCAAGAGGCGGCTCGCCTACCACCACACCGCCGAGGAGACCCTGCGCCGCCTGCCGCGCGGCGGGGTCGCCGTGCTGATGCCGGCACCCGACTTCGACCTGGTCGAGCAGATCGTCTCCCACCACCGCCTGCTGCCCGAGAAGGCCACCTCGTTCCAGCCCAAGCCGGGGATCGGGGTGCTCATGCGCTCGCTGCACGACGGATGAGCCTCGCCGTCCGGACCTCCACCTCCACCCGGGACACGGTCGCTCCCCCGCTCCGGAAGAAGCGACGCCGCAGCGCACCGGCCACCTCGACCTGGTCGCCGTCGCGCCAGCGGGACACCGACCGCCGGGTGCGGCCGTCCCAGGCGGCGCAGTCGACGACGTCGACCGTCTGCCGTCCTCGCGGGGACTCCCGCGGGACGACGATGCGGAAGGACCACATCCGGTCGCCGCTGGGCAGCTCGCGCTCCTCGGGCTCCCCCGAGACCCGCCCGTCGAGCCGCACCTCGTTGGCGGGCCTGGCCGGGCTCTCCTCCACCTTGTCCATCTCGATCACCTCCGCCCCCAGCCTCGGGGTCCGCGAGGACGTCGGGGCGCGACCGTGGCCGGCCCTGGGGACGACGCCTCGTCAGGCGTTCCTGTGGACGGGAGCTGGCGCACGCACGGGTCGTTCGTCGCCAGAACGGGCCCGGAAATGCCTCGAGGGCCACCCCGGTGTCGGGGTGGCCCTCGGAAAAGGATGTCCGGCGGCGTCCTACTCTCCCACAGCCTGTCGGTTGCAGTACCATCGGCGCTGATCGGCTTAACTTCCGGGTTCG
>NZ_JBNYXG010000012.1:0-24203 GCF_050880345.1 Nocardioides sp. GXQ0305
CTCACACGGCCACGGAGGACGAGCCATCTGCAACACCTCGATCATGTCAAGGCGTTGCACTCAAGGTTGAGCCCACAGGCCGCCCCTCGCGGGCTCGGGCCCGCCGCGATCCCTCAACCTCTTCGCCCCCACGCCGCCGCGGCTCCGCCGCGTCGGCTGGGCTCAGAGAATGTGGTGGGCCCGGGCGACCGCGAGGGCGTCGCTGCGGCGGGACACCCCCAGCTTCGCGTACAAGCTGGAGACGTGCGTCTTGACGGTGTTGGGCGAGAGGTAGAGCCGGCTGCCGATGTCGGCGTAGGTCGCCCCTCGCGCCAGCTCGCCGAGCACCTCACGCTCGCGCGGGCTCAGGGACGGCCCCACCAGCGGGCCCGTGGCGTCCCGCTGCTCGAGCCTGAGTGCCGTCGAGGACTCGAAGCTCGAGATCACGTCGGCCTGGCCCGAGGTCAGCTCGGCGAGCTCCTGGACCCAGGCCGAGCCGGTCCGCGCTGCGAGCCGCCGGAGCAGGGCTTCCATGGGGGTGCCCTGGCGCGACCAACCGAGGAACGCCATCCCGTTGCGACGTACGGCGGTCGACGTCGCGGCCTCGGCCAGGCGGTCGAGGGCGGCGTCCGCCTCGCCCAGGCTGTCGAGCAGCTGGGCGGCGCAGGCCGTGCTCATCGCCCGGACCGGAGGCTGTGGGCACACCGCCGCATCCGCGGCCTCACCGAAGGCCTGGAGCGCCGTCTTCCGGTCACCCTGGCAGTCGGCCCGCAGCCCCTCGACGAAGCGTGCCTCTCCCGGGCTGCCCAGCGAGACGAGCTCCCTCTCCATGCCCTCCAGCGCTCCCTGGTCGGCCGCGAGGGCCGCCAGCATCGCCCTCGAGGCGATCTGCGAGACGCGGAGGTGGCGCGGCAGCGCGGCGTCCTGCAGCCGTGGATCGTCGACCGGGCCGGTCTGGAGCGCCCTGGCCGACGCCAGCGAGCCCGCCCACGTCTCGAGCATCGCGTCGCGTGCGCGCGACCAGAAGCGCGTGGTCAGGTCACCGGAGTGGGTCCGCCGCCAGTTGTCGCCGAAGGCGGGCGGAGCAGGCTCGCTCGCCCACGGCATCGCCATGGTGCTGCCCAGGAAGAGGGCCAGCCCCGCCCGCGCGGGCGCGAACCGCAGCCGCCAGGTCCCGCCCTCGCCGATCATGCTGAACGCCTCGGTGGCGACCTCGGCTGCGGCACGGTCGTGGCCGGCCATGAACTCGGTCAGGGCGAGGTGTGACATCGCTGCGGCCGCCATCGCCGTCAGCTCCTGGCTGCGGCAGAGCACCAGAGCCGCGGAGAAGCTGGTCCTGGCGGCGTCGAAGTCTCCGAGCCACCCCTGGGCGGTGCCCAGCTCCGTCAGCAGCACGGCGAGGACCTGCGCGTCGGCGCCGGTGACCCCGTCGTGGTCCCGCATCCGGTGCACCAGCGGCTCGGCGGCCGCGACGGCCGCGTCGATCGGCTCGAGCCCGAGCTTGGCGCGCCACAGGTGGGCGCACGCCACCTGCGCCGGGATGGGCTGGTCGGAGGCGGACGCCTCGGTGGCGGGAGAGGTACGGCGCCGCCGGTCCGACCGCTCGAGGATGCGGGTCGTCCAGTGCTCGATGCCGGCCTGGTCGTCGGCGAGCCAGCGGTCCAGGGCGACGGCGAACCACGTCGACGGATGGGCGTCGACGATCTCCGGGTGGGCGCGCGCGACGAGGGCGACCTCGTCGCCGTGGCCGGGGCCGAGCACCAGGTGGACAGCGTCGCGCGCCAGCACGGCCGCGGCCTCGTCGTAGGCGTAGAGCCGCACCAGCCTCGGCAGGGCACGGGAGGTGTGACCACTCGCCAGGTCGAGCCGGACGGCGCGGGTGACCGTGGCCCTGGCCCGGACCACGTCGACACTGTCCACGGCCAGTCGGCGGCGCACCACCTCGCGCAGCAGCGGGTGGATGAGGAAGCGGTCGTCGGCCGGTGCCGGGTCGGCGTCGACGGCGAACGGGTCGTCGACGAGGTGGTCGGTGGCCCCCGGCACCCGGGTGACCAGCAGGCCGGTCGTCTCCAGCTCCTCGAGGATCTCGGCGGCGTGCCGGTCGTGGGACAGGTGGGCGGCGAGTCCGGCGCTGAACGGCCCCTCACCGCTCACGCAGAGCAGCAGGTGACGCTGCGGCACCGTCAGGGTCGCGAACACCTCGTTGGCCACCTGGTCGGCGACCGGCGCTGCCCCTCGGGTCAGCCGTCGGACCTCGGCCGCGGGGTCGGGCGATCGGCCCACGGCGTGGGCCGCGAGCACCAGCACCGCGCTCCAGCCGTCGCCCCAGTCGACCACGGCGCGCACCACGTCCGGATCGTCGGCCCCCAGGTGCGACGCCACCACGGACGCCGCCTCGCTGTCGTCCATGCGGAGCAGCTCGCCGCGCAGGACGGTGAGGTGTCCCAGGAGCTCGGGCACCAGACGGGTCAGCGGGAGGTCCCACCGGCTGGCGAGCACGAGTCGCATCGACTCCGGCGAGGCACGCAGCCGCTCGTCGATCAGCCGCACGCTCGCGGGCGGGAGCTCGTGGGCGTCGTCGATGACCACGAGGCTCGGGCCGCCACGAGCGCCGTTGACCGAGCCGCCGCCGTGCGAGGAGCGGTCGAGCACCGAACGCAGCCGCGACGCGGTCAGGGCGGCGTCGGCGTGCACCCAGATCGCGTTGTCACGATCGTGGCCGCGGTCGCGCAGCCAGCCCGCGATCCCCAGGGTCTTGCCGGTGCCCACCGGTCCCGTGAGCAGCGTGACGCCCATGGCGGTGGAGCGATCGAGGCTCTTCCACAGCCGCGTGCGCGGGACGAAGTGGCGCGGCGGGATCGGCAGCGTCCCTGCGCGGGGAGGACGGGCCCGCGACCTCGTGCCTGACTGCGGGCGCGCGACACCGTCGTGTGCTCCCTGTGTCTCGCCGGTCGCCACCCGTGCGGCCGGGCCTCCCTCGTCGTTCATCGGTGTCTCCTGCACCACCCGGTGGCAGGGCCTCCTGTCGTCGCACGGTCAGGTCGTCCTCGGTCGCTCCTCCCAAGGCTCCCGTGGCACGGACGGAACTGGTGGTTCCGGGCAGGTGGCCGATGTGGCCCGAAACGTGAGAATACCGCCGCGCGCACACGTCCGGCATCTCCGACGCGCTCACCCGACGACCACCCTGGCCGGCCCCTCCCTCCGTGTCCCAGTGTTGGGGTCACCCGGAACGGGTAGGTCACCCCTTTCGGGTGAGGGAGAGCCGGTCGGTGTCACTCCTCGGACACCGGCATCGAACCCAGCACCTCGCGCAGCGTGTCCGGGGCGTCCTCGCTCAGCAGGGCGTGCATCAGCGTGACGTCGCCGCGGCTCCGACCGCGCTCGAGGAACGGCTTGATCGCCTCCAGGTCGGCATCCTGCGACAGCACGAGCAGGGCGGAGGTGCCGGGGGCCAGGCGCGCCTTGATCTCCTCGAGGAACGCCGTGTCGATGCCGGTGTGCCGCAGGCGACCGGCCAGGGCTCCCACCCCCGCTCCCGCCGCGGCGCCCGCCACGGGCACCAGCACGAGGGCTCCGACCAGGCCTCCCAGCACCGCTCCCCGACGCGCACCCTGTCCCGTCCGCGACCGGAGCTGACCCACCCGCGGTCGAGGCGCGTGCGGCATCCACAGCACGGTGACCGCGTCGATGACGGTGAGCGCTCCCCGCTCCTCGAGGTTGCGCAGCCGGACCTCGCCGGCGGCCGCTCCCATGGCCGAGTCGTAGTGCCAGACGGTCAGGGTGGTCGTGGAGTGGTCGGCCCCGCCGTCAGGTGCGGGGCCGGAGGTCGACCGGCGATCGGACGTGGGTCACTCCTCCTCGAAGACCCGCCGCAGCGCCGACTCCTGCTCCGCGGAGAGGTTGGTGTAGATCAGCTCCGACGGCTCGTGGACCTTGAAGCCGTCCTTGACCCGGTCCAGGACCGCGCCGGTCGACATCAGGAACAGGGCGGACGTGCCAGGGGTGACCTCGTTGCGCACGCTCTTGATGAAGTCGTCGTCGATGCCGACGTCGGCGAGCGACCCGGTCAGGGCACCCGTCGCTGCCCCCACCGCCGCACCCAGCAGCGGGACGAAGAAGATCAGGCCGAAGAGCATGCCCCAGAACGCGCCGCCGAGGGCACCGGCGGAGGTGGTCGGCGCGCCCTGCTTGGTGGCGGGCTTCTTCTTGCCCTCCTCCCACGAGACGGTCGCGAAGTCCAGGATGGTGATCAAACCCTGCTTCTGCATCTCGCCCAGGGTGCGGACGGCCTCGCCCGCTCCGGCTGGTGTCTCGAACTTCCACACGGTGAGCGTGGACTCGGGCATGCGCGCATCTCCTTCCGTCGTCGGGTGACTGTGTCGGTCTACGCTCGGTCCAGGGACGTGCCGTCGCCTCCCCCTTTCCCGGTGAACGCATCGCGGGGCTCCTGTCCCTGCCCCTGCGCGCGTCGCGGCCACCCGAATACGGCGATCCGCCGGACACCCCGACTTCCTAGATTCCGAGACGCTCGAGCCCTCGCGGCACGGAAAGGTGACGGGTCCCATGGCCAGCATGCTCATCCAGGTCGATGCCGACCTCTCGGACGAGCTCAGCGGCGCCTTCCCCCACCTGACGGCCCGGCACGGTGCCGACTCCACGACCCTGATCGGCAAGGTGACCGACCAGCAGGAGCTGCTCGGCGTGATGAACCTGCTGGTCTCCATGGGGATCGAGATCCTCGTCGTGCTCCGGATCCCCGATGAGTGAGACGGAGGCCGAGTCGGTCTCGCTCGTCGACGTGGGTGTCGCCCTGGTGACGACGACCGTGGCCGGTCCGGTGGTGCTCACCATCACCCTCACCCGCGGGATCGTCACCCGCGTGCAGGTCCTCTCCGCCCCCTGGCTCGACGTCCTCGTGCTGCACCCGCCCCTGCTGCCCGCGCGCCTGCAGCCCGGTCGCGCGCTCGCCCGGTTGTCGCACCGCGGGTACGGCGACCGGACGGCGCTCGTCAGCTGGTTCGGCCGGACGCTGGATGCCGTCGTGCCGCGCGCGGCCGACGAGGTCGTACGGCGGGTGGACGTCGAGGCGCTCGTGGCCCGCCTCGACCTGGCCGGCCTGGCCCAGCAGGTGATCACCGAGGTCGACCTTCCGGAGATCATCCGCGAGTCCACCTCCGCGGTGTCCTCCGAGGCCGTCCGCGAGGTCCGGATGCGTGGGATCTCCGGCGACGACACGCTCGGACGGGCGGTCGACCGGCTGCTGCTGCGCCACCGTCGAGCCTCGGCGGAGGTCGTCCCGGTCATGTCCCCGGAACAGTCCGGCGCCCGGGGCGGGCAGCGTGCCACCGTCGCCCCGTCATGACCGACGCACTGCCCGTCTCCCCCGTCCCCCGGGAGGCGCGGCTCCACCAGGGGCGACGAGCCGGCCTGGTGACCCGACTCGCGGCCGGCGTCCTCGACCTGCTGCTGCTGCTGGTCCTGCTCGCCCTCGGCTTCGTGGCCGCGAACGCGGTGTCCTTCCTGGTGCGCCCCAGCGACTTCCACCTGCTCACGCCGTCCCGACCCCTGCTGCTCGCCATCGCGGCCCTCGGTGCGGTCGCCTACCTGGCCGGGGCGTGGTGGGTGGCGGGCCGCACCTGGGGTGACGACGTCATGGGGCTGCGCGTGGTCGACCGGCGTGGCGGGCCGCCGCGGCTCGTGGTCGCGGTGGTGCGCGCAGCGCTCTACGTCGTGTTCCCGGTGGGCGTCCTGTGGTGCGCGATGACCGGCTCGCGGCGATCGGTCCAGGACCTGCTCCTGGGCACCACGGTCATCTACGACTGGACGCGGACGTAGGCGGGGCGAGCATGGCAACTCACCCGTCGCGCAGGATGCGCGCCTCCGCGGACCCACCCGATGCTGGCGCGGAGATCCCGTCCTGGACGGACGCCCACGCGAGGAGGTCGACCCGATGACGACACCGGCGTCGCTCCCCTCCCCCTTGTTGCCCCGGACCGTCGTCGTGCTCCTCGGCGGCGCCGCCGCCGTGGTCGTGATCGCCGGGATGCGGGGCATGGCCGACCTGATCGCCCCCGCGTTCCTGGCGCTGGTCCTGACCATCTGCGCACACCCGCTCCGTGGCTGGCTGACGCGGCACCGGGTGCCCGGCTGGTTGGCGACCACCGCGGTCATCGTGACGGTCTACCTCGTGCTGGCGGTCCTCGTGCTGTCCCTGGTGGTCGCGGTCGCGCGGCTGGCCACGCTCCTGCCCACCTACCAGGACGACCTGCAGGGCCTCGCGAACGAGGCCGCCGACTGGCTGAAGACCTTCGGCGTGGACCAGAAGCAGATCGAGGCGGTCACCTCGGCGATCGACCCGGGTCAGGCCCTCGACCTGTTCGCGGGCGTCTTCGGCAGCCTGCTCGGCGTGCTCTCGAACCTCTTCTTCATCGTCACGCTGCTGCTCTTCCTCGCCGTGGACGGCGTGGCGCTGCCGCGGATGCTCGGCGCGCTGGACCAGGCGCACGGCCGCTTCGCCGGCGCCATGTCGGGCTTCGCCGCCGGCACCCGCACCTACATCGTCGTGTCCAGCGTGTTCGGCCTGATCGTCGCCGTCCTCGACGTCGGCCTCCTCTACCTGCTCGACATCCCGCTGCCGTGGCTGTGGGGGATGCTGGCGTTCATCACCAACTACATCCCGAACATCGGGTTCGTGATCGGCCTGATCCCGCCCCTGATCCTCGGGCTCCTCGAGAACGGCTGGGGCGGCGCGCTGGCGGTCCTCGTGGGGTACTGCGTCCTGAACGTGGTGATCCAGTCGGTGATCCAGCCGCGCTTCGTCGGCCAGGCGGTCGGGCTCTCGACGAGCCTGACCTTCCTGTCCCTGATCTTCTGGGCGGCGGTGCTCGGCCCGCTCGGGGCGCTGCTGGCCATCCCGCTCAGCCTCTTCGCCCGGGCCCTCCTCGTCGACGCGGACCCCCGCAACTGGTGGCTGATCCCCCTGCTCACCGGCGTCCACGACCCGCCCGCGCCGGGACCGCCGGAGGTCGCGCCGGCTGCGGCACGCGAGGACGCTGCGGGCGAGTGACGGGTGCCCGAGGCCCCCGGACGGCGCTGCGTCAGTGGAGCACCGCCTTCAGGCCGATCATCAGGCCCCCGAAGCCCCCGGCGACCACGATCAGCATGGTGCGCTCGAGGAGCGACAGCCGGGTGCCGTGCCCGATCTCCCACCCCGCCAGGCACAGCAGCAGGGTGCTGCAGCCGAGGGCGGCATACACCGCGGGGGTGACGCCGACCCCCCGCGTGGTGAGCGCGGCCAGCACGATCAGCGGCAGGGCCGACGCCGTCACGATCTCCCAGCCCTGCCCCAGCTGGTGACGGACCTCTCGCCACGTCGGCTTGCGGTCGGCGTGGATCCGCGCGGCGACGAGACGGGCGTACCGCTCGGCCAGCCAGTAGACCACCAGGGTCACGCCCACGGCCGCGATCACCGCCCCGGCCGTGTCGACGTGGGCCGAGGCCATCACTGCGGCGCCGACGATGATGCCGTAGATCCCGGCTGCGGTGCTCTCCTCGTCCTCCCTGCGCAGGCGTATCGGCAGGCGACCGAACGGGTGCCGGGACCTCACCACCGGCCTCGCCCTGCGCCCCTGCCCGGTGCCGCGCATCAGCCGGACCGGTCCGGCGTCAGCTCGCGCGGGTCGGACGTGAGGAGGCCGAGGCGGATCGCCTCCCGGATCGCGGCGTTGCGGCGGCTGACGCCCATCTTGGTCAGGATGTTGCGCACGTGGGTGCGCACGGTGTTCACCGAGACGAACAGCGTCTCGGCGATCTCCTCGGTCGTGAGCCACTCGCTCATGGCCGCGAGCACGTCCAGCTCCCGCGGTGTCAACGGCTCGAGGACCCGACCGCCTGACCCGGACGGCTGCCGCAGCGAGGGTGTCGCCTCCTCCTGGACGGCCTTCTCGTCGTCGAGCCACGCGGTCGCCCACGGGCCGGCCTGCGCTGCTGCGGGCGCCGCGGCCTCCAGGCGCGCCCTGGCGTGCTCCGCCTCACCGGCGGACCGCGCCACTCCTGACGCGACGACGGCTTCCGCGACCCGCCACAACGGCTCGGGATGGGCCCAGGTCTCCGCGAGGTGGGCGCGCGCGGCGGCCAGGTCGTCGGACGCCCACGCGACGTACGCGCGAGCCAGGTGTGCGGGCGTGGCCACCGACGTCGAGGCATCGCCCTCGTGCGCGGCTGCCAGCGCCTCGTCCGCCTCGGCGGCGGCGCGCGGCAGGTCGCCCAGCCGGGCGTGCAGCAGCGCCGCGTGAGCCAGGGCCTGGCAGCGGTACCCGCTCGACCACGCAGCGGTCGGACTGTCCAGGCACGCCGTCAGCAGGCGCTCGGCACGCTCCACCGCACCCAGGCGCAGCGCGGCCACCGCGCGGGCCAGGGTCAGGACGGCGCCGATGTCCTCGGCGGGGCCGCCGGGACGGGGCCTGGCCGCGGCGAGGGCGTCCGCCGCCCGGTCGGCCAGCTGCTCGGCACGCCGCGCGTCCGTCACCCGCCCGGCGACGACGGTCTCCAGGACGGCCACGGTCACGGCACCGTGTCCCGACGTGCCTGCCGCGCGCGCGGCGTCGAGGTGTGCGGAGCAACCGTCCTCGTGCCCGTCGGCCCACGCCGTCGCGGCCCGGAGGAGGTGGTCGCCCGCCCCGGTCCGGCCGTCGGACGGCGTGCCGGCCACGAGCCGGCGGAACGGGTCACCGCGTCGCTCGCACAGGACACGACCCACGAGCAGGTGGTCGACGAGGAGCGCACCACAGTCGGGCCGGTCGCCGGCGTGCTCCAGGTGGGACACCACCCGCTCCCAGCCGCCCCGCGCGGCGTACCAGGCGGCCGCGGTGCGGTGCAGGCGGCGGTGGCGCTCCGGGGCCTCGTAGGCCAGCTGGGCCCGCACCAGGTCGCGGAAGAACGGTACGTAGCGCACGCCTGACAGCTGGTCGGGGGCGGTCTCCAGGAACACGTTGGCCCGGAGCAGCTGGAGCGTCGTCGGCGCGGCCGGTTCACCCGTGAGCTCCTCCATCAGCTCCGGGGCCAGGGTGTCGGGGACGCTGGTGGTGAGGATCAGGTCACGCAGGGCCGGGGGCTGCGCGTCGAGCACCTCCTCGACGAGGAAGGCGTTGATGCTGCCGTTGTGGGTGACCGCACTCGCGACGAGCGCCTCCGGGGCAGGACTGTGTGCCAGCGTGGGGAGCACGAAGCGGAGCCCGGCCGCCCAGCCGGCGAGGCGCTGGTTCAGGACGTGCAGGTCGTCGGGAGTCAGCTCGACCCCGCCCGCCCGCAACAACCTGGTGGCCTCCTCGTCGGTGAAGGCGAGGTCGGCGGCCCGGAGCTCGAGCAGGTCACCGGCCAGGCGGTAGCGGTGCAGCGGGAGGACCGGGTCGGTCCGGGTCGTGAGCACCACCTGCAGGTCCCCGCCCGCGCACGTGAGCAGGCGCTCGAGCTCCTCGGCCGCCGCGGTGGTGCGCACGTCGTACCCGTCGAGGAAGACGGTCCACCCAGACGGGGAGCGTGCTGCCGTCGCGAGGACCTGCTCCACGTGGTCGGCGGCACGGCTCCGCTCACCCTGCATGCCGCGCAGCACCTCGGGCCACGGGTCGACGTCGCGCCGGCCGTGACACCCGACCCACACGACCTGGCGGCTGCCCGCCGCACGGTGTGCCCACTCGGCGGCGAGCGCGGTCTTGCCCGAGCCCGCGGGAGCGCTGAGGAGGGCCAAGGGGGCGGTGCTCGCCTCCAGCAGGCCGGAGAGCCGCTCACGCCGCAGGTGGTGCGGCGTGGCGTCGGGCGGCTGGAGCCGGGAACGCCGGTACGGCGGGTACGGGGCTGTTGCCCGTGGCTCGACAGCAGTCATGTCCACCTCGCTGGCGACTCCTCGTCGGTCGCTCCTCGCGCGTCACGATGCCGTCGGCGCCTCGCGCCGGGCCTCACCGGGAACGGGTGGCCGCCTCTCCGCCCCTCGGTCACTCCCCGGAGCGCGGAACGGCCCACGTGGCCGGCACGTCGGTACCGCCTTCGCGCGTGATCCGTCGGCCCATCTGCACGAACCCGGGCACCGGCATCAGCCGACCCGCCACGAGGGCCTGTCCCATCCGGAACCCGGTCGCCTGCGCCAGCAGGCCCTCGGGGACGAAGGAGAAGATCCGGACCAGGTCGGCGATGTCGGCCCGTGAGTTCATCCGCATCAGCACCAGGTTGTCGCACTGCGAGACGGCGTTCTCGTGGACCTTGTGCGGCTGCTGTGTCGAGCACAGCAGGTAGAGGCCGTACTTGCGGCCCTCGGCGGCGATCTGGACGGCCCGTTCGGTGGAGAGCCGCGTCAGCGGGTCCTCGGGCCGCGCCGGCAGGATGTTGTGGGCCTCGTCGACGACGAGCAGACAGGGGACGCGCTGCGCCCTCAGCTCCCACATCGTCGCGAGCACCGCCTGGGTCACCAGGCGCTGCTCCCCCACCGTGGCCAGCGAACCGAGGTCGACGATCGTGCACCGGTGCTCGTGGGCGCGCAGCGCGGCGACCAGGGACGGCTCGGTCGGCCCCCAGATCCGCCACCGGAGCACGCCCAGGTTGGCGGCCCGCTGCCCGAGCTGTCGCACGCGCGGCGAGTCCGCGGTCAGCAGCTCCTCCGGCGCCGTCGGCGGCGACGTCCCGTCCCGCCGCGCCTCCACCTGCTCGAGCAGCTCGGCGTACTCCTCGCGGTCCGCGATCGGGTCGAGGTCGAGCACCGCGGCCTGGATCGAAGGATCCAGTTCGGCGAACCGCAGCCGCAGCCGCCGATCGGCCGCCGCGGTGTCGCCCCACACCGACACCTCGTCGGAGACGTGCGCGTAGCGGGCGGCGAGCCCGGGATCGGCGTCCTCCAGCACCGAGCCCAGGCCGACGTAGTCGGAATTCGGGTCCAGCACCACGACCCGGATGCTGGTCTCGGCCAGCACGCGCTCCAGCAGCAGGCCCAGCGAGTAGGTCTTCCCGGATCCCGACTGCCCGCACACGAACGTGTGCCGGGTGAGCCCCCCGCTGTCCAGCGTCGCCGTGACGCCCGGCGCCAGGGCGTACTCACCGATCGTGAGCCCGGCACGCCCGGCAGGGACCCGCGACGTCAGCCAGGGACCCACCTCGTCAGCACCGGCCGGCCGGACGGCGGCGTCGTGGAACGCGGTGCCGTCGGTCTCCAGCACGGTGCCGGTCCCCCGGGCGTACCGGAGGGTCACGTCGGTCTCCGCCCCGGGCGCCAGCTCCGCCGCGGTGGCGTGGGTGCTCGACTCCAGCGTCACCACCTGGCCCAGGCGTGGCCCGGCCGAGGTCTCCAGGACCACGTAGCCACCGCTGCGGAAGGCCAGGTCGTGCAGCGGCGCCTGGAACTCGAAGGTCAGGCCGTCCAGCGACGTCGCCAGCGGGAGCATCGCCCGCTCCAGCTGCACACGCAGGTTCCGGTACGCCGCCAGGTGCCGGTGCAGGTCCTCGCCCTGGACCCGGGGGGCATGACCGCTCACGTCGCCGCCTCGTCGTGCGACGTCCGTTCCGACCCGGCCGAGGTGACGACGCGTCGTACCTCGACGACCTCGAGGCCCAGCGAACGGAGGCGATCCAGGAAGCCGTGGAGCTCGGCCTGGTCGACGAACTCGCCGCTGACCACGGTGCGGAGCTCCTGCTCGGCGGCGTTGACGTGACCGCACTGCGCGAGCAGGTAGTCGGTCGGGACAAGGCCGCACAGGCGGATCTCGTAGGTGCTCGCCGGCATCGCTCCTCCCGAGGCGTCGTGAGCTACGACGCCAGCACACCCCAGCAGCCGCTCCGGCGCCTCGTCCCGCGCGGATGACACGGGCGTCTCCTCTCCGTCGAGGGGGCGTCGCCGACGCCGACACCCGCACCACACTCACCCGTTGCGCATGACGTGGAGCAGCGCACCCGGTGCCAGCCTGACGGCACAGCGAGGGGGTGCTTGCCGATGGACGACAGGACGGAGGTCGCCCGGCTCCGGGAACGGGTCGCAGAGCTCGAGGGGCAGCTGGCGGCGCGCGAGGAAGGGCCCTCGGAGGCCGTCTCCGGGTCGGCGTGGCGAGCGGCCGTGTCGGGGCTCTGCATCATCCTGGGCTGCGTCCTGGCGCCGGTGTCGGTCGCGTCGGTCTGGGTCAACGACATCCTCGCCGACACCGACACCTACGTGGAGACCGTCGCGCCGATCGCCGAGCAGCCTGCGGTCCAGTCAGCGCTCGCCGACAAGGTGACCACCGTGGTCCTCGACAACCTCGACCTCCAGCAGGTGACGTCAGAGGCACTCACCAGCCTCAGCAAGCTCGAGGACATGCCACCCCGCGTGGCGGCCACCCTCCCTGCGCTGGCGGTGCCGATCTCCAACGGCATCGAGAACTTCACGCGGGAGCAGGTCAACCGTGCCCTGGCGAGCCCCCGGTTCGCCGTCGTCTGGGCGCAGGTCAACCGGGTCGCCCACCAGCAGGTGGTGCGGCTGCTCAAGGGTGAGCAGGGCGGCGCCGTCACGGCCCAGGGCGACACCATCACGTTGAACCTGGGACCCGTCGTCGAGGAGGTGAGCCAGCAGATGGTGGACGCCGGGTTCACGCTGGCCGGGAACATCCCCACCGTCGACGTCGAGTTCACCCTGGTGCAGTCGGATGCCGTGACGAGGGCACAGTCGGCGTACCGCCTGCTCGACGCGCTCGGGACCTGGCTGCCGTTCGTCAGCCTGGGCCTGATCGCGGCGGGGGTGCTCCTCGCGCGCGACCGGTGGCGCGCCCTGATGAGGGGCGCGCTGGGCGTCACGGTCGGCATGGTGGTGCTCGGCATCGCGCTGGCGCTCGCGCGGTCGGCGTACGTCACCACCACGCCCGCCGACATCCTCACCGCGGAGGCGGCCGGTGGTGTCTTCGACACCCTGGTGCGCTTCCTCCGCACCACGCTGCGCGCCGTGGCCGTGCTCGGCCTGGTCGTGGCGGTCGCGGCGTTCCTCAGCGGCCGCTCGCCGCAGGCGGTCCGGGCGCGTGCGGGGCTCGAGCGCGGGTTCGGGGGCATGCGCCGGCGCGGTGAGCAGGCCACCGGCTGGGAGGTCGGCCGGTTCGGCACCTGGCTCGGCGCCCACCGCCGCCTGCTGCAGGTCGTCGTGGTCGGCCTGGGAGCCCTCGTGCTGCTGCTGTGGTCCTCCCCCACGGCGTGGGTGGTGCTGTGGACCACTCTCGCCGTCGTCCTCGCCCTCGCCGTCCTGCAGCTGCTGGCCGCCCCGGCCGGCACGCCGCGCGCTGCCGACGACGCCGACACCGCCCGGGGCTGAGGCCAGGCCCCCGGCTCAGCTGCGGCCGCTGCGCCGCAGGTTCACCTGGACGGCGCCCACGACGACGCGGGCGATCACGCCCACGAGGGTGAGGCCGAGGACCATCTGGAGCGTCGTCAGGGCTCGGGCGGTCTGTGACACGGCGGTGATGTCACCGAAGCCGACCGTGGCGAAGACCGTGACGGTGAAGTACAGGGCGTCCAGCCGGGTGAGCGGCTCGCTCCACTGGGACGGGTCCGCGGCCGCCATCAGGTAGTAGATGGCCGCGAAGACGACGACGAACAGCGGCAGGGTCACCACGAGCGCCGACACCGCACGCGCGGCGGGAAACGGTGCGACCAGGATCAGCCGGATGTGCCAGCCCAGCACGACGACGACCGCCGTGAGGCCGCCGACCAGTGTCACCACCCCGCTCATGGCATCCGTCGCGTCCAACGGCAGGACGAAGAACGCGACGACGATGGCGACGGCGATCAGGAACGACCGCGCCAGCGCCCACAGGATGTAGCGGTTGCGGGCCCGGTCGTGCGTCCCTGCCTCGGCGGCCAACGCCCCACGCCCTCAGGTCAGTGCCTTCTCCTTGAGCCGCTCGTAGTCGGCCTGGCTGATCAGGTCGGCGTCGAGCAGCTCCCTGGCCCGCGCGATCTGGTCCGCCGGGCTGCTGCTGCCCTGGCCGGCCACGTCGCGGATGTAGGCCTCCTGGTCCCGGCGCTGCCGAGCAAGACCCTCGGCGTTGCGGCGGGCCATTCCCGGTCCCCGCGCGATCACGTAGACCAGCGAGGTGACCAGCGGCAGCAGGACGAGCAGGACGATCCAGATCGCCTTGACGAAGCCCGAGGTGTCCGAGTCACGGAACAGGTCGCTGAAGATGCTGAACAGCACCATCAGGTAGGCGATGAAGGCGAAGCTGATGAAGAGGAACCACACAATGTCCCAGAACGACATCTCCTGGACCACCTTCCGTTCGCGTCGGGTCTGGCCAGTGTCGTGGGCACGCGGGGCGCGCGCCTCATCCGTCCCGGGTGACCCATCCGGCGCGGACAGGCCGGCCCCGTCACCGCCCGGGGGCGCGATTCATCCGAGACGGGTGACCCGCGGCGCCGGGGTGGAGGCGACAGTGGACCGACGCGGCCCGGCGTACGGCGGGCCGTCGGTGTCGACGTGAGGAGGCGTGGTGTCTGAGGCAACGAGCGAGGCGCACGGACCGGTGGACTTCGTGCTCATCGAGTTCCCCGCCGACCAGCTCACGGGTGAGGTGGCGCCCAGGCTGCTGGACCTGGTCGAGGCCGGGATCATCCGGATCTACGACCTGATGGTCATCAGCAAGACCGAGAGCGGCGCCGTGGAGGCGATCGAGCTGCGCGACTCCCCCGTCGCCCAGGACTTCCAGTACTTCGCCGGCGCCGCCTCCGGGCTGCTCGACGACGAGGACATGCAGCAGGCCGCCGACGCGATGACGCCGGGTACGGTCGCCGCGCTCCTGGTCTACGAGAACACGTGGGCCGCGCCGTTCGTGGCGGCCGCCCGCAGCTCCGGGGGCGAGCTGATCGCCAGCGGCCGCATCCCCGCGACGGTGGTCATGGACGCCCTCGACGCCCTCGAGTCCGCCGACGCGGGCACCCCGTGAACGACTGAAGGAGGACCACCATGCCCGGACTGCTCCGAGGCGTCGCCCGGACCGCTGTCGTCGCCGGCACGGCCTCGGCCGTGAGCGGCCGCGTCCAGCGCCGACAGGCCGAGAGGTTTGCGGATCGCGACGCCCAGATCATGGCCCAGCGCGGCCAGGCCTACCAGCAGGGCGCCATGGCGGCGGCGCCGCCGCCTCCGAGCGCCCCGGCCGCCGACCCGATCGCCCAGCTCAAGCAGCTCGGCGAGCTGCACGCCAGCGGGGTCCTCACCGACGAGGAGTTCGCGGCCCAGAAGGCCCGGATCCTCGGCGCCTGACACCACCCGGCCCACCGGGCACGCACGTGCACGACGGCGTCCTGAGCCTGACCTGGCTCGGTCACTCGACGGTGGTGATCGACCTGGGTGGGCAGCGGCTGCTGACCGACCCGCTGCTGCTCCGGCACAACGGCCTGCTGCGCAGGCGGGGACCGGTCCCGGAGCAGGCGGACTGGCGGGGGACGGACGCCGTCCTGCTGTCCCACCTGCACCACGACCACGCCGAGCTCCGGTCGTTGCGGCTGCTCCCGGACGTGCCGGTCCTCACCAGCGACGACAACGCCCGGTGGCTGCGCAAGCAGGGTCTCGGCGGGCTCGCGGCCGGCGACTGGACCGACGTGGGCGACGTCCGGGTGCGGCTGGTGAGGGCGGTCCACCACGGCCGGCCCATGCCGCACCGGCCCAACGACGCGAACGGCCACCTGGTCCGTGCGGGCTCGACCGCGGTGTGGGTCGCGGGCGACACCGCCCTGCACGACGAGATGGGACAGCTGTGCGACCAGGCCGGCGTCGAGCGGCTCGATGTCGTGCTCGTCCCGATCGGCGGCTGGGGGCCACGCCTCTCGGCCAACCACATGGGGCCGGCCGAGGCGGCCGAGGCCTGCGCGGTGACCCGGGCCCGCTTTGCCCTGCCGGTGCACTGGGGAACGCTGCACCCGCCCCTGATGACGTGGATGAGCGACTGGCTCGACCGCCCGCTCGACGCCTTCGTGGACGAGGTCGCCGTGGCGGCACCGGAGTGCGAGGTGATCCGGCTCCCGCTCGGCCAGACCTGGTCACTCCCCGCCGACCGGAGTCGGTGACGTCCGGCGCTGGCCCGCCCGCTCCAGGAAGCCCACCAGGACCCGGTGCAGCTCGTCGGCCCCCTCCACCCGCTCCGGCACGGTGGCGGCGAGGTCCCGGGGGGCGAGCAGCACGGCGCTGTCCTGCCAGCCGCCGAGGCCGCCGTGGGCCCCGACGAGGGCCTCGAACGCCGCGATGTCGAGGGTGTCCTCGTCGACCAGGCTGTTGACGTAGACGTCGGGCGCCTCCGGCATCAGCACCGCCCGGGTCAGCACCCGCCGGGCGTGGTCGCCGAAGTCGCCGAGCGGATCGGTGCCCTCGACCGCGCCGGTCGTCAGGTGGCAGCGGCCGTCGCGACCGAGTGCCCACGGGACCCCGTCGGCGTCGACCACGGCCACGAACCCGACCCCGGGGTGCTCGCACAGCCCCGGCAGCAGGCGCGGCCAGCGTGCCTCGATCTCCTCGAGGACCAGTCGCCGCTCACCGGGCACGTAGACGAGTCCGAGATTGCCCGACCCGAGGACGACGACGTCCGTCGGCGGTCCGCCGTCGTCACCCGTGGCGCGGTCGACACGACGATCAGCCGATGCGGCCAGCCGGCCCGACAGTCCCTCGCTCCCGATGTCCTCCACCAGCGAGTCGGCCCTCCCCCAGCCCTCCACCGACTCGGCGTACGACGTGACGTCCTGTGCCATCAGGTCGGAGCACAGCGCCGAGAGGTCGGAGCCGTACCGGTCCGCGAACGGCCGCCCCTGCGACTGGCCGTGGTCGGAGACGACGACGATCCGGTAGCGACGGGGCGCCCGCTCGGTGAGCCTCTCCAGCTGCCCCAGGACCCGGTCGAGGCCCTCGAGCGCTGCCAGCGACTCACGCCGGAACATGCCGGCGTGGTGCGCGATCTCGTCGTAGTCGACGTAGTCGACGTAGACGGCCTTGGTGCCCCGGAACATCTCCTCGGCCACCAGGGCCGTGTTGACGTCGCGGAGCAGCGCGTTGGTCACGGCCCGCAGCGCGGCGAAGGTCCAGCCCCGGTGCACCCGCGGGTCGAGCTGGTGACGCTCCTGCTGGTGCGCCTGCCAGCGCTCCTTCACGATCTCGACGAGGGTGCGCGTGAGGCTGCGCGCGAAGCCCGTCGGGGTGAGCAGGAACCACGCCAGCGCCTTCCGGGTCTGCGGCGTGCCCCGGCTGGAGCCCGCCCGGCTCATCGTCAGCAGCGACCGCGGTGCGTCGCCCGAGAACAGGTTGGAGATCGAGACACCGTCGTCGTACAGTAGCCCCCTGCCGTCGGTCGCGCGGTCCTCGATGATCCGCGCGTCGTCGGGGCGGTTGGCGACCAGGACCCTGCCGAGCTCCCGGTCGTACCACCGGAACGCCGGGACACCGGCAACCGTGCCGTGGAGGATGCCGAGCTGACTGGCCGGCGTGGTGCAGGGCATCTGCGGGGTCCACTCCCTCAGGCGGTAGGCCCCCGAGGTCACCCAGCGGCGGATCGTGGGCACCCCGCCCGCCTGCACCGCCCAGCGCAGGACCGGGAAGGGGACGCCGTCGAGCTGGACCATCACCACGCCCTCGACCTCCGGGTCCTCCAGCGCCCGGGGGCGCACACGTCGGGCGAGGGCCGAGGTCAGCCCGTCGTCGGTGCCGGCCGTGGTCACGTACGCGACCAGCGTCCCGACCGCGGCACAGATCCAGCTGGTCACGAACGCCGCGAGGAAGGTGGCGGTGATGCCCGGCACGATCTGCATGGCGACGTACATCACGACCGCCTGCCCCACCAGCGCGAGGGGCAGCACGGCGATCCAGCCCAGGCGGGCCGACACCGCGATGAGGAGGGGCCGCACGACGAGGCCGACCACGCCGCTCACGGCGGCCACCGCGACCAGGCTCCAGAAGGACGACGCCGTCAGCTCCGGCTGGACGGCATCGGCCAGCACCAGGGTGAGCGAGGTGACCAGCCACCCGGACAGGAGGCGTCCGAGATCGGCGAGCGTCACCCGCCGCGAGCGGCCGGACGTCGGTTCGTCGTTGACCATGGCGCCTCCGACCCGGAGGTGTGCACCGTCCTCGGGGTCGCCCCATCCTCCCGTCCGGGGACGCGGTCGGCGTCACCCCTCGCGGGTGAGCGCGGGCCGCTCCGTCTCACCTGACGAGGGGGATGCCGGGGCCTCGGCAGGACGGTGGAATGGACGCACGCATCCGATCGACGGAGTAGCGACCCCGGCGCGATGGTGAGGAGAACACGGGGGCCACAGATGTCTCGTCCGTTGCGGAACAGGCTCGGGCGGTCGACCGCGGGTGCTCACCTGGCAGGGCTGTTCCACGCCCTCTCCGCCGCCGTGGGTCTCACGACGTGCTGGGCGATCGTCGGACCGGAGAGCCTCTACTGGGTGGCCTTCCTCGGCCTCGTGGGCGTGGTGGTGGTCCACCTGGTGCGGGTCTCGGAGGACGTGGACGTGGGCTACTGGCGGGGAGCGTTCGCCGGTCTCCACGCGATGAGCTGGATGGGCCTCCTCCTCGCCTTCGGCCTCGCCGGGCTGCTGTGGGTCTGCGCGCTGGTCGCCACCACCGGACCGGCCCGGTGGCTCTGGGCACGTCGGGTGCGGGGGTCCACCGCTGCGCCACCGACCCCCGAGCCCGGTCGGGAGACCGCAGACCTCGGCCCCACGTCCCGCCAGCTGCCCGACCTCGACCTCGGCGGGCTCTGCCGGGCCTGGCGCCGCAGCTACTTCACGCTTCTCGACGCGCGCCCGCCGACCAGCCGGGCTGCGGTGGTCGACTACCGCCAGCGCATCCTCGACGAGATCGACCACCGGGACCCGCAGGGTCTGAGCCTCTGGCTGGCGTCCGGCCCGCCCGCCTCCGGCAACCCGCTCCCCTTCCTGCACACCGACTCCGCGCCCGGCGGGCACGGCGGGGCCGACGCCGCCTGACCCACCCGCTTCGGGTGAGGAGCGCCGTGCCCCTCGCACGCGGGGGTCGGGGTCGGAGTCCACCCGAAGTCGGTGAACCCCGAACGGCGTACGGGCGGTCACGCTGGTGCCATGAGCGACGACTTCGGGTCCACCGCGAGCTCCCACGAGCCAGCCTCCGTCACCGGACCTCGGGAGCTGATGGCGCCTCGGTGGGGTGTCGTCCTGACCGCTGGCATCGTGGCCTTCGTCCTGGGCGTGGTCCTGGCCGCCTGGCCCGGCGAGACGGTCACCGTGCTGGCGATCCTGCTGGCCTTCCAGCTCATCGTCGCCGGCGTGGCGCAGATCTTCATCGGCTTCACCGCGGGGGCGGGCCCCCGACGCGGCACGTTCATCCTCGGGGGGGCCGTCTCGCTGGTGGTCGGCGTGCTGTTCCTCTTCGACCCCCTCCAGACCCTCACCTTCATCGGCTGGATCATCGGGATCTGCGTGATCGCCGTGGGGGTGGCCGACCTCTCCGGCGCCTTCCTGACCTCCAGCACGCGGCACCGTGCCTGGCAGGTGGTCCGCGGCATCCTCGGGGTGGTCATCGGCCTGTTCCTGGTCGTCAACCCCGACTGGTCGCTGGGTGCGCTCGTCGTGATCGCGGTCGTCTGGCTGATCGGCTACGGCTCGATCACCATCATCGCCGCGCTGGCGCTCCGGGCGGAGGAGCGCCGCAGCGCGGCCTGAGCCTCCCGCGCCCGGCTCAGCCGCCCTCGAGGGTGCGCTGACCCCCGAGGAGCAGCTCCACGTCGACGGCGACGTCACCCAGTCCCGCGTCGTCGAGGTCCTTCCGGAGCGAGGACGTGTCGGGCTCCGGGAGCAGCCCGACCGCTTCGACCCGAAGCCTGCCGTTGCGGACCGTGAGGTCGGTGACCGTCCACTCCTGGGCCTGCGCCCAGTCGTGCACGACCGGTTGGGAGGTCGAGACCAGCTGCTGGTCGCGCAGCACGCTGACGCTCCCGATGCCCAGCGGGACGGCGACGAGGAGGAGCGACGCCGCGACCGCTGCCAGCGAGCGGCCGCCGACCCGACCCACCTCGGCGCCGGTCCGGATCGCGGTCGAGCGGAGCTCGGAGACCAGGAGCAGGACGGTCCCCGTGGCGATGATCGCCGCGACGTTGGTCCCGAACAGCAGCAGCGCGCCGCGGGCCTGGTCCCCGGCCCCGGACTCGAGGGTGAGCCCCACGACCGCGAGCGGCGGCACCAGCGAGATCGCGATGGCGACGCCGGGCAGGGTGTCGGAGACGTCGGAGCGGATCAGGGCGAAGGCCCCCACCAGGCCGGTGGCCACGGCCGCCACCAGGTCGATCAGCTTGGGGCTCACCCGTGACGCCACCTGGCTGTTGTTCTCGGCCACGACCTCGACGGGGATCGTCAGTCCCACCAGGAACCCGACGGCGACGACGGCCACGGACGCCCCGACGACCAGGACGAGGCAGGACGCCAGCTGGCGACGGTCGGCGAGCACGATCGCCAGCGCCGTGCCCAGGATCGGCGTCATCAGCGGCGCCACGATCATCGCGCCGATCACGGTCGCCGTCGAGTCGGCCACGACGCCCGCCGACGCGATCACCGCGGCGAGCACCAGCAGCACCCAGAACGCCGTCAGGTTCCGCTGTCGGTCGCCCAGCGACAGGAACAGCCGGTGGGTGATCCGTTCGATGTCTGCCTCGGTGACCTGCAGTGCCCCAGCCATGCCGCGACCATGCGCGGCCTCCTCCACGGTCCGCCTCCCCCCGCGCGGGTGACCGCAGACCCCGCAGGCATTCACCCGCAACCGGTGAGACGTCCGCGGTCCCGGACCGGCACTCTGGGGTGCGCTTGCGGCCGGAACGACGACGGAGGAGGGATGACCGTGATCCGCATCCTGCGCGACATGCCCCCGGGGGTCCTCGGGCTCGAGGCGGTCGACGACGTGGAGAAGGAGGACTACGAGGACGTCCTGGTCCCGGCGATCGAGAACGCGATCACCGAGCACGGCAAGGTCCGTCTGGTCTACGTCCTCGGACCCGAGTTCGACGACTACGAGGGCGAAGCGGTCTGGGAGGACCTGAAGCTCGGCGGGCGCCACCCGGCGGCCTTCGCGCGGATCGCGGTCGTGACCGACGCCCGCTGGGCAGGCCCGGCGATCAAGATGTTCAGCATCCTGTGGCCGGGCCAGGCGCGAGCGTTCCCCCTCGCCGACCTGGAGGCCGCCAAGCGCTGGGCGGCCGACGACGCCGGGTGACCCGGCACCGCTTCCTCACACCGACGAAAGGGAATGACCGTGGACATGGACTCTCTCAGCACCGACTTCTGGGACGTGCTCCTGTGGAGCTTCTGGTTCTTCATCTGGGTCGCGGCCCTGATGGTCTGGTTCCGCTGCCTGTTCGACCTGTTCAGCGACCACACGCTGAGCGGCTGGGGCAAGGCCGGCTGGGCCATCCTGCTCATCCTCGTGCCGTGGCTCGGAGCGATCATCTACCTGATCGCCCGGGGCCGCAGCATGTCCGAGCGGCAGGCCGCCGCAGCCGCGCAGGTCAAGGCGCAGCAGGACGACTACATCAAGCAGGTCGCCGGTGGTGCGAAGAGCCCTGCGGAGCAGATCGCCGACGCGAAGGCCCTCCTGGACGCCGGCAACATCACCCAGGACGAGTACGAGTCGCTGAAGGCGAAGGCTCTGGCGTGACCCCCGGCTGATCATGCCCACGAGCACCGAGGGTGCGGCGGCGCCGGCACCGGAGGCCGACGCCGCACCCCAGCGCGCGGGGCTGGTGCTGCTGACGCTGATCCTGGTGGCGGCGGTCGCCAACCTCAACCTCGCCGTCGCCAACGTCGCGCTCCCCGACATCGGGAAGGCCTTCGACGCCTCCCAGACCTCGCTCAACCTGATCGCGGTCGGGTACTCACTGGGCCTCGCGGCCTCCGTGCTCTACCTCGGGGCGCTGGGCGACCGGTACGGCCGCAAGCTGCTGCTGCTGCTCGGCGTGATCCTGTCCGTCCCGGCCTGCCTGCTGGCGGCGTACGCACCCAACGAGCAGGTGCTCATCGTGGCGAGGGTCATCGGGGGCCTCTC
Organism: Nocardioides sp. GXQ0305; assembly: GCF_050880345.1. NCBI lineage: Bacteria > Bacillati > Actinomycetota > Actinomycetes > Propionibacteriales > Nocardioidaceae > Nocardioides > Nocardioides sp. GXQ0305. The sequence goes on from NZ_JBNYXG010000012.1 coordinate 22,025, forward strand.
GGCGGGCATGGCCTACCCCACGACCCTCGCCCTGATCACCGCCCTGTGGTCGGGCCCCGGCCGGACCCGCGCCATCGCCCTCTGGTCCGCCCTCGGTGGTGCCATCTCGTCCCTGGGCCCGCTGCTGTCGGGGTTCCTCCTCGAGCACTTCTGGTGGGGTTCGGTCTTCCTCGTCACCCTGCCGCTGGCCCTGGTCGCCCTCGTCATGGCCTGGTTCCTCGTCCCCGCCCACGTCCACGAGTCCCCCGAGCCGGTGGACAACCTCGGCGGCCTGCTGTCCGTGGTGCTGATCGCGGCCCTCGTGCTCGGCATCAACTTCGCCGCGGTCCCGAACGCCGGGACGGCGGTGGCCGTCCTGGTCCTGATCGCGGTGGCCGCCGGCCTCGTCTTCGTGGTCCGGCAGCGCCGCGCCCCCAACCCCCTGTACGACCTGGACATCGCGGGTCGTCGTACCTTCTGGGTCGCGGCCCTCGCCGGGATCATCGTCTTCGGCACCCTGATGGCCGCGATGTTCGTCGGCCAGCAGTACCTGCAGAACGTCCTCGGGTACTCGCCTCTCGAGGCCGGCATGTCGATCCTGCCCGCGGTCGTCCTGATGGTGCTCGTCGCGCCGCGGTCGGCGAGCCTGGTCGAGTCGCACGGAGCCCGGTTCACCCTGCTCCTCGGCTACGTGTTCTGCTTCCTGAGCTTCCTGGTGATGCTGCTCCTCTGGGACGAGTCGGCGTCCTACTGGAGAGTGGGGCTCGGCTACGCGCTGATCGGCGCCGGGGTGGGTTTCGCCGGTACGCCGGCCTCCCACTCCCTCACCGGCTCGGTGCCCGTGGCACGGGCCGGGATGGCGTCCGGCACCGCCGACCTGCAGCGCGACCTCGGTGGCGCGATCATGCAGTCGATCCTCGGCGCCCTCCTCACCGCAGGCTACGCGTCCGCGATGACCTCCAAGGCCGACTCCTCCGCCAACGTCACCGACGCGACGGAGGCGACGTTGCAGAAGTCGTTCTCGAGCGCCGCGGCGCTGGCCGAGCAGCACCCCAAGTACTCGGACCAGATCATCGCGGCCGCCAAGTCCTCGTTCCTCGAGGGCGACCAGTGGGCCTACACCGCGGGTCTCGTGGCGGTGCTCCTGGGTGCCGTCATCGTGGCCACCCTGTTCCCCCGACGCGACGCCGAGCAGCGGATGCTGGCCGAGTTCCGCGCCCAGGACCAGGCCGACCGAGGCCCCTGACCCGCGCGGGCACCGCCTGCTCAGCGCCGTGGACTGGCAGGATCGGCGAACACCTCGACGGCCACCCAGGCCGTGAACCGGTCGATGCCCACCGCGGCGATCAGCCCGGCAGTCTGCGACACCTGTGCCTCCAGCGCCGACACCTTGCGGCGCAGCGCGTCGGGGTCCAGCGGCAGGCGCAGCGCCACCTCGGCCGGATCGCAGATGCGAGGCCGGCCGAGCTCGAAGACCCCGAAGTCGTTGTCCAGCTGTGGGTCGATGCGGTCCTGCTCGGTGACAACGGCGTGGAGCAACCGGGGTGCACGGTCACATCGCGTCACCGCCAGATCCACCCACCGACTCACGGTGCGGTGGTCAGGGTGACCCGTGAACCCGTCCGGGCCGAACGTCACGACCGTGTCGGGCCTCACCTCCTCGAGCAACCGCACGAGGCGCCTGACGGCCGGTTCGGGGTCCGCCTCGGCACACCGGCCGTCCTCGTAGTCCAGCCAGAGGTGCTCGCTGATGCCGAGCACTCTCAACGCCTTGTCGAGCTCCGCCGTGCGAGTCCTCGCCGTCTCCGCGCGAGCTTCCGGAGTCGTGTTCGGTCCACCGGCTTCGCCGCGCGTCGCGGTGACGGCCACGACCCGGTGTCCCGCATCCCTCAGCGTCACCGCGAGCCCGCCGCTCAGGTAGGTCTCGTCGTCGGGGTGGGCCCACACGAGCACGGTCGTGCCCAGCCAGGCCACGTCGGTCTCGGTCATGGGCCATCATGATCCCCCGCACGGTCCTGGGTCGGGATCACCCCGGGTGTACGACCACGGCGCCACGACGGACCGGGTCCGCCTCCGACCCGCGTCTTCGCAGGTCAGAGGCGGCTTCTTCGGTCGGGCTGACAGTGTTCGACTTCACGAGATAGTTGGCACCTGTCCCGCGACATGGTTGGCACCTAGCCATGGCGGAGGTGCCGGATGT
>NZ_JBNYXG010000013.1:0-5226 GCF_050880345.1 Nocardioides sp. GXQ0305
GTCCGGCGGCGTCCTACTCTCCCACAGCCTGTCGGTTGCAGTACCATCGGCGCTGATCGGCTTAACTTCCGGGTTCGGTATGGGTCCGGGTGTTTCCCGTTCGCTATGGCCGCCGTAACTCTTTCGACCCTTGCTCTTGTGTTGTGAGCGGTACAAGCCCTGTGGTGGGTTTGTTGGTCGGGATCTGGGTAGTGGACGCGAACATCGTGCGCAGCATCAAAACACTGGCCGCTGTGTGGTGAGTGTTTTGGTGGTGTGTGGGACAAGCCCTCGGCCTATTAGTACCGGTCGGCTGGGCATTGCTGCTGTACACCTCCGGCCTATCGACCCACTGTTCTGGTGGGGGCCTTACTCCCTCGCGGGGTTGGGAAACCTCATCTTGAAACGTGCTTCCCGCTTAGATGCATTCAGCGGTTATCACTTCCGAACGTAGCTAACCAGCGGTGCCCCTGGCGGGACAACTGGCACACCAGAGGTTCGTCCATCCCGGTCCTCTCGTACTAGGGACAGCCTTTCTCAAGTTTCCTGCGCGCGCGGCGGATAGGGACCGAACTGTCTCACGACGTTCTAAACCCAGCTCGCGTGCCGCTTTAATGGGCGAACAGCCCAACCCTTGGGACCTACTCCAGCCCCAGGATGCGACGAGCCGACATCGAGGTGCCAAACCATCCCGTCGATATGGACTCTTGGGGAAGATCAGCCTGTTATCCCCGGGGTACCTTTTATCCGTTGAGCGACCACGCTTCCACATGCCGTGGCCGGATCACTAGTTCCGACTTTCGTCCCTGCTCGACATGTCTGTCTCACAGTCAAGCTCCCTTGTGCACTTACACTCGCCACCTGATTGCCAACCAGGCTGAGGGAACCTTTGAGCGCCTCCGTTACTCTTTGGGAGGCAACCGCCCCAGTTAAACTACCCATCAGGCACTGTCCCTGGACCAGATCATGGCCCGAGGTTAGACATCTAGTACGACCAGAGTGGTATTTCAACGTTGACTCCAACCCAACTGGCGTCGGGCCTTCACAGTCTCCCACCTATCCTACACAAGCCGAACCAAACACCAATACCAAACTGTAGTAAAGGTCCCGGGGTCTTTCCGTCCTGCCGCGCGTAACGAGCATCTTTACTCGTAGTGCAATTTCGCCGAGTCCATGGTTGAGACAGCGCCCAAGTCGTTACTCCATTCGTGCAGGTCGGAACTTACCCGACAAGGAATTTCGCTACCTTAGGATGGTTATAGTTACCACCGCCGTTTACTGGGGCTTAAATTCTGAGCTTCACACCCGAAGGTGTTGACTCGTCCTCTTAACCTTCCAGCACCGGGCAGGAGTCAGTCCGTATACATCGTCTTACAACTTCGCACGGACCTGTGTTTTTAGTAAACAGTCGCTTGGGCCTGGTCTCTGCGACCCTCCCCGCTTCCCCCAGCCCAGACAAGCTGGTCGGGTTGACGGTTCGGGTCCCCCTTCTCCCGAAGTTACGGGGGCATTTTGCCGAGTTCCTTAACCATGGTTCGCTCGATCGCCTCGGTATTCTCTACCTGATCACCTGAGTCGGTTTGGGGTACGGGCGGCGCATAGCTCGCTAGAGGTTTTTCTCGACAGCATGGGATCACCCACTTCGACCATCAGGTCTCCGCGTCACGTCTCACACCCCCCTCACGGGGAGAGTCCCGGATTTGCCTGGAACTCGTGCTACACGCTTGCCCACAGTCGACCATCGCTGTGGTTGGGCTACCCTCCTGCGTCACCCCATCGCTTGACTACTACCGGATCGGGTCCCACGCTCCACACCCCCCTGCCCACCCGAAGGTGGACTGATGGGAGTGCTTTGGGTGGTTAGCATCACCGGGCTCGTCATGGGCGCTACGTTGCCGGTACGGGAATATCAACCCGTTGTCCATCGACTACGCCTGTCGGCCTCGCCTTAGGTCCCGACTTACCCAGGGCAGATTAGCTTGACCCTGGAACCCTTGATCATTCGGCGCACGGGTTTCTCACCCGTGATTCGCTACTCATGCCTGCATTCTCACTCGTGCCGCCTCCACCACTCGGTCACCCGGTGGCTTCACTGCCGGCACGACGCTCCCCTACCCATCCACACCCCTGAACCCCCACCACGCAGGCAGGGGCTTGGGTACGCGTGTGAATGCCATAGCTTCGGCGGATGACTTGAGCCCCGCTACATTGTCGGCGCGGAATCACTTGACCAGTGAGCTATTACGCACTCTTTCAAGGGTGGCTGCTTCCAAGCCAACCTCCTGGTTGTCACTGCGACTCCACATCCTTTTCCACTTAGTCACCGCTTAGGGGCCTTAGCTGATGGTCTGGGCTGTTTCCCTCTCGACGACGAAGCTTATCCCCCGCCGTCTCACTGCTGCGCTCTCACTTACCGGCATTCGGAGTTTGGCTAACGTCAGTAACCTGGTCGGGCCCATCGGCTATCCAGTGCTCTACCTCCGGCAAGAAACACGCAACGCTGCACCTAAATGCATTTCGGGGAGAACCAGCTATCACGAAGTTTGATTGGCCTTTCACCCCTATCCACAGGTCATCCCCTCAGTTTTCAACCTAAGTGGGTTCGGTCCTCCACGTCGTCTTACCGACGCTTCAACCTGCCCATGGATAGATCACTTCGCTTCGGGTCTTGAGCGTGCTACTCAACCGCCCTGTTCGGACTCGCTTTCGCTACGGCTACCCCACACGGGTTAACCTCGCAACACACCGCAAACTCGCAGGCTCATTCTTCAAAAGGCACGCCATCACCCACCACCCCACCAAAGGGATGCACAGGCTCTGACGGATTGTAGGCGCACGGTTTCAGGTACTATTTCACTCCCCGCCAGGGGTACTTTTCACCTTTCCCTCACGGTACTGGTCCGCTATCGGTCATCGAGGAGTATTTAGGCTTAACGGGTGGTCCCGCCAGATTCACACGGAATTTCAGGAGTTCCGTACTACTTGGGAAAACGCTCCACAGACACGCACTTACACCTACGGGACTCTCACCCTCTCCGGCGCCCCCTTCCAAGGGACTTCAGCTTCACACGCGTTTTCTCACTGCGCGAGGAGCCGGCAGACTCCCCCGAACGCTCCCACAACCCCCCACACACAACCCCTGCCGGGTTCATACATGCATGAGGTTTAGCCTCCTCCGATTTCGCTCGCCACTACTCTCGGAATCACAATTGTTTTCTCTTCCTATGGGTACTGAGATGTTTCACTTCCCCACGTTCCCTCCACACACCCTATTTGATTCAGATGCGGGTAACACGACATGACTCGTGCTGGGTTTCCCCATTCGGACACCCCCGGATCACAGCTCGGTTGCCAACTCCCCAGGGCTTATCGCAGGCTCCAACGTCCTTCATCGGCTCTCGATGCCAAGGCATCCACCATGCGCCCTTCATAGCTTGTCTCACAAACCAACAAAACAATCACTACAAAAGATGCTCGCGTCCACTATCCAGATCTCAAACAACAACCCCACACCACACCCACCACCCCCACAGGGACCAGCAGGCCATGGCCGGGAACCAAGCCACCAGGCAACACCTGATGCCTCAGAACCCCAACAGTGCGCCAACCCCCACACCAGAACACTGGTGTGGGGTGTCGATGATTCCACTAGCGAACACCACCAACCCCACCGGACACTCGCCGGCAGGCACGGGTGCGTGCTCCTTAGAAAGGAGGTGATCCAGCCGCACCTTCCGGTACGGCTACCTTGTTACGACTTCGTCCCAATCGCCAGCCCCACCTTCGACGGCTCCCCCCACAAGGGTTGGGCCACCGGCTTCGGGTGTTGCCGACTTTCGTGACGTGACGGGCGGTGTGTACAAGGCCCGGGAACGTATTCACCGCAGCGTTGCTGATCTGCGATTACTAGCGACTCCGACTTCATGGGGTCGAGTTGCAGACCCCAATCCGAACTGAGACCGGCTTTTAGGGATTCGCTCCGCCTCGCGGCATCGCAGCCCTCTGTACCGGCCATTGTAGCATGCGTGAAGCCCTGGACATAAGGGGCATGATGACTTGACGTCATCCCCACCTTCCTCCGAGTTGACCCCGGCAGTCTCCCATGAGTCCCCACCACCCCGAAGGGCGTGCTGGCAACATGGAACGAGGGTTGCGCTCGTTGCGGGACTTAACCCAACATCTCACGACACGAGCTGACGACAGCCATGCACCACCTGTACACCGACAAAAAGGGGCCACATCTCTGCAGCTTTCCGGTGTATGTCAAACCCAGGTAAGGTTCTTCGCGTTGCATCGAATTAATCCGCATGCTCCGCCGCTTGTGCGGGCCCCCGTCAATTCCTTTGAGTTTTAGCCTTGCGGCCGTACTCCCCAGGCGGGGCGCTTAATGCGTTAGCTACGGCACGGAACCCGTGGAATGGATCCCACACCTAGCGCCCAACGTTTACGGTGTGGACTACCAGGGTATCTAATCCTGTTCGCTCCCCACACTTTCGCTCCTCAGCGTCAGGTCATGCCCAGAGAACCGCCTTCGCCACCGGTGTTCCTCCTGATATCTGCGCATTTCACCGCTACACCAGGAATTCCGTTCTCCCCTGCATACCTCCAGTCTGCCCGTATCGAAAGCAAGCCAGGTGTTAAGCACCCGGTTTTCACTCCCGACGCGACAAACCGCCTACGAGCCCTTTACGCCCAATAATTCCGGACAACGCTCGGACCCTACGTATTACCGCGGCTGCTGGCACGTAGTTGGCCGGTCCTTCTTCTGCACCTACCGTCACTCACGCTTCGTCGGTGCTGAAAGAGGTTTACAACCCGAAGGCCGTCATCCCTCACGCGGCGTTGCTGGATCAGGCTTCCGCCCATTGTCCAATATTCCCCACTGCTGCCTCCCGTAGGAGTCTGGGCCGTGTCTCAGTCCCAGTGTGGCCGGTCACCCTCTCAGGCCGGCTACCCGTCAAAGCCTTGGTAGGCCATTACCCCACCAACAAGCTGATAGGCCGCGAGCACATCCCCCACCCAAAAAAGTTTCCACCACCACCACATGCGTGGAGTGGTCGTATCCGGTATTAGCTCCCGTTTCCGGGGGTTATCCCAAAGTGAAGGGCAGATTACTCACGTGTTACTCACCCGTTCGCCGCTCGAGTACCACCGAAGTGGCCTTTCCGCTCGACTTGCATGTGTTAAGCACGCCGCCAGCGTTCGTCCTGAGCCAGGATCAAACTCTCCGTAGAAAACCTACAAAAA
>NZ_JBNYXG010000014.1:0-1395 GCF_050880345.1 Nocardioides sp. GXQ0305
AGTGTCAGTGGTGGCGGCTTGAATGGGTCCATGACCACCACCGCTCCCGTCGAGCTTCCGGACACCGCGTCCGGGGTGCTGGCGGCGGCCCGGTCCCGGCGGGCGGTGGCGGATCGGGCCGAGGCCGAGCTGCTGGAGCTGGCGGTGCAGTGGGCGGTCATCCATCCGGCCGAGACCGTCGATGACGCGGAGTCCTACCGGCTCCGCGGTGGCGGTGAGGCGCCGGTCGGGCTGGCCGGTCCGGGGGCGCCGCTGGTGGCGGAGTTCTGCGTGGCGGAGTTCGCCGCCGCGGTCGGTCTGGGGACCGAGGCGGGGAAGTACTACCTGGGCCACGCCCTGGAGCTGCGCTACCGCCTCCCGCGACTCTGGGGTCGGGTGACGACCGGTGCGCTGGCGCCGTGGAAGGCCCGCCGGGTCGCCGACCAGACCATCGGCCGTGCTCTCAACGTCGAGGCGGCGGCGTTCGTGGACACCCACGTCGCGCCGGTCGCGGGCCGGATCCGTCCGGCCCAGCTGGACCGGCTGGTCGACGAAGCAGTGGCCCGGTGCATGCCCGAGACCGCGGAGGCCGAACGCCGTCGCGCCTCGGATTCACGGCGGTTCGACATCGACCACGACCAGGTCTCCTTCGCCGGCACCAGCCTGGTCTCCGGGGAGCTGGACCTGGCCGACGCCCTGGACCTGGACGACGCGATCCGCGGCATCGCCGGCCAGCTGGCCGACCTCGGCTGCGCGGAGTCGCTGGACGTACGCCGCTCCCTGGCCGCCGGCGAGCTCGCCCGCCGCCAGCTCACCCTCGACCTGGTCCCGGAGGTTGAGGTGCGAGCGCAGCGAGCCTCGAAACCCCCGGTGCGCAAGACGGTGCTCCACCTCCACCTCACCGAGGCCGCCCTGACCGGCGGGGAAGGTGTCGGGCGGTGCGAGAACACGAGGTCCCCGGTCACCGTCGAGACCATCCGCGAGTGGTGCGGCCACCCCGACACCGACCTGGTGGTGAAGCCGGTGATCGACCTGGCCGACCACGTGCACGTCGATGCCTACGAGGTCCCCGACCGGATCGCCGAGCAGGTCGCGCTGCGGGACCACGCCTGCGTGTTCCCCCACTGCACCCGCCCCGCCCGGCGACTCCGACCCAACGGGCACGGCTGCGACACCGACCACGTGAGGCCCTACGACCCCGGCGGCCCGCCCGGGCAGACCTGCACCTGTCGGCTGGCGCCGCTGTGCCGCACCCACCACCGGCTCAAGACCCACGGCTCTTGGACTTACACCGCGATCGAGCCCGGGACCTACCTGTGGACCAGCCCGCACGGCCACCAGTACCTCCGCGACCACACCGGCACCCGCGACGTCTCCGTCGACCGCCGGCCACCACCCCGAGATTGACCCCGCCCC
>NZ_JBNYXG010000015.1:0-1317 GCF_050880345.1 Nocardioides sp. GXQ0305
TGCGATGTCCCGCGACACCGTTGGCAGGTGTTGCGGGACATCGTTGCATTTCAGGGCTTCTTGAGGCGTCGGCCTTTGGGTGGTCCGGGTGGTCGGCCGAGTGGCTGGTAGTCCTTGGTGGGGTCGATGCTGAGTTCCCGCAGGAGTTCGCCGGTCTCGGCGTCGACGGCGCGGACGTAGCGGTCGGCGACGAGGATCAGTACGCGTTTGCGGGCGTGCTCGCGGCCCAGGCCGAGGTGGCGTAGCTGACTGTTGTAGCGCAGCGTCACGACGCCGACGCTGTCGGTCTTGTCGCGGCGGACCCGGTAGTGCACGGGGATCGCGGGCTTGGCCGGGGTCGCTTTGGGTCGGGCCTGGTAGGCCTGCTCGGGTGGCCTGCGGCCCACGGCGCGGTGGGGCCGGAGGGTGTTGTAGTAGCGGCGGAACCGGTCGAGCTGGCGTTGCAGGTCGGCCAGGGTCGCCGGGGCCGGCTGGGCGGCGAGCCACTTCTTCTGGGTCTGGTGGAACCGCTCGACCTTCCCGCAGGTCTGCGGGTGGTAGGGCCGGGAGTGGTGGAACCGGACGCCGAGCAGGTCCAGCTCCATCTCGAGGGCGACCCGGCCACCACCGCGGGGTTTGCCGGTGAAGACCGCGCCGTTGTCGGTGAGCACGCTGGCGGGGATGCCGTAGCGACCGAATGCGGTCCGGAAGCCGGCCACCACGTCGGCGCCGGTGGTGGTCGGTCTGGCTTTGGACAGCAGGTCCAGTCGGGAGTGGTCGTCGACGATGTTGAGGATCTCCACCCCACTGCCGTCGGCCAGCTGCCAGTGGGTGGTGTCGGCCTGCCAGCGTTCGTTGGGCTGCTCGGCAGCGAACCGTCGTCCGGCGCCCTTGGGTCGCTTCCTGGGTTGTGGGGTGACGAACCCGCGACGGGTCAGCACCCGCCAGATCGTCGAGGTCGACGGCACCCGCTGGGCACCGGCGGTCTGCAGATGTGTGCGGATCGTTTCCGCGCCGGCGTCCAGGCCCTTCTTGGACAGCTCTTTGCGCAACCGGACGATCCAGTCCTCCAGATCCAGGCTGATCGCCCGCGGATTGGTCAGCGGTCTTCGTGACCGCGGTGTGAACGCGGCCTCGCCCTCGGCCTCGTAGCGTCTGACCAGCTGTTGGACCCAGTAGCGGGAGATCCGGTAGTCCCGGGCGACCTCACTCTTGGAACGGCCCTCGACCTTGACCGACACGATGACGAGCTCCGCGAGCGACATCCGGCACCTCCGCCATGGCTAGGTGCCAACCATGTCGCGGGACAGGTGCCAACTATCTCGTGAAGTCGAACAC
>NZ_JBNYXG010000016.1:0-1281 GCF_050880345.1 Nocardioides sp. GXQ0305
GGTGGATTCAACCGGTGAGTGCAACACCGGGTGGGTTGTCGTGTTCGGACAGTAGCGCGTCGAGCGCTTCGGCGGGTGTGCGCCAGCCGAGGCGTTTGCGTGGTCGGTTGTTCATCTCCAGGGCGACCTGCTCGAGGAAGCCGGGGCCCCATAGGGACAGGTCGGTGCCCTTGGGGAAGTACTGGCGCAGGAGCCCGTTGGTGTTCTCGTTGCTGCCGCGCTGCCACGGTGAGGCCGGGTCGGCGAAGTAGATGGTCAGGCCGGTGGCCTCGGCGATCTGGGCGTGGTTGGTCATCTCGCTGCCCCGGTCCCAGGTCAACGTCTGGCGCAGGGTGTCGGGCAGTCGAGCCATCTGCTCGCAGATCGCGGTCTGCATGGTCACCGCGGTGTGATCGCCGGGCAGGTGCAACAGCAGCAAGAACCCGGTGGCGCGTTCGACCACCGTGCCGATCGCCGAGGCGCTGCCAGCGCCGATGATCAGGTCGCCTTCCCAGTGGCCGGGCACCGCCCGGTCCTCGACCTCGGCGGGGCGTTCGCTGATCGAGATCACATTGCGCAGCGGGCTCCCGTGCCACTCGGCCTCCCGGCGGGCACGGGCCTGGGCGCGGGGCTTGCGCATCGCACGCCCGGTGCGGAGGTGACCGGCCAGGTCACGGCGCAGCGCGCCGCGGCCCTGGACGAAGATCGAGGTGTAGATCGTCTCGTGCGACACACGCATCTCCGGGTCGTCGGGAAAGTCCAGCGGCAGCCGATTCGCGATCTGCTCGGGGCTCTCATTGTGCTCCAGCCGCCGCTCCACCTCGGCCCGCAACCGGGCGTGGGAAGCGAGCTTGGCCGGCTTGGATCGACGCGCCCGCGTGTCCGCGAGGGTCTGCGCGGTGGTGGCCCGGTAGCGGTCGCCGCTGGTGTTGCGGCGCAACTCGCGGCAGACGGTGGCCTCGTGGAACCCGACCGCCTCGGCGATCTGGGTCACCGACCTGCCCAACCTCTTCAGATGGGCGATCTCCTCCCGATCGGCGGGGCCGAGTCGTCGGCCGTGGGAGCACGACGACGCCGATAAGGACGCGCGAATCTCGCGGGCAGGCATCACACCGCCCGATGCTGCGAACCAGCGATAGGCCACAGCTCGCGACACGCCGACCGCAACTGCCGCGCTCTCCGTCGACGCCCCGGCCGCCACACACCGCCAGAAGGCCTTCTGCACCTCACACGGCCACGGAGGACGAGCCATCTGCAACACCTCGATCATGTCAAGGCGTTGCACTCAAGGTTGAGCCCACA